>SUWW01000002.1:155951-304175 GCA_015061285.1 Bacteroidales bacterium | reverse complement strand
TTACTGAAAGCTGCTACTAACGACTCATAAATCTACCCTTAATCGTGTATTGGATGATAGTTGCGGATTTTAGGATATATAAACGTGTAACAGTAAGCACAAAAGGCGGTAACATCACTATTAGAGATGAGAAGGATGGAAAATTGATTGGTACAAAAAAGCAATTCGTTATACATGAAGGTCAATTTCTTCTTTCGAAAATCGACGCTCGCAATGGAGCTTATGGTGTCGTTCCTGCAATAGCAGAAGGTGCGATTATTACAGGTAATTTCTGGACATACGATGTAGATTATGAAAGAATTAATCCTCAGTTTTTGACATTAGTAACAAAAACTCAACAGTTTCTGGATTTTGCAGAAAAAAGTAGTAACGGAACAACAAATAGACATTATCTTCAAGAAGAAGCTTTCCTCAATCAGCAGATTCCTCTGCCAAGTATTGAGGAGCAGAAATTGATTTTGGATGATTATAATAGACATATAGAATCAGCTATACGAAAGCAATATAAAATCGAATCTTTAGCATTTGATTCTCAAAAGTTAATTTGCAACATACTTGGGATCAAACAAAAAGTGTCCCCAAAATCGGAATCGCTTTTGCAATTCATTCATTTGACAGATACTGGTAGTAGATGGGATGCTCTTGCAGATACTTACGCAATAGAAAGTAAATATCAAATCTACAACTTAGGAAAGTTTATTATACATATTTCAACAGGGACTACACCTCCGACCTCGCATCCTGAATATTTTGATGGTGATGTAAAGTTCTTTACACCAGCAGATTTGGGTAACAATAAATATTTGGAGCATTCGTCAAGAACAATCACTGATATTGCTATTGATGACAAGAAGGCCAGGGTTTATCATAAAGGAGACATCCTATTCGTTGGTATTGGCTCAACTGTAGGCAAAGTCGGAATCGTAAAAGATGAGATGGTTTCTTCTAATCAACAAATTACAGGTTTTACTATAGATAGTAGCAAGATCAATCCTGAGTATGTATATTACTATTTACTTTATAATCGAGATATAACAACAGCAGATCAGTCTAAAACTACCCTTCCAATAGTAAACCAAGACAAGATTTGTAAAATTCCGATTGTGGTACCACCGATTAAAGTACAAGATGAAATTGTTTCATCACTTGATAAAATGTACTTGGAAGCGAAGCGGGATGAGAAGGAAATAACGGTATTGGAGAGAAAGGCTATTTCGTCGTTTGAACATAAAATTTTTGATTAGGTATGAAGCTAAAGAGTTTATATATAAAAAAGTACAAGAATCTTTCTGGTACTTATAACTTTGTGAAAAGCAATGCGTATATTGCTCTGATAGGTCTTAATGGTTCAGGTAAAAGCAATTTGCTTGAAGCTATAAGTATAGTTTTTGATGGAATAGTCAATAAGAACGGCTCAGGAATTCCTTTCGATTATGAAATTGAGTATGAGTCGAATGGGCATATATATGCACGAAAAAAGGGACAAGCTAAGAAAGATGGGAAAAAGTGCAAAGCAAAAGAACTTGAACTCCCTTCATCTGTAATTGCTTGTTATAGTGGAGAAGACCTAAGATTGTGGCATACTGCTTTTGAGAATTATCATATGGATTATTTTAATGAGGCAGTAAAGCGATCATACTCTTCTCCAAGGTTTCTTTATGTCAACAAATATTGCTGGAAAATTGCCTTGATTTCACTCGTTTGCTCTAATAATCCAGAAGTGAAGAGCTTCTTGAAAAAGACTCTAAATATTAGCACTCCTATAGACGTTGAGCTTGAATTTGCTATTGATGACGCAAAAAAAGAAGCGTTCCAAACACATACAGCATTGAGCTGGTTTAACCGTATCACACATGAAGGTCTTATAGGAATAAACCTTAATACTATTGCAACAACAGATATTTTTGTTGAGGGCAAACAGGTTTTAGAAAGTGAAAAGTCTAAATATATCTTCAATTTCCTTTATTTGTTATCACAACCCAAGAAAAACGATCGAAACAAGATCGATAAACTAATAAATGAAATTAAAGTTTCAGTTAATGTTGAAGGTGTCAAGATTGATTTTGACAATCTAAGCGAAGGAGAAAAGAAGCTTATCCTCATTGAAAGCATCATAAAGGTGCTAGGTGACGAAAACTCACTTATTCTCCTTGACGAGCCAGATGCTCATACTCATATTGCAATGAAGAAAGATCTCCTCAAACTTATCTCAGAGTTTAAAGGGCAGACAATCATGACCACACATTCGCCAATGTTCCTCAATAAGCGTTGGGATGGTTTTGACGAGAATAATATTTTCTATATGCATAATGGCAAGATTGAGAGTACAGAGCCGTTGAAACGCCTTGCAGAACTCACCGACAATGAAGTAGATTTTTTTGATAGTTCATATATTTTGGGGGCAAAGAATCTATTGGTTGTTGAAGGTCCAAATGATAAGCGTTATTTGGAAAAAGCAATATCTATTTTTTCAAAAAAAGATGATAAATATAAGAAACTCTCGCAAATTGCAATTTTGCCTGGTAATAGTGCAGGAAATGCGAAGGCTCTATACGAACTTGTGCTAAAAAATAAAATGCAAAAGATAGACCACCTCATTTATTTATTTGACTTTGATGAAGGTGGTTATGATGGCTGGAAGTCAATAAAAAAAATTGTTGACGGTAAGGTGAAATGTCTATTTTACCAATTAGACTATAATGAGCCCTTAGACACAAGTAACAAACCGACAGGAAACGATACTATTATGGTTGAGGATTTCTTTTCTGAGAAGGCATACGAACATATCGTTTCAAAAGAAAAGTTGGATTCAAAGCATAGCCACAAAGATTTCAGAAATTTCAAAACAAATATTGCAAGTTCAATCAAAACATACATAGAAAATAATTATTCAAAAGAATCATTTAAATAAGAATGGTATGATAGTTTTTCTTCTGTTCTAAATAAACTTTTAGTAGAATTTGAATTATAATTGATAGGAGCATATGAAAGGTGATGCACAACCATTGATAAAGTTCTTTGATGGGTCAGACAAACGCTTCATCATTCCTCTTTACCAGCGAAACTACGATTGGAAAGAAGAGAACTGCGAACAGTTGTTTCAAGACTTGATGAAACTGCATAATAGTGACCGTAGGAGTCACTTCTTTGGTAGTATTGTGTCAAGTATCCAGTCAGGAACAGAAGATAGGTTCATCATTGATGGTCAACAGCGAATTACTACAGTTTCGTTATTGCTCATTGCGATGGTAAATCGCTAAGAAGGAAGGACTGATTGAAGCTACAGATGCTAAACTTGTAGAGAAAATCTTCAAGCGTTATTTGGTAGATGAGTATCAAGAGGATGAACGAAAGGTAAAGCTAAAACCGATCAAGAAAGACATGCAGGCTTTTGATGCTTTGCTGTATAAGCCCAAGGAGCAATATATCAAAGAGTCGAATGTTACTCGCAACTACGACTTCTTCTATGATAAGATTATTCTTTGAAATTTACAAAAGTTTTGTAGATATAAAAGAGAAATCAAACAATATCCCAGAACTACAATCTCCGTTCGGGCAGTTAAGAGAGTTTGGTGTTGGTGACAAGGAATTACGAGAATCATATAAGTAGGTGCTAACAATGATTTAATAATAACGACATATGAGCGACGAACAGAAATATACGATTCTTGGATTGAATGAATACATTCGCCAAGACGAACCGCAGAAGCGTGAGCGTAGCGAAGCTTGGAAGGTTGCTATTGGGCTTCAACAGGTTGATAGACTTCAGACTTCTGAATATCTGCTTGATACTTCCAAACGGTATATCGAGGGTGACATCAGCATCAGTGAAGCAAAGCAACTTATTGACTTATATTACAAATATGCATCTGGACGGAAGGTTGTCGAGAATGACCGAACGGAAGAGGCAGACAAGGTGGCTGCACGTATCACGGAGTTGATAGGGGAAAAGACGTTCTCATTTACTCATGTTCAGTTGATTTCTATACATCGTCGCTTGTTTGATGGCATTTACAAGATAGCAGGACGCATTCGTGACTATAGTATTACGAAGAACGAATGGGTATTTGGAGAGATTCTTTCGCAGTATGTTGCTTGGAGAGGAACATGACCTTAGAAACAGGATTATGCACGTTGATTGGAACAAAGTTGAGAACGAAACCAAATCCCAAAGTGCAAATCACGAAGTTCAAAGTGCAAAAGCTGGCGAAGAACTACCCCCAAAGTGCAAAAATTGCACTTTGGAAGAAGTCGCTCTACTTCGCATAGTGCAAAAGAATCCATCTGCTACCCAAAAAGAGATTGCTGCTGAAATTGGGAAGTCAGAGCGAACCGTCAAAACAATTACCATAGCGTTGCAAGAGAAGAACATTCTACGTAGAGTGAATGGTAAAAGAAATGGCTATTGGGAATTTGTTGAAGATTCTATTATCTAACAATCTGGGAGATTGTAATCTTGCGAATACTAATCAGCTAGTATATAAGTAATAATATATAGCAAACCGAAGAGAAATACGAAACAGCAGAATTCCTAATATTCCAAATAGAGGGAAAGAAACGAGCTGTTGAGGTCTATTATAAGAATAAGTCAACTATATCACATGGCTTAGTATAGGGGAGTATACAACAGAAACAATAGCAACGTTTAACTATAAAAAACACTTCTATGTAGGAGTATTTGAATTTATATAAGTACTTTTGCCACCGACTCAGTAAATGCCGATGTCGAGAAGGGATATAATGACTTCGGCTGGATTTTTATAGTGAATTATGCTTGAAAAATATGTAAAGCAAGTCGCATTTACATCTCACGATGATTTTATGCGCAATTTTAGGGTAAATGTGCCCGAAAATTTCAATTTTGGATATGACATTGTCGATGAATGGGCTGCTATAGAACCCGAGCGTAAAGCTCTTCTTTGGACCGACGACAATGGTAATATGCGTCAATATACCTTCGCTGATATAAAAGAATATTCCGATAAAACAGCATCATATTTTGCTTCGCTTGGCATTGGCAAAGGCGATATGGTTATGCTCATACTTAAACGCAACGTAGAATTTTGGTTCTCCATAATAGCATTGCATAAGTTGGGAGCAGTAACCATTCCTGCCACTCATTTGCTAACCGAAAATGACATTGTCTACCGCACCAATGCTGCATCAATAAAAATGATTGTGGCTTGTGGTGATGAACCAGTCCTCGAACACGTAAAGGGTGCTTTGGCGTTGTCGCCTTCTGTTCAGCATGTTGTCTCTACAGGTCCTATCGTGCCTGACGGCTTCGACGATTATCAAGCAGGCATTAAGAATGCAAAGCCTTTTGTACGTCCAGCTTTTGTAAATACTAACGATGATATTTCGCTTATGTATTTTACTTCTGGCACTACGGGCGAACCAAAGATGGTTGCACACGATTTCACCTATCCTCTTGCTCACATCGTAACAGGATGTTATTGGCACAACCTAAATAAAGAATCGCTTCACCTCACGCTTGCCGACACAGGTTGGGGAAAAGCTGTGTGGGGTAAATTATATGGTCAGTGGATAGCAGGTGCTAATGTATTTGTATATCACTACGATCGTTTTCATGCCGAAGATGTACTCAAGATGATTGAGAAGTATAAAATAACTTCGTTTTGTGCACCTCCCACCGTATTCCGCTATATGTTGCGCTCCAACATCGCATGCTACGACATCAGTTCGCTTAAATATTGCACCATTGCAGGCGAAGCTCTCAATCCGGCCGTCTATGAAGAGTGGTATCGTTTGACTGGCATAAAGATGATGGAGGGATTTGGACAGACGGAAACTACGCTTACTATAGCTACTTATCCATGGATAGAGCCCAAGCCTGGTTCAATGGGTGTTGTCGGTCCACAATACGACATAACACTCATGAAACCCGATGGCACTATAGCCAAAGCGGGAGAGCAAGGCGAAATAGTTATAAATACGCATGGCAAAAAGGTGCTCGGACTTTTCAAATGCTACTACCGCAACGAGGCGCTCACTAAAGAGACCATTGTAGACAATTACTATCACACAGGCGATATTGCTACATGTGATGAAGATGGCTATTTCTGGTTTGTTGGTCGCAAAGACGATGTTATAAAGAGTAGCGGTTATCGCATAGGTCCTTTTGAAGTAGAGAGTGCCCTGATGACGCATCCTGCAGTGCTCGAATGTGCAGTTACTGGCGTTCCTGACGAAATCCGAGGTCAAGCTGTGAAAGCAACTATAGTGCTAACCAATGAATACAAAGCTAAAGCCGACGATACTCTCGTAAAGGAGATACAGGAATACGTAAAGACTGTTACAGCTCCTTATAAATATCCACGAATAATTGAATTTGTAGATGAATTGCCTAAAACCATCAGTGGCAAGGTGAAACGCGTTGAAATACGTAATAAAGACATGCAGAATGTAAAATAGAACATATCTACATAAATATGAAAGCGCCTTGAATAATGACTATTCAAGGCGTTTTTTTGTAGCTATTTACCAAAATAGCGTTCGCTTGTTTTGTAAGCATAGGTATATTTGTTTTATGAATATTAGCAATGGAAATGCCCAATAGTGTAAATAATAAAGATATAAACAAAAATCTTGTGCCTGAGCCTGCTTTGCGAAGAATGCCATGTTATCTAACTTTCTTGAAATTGGCCAAAGGCGAAGGATTGAAATATGTAAGTAGTACACAAATTGCCCATAATATGGGCATCGATCCTACTCAAGTGACCAAAGACTTGTCGTATACCAAGATTATGGGGAAAACCCGAGTTGGCTACGAAGTAGAATCGCTTATTGAAGTACTTGAAACATTTCTACGCTTCAATACAATGGATTGTGGCTACCTCTTCGGAGCTGGTAGTCTTGGCACGGCACTTCTTCTCGACCATGGTTTAGCTCAATTTGGTTTTAGTATAGAGGCTGCTTTCGATGTCAACCCCGACAAAGTAGGCCTGAATATAGGAGGTACAAAAATCTACCATGTCGACGATTTTGAACGAGTGAAGAAGCCTAACGTACGGATTGGCATAATTACTGTACCTATGGAGCAGGCACAAGCCACAGCCGACATTATGGTCAACGGTGGTATTGATGCCATTTGGAATTTTACCGCTGTACGTATAAAAGCACCAAACAATGTAGTTGTTCAAAACACTCCGTTGTATGCTCATTTGGCGGTCATATTCAATAGATTACATTCGAAATAGAAACATAAAAACCTTCATAAGTATGAAACATCTGATTTTATTGGCAGCTTTGGCTATAGGAACATCAGCTGCTGCCCAAGAAGCGCAAAGCAAAGAAGAGATTGCTAAAGAAAAAGCTACTCAAACATACGAAGCTGCTAAAAAGAAATTTGAAGCAGCAAACCACAAAGCATACGTAGCCGACTCGCTAATTGAAGTTGGTAGCAGAATGATAGAAGAGAACAAAGCTGCCATTCAGGAACTTCAAGACGAACGCAAAACCAAATCGAAAGAGTTTGCAGAAGAACGCAAAGGATATAATAGCTACTTGAAAGAGAAAGATGCCGACATTGTGAAGCAAGCGCAAAACGACATTAAGGCTCTCGACAAACGTTCGGCTGCCGAAATGAAAGCGATTGATAAAAAAATTGCCACTGCGGAAAAGAATATAGCTAAGGGTGAAGCCAACATCGCTAAAGGAAAATCGCAGAAAAAGCCCACCGCTGCTGCTGTAAAAGCCGCTGAGGAAAAATACAAAACCGTTTCGGCTAAGTATGAGGAGCTTACTGGCAACACTGCTGAATATATAGACCCTTATCAAACTCCTGAAGATTAACGGCTTATGGAACACTCTTTCGGAGCCTATTTCATAAGTGGAGTAGATACCAATTGCGGTAAAACATACGTAACCAGCAACTTAGCTTCGTATATACATCATAGAGGTGTGTCGGTGATTACGCAAAAACCTATTCAAACGGGTTGCGAGGTAGTTGCCGACGATCTTATCGAACACCGACGTGCTATGGGTACAGGCTTATTGCCCGAAGACAAAGAGGGACGCACATGCTCGTATCTATTCAAAACAGCAGCTACGCCCCAACTTGCAGCTAAACTCGAAGGCAAAAAAGTTGATGTAGATAAAATTGATAGAGATACACGTTTTCTGCTCTCTCGCTATCACATGGTGCTCGTCGAAGGTGTAGGCGGTCTTATGGTGCCTCTCAACGATGAGTATCTCACCGTGGATTATGTAGCTTCGCGACGTCTACCTCTAATCTTGGTCGTTACATCAAGATTTGGTGGCATCAATCAGGCTTTTATGAGTATTGAGGCTTGTAAAAACCACGATGCCGATCTACGAGTGATAGTCTATAATCGCTTTCCAGACGACAACCCTACAGTTGCAAGTGAGAATTTCTCAACAATAAAGAAGTTTGCTCTTAGCCTTTTCCCTCATATTACTATGGTCGATTTTCGAAGTAGTGATAGTTTTTGGGGATTGGAGTTGTAATATAGAGTTGCGACACATGCTGTATTTCATATGTGTTAGGTAGGCTAAATGACATAAAAAAAGATGGTAACAAGCTAATTCTTGCTACCATCTTTTTTTGTATCTATAACAAAATCAATTGTTTACTGGTATTACGTAGAACTTACGACCACGTTTCTCGTCGAGCATCCATTGGTCGAAAATTATGTGGTCGTCCAAGGCGCGCAAGGTAAGTTTGTGTTTTCCAGCAGGAATGTTTACGTCGATAGTGCGGAGAGCTTGACCACGGAGAACGTTAGTCTTCCAGCGTTCTGAACGGAATGGCTCTTTTATGGATATGATATGCTCCTCGCCATTGTCGATGGCGACGGAGAAACGAATGTCGCCCGTGTCGTTTGGCTGCGTAGGTATGACGGCTACGTATAATTGTGCATTTTCGTAACTATTGTCAGTCTCGAAGTCGAAATCTATATGACCGTTTTTGTCTACCGCAACAGCCGACATGCTATGACCGAGCATATCTATAGTGCAAATCCCGCCTTGCGATGCGTTGAATGAAGATGCATTACGAGCGATGAAATTTTCGGTCGGTTTGCCGAAAGCTGTATCGCCATTATTGTAATTGTAATTCACTTGAAGCGAAGGCAATAGAGGAGGGTAGAAGGTGAACAAGTCGCGAGGTGCACTGCACATCAAGCCGTTCCATTTGCCGCCAGATAGTCCTTCGTTGTAGTGTGTGGTTAAAAATTGAATGTGATTGTAAGCAGCAAGGCTTTTAGTGGAATAGTAATCCCTTTCTTCGCCCTCAGTCTGCCGAGCTTTCTGAGCATAGAGCATCTTTTCGGCCATCAACGCTGCGCTATTTATAGGGTATTTTACGAATGCGAAGAATTTATCGTAGTTATTATTATCAGTGTTTTTAGCAATACGAAATGCTTCATCGGCAATTGCCTTGTATTCAGCAATGTATCGTTCTGTTTCGCCACCAAAAGCATCAGTAAATTCAGTATTGCGCACAGGTGAGAGTCCTCTATCAAATGTTGTTTTACTAAGTTCCACTTGATTCCATCCCATAAATTCTGGTTTGCGAATTGCCGTTAGGCGGTAGTATTCACGCATGATTGGAACAATATCTTTAGCATTTTGACTGCCAAATTCTCGTGTATACCAATTTTGCATGTGCGTCGAGAGTGTTTTCTCGTTTACACAGTTCACATTCCACGCCATATCAAGGAAAAGTTCCATCTGATAGGCCGCAGCACGAACATCGTGAACGTTTACAATCCAAATGCGTTTAGCGCCGTGGTCGTAGGCGGTGCGCATCTCGTGGTAGAGCAAGCCAGGCTGAGTGGTGGTGAGCCAAAGGTAGTCGTGTGGTCGGCCCCAGTAGCTAAGGTGATAATATACGCCCGATTCGCCGCTGCGTTTGCGTTGCTCGTCGTTGCTGAGGCGAGTTAAGTAGCCGTAATTATCGTCGCACCACATAAGTGTAACATCTTCAGGCACTTTCAGCCCATTTTCCATAATCAGCAAAACCTCTTTGTATGGCACAAAAATCTGCGGCAATCGCTCAACATTTTTTGTCACCTCTTTACTGAGTATATTACGCTGATTGTCAATTACTTTTTGAAGCGCTGCAGTCTTCTCGTCGAGCGTATTTACGCCTTCCATAGAATCGTCGTGAATGCCACGCATACCAAGTGTATATATGTATTCGCCGTTGCGAGTCTCTACTACACGTTCGCGCCAATAGTTATCAACTGATGCTTGGTTGCTTATGTAGTTGAAGTCGCCGCGCTGCTTGAAATCCCATTCGCCAACGTTGTTGCGGAGCATCGGTTCGCAGTGCGATGTTCCTATAACTATACTAAAACTGTCGGCTGCAGCTCTATTGCCTTCGTAGGCGAAAAATGCCACTGTTCCTGGGTGCATAGCAGGCCAAAGTGTGTTGGCGCGCAGTCGCAGAAGTAGCTTATAATAAAGCTTATAGGTGGTAGGACCAAAGGCGGTGCCATGTTCGATATTCTTCTCGGACCACACGCGCGAACTCCAATCTTCGTCGTTTATAAATATGCCGCGATACTTCACCGATGGCGCTTGAAACGTCTGAAAATCAGCGGAAAGCGTGAGGCTGTCTTTATGCTCAGGCTCGGCATCGCCCCACCAAATCCAAGGCGAGACACCAGCCATGCGCGAGAGTTCCAAAATGCCGTATGCTACACCGCGTCCATTGTTGCCGTAAATCTCTATGGCATTGTTGTTTATACGTATGTAGAATGCATCGAACGAGTTCAATACGTCGTGACTAAGTTGCAGTTTTTTTTGTTCTGCCGCCGACATTTTGTCCATTTGCCAGATACGAATTGTGGCATTGCGTTTGGACTGAGTGGCGCGTTTGCCTGTCACCGCTTCTATGTCGCTCGAAAACATATCCAACGCAATTTCTACAACAGGCGAAGTCTTGGTCATCAGTTGATAATCCACCGCTTTGGTGCCGTTATACCAAACAAAATCAGCTGCAACAGCATTTGTTACTATTAGTAAGAATAGTAGTATTGTAGTTAGAAACTTCATATATATGTATGTAAAATTGATTTCGTGCGAATGTAATAAATACGAAATATGTATCACCAAATTGAATGCTATTTATACAAATAGTATAAGATTCATTTCATTAGACCGCCAAACTGCTAATGTGGTGAACTATAAGTAATTAGTTTGTTTGCTTTGCTTTATTCGACAATTCATATTCATGATAAAAAACTATATAAGTCGTATTTTCTGCTATATACTGTGTGCTCTTTGGTTAACTTAGTGGCTTATATCTATGCAAGATTTCTCAGATGTACTACATAATTAGAAATAACACAACATTTGGCCCGTATACGCTTGATAATCTGATAGAAAAAGTGGAGCGCGGCAACATACTCAAGTGTGACAAAATAACCGATGATGCCAATGTGTACAAAGGTCTAATTGTCGACGATGTGTTGAAGGCACATCGTCGCCGAGTGAAGGTGCGCGCTATAGGCTCGCTTGGGCAACAGTTGGCGCATATCGGCTCTAATTTCATTTTCCCAGAAAATGTTATGCGCCGCGAGGTGTGGAGTAGCAATCAGAACCTGATGCTTATAGTATGCATAGGTTTGTTGCCTATGGTTTTGGGCGTATTCTCAATCTTTGGCGACTATGCAGCATTCTACGGCATAGCACTCTATTTTTCAGTTATTTGGGGATTATTTTTCTACTATTTGTTCAAAACGCGTCAAGTGTCGGTGCGAGTGACGCTCACTATATTTTTCGGTACCCAGATTTTCGTATTCATTGGTTGGACGCTCATTGGCTTCGTTGGTCTCAACCCCTTCTATTGGTTCGACTCCGAAGGAACGCTCACCGAACGCCTAATCTACTACATTCTTGGCGTCGGATTTACGGAGGAACTTGTGAAGGCATCGCCACTAATCATACTTATGTTGCGCGCTCGTGAACCACTTGTGCCACAGACGTTTGTGTACTACGGATTGATGTCTGGCATTGCCTTTGGTGTATACGAAGGCGTGCAATATCAGCTCACCATCAACGCGCAACTCGACTACGTGTCGTCGTTCATGGCAAACATTTCGCGCTTGACGTCACTTCCATTCATTCACGCCATTTGGGCAGCCATAGCGGGCTATTTTGTGTCGTTTGCGTTGCTCTATCCTACGTATAAAAAATCGTTGCTCGCACTCGCAGTCTTCGTGCCTGCATTGCTTCATGGCATCTACGATGTGTCGTGTAGCTACGATTCGTTCCTCTTCCTATGTATACGTGTAACTATAATGATACTCTCCGTTGTGCTACTTATGACATACTTACGTGGAGGTAAACAGCTGCAAATGAGACTAAACGGAAGTATCTGATAATACATATTCATAAAATGGACAAAATCGAAACGAGTCATCAACTTCACGATCTACTTCTCGCCAAGCAACTGACAGTGTCAACCGCCGAAAGTTGCACGGCTGGCAATGTGTCGGCACTGATTGCCTCTACGCCAGGCTCTTCGAACTATTTCCGTGGAGGTGTAGTGGCCTATGATGCTCGCATAAAAACACAAATACTTGGTGTGCCAGCCGATGTTATAAGCAAATATGGAGTAGTCAGCAGTGAAGTAGCCAAGTCTATGGCTCAAGGGGTAGCTAAGGTTATGCATACGCAATGTGCAATAGCTACAACAGGCGTAGCAGGTCCTGGAGATCAAGGTGCTGTAAAGCAAGGAACTGTATGGATTGCAGCGCTTCTCAATGATAAAGTTACGACACGCATCATACATGTCGAAGGTGATAGATACACGGTGATGACCGAAGCTGCTAATTATGCAGCAATGTTGCTTATAGAAATGCTACAAAAAGAATGATACAGCCAGCTTGTTTTTGAATTATGAAAAAGAGAATAGCATACATAATTAACCCTCGTTCTGGTATAGGCAGAGAGAGCAGTATAACCAAAATAATTAAGGCTAATACTAATGCAGAACTTATTGATTTAGAACTGATAAAGCTAAAGCCAGATGTTAGTGCTCGTGAATTAGCGCGCTCGCTTTGCAACAAAGCTGATGTAGTTGTGGCAGTTGGTGGCGATGGCACAGTGAATAGTGTGGCTTCGGCTCTTGTAGGCAGCAACACGGCGCTTGGCATCATTCCCGCAGGGTCGGGTAATGGTCTTGCTCGCGCTCTCGATATATCGCTGCAACCTGCCCGTGCAGTGGAGATTATCAATGAGATGTGTGTGTCGAAAATCGATGTGCTTAGTTTTGGTGATGAGCGATACTCGTTCAATGTGGCTGGCATCGGGTTCGATGCTCTTATTGGTCATAAGTTTGCAAAACTTAGAGTGCGCGGTCCTATTCAGTATATGCGCCTGATTTCCACAGAGTTCCCTCTATATAAGCCGAAAGAATATACACTCGATATGAATTCGCAACTCTTTGTGCGTAAGGCATTTCTGATAAGTTTTGCCAATTCGTCGCAATGGGGCTACAACATACATATCGCGCCCAAAGCTGTAATGAACGATGGCTTGATGGACGTTTGTATAATCAATCAGTTCCCTAATTATGCCGTTCCGTCGATGGCTATGTCGCTACTGAGCCAAAATATCGATAAGAATGAGTATGATGAGATTATCCGCACCAATCAGGTGAAGTTCGATTGTGGTGAGGGTACAATGGCTCATATCGACGGAGAACCCATAATGCTCTCGGGTGAGGTGACTATCAACGTGTTGAGTGAAGCGCTTTCGGTTGTCGTGCCAAGTAGCAACTTCTATGAATCGTCGCGTTTTAGTGTAGCTAAACTAAATAACAGTATCAATAAGAAAGTATTAGAGATTACAAAGGCTCGCGATGAGTTTCGCAACGATGTGCTTTCACAAGTCGACCAGATAAAAGCGACACTCACCAATGCATCTCAAAATGTTAGTGATGAACTTCGTAAACGCTTCAAAAAGGGGCGTCGCAACTAATAGCTAACTTTTGGTTAGTAATAGGATGAATAAAGTCGACTGAATAGGCGTGTAGCATCAATCGCTGACCGTTGTTAGCTCCATAAAGATTGTCGCCGACAATAGGGTAGCCCAATCCAACAACAGAATGTACTCTTAACTGATGTGTGCGTCCTGTAAGTGGTTGAAATTCAACTCTTGTGCGACCGTTTGATTGCGACAGAACTATATACTTAGTTATGGCTTGTTTACCATGCTCATAATCAACCATTTGACGTGGTCGGTCGTTCATGTCGGGACAAATGGGAATATTTATAATGCCTTCAATATTAGTTACATATCCGTTAATAACGGCAATGTAAGTCTTTCTGATTTTGTGCTGTTCAAATAGTGTTTGAAGAGCCGTAAAAGTCTGCTCATCTTTAGCGGCAATCAAAACACCTGAGGTCTCCATGTCTAAGCGATGAACCACATGATGCCCATCATGCCCCAAATAGCGTGAAATGCGTTGTTCGGCAGAATCGGCAGTTTCGTTGCCATCGACGCTCGCGAGTCCGCTTGGCTTATTAATAGCGAGCATGAATTTGTCTTCGTAAATAATCTCAAGTTTGTCTTCGTTTCGCTCAAAGCGCTTGTCGCTGTCGTGGTCGATTCCTTCGAGCATAAAGTTCAAAAGTGGTTCACACTTTTGATGACAAGCTGGGTAGAATGCTCCATGTTGACGCACAACACCTCGAGGAGAATTGCCATACCAAAATTCGGCTAACGAAATAGGTTTTAGATTATTACGTATGGCAAACTGAAGTAATTTAGGAGCTGCGCATTCGCCCGTTCCCGATGGTGGTTCGCGATGTATTCCGAATCTAAATATGTCGCCAATAGAGCGGCTTGAGCCTAATCCGTTGGAGACTACATATTGAGAAAATAGCCAGCGTTGCAAAATTATCGATCGTCGATGGCGTTCGTTTTTGAGCTTCTGGATCTCATTATCAATATGTTGCAACTGCTTTTGTGCTTTGGCAATTTCTGCGTTATAGTGCAGTTTGAGCCGATGCAGTTCTGCCTTTTCGTGCTGACTTTCGCGGATCAACTTTTCTGCCTCTCCCGATGTCAGAGTTTCGGCAAGTCGACGAGCCTCTCGTTCCGCTTTGTTTCGCTTTATTACCTCTTTTGCTGTAGCAATTTTTATGTCTCTTTCTGAGAGTAACTTTTGTATATTTTGTTGGGTCTCTCTCTTTTCTCGCGAGTGTTCTTCATTATCAATATTCTGATTAATGATGCTTATGTTTCGTTCCTCCCGTTTGAACGTTCCGTTTGGGTTTTGGCAATCGAAGATAGGGGGAACAAAGTAGTCGAGCGTGCTTTGACCACAAATATTACCCGAAAAAGCAGCCAAAAAGCCCAATTCGCCTTTGCGTTCTACAACTAAAACACCAAACATTTTGCCACTCTGCAACTCTTGCGCCCATTCAACTTTACTATCAAGATAGTGCATAAGTTCACTCGCAGCCAACTTTGCTAATGGGTGTGGCGTGTAGTTGGTAGGGCAGTTAAGTTGCTCTGGTATAGCAATTTTGCTTATGTCATCTAAAAATTTATGAAACATCAGCCTTCGAGGTCTAAGTTGAATTCTTTTATCAAATCCAAAATACTTGGATTCGCTTCAACCATTTTGTCAATTTTTTCTCGCGATGTATATACGTGTTCAGCTTGCTCAAAAGACTCGCTCTTAATTACTGTATTAATGTTAAGTTGACTATTGTGTAGGCTTTTTCGCAAATAGCATAAAAGCTCTTGGCTTCCCAATATTTTCTGGCTCTGAGCAGCTGTGACCTCTATATTTATGTTAACGCCATTCAGTTGTGGTTTAGTGCTACGTAGCAACAGATACAAGTCGTTGTCGGTTTTTATGACGCTTTCTGCAAAACGATCCCATTCGCTATGGAGTTGCATTATGTCAACTGGAAGATCTTCTGTAATTTGTTCTTCTTGGATAGTTTTGGGCTGTTCTACAGGTGTCGATGTCCCTTTTACCGCATTATTGTATAGACTATTTAGAGAAAAACCTAAAACATTTTTGGTAGCAACCGATGTTGCTTTCCCATAGTTAATTTTTTGTGATTCAGGCTGTTGGCTTGGCGCTTGCGATGGGGGAGTGCTTTGCGGCTGTTGGGCTTTAGCTACACCCAAACGTCTTATGAGTGCATTAAGTTGTTCAATTACTTTTTTTTTTCGTCGCCCAACATACAGCAACGTAACAAGCAAATTTCAACGTGTTGACGCTTATCTCGCGCTTGTTTATAGTTAAGTTCTGCGTTGGCTGTGCTCTCTATCAACTTAATTATGTAGCCAACATCCATTTTTGACGATTGCTCTTTGTAGCGCACCCCAGTTTTCTCACTCACATCGAGTAGCGACACACTCTCTTCGTTGTGCGCCACAAGCAAATTACGCAAATGGTGGCAAAGACCACTTAAGAAACTGAGCAAATCGAAACCTTTACGAACGACATTATCGAGTGTTAGTAAGGCTTTTACAAAATCGTGAGCCATAATGCTATCAACTACTTCAAAGAATATATCATAGTCGAGCACATTCAAGTTGCTCACAACATCTTTATATGTAATATTCTTACCTGAAAAGGCTACAATCTGATCGAAAATAGATAGAGCATCACGCATCGCTCCATCTGCTTTTTGTGCTATAACGCTTAAGCCATCAATGTCGGCAGTAATGCCTTCTTTACTTGCTACGTAGCTCAAGTGCTTTGTTGCATCATCTATTGTAATACGATTAAAATCAAATACTTGGCAACGAGAAATAATCGTAGGTATGATTTTATGTTTTTCCGTAGTAGCAAGTATAAATACTGCATATGCAGGTGGCTCTTCGAGTGTTTTTAGAAAAGCATTGAATGCTTGTTGTGTAAGCATGTGCACCTCGTCGATAATATACACAGAGTATTTACCTACTTGAGGCGGGACACGCACTTGGTCTATCAGCATACGTATGTCGTCTACCGAGTTGTTGCTGGCAGCATCAAGCTCGTGGATATTGAACGAGCGATTCTCGTTGAATGCACGACACGACTCACACTCGTTGCATGGCTCGATATTTTCCGACAAATTTTGGCAATTAATCGTTTTTGCAAAAATTCTGGAACATGTCGTTTTGCCTACTCCTCGAGGACCGCAAAATAGGTATGCATGTGCAATTCGATGTGTCTTAACAGCGTTTTTTATTGTAGTGGTTATTGATTGCTGACCAACAACCATGTCAAACGTGTCTGGGCGATATTTTCGTGCTGATACTACGTATTCCATTTGCTTTTCACTTTCACTCGCGAAGATAGTGTAGAATTACTTTTTATGCGTCCTATTTTTTCATAAGTGTGAAAATGAATGATACACAATATGATACGTATACACACCATAAGTAAAACTAAAAACAATACGATCTACGATATTGAACTAAATGATTTACTTTTGCATAATACTATATTAACAATGACGACTAAACTATATTTTTCTATTATTACTCTCCTTGCGTTACTATTGAGTATTAATACTTCTGCACAACTAAAGAAACTCACTACCGTTGTTATCGATGCAGGACACGGAGGTAAGGATTCTGGTGCTGTAGGAAAGGTTAGTATGGAAAAAGACATTGTACTTCCAGTAGCTCTTCAAGTTGGTAAATATATCACCGATAGTATTCAAGGAGTTAACGTTGTATATACGCGCGATAAGGATGTCTTCGTTCCTCTCGATGAGCGTGCGAATATTGCCAATAAATCGGGTGCAGACTTGTTTATATCTATTCATGCCAATTCGGCCAAAAGCGCTCAGATTTATGGAGCTGAGACATACGTACTTGGTTTGCATCGCTCGAAAGACAACCTTGCTGTGGCTCAAAAAGAAAACTCGGTTATTGCTTTCGAGGACGACTATACAAACAAATATGAAGGTTTCGATCCTTCACAACCAGAGTCGTACATAATATTTGAACTTATGCAGAATGCCTATTTGGGGCAAAGCATTCAATTTGCTTCTGCTGTGCAAGATGGTCTTACGGCGTCGCAGCGCGAAAATAGAGGCGTAAAACAAGCCGGTTTCTTGGTTCTTCGCCAAACATCTATGCCAAGTGTTCTTATAGAGATTGGTTTCATAAGCAATCCTACAGAAGAGGCCTATATTAATTCTGTTGAAGGTCAAAATGAAATAGCACGTTCGATATACAATTCTTTCAAAAAATACAAAGAGAGCTACGACAATAGCAACACATTGATAGTGCCTTCGCAACCAACCACCAAAGAGGCCGAAATAAAGAAAGAAGAACCTACTGGCATATCATTCTATGTACAAATTATCTCGTCGAAAAATCAGCAAAAAGATTTCCCTGAATCGCTCGGCGAAGTAAAAGAATTGAAAGAGAATGATATGTATAAATACATAGTATGCCGAACAACATCGTATGACGAAGCCCAAAAAAATCTCGATAGAGTGCGCAAACTCTACCCCGACTGCTTCATTGTGGCTTTCGATGGTGCTGAAAAAATTAGTGTGCGACATGCACGCAAACGTTCAAAACAATAAAAAACTGTGATATGACTATCAATCGAAATTTTCGCATTGGCATATTTGCCATCTGCGGCATAATTGTACTTATTCTTGGTATGAATTACCTACGAGGACACAATGCTTTTTCGCGTGGTAGTATCTATTATGCCTGTTTTGCCGATGTTAATGGAATAACCGATTCTTCGCCTATTTTCTTCAATGGTTACCAAATAGGCACTGTGCGTTCCATAACTATTAATACTACAGCTCCGAGCGAACAACGTTTCTGTGTAGCTATGAACATTGAGAAGATTAGCGATATTCCCCAAGGTTCGGTAGCTGAAATATTTAGCACTGATCTGCTTGGTAGTAGAGGCATAAGCATAGTTTTTTCTCAGTCGGATAAGATGCATTCATGGGGCGATACGCTTGCTTCGTTTGTGCGCAAAGACCTCACTCAGCAAATCCTACCAATGAAGGATAAGGCCGAAGTTCTTATGGTTCGTGTAGACTCTTTGCTTGCCGACATGTCTAATTTCTTTGGTGGCCCTAATGGTAAAAGTCTTAGTCAAAGTATTGAGGCTCTCAACGCTACTATGAAAAATTTTGAAGCTGTAAGCTACAATTTGTCCAAACTTACTGCTCATAATGGTATGCTTAATCAAGTGCTCGAAAGTGCCGATTCTACATTTGCCATAATCAATAGCCAAACAAATGAAATCGACACTATTTTCACTCATTTTGCTAACATTGCCACCAACCTCGATGCTGCAATGCCAGCTATGCAAGCGGCCCTCGATGGCATCGAAAATGTTGTTAATCAACTCGACAGCGCCCAAGGGTCGCTCGGTATGCTCCTATCTGATGCCGAACTATATAACAATCTAAACGAATCTGCTGTCAACCTCAATCGTTTAATGACTGACATACGCATCAATCCTGGTCGATATGTGAATTTGTCGGCATTCAAGTTTGGCAAGAATGTATATTTCGCGTCGCCTGATGCAGCTTCGTTTGTTGGACTTATATACACAGTGCGTATTGCACAATCAAAGACGCCATTGAATATCGATTCGCGAATCGAAGGACATAGCGTGATTGAACACTACACTGGTCGACGCTATAATTATCTTTTAGGTACTTATGCTACGCGCAAAGAGGCTGAAGATCTTCAGAAAAGCATAATTGCTAAATACCCTGATTCTGAGATTGTTTCGTATAATAATGGCAAAGAAATAGAATAGTTACTCTTTTTCTGTAGCTAACGCTATATAGCAAGTGCTGTCAAAAGTGCTGATTTTGAGCACAAAACAGAAATTGTAGAATTTTTATCTGCGATTATTGATTTTTAGTAGTATAAAAATCTTACTTGTCAAATATCCGCATTTCGGCGTATTTATACGTATAACTACGTGATAACTAAGTTATTGACATTTTCACTTGAAAACATGAAAGTTTGAAACTAACTAAAATATAGTTAGTTATGTGTGGTTATCTTAATTAATTGATTATCAAAAATCAATAACATTTCTAAAAAAACAATACAGATTCGATTTTTTTTTCAACAATTAAACATAGACATTCGTACCGGAAAAAGAAAAACGTATTTATTGATATTATGGATTGTGTAAAGACTTGGGAAAATTGCCTGGGTGTCATTAGTAAAGGTGTGTCAAAAGATGATTACGATCGTTGGTTTGCTCCTATCAAACCTGTTAATCTCTCCGACAATACTATTACTATTGGTGTACCTTCGACCAATTTTGTGGACGTATTGGAAGATGAAAAGCGTGGATTTTTCAATCCTCTCAAGTCGGCTCTTGTACAAGTTATTGGTCCCAATGTTCGTCTCGAATATCAGCTCTACACTCCAATAAAGAGCCCCGTACCTCCTACGCCAAGCGGTGGGTATCGCCCTAATAATGTTGTGCCCAAGTCAGATGGTCAATTCAATCCATTCGCTGCTGTAGTCATCAATTGTACGGTAGATCCGCATCTCAATCAGAACTATACTTTCGATAGCTTTGTGGAGGGTGAAAGTAACAAATTGGCACGTTCTGTGGCCTATTCAGTAGCAGAGAAGCCTGGTGCAACAGCCTTCAATCCTCTCTTTATATATGGTGAGAGTGGCGTCGGTAAGACTCACCTCATTCAAGCTATTGCTGCCGAAACCAAACGTGTAAAGCCTGAGAGAAAAGTTGTCTATTTGTCCGCTGCTAAGTTTATGCAGCAGTTTATGAAAGCTTCAAAAGACAATTCTCAAATTGGCTTCATGAACTTTTATCAAGATATTGATGTCTTAGTTATTGATGATATTCAAGACCTTGCTGGTAAAAGCGGTACCGAAAATGCCTTCTTTCAGATATTCAACCATATGCAGCAGAACAACAAGCAGATTGTTATTGCTGCCGACAAGCGTCCGTCGGATATTGTTGGTATAGAAGATCGTTTGATTTCTCGATTCAAAGCTGGTTTGATAGCCGAAATGCAAAAGCCAGATTACGAATTGCGTGTTGAAATAATCAAAAACAAAATTCAAAAAGATGGCATACAGTTCCCCGAGGATGTTATAGAGTATATCGCAAATAATATCGACCGAGCTCGCGAGCTTGATGGGGCTATAGCGTCGCTTCTTGCGCATGCTACTGTTCTTCGAAGCGAAATAACTATGGATCTCGTATTGAAGGTTGTTAGCAACTACGCTAACAACAAGGAGGTTGCAACTACAAAAGTCACTCCCGATCGTGTGATAGATGTCGTTTGTGAGCACTACAATATAGATTCTTCTCTATTGCAGAAAAACACTCGTAAACACGAGGTTGTTTGCGCTCGCCAGTTGGCTATGTATCTATGTCGCGAGATGACTCAAATGAGCCTCAGCAGCATCGGTACGAAGATTGGTAATCGCAATCACGCCACTGTTCTTTATGCATGCCAAACTGTTGCAAATCAGATTGAAATTAATAAGGCTTATGCAAACGAGGTAAAACAAATAGAGTTAAAAATAAAAGGTTAACATTTCTACCTCAATATTATAGTTACTAACTAAATAGCACTGAACTAGTTTTTTTGTTCGGTGCTTTTTTTATAATATATAAAAAGGCTGCCACTAATTGAAGTGACAGCCAAATAATTACAAATACACTACTTTATTTCTTCGGTTGATGTTGCGGGCGAAGCAAATCAACTACAGTCTTCACAGGATTGAAAGTCTCGATAGGCACTTCCACAAAGAATGTGAGCCAATTGGCCATAGCGCCATTCCAAAGTCCTGGAAGCTCCATAGCCTTCAAATCTTTTCCGTTGAGGCTCTTGTATGAGATAAAGCCTGCATTGACATCTACGAACTTCTTTAGGTCGTATTTCTTGCCATTTCTGTCGCGTAAGCAGCAGAATAGATCTACTGGATTGAAGTGTGTGCTCTGCTTCATAATAGCAGCCTTTTGCGCGTCGTTTGTATCTATCTGCGCACTCTCTACAATCTGAAGAGTAACTTGACCATTGCTACCTTTTACCCAGAATGGACCACCGCCAGGTTCGCCTTCGTTCTTCACCATGCCACACACACGCAACGGACGGTCGAGTACGTCAAAGATAAATGTCGATTTCTCTTTGTCGCTCTTTTTATCAAACTCGGCAGGGAAATTAGTTTTGAGTTCGCTCTTCATAAAATCTATAGCTTCGGCTATAGCACTGAAGTCGTTATTGTCCAAACGACGAAGGATGGCATCAATCTTATGTTTGCGTTCCAATCCATATCCAGCGATAACTTTTTTATACTGAGTGGTGATTGGTAACAAATATTGATGTGCAACGTTGTCTATATTTTTTATGAAGACAATATCTGCATCTAGATCATTCAAATTTTCTATCAGAGCTCCATGACCTCCAGGGCGAAATACCAAATTTCCGTTATCATCCCTGAATAGATCGTTTTGCATCGTCGCTGCAATGGTGTCGGTTGATGGTTTTTGAAATGAATATGTTATGTTAACCTTACAACCGTACGTTTTTTCAATTTTCTCCTTAGTTTTTTGGGTTGCCTCTTTGAACAAATCGAGATGTTGTGGGCTGACTGTGTAATGAAGATTTATCTCGTTATCTTTAGTCTTAGCGTAGTTAAGGCCTTCAAAAATATGCTCTTCGGCCGCTGTTAATGATTCTCCTTCATATCTATGAAATAAAACCACACCTTTGGGTTTTTGACCATATCCTAACCCTGCAGAAGTAAGCATTTTGGTGATTTTATCAGACTCATCAATAGGCTTCTTAGCCATTAATGCATCAGCAAAAGCAAAGTCGTTGAATCTTCCGAAGAAGTCCGAATATGGCTTTTCGTTTTTCATTGAGTCTTGCTTTTCCTTTGAAGCGTTCATAAACTCAAACATGTTTTTGAACATGCGTGTTGCAGCTCCCGATGCAGGTATGAATTTTACCACCTTTGTGCCATCGGCAATGGCCTTGTTGTAAATAGCAACAAATCTGTCAAGTGAAGATTTGTCTGCTTGGGCTATACCATCAGAGATTGTCGCGGGACGTTGAATGTCGGCGAAAGGAAAACCAGTCTTGAATTGCGAGAGTTGCGTTTCTAACTGTTGCTCAGTGATACCTTTTGCACTTAGCAACGCTTTGTCTTGTTCTGTTATCATATTTATAAATTAATAGTTAAAGGTAACAATAATTCTCTCAGCATGAATCAAACTTTATAACGGAGAGTAGGGGAGTGGGCGTGTTATTGTTTTACACTTTTTTACATGTGTAAACAAGTAAAATACCCCAGTTTTTCACATATTGATTTTTTATACAATAAAGAAATTGTATCTAATTATATATGTAAAATACATAATATCAACTAATTATATGTTTTATCTAAAATAAAATATGACATAAAAGCATCAAAAGATGGGTGTAAATAAAGAAATTTATCTTTTGATAATGATAATAGGTTAATAATCAATAGATTATACATGTTATATAAAGTAGTATATTAAGTAATATATAATCTCTTGTTCTCTAAGACATTACAGTCTTCATAATATATAATCTTAAGGTTATTAACAGTTGTTGATAATTATGTATTTGCTATAAATCAAATACATAGGGATTTGTATTAACAGTATGTTGATAAACATATTTGCAGAGAAAACCATCGCATATGAGTGTATCGCAAAACAACAATATTTGTATTAAGCGATTTTTGTTGATATATCAATAGTTTACAAACATGATTGATGTAAACAACAACACAAAAGTAAATTGTACATGTAAACTACCACAACAAAAAAGTTGTATTGTAAATTATATGAATTATCTATTTTGTTTGTAAATATTATTGTTTACATTTGAGGTGTTATTATGCATTCAAATTGTTTACAACATGAAAGAGCGATTGAACGAACTTTTACGCCACTATTCTATAAGCAAAAGTAACTTTGCACAACTCTGTGGAATATCTAAGGCAACTATTTCACATATTACGTCTGAAAATGGTCGAGGAGGACATTTCAGTGAGGAAACAATTGAAAAAATTCTCAAAGCATTTCCTAATGTAAGTCGAGATTGGTTTGTTTACGGCAATGGTAGTATGACTATAGCTGATGATAGTTTACATGATGGAACACTATCTTTGTTTAGTACTGTAAACAACACTAACATTGTAAAAAGAGAATCTGTAAACACAAGTATCAACAATGATCATGGAAAAACAACAGAACCCAATACACCAAAAACAAAAGCTATTGTAAACGATACGAACAGCGAAAGAAAAAACAAATTGTATACAGCTAACGAAGATATATCAACAAACAAAAATAGCGATAGAGCAGAGGAGTATGCTGTAAAATACGTAGCTATAGACCCAAAAAGTGTAGAAAAACCTATAGCAACAATTGAACGCATAGTGATATTCTATAGTGATGGCACATATAGCCAATACTTACCAAAGTCGACAAATCATTAACTTCGCTGGAATACTGATAATTAAGCCATTTTATTATAAACTATTATCTAATAACAAAACGGAGTAGCTATATACATACTTTCAAGTTATCTTTGTGAGAAATAGTAATATATAGCTAAAGTAATGTTGAAACGCTTTGTTGCCGACTTTACCATAGTTGAAAACACTCCTATAGGTGTCGGCTTTTTTAGGTTAATTTTACAGCATCAAAGTAAACTTCCGCAGATTAATGCAGGACAATTTGTGGAAATACAAATTCCAGATACTGCTCATACTTTTTTGCGGCGTCCAATATCAATTCACGATGTAAACTATAACAATAACACTATTAGTTTACTTGTAAAAAACGTAGGTAATGGAACGAATTTACTTAGTAAACTATCTATTAACGACACTATTAATATAGTTTACCCTCTTGGTAATGGATTTACAATAGATGATAATTACCGTAAGGTACTACTTGTAGGCGGAGGAGTTGGTATAGCTCCTTTACTCTATTTGGGCAAATTGCTAAAATCAAAAGGCGTCGAAGTGGAAATCCTTTTAGGTGCTCGCGATGCAGAAGGCTTGTTATGTCTATCTGATTTTGAGCAAATTGGTAAAATCAACATAACTACAGAAGATGGTTCGGTAGGCACAAAAGGATTTGTAACCAATCACGAAATTATGCTTCGCTTAGGCGACAAATTTGATGCAGTTATGGTATGCGGACCTACGCCAATGATGAAAGCTGTAGGACAAGTTTGCCTCGATGCAAATGTAACGTGCGAAGTTTCACTTGAAAATAAAATGGCTTGCGGCATTGGAGTCTGCCTATGTTGCGTAACAAAAACAAAAGAAGGACACAAATGTGTATGTTCTGAAGGTCCTGTTTTCAATATAAAACAATTAGAATGGTAGATTTAAGCGTAGATATTAACGGATTGAAGCTAAAAAATCCGGTTCTTACAGCATCTGGAACTTTTGGCTATGGCTATGAATATGAGGATTTTATCAATTTGTCGGATTTAGGTGGATTCATTGTAAAAGGTACTACTCTAAATCCGCGCGAAGGAAACGACTATCCTCGTTTAGCGGAGACACCACAAGGTATGATTAACGCTGTTGGTTTACAAAACAAGGGCGTTGACTATTTCTGTAAAAACATATATCCCAAACTAACACATTACGATACTAATGTTATTGTAAATGTTTCTGGTTCGTCTATTAGTGACTATGTTGCTACCGCTGAGAAGATTAATGAGCTAGAGCATATTCCTGCTATCGAGTTGAATATTTCGTGCCCTAATGTAAAACAGGGTGGTATGGCGTTTGGCACGAGTTGCGAACAAGCATCTGCAGTTGTTGAGTCTGTTCGTAAAGTATATAAGAAGCATTTGATGGTAAAACTTTCGCCCAATGTTACAAGCATCGCCGATATAGCTAAAGCTGTAGAAGCCTCTGGCGCCGATTCAGTATCGCTCATAAATACAATATTGGCTATGGCTATTGATGCAGAAAGACGAAAACCTGTATTGTCAACAATTACTGGCGGACTGTCTGGTGCTGCAGTGAAACCAATTGCTTTGAGAATGGTTTGGCAAGTACATAATGCAGTAAAAATCCCAATTGTGGGTCTCGGAGGCATTATGAATGCGACAGATGCTATAGAATTCTTAATTGCAGGTGCATCTGCAGTGCAAATTGGTACTGCTAATTTCATCGACCCTTCTATAACTACGAAGATAGTTGACGGCATAAAAGATTATATGATTCGTCACCAATTTACATCGGTAAAAGATATTATTGGTAGTTTACAAGTTTAATATGAGTTTACAGCGTAGATTGGTGTTTTTGTTTACTGTTATTGTAAACGTATTAACGGTAAACTCTTTTGCATTATCTTCTAAGTCGTCTATTTCTCTGTTAACTTGTTCTTCAGGCGAAGAGTTGTATACGTCGTTTGGTCATAGTGCTCTAAGAGTAAAAGACGATTCTCTTGGCATTGATATAGTCTTCAATTATGGGACTTTCGACTTCGACACCCCATTCTTCATTGCAAAATTTGTGCGTGGCAACCTTGACTATATGTTATCCACTGGATATATGCGACGTTTTGAACGTAGCTATAAGGCTGAAAATAGGCAAGTTGTAGAAAGTAAATTGTTGCTAAATCTCGAACAACGTAATGCACTATTTGCGCTTCTTGCCGAGAATGCACGTCCTCAAAACCGCTATTATCGCTACGATTTTTTCTACGATAATTGTGCGACACGTATTAGGGATTTAGTCTTCAAAGTTGCTAATATAGATACCAAACAATATCAAGAATCTACCAACGAAACGTTTCGCAATCTGTTACATATATGTAATAGCCCTTCGTCTTGGTCGGCTCAAGGAATTGATTTGATTTTAGGCGCTAAAACTGATGCTAATATCTCGTTATACGATAAAGCATATCTACCTATGTATGTCGATTCTCTATTCCTGCAAGCTGGCTTAATAGAGAGTTCACATATAATTATAGAAAAGTCAGATGATATTAACTATGCTGTAAATTTTATAGGCTCACCGTTGTTTGTCGGATTGTTAATTCTTTTGTTTACTATAGTGTTTACAATCCTAGAATTCAAAAAACAATTTACGTGTAAAAAATTCGATATAATCCTTTTTTCTATAACCTTTTTACTTAGTATTCTTTTTTGGTTTCTTTGGTTGTTTACAAATCATAGCGTTACCGACAAGAATATAAACGTATTGTGGGCGTCACTGCTATACTTACCAATAGTAATTATACTAATTCGCATGCAAAATGTAAGTAGAAATAAATCTTTGGCGTTATTAGTTGGTGTAAATATTCTATTTCTAATAGCTTTTGTTATGTTAACCATTTGTGGGCTGCAGCAGCCTCCTACGATAGCATTATTGGTAGCACTATCATTAGCCATTAGAAACATATCAATATATGTACGTAATCGATGAAACATACAAGGTTTATTGTTAATACTATTGTTTGTTTTTCTGCGGTTGTAATTGTTTACGCTGTTGGCATGTTGTTGTCTTCGCAAGATGAAATCACCCAAAATGTTGCGGTAAAGACAGACGCTCCACTATACCTAATACACAACTCTGATAACGATACTACGTATAAAGTAATTGACGACAATATCCAACGTTTCATTCGTCGAGAGTATATCGAGGGAGGAATGGTTGTGGCTATTAGTTTTCATGGGCGTCTCGTGTATGCCAAAGGCTATGGCTATAGCGATGTAGCAGACTCTATTCCTATGGAGCCATATAATAGAATGCGCGTTGCGAGCGTTTCAAAGCTTATTACCGCGGTAGCTATAATGAGATTGATTGAGCAAAAGCGTATTTTTTTACATCAGAGGGTCTTTGGCAACATAGGTGTTCTCAATGATGATGAATATCTTTCATATAAAGATAAACGTATGGGCGATATTACTATTTATCACCTTCTTAACCATTCTGGTGGTTGGTTACCTCGATATGGCGACCCTATGTTTATGTCTCATACCATTGCTCGGGCTATGGGTAAGCAATTACCCATAAATATGCAAACGATTATACGTTTTATGCAAGACAAGTCGATGCATTTTACTCCAGGAACGGCATCTGTATACTCTAATTTTGGGTATGGCATTTTGGGCGAAATTGTAGCTAAGGCTTCCTCTATGCCATACGAAAGTTTTGTACGTAGCAATATGCTTGCTCCTTTGGGTATCTTCGACATGCAAATTGGACACTCTCACATCGACCATCGGTTGCCTCGCGAGGTCTTGTATTATGTACCCGATACTACAGGTGTAGTTGATTATGCTGATGGGAATGTTATCGTTCCTCGTGCCTATGGTGGTGTTGATATACAAACTCTTGGCGCTGCTGGCGGTTGGGTCGCATCGGCTACCGATTTGCTGAAGTTGACGCTTACTATCGATGAATTTCCTGATGTGCCTGACCAATTGAACTTCGAATCAATCGATACTATGATTCATCGTCAGGAAGGATTTGATCCGCTTGGTTGGCGAGGTACTATTGGTGACTCTATTTGGTATCGAACTGGAACTCTTGCCGCTACGTCCGCTATTATCGAGCGTAGGCCTGATAATATATGTTTTGTAGTATTATTGAATACATCGCGTGGACCTAACTTAGCTCTCGCTTTGCGTCGTTTGATGGATACTATCATAAACAGTATTGATAGATGGCCAGAAACTGATTTGTGGCAGAACGATGAGCAATGGCAGGCATATAAAAGAGGATTGGTTGAGATTGAATGATAATATCTTGTTTTTTTTTGTCAGATTTGCATCTGAAATTATAGCTCAAAATGGGAAAAGTATTACAAATTGGAGCAGGCGGTGTAGGTACTGTTGTTGCTCACAAAATGGCAGCTTTGCCAGAAGTATTTAGTGAAATTACTCTCGCAAGCCGCACTAAATCTAAGTGCGACGCTGTAGCTAAAAAAATTGGCGGCGACAGAATAAAAACTGCGCAAGTCGATGCTGATAATGTCGACGAACTTGTTGCTCTTATCAACAAAGTCAAACCCGATTTGGTTGTAAATGTGGCTCTTCCATATCAAGACCTAACTATTATGGAGGCTTGTTTGGCTACACATACCTCATACCTCGATACCGCTAACTATGAGCCTAAAGATGTCGCTCATTTCGAGTATAGTTGGCAGTGGGCATACAAAAAACGCTTCGAAGATGCTGGTATTACAGCTATTCTTGGTTGTGGTTTCGACCCTGGCGTAACGAGCGTTTTCACTGCGTATGCAGCTAAACACCATTTCGACGAAATCCAATATCTCGACATCGTCGATTGCAATGCTGGCAATCACCACAAAGCTTTTGCTACGAACTTCAATCCTGAAATAAATATCCGCGAAATCACTCAAAAAGGCCGCTATTATCAAGATGGTAAATGGGTTGAAACTGGTGCTCTCGAGATTCACAAGGGTCTTAATTATCCCGAAATTGGCGAACGAGAGTCGTATCTTATGTTCCATGAGGAGCTTGAGTCGCTCGTGAAGAATTTCCCAACCATCAAGCGTGCACGTTTCTGGATGACTTTCGGTCAGGAGTATCTTACTCATTTACGTGTTATTCAGGATATTGGTATGGCTCGCATCGACGAGGTCGATTTCAATGGCGTTAAGATTGTTCCTTTGCAGTTCCTCAAGGCTGTGTTGCCTAATCCTGGTGAACTTGGCGAGAACTACGAGGGCTATACCTCTATCGGTTGCCGCATCCGTGGCTTGAAAGATGGCAAAGAGCGTACTTATTATATTTATAATAACTGTAGCCACGAAGCCGCCTATAAAGAGACTGGTACACAAGCCGTTAGCTACACCACTGGTGTTCCTTGCGCTTTGGGTGCCGAGATGTTTATGAAGGGCATTTGGAAGAAGCCAGGCGTTTGGAATGTAGAAGATTTCGATCCAGATCCATTCCTCGCTCGTCTCGGTGAACAAGGTTTGCCTTGGCACGAGAAATTCGATGTTGATTTGGAATTGTAATATTCTGTATATCAATATACAATGAAGATAACCTTCCTTGGAACGGGCACATCAATTGGTGTGCCCGTTATTGGTTGTGATTGTCGCGTCTGCCAGAGTTCTGATAGTCGCGATACGAGGCTTCGTTCGTCCATTCTTTGGACGATTGGCGATACTACGCTTCTCGTCGATGCTGGTCCCGATTTTCGTCAGCAGATGCTACGCTCTCACTGTCGCAAAATCGATGGCATTCTAATTACGCACGAACACTACGACCATGTTGGCGGTCTGGACGACGTTCGTGGGCTTAATTACACTATGGGGTGTTCAGTCACTATTTATGCCGAAAACCACACTGCTGAGGCCATTCGTAAGAATCTTAGTTATGTATTTACGGCCAATAAATATCCTGGTGTGCCGCAATTGCTGTTGAACGAAATTGACGAAAATCGTTTCTATATCAATGGTATAGAGATTATACCAATTCGCGTACTTCACTACAAATTGCCCATATTAGGCTATCGTATTGGCGATTGTGCATACATAACCGATGCTTCTTTCATTCCAGAGTCTTCTATGGAACTTTTGCGTGGCTGTAAAGTTCTTGTAATTAATGCGTTGCGTCATCACGAGCACATGTCTCATTTCACGCTAAAACAAGCCATAGAGGTTATAGATATTATCAAGCCACAACGGGCTTACCTCACGCACATGTCTCATGAAATTGGGCTTCATGCAGAGGTTCAACCAACGCTTCCTGCTAATGTATTCCTTAGCTACGATGGCCTTGAAATAGAGTGTTAGTTACTAATAGTAAGTAATATTATGAAAATAAATAAAACTAATGCGGCTCGACTCCTTGATAAGGAGAAAATAGCCTACGAACTCATTCCCTACGAGTTCGATGAGAGCGATTTATCGGCCATTCACGTTGCTGCAGAACTTGGCGAGGATATTAAGCGCGTGTTCAAAACGCTCGTCTTGCGAGGCGATAAAAATGGCATTTTTGTATGCGTGGTTCCTGGCGATAGCGAAGTCGATTTGAAGAAGGCTGCTAAGGTTTCTGCTAACAAAAGTGCAGAAATGATAGCTATGAAGGAACTATTGCCCACTACTGGTTATATTCGAGGCGGATGTTCACCAATTGGTCTCAAAAAGCCTTTTCCAATATTCATTCACCAAACGGCTGCCGATTTCGATTATATATACATCAGTGCTGGTCAGCGCGGTCTACAACTTAAACTATCGCCCAAAGATTTGATTAGCATGGTAAAAGCCATAATTGCCGACGTAATAGTTGATAATCAATAAAATACATACACAATGGCAGAGTGTACCGATTCGCATATTAAACTCGATGATGCTATTTTATCGATAGATGAAGGCGCTTATGCTGGATTCGAGAATTTGCAAGAAGTTCACCTGCCAAATAGTTTGCAATCCATTGGTAATGGCGCTTTCTACAGCTGTAAATCTCTGAAAAGCATCGAGTTACCGAGTGGGGTAGTATCCATTGGTGATGATGCCTTTTTCGGGTGCATAAGTATATCACAAATATCTTTATGTAACTCGTTGCAATATATTGGTAATTATGCATTTGCACATACATCAATAACAGAATTTTCATTCCCTGAATCGATAGAAGATTTTGGGGATTTTTTGTTTGCCGATTGCAAAAAACTTGAATCTGTAACTATTCCCAATTCCATTGAATATATATCTGGTTCGATATTTCGCGGTTGTAAGTCACTCAGGAACATAATAGTTACGAAAGGAAACCAACGGCTAAAATCGACCGAAGGAGTCCTATATTCAACCGATGGTCTTACGCTTATTTATGCGCCTAATATGGCCGTAGGCTCAGAATTTGAGATTCCGTATGGGGTAGTGCAAATAGAAGATTTTGCCTTTGCAGATTGCGAAAATCTGAAGCGCCTGGTCATTCCTTCAACCATCTCAGATATAGGTGTTTATGCATTTCGCAATTGTCTTAATCTGCACGAATTTGCCATTAGCGATAATGATTATTTCTCTATTGTTGATGGACTTCTATATTCTGCATCTTTATCGCGATTAATTGCTTGTCCTCCACACATTTATACCTCTAATGTCATTATTCCCAATTCTGCTACGTACATAGATAATGGTGCTTTTGCATTCAATAATTCTATAGAGAAAATAGCGATAGAATCTACATTAGTTACTATTAGTAAGCGTTTTGCATATAGAGCAAAAAATCTGCGCGAAGTAATTATTCCATCATGTGTCGAAATTATAGGTAGTCATGCTTTTGCCAATTGTATATCTCTGATAAAGTGCAACTTACCTGCAAATTTGACTACCATACAGCATCACGCCTTTGTTGGTTGCAATAGCTTGCCAAGTCCTTATTTTCCTGATGGATTGATAACCATAGAGGCCTTTGCTTATGCCGATTGTAGTTCGATAGAAACTATTGAGTTTCCAGACTCTCTTGAAACTATTGGTGATGAAGCTTTTAGTGGATGTGAAATGCTACAAAACATCAATTTATCTGAGAATCTCAAGTATATAGGTAATGGAGCTTTTTCATTGTGCGATTTGCGTGAAATATATATTCCAGATAGCGTGCAATATATTGGTCAATACGCTTTCGCAGAATGCAAAAATCTGACGCTCGTTTCTGTTCCTAAGAATTTATCAATATCTCCAGAAGTTTTCTATGGCTGTGACAATCTGCAATCTATCTCTCAGCGTAATGAATAATTGATTTCTAAATAACCTGTTTACACTCCCCCATAATTCTACTTAACATAATACAAATTCTAAGACAAACAAGGGGAGTAATCAATAGTTGTTTATGGTTGGTAATAAAATAAAATGCGCAGTGTCTTATGGGCACCGCGCATTTATATATTCGTGTTCTAATATTATTGTTGATTACCATTTGCCACGCTGTCGTGCATAAGCATGCTTGCCGTTGGATCGAAGCCTTCAGTAGATTCTTTTTGGAAGAGAATTCTGATGGTCATAATTATCAACTTAATATCGAGAAGGAAATTGTAATTCTCTATATACATAAGGTCAAATTTGAGCTTATTGAGCGGCGACGTATTGTATTTACCATATATCTGCGCCATACCAGTAAGGCCGCCTTTAACTTTTGTACGTAGCTGAAATTCAGGTATCATTTCAGTATACTTCTCAACATGTTCAACACGCTCTGGACGTGGACCTACAATCGACATATCACCAACAATGATATTTATGAGTTGTGGTAGCTCGTCTACGCGGCAAGCTCGTATAATTCGTCCTACTTTAGTTATGCGCGAATCATGGTCGGTAGCTGGTATAACCTCGCCATTTTTCTCAGCATTAACAATCATTGAACGGAATTTGTAGATCATAAATCTACGTCCACCTTGCGTAACTCGTTCTTGCATATAAAATGCTGGTCCGTGGTCTTCTAGTTTTATAGCTACTGCTACTATAAGAAAAATTGGACTGAGTATAATAAATGCTAAAGAGCTAAGTATAAGATCAAAAGCACGTTTTGCAACTCTATTACCAAACGATAATCCTAAACCTTTTACCAACTTCAATGGCGTATCGAAAAGGTAAATATCTTGCGAACCAGCTTCGATAACATCAGAGATTTTAGGCGTCAGATATGTACGTATGCTATTGGTATAGCACCATTTGAGCAGATTATTACGAGGTTCGGCTGGGATGTCAGAAATAAGAACTGCATCAAACTCAGGAATCATATTTGTAAGTTCTTCAAACGAAAGTGTTGCTGGCACTATCTTGGTGACATGATACTTATCCGAGCGACCATCAAGTTTGATTTTCAGATCGTTGTAGTTACTTCCTCCATAAATCATTAGCATATTCAACGGAACATGAAATTGATGATAGAAGCGCGTTGAAAAATATACGCATATGTATGATATTACGAAATCTGCAGCCATCAGAAGCAAGAATGGAAGCACATTTAGCACTTTAACCGACATAAGGCACATGAGTGTATAACTGATAACATTAACTATCAGCATAGCGATGTTTTGTGATGTTAACACCTCTTGGAAGCGCATATAACCAAAGCGAAAGCCTTCATTTATATGTATAATCAAGAAGCATAATATGGCATAAAGTAGCACCTCCGCTACCCTACCATAGATTCTAATGCCAAGCACTATATCGGGATAGAAGTGTAGGCACATGTAATAGAATGCTGTAGAGAATAGCAACAATTCGATTATCTCTTCGATACGACGAATGATGACTTTTTCATCCTCTATTCTTGTACTGTTTATTGAATGTGTTATCATATATATGTGAAACAATTAATACCCAAATGCTATTTGGGCGTGCTTTTTCTGGGTTAGTGATTCATTTTTTATGTTCATAATGTGAGTAGTAAATTTATGTATTCACAAACTTCACTTGATTATTTTGTGCTATGCGAAATTATAAACTAACTACGATTTTAGAGTCTTTTATGAATAAAAAATAAAAAAAAGACCGCTGAGGCTTCTCAACGGTCTTAAGTATGTAGAATAATGATACTTACATCAATTACTCGAGCTCTCTTAGGCGGCTCATTACTGAAGAATATTTTTCATCGGGAACGAGTTCTGCGCTAACAAGACGATAGTAGATAGATTTCAATGCATCGAGAGAGTATTTTTTGTTCTCTTTGCTATCGGTAGCCTCAACAGCTCTTTCGAGGTAAGGTGCCGATTTCATGAATTGGTCGTTAGCTTGTTTAACCAATGCGTCGTATTTCTTGTTGTCGCGTTCGCCGCTTGCTACGTTCATAATCTCAATGCCTTTGTTGTAGTATACAACGCCAAGGTTGTAGAGCGCGTTGAAGAATTTAGGATCTTTTTCGAGAGCGATGTTGTAGTCTTCAATAGCCTTTTCTACATCGATTTTCTCGTTCAAGCAGCCACGAGCGAAGTAGTATTGAACATTGGTAGGATCTTTCTCGATAGCTTGATTCAAATAAACGAGAGCTTCTGACGAACGTTGTGCGCTCAAATAGTATTGAATAAGTGTAGTGAGCACATCTTTGCTCTCAGGATATTTTTGGAAACCATATTTGAGAGTTTTCTCCATGCTTGCAGAATCGCCCATTTGCTCGAAGCAATAGTTTGCACGAAGAATCGACATTGGACCATCGTAGCCAAGTTCTGCAGTTTTCATGAAACGTTCTGCAGCGAATTTATAATCAGGCTCTTGCATAGCAGCGAGGGCCGAGTTGTATATTTCGGTTGTGTCGGCTATTTCGTTGTAAGCCTCTTTCAAACGCTGCTTGTTCGACCAAATAGCGTAATCGAAAGCTTTCTTAGCATTCTTGAAGTCCTTGTCGCCCCAAGCTTTGCTACCATACTGCTGAGCCTTACCGTTGAACTGTTGGTAGTATTTCAGAATAGCTTTTTGAGCTTTGCCAATATTCTTGCCTTTTGCATTGCCTTTTGCATCGAGCTCTTCAGCTTTCTCGATGAAGCTTTTAGCTTTGTCGAGAAAATCAGCTTCGCCCTTGCCGTTGATGGCGCATTCGATATATACGTCGGCAGCGGTAAGCCAAGTGTTTGGCTCTTCGGCAGTCTTAGGGTGAACCATAGCTTCATCGATGTCCGATTTAGCTTTATCGAATTGCTTTAGTATCACGCAATTTTCAGCCGATTTTACTTTGGCTTTTTGTGCCCAAGTAGCTGTGCTGGCAGCAACCAAGGCTGTCATAACTAATACTATCTTTTTCATTTTCTTCTATTTATAATGTTCTAACTATAAAAATATTATTCATTAGTAGGTTGTGGATCCGATGTAGCACTACCCTCTTCCATCTCTTCTGGTTCTTCATCGCTATGAGGGACAACAGTACCAGAGGCAATGCTATCGTTCTTCTTGGTGAGGTTTATCAACTTAACGCCCTGTGTTGCACGTCCGCTTACGCGAATTTCGACAGCTGGGATACGTATGGTTATGCCTGAACGATTGATAATCATAAGATCATTATCGTCGTTAATAGAATCGATAGCAATTACGAGACCTGTCTTATCGGTAATGTTCAGAGTCTTCACACCCTTACCGCCACGATTTGTGATACGATATTCGTCGATAGCTGAGCGTTTGCCGTAACCTTTCTCCGAGAGTACGAATACATTATCGGTAGAGTCTTGTGGAAGCGAAACGAAACCAACCACAGCATCGTCGTCTCCTTCGAGCGTGATGCCGCGAACACCAGCGCCTGTGCGACCTATGCAACGAATCTTGTTCTCGTTGAAGCGTATTGCACGACCACGTAGTGTAGCCATCATCAAGTCGGAATCGCCATCGGTGAGCGTAGCGCGGAGCAATTCGTCACCATCTTTTATTGATATGGCAATGATACCATTCTGACGAGGACGCGAATAATCGGCAAGAAGCGACTTCTTTATTATGCCTCGCTTAGTAGCCATAATTATGTAGTGCGAATTGGTGTAATCGGCATCGTTCAAGCCACGAACGGTGATGAATGCCTTGACAGAATCACCCGTTTCGATATTGAGCAAGTTCTGTATAGCACGACCCTTCGAAGCTTTGTTGCCCTCAGGAATGTCGTAAACTTTCTTCCAGAAGCAGCGACCCGATTTGGTGAAGAACATCATGGTGTCGTGCATCTTAGCAGAATAGAGATGCTCGATGAAGTCTTGGTCGCGAGTGCTTGAGCCTTTTGAGCCAACCCCTCCCCTACTTTGCGACTTGAATTCGCTAAGTGCCGTACGTTTGATGTAGCCAACGTGCGAAACTGTTACTACAACATCTTCATCGGCATAGAAATCTTCAGGGTTGAATTCCTCGGCGGTGTACTCAATGTTAGTACGACGCTCATCACCATATTTTTCGGCAATTTCTTCGAGTTCTTTCTTCACTACGCCCTTACGTAAATCTTCATTTGCAAGCAAATCGGTAAGGTAGGCGATAAGTTTCTCGAGACGGTCGAACTCAGCGCGGAGTTTATCTTGTTCAAGACCAGTGAGTTGACGCAAACGCATATCAACAATAGCTTGTGCTTGAATGTCGTCGAGGTTGAATCGCTCCATAAGTGTTGCTTTGGCTTTGTCGGGCGAATCGGCAGCTCGGATGATGCGAACTACTTCATCGATATTATCACTTGCGATAATTAAGCCTTGCAATATGTGAGCGCGCTTTTCGGCTTCGCGTTTTTCATACGTGGTACGACGAATAACAACCTCCATACGGTGTTCATAGAAACACTCGATTATCTGCTTGAGATTGAGTGTTTTAGGACGACCTTTTACGATGGCTACGTTGTTTACACCGAAGCTCGACTGAAGTGCAGTGTTCTTATACAAATGATTAAGAACAATGTTTGGCACAGCATCGCGCTTGAGTTCTATAACTATACGAAGACCGCGTTGGTCCGATTCATCGTTGATATTGGAGATTTCCGAGAGTTTGCCTTCTTGCACAAGGTCGGCAATACGCATAATCATCTCGGCTTTATTTACCATATAAGGAATCTCAGTAACAATGATGCAATCGTGGCCGTGAATCTGTTCAAATTCGCATTTCGAACGAATGACTATTCTACCACGACCTGTGAGGTAAGCATCCTTAACACCTTGATAACCATAGATAGTAGCACCTGTAGGAAAATCAGGAGCTTTTATGACTTTGATGAGTTCCTCAATCTCAATATCTGGATTGTCGATATATGCAATTACAGCATTGATAGCATCACGCATGTTGTGAGGAGGCATGTTGGTAGCCATACCTACAGCAATGCCCTGACCGCCGTTAACCAACAGATAAGGGATGCGAGTAGGAAGAACTGTAGGTTCGCTGAGCGATTCATCGAAGTTTGGCACCATATCTACGGTCTCTTTATCGATGTCGACGAGCATGTCTTCTGCAATTTTACGCATACGGACCTCAGTGTAACGCATTGCCGCTGGTTGGTCGCCGTCCATAGAACCAAAGTTACCTTGACCATCGATAAGCGGATAGCGCAAAGCCCAAGGCTGAGCCAAATGCACAAGCGCGCCATAGACAGACGAGTCGCCGTGTGGGTGATACTTACCGAGTACGTCACCGACGATACGTGCAGATTTCTTTGTCGGGGAATTAGCTGTAACGTGTATCTCGTTCATGCCGTAGAGGATACGACGGTGTACTGGTTTCAAACCATCGCGCACATCAGGGAGTGCTCTGGAAACGATAACGGACATCGAATAGTCGATGTAGGCCGTTTTCATTTGCTCCTCAATTTTTACCGGAATAATTCTTTCTCCTAATACTTCTTCTTCTGAAGCCATTTTGACTTGTTTTTCTTTATATTTTTATTTTGTCGATAGGGTGTCGAAAGACAACTCAAATCTCAAAAAACCGTGCTAAAATAGCTTATTTTTTAGTTTCGTCCTAAAATAGGGGTATAAAAAAAGCCCCACTTTTTTGGTGAGGCTTGCATAAATATAACGAATTTGTGTCAACTCTTTTGCTCTATTTCAAAACCAAGTTCGCTTACGGCTTTTATTATTTCATCGGTATTTATGTCACTACCTGATACATAAGCTTTTGCTCCAGCGAGATCGACATCAACATCGGTGACGCCACGAACCGACTGAATGGCTTTCTTGGTATTGGCTGCACAATGGCTGCAATTCATACCTTTCACGCTGAACACCAGTCTATTCTCTGCTTCACACTCGCAGCAGCAATCATCGTCTTCGTGGTGATGGTGGTGATGGGTGTGCCTATGTATTATGAGCGCATAGACGAGCATCGCTCCTAAGATGACTTCACAAACTATCTGGAATGGTGTCAGCACTTCTTCGGCGCAACAGATGTCAGCCGAAATGGTTTGTGGCAATGCAAACCATGCCGATGGCAATAGGTAGTCGATAATTACAGCAAAACCGAGGGCACCAAGAACGATAGATATTATGTATAGAATGGTGGTGCGTTTGCCAAGAATTTTCGACACAATAAGTAGCGAAGCTATGTTGGTTGCTGGTCCTGCCATAAGCATAATGAGTGCTGCGCCAGGTGTGATGCCTTTCATAAGTAGCGATACGGCAATAGGAATTGAGCCCGTAGCACATATATACATAGGTATGGCAATAAGCATCACAAGTAAGTAGCTGAGCAATGGATTGCCTGCAAATATGGCAAACCAACTATTTGGCACGAACACGGTTATGAGCGAGGCTATAAGCAAACCTATTACGAGCCATTTGCCTATGTCGGCCATCATCTCTACGAATGCATAACGAAAGGCGTTCAAAAGTTTGTTGAATAGCGTATTATTGCTGTTGCTATGCTCTTGGCAATGACATTCGCCAGCACTTTCATAGTTGGGCTGAGAGAGGTCTTTGTCGTATCTATTTACAAGCCAACCACCAAAAAGAGCCGTAAATAGTGCTGCTATAGGGCGAATTATGGCCATAGGTAAGCCCATTAGCGACCAAGTAGCCAGAATGCTATCGACGCCAGTTTGTGGAGTGGCCGTCAGGAACGAAACGCAGGCTCCTTTGCTTGCCCCATCTTTACGAAGCGAAGCCGTTGTGGGCATTACGCCACATGAGCATAGTGGCAATGGTATGCCGAGTAGCGCGGCTTTTATTACCGAACCCATGGTAGGTTTACCAAGATGCTGAGCATAAAGATTTTGCGGCACAAAAGTGTGAAGCAGTCCTGCTATCAAAAAGCCTAACAATAGGTAAGGTGCCATTTCTCCTGTTAGGTTGAGAAGTGTAATTATGTATTCCATGACAATGGTTATTTATTTCTGACTGCATAGTTACGCGGAAAAAGTTGCAACTAAGTTGCAAAATGCAATTGATGGTGAGTATGCTATAGAATTCGAAACATAGTAAATGCTTGGCGAAAGGTGCTATTCAAAAAGCGTGATAAAACGCATTAGCACGCGACAAAGCGTCGAAACACGCTAAAATATGGGCTTATATGCTTTGCGTTGCGATATAACGCCCCAAAGTACACAATATGGCATTTATGCAACGAAATGCTTGCGAGGGGCTTACTCGAGGCTTACGATGGGCTTATGCTGTAATTGACAATAGGAAGATTGAGAATTAACAAGATTTCTGTTAGGGACAATCACAAATCCGAATTCTTGCCACACTGAGGACAGATGCCTTTTACAAGGAAGTTCATGCTCGACATGGTGTAGCCGTCGGGCAAGGTGATATGCGGCAATTCATCGCCGCGCAGACAGTATGTGGTGTGGCACTTGGTGCAGAAAAAATGCAAATGACTCTCGCCTTCGTGGCAAATGCCATGACCAGTACAGAGGCAATATTTAGTAGAACCGCTGCCATCGTCGACTTCGTGAATGAGATGATGCTCGTGGAAGAGCGTGAGCGTTCGAAATATGCTACTATGTTCGAGGTTGATGTTTGCGGCTTCTAAATCGGCAAGCGAAAAGGTGTGTTTTATATTACTTATTGCCTCATAGACAAGCAATCGGACAGAGGTTGGGCGAATACCAACTTCGGCAAGAATTTGTTCTATTTCTTGATGAGACATAAGCCATTTATTGTTTCACGCAAAGATATGCCCTAATTGATAATTGTCTTATTTACCATTGAGCTATTTATTCTTGCCACTGCAAAATAGGTTGCATTTTCGCACAGATAACACTGATTATGCTGATTGATAGTATTTTGTAGAGTGGGTTCATTTATTTACCTATTCTTTTCTATCAGTCTGACTGGGGTTTTATATTTTTCTATTTGTTCGGGCGTTGGGTGCCAGTTGAGAACATCGACGGATTTTGTTTTGCCTTCGGTCAGTTTTATCATGACGGGGTCTCCGACTTTTAGAGATTCGTATACTTGATAATCGCTCTGAAACATACCCCTTACTCTGATAAAACTTGTTTCCATCTTATCGTTAATTCGGAGTTTTGCATAGTAGGTTATCGAATGCTTCCTTGGTTTGTTGTCATCTACAGATTTCTTCGATATAACCGTGGCTAACATTAGATATGATTTCACATTGTACTTATCAATTTCTTTAGTCGTTGGCTGCCAATTTGTTACCTCAATAACCTTGGGATTTATATCAGATACCTTCACAAGCACGTAACTCTCTTCATTTAGCGAATCGAAAATGTCATCATAATCTTCTTCGTCTTTATACATCAGATTGACAGTCTTTTGAACAGTATCGTTTACTTGCAATGTCACCAAATTGCGCAGGAACTTATCGCGCTCCTTTTTTACAACGCGCGCGACTTCTATATGATGCTCTCTTAGTAAATCGCGGCGTTCTTCGTCCGATAGTTTCAAGTCATCGTATTCGGGGCGTGGCTGTTCTACACCATCAATGAAAAGAACGGGCTCCATGTATTTTTGAATTTCGGCTGGCGAGGGATTATCATTGACAACGCAAATAATAAAATCATCTAATGACATTTTGACTAGGGTATAATTCCCCGAACTATGCACACCTTGAAGATAGTAGCGTCTACCTGTTTGTACATTGTATGTAGGAGTTTGGGGAACCTGCACACCTCTTGATTCTTCTATAACACTGCCATTTATTGATATGTTAAGCAAGTATGATGTATTATCAGCAAGAGATTGCCGATAATTAACACTTAGAATATTATGAAGTACTATTTGGTGTATGGCTACAAAAATTGGAATAATTAATTTTATCTTGCCGAACTTTCTATTATGCCAATAATATATCCATACTATTGTGAATGCAGAGGGAAGAGCAATCCGTAAGAGTACACACCATTCATATTTATAATACCGCAAAAGCATAAATGGCGTATAATAGAATGCCATTAATAGAGTTAGGCATATTGCAACTAACAATGCTATTGTTGATTTAGTATTTGATGTCATTTGTCGTTAATTATCGATCTTTCAAGACTATATACTCCATTTGTCCCGATTCTTCCTATAACATCTATGATAACGGAGCCTATATATTCTTTTACGTGGGAATCCAACTTTGAAACACCCATCTCTTCTTGTGCATATTTCCATCCGCAATCAATAGCTGATGGCAATACTTTTTCTGCAACTTCTAACAAAACTCGTTCAAAAGCGAATTCAATAGATTTTGATTCATCTCCAAAAGCAGAAATAATACGTGAATAATCCAAATCTTCCAAATATGTAACAATACATTTATCAATAGCAATTGAATGCGTTTTAGAATACCGATCTAAAAACTTATCCAAAAAACTTGTCAGACCAGCTTGCAATACATTCATCCAAAAATCTCGTGTCTTGTTTCCATATTTTGAATTCAATATTTCGGAATCTCCATTCAACCCTAAAAGCGATGCATAGGTATCCGCACCTACTTTATGTCCATTCTCTGTCTCTTCAACCGCCCATATTATACTAGAAATAAGGAATTGAGAAACTGCGCCTCTAATGAATGCCTTAGCATCATCCTTTACTTCGTCTTTTGCACATTTCTTGATAAATTGATTGATACCCTTCTTTATCAGTTCTTGAACGGCCTTTTCACCTGCTTTCTTCGCTAACTGTACCAACGCTTGCTCCCCATATGCTGCTGCATATTCTATCAAATACGGTGCAGCAATTGTAGCCGCAAGACCAATCATTACAACCTTGCCACCTTCGTTCATTGCGGTCTGAACATCAGTACGTAGCTGATTGTAGTGGGTGTTAGCAAGTTCAGCTTCTGTGTAGTAGTGACATTTAGCACCTTGCGCCTTCAAAGATTCCAAATCATATTGAGGACCATCTTCAGCAACACGGAACCACTTTAGGTCGTGGACCTCCGTTACAAAAATGATCTCATTGGTCTTTGGATCATAGAACATTCGAGGTGCTTTAGATAGCGGCTCATTAACCTCAGAGATTAGCATATCAGGCGTCAATTCTCTGTATTTAGCCATATTGCAATCGCAAACAGAGTTATCATACGTCATCTCCTCACCATGAGAATCAACAGTTCTGATATTATTGCCTTCAATGTAGACATACACTGGGTTCAATTCATCCAAATTAGGATTGCTTATTGGAGGAATATTATATAGCAAGACTGTCTTACCACCTAATGAGTAGCCATATCCTTCGTTTTGATGCGTGTCGTGGTCAAATACGTAATACAAATCTTTGTCTCCTTCTCTGATTGTTGCCACCGTTCCATACGAAGTCTTCGCATCTACATCGTTCGACAAATAGAAGCCCGATGGCAAGTAATCTTTCATATCCACAATAGATCCGTCTGGATAGTAGAAATAGCGATACTTGCTCTTTATCTTAGTTGCTAATTCTGTACTAATGCATTTATATCGAGTTCCTTCACTCCAAGCTTCCGCCCCCTCTTCATCTTGCAACCACCTGAACCTTACGCTCTTAGGTTGGTGAATATCTTTCCATTGCCAATGGTTGAGCGTCTTGCCGTCGTTGTAGTCCATGAGGTTGTCGGTAGTGCGCTCTGCGGCAAGGAAATCGTCTTGGGCAAAAGTGTGTTTCAGGTGGAATGCGCCGTGGCATATCTCGTGGGCATCAGTTCGGTAGTTGTTGAATTCATTGTAGATAAATCCGAACTGGTAGCCGCGCGGCATGTAGCCATTTACAACTTGTATTTTGTCGTTTTCGTCGAGTTGGTTGTTGATGCTACACTCGGCGAGGAAGAGATAAACCGTTTCGTTATCTATGCCGCGCTCTTTTAGCTTGCTAATGGCAGCCTTCTGGTCGGTGTTATATACGCCAATCATGCCGCTGCCGCCGTGCGTAAATATGTTATTCTTAGCATATTGTATCGTTATCGGCTCGCCTATGGTAACATCAAAATCCATCATCAACTTGGCGAAAATTTCATCAAGCCCTTGCTTAACAGCACTTGCGTCGGGGACTTTGGTGTCGCCAATAGGCACAAGGCAAATCTTACGCGTCTGCTTGTCGTAGCTCAGCACGTTCACCTTGCCAACGATATGGTTCTCGGCATCGTAGGCATAGATAGAAGTTGTATCGCGGTCGCCACGGGCGGTTACTTCAAGAATACCACCCTTGCAGATTAGAGGCACACCGCGCTCGTTCTTGAAGGTGATATTAGCGTACGGCTCTGCCTTAATCTCAATTTTAGTGTTGCTCTCTGCGCAGGCGTATGCAGGACGGTAATCGCCTTCGCCAATGCTCGGGAAACGCTCGGCATAGCCAGTCTTTCCTGAATAATTATCGTAAGTATCAAACAGATAATCGCCAGCGCTGAAGAATTTTACGTTGCCACTCTTCGTCACCTGCGAGTCTTTCTCTTTGATATTCTCGCGCAGCAACGCCTTACTTCCCCCGCACTTCTTATACTCCTCCACGCCCATCACGTTACCGTCCTTATCGATGACGAGTTCGTGGCCGTCGCCATCTTGTACTAAAGCGCGTGTCTTGCCGTTTATCATAGAGGTGATTTCCACGTCTTTGTTATCGCTCGTTACGGCAAAATACTTATCGCCCTCGCGGCGGATGGTCTCGAAGCGTACATAGCCTTTGGAATATTTGAGGACGATGGTGTCTTTGATGGTGTTGTTGTAGGTAGCGCCAGCCATCTCGAGCGCCAGTTCGTCAGCCCATTTCTCAATGGCTTCGGGGTCGGCAACAAGCAGGTCGGATTTCACGGATTTCCACGCGTAGCGGCCTATTATCACGCCGTCGGTGTTCACCTTCATGTTGTTGTACTCGCCAAGTACCTTCACGCCCCAGAAGCTCAACTTCATGTACGAGAGTCCGCGGAAGCTACCGTCTTCGTTTTTTATTGCTGAATGAACGATGTATTTCGTTGTGCCGCGCTCGTCTTCCAGCGTGTCGCCTTTTTGTATGTTGTCAATGAGCTCGAAGTTGGTTATCACGCGCTCAGGGACTTCTCGTCCGCACTCATACGTATTCCCGTTCTCGTCCTTCAACGGCTTGAACGCATCGGGTATTTTGAAGTCCACCCAGTCGCTCCATGGTCCTTCGACACCACTTCGGCAGAGGCCTTGCACCCTCACGTGCCACGTCTTGCCGTATTCGCCGCCTATGCCAGCCGTCTTGGTCGAGCTGCCCCACAGCGTCTTGTGGCATGTGCCTTCGTCGTCGTAGAACTCGAAGTTGTAGCCACCCAGATGCATGCGGTTCTCCTCCCACGAGGCGTACCCTGTGTCATCCTTAATATCTACCGTCAAGCCGCATACCTCTGGACATTTTTCGAGATATTGGAATGTGCGAACTTCCGACTCGCCTTTGTTTTCAATTGTCACCATGCCCGACGGGTCGTAGGCCGTAACGCGCCAGCAATATTTCATGCCAGGCTCAAGGGCGAGTGTGGCGGGAAGTACGGTGGCTGTCAATCCGGCTGTCTCGGTAGTATAAATAGGCGGAACGCTTGCTGCCACTGCTTGTGCTGGTACGCCATCGATGCGCCTCTCCCACATCTCGAAGCGGTACATTATGGCTGCCGTACCGCCTGTGTGCTTGCTCGCTTGCCAACTGAATGTTAGTGGCAATGCGGCGTTGCTCGGCGCTATTTCGCCCTCCTTGGGCGTTGTCAAAACGGGTGGTTTGTAGCTCGTGATCCAAGCCGTCACCGTGCCTATGTTGGAGATGGTTTTGTTGGTATAGAAATGCCTTACGCTGACCGAAAATTTCCACAATCCGGCGGGCAGTTGTCCGTTTTTTATATATGCCTCTTTAGAGAAGCCTTTGAAGTTAAGATTGTCAAGTCTTAGGTACTCTGCAAAGTCGTCTCCTGTGAGCACACGTGCCTCGCCACCACCGAGGAACATCGGTCGCACGGCCTGCGTAGGTATGCTCTCGATAGTGATGCCCGCACTCTCCATCTTAATGTGGAGTTTAACGGGTATCTCCGTGATGGTAACATCGTTGACAAGCAGATTCACCATCAACCGCGTGCTTCCGCTCTCCGCCATAGTGGATAGTGATGTCGTGTAAGGCGGCGTCAGTATAGTAGTTACGGTGATAGGTGCTCGCTGAGCAAAGGCGGTGATGCTCAGGAGGAGGAAGAGGAGTATGTTGGTGAGGCGTTTCAATTTATTTGGCTTTTTTGTTTTGCATCCGCTATAGGGAATTTGTATTCCACAAGTATTGGTTTGCTGATTTCAAATTTGTTGGAACAAATTGGGCATATAAAATAGAATGGTAACAAAAGCAAAATTGGCGTAATTTGAGTTACGCCAATTTTCAATTACCCTTTGAGTCGGCCACAGAAATTTCGCCGCCAGGGTGTTTTATCTCGTATTTCGACATTTTTTCGTCCGATTCGAAACCGATGCCCGTAATAACCTGAGTAGCAGTGGTTATCTTCACAAATTTGTCGGAATAAATACGATGTTCGGCAGTATTCCAATAGAGCTGTTCGGTATTGAGAATTTCATTTTTTGCCGTTACAGCTTCTACATCGTTGTTGAGTTCCCATAGATTTTGTTGCTTGAAATAGCGAGCATTATTGCAGCGAATGCGAGATCTAATGGTTTTACCGCCATCGCTAAACATTTTGAATTTCAAGCCATGAGGAAAGTCGGTGTAGGGTTCTTCTGCATTGTCGTATTGCGCGAGATCTGGTGTTTCAAATTCATACTTATAGACACCAGTGTCGGTAACAAAAGTATGGAGGTTTTGCACTGTAAAAGTAGCTCTCTCCTGCTCTATTTCCACTTCGTGAAGTTCTTCACGAGTGTTGCGCATACAGGATGACAATAAAACAGAAACAGCAAGCAGCACAATAGCACTGCTTGCCGTATGAATATTTATCTTATGTGTTGAATACATCTACTTATTTTGCTCTTATAGTAGTTGTTTCGCCAATAAATCCGCCAACGGTATACGACTGACCTACTTGCATACCATGCATGAAAAGATCTTCTTTTGAAGGGAAATACTGAGAATATTGGCGAATGAGTTCAGATGCTTCGGCAGCACAGCTCTCATCAACAGATTTTGCTTTAGCGAATTTGTCGATAGCGACCCAATATCCAGCGCGTTTCTCCCAGTCATCAGAGCCAACGAGCTTAGAACCAGCAGCGTAGATACGACCAAGCATCAAGTAAGGAGCGCCCCAATCGCCACGAAGTTTAATAGCATTGTAGCAAGCTGCTTTTGCTTGAGCGAATTGGCTTTCAGAGAAGTAAACAGCAGCAAGTTCGTTGTAGTATTTAGCTTTCATCTGAGGATCTTCCTCGAGGTTGATAGCTTCGTTGTAGTATTCAGAAGCCTTAGAGAGGTCGTTTTTCTTCATATACATACGAGCGAGACCACGAGCCGAAGAGGCCATAGGCTCAATCTTGTGCATATTTTCAGAAGTAGCATAGTAGAGTTCCTCTTCGGTGCAATCGCCACGGTCGAGGAAGCGGTTAACCTTCTTGAGCCACTCAATATTGTCTTTGTTGCTATCAAGCTGAGGAGCAAAAATCTTAATGATGGTTTGGCAATCGGCCGCACCACTTTGAGCGAAGATTTGCTCTACTTGGTTTTTAGCTTCGTTGATGTTGTCTTTCTTTTTATCATCGGCAACTTTGAGCATAGCAGCAAGGGCATCGCTACAAGACATATAGCAATTAACTACATCTTCAGCACCAATTTTATCGCCTTTATAGAGGTCGATAGCAGCGAGAAGGTATTTCTGAGTAAAAGCAGCATCGATGGTAGCAGGATTGCCTTTGAGCGATTCACCGAGAAGTTCATAAGCCTCTTGTGTTGCAGCCAAATCGTTTGCTTTGTAAGTAAGAATATCCAATGCCTTCATACCCTTAATCCATGAGGTAGGATATTTCTTGTTGTTGCCGTAATATTTGATACGTTGGTCATATGTACGCAAAAGGAGGTCAAGGTATTCAGCTTTTTTTGCAGCATCTTTTTCGCTCTTGTATACATTCTTTACAATAGTAGCGCCTTGGCTATAAAGGGTCGGTTGCTTTCCCTTTACCAAAGGGAATTCGTTGAAAAGCAATAACCAATGGGGATAGGCATCAGCGTAAGCTTTTAGTTTGTAAGCGTCATTGTACTGCACCAAGGCCATGATACAACGTACACTATCCTCGCCGTGACCGAACTGTGAACCATCTTCAATACCTTTCTGAGCACTTGCAGCCGTCACCATCATCAATGCAGCTGCCATCAATTTCAATCCTTTCATTGTTATCCAAATTAGTTTTGTTCAACATGAAAAATTATCGAGCATCTCGTTGGCAAATTGCTTGCCAAACTCGATTTTTCTCGTTCATCTGTCATTGCCGAACTCTATAAAGCATTTATAATCAGTTATATTTATAAGTAAAAATTATACATCAATTAAGCCTATTTAGCACACTCAAACCATGAAGTGCTAAATTTTGCGCCGCAAAGATGCTATTTTTCGTTTGGAGTGCAAAAAAATTATAATCACCTCCACCTAATATTATTGCAAAATCATCACCCAAAGTGCTTTTGGCAAGCTCTTCATAATAGTGCAATTCACTTATCAAACCATTAGTAATTCCGGCAGCTATAGCCGATTTTGTATCGTTGCCAATAGGTGCTTTATAATCGGTTTCGGAACAAAGTGGCAATTGTGAAGTATAGTTATGAAGTGTTTCAAATCTCAAACGCATTCCGGGCGCTATGTTGCCTCCTATGTACGTATGATTGCGCGTTACAAAATCGTAGGTTATGGCCGTACCAGCATCAACAACAAGCAGCGGACGACTTGGACAAATGTCTACGGCAGCTGCAATGGCAGCAATTCTGTCGGCTCCAAGCGTCGCAGGTGTGCCATAATTGCAAACGAAATTGAGCCTCGACTGTGACGTGACATTATGTACGTAGATATTATTACGCTTCAATTCGCTGATAATGTCATCGCCATAGCTTGCCACTTTAGAAACGACACAGCGCTCTACACCTTGTTTTGCAGCAAAGAGTGCAACTTCGTTAATTGCTTCATCGCGATGAAACGTCACAATGTTGTCAATCGCGCCATCGATGGCCACTTTGGTTGCCGTGTTGCCTATGTCGATAAGTAATACAGGCATATCTATTTTGCAAGGTTTATCTTCACCATAACAGGTAAATGGTCGCTGTAGCCGTCGATATATTTACGCCCTATGTACGTACGAAATGGCTTATCGCCGCCATATTTATCTTCCTCAAGCAAAAATGGCAGACGACCTACTGAAAATTTTGGACGTCCTGCACGCTTAATAACTGAAGGCGACACAACGACATGATCTATTGTGCCCCATACACCACGATATTTGTATGACGACTCGTTCACATCGGTTGAGAGGTTTACGTAGTCGGAACCTTGAGGCAGAGCGCCAAAAATCTTTGCAAGCGGCTCAGCGTCGTACGTATCGTTGAAATCGCCTATGAGCACCACCAACAGATTTGGTTCGCGTGAGGTGATAGAGTCGCAGTAGTTGCGCACTTTCTGAGCTACATAATTACGTTTCCATGCTGTTTCGGTAGCGCCACCATATTTCGAAGGCCAATGATTGACAAGCACAAGCAAATCATCGTTATTATACTGAAAACGAGCACATAGCACATCACGAGTAAGGAATGCACGCGAAGTGTCGCACACCACAAGAGGTTCGGCACTAATGAATTTTACGCGTGTGGTGTCGTATATGAGCACAGGAGCAATGCCACGAGCATCGGGAGTGGGGAATGCAATGGGTTTATATCCACAATGATTGAGTTCTCCCAAACGAACAAGTGCATCTACAGCACGCGGACCCTCTACCTCGAGAAGTCCAACGATATGTGGTAGACGTGTTTTATTGATAGTGGTTATTACGCGTGCAATACGAATGCATTTGGTCAACAATCGTTCATACGTCCAACGATAATCGCCAGCAGGCGTGAATGCATCGTCGTTTTTCTCGGGATCGTCATCGGGAAGAAACAGATTTTCAACATTATATGATACAATAACAAGTGTATCGTCGGCAGATTTTTGCGCATAAGTATGTGCAAAGACAAACAGTGCAATAAGTAAGATAAATATTCTCATATTCTTAATGTTTTATGGAATAAACTCAAAAGCTCCAATGTCTGGCGCATCCAACGAGCGCGGCATACCGTCGAGGTCGAATGGATATTTGGCTGCCACATCAGGCGAAGCAGCATCTAAAGCAGGCGACTCTTCTGTAATGTGGTAATCGTAAGCATCAATATCGGCGAAATAAAGTTTTTTGGTTATGCTGACATTGCTGAAATGTTCATCATCTTCACTCCAATCGTCGCCAAGACGAACGATAGAGTTTTCTATACGTAGTACATCGAGCAATGTAGAATCAATTTCTACTTCGTCCGATTTTGAGCCGCATATAATACTATTTGCAATATACACATTGCTCATCGGCACATCCCCATCGTCGGCGTTAATAGTTAAGGCGGCTTTTTTACGTATGTCCCAAGCATAATAGCCTGCCAGCGTAGATTGCTCCACGATGAGCGAGCCGCCACTCACCTCTACCAATGCGCCACCGCAACCGAAAAGCAACGAGTTACCAATTTCTACGTCGCTCGATGCCGCAACGACTCCACTCTTGCCTACATGCGAAATTGTAGACGAGTACATCTGAAATGTGGCTGTCGAATCGACCACGAAGCCATAAGTAGCCCCATTCAGTTGCGCAAAGTTCACAATGTTGTCGCGCGATTGTTTATGTATGTATATGTAGCCCCATTGCGAAGGAATGTTGTTATAGAACTCATCAAGTCGCGACTGACGAATGACGACGGGTTCTTCGTAGGAACCAGAGATATTCAACGAGCCATAGATATGCATTTGAGCTGCATTCGACATATATATTTTTACACCTTGCTCTATGCTAAGTGTAGCACCACTCTCAACAACGAGAGAGTCGGTAATTAAGTACACGCTCTGAGAAGTTAAGGTTGTATCGGAAGAGATACGTCCTCGCAACTCTGTAACACTGAGCGCATAAGCAATAATAGTGAGATGCGACGTACAACTACCACTCGTCACCGTAATGCCATCGCTGATGGTGCGAATGGGGGCGGTGGCTGAAGTTGCAACAGGCTTGAGCGACACAAATATGTATAAACTATCAGAGCTACGCAGCCGAATGTTTTCTACCGTTTCTTGTGTGAAACCATTGATATTCACCACATAAGGCGACAGCTCGGCACCATCGAGCGAAATGCGCGAAATGCAAATATCGTCGTCGGAATGGTTATACAGACAAACTTTTGCAATAGGTGTTGTTTGACCTGTGAAAACGGTATCTAACGAAAGCGTATCGATGGCAAATGTAAGCGAGGCTGCATTTGTAGCAACTTTGTATTCGCGCTCACATGCTGCAAGCATAACCATAAATACGAATAATAGTATGTATACGCATTTCTTATGCATAATTATAGTTCTATAGTAAACGATACATTTATTCTTCTCGACGTCAGGTAGTTAGGCACTGCATAATTACGGCCATCGGTATCCTTAACCCAGAAATACGAAATGGTATTCGAAAAGTCGAAAAGATTGAAAACATCTACGCCCAAACGCGCGGAATGCAACCGACCTTTTCGCGAGCCATCGTTGTTGATTGCAAAATTCTTATACAAACCGAGATCAACACGCTTATAACCAGGCATTCTGAGCGTAGCATATTTACGTTCCGAATTGGGTGGACCAAACGGCAACCCCGACGCAAAATAGAGATTAAGCGTCATTCCAACGGATTTGTTCGATGGCAAGCAGTCTTGCAACACCATTGAGAATGAGACTCTTTGGTCGGATGGGCGCGGAATGTAGCCAGCGTCATCGTTGGCAAGATTCTCTTTACTATTCATAAGCGAAAGTGTCATCCACGATTCGAGTTCGTTGACGAGTTCGCCATTGAGTTTGAAGTCAATACCATAAGTATAGCCATCGGCACAGTTGTCTGCCATATAGCGAAGTCGCACATTATCAATAGAATAAGGATTTATTTCCGTCAACCATTTATAATATGCTTCGGTTGAGAACTTGAAAGGGCGCTCGCCAAGCGAGAAAAAGAGGTCGGCACCAAAGAGAAGTTGCCACGACTTTTGTGCCTTGACATCGGTGTTGAGTGAGCCGTCGTCTTGCTTGAATTCCCTGAACAGAGGCACTTGACAATAGCGACCAAATGCCAAACGCAGAACCCTATCACTTCTGTTGTAACGCAGTGACAATCGCGGACTTACGATGTTTTGCCCATTAGCCGCAAGACGCGAAAAGCGCAAACCTACATTAGCTGTAAGTCGACCTTGAGGCGTTGCGAATGCATATTCATCGACCAAATAACCAGCTAAATATGATGTATTTAGGTCCGATTGTGCATATATCGCCTCGTCCATCGTAAGATTAACGTTGTTGCGCGATGTTATATATCCAGCCGAATCGGTGAGATTCCACTCGTCGGTGTAGTCGGCAAAGTGTTGCGGCCGTGCTAAAAACTGAGCCGACAACTGATGTCCTGCTATATCCTTATCGAGAGTTATCGAAAATGTTGATATGGTACTATACAGCTCATTACGAGCATGTTGCAAATATCCACCAACGCCAATATTTTCACTTTGGTCTACAACATTGTTACTCTGCGATTGCGAAGCTTGTTGTAGCCAATATTCACCGAGAATATCAAAATTCTCCTCTTCGGCAGAACGATAAACTGACGAACGCAAAGTCAAACGTGTAGCATCGTTAACTTGCCAAACACCTGCGAATGCACCAACTGCCGTTTTGTAACTATCGCATTCGTGACCTTCAAAATAGATAGTCAACTTGCGAGCATCTGAAATTGTACCAAAAGTGGTTTCGCGATTCTCGGGAGTAAACTTGTATTTATTATGTGCGTAATATGCTAAAATGTTGAATGTAAGGCTTTGAGTTGGTCGGATGGTCCAATAAGATTGCACATCGAAAAAACGCGGATCGTAATCGCCCTGCGTATCGAGCGAACCGAGCATATATTGGTTTGTTTTGTAGCGCAACCCAGTATTGTGGCTCACTTTGCCATGTTTTGAAGTGCCAGCAAAATGCGCCGAAGCTCCAAGTAGTGAGATATGTCCGCCACCTGAATACTCTTTAGGGCTTTTATATACTACATCGAGCACCGAAGCCATACCATCGGAATAGGCAGCCGAAAAGCCACCTGCCGAAAATGCCACCTCGGAAATCATATCGGGGTTGACAAACGATAGTCCCTCTTGCTCGCCCGAACGAATAAGGAATGGTCGGTAAATCTCAATGCCTCCTACGTAGACCATATTCTCGTCGAAATTGCCACCGCGCACTCGATATTGCGAACTGAGTTCCGAATTGGAACTTACGCCCATCTGGCTCTTCACGACTGTCTCTATTCCACCCGAAACCGATGGTGTGACAGCAGAAACTGAAGCATCGATAGACGAAAAACCGCCTCCTCGACGATTGCCGACGACCTCTACTTGCTCTACATCATATTGCCGTTCGCGCATAACTATGCTAATATCGTGCGTCGAAGCTCGCGACGTTATTTCGACGATTTCCTCTTCGAATCCCACCATACGTACTTTCAATATTATGGGGATGGGCGAGTTGGTGTTTAATCTAAACGAACCTTTAGCGTCGGTAACGGCGGAGACTTTGCTGAGCGAATCGATAACAATAGCCCCAACAAGAGGACTCTTGCCGTCGGTAACAGAGCCTGATATTAGCACCTGTGCCCAAGCGGCAAGAGTTGTAAATAGTACGAATATTAGCGATATGCACGCACGCATAGGCCTATTTTTTCTTTACGAGACAGAAGTCTAAGTCTTTAGTTATCTGCTCTTTGTCGAGATTTTGACCAATAAAGACTATTTTTTGCATCTTATCGCCATACTCGTCGTCCCAATCGCGAAGTATGGTAGGATCGTTGGCCACCATTTGATCAAGTTCGTCTTTTGGAGCTGTGCAAAGCCACAAACCACATTCTGTGACTTTCTTTTGCACTCCAGCTTGCTCAAATATGTACGACATATCGGGATTTGAAGTGAAATAGCAAATGCCCTTCGCGCGAATGATGTTACGGCTCCATTTTTTAGCTACGTATGCATCAAACTTATTCAAATCGAACGCATCGCGGCGATAATATACAAACGTACCTATGCCATACTCTTCCACTTCGCCGCCTTCGTGGTGATGGTGGTGGTGGTGATGTCCATGTTCGTGTTCATGCTCGTGATGATGTTCATGTTCGTCATCGTCGTCATCGTCATCATCATGGTGATGATGTTCGTGGTGATGTTCGTGTTCGTCATCATCATCGTCGTCATCGTGGTCGTGGTGATGAGGGCCATCGTGAGCCTCTTCCTCTTCTTCGTCGGTGACAGGACGGTCGAATTCGCGAATCCAAGCCGCCGACATAGCTGCTTTATTGAAGTCGAATCGATGAGTATTGATTAGCTTAGTTAAGTCGACATTTGCATAATCAGATTCGATAATCAAAGCCGAAGGTTGCAATGCACGAATTATCTGCTTAATACGTTCAAGTTCTTCTTTCTTGACCTCCGAAACTTTGTTTAGCACTATGATGTTACAGAACTCAATCTGTTGAATAACAAGGTTTTCAATATCTTCATCGTCGATATTTTTCTTCATAAGGTCAGAACCACAACCAAATTCTGAAGCCATACGCAATGCATCAACAACAGTAGCAACACAGTCGAGGTGACAAGATTCTTGACCCTTTTGACGGCTCATTTGTTGCATTGTACATATAGTCTGTGCTATAGGCACAGGTTCGCAAATGCCGCTTGCTTCAATAACGATATAATCGAACTTATCCATCTTCAAGATGTCCTCAATTTGCTTCACAAGGTCCATCTTTAGAGTGCAGCAAATGCAACCATTCTGTAATGCTACAAGGCTGTCGTCTTTTGTATCAACGATACCACCTTTTTGTATGAGGTCGGCATCAATATTCACTTCTCCAATGTCGTTTACGATGACTGCAAACTTAATTCCGCGCTCGTTTGAGAGAATGTGGTTCACAAGCGTAGTTTTTCCACTGCCGAGATAGCCCGTCAGCAGTAGGACGGGAGTAGATGTATTTGCCATTGTCGTTATATATATAATTACGAGTTTCGAATTACGAATTACGAGTTGTTGAACGCAGATTGAACAGATTCTATGGATTAACACAAGTAAAATCCGTATAATCCGTTATCATCTGTGGAATCTGTGGTCATATTTATTTTTTATCGAAATAGTGCAATTCGTGATGCATACGCAATTTTTTGGTAAGCATGTATCGTTCGTTGTACTTATTAGGAATTATTTCAATAGGGACATTTTCAACTATTTCAAGTCCATAAGCCTCAAGACCAACGCGTTTAACTGGGTTATTGGTCATCAGTCGCATCTTGTTGACGCCCAATTCTTTCAGTATATGAGCACCGATGCCGTAGTCGCGTTCGTCGGGATCGAAACCGAGATGAACGTTAGCATCTACAGTGTCGTAGCCCTCTTCTTGGAGTTTGTAGGCCTCTATTTTAGCCATCAAGCCTATGCCGCGACCTTCTTGATTGAGGTATACGATGACGCCTTTGCCCTCTTTTTCAATCTGTTGCATAGCTTTATGGAGTTGCTCGCCGCATTCGCATCGCATTGAACCAAAGATGTCGCCCGTCATGCACGAAGAATGTACGCGCACAAGTATTGGTTCATCTTGTTTCCATGTGCCTTTTATCAATGCAATATGCTCTTTGCCATTGAGTTTCTGACGGAAGGGAATGAGGTCGAAATCACCATACATTGTTGGCAGATGCACGCGCACACCCTTCTCGATTATCGATTCTTGTTTCAATCGGTAAGCAATGAGGTCTTTTATAGATATTAGGCGCAGATTGTGTTCACGAGCTATCTCGAAGAGCTGTGGCAGACGCGCCATAGTGCCGTCTTCGTTCATTATTTCGATAAGTGCAGCAGCAGGAAAAAGTCCAGCTAAGCGTGCCAAATCGATAGCAGCTTCGGTATGTCCAGCACGACGAAGGACTCCTTTTGTTTGTGCATATAGAGGGTTGATGTGACCTGGACGGGCAAAATCTGTAGGTTTAGCATTAGGGTCGGCAAGGGCACGAATGGTAGCTGCACGATCGTGAGCCGAAACGCCTGTAGTACAACCTTCTACTTTATCTATGGTTACAGTAAATGGAGTACCCAACAACGAGGTGTTATTGCCAACCATGTGGTCGAGTTCAAGTTCTTTGCAACGATCGATGGTGATAGGCGCACAAAGCAAGCCACGACCATACTTAAGCATGAAATTGACCTTCTCGGGTGTTATTTTCTCGGCAGCTACAATGAAGTCGCCTTCGTTTTCGCGGTCTTCGTCGTCGACAACAATAACGAATTCTCCTTTTGCAAATGCCTCAACAGCCTCTTCGACCGAATTGAGCTTTATATCAGTATTTTCCATCTATATATCTTGTTGTTGATTTCGCTTATTTAGTCTCTTTTCTATACGCTCTTTATGCTTGGTTTCTAAGTTGTTTATTATAGCTTCGAAAGTGCGCGAACGCATCTTAAATCGCTTCAATAGCAACTTGATGAGTGGCTGGGCATAACGTACAATCTTTTCTGCCACTTTGCCGTATGCCTCCGATTTGAATATTGCCGAATCGGTGGCAGATTTATATGTAAGGAATGCGCCTATAAACGTCAGCACTACAGTGGAAAGCCACATGCCACACGGAACAGGCCATACACTCTCGCGCGCCATTTTGGCTCCAAGCGTATCTATGACATAATAGAATATGAAAAAGAGCACCGATATTACCACTGGCATACCCAATCCTCCTTTGCGGATGATGGCTCCAAGTGGCGCACCAATGAAGAAAAAGAGCAAACATGCTATTGGCATCGTAAACTTACGGTGTTGCTCCATTTGGTGTCTATTGAGTTTGGTATGCTCCATATTGTATTGCGTAAGCCGCTCATCTACATACTGTTTATTGCTCTTAGCCTGACGCAATGCATTGTCCATGACTTCATGGAGTTGCTTGTCGGTAAGTGAAAGAGCCACGCTATCTACGTTGATAACGTCAAGTGTATCAATGGCTTGTGCATATAGCGAGTCGGTCTTATAGCGATAGCGTACTTTATTCAGATGATACGTAGATGTCTGTTCGTGTATGCTTCCAGCTATGCTATCGGTGCGATGTTGAAGCGAATCGGCATCGTGAAATAGCTGAGTGAGGTCTTTCATGCGGTCGTTGGTCTTGAATGTCGACTCGTCGGTCATAGAGAAGTCTAAGCCATCTACCTTCACTTGCACCACTTCGACGTCAAACTCATCGTGACGATACATATTGCGAGCTGCATCGGACATTCGTTTATTGCCAAGAGCTACTTTTTCGTCATACGTAATACCACTATAAATAGTGAGTTTTATCACTCCTGCTTTTTCGTCAATATCCATACGTCCCGAATCGGCCATAGTGACATTGATATTCTTATTTATGCGGTCGCGGTGGTCGTGAATGATAAGATCGTAGAGCATACCCGTATTCTTATCTTTATGATTCACCTTAATACGGAATCCATCAACGCCATCGTAGTATATACGCTCTTTTATTTCAAGTTCTGGTCGTGCCTGACGCACGCTATAGAGTAATGTATAGAATTTCAGATTGGCTACAGGCAACACATTGTTGGAAAACCAAAAAGCTACGCCTGATGTAAATAGTGTGAGTATTATGAGTGGACGCATAATCCGAAACAACGACACGCCCGAAGCCTTTATGGCCGTGAGCTCGTAGTTTTCACCAAGATTACCAAATGTCATTAGGGCAGCCAACAATATGGCTAATGGCAGCGCCATCGGCACCACCTGCAGCGCAACGTAGAAAAGTAATTCTACCATCACACTAACGTCCAAACCTTTACCTACTATATCATCGGCATAGCGCCATAGACCTTGCATCACCAGTATGAACACAGAGATGAAGAACGTCATGGCCAAAGGTCCAGCGTAACTTTTCAGTACGAACTTATGCAGCTTTTTCATCGGCCGCAAAAATAACTATTTACAACAATTATAAATTGAGAAATAACGTCTGACTATAGCCTTTGAGCTACAATAATAGACTTCTATAAAACTTATAATGCTACAAACGATTTATGTTACAAGCATTTGAACAATACTAAACTACCAATCGAATAGAATGCAAATAAACAATTAATACATACATTCGCACTCAATAACTGACATTACCAATCAAACACAATGAGACTAATTACAACATTTATGCTTGTAGCTCTTGCTTTGCATGGTGCTCAAGCTGCAACTTATGATGTGCGCATCGAAGGTGCAAAAGGCGACGGCAAATCTCTTGATAGCCCCATAATTAACCGAACTATTGAAAAATGTGCTATGCAAGGCGGTGGCATTGTTACACTTCCTGCTGGAACCTATTTGTGTGGTAGCATACGTATGAAAAGCAATGTGGAACTCAACCTACAAGCCGGTGCAATCATTGTTGCGACCTCGCAAAGAGATGATTACGATCCTTCGGAACCTTTCAATGCACCTGAGTATCAAGATGGTGGGCATACTTATTTCCATAATTCGCTTATCTGGGGCGAAGATCTCGAAAACATTGCCATTACCGGACGTGGAACTATCGATGGTTTAGGCTTGACTCGCAACGACACCGAAACAGCTGGCAATGTGCAAGGTGGTAGCATAGGAATGGCCGACAAAGCTATCGCTCTGAAACGTTGTCGCAATTTGCTTATACGCGATATAACAATCTCGCGCGGTGGTCATTTTGCTATCATCATAACTGGCTGCGATTACGCACATATCGACAATGTTGTAATCGACACTAATCGCGATGGCATCGACATCGATTGTTGCCGCTATTCCACTATTAGCAATTGCAAGGTAAACACTCCCCACGACGACGCCATTGTGCTCAAGAGTTCGTATGCTCTCAACGAAGTGCATCCTTGCGAAAGTATTATGATTACTAATTGCCTTGTAACTGGATATAAACTTGGCACTACTCTGAATGGTAAATACATTCCCGAAGTGGTAAATTGGGTGTGTGGTAGAATAAAACTTGGAACCGAAAGCAATGGCGGTTATCGCAACATAACTATAAACAATTGCACTTGCATTCATAGTAGTGGCATCGCTCTCGAAGAGGTTGATCAAGGTGTAATGGAAAACATAACCATAAGCAATATAGCTATGCAACACGTACACCACTACCCCATCTACATCACCACAGGCTGTCGCAATCGCGGCCCTAAAGATCGCGAAGCTGTGTCGACAGCGCGTAATATACTCATTTCCAATATTGTTGCCGACGACTGCGATTCGCTATCAGGAATACAAATAACTGGTATGCCCAACGCTCCTATCAGCAACGTCACACTTCGTGACATAATAATAAACTCTCGCGGAGGCGCCAAAATAGTTGGCGACCCTAATAACTATCCAGAACTTGGCTCAAAATACCCCGAGATTGCTAAATTTCTCGGCATCTGTCCTACGTCATGCCTATTTATTCGACATGCTAAAGACATTCATATTGAGAATGTTAGGTTCTCATTCGACAACCCAGACGAACGGCAATCTGCCGCCTTTATCGATACTGCGAACGTATATATAGCTAACGTCGATTATGGACAATAAGTAGCTATTAATTAGTTAGTTATAAACCATTATCACTTCAATGGCTGCCTCACGGAGGTAGCCTTTTTTGTTCGTATTTAGTAGCCCCAATTATCTTGCGCATTTATCGATTCTGTTTACTTTTACAGCGCGTAACGAACGTCAGTGCATAGCTATTATCGCCTCTGAATTTGTGCAAGTAGAAGAGTAATTACTAACAATAAACATAAATATGAAACCAAACTCAAACCTCTGGAAATCAATAATTATCATTGCTGCATTTGCGTTGTCTTATGCTATTGCGAAAGCTCCACTAATTAATGATGGCGAATATGTTCATTCGGTTATCGGTGCATTCACAGATCTTATATTTCCCGACAATCGTATAATGTATAAGTTACTCAAAGAACTTCTTTCACTTGTCGTTCCGGCTATCGCTATTGGCATTGTGGCAGGTTGGCGAAAAATATTCGAAGCTTGGGGTGTCGCTCGTGATATTCTGTTTGGCTGCGGCATGGGTCTGCTGTTTTGCGTGCCAATGTTCGTATGTCATCTCATATTCGGTCACTTCGAGTTCAGTTGGGACAGTCTTTTCCTAAACGCAGTCTTCCCAGGATTTTTCGAGGAGATGTTTTACCGCGGATTCCTATTTGGCATGCTATATCGCTATTGCAAATGGAACTTCTTCTGTGCGGCATTAGTAGCTGCAGTAATCTTTATGTATGGACACGCTTATCAGTCCAATGATATTATTTCACTGCTGCTTGTGTTTGCAGTTACGGCGCTTGGCAGCATACTCTTTAGTTGGTTATACAAAGAGTGGCAGTTCAACCTTTGGGTGCCTATCGCGCTCCACGTAGGTATGGACTTCGTGTGGTCGCTTATGCCAATCGATGGCGTAGAAAATTCGGTTGGCAACATTGCAGCAAACGTTGGTCGCGCGCTCACTATAATTGCTGCCATAGTAATTACTATTATTTACACTAAACGTCAGAGTAGCAAGGCATAAAGGAATGCATTTGCTGCTATAATTACAAAAATCAGAGCCAACACTCGATATTACGATAAGATCACCATGCGTCTGCCATGGTGGTCTTTTTTTATGTATATATATGTCATACGCACTTATATTTTATAAGTAAAAACATTTTTATGCTTATTTTCTCATAGTTGTATTGTATATATAATTACAATCTGTAATTTTACGCCATCATTTTCTTAGAATATAAAACTAAAACATAAAAATATGTGCGGATTTACAGTTTACACAGGTTCAGACGAAGCCATAAAGCTTCAAATAGCTCACGAATCGTATAAAATAAAACACCGCGGCCCAGATAATAGCCATGCTTTAGACCTCCCGCGCGGTTGGATGATGTTCCACCGATTAAGTATTATGGACACAAGCGCCGCTGGCAATCAGCCTTTTGTCTACAACAATGTGCATCTCACTTGCAATGGTGAGATATTCAACAACGTGGCTCTGCGCTGCCACTACGCCCATTTCCCATTCAAATCGGCAAGCGACTGCGAACCAATCCTGCCGCTCTATTTGGACAAAGGCATCGAAAAAATGGCACAATCGCTCGATGGCGAATTTGCTTTGGTAATCTACGATTCGAAGCTCGATAAATTTCTTGCAGCCCGCGACCCTATTGGCATTCGTGGTATGTTTTATGGCTACACCGAAGCAGGCGACATCTGTTTTGCTTCTGAGATGAAAGCTCTTCACAAAGTCTGCAAAACGGTAATGCCTTTCCCTCCCGGACACTATTTCGATGGCGACTCATTCCATCCTTATACCGACATTGCCGCCGTTGAAAAATATTCCAACGACACCGACGAGCAGATTTTTGGCAAGATAAACGAACTGCTCACCAAAGGCGTAGAGAAGCGTTTGCAAAGCGACGTGCCCGTAGGTTTCCTACTTAGTGGCGGCCTCGACTCGAGCCTCGTATGCGCCATTGCCGCAAGAATGACCAAGCACCCTATTAAGACCTTCGCCATAGGCATAGAAGATGGCCCGATAGATACCAAATATGCACGCCGCGTAGCCGATTACCTCGGTTCGGATCACACGGAGGTGCTCTTCACCAAAGACGACATATTCAACTCGCTTAGCCACCTCATTTACCTAATCGAAACCTACGACATAACCACTATACGTGCTTCTATTGGTATGTATCTGATATGTAAGTATATAAGCGAAAAAACAGACATAAAAGTGCTTATGACGGGCGAGATTTCCGACGAACTCTTTGGATATAAATATACCGACTATGCACCATCGGCAGAGGCATTCCAAGAGGAGGCTGCCAAACGCGTTAGAGAGTTATATATGTATGACGTACTACGTGCCGACCGCTGCATTTCGTCGAACGGTCTTGAAGCTCGTGTGCCTTTTGGCGATATTGATTTCGTGAAGTATGTCATGTCTATTCGCCCAGAACTGAAAACGAAGCGTCAGGGCAAAATGGGCAAATATTTACTTCGTAAAGCCTTCGAAGGCAACTACTTACCCGACGATATTCTTTGGCGCGAGAAGGCCGCATTCAGCGATGCCGTGGGACATAGTTCGGTGGAGTATCTGAAGGCTTTTGCAGAACGATTCTATAGCGATGAAGAGTTTGAACAGAAGCGTTCGAAATATACTCATGCTCAACCTTTTACCAAGGAAAGTTTACTTTACCGCGAGATATTTGAGCAGCATTTTCCCGGACGCGCAACAACCATAAAAGATTTTTGGATGCCTAACAAAGAGTGGGCAAACTGCAATGTGAATGACCCAAGCGCTCGTGTGCTTCCAAACTATGGCAATAGTGGTATATAAAAAGTAATGAACTATTATTTTTTGTGAGTTTTTTTATGATGCATAAGTATGAAAGGTTTGCTGTAGTGGTAATAAAGAATAAACTTTGCACGCCTTTCATACTTATTTTGTATAAAAACAATGTTTTATAACGTTCTATTCGTAGCATTAGGTGGAGCATTAGGCTCTGTCGCTCGTTTTCTGATTTCAAAAGCCACTCAAAGCGTTTGCACCCTTTCGTTTCCTATAGCTACGTTAATCGTCAATGTATTAGGTTGTTTCATTATTGGCTTGTTGTACGCCATATTTGAGCGCAATGCAGCAATCGATTCCAACATTCGCTTGATGTTAACCGTTGGTTTTTGCGGCGGTTTCACCACTTTTTCTACATTCATAAACGAGAATTTCAATCTTATAGGAAATGGCAATTTCGTTGTAAGTGCCATATACATAGGCTTGAGTGTCGTTCTGGGATTTATTGGAGTATGGCTTGGCGCGTGGGTGATTAGAGCGTTGTGATGAACTAAACCTCGTTTAGCAAAAATGCCATATAGAGTGGCAATGTTAGTCTTACGTGTAATGCACACAGATTTCTCAGATTGAACGGATTTTTACTGATTTATTCTAAAAAAGCGATGCGGACAGCCTATCGGTTATCCGCATCTTTTTTACATCGACTATAAATGTCGTTTTTATTTGGTTTGTTGCTTTAGCAAGTCGCGTATTTCGCCAAGAAGCACCTCTTCGTTCGATGGTGCAGGAGGCGCAACAGGTTTTGCTTCCTCTTTCTTCTTGAAGCGATTTATACCCTTGATAACCAAGAATATACACAATGCTACCAACAAGAAATCGACAACATTTTGTATAAATTGACCATACTTAATCTCCGCTTCGCCAACTTTTAGCACAAGACCGGTAAAATCTATTCCACCAGTTATCATACCTATAATTGGCATAAAAACGTCATTAACCAAACTGGTCACAATTTTGCCGAAAGCGCCACCAATGATGACACCTACAGCCATGTCAACGACATTACCCTTAACGGCAAATTCCTTGAATTCTTTTATAAATCCCATGACTATATAAATTATAATTACTAATTATGAATTACGAGAATTTGTCATTCTGAGCGCAGCGAAGAATCCCATCATTTCCCGAGATCATTCGCTATGCTCATGATGACATTTATGAAGTTTTCAACTTTCATTTTTCAACCTTTGGCAATTGTGCCAACGACTTTTGTAGTTCTTCGTCTGTAGGAATATAATCCGACATCTGATGATCGTTGTATTTTTGGTATGCCACGAGGTCGAAATAGCCAGTACCAGTGAGACCAAACACAATATTCTTGGCTTCTCCTGTCTGTTTGCATTTGAGAGCCTCGTCAATTGCCACTCTTATGGCGTGCGAACTCTCTGGAGCAGGCAAAATGCCCTCTACACGAGCAAACTGCACTGCAGCATCGAAAACACTCGTCTGCTCTACGCTGCGAGCCTCCATCAATCCTTGGTGATATAGTTCGCTAAGTGTAGAGCTCATACCATGATAACGCAATCCTCCTGCATGGTTTGCACTTGGAATAAAGTTGCTACCAAGTGTATACATTTTTGCCAATGGGCAAACACGTCCAGTATCGCAGAAATCGTATGCATATTTACCACGAGTGAAACTTGGACACGATGCTGGTTCTACGGCTATAATTCTATAATCGGCTTCGCCACGCAATTTCTGACCTACGAATGGCGAAATTAAGCCGCCAAGATTCGAGCCACCACCTGCGCAACCTATTATAATATCTGCTTTTATGCCATATTTATCGAGGGCTGTCTTCGTCTCAAGACCTATAACAGACTGATGCAGAAGTACTTGATTGAGCACACTACCAAGCACGTAACGATAACCTTCGTTTGACACTGCCGTTTCCACCGCTTCGCTTATGGCGCAACCAAGCGAACCTGTAGTGCCTGGATGCTCAGCCAGAATAGCACGACCTACGTTGGTAGTATCCGATGGACTCGGCGTTACACTTGCACCATACGTGCGCATCACTTCTCTACGGAAAGGTTTTTGCTCGTAGCTCACCTTAACCATATACACTTTGCAATCGAGGCCAAAATATGCAGTAGCCATACTTAAGGCTGTACCCCACTGCCCTGCACCTGTTTCTGTTGTTACGCCTTTCAAACCCTGTTTTTTGGCGTAATATGCTTGTGCTATGGCGCTGTTTAGCTTATGACTACCCGAGGTGTTGTTACCTTCAAATTTGTAATATATATGGGCTGGTGTACCAAGTGCACGCTCGAGGCAATAGGCCCTGACGAGTGGCGATGGACGATACATCTTATAGAAATTGCGTATATCATCTGGAATCTCAATGAATGCGTGATCGTTGTCGAGTTCTTGCTTCACCAATTCGTCGCAAAACACGTGGCTTAAGTCGTCAGCTGTTGCTGGCTTCAATGTATTGGGTACGAGAAGCGGCGCTGGCTTCACCTTCATATCTGCACGAACGTTATACCATGCGCGAGGTATTTCTTCTTCTGAAAGATAAATCTTGTATGGAATCTCCATTTTGTATAAATATTAATATTTTGTTAGGTTTTACAAATATATGTTAATATTCAACATATTGAAAACACAAACTTCGCGATGTTCATATTAGTTGCTTTTTATAGGTAGAAATGCACTCCTACCGATGGCGTGACACCAAGGTTCACGACAAACGAATTTGACTTGATGTCCATAGCGCCTGTGTCGCGGAATTTCATGTGAGCAAAGCCAACTTCGAAAAGGCTAACTGCAAAAGCGACGTGCGTCGTTGGACGAAATTCAAATTTCAGTGGCGAGACATCGACCGAAACACCCATAGCATTTTGATCGTTGTATTCGGTGCCAGCATCGTTGGTGCTTGAAGCAAACGTAAAATAGACACCACCTTCAATGGTATAATAGAAATTGTCGGTCAGCTGCACATACTTAGCTACGGTTGGACCAAGCAAAAAGCTATTCTCTGCCACTTCGTACGAAACGCCAAGCACTTCACCATCTTGATGTTTACGCATAAAACTTGCATCGAGGCCAATGCGGAAATTGTCTTTCACAAAATAATGGAAGCCTGGCTGAACGAGGAATGTAAACGCAGGGTCACCCTCTTGAACCGTTTCCGTGTTGTATCCAGATTGTTTATAAGTAAGGTTAGTTTTCTGGAAACCAATACCATACATAGTTCCGATAAACTTATCGCCTTTTTGTTGTGCGTATGCCGACACAGAAGCATTTGCTACTAATATGGTTAGCAGCGCAAATAGAAAATGTTTCATTGCTTTTTTGTTGTTAGTTATTAATAATCTATAACACAAATTTAGATAGAATATTCATTATTTTTCGACAAACAATATCTACGCGATGAAACGTCCTATCTACCTTGCTTTGGTGGCGCTTGTGGCTACCGTATCATTTGCTATAAAAAAACAGTCTGATAATAGTGTAAAAACTCTGACCGACACGCAATTGGCGGCGGCTATCGACTCGTGTATGAGGCACGATTTGCCGCGGAGTGCCGAACCCTATTTTGCCGAAGCCAAACGCAGGGCAAAGTCTACCAAAGAGACACGCCTAATGCTCACTCTCATCGACAAAGAGCTATCGCTCAACGCAAACCGCCTTGAGACAACCGAAAATATGGTTGCTGCTATCGACAAGGAGATAGAGCAGTCGTGGACGCCACTCACCGAGATGCTGTGGCTACGCAAAGCTATCGTTGCGAATAGATGGAATTACAAGAGTTTTGCTACCGATATAGCCTCGCACCGCGACACACTGAGCCAAATTAGCGCATATTGTGCTGTGGACAGTGCCGACATCATCATTCCTATGAGCCTCTACGACTACATGATGCTTGCATCCGTTGAACTTAGTTGCCTATCCACAGAAGATTCGATAATGAAGCAATGGAGCGACGAGGGCACACCCACGAGCAAGATTCTCTACGAGATGCTAAAGGCTCGAAATGGCTTCAACGCCGATAAAATGCGCCAAATTACGCAGCATATACACAAGCTTGCATTCTCGCCCGAAACGGAGGCTTTGGCCTATTTCGTAAGTGGCGATTATTATAGCAGTATGGCGCTCATAAATAACAAACCTGCAGCCCTCTCCGATGCATACGCCGACACTGCCGTGGCACATCTGCAAAAAGCGGCTAAAGTGCTGCGTGGCAAGGCATTGAAACTCACGAACGACAAATTGAACAATATAAATGCTACGGGTCTTGAAGTTGGTGTAAGACGTGCTTACATACCTAATAGCAACATACCTATTCGCATAGCTACCAAGAACTTAGAGGCTGTCGACGTAGATATTTATAGCATAAATAACGGCGATGTGAAGGATTTCAACCCGACGAACGAAAAGCCCGTTGCTACCTATCATTTCAGCATTCCGAAGGCTCGCGGACGCGTAGACAGACAAGAAACCTACACCGAACTGCGTGAACTGCCTTTTGGACATTACGAAATTGTGGCTCGCCACGACACGCTGCTTGCTCGCAACCATTTTCAGGTGACCGACATTTCGGCTATGACTATTTACAACAATGGCGAAACGCAAATTGTTCTGCGCAGCGCTACCAACGGCGAACCTCTGCCCAAAGCCACCATCGACGGCAAGAAGGTGGACGATTACGGCATGTTGTCAATCAGCGATAACAAATGGAAAGAGCGCAAAATATGCAACGGCAACGACCAAATAAATATTTCAGTTTCGGGGTATGGACGAGATAGAGATAAGGACCAAACCAATACGCGCGTAGCCGTTGTCAGCGACCGCAATATCTACCGCCCAGGGCAGACCGTGGAGTTGAAGGCTTGGCTCTATAAGGCTAACAGCGAAAAGAAATGGGCCGACACCGAGGCGCAAAAACTCTTGGTGGAGTTCTATTCGCACAACGACACCAAGATTGCCGACACCACCATCGTCACCAACGACTTCGGCACGGCAAGCTGCAAACTGCGCATCCCTAAGGACGTTGACCTCGGCTATGCAAACATTGAGATAAACGCGAAGAGAGATAAATCTGCATCAAGTTATTGCAGCATAAGTATTGAGGAATACAAACGCAGCGGCAACCGCATTGAGTTCGAGCCAATAAAAGTAGCCATTGCGCCTGGCGATAGCGTGAAGGTGAGCGGAAGAGCTCTTTCTATTGATAATAAGCCTATTATAGATGCGCAGATAGAAATCGAAGACGTGTTATACGACACCACTTGCATCGTGCGCACCGATGTTGATGGGCGTTTCAGCTACACGCTTGCCACCGATAGCACCGATGATTATGAAGACTACCCTATCTTCGCCGAGATGACCGACCTTGCAGGCGAAACTACCGAAGCCGAAACTCGCGTTGTGGTGAGCGAATATGGTAGTTCGTTGGAGTTGTTCGCAAACAATGAATTCGAGAATACGGACAGCATTTCGTTCAGGCTCTATAGCCATAACTTCAATGGTCAGCCATACCGCAATAAGGTTACTTACACCATTTGCAAGATGCGTCCATCGCGAGGCTACAAGCCATACGTAGGGCTCGAGAGCGACACCATAATAGGCTCTACTACTCATACATACGAAAGATTTCCTATTTACACCGTTGCCGACACCATTTTGCGCAAAACGGTAGAAGTGAATGGCGACACCACAATAAGTATTTCGGCTAAAGATATGGCTACGGGCGTCTACCGCATTACGGCGGAGGCCACGAGCTACACTGGCAAAACTCTTGGGGCGGAACGCGACTTTTGTCTGCGCGCTCACGAGGGCAAGTGCGAGCTTAAGAGAGAGATTTACCTTGGCAGAACCGACAAACAATTCACGCCTGGCAAGGATTATCATTTCTACGTTGGCAGCAACTTGCCCAAAGCTAAAATACTGGTATTGGTGGAGTATGCTGGCAAGATTATCGACCGCCGTTATGTAGCGCTGTCGGGCGAGATAAAGCAACTGTCGGTGGCTATTCCTGTGAGCAAACTCAACTACATGGAACTGCATATTATGGCGAGCATAACCAAGGACAACGAGACCTTCGACGAGTCGATGTCGGTGCAGAAAGCCGAAGAGAATACCGACCTCGACATACAGCTTGCTACGTGGCGCGACCATAATGTGCCGGGCGCTACACAAACAGCCACATTCACCATTGGCAGCAAAAACGGTGCGCCCGAAGCCGAAATATTAGCTTCGATGTACGACACGCGCCTCGACCGCATTCGCTCCAATTCGTGGAACGCGCGTTTCTATCGCAATTCGCTTAATTCGCATTCATATTGCAGATTTCTCGATATACAACGTGGCAGCGTGTCGTGGCATAAAGATGCGCCAAAGCTTCAGAATGGTCATACATTTATCAACCATAATATCTATTCCAATCGTGATATTACCGATATAATCACACTCGACCTCGGCCGCTACAATCCAATGTATCGCGCAAATGTATATAACCACGTACGTATTAGAGGTAGAAAAAGTGCGAATGCGATTGCAGCAGAAGAATTCATAGAAATAGAAGAAGAAAAAGTAAGCGATGACGCACTGGACGAGGTTGTTATGGTTGGTTATGGAGTGCAAAAGAAGTCGCTCCTTACCGGTGCTGTGGTGCAGAATAGATTTTTAGCCTATGAAGGTGAGCCCGAGCCACCAACTCCGCCAATGGTAGAAAATAGTCTTGGCATTATTGAAGAGGAATCGGCTACAAAACCTCAGCTCCGCACCGACTTCCGCGAAACTGTTTTCTTCTATCCTCATCTGCAAACCAATAGCGAGGGGAACGCAACATTCTCGTTCACGCTGCCCGATAACATAACCACTTATCGCCTACAAGCCATAGCCCACGACAAACAGATGAATGGCGGCTACCTCAGCAAAACGCTCGTTGTGAGCAAGCCGCTTACCGTAAAAGCTTGGCTGCCACGCACCGTGTGTGAAGGCGATACCATAAGCATAAGTATGACAGCCACTTGCGACAGCGCGTGCAGCAACATCATAGCTACATTGCAAGTGAACGACCAAACGCAAAAACAGACTTCTGCCACAACGGCGCAGCAACATACGTTCCGCTTCACTATGGTTGTGCCCGATGGCGCTGATTCGCTACGCATAGCTATGTCGGCTTCCGATGGCAAATTCTCCGATGGAGAACGTCACTCTTTGCCTGTGCGTTCGCGTTACAAAGAGATTACCGAGAGTCAGTCGTTCATATTGCTAAAGAATGGCAAACACACCTTGCACAATCCGTTCAGCAACAACGATGGTGAACTCGCAAGTTCGTTTAGCTACACTTGCAACGCATGGACCGAGGTACTACGTGCACTACCCCACCTTCACGATTGCGCTTGGCCATCGTCGGATACTTATCTCGGACAAATAGAATCATCAGCAATAGCTATGATGCTTATGAAGCGTGCCGATGTGCAGATGTGGGTCGATTCGCTCCGCAAAAACATCAACTCGAGCATACTTACTGAGCATAATATGGAGAAAAACTCGCCATGGGTGCGTTTCAACACATTCCAGAAGCAGCACGACCGCGATGTCGTACGTATGCTCAGCGACAACACCTCGCGCAAGACCTACAACTCTGCCCTAAGCAAATTACAAAAGATGCAACTCTCAGACGGCTCGTTCCCTTGGTTCAAAGGTATGGACGGCTCGGAATACATCACACGCCACATTCTGTCTACTCTTGGAATGCTTTTGCGCTATGGCATGGTGAATAGCGCCGACGTGAGCGAGATGTGCCAGAAGGGACAAAAATACATAGAGAGCCAAGTGGCAAAAGAGGTTGAACAATGGGAGCGCGACAAGGTGAAGAACCCCGAAGCCGACTACTTGATGCTGCATCGTCTCTACACGCTTAGTTGCTTGCAGGGCATCAAAACCTCCGACCCTGCAATGAAGAGTGCTGTGGCTTCCATTCCTGTAGCTTCGCGCCTCAACAACCCGACGCAAAAACTGATGGCTGCCGTAATTCTCAACCGCATTGGTCGCGCCAAAGAGGCTCAGCGCTTGCTACGCTCCGTTACCGAAAATCTTGTTCGCCCCGACGAATACACGGCTCACATAAGTCTGCGTGGCCATTTCTGGTATGCCGACCAAACATTCAACCACGCTATGCTCATCATAGCTATGAACGAAATCGACGTCGACAATGCCGACCAGCCTCGCGTGATGAATTGGCTCCTGCGCGAAAAACGCTCTGTGCATTGGAACGACACCCAAGCCACTTCGCGCGCAGTGCTTGCCTTACTGACACAAGACACCGACAACCATTATGTAGATACTATTACGTATGACGATAAAGACATAGAGGTGAGCGGTCAGACAAGCATTTCGCCAAGTCCGAATGAGGTAACTATAGACCATACCTCACAACTTGCATCGTGGGGCAATTGGCAACGCACCGCCCTACTTGCCACTGACCAAATGGCGGCCAACAACTCCGCCGACATAAGCATAACTCGCACCATCGAAGGTGGCACCAAAGTAGGCGACAAAGTAACTATAACGCTCACCGTGACAACTGCCGAGGACATGGATTTTGTGCGCATCAGCGACTACCGTCCAGCCGCTTTCGAACCAATTGATCAAACAAGCGAGTATCATGGTTGGTGGTGGTTGCCACGCCACAACAACGAAAGCACCATACCTCACTACTTCTCACCACACGACGCCTCAGTCGATTTCTTCGTTGAACGCCTACCACGCGGTAAGCACACCTTCAGCTACCAATGCTATGTAACCAACGCTGGTCAGATGAATGCTGGCTATGCCGAAGCCGTATGCATGTACGTAGATGGTTTGGATGCGCATACCGAAGGAAGAAAATTGAAAGTTGAAAATTGAAAATTCATAATTCTCTGTTGTCATCCTGAGCATAGCGAAGGATCTCCTAGAACTGAGAATTCATAATTCGTAACTCGTAATTCGTAATTGAACTTGTCATCCTGAGTGCAACGAAGGATCTCATAATAATTCACAATTCATAATTTGTAACTCATAATTATGAAAATGTGATTATTTGAACACTTGATGGTTATGAAAATGTGATTATTCGAGCATTTGACGGTTAGAAAAATGTGAAAGTTCGATATGTATGGAGCTAACATAGAACATCTTAACCGATGAAAAAACAATCCTAACAGGTAACATTCCGTGTTTTTAGAGCGTTTCGTTGCTAACCGCTCACAAATTGGAACAAATTGCATTCACCAATTGCGATAAATATTTGTCTCGATTCGTGGAGTAATTAACCTCAATTTGTGGGCATCAGGTTTATTACGTGGTTATATATATCTGCGAGAATCTGTTCAAATCTGTGAAATCTGTGTGATAATATTCGCTCTATTCGGAGGTCACTTTTTCTAATGAAAAGCCTCAGCAAACAAAAACAGCCTCCATATAACCGAGGAGGCTACATGGAGGCCGACGTACGCATGGAAGCTACGTACTTATTTCGTAATTATTTGTTCAAGCGGAATTTCTCGTTACCATCTTTTATGAAGCCAACGATTTGCTTTGCAGCGGCAATACCAGCGTTGATATTTGCCTCGGCGGTCTGCGCACCCATCTTCTTAGGAGTAGCGAAGTAGCGACCTGCGAATTTCTGAGCGAACTCGTCGTTAGCAGCTGGCATAATATCGGCGATATATTTCAAATCTTGGCGCTCTTCCATCAACTTGATGAGCTCGGCCTCGTTGATAACCTCTTTGCGAGCGGTATTTACGAGGATACCACCTTTAGGCATACGATTTACGAGAGCATAGTTGATAGAATTCTTAGTCTCGGCAGTAGCAGGAATGTGGAGCGAAACGATGTCGCACGTAGAATAGAGTTCTTCTACAGAAGCCACAGCCTTCACACCGTCTTTCTCAATAACTTCTTTAGGGCAGAAAGCATCGAAAGCGTAAATATCCATACCAAAACCTTTAGCCACGCGAGCCACATTGCGACCTACGTTGCCGTATGCATGGATACCAAGTTTCTTGCCCATAAGTTCGGTGCCCGAAGTTCCATTGAAGAAGTTACGAACAGCATAAACCATAAGACCGAGTGCAAGCTCAGCAACAGCATTGGCGTTCTGACCTGGAGTGTTCATAGCGCATACTTTGTGAGCCGTAGCAGCATTGAGGTCGATATTGTCGTAGCCAGCACCAGCACGAACAACAATCTTAAGATTCTTAGCAGCATCGAACACTTCAGCATCAACAATATCTGAACGAATGATGATAGCATCAGCATCTTTCACTGCATCGAGGAGCTGTTTCTTATCGGTATATTTTTCGAGCAATGCAAGTTCGAAACCTGCAGCTTCTACTTCTTTACGAATGCCATCGACAGCAACTTTAGCAAAAGGCTTTTCGGTAGCAACTAATACTTTTGTCATATCTATATAAATATTTACGATTAACTATCTAAAAAAAGAGAAAGTTGAAAGCTGTAAGAGTTCACCTCACGGCTTTCAACTTAGATATTCTCTCTCAATTAATGTTTGCTTTCAAATTCTTTCATAACAGCTACAAGAGCGTCGACACTCTCAACAGGGAGAGCGTTGTAGGTAGAAGCGCGGAAACCACCAACCGAACGGTGACCCTTGATACCAATCATGCCTTGAGCTGTAGCGAAATCGAGGAATTCCTTCTCGAGATCTTTGTATTCGTCCTTCATTACGAAGCAGATATTCATGTAAGAACGATCTTCGTGGTCGGTAACGGTAGGACGGAAAATACGACTGCCATCGATAGCTGAGTAAAGTTTGTCGGCCTTAACAAGAGCACGACGCTGCATCTCTTTGACACCACCTTCAGCTTTGAGCCATTTGAGGGTTTGAAGTGCACCATAAACAGCTACGCAAGGAGGAGTATTGAACATAGAGCCAGCATCGATATGCGTACGATAGTCGAGCATTGTAGGAATGTGGCGATCAACCTTGCCAAGAGCATCAACCTTTACGATAGCGAACGCGAGACCTGCAGGAGCGAGGTTTTTCTGAGCACCACCGTAGATAATAGAATATTTAGAGATGTCGATAGGACGGCTGAAGATATCAGAAGACATATCGGCTACGAGAGGAACTTTCACTTCCGGATCTTTATGAAGCTCGGTACCATAAATAGTGTTATTGGTAGTGATGTGGAAGTAATCTACATCGGTAGGAACTTTAGCTTCGAAACCTTTAGGAATGTAGCAGAAAGTTTTGTCTTCGGAAGAAGCAACTTCAACAACTTCGCCGAAAGCGGTAGCCTCTTTTTGAGCTTTTTTAGCCCAAACACCAGTCTTGAGGTAAGCGGCCTTCTTGTTAAGAATGTTGTAAGGAACCATACAGAATTGGAGGCTTGCACCACCACCTACGAATACTACTTCGTAACCAGCTGGAATGTCAAGTATTTCCTTGAAAAGAGCTTGGGTTTCGTCCATTACAGCTTGGAATTCTTTGCTACGGTGCGAAATCTCGAGCAGAGAAAGACCAGTTCCGGCAAAATCGAGCACTGCATCAGCTGTATTTTTAATTGTGTACTGTGGCAGTATCGAAGGACCTGCATAGAAATTGTGCTTCTTCATTTCTCTCTTATTTTGTTATTCTTAATGTTTTTTGAATTTTGCTGCGAAAGTAACCTTTTATCTTCAATCATGTCGTACTTATTTTACGTATGGAATAAAATTCAGCAAAACACGTAAAACGAACATTGTGTTAAATACTAAACTATGCTACTTGTAAAACGTCGTCTTGAAATAAACGTGTCCTTTCTCTTTACCAAACAATCTACGCGTCAACGCAGTAATAAAGCCTAAGCCATAACCGCCTATTTGTATAAATCCGGCTACGGCACAAAGCAATCCTGTACGAAAGCTCTCTGTTTTCACCATGCCATCGGCTATTAGCATAAACAACCAAAATGGCACTACAAAAAAGAAAAGCGGATTATAAACCACTCCTAAAACTATCGTTGTAGGAATAGCCACTACGAGTGCCGATGGCAACAAATGAACCAACTTAAGTGCTCCACTATGACGCAATGCCAATGTTACTCGCGCTGTGCCAGAACAAAACACTTGTTTGTAGAACGATTTGAACGTGTTGCGACGTTTATGATATACAAACGTCTCGCTTATCAAACCCACTTTGTAGCCATACTCTACCACATTCATGCTGAAGTCAATGTCTTCGCCATAACGCATAGAGCCAAAACCGCCAATCTCCTCAAACACAGATCGCTGCACGCCCATATTGAAGCTTCGTGGATAAAATTTATCCATCTTCTTTTTGCCTCCTCTAATGCCGCCCGTTGTGAGAAACGACGTCATGGAATAGGATATGGCTTGCTGCACGCGTGTGAAGAACTTATGAGCCTTGTCGGGACCACCAAAGCATTCAAGCGGCTCCTTTTCGAGGTGTAGTTTTGTTTGGTGCATAAAGTCGGAAGGCAAGACACAATCGGAGTCGAAAAAGAGCAAATATTTACCCTTTGCTATCGAAGCTCCATAATTACGCGCCTTGCCTGGACCTTTATTTTCTTGATATAAATATGTGATATTTAACTGATTAGAAAACTTCTCTACCACTTTCTTGCAAGTCACAGCAGAGCCATCTTCCACCACAATTACCTCCATAGAATCACGCTCCGACTGCAACGTAAGCGAATCGAGGAGTTCCTCTACTTCTTCCGGGCGATTATATACAGGTATAATTACGGAAAAAAACATCACATCTATCTTTTATACACTAACTATTATTACTCAGCCTTGGCCGATTCCTCTTCTTTGTCCATATCTTCTGCTACGAGTCCGCATGCCTGTAGCTGATTGTACCACGAGAAGAGTTTTTTCAAATCTGAAGTGTATATTCGATCTTTATCCCAGTTAGGCAACACCTTATTCATAAGAGCCTTGAGCTCATCAGCAGAAGCTTTTTTAGCATCAAGAACGGGTTGACCTTTAGCCTCTTTGCATACGTTAGCAAGAACGGTTGCAAGTTTCACATCGCCATCTTCGGTATACATAGAAATATCTTGCAATGCGCTCAAACGCTGTGTAGGCTGCACCGACTGACGTTTCTTGTCTTTGAGCGATTCTACGACCATTGTTCGCTGACTTTGTGAGACTATCTTATAGAGTTCACTATGACCTGAGATTGATATTATTCCTTTCAACATATTTCTTTTAGTTTTTGAATTTGGGCGCGAATTTAGTTGTTCGCTTTTTTATTCCGCATAAATATTGCGCTAATTTTAGTTTCATATTTATACCACGTTCAACATATTTTTTTTCACTTTTCGTGAACGATTCTTCCGTTTCTGTGTATGCGCTGTCAGAAACTTGAATATGTTTAACCATAAAACAACGAAGTCAATGAAAGAACAAAAAACATGGTTGTGCGTCGTAAGTATTATGATAGCAACACAGCTGGCAGCACAAACCAAACCAGAGAAAATCGAGGGAATGATCATTGCGGAGCGTGATACGGCATGGTATGCAGTGCAAACCGAGGCGTGGCACAATGTTGTGCTTCAAAACCCTACCAACGAAGAGGCGTGGCGTAACTACTTCGCAGCAGCGCAATACAAAGAACGCAATGCCACAAAAAATTCCTTGCCGCACCAAGTGCTGGTAGAGATGCAGCAAGCCATTCCTGATACGTATACATTCAACTTCTGCGCCTTTCGTGGAGTAAAAATGGGTTTCGGATTGAGCGACGATATGATTACGTATGCTGAAGCAGCCCTTGCCAATCTGCCCAACGAGATGCAATTTGCCGACTACGACACGTGGGTTTGCTACTTTGCCATGAGGGGCGATGATGCTCGCAAAGCAGAGATGGCAAAACGGTACTTCGAGAGCGGCATCTACTCCGAGAATGTGCTACGATATAGCTACAACGAGATGCAAGGCATGGCCGATGGCGGTATATACATAGGTAATGGCGATGCCACGATCATACCTAAATGGCTAATTCAAGAAGGCATGAACGTACATGGCGACAAAACCATCATCTGTCTCTCTTTTCTTTTACTTGAAGAGTACCGCAACTGGTTGTTCAAAAAGCTCGACATACCTATGCCTTCGCTAAAACCTATAACTAAAATGAGCGACTTCTACGATAACGAACACGCTCTTGTTCAGGCAATTATAGATAAGTATGGCAACAAGGTTTACTTCTCTACGCTGATGCAGAGCAATAATATTGAGCCCTGGAAAGAGAATCTCTACAACGAAGGATTGCTGCTGAAGTATTCTAAGAATTCGTACGACAATTTGGCTGTGAAGCGCCACAACGTTGAGGAAAAATATTTACTTGAATACTTGAAAGTATCGTTTCACCCCGATTGGATTGTTGGACAGCGACTTAACGCTAATTATGCTGTGCTACTTGCCGACCTTCTACCATACTATCATGAAAAGAACGACACGAAGCATTACACGTGGCTTAAGAGTTTGCTACTCAATGGCGTAACCAACACAACGCTCAGCGAAGAGCACAAACAGAACATTTTGAACCTATTAGTGAAGTAAGCCAACACGATGCTGATACCATTCCGAATGTCGGCGCAAACCGACGAACAGCTGATGCAGCGTGCCGCCAATGGTAGCGAGCGAGCTTTCGAAGAACTCTACAACCGTCATGCGCGGCGGTTGCAGGGTTTCTTCGCGCGAAGACTCGCCGATGACAAAGATTTGGCTGCCGACTTTATGCACGATACGTTTTTACGGCTCTATGCAGCCCGCGAAAGCTACGTTGACGGGCGCAACTTCCGCTCGTGGCTCTATACCATTGCGTATAACTTGCTCAAGAATCACTTCCGCAACCAACTCACACTCGTCTCCGACGAACACGAGGATGTAGTTAGTGATAATAATATCGATGTAAATATTGATATGAACATCTTCCACAACGCTCTGCGTGAGGTGCTCAGCCACTTGCCCGAGCCCTACGCTATACTCTTCTCGCTTCATTACGAGGAGGAGCTCACCATTCCGCAGATTGCACAGATTACCGCGCTTGCCGAGGGCACTGTAAAATCGCGACTACACAAAGCCATGAATACGATAAAACAACAACTCAAGCAATATGAAAATAAATAACGAAGATATAGCTCGCATGGCACGCAGCCTTCGCGACGAATCGAACGAGCAACAGAACATTGCACCATGGAGTCAGAAACGCCACACGCGCTTCCCAGCTTGGATAGTAACCATTCCTGCCGCCATAATGATTGGCTTCTTCTTTGGCGTTTGGACCGATAGTCACTTGAAATCCACCGCTCCAATGACAGCGTTAGTAGATACGGTATACATACGCGTAAACGACACCCCAACAACGCTCGACACCGCCCAAGCCATACCGATGCCGCAATTGCAGCCTACAGCCACGCAACCCAAGGGCAACAAAACGCTCATACATAAAACGCCAGCCGTACAACCGCAGCCCATGGCCAACGACAAAATTCGCTATGACCTTTTGGTGATGGATTAGGGGATTTATGATGGGAAGCGCCTCATTGAGAAGGAATAAATATTTATCTTGCATGCAAAAAATATTTACAATGAAACGTCTTTCCACTCTTGCTTTCATTCTTTGTGCAACAGTTTTGCAAGCGCAAGCATCTGTAGTAATAGCCAAAACCGACACAAGCATAACATTCGTTGTGGACGAGGATTTGCCTGCACCACAGAAAAAATATTACGACACAAGCAGACAAGATGTCTTGTACTATTGCTGCGTTAGTGCTTATACCGACCATCATCCACTCGTGTTGTCGCCCGACATGATATGGATTACCATTTGTCAAGGCTTTTCTAAGTATGTAAATGCACATGCTGAGGAGTTGCGCAGCCGTTTCGTCGAACATGAAGGGAAAGCGACGTTGAAAATAGTATTGAAAGAGCAATTGAATCCCAAGCAATATAATTGGGCGGCAATGGTCGACACTTTTTCTACAATGATTAAGCGCAACACAAAAAACGGCATTGCCGATATTATAACTGCCGATTTCTCAACCACCACTAAAAACGCGCGAATAGCATCAGAAGCCACGTTGATGGATTGCGTGAAAGCGTATTTCGATTATGAACTATTCTATGCGGCCTGTGGAATTCCAAGCATAACACTACAAGGCACAGCTGACGATTGGAGACATCTGCTTGAGAAGGCAAAGCAATTGGCAAAATTCGGAATGGAAGATTGGATATACGAGTTAGAACCCATACTTACGCAATTTATCAAGGCAGCAGAAGGCAAACCCAAGCAACGTTTCTGGAAGAGCATAGTTAGAAAATGGGAAACTGACGAATGGCGCGGTCCAAGTTGCGCTCGATTTGGTTCGAGACCAACAGAAGTTAATGGTTGGATATTGAAATTCTTTCCAGATAAGAATGGGAAAACCATCAAACATCAAGCTTGGACTTTGTCAGTATCACCAAGCCAAGTTTGCGTACCTATAAAATACGTAGAAATTTTGCTAAACGGCGTAGTGAATGAGTATGATTATGAGCTCATTGCAGGCATAATCGATGTAGATGCCGATGCCGCAACAGGAACCTTTACGCCACAAATAGGTTGGTATGTCCGCGAAAAAGAGGAAGAGACTTTGAGTGATTTCGGTCAGCCATTGTAGGTATAATATTGAACCTCATTTTTACGCGAAGGGCGGCGAGCAGCAGAAAAAAAGTTGCAACGGAAGTCCATTTTAGGCTAATTTGCGCCTCGTAAATAAGCATAATATATATGAATAGACTCCTAACAACCGTTGCCGTTCTGACCCTTGCGGTAACAGCCAACGCACAGCTGAAGGCGGGCAAAGAGCTACCTGCCGTTCCTGCTATTCCCGAAGTGGATAGCCCGAAACCTATGGCCAGTGTACCGTTGGCCGACGTGAATACATTCAACGATATTCAGCTCGACATACCCATCTGCGACGGACCTTTCCAGCCTTCGTGGGAGAGCATCGAGCAAAACTACCCCGGCACGCCAGAATGGTTGCTAAAATGAAAGCCGACGGCAACTGCGCAACGATTATTATGTTACCTGAATAAATTGAAAGTTGAAAGTGTAGAGATAAAAGCGTAGAGAGTAGTGTAGATTGAATTGGCAACTACACTACTCTCTAAACTTTACACTTTATACTCTAAACTTTATACTCTCCACTCTACTCTTTACCCTCTACTCTCTCCACTACACCCCGCCATTTCGCGCAAAATAAGACGGCTCTCGCGACCCATATTGAATATCAAATCGAGGATAGACAAGTGTGGCACGAAGCCATATTTATCACTAAACACCTGATAATACGGCACTTCGCTTGTGCGTAGCAGATGTTGAAATTTAGGCTCAATAGCTATGCGCAAATCTTCTTCGCAATGCTCAGAATTGTCTGTTTGCCATATATCTTGCGGAATACGCACATCGATAAGTTCGGCAATGACGGACATGATTTTTGTGTTGAAATCGACCAAAAACTCATGCTGAGTATTGTAGACGCGCTCAAAGTCGTCGATAAAATATTCGTAGAACGGCGAACTACTATACGCCGACATTATTGCGCGCAGGTGTTGCGTGGACCAATCGGTATCGTAGTTGAGACGAATATCACGATAAGGCTTACCATATTCTGCCACCACAGGCACAGTGATAGCAAGCGGACCATTGGCAGACATAATTATGGTGCGCGAACGGAACGTGCGTCGCTGGTACACGCCGTCGGCAGTGAGTTTTCCGCCTCCGTAAATAAGGCGCGCCCAATGGTCTACGCAGCCACAATATGGGAGTGTTTGCAGTGATTTATTGTTGCTATTTTCAGACATACGTATGTATTATGTAAACACAGATATACACGGATTAGACGGATTTGCACAGATTTTTATTTCCCACAAATTGTGAAAAATACATACCACAAATCATCATAAACATCAATAGTCATATCCTTTATAATCTGTGTCTTCTGCGCGAGAACTGAACAAAAAAGAGAGATTTGCTGCCACCACAACAACAAATCTCTCATCAATATCTAATAGCTATTACTGAGCGTATTTCGATTCACGAAGAGCTTTGATAGCCTCGTCTTCCATATAATCTTCGAAATCCATGTATTTATCTATCGTGCCGTTTGGCGTAATCTCTATCACGCGATTGCAGACGGTGTGGATAAACTCGTGGTCGTGCGAAGTCATAAGTATGTTGCCGGTGAAGGTCTTCATGTTGTTGTTGAAAGCCTGAATCGACTCCATGTCGAGGTGGTTGGTTGGGTGATCGAGCATAATCACATTAGGATTTGCAAGCATCATCTTGGCAATCATCATACGCATCTTCTCACCACCCGAAAGCACAGGAGCTTTCTTCACAAAATCGTTGTTCGAGAAGAGCATTTTTCCTAAGTATGTACGTAGGAAATAATCCTCGGTATTAGAGCTAAACTGAGCCAACCACGAAGTGAGGTCGAGATCTTTTTTGAAGTATTCCGTGTTGTCGAGTGGCAGATACGACATAGTTATGGTCTGACCCCAGCTAAAAGTACCTGTAGTTGGCTGAAGTTCGCCAGCAAGAATGCGGAACATAGCAGTGGTAGCGCGCACATCGTGAGAGAGGAGCGAAATTTTATCGCCACGCTCAATATTGAACGACACATCGTCGAAGAGCTTTTCGCCTTCAGGTGTGGTGTAACCAAGTTTCTTCACCTCGAGCACTTTGTCGCCAGCCTGACGCTCTGGAGTAAATATTATGCCCGGATAGCGACGCGTAGATGGCTGAATCTCTTCAATATTAAGTTTAGAGAGCATCTTCTTGCGCGAAGTGGTCTGCTTACTCTTAGCCACATTGGCAGAGAATCGGCGTATGAACTCTTCGAGTTCTTTCTTCTTCTCTTCGGCCTTCTTGTTTTGCGCAGCTTGCTGACGCAGAGCCAATTGCGAAGACTCATACCAGAATGAGTAGTTACCTGCAAACGGACGAATCTTGCCATAATCAATATCCACAATATCGGTGCAGACATTATCGAGGAAGTGACGGTCGTGCGAAACAACAATCACCGTATTTTCGAAAGACGAAAGGTAGTTTTCGAGCCAGAGCACGGTATCGAGGTCGAGGTCGTTGGTAGGCTCGTCGAGCAATAGGTTATCTGGATTACCGAAAAGAGCTTGAGCGAGAAGAACTTTCACTTTCTCTTTACCAGTAAGGGTTTTCATCAGTTGCTGATGCAAGTTTTCCTTTATGCCAAGACCACTCAAGAGGTTTGCAGCGTCCGACTCGGCATTCCAGCCATCCATCTCGGCAAACTCCTCTTCGAGGCGAGCAATCTCGTTGCCATCTTCGTCGTTGAAGTCTGGCTTTGCATAGAGTTCGTTTTTCTTTTGTATGTTATCCCACAGGCGTTTATGACCCATAAGGACGGTATCTATAACCGTGTTTTCTTCAAAAGCAAAGTGGTTCTGACCAAGCACCGAGAGACGTTCGCCAGGAGCCATCTCCACACGACCTCTCGTCGATTCGAGTTGACCAGATAGAATTTTCAAAAATGTAGATTTGCCAGCACCATTTGCGCCAATGACGCCATAACAGTTGCCGGGTGTAAACTTAAGGTTAACATCCTCAAACAGAGGTTTTTTGCCGAATTGAATTGCTAAATCGGTTACTGTAATCATATCTATATCGTTGTACTTATTTTTTTCGACTGCAAAATTAGCTATTCATACCGTTATCACCGAATTAAACTAACGAAACTGTTTTCTTTTCGTAGTAATTTATTAATTATTAACAAGTTGACAACATGATTATGGTCTTTGCGCACAAGGGACATATGATTTGCATTTTGATTTTTTGCTGATGTATGTAAATCACATACATTTATTGCTCGTTGAGAATCTTTCAAATTAAGTCCTTTGTCTTTACGACATGCGTACTCGGCATTTGTTCAACAAAGATTTCGTAATATTGCATGATTAATCGTTTTATATAGCAGTACAGAACACTTGTAACTGGAAAATTGATTAACCTAATGTGTTGTCACAATTACAACATAAAGAATTGAATACTAACTATAGTTAATTACAGTGTTTGCTAATGCCAAACGAACTTTCAAACATAACGGAATCATCATTTGTCAACGACATCAAGAAAATCGTTGAACAGGGGCGCCGAGCTGCATACGGGGCCGTTAATTCTGTTATGATAAACTCTTATTGGCACATTGGCAAACGCATTGTAGAGCAAGAACAGCAAGGCAACGAACGCGCCGAATATGGTAAGCATCTGATAGAAATCTTGTCGAAAGAACTAACTATTGCATACGGCAAAGGTTTCAGCAAACGTAATTTGCAGTATTTCAGATCCTTTTACATAACATACAATGATATAGGAATTGTGCAATCACGATTGCACAATTTATCGTGGACGCATATTCTTACCACTTTGCGTGTGGAGAATCCTGTTGCTGCCCGTTGGTATCTGCAAACAGCATCGCAAGAGATGTGGAGCGTGCGAACATTAGACCGAAACATAAGCACTCAATATTTTGAACGGCACTTTAAGCAGCCGCAGATTTTGGATAAGTCTGAAAATAAGTCCGTTCCCGATAAATCGGAAATCCTAAAAAGTCCTCTGATTGCTGAGTTCCTTGGTTTTAGACAGAGCACAGATTATGCGGAAACTGACTTAGAAAAAGGCTTGATTACGCACTTGCAGGAGTTTATGGTGGAACTCGGACGTGGATTTGCGTTTGTGGCGCGGCAACAACATATTTTTACTGATGTGGGAGACTTCTACATCGACCTCGTTTTCTACAATTACATTCTCAAATGCTTTGTGCTGATTGACTTGAAAAAGGGTCAAATCACGCATCAAGATGTTGGGCAAATGGATATGTATGTGCGTATGTACAACGATTTGAAACGTACCGATGGCGACAACCCCACTGTTGGCATTGTGCTTTGCAGTGAAACGAGCAAAGACATTGCCCGTTATTCGGTTTTGCACGACAACCAAAATCTTTTTGCCGCCAAGTATATGCCTCTAATGCCCACCGAGGAGGAACTCAGACGAGAAATAGAACAACAAAAAGAATTGTTTCAATTGCAACATAAAGAATTGAATACTAACGACAAAAACAGTATTGAATGAAGTAATTTTTTGAATTAACATATTATTAATCAACAGCGTTTGCTTCTATTCGAGAGTGATAATTGTTTTATAGCATACTTATGGATGAAATTATAAAAAAAGGGATCGAAAAGAAACTTGTTTCGTTTAACGACGATTTAAGTCGCATTACCTATATATACCAAAACAAATCACGAAATTACCTTGACCCAGAAGAACAAGTTGAAGCAGAGTCGTTTCTGAAATTGGTTCTCGTCTATAATTACCCTCAAAACAGAATCAAATTATTCGAGAAGGTTACAATGGGGGCAAGCACAAAAGAGGCTGATATTATTGTCTATGACGATGATATGTGTCTGAATCCTTCTATCATTGTGGAGTGCAAAAAACAAGAAGTTTCAGAAGCGGAGTTTGCGCAAGCCATCGAGCAGGCTGCAAGCTATGCATACGCACTTTCTGGTACAGTAAAATATATTTGGACTACTTCGGGCATCAAGGATTCTTATCTGCAAATAGATAAGGAACGACAGACGCGCATACAGATTCCAAACATCCCGATATATGGCAAGGTTGTGCCCAAATACAACTATGTGAAAGGTGGCCGTGTAAAGGGAGAGGATGCTGGCAATGATGAAATTAAACAACAATTTTTCGACCTTGAACAGGTTTCGGAAAGTGAACTTACAAACCGTTTCAAGAAAGCGCACCAATCGCTTTGGGCTGGTGGTGAGTTGAATCCATCAGACGCTTTTGACGAGTTGGACAAATTGATTTTCTGCAAAATATGGGACGAGCGTAAGCCTCGCAAAAAAGGTGAGCCATACGATTTTCAAATTTTCGATATTGGAAAGCCTAAAAATGCATCACAGCAAGATATTGACAAGGTGGAGCAAAAAATAACCACTGACCTTGCCAAACGCATCTTTGACCTTTACGATGAAGGCAAACAGCGAGACAAGGAAGTTTTCAAGGACAATATCCGACTAACTCCGCAACGCATTCGCACCGTAGTTAGCTATTTGCAGGGCGTAAATCTTTCAAAAACCGACCTCGATAGTAAAGGAAAGGCGTTTGAGACATTTATGGGTACATATTTTCGAGGCGACTTTGGACAGTATTTCACACCGAGAAATATTGTGAAATTTATTGTTGATGTGCTCCCGATTAAAAACGATTCGAAAGTGCTCGACACTTCGTGCGGTAGTGGTGGATTCTTGCTTTATGCCCTTGATAAAGTGCGACAGCAGGCTGGCGATTTCTATGAAGAGGGGTCTGTTGAATATTACAAACATTGGCACGATTTTGCATCAAATAACCTGTTCGGTATAGAGATAAACGAGCAAATTGCCCGAACCGCTAAGATGAATATGATTATCCACGATGATGGTCATACAAATGTTATTGCAAGTGATGGACTTTTGCGTGATGAGGCTATTATTGCTAAGACAGCCAACACGGGATTTGCTTATGGTACGTTCGATTTGATAATCACAAATCCGCCCTTTGGTAGTGTGATAAAACAGACAGAAAGCGCATATCTGCATCAGTTCTGTTTCGGCACAAAAGATGTAGACTGGCTCGACACAAAAAATACGGCTGTAAAAAAACGCGACAGTCAAAGTACCGAAGTGCTTTTTATTGAACAGGATAGAAACTTTTTGAAGGAAGGTGGCTATCTTGCTATTGTCATTCCTGATGGAATTTTGACAAATAGTACTTTGCAATATGTGCGTAATAACATTAGCGAATGGTTCAGGATTGTTGCCGTGGTAAGTATGCCGCAAAAAGCTTTTGCCGCCAAAGGCGCAGGAGTAAAAAGTTCGGTTTTGTTCTTGAAGAAATGGACTGATGAGCAGAGCGAAAAGATAAGAGACTCAAGGCAGAATTTGAAAGAAAAAATAAAAAGCGAAGCCGACTATAAGGCAACCATCGAAAAATGGGAAGCCGAGAAAAAGAAAATTCTGAAAAACCACACAGGATTTGAAAATACAATAGGCAAAACCGACAAAAAAGAGATAGAAAAAACAGAAGCGTTCAAGATTTGGAAACAACAGATTGCAGACAAATACAACCAGAAAGTTTCGGAGCTGAAAGAGCAGTTGGAAGAGCGCCTTGCAGAGTTGCAAAAAGAAATCATCGACTATCCGATATTCATGGCTATTGCCGATGAAATTGGCTACGACGCCACAGGCAAAGAAACGGCTGTGAACGATTTGGGAGTGATTGGCGCAGAATTGAAGAAATTTATTGAAACACTTTGAATTATGCCATACAGCGTACCCAAAAATATCGACCCCAACAAAATCTTCCTTGTCAACTTCTCGGAGTTGGAAGGAAGATTGGATCCGATTTACTATGCATCTAATTTCTTGCATCGATTTACACAGAGTCATAGCGTAAAATTGAAAGATGTATGCGTAAGTTTTTCTTCTGGATTTGGTGCTGGCAAGGATGAGCAAACCGATGAGAAAAACGGATATATTCAGATAAGACCCACTAACATAAACAATAATGGAGAGCTTGTCTTTGACAAAAACGTATTTGTACCTTTACAAAAAACTGTTGGCTTCGTAGAAAAAAGAACTGTATTGTTCAACAATACGAATAGTCAGGAATTAGTAGGGAAAACCGCTATTTTACTAGAAGAAAGAGAGCTTTATACTTCGAATCATATAACTTCCATTGTTGTAGACGAAACGAAAGCCAATGCGGAGTATATATGGATAATTTTGAATGTTTACCAAAGAAACAAAATATTTTTTTCGCTTTGTACAAATTGGAATAATCAATCGGGGATTGGATTAGATTTATTGCAATCATTAAAAATTCCAGTTCCCCCTCTACACATTCAGCAGCAAATAGTAAATGTTTACAATGCAGCTCTATCTCAGCGTAAGAAGAAACTAAGTGAATCAAAAGCCAAACTTGCCTCAATCGACCAATATCTTTTGGGCGAGTTAGGGATAACCTTGCCCGAAGATTCTCACGAAAAGACTTTTATTATCAACTATAAGGATGTTGATGGGGGAAGGCTGGATCCTAGCATATATAAGAATGGCCTCAAACTCATTTCTAAAAGATATGATAACGTAAAACTATCAAAATACGCTTTTATCAATCCTTCAACGCCTTATAGGAAACTAACGGCAGATACGAAGATTTCTTTTGTCCCAATGGAACAAATTGATGAAATATATTCAGAAATATCATTCATGGAAGATAAAAAAGTCTCTGAATCTACAGGATATACCAGATTTATGGATGGCGATTTGTTGTGGGCAAAGATTACGCCTTGTATGCAAAATGGCAAATCAGCAATTGCAAGGAATCTGAGTAATGGATATGGTTGTGGTTCTACCGAGTTTTTTGTATTACGTCCACGATCCAACGAACTCTCAATAGAATATATACACAATATACTTCACATGCAAATTGTTAGAGAAACGGCAATGCTGTATTTTGGAGGATCCGCAGGACAGCAAAGAGTATCATCGTCGTTTTTAGAAAAGTTTAATTTACCGCTTCCTCCACTCTTCAAACAACGCGAAATTGTCGACCACATTTCCGCCATCCGTGCCGAAGCGAAAGTCTTGGAACAGGAGGCAAATGCTATCTTAGAACAAGCAAAAAAGAAAGTAGAGGAAATGATATTGGGATAGATAAGCTACATTTTACCCATCGTAACTCAACAATTTTCCTCAAATTACAGGCGAAGAAATCCATTCCATCAAACTAGTAATTTTCCATAATTACGTTGCACGTTCGAATGGTAATTAAATGTTTATTTTTGCGCGTAGACAAATGATTTTTACAGTTTTATAACCCAATGCTCTCCAATCATGAAAAATACAGTTATTGCTTGCTACACTAAATTCTTATTGCTATCAGTTTGGGGATGCTTTTCGATATATACTTATGCCCAAACAATCGACTCCACTCGAATAGACGACCCCAAATACCAAGCCTTTCTGAAAATGAAAGAATTGAGGGGAAAAGTATTCATAGATAACTTTGAGGAAACACTTCCTACGCCCAAGAGAATTTCATCAGGTGAGTTACCACATTATGTTGAAGGGTGGCTTAACTACGACGTAAATATTTTGCAAGGTGAGGAACGGCAATGCTATGTCTATTTCGAAATTGATACGCTTGGCAAGACGTTCAATCATCAAATAGCACTTAGCACCGGCATAGCTGCGTTGGACAAAGAGGCTCTTCGCGTAGTGAAATACATTGACTTCAATCCAGCATATAGTGGCAGCAAACCTGTGTATAGCGACTTCCAGATTCCTATCTGCTTCAAACTTCAACGTTATGAACAGCAACGATATTTTTTGCTGGATACTAAAATTTCTATCGAATATAAACACGAGGAGAACAACGATGTTCGCCTAACCGAAAGCGAAGGACAACGCCTGAATGTTTTCGCAAGCAAAAATGGTATAGATTTCTTTGATTTTGTAGGCAAGAAAGTCGCTTTCTTCAATAGCAACGGAGGTAGACTTATGCGCGACAAAAACTACTATTTTTCGGTTGAGGGCTATGGTTGGCCATCTTATTTATACATATTCACCGAAGAGCAGAAACAAAGAGCCCAAGGCTACGATGCTGCTATAGTTTATGGAAGCAAACGATTAGATAAAACGAAAGCTATCATAAGACAAATTCGCAAACAAGCTAAAGAGTAGCAACAGAAGTTTGTAATTCATATTTCGTAACTTATAAATTTGCGCCACTGGTCTAATTACAATTTTATAATCAATGAGAAAATCAATTCTAACGCTCGGTGTCGCCTTACTTGCTACGTCCGCGGTTTGGGCACAAGAGGAGTCAATCGAATTCATCACCCCTAACATCGTACACATCGTCAAGGGGCAACCTACAAAGAGCCTTGTTGTGACGGCGACTCCACAACAGGTCAACGTTACGCGCAAAGGCAACGACGTGAGTAGCAACGTTTTGACTGTACGCAAAGATACCCAAACGGGCAATTTGACATTCCTAACAGCCAACGGCAAAGTGTTGTTGCGCGAAAAATCGTGCGATATAAATGACGCGCGCCAAACATTCACGCTCGATAAAGACGAGGCTATATATGGTCTGGGCACTATTCAAGACGGACAGATGAACCGCCGCGGATGCCACAAACGTATGGAGCAGTCGAATCTCGAAGATTTTCAGAACGTTTTGCAGAGCATCAAAGGTTGGGGTATCTATTGGGAAAACTACTCCCCTACGCAGTTCGACGACGATGCCAATGGAATGACGTTCAACAGCGAATGCGGCAATGGCATCGACTACTATTTTATGTATGGCGGTTCGGCCGATGGCGTCGTTGCTCAGATGCGTGCGCTTACTGGCGATGTGCCTATGTTTCCGCTTTGGACATACGGATTTTGGCAATCGAAAGAGCGCTACAAATCGGCAGCCGAAACGGAGTCTATCGTAGATAAGTATCGCGAACTGAATGTTCCTCTCGATGGTATAATTCAAGACTGGCAATATTGGGGATCGAACTACCTATGGAACGCTATGGATTTCTTGGCTGAAGATTTCGCCAAAGGTCGTCAACTCATTGATAATGTGCATAAAAAGCATGCTCATTTTATGATCTCCATTTGGGCAAGTTTTGGTCCGATGACGCAGCAGTTCCGCGAACTCGACGCCAAAGGTCTGCTTTTGCCAATAGAGACATGGCCACAGAGCGGTATTTCGCATGTCTGGCCACCAATTATGGAATATCCTTCGGGCGTGAAGGTCTACGACGCCTTCAATCCTGAGGCTCGCGATATTTATTGGAAACACCTGAAACGTCTGTTCGACTATGGCACCGATGCTTGGTGGATGGACTCTACCGACCCCGACTTTTTCAATCCGCGCGAATCGGACTACGACCACAATGTTTATGGCGGTACATGGCGCTCTCAACGCAACGCTTTCCCATACGCCACAGTGCGCGGCGTGTACGAGAAGCAGCGTCAGACATCTACGGACAAGCGCGTATTCATAATGACACGAAGCAGTTTTGCTGGGCAACAGCACTATGGATCCAACATGTGGAGCGGCGACGTAGCGTCGTCGTGGGATATGTTGCGCAAGCAAATCCCAGCAGGTTTGAGTTTCTCGCTCACTGGCAACCCTAACTTCAACACCGACATAGGTGGCTTCTTCTGCGGTTCGTACAACACTCGTGGTAGCGGTTCGGCTCCTCAAAACCCTCAATATCAAGAATTGTATGTACGTTGGATGCAATACGGATTGTTTTGTCCAGTCTTCCGTAGTCATGGAGCTGATGCGCCACGCGAGATTTGGCAATTTGGCACAAAGGGCGAGCCTATCTACGATGCCATAGAAAAGATGATTCGTTTGCGCTATCGTCTGATTCCATATTTATATAGCACAGCATGGCAAGTTACTTCGGCCAACGGTAGCTATCTGCGCCCACTCTTCAGCGATTTTGCCACCGATAAGCGCGTATGGAATATGACCGACGAGTTCCTTTTCGGCAGCGAGATTCTTGCTTGTCCGATAGTTGAAGCTCAGTATACGCAAGAAAAAATCATTCGCGAAGATGCTATGACAGGCTGGAACAAGAAAGAATTGGCAATTGACGATTCACAATTCACAATTGATTGGACAGCTACGAAATCTGCCACTAAATACCTACCTAAAGGCGCCGATTGGTACGACTTCTGGACCGGTGAGCGACTAAAGGGCGGCCGCGACATAACTATAGCTACAAATATCGACCGTGTGCCAATGTTTGTGCGTGCTGGCAGCATTTTGCCTCTCGGACCTGAAATGCAATATGTAGGCGAAAAAACGTGGGACAACCTCGAAATTCGCATCTATCCGGGCGCCGATGGCGAGTTCACACTCTACGAGGATGAAGGCGATAATTATAATTACGAAAACGGCTATCACGCAACCATCATTTTCTCGTGGAACGACCGCAGCCGCACGCTCACCATCAGTCCACGACAAGGCGGATACAAAGGCATGATACTCGAACGTACATTCAATGTCATGCTACCCGACGGCACTTCTAAAATGGTGCATCACAACGGCAATGAGGTGAAAATCAAGTTGTAACCGATGTCACTCAATGCAATAGAATCAAGCAATTGATTTCGCAATCAAAAACAAAGAGGTTGTTCCGTGATTGGAGCAACCTCTATTTTGTATAAGTATGTATATAATTATTATGGCAATCGCTGCAGACCTTCCCAACGCAGGTTCCACGAGCCATCTTTAGGGAAACCTGGATTTTCGATGTCACACCCATCCCAACCTGCACACATAAGAGCTATGGTAGTTAATAGTCCGCCGTTTCCAGGCAAGTATATACGCAACCGACCATCTTGATAGTTATGTCCATTGGGCAAATAGGTATTTGTTCGTTTATCCATAAGCAACATATCTACAGCCATTTCGGGTTCGCCGAGGCGTGTAGCGCACATAGCAGCCATAGGATAATCCCAACCCCACGTTTTATTCCAGTTCCAATTGTCGTGCACCCAACGCAGAGTATTCTTCATTATAGCTGTGTCGATTTGATTGGTAAGAGGCAGAATGCCCAATGCGCCAAGCACGGCAGGATGGTCGGAGGTGAAGCGAATGTCGCTATAGGTTTCGGTTGCCGTTTCGGCTGCAAGATAGAGGTTACTATCATTATAAGCCAAAGGCGCAAGATTTGCGACTATTGAGTCCCATTCTGCCACGCGCTGAAGAGCCATTCGTTCGCGCCAAAGTTGCGCTATAGAGAGTCCAAAATGCCAATATGAGAGTTCAAAAGGTGCGTTCACCACATCGCGAGCGCGAAGTGTCTCTTGTGCAGGAATAAACCCTTGCAAAATGTAACGCCCTGCGCTATCGGTTTTCACAAAATCGGCCATGAACTCAGCCGTTTCGTTGATGAGTGGATACATATCGCGCAAGAAGTTTTCTGAATTCGTGGCACGATAGACATACTCTGAAAGCAAAATCAGATGTGGTTGTTGCCAAATGAGATAACTTCCCACATTCGAGGGAGCTTCTATCGACGAAGGGTCGGTCATCTTCATCCATCGCACACCAGCATATCCTTGTCGTTCGGCTATTCTACGCGCATTTGCTTCTGCTTGGTGATACCATGCCAACGTATGGCTAAGCATATCGGCATGTCCCCACAATGGCAACCACGCCTGATGCCAATAAATCATCTCAAGATGGAATTTGCCAAACCATGAATTGTATGTAAGTCCTGTCTCTTGTGGAGGCGTGTCACCAGAACAATTGGTAGCCAACAGATACTGACTCTGCACTACCCTACGTTCCAATTCTTTGGCTCTATCGTCGGTACAACGGCTAAAATCGACAACTGCACCTGTATTCCAGAAATCCGACCAATGTTTTGCAGATGCTTCAAAAGTTTCAGCTACATCGATTTTATCGATTGTTTTTTGAGCTGTGTCGGGTTCAAATAGAACAGAGAGAGAGTATTCGTCGCATTTAGGCTCTATAACTATCTCATTATACGCACGTTGCTTAACTTCAAATTCATTTTCTGTGTATATATTCACATTGTAGGTAAAGTCACCAATTTTTCTGTGCACTACTATACCTTTTGATGTTTCGAGCACGGTAGAATGAGCTTTTCCTTCACTCCAATCGCAAGCGTCATCGGAATGTGCGCCTGTTGGATACGGAAAACGTATTACGAGTGGAGTACGTGAAGCATTTTTCACATGAGTGCTTATGGCATCGTATGTGGGATGACATGCCGTCTTCACCGAATAGGCCTCATTGCCTACATTGAATTGACTATGTATAATACCAGCATACATATCCAATTCATTTTGCTGAATTTCAATATATTGCAAAGCCGAATCGCTTAGAGCAAAACCGATTGTACCAAGATGAACTCGGTGCGGATTAACACGATACCACTCAGAGGCAGCTTGTCCACGCTCATCGTCTCTAATTTGTCGGCTATATAGTTCGTCGTGGCCATGAAGTTCTACATCATTGCGGAGTGTCTCTTCGAAACGTAGTGAATCGGGGTTATCGAAGCTATGCCAACCCCAATCGCTCATTGTGCCGAGAGGTACACCATTTTTATAATACACAGGAAAAGTCTGCAATCCTGTAATATCTACAGTAAAAGCAAAGCCTCCATTACCGACGGTCAAACTCGAAAGCGTATCGACAGTAAGAATATTGGGGTTATTACGGCGTACAAGAGCCTCTCGATCTATCTTCTCTTGTACGCATCCACTTAACGATGCCACAGTTAGCATCATCATAATTGTTTTTTGTAACATACTTAGGTATATTTTTTACAGAAAAAATGGAATCCTACACTCGGGTTTACGCGTAGGATTCCAACGGATTGATGAGTATATGAGTTAAAACACTTTATTTCTTGAGATACTTTGCCAAATCGGATTTTATTTCACGCAATCCGACTCCAATATTTTTGGCATTGAGTTTTGCACCTTTGAGCGAAGTGTGCGTATGGTCGTGATTGTAATATGCAGCAGCCTTTTTCTGACCAATTTTATCGAGCGCATCAGCCGAGATATTATGCAAATCGACGAACTCAACACCTGTTTGTTCTACCACTTCGCGATACCATTTGCCATAAGAATCGTTGCGACGTTCTATCTTGCCATTTGGCCATTCGTTGCGAGGTGTGAGACTTACCAAAATAGGCGTTCCTCCTTTCTCGCGTACATCGTCGATAAATTTACGCAAATACCAACCAAACGAATAGACCACTTCGTATTTACCTGTCTTGGCCGATTTGTATACATGGCAAGTATCTGAAGTACAGGCTATTTCGCCACGTTCTTTGTCTTTATCAATGCCGCCAATATCGTTATGACCGAATTGAATAAGAACAAAATCGCCTGGTTCTATTGAGTTATACACTTGATCCCAACGACCTTCGTTTAGATAAGTACGACACGAGCGTCCAGCTTTTGCCCAGTTAACAGGTGTAATTTTAGTGGTATCGAATACTGTTGCAGCCTGACTACCCCAGCCCCACATACCATCTGGATTCTTATCTTCATTCTTCACCGTACTATCGCCAGTGATAAATACCATTGGGCGACCTTTTTTGCGAGCTACGTTAACCTTAGGACAAATAGCGCCAGACACAAGGCAACTTTGCAAATATTCGAGGCCACTCTTATCGTATGCTGCTATTCCTTCGGCTGCCGAACGTGCGTTAAGTTCTGCGCCAAAACGACTTGTGTGTATATTGTCGATGAAAAAATGATAGTCGTATTTCCATTGGGTAAACTTATCGAGTTTCTCGGCTGATATTTTTTCTTGATCGATAAATGGTACATTCATCTGCTCTGCCACCTGTTTTGCCCAAAGAGTAAACGTCTCTGTCTTGCGCTGATTTTTCCCGTCTGCTTCGCGTGCATGACGCGGTGTGAGCGACATAAGCACTGGATTTCCACCTCGTTCGCGAGTCTCTCTTATGTATCTACGAAGATATTCGCCATAGCTATAAACTACTTCGTGCACACCTGTCTCTTTTATAGTAACTTCAAGAGAATCGGTGCCAATGCCCTTTATTGATGCACGTGCACGCCCACTATCAAATGGTCCATTATCGTTATGACCGATGCTTATTATAACCCAGTCGCCAGGCATGATAGCTTTACGAATATCGGGCCAAAGTCGACGATAGAAGGTGCGACTACTTGTGCCGCCAAGTGCCTGATTCTCTACCGATATTTTCTCTTTATCGAAATAATCTTCGGCATAATAGCCCCAGCCCCATTGACCATTATTGCCATTACCCAACGTACCATTACGCATTGTGGAATTGCCTATAAGAAAAAGCACGGGGCGTCCCTCTTTGCGGCTTGTCCCTGGCTCTATGCGCGCCTGACGCACTTTATCGAGACTATCGAGTGTAAGGTCGGTAACTTTATTTACGTCTTCAATTGCTTCAAGTTTGGCATTCTTTGACTCCTGTGCCGTCACACACGACAGCATAGTAAATAGAGATACAACAGTTAGTAGGTTGATTTTCATTATTATATATATTGATAATTATTCACAAATAACATTGAATAGTAGCAAACACAAAGCTATTCATTGAATAGGTTATCCAGCTACTCAACTATGCTTAACTACGATAATTTTTATACTCCTATTGGGTATGATTAGCTCTGTTAGTAATGCGCACAAAATTAAGCATTGTTAACCAATTATTACAAAACAGACACAAATAGCTACAAACTTCGTTGCTATTATGTCTCAACAAAATTTTTAGGACTATTGTATAATATTGATAATGTTAAATATAGAGTCAACCCAGCATCAATTGTAAATTTATGTATAAATTGCACGCTCAACACACAATGAATTATTAACATAAATATAAAGCAGTATGAAGAGAATCTTGCTTTCAGGGGCATTTGCCGCATGTGCAGCATTTGCAACAGCAGTCCTACTCTCATGCGACAACTACGAAGAAGAGTCGGCAACGGCATTCGCCACAAACGAAAATTTGAATGGTGATGCTAAGACTAAACGTGTAGCAAGTATAGACGAATATAACTTTTTCTACGACGATGCTAATAGACTTACCAGTGTAAAATCCTCTAACGCGAATATTACTTACAAAATCAATTACAATCCTTTCTCCATTGAAAAGACAAAACTCTCTTCGGAATCGTACGATATTAAACTTTTCAACTTTTCTTTCTCGCCTGAAGGCTATGTAACAAGCTATTGCGTTGAAGGGAATGCTGTATACGACGAAGACAATTTTGCCTACAACTATACCGAAAAACGCGACATTACCTACGACATCAATGGAAGAATAACGCAAGTGTCGTACAACGAATATTATTGTGACAAAGAGATATTGACGGGCGAAATTGATACTTATAAAACTATTGGAACTCGCATTGTTACGTGGAAAAACGGAGATCTTGTGAAAGTAAAAAAAGATGAAACTTGTGTTGTGGAAAAGACACAAACCGACGGCTCATCCAGAACACACAAGCGCTTCAACACTTGGACAAAAAATTGTCAGACGAGTAACGACATAAACCATAATGGACAAAACACCATTGAGAGTGGCGCTATAATAAATGTAGGCGAGTGCGATGGCCTATTGTCCGTATTGGGTATGCTGGGTAAAGGCAGCTTGCACTTTGTAACAAAATGCTCTGAAGAATACGCTGAAGGTAGAATTGGCGGAGAAACATATTCTGGTTCTTACACATATAATTATACTTATGAAACCAACGAAGATGGCTACGTAGCCTACGACTCTTACAATGGCAGATATGCATACGAATAAGCATAAATATCACACACAAAGCCAAACACAACACAACAATTATGAAAACACTTACGCTAATTTTTGTTGCTGTATTAATTGCAGCTACAGCCTCTGCCCAACACCCTACTTTTGACGAATTTGTTGCTCAATCGCAAGAATACTTACCTCGCGAATTCAATGATGAGGCTACGCTAACTCAAGTGCGCACCGACGATAAGTGCCTGAAACAGACTCTTATCCTGCGCAACACCGATCTGATTGACCAATTATATACTACTATCAGGTATAACTACACGCATCCTACCAAAATTGAAATTCCTATTATGCAAATGTGTGTAGATGCCAAACGTCATTTGGTATTTCTTCTCTACAGCCAAGACGAAAAGTATTTAGGCAGTCTCTTTTTCAGCCATCAAAAAATGCTCGATGCACTTACAACTACTATGAAAGCATCAAAAATTATCGATACTTACATATCAAGCCAAAGCAACAATTGGCCAATTAATATGGGCGATGGTCGAATCTTGACGAAAATCATCATCTACGACAAAAGCAACGATATTGTTAATTGCTTCAAAGTGAGCAAAAAATTCTTCCGCAAATTGAACGAAAACGACATTCCTAATCTTATTTCTAAAGACATTACGCATCAGTTAAACGACAAAAAATTAGGTAAGACTAACGAAACTCTTTGGCTACAAATGGCCCTTAGCGGCAGAGATCTCTACTATCTGTTTTCGACCGATGGCACCGACGATGTAAAAATGGGCAAATTGCCAAGCATAAGCATTGCTTCGAAAATAGGCATCGACCTAAAATTCGATGACGGCTGGACTGTTAAGCGTATTTTGGAAGTATTGGACAACGGCAGTGCAGACTCATACAATCCTAACGAAATGATAACCTTCAAGGGCGTTACTGGCTACGATGACGATAGAAACTTAGTGAACATTGAATTTTGGATAAACGAAGGTTTTGAAAACTGCCCAAACGTCGATAACGAGATAATTGCAAGCACTGTAAGAGACAATTTCGTCTCACCAGAAAACGACTGCTATCGTGCGTTAGCCTACATCGGCGCTGGACTAAACATTGGTCTGATTGGCGTAAAAAGCAACAAAAAGGTGAGCGTAATCATCTCACATGACGAACTCTCACTTATGTGCGATTATTAGTTTAGAAACATGTTTTTGCATAGAAATGAGCAAGAAAAACAAATTAGTATTGGCTTTGGTTGCGGTTTTACTCGTAATTACTATCACATACACCTTGCTATGCGACAGCAACAATTTACTCATAACCGCAATAATCATATTAGCTATATTGTGCATTGTGGCGTTCGTCCATCTGACACGATTTAGCAGAAAACTAAAAGATTTAGGCATTTCATCAATTAAATGGTACAGCCCCGAATTGCTGCTTCTGATATTATACGTTGTCATGCTCATTGCTGGCCTTATACTTATCTACACCGACAGCATACCTACAATACTTACACCTCAAGAACAAATGATTCGCGATGTGTATGTCAACAACGGCACCAAAGTTGACGTTATCATTGTTGGTCAATACGATGCTACAAACTCATTTGACGACACCTCACAACAGACTATAGTGCAATATATCAATAGTGAAGGCAACGTAGTTGACGCTATTGTAGAGATGGCTGCAAATACATCGTTGACAGACAACTACGAAAGAATTTCGGCTTACGTTTTACCCAACAATCCCAATGTAGTATACTTAATGGTAGAAGACACCCGCTTGGACACCACTGGCTATTGCTTATGCCTTTCTGCAATGCTTTTACTCATTATCACATTGGTGATTCGTCATAGACAAGTGTACAAAACGGAACAACAAATAGAAGTCTTGTGAACTTTGAGAACACATTTTTTGCTAATAGTTACAAAATATTCTTTTATTGATATATTCTCGACAAAATCAATGTTTTGCAAACAACGTTCTTCTTTATTAACACATATTATATATACTTTTGAAGTATAATTATTTATTCACATTTCAGACGAAACATGAGACAATCGACGAAAATTGCAGCCTTTGCATCTTTGCTGCTGCTATCTACGAATGCCATGGCTCAAATGGACCAGCCTCTTCCCTTGGAGGCTCAAGTTCGCTATGGTAAACTTGACAATGGCTTGACTTATTACATACGCCACAGTGAAGAGCCACGTGAGCGTGTAAATTTCTACATCGCACAGAAAGTTGGCTCTGTGCAAGAAGAGGAAGAACAGCGCGGCTTGGCTCACTTCCTTGAACACATGTGTTTCAATGGCTCTAAGCACTACGAAGGCAATGCGCTAATCACCTATTGCGAAAGCATTGGTGTAAAATTTGGCCGCAACCTTAATGCTTACACAAGCACCGACGAAACCGTTTACAACATCGACGATGTGCCCGTCACTTCTGGCCATATCGACTCGTGTCTGCTTATACTGCGCGACTGGTCGGACGGTTTGTTGCTTTTGCCTGAAGAAATTCAGAAAGAACGTGGCGTTATTCACGAAGAGTGGCGTATGCGTACCAGCGCTGCTATGCGTATCTACGAACGCAACTTGGAAACTCTTTACCCTGGTTCTCGCTACGGTCGCCGTATGCCTATCGGTCTTATGAGCGTTGTAGACAATTTTGAACCTCAAGTTCTTCGTAACTACTACGAAAAATGGTATCGTCCAGACCTACAGGGCGTTATCGTTGTAGGCGACATCGACGTTGATGATGTTGAAAAACGAATAATCAAAACTTTCTCCGACATCACCATGCCCGAGAATGCTGCTAAGTTTGAGTATTATGAAGTTCCTAACAACAACGAACCTATCTACGTGCTCGATAAAGACAAAGAGCAAACTCAAAACATAGTTGAAATCATATTCAAAAGCGATGGCCTCACACGTGACCAACTCGCAACTTCTATGTTGTTTGTAAACAACTATGTCAATAGTGTTATGTGTGGCGCTCTCAACGCACGATTGAGCGAACTCAGCAAAAACCCCGACTGCCCATTCATCGCTGCCGAAGCCGACTACTCAAACTATTTGCTATCAAAAACTAAAGATTGCTTCGAAGTAGGACTTGTAGCTAAAAAAGGTCAAACTAAAGAGGCTATCAAGGTGGTTATGACCGAAGTTGAGCGTGCTCGCCGTTTCGGCTTCGTTGGCACCGAAATCTATCGTGCTCGCCAACAATTCATGAGCAGTGCTGAACGCACCTTCGACAATCGCGACAAGATGAAAAACTCTTACCACGTGCGCAAATTGGTTCGCCGATTCTTGGACAACAACGCTGTGCCTGGCATCGAGCTCGAATACCAACTCTATAAGATGTTGGACAAGCAGATTCCTAACGAACTTTTCTCTCAAGTGATAAAAGAATACACAGCCAGCATCGACACCAACTTTGTAGTCATGGGTATGTTCCCCGAAGACGAAGTGATTCCAAGCGTCGACGAGGTTAAGCAAATCGTAACCAACTCACGCTCAATGGAACTTACGGCTTACGTCGACAACGTGAAAGACGAACCTCTCATTGCCAAACTTCCTAAGAAAGGTTCTATCAAAAAGGAATCAGCATCTGATTATGGCTATACCATGTGGACTCTCTCCAATGGTGCTCGTGTGTTCTACAAAAAAACCGACTTCAGCAACACTCAAATTCTCCTTTCGGCTCAGAGCTTTGGCGGTCAACGCGTAGTTGACTCTAAATACACTATTGCCGCTAAAGTATTCGACGATGTTATGGGCTCTACTGGTTTGGGCAACTTTACTATTACCGAATTGGAGAAGAAACTTGCTGGCAAACAAGTAAGCATTGGCGCTAATTTAGGCTTCTATACCGAAAACCTCAGAGGTAGCGCCACGCCTAAAGATTTGCGTACGCTATTCGAACTCATCTATATGCAATTCCAAGAGCCTGCCAACGATGTAGATGGCTACAACAGCTGCATCAACGAACTTCGTTTGGCTTTGGAGAACAAAGAAAAGAACCCTATGGCGTCGTTCAACGACTCTATTTACGCTACACTCTACAGCCACAACCCTCTATTTATGAGCTTAACGCTCGATGAGCTTAACGCTGTTAATTATGAAGATGTGCGCACGCTCTACAAACAACGTTTCAAATCGGCAAGCGATTTCGACTTCTTCTTCACTGGTAATATCGATGTAGACTCTCTTCGCCTATTCACCGAGCAATACATAGCTTCGTTGCCAAACAACCTCAAGAAACGCGAAGTTGCAAGCAAAACTCAAGACATTACCTACTTCCACGGCGATGTTATGAACCGCTACGAGCGCACTATGGAGACGCCACAAGCTTATCTGTTGCAATTCTGGCATGGCGACAATACCTATTCTCTCAAAACTGCTTTGACAGCTTCGGCTGCTGGCCAGATTCTTACCAAACGCTATCTCAAGAGCATTCGCGAAGATGGCGGCATGGCTTATAGCGTAAGCTCTTCTGCTTCAAGCTCAAGAACTTCTACCGATACATACAACGTCCAAATTGTTTGTCCTTTCACGCCTGCAAAATGCGACTCTGTGCTCTTGCTCATAGAGGCCGACATCGACAATATTGCTCGCGATGGCGTCACTGAAAACGAACTCGACGTCGTTCGTAAATATGAACAAAAACACTATACCGACAATCAGCGCGAAAACGGCTACTGGCAAAACCTCATTATTGACAAAGTGCTTTGGAACGCTGAACGTTGGAACGACTTCGAGTCGACTCTCAACAGCATCAATTCCGATGACGTGAAAAACTTCATCGCTAAGATGAAAAAAGATGGCAACCGCGCCACTGTTATCATCTTGCCTGACGACTTCACCGAGAAGACAGAATAAAACCGGTTGACATACAAAAAATATGTATGTATATATGTAGAGACGTCACATTGTGGCGTCTCTATTTTTTCTGTCTTTTACAGCAATTCTTTGCATCGTTTCAATACCTCTGCATACTCTTTTATAATAGCTACCTTTTGAGATTCATTCAAATTAGACTCATTCATAAACGTAGTGTATAAAAACATCATAGCTTCTATTTCATCATCACTATTCTTCATTTCTGCATTTCTCCAAACAGCTGACCTTGTATAACACAATCCATCTTTTACCAATATCCCTTTTTTATTAGAGTCGCCATAATCTTTATAATTCATATTAATATCTTCATTCAAATCAATAGGAGTGACAGATTTATTTCTAACGAAGAATATACCTGCTATAACATCTGGAGTTATATCTATCTTTCGAAAAAGATATGGCTGAATAAAACGCTCATTATAACGTTGAAAAAAATGATTTGTATAGGCATGTATTTGAGGCAACATAACTAATTCACTATTAAGATTATGCTTATAACCCATTCTTAATCCTCGTATTACAAATCGTTGAAATCCGCTATAAACAATAGTAAATATTTCATAACGCGGTTTGTCTACTTCTAAATAATTATCAGCATAAAAAAATATAACATGATGATTTTGAGTTGATGGAATATTATAATCATCAATATACCAAGCAGGAAAAGTTCTACTTTTCTTGAGTTTCTTTACTGCTTTAGGTCCTACTTTTTGAATTCTAATATTTATCTTTTCAATATCAATAACAAGTGAATCATACATTTCTATGTATGACATAGTCGGAACAATCATATGTATGTGTTTTTAGAGTTCTACAAAATCTATTTTCATATTCAACGCAGATGCAATACTTGCCAAAACATCGTACTTGATTGAATACTTACCCTCCTCAATTCTATATAAATTGTGCGGATGTATTTTCGCTTTGAATGCTAATTCATCAATATCAAGTCCTTGCGCCTTTCGCAATTGTTTTATTCTAAAACCTATTCGGAATCGTTCTGCGTAACTTTCATCAAGAACATAGTAAACCATTTCACAACGATTTTGCATTAATTCTCTACAAATGTTACTCATTATGACGCTTGAGTCACCTTTGTAGTATTTGTCGAATAATGAAGCTAAGAACTCTGTAAACTTTAGTCCTCGTTCTTCTAATTGGTAATGATAATTAGATGTAAATCCCACAACAAAGTTGTGACCCATTGGTGTACACACCAACACATTCCTCTCATTGAGGAAAGATACTTTTGTCTTTTCCATAATTTATTAGGCCTGTTTCTATAGCGTCGCCCTGATCGCTTTTTATGTTAATAATATCGCAAATAAAGCACTATTTCTTTTAGCCAGCAAATTCTTTTTCCAGCTATCCGAATTCCTATTTTCGTTACTCGTAATTTGCAACTCGTAACTAAAAAGTAACTTTGCGCACGTATGCTCAAGAATCTTCACATAATCAACTATCGCAATATTCAGCAGGCCGATCTCGAAATGTGCGGCGGCATCAACTGCTTCGTTGGGGCAAATGGTGCGGGCAAAACCAACCTGCTCGATGCCGTTTATTATCTGTCGTTTACTAAGAGTGTCTTTTGTTTGGTTGATAGTCAGAACATACACCACGGCGAACCTTTTTTTGTTCTTCAGGGTACGTATAATATTGATGGCGACGAGCACACCATATATTGCGGTTGCAAACGCGGAGCCAAAAAACAGTTCAAACTCGACAAAGTTGACTACAAACGCCTTGCAGAACATATTGGTTATCAGCCTCTCGTAATAATATCGCCATCCGACGAAATGCTTATTGCCGAAGGGCCCGATGCTCGACGCAAATATGCCGATAGTGTGATTTCGCAATGCAACAAACGCTACTTAGATGCGCTCATGCAATACAATCAACTGTTGCAACAACGCAATACGTTGCTCAAGCAAATGCAAGAGCAAGAGAACAATAACTTCGACCTCCTCGACGTGTTCGACACGCAAATGGCTACTCTCGGAAACATAATTACCGAAGCTCGCCGCAACTTTGTGAATTGGCTGCAACCCATTGTTTGCAAATACTACAACCAAATAGCCGATGCTCAAGAGTCTGTAGATATGAACTACATCTCTTGCACCGACCGCTATTCGCTATATGAAGGCTTTGTGCAATCGCGTCAGCGCGATGTGATATTAGGCTACACCTCGCGCGGCGTACATAAAGACGACATCGATTTTTTGCTCGATGGTTTTTCTATCAAAAATGTCGGGTCGCAAGGTCAGCGAAAATCGTTCGTAATATCGCTCAAACTCGCTCAATATCAATACATATCAGAGCACAACAAGCACTACCCTCTGCTACTTCTCGATGACATTTTCGACAAACTCGACGAACATCGCGGCAATAGACTTATTTCGCTTGTGGCCGAAAACAATTTTGAACAAATATTCATCTCCGACACCAATCGCAATCGACTGATGAACGTGCTTAACAAAGTAGGCAAAGACTTCCGAATATTCAGTGTAAACAATGGCAAAGTAACAACAGAATAATTATGGAAAACCGACGCGACACTTCTCGACAATTGGCCGATATTCTTTTAGACGTCATGCGCGACGAAAACATTACGCGCAACATGCTCAATTCGCGTGCTGCCTCGTTGTGGGCATTAATTGTTGGACCTACTGTAAATAGAGCCACGAAATCGGTTCATGTGAATAATGGTGTTATGTATGTAGAGCTAACATCAAGCCTGCTGCGCCAAGAATTAATGATGATTCGCAGCGAGATTATGAACCGCATCAACAAGGCTTGCGGCGATGGCGTTGTGAACGAAATCGTATTTAGATAAACCTTATATACTCTATATTTTTTTATGAAAAAACTCATTTCTTCAGTTCTATTTATTGCTGTATCCATCAGCTCAATAGCACAAAAAGAGAAGCTAACTCTCGAGATGACCGTTCCAGGCGGTAAGGAGTTCCGTAATTATTATCCGTACGGCGCTTACGGCTCGTTTGTCGATGGTCATACCTTTGTAGCCGACAAACGCCCCGACACCAATCCAGACCGCTCGGCAAAAGGCTTTGAAGCTATCAATGTTGGCAACGATTTGTATGTAGTTACGCCTACGAACGACACACTCAAGGTGAATGCACAAAGCGAGAATGGCGTTGTTTATGGTCAGTCGGTTCACCGCAACGAATTTGGCATCAACGGTGGCATCTTCTGGTCGAATGCAGGCGACCGTTTGGCTTTCTATCGCATGGACGAATCGATGGTCGAGGAGTATCCTATCGTAGATATTACCTCGCGCGAAGCCTCTGTTAAGCCTATCCACTACCCTATGGCTGGCATGACAAGCCACGAAGTATCTGTAGGTATATATAGCACTGAAAACAAAGCCGTTACGTACCTAAAAACAGCATCGCCCGTCAATCGCTATTTTACCAATGTGGCTTGGAGTGCCGACGATAAATACATAACCATAGCCGAACTCAACCGCGAGCAGAATCACCTCTGGTTCAACGTATACAACGCTGAAGATGGATCTTTGGTAAAGACGCTTTTTGAGGAGACGAACGCTGAATGGGTCGAGCCATGCACGCCTCCGCTCTTCATCAACGCCAACCAATTTGCTTGGATTAGCGACCGCGATGGCTTCCGCCATATATATCTATACGACCTCACAAACGGACAGTGCAAGCAGCTTACAAAGGGCAATTGGTGCGTTTCGGTTCTATATACATACAATGCCAAAGCCAAAGAGTTCTACTTTCAAGCCAACGCCGAGGGCTATTTGACGCGCGACATTTACAAAGTGAACCTAAAGGGTAAAACCACTCGCCTCACCGAAGGTTTTGGCGTACATAGCGCTACTTTCAGCCCCGACAAAACCGTTTTCCTCGACAACTGTTCGGCAGCCGATTGCGCTATGAAATCGACCATTCGTAGCACTAAAGATGGCAAACTCATCGAGACGATAAAGACTATCGTCAATCCTTACGAAGGCTTCGACATGCCTAAGATTGAGATCGTCAACCTAAAAAGCGCTGATGGACAATTCGACCTCACTGGCCGATTGATTTTGCCATCGAACTTCGATGCAAACAAGAAATATCCCGTTGTGGTCTATCTCTATGGCGGTCCGCACTCGCAACTCGTCGATGCTTCGTGGCTCTACGGTGCTTCTACGTGGAAACTCTCGCTCGCTGAGCAGGGCTACATTGTATTTACGATGGACAATCGCGGCACCGAATTGCGTGGTAATAAGTATGAACATGCCATTCATCGCCACCTTGGACAGTGCGAGATGGCCGACCAGATGCAAGGCATCAACTACCTAAAATCGCTGCCATACGTCGATGCTGAGCGCATTGGCATTCATGGCTGGAGTTTCGGCGGTTTCATGACCATATCGATGATGCTCAACCACAACGACATCTTCAAAGCTGGTGTGGCTGGCGGCCCAGTGTGCGACTGGAATCTATACGAGATTATGTATGGCGAACGTTATATGGATATGCCGCAAGAAAACCCCGATGGCTATGCCCAAAACAACATCAGCCAGCAGACCGACAAACTGCGCGGCCGATTGCTTGTAATCCACGGCGACATCGACCCTGTGGTAGTTTGGCAAAACTCGCTCCGCCTGCTACAAAACGCCGTCAAGAACGATGTGCTTATCGACTACGCAATCTATCCGCAGCACGAGCACAACGTGCGAGGCCACGACCGAGTTCACCTCTTCAAAAAGATTTTCCAGTATTTCGACGATTATTTGAAATAATTACTTGTAGAGACGTCACAATGTGGCGTCTCTACTTATTTTATGCCACACGAGAGTCGCGAAAATGCCTATCTGACGCTCAGCAAGTCCCAAGCAGTCGTAAAAACGCATATCTGACGCTCAGCAAGTCCCAAGCAGTCATAAAAACGCATATCTGACGCTCAGCAAGTCCCAAGCAGTCATAAAAATGCATATCTGACGCTCAGCAAGTCCCAAGCAGTCATGAAAATGCATATCTGACGCTCAGCAAGTCCCAAGCAGTCATGAAAATGGGTGTCTGACGCTCAGCAAGTCCCAAGCAGTCGTGAAAATGCATATCTGACGCTCAGCAAGTCCCAAGCAGTCATGAAAATGGGTGTCTGACGCTCAGCAAGTCCCAAGCAGTCGTGAAAATGCATATCTGACGCTCAGAAACCATCAATCAGTCATGAAAATGATGTTCCGAGCGGATTTCAAATCCGCGTTTCAGTGTTGTCGGATTCCAAATCCGACAAATCGAAACTAATCGAAGCCGTTGAACCATCAATTTTCAATTGTCAATTTTCAATTTCATTAGCCACTGATATTTCATACATTTGCGAAAAAAGCAGTATTCAATATGTCAGTATCTACCATATTAACTATAGTATTTATAGCTATAGCGCTCATAGGCAACTTCAATAAAGCCAAGAAAAAGGCTGATTCAGAACCCAAAGCAGAGCCAACTCCTACCCCACCCGATGCCAACGAAAGCCCGATTAGTGGCTCGGCTTTCGCTCCGTTGTTCAACTCTATTTATGATAGCCTTGAGCCGAAGGTAACTACCATTCCAGAGCCAAAGGTGACCATTATTCCAGAGCAGCATAAACAAACGGCAAAACCGACAAAAAAACAACGCAAAGAGCACAAACTACCCGAAGAAGGTGTAGCCACAACCATTGCGCACAAAGAAGTCGACCAAGTAGCTGAGCCACAAACCGATTCGAACTCGGCAGATTTCGACCTTCGCACGGCAGTCATCTCGCAGGTGATATTAGAGAGACCGAAGTGGTAGACGTTTTTAGCAGAGAATAAGCTATTTTTGCCAGAGTTTTTCTGAATAATGATGATAAGCAAAGATTTCGTAACCCAAGCTGCGGCTGATTTATATGAAGAGACGTTGGAGATTAGGCGTCATCTTCATGAGCACCCAGAACTTTCGTTTCACGAAGTTGCTACATCGGCATACGTAGAAGAGAAACTCAAAGCTTTAGGCATTCCATACCAAAAAGGCTATGCAACGCACGGCATTGCAGCAATGATAGATAGCGGCAAAGCAGGACGCACCGTAGTGCTTCGTGCCGATATGGATGCGCTTCCAATAGAAGAAGACGCATCGCACGCTGTTTGTTCTAAAAACAAAGGCGTAATGCACGCTTGCGGTCACGACATGCATACAGCATCGCTACTCACCACAGCCAAGATTCTCAACAACATGAAAGACCAATTTTGCGGTCGCGTGATGCTTGTGTTTCAGCCCGGCGAAGAGTGCTTCCCTGGAGGCGCAAAAGTGATGATGAGCGAAGGATTGTTCGACGGCATCGAGCCCGACGTAGTCATTGGTGCGCACGTGATGCCCGACATGCCAACAGGTAACGTTGGCTTTTGCGAAGGCAACTATATGGCCAGTGGCGACGAGATACACCTCACCGTACGAGGTCACGGCGGACACGGCGGCATGCCACATCTGCTTACCGACAACGTACTTATAGCTTGTCAACTTGTGGTAGCTATGCAGCAGCTTGTAGCGCGCGAAGTGCCAGCAACAATTCCTGCAGTGCTATCGTTCGGAAGAATAATAGCCGATGGAGCTACCAACGTCATTCCCGACAGTGTGTATATAGCAGGCACACTACGTACGCAAAGCGAGGAGTGGCGCGCCAAATTGAAAGAGCGCATACGTACAATAGCTCATAGCATGACTGAAGCTTTCGGAGCAACATGCGACGTAGATATAAAAGATGGCTATCCATCGGTATACAACAATCCACAAATTACGGCGCTCGCTTCTCAATTTGCAACCGAACTTCTTGGTGCGCAATACGTAGAAAAGATGGGCGTACGTATGACTGCCGAAGATTTTGGCTACTACACACATAAATACCCGTCTGTTTTTTATAGGTTTGGCGTTTGCCGTGCCGATGGAACGACAGGTAACGTACATACCGCACAATTTTTACCAGATGAAGAGGCATTGCGGACCTCGCCTGCGATAATGGCTTGGCTTGCACTGCGTTTTCTTGATAATATTGAATAATATATATGACTAAGAAAAGAATAGTATTTTCGTTTATCGCAGTAACACTCTGCTTTGCATTGTGGGGCTTCGCCAACGACATCACCAACCCAATGGTGAAAGCTTTTTCGAAAATATTCAAAATGAGTGTCACCGATGGAGCTTTGGTTCAGGTAGCATTCTATGGAGGCTATTTTGCCATGGCACTCCCAGCCGCACTATTCATACACCGATATAGTTATAAAAAAGGTCTCATTTTAGGCTTGATACTCTTTGCAGCAGGTGCTTTTGGATTCTTGCCCGCCGTGGCAAGTGGCAACTACTACCCTTTCCTCATAGCCTACTTCGTGCTCACTTGCGGACTATCATTCCTCGAGACATCGGCAAATCCATACATACTTACACTCGGCGACCCTAAGAAAGCTGCCATAAGAATCAACCTTGCGCAGTCGTTCAACCCTATTGGGTCGTTGATGGGCATGTGGATAGCAATGCATTTCATACAAGAAAAAATGAATCCGCTCTCAACCGACGAGAGACTTTTGCTTTCTGACGAACAATTCGAAGCCATAAAACTTGCAGATTTGCAAGTAGTTAGTTCACCATACATATTTATCGGTTTAATCGGTTTAGTATTACTATTCATAATAATGACAATACTACCCGAAGACTCCAAAGAAGACGAAGACACCACAGCGTCCAAAGAACCTATCGGAAGCACAATTCGACGAATAATAAACACACAAGGTTATTCGTCGGGATTTGTAGCTCAATTTTTCTACGTAGGTGCGCAAATAATGTGCTGGACATTCATCATTCAATATGGCACAGAAGTGTTTACTGCCGATGGCATGGACGAGCACGAAGCCGAAATATTATCGCAGAAATACAACATGGTGGCTATGGTATTTTTCTGTGTATCGCGTTTCATTTGTACATACCTAATGAAATTCTTCCGACCAGAATTGTTGCTAACAAGTTTAGCAGTGTTTGCAGGCATTTTGTGCTTGGGTGTAATAGTTATGGTAAACGAAATAGGTATGGCATGTTTAGTTGGCATATCGGCATGCATGTCGCTGATGTTTCCCACAATATATAGTTTGGCTCTGCGAGGCCTCAATCACGAAGATGCGAAACTTGGCGCCGCAGGACAGATTATGGCCATACTCGGAGGCTCGGTGCTTCCTGCCGTACAAGCGCTGATAATAGACAGTTCTCAAAGCACAGGCGAATCGATGGTCAGCATTTCGTTTGTAGTGCCACTCATAAGTTTTGGTATTGTAGCCTTCTACGGAATAAAATCGACACGCGAGATAACCCGCGACACCGAGATGCATGGAATAGACGTTGAAAAGGATTATTATGAATAAAGAAAGAGCCGTTTACTCGAAACCCGTATTGGAATTTGCAACTGTAGCGCGCGAATACTGTGTGTTTTTGGAAAACACCGAGCGCTACTCGAAGATAGATTTTCTCACCGTAGCATCGCGAATGCTACCACTTTTATATGTAAAAGCCTCATTATTACCCTCATTGAAGCAAATTTTGGACGAGCCTCCAATGACGGTAGTTGATGAATATATATATGAATCGATACGCCGTGGAGTTCGCCGACGTCTCACTCGCCACGACGAATACTTAGAGACATTCAAAGAAGATCAGCAACGCAGCATAGAACCCGTACCAGCCAACATATCAGAAGATTTGGCCGATATATATCAAGATATGCGCGACTTCTGCGAAGCATTTAGCATTGGTGTTGAGGATATTATGAACGATGCCTTGGTGCGCGTCTCTGACAACTTTCGCAACTATTGGGGACAGCGACTCTGCAATGCCCTACGCGCCATACACAATGCGCTCTACAGTGGCGACGACCTCAGCGACGAAAAAGCTGCCGAAGATGACGAAAACATTACAAATCAGACGAATTCCGATTTCGACGACGATAACCTATAGAAAATGCACCGCCTAACAAACGAAGAACTCGACAAACTTCCACTTTCGCAATTCGAAGGTCAGATTGACGTTATAGACAATGCCGAAAGCCTTGCCAAAGCCGTTGAAGAGATGTCGCAAGAGACACGCCTTGGTTTCGACACCGAGACTCGTCCGTCGTTTAGGCGTGGCATGTCCTATGGCGTTTCACTACTTCAACTCTCCACTGCCACTCACGCTTGGCTAATCAGGGTGAATAAGGTGGAGATAAGCGATGAATTAGCGGCACTCCTCGAAAACGAAAATATTACGAAGACTGGCGTTGCCATACGCGATGATATAAAAGCATTGCAGAAACGCCGAAAATTTCAACCTCGCGGCTTCGTTGAGCTACAGACAATAGCCAATCAACTTCAATTTGAAGATTTTAGCCTGAAAAAGCTTGCAGCTCACGTTCTTGGCATACGTATAAGTAAACGCCAACGCCTCAGCAATTGGGAGGCCGACGAACTGGCACTCGCACAACAGCACTACGCTGCTACAGATGCTTGGGTCTCTCTACTTATTTATGAAGGCTTCGAAAAAGGTGTGACTGAGCATGAGCGCGTGATTCAAGCCATAGCAGAAGCCAAAGCAGAACAAGAATCATAATTACGAACAGAAAACAATATTTCCATGATAAGCATAACCCTAAAACGCGGTAAAGAACAGAGCCTCGAACGTTTCCACCCTTGGATTTTCTCGGGTGCAATAGCTCGCATCAACGGCGAACCGCAAGAAGGCGATGTAGTAGAAGTAGTAGCTGCCGATGGTCATTTCCTATGCCTTGGCCACTATCAAATTGGCTCTATCGCTGTGCGCGTGCTCTCGTTCAAGCCTATCGAAATAAATCAGAAATTCTACGACCAACTCATTGCCGAAGCTTACCAACTTCGCATAGATATTGGTTTAGCCGAAAGCACCACCACAACAGCATATCGTCTTGTGCATGGCGAAGGTGATGGTCTACCAGGCTTAGTTATAGATATTTACAACGGCACAGCAGTCGTTCAAATGCACTCCGTAGGTATGTATCGTGACCGCGATTTGATTGACAAAGCTCTCCGCCGCGTGATGGGCGACAAACTAAAAGCTATATACAACAAGAGTGAAGGCACGCTGCCATTCAAAGCCGCGCTCAACCCGCAGAACCACTACACTTGGGGCAAGCCCGACTCGAAAGAAGCAATGGAAAATGGCCTACGCTTCTTGCCCGACTGGGAGAAAGGTCAGAAGACTGGATTCTTCGTTGACCAGCGCGAAAATCGAGCACTCATTGAGCGCTATGCTAAAGGTCGCAACGTGCTGAATATGTTCTGCTACACTGGCGGTTTCTCTATTTATGCTATGCGCGGTGGAGCCAACCTCGTACATAGCGTTGACAGTTCCGAACGTGCTATAGAACTTACCAACAACAACATAGAACTCAACTTTCCAGGCGATGCTCGTCATGCTGCTTTTGCTCAAGACGCATTCCATTTTATGGAGCAAGCCAAAGAGAAATATGACCTCATTGTGCTCGATCCGCCAGCATTTGCTAAGCATCTCAACGTGCTCAACAACGCGCTCAAAGGCTATCGTCGACTCAACACCAAAGCCATAGAGATGATTGAGCCAGGCGGCATTCTATTTACGTTCTCATGCTCGCAAGTGGTAAGCCGCGATGTGTTCCGCACCATGGTATTTACTTCGGCAGCAAAGGCTGGTCGACGCGTAAGTATTTTGCACCAACTATCGCAGCCAGCCGACCACCCTATAAATATTTATCACCCAGAAGGCGAATATCTCAAGGGTTTGGTCGTAAGAGTATACTAAACTGAGTATCACATATTTATACATATAAAAACGCCTATATGCAATTTAGCGATTTTGGTTTCGATGACGAACTGATGGACAGTTTGAACGCTATGCATTTCGAGAATGCTACGCCAGTGCAAGAGCAAGCCATTCCCGTAATTATGAAGGGATCGGACTTGATAGCTTGCGCACAAACAGGGACAGGAAAAACGGCTGCCTACCTGCTGCCTGTCATCGATAGCATAATACGCCACCCATACGAAGGCATCGACACCATTGTGCTCGTACCTACACGCGAACTCTCAATCCAGATTGACCAACAAATGGAGGGCTTCGGATACTTCGTAGATGTCAGTAGCACAGCTATTTACGGCGGCAACGACTCGCGCGAATGGGATCGTCAACGAACTTCTATCGAAGAGGGTGCCGACATAATTATAGCTACTCCAGGTCGTATGCTACAACACATTGCTATGGGCTATGTGGACTTCAGTAGCGTGAAGCACCTCATTCTCGATGAGGCCGACCGTATGCTCGACATGGGGTTCTACGACGACATTATGAAGGTGGTAGAACTTCTGCCCAAAGAAGGTCGCCAAACGTTGATGTTTTCTGCTACTATGCCACCTAAAATCAGGCAGTTGGCTAAGGCAATTCTTCAGAATCCGCAGGAGATAAATATTGCCATATCTAAGCCTGCTGAGGGCATTCACCAAATGGCATATTGTGTATACGATACACAGAAAAATGCCCTCGTGCGCCAACTTGTCAGCCAACGCAAAGATGGCAGCATAATTATATTCTCAGGCAGAAAACAATCTGTAAAAGAGCTATATAGCTATTTACGTAGCGCCCATTTCAACGTTGGAGTGATACACTCAGATCTTGAGCAAAAAGATCGTGAAGAGGTTTTGCTAAAATTCCGCAATCGCGACATAAATATTCTCGTTGCTACCGACATCATAGCTCGAGGCATCGATATAGAAAAAATTGATGCTGTGATAAACTACGATGTACCTCGCGATGCCGAAGACTATGTACACCGCATCGGACGTACGGCGCGTGCTCAAACTACAGGAGAGGCCTTCACTCTCATCAACGAGAAGGATATGTATAATTTCGCGCGCATTGAATCGCTCATCGAGAAAGATGTTGAGAAGTGTGCTCTGCCAGCAGATTTGGGTGAAGGTCCTGCATATAATCCTAAAGGTCATCGTGGCGAACGCGGAAATCGTGGCAACGGAGGTGGCGATAATCATCGTCGTCATCGTGGAGGTCGCGGACATCGTCCCAAAGGTCAGGGCAATAATGCACAAGGCAATGCCGCAAATAGCAATGGGGCAAATGCAGAAAAGACTCAACAACGTATGCATCGACGCGGAGACAGACATAAGTAAATTGAGAATTGAAAATTGAGAATTGAAAATTCATAATTGACACTCTGAGTTCTCTGTTTTCTCTGAGTTCTCTGTGAAAAAAATTGTAATTCATAAATAAACCTATGGTTTTAGACTACAACAGCGCACCCAACCCTTGCTACATACTCGAAGCCGATTTGCTTCGTCGCAATTTGAAACTCATCAAGGACGTAGAGACTCGCTCGGGTGCTACTATAATATTGGCATTCAAGGCTTTTGCTTTATGGAAAGCATTTCCTATAGTAAAAGAATATTTCAACTGCGCCACCGCAAGTTCACTCAGTGAAGCAATGTTGGCCAACGAAGAGTTGGGAGCAAAGGCGCACACTTTTGCACCAGCCTACACCGACGAAGAATTTCCGAAAATAGCAGCATTGAGTAGCCACCTGACGTTCAATAGTTTATCGCAATTTGAGCGTTTGCATGCCAAAGCACAAGGCGTATCGTATGGGCTCCGCGTGAATCCTGAGTATAGTGCCGTAGAAACCGACCTTTACAATCCATGCGTTAGAGGTTCGCGCTTGGGCGTTCTTAGCGATGATATGCCCAAGGAACTTCCGAAAGAGATTGAGGGACTGCACTTTCACGCACTCTGCGAAGGCAGCGCCGAAGATTTGGAGAATACTCTCACAGCGTTCGAAAACCGTTTTGCGCATTGGATTCCGCAAGTGAAATGGGTCAACTTTGGCGGCGGTCACCTGATGACGCGCAAAGGCTACAACGTGGAGCACCTCATAAATATCATCAAGGCATTCCGCAAGCGTTGGGGTGTGGAGGTGATACTCGAACCTGGCAGTGCATTTGCTTGGCAAACAGGCGTTTTGACGAGCAAAGTTGTCGACATTGTCAAGAGTGGAGATGTTACGACGGCCATTCTTAACGTGTCGTTTGCATGCCACATGCCCGATTGCCTCGAAATGCCTTACAAGCCAAATATTCGTGGTGCTCATAACGAACCAGTTGAAGGCCTTCCAACATATCGAATGGGAGGAAACAGTTGTTTGGCAGGTGATTACGTTGGCGACTGGTCGTTCGACAAACCGCTTCAGATTGGCGACACCATTGTGTTTGAAGATATGATACACTACACCACCGTAAAAACAACAATGTTTAACGGCGTTTCGCATCCATCGATAGCCATTTTCGATGCACAGAACGGCGGATTGAAAGTAGTTCGTAGCTACGATTACAGCGACTATAAGAGTCGCATGTCGTAAATTTGTTTATATTTGGAATCATTTTGAATAACGCTCTATACAATTGAAAAAGCTCGACCTATACATACTCAAAAAGTTCTTAGGCACATACGTATTTATAGTCCTCATTATCATAAGCATAGTGATAGTGTTCGACCTCGTAGAGAAGATGGACGACTTCATTGAGAGCAAAGCCCCTAAACAGGCTATAATATTCGACTATTACCTCAATTTAGTGCCCTACTATGCCAATATGCTCTCGCCGCTCATAGTGTTTATATCGGTAATATTTTTCACCTCCAAGATGGCAGGACAAACCGAGATTATCGCCATTTTGGCAAGCGGCGTAAGTTTTCGCCGATTTATGTATCCATACGTAATAGGAGCAACCATCATAGCTACAATAACTTACATACTTAGTGCAGAAGTCATACCTATTGCAAACAGAACTCGAATAGATTTTGAGAATGTATACATAAAATCGCGGCGCGAAACTGGTTTGAGCGATATGCATATGCAAATACAACCAGGAGTATACGTATATATGGGTCGCTATCACTCGTTTCGCGAAACTGGCGACCGCTTCAACATCGAGAAGTTCGATGGGAAACGCTTAGTGTCGCGACTCTATGCACGTAGCATTAGCTACGACTCAATAAACGGCAGTTGGCGGTTGCGCAACTACACCCGTTGGGATTTCGACGAGAATGGCATTACCCACAAAATCACCACTGGCGCTCAGGTAGATAGTGTTATAAACATTCTTCCCTCCGATTTCAAAAAAGAGCGCAAATCATTCGAGATGCTCACAAGCAACGAGCTAAGTGACCACATCGATGAGTTGAAACGCAGGAACATAGGCAACACAGAAGATTTTGAAATTGAATTGCGCAAACGACAAGCATCACCTTTTGCAGCCTTCATACTTACGCTCATTGGCGTGTCGTTGTCGTCGCGCAAAACGCGTGGTGGAATGGGCGTAAATATTGGTTTAGGACTTGTGCTCAGCTTCGTATACATTCTCTTCTTGACACTGTCGACTACATTCGCTGTGAATGGCAGTATGAATATCGTGCTTGCAGTTTGGCTACCAAACTTAGTGTTTAGCATCATAGGTATTGTGCTGTATATGAAAGCGCCTAAGTAAATTTCAAATTGGAAATTGGTAATTAGAAATTGAAAAGAACTCGTAATTCGTAACTCGTTATAAGGAACTCGTAACTCATAATTATTATGGTCTACAACGAACAATGCAAACTTGGCGATATAATATGCGAACACTATCAAATGCTACATTTGCTCAGTAGATTTGGTATTTCGCTCGGTTTTGGTGATAAGACGGTAAAAGCAATTTGCAGCGAAAACAATGTCGACTGCTACACTTTTTTGGCTACAGTAAACTATGTCATCACTGGAGAGTCGACCGACTTGAACAACATCGATTTGCACTCGATGATGGCTTTTCTACAAAATGCTCATACATATTACATCGATTATTGTTTCCCTAAACTTCGCCGACGCTTAATAAACGTCATCGATTTCAACGACGACAACAAACTTGCATTGCTCATAATCAGCCTATTCGATGAATATGTAAAAGGATTGAGAAACCATTTGAGCTACGAAGACAAAACTGTATTTCCTTACGTGCACGACCTACTCAACAACAAAGTGCCAAATACAACATACCAAATTTCGAGTTTCTCACGTCACCACGACCAACTTGACCAACGGTTGATGGAGCTAAAAAATGTCATCATAAAATATACCCCATCCAACAACAACACCAACGAGATTAACGCTACTCTCTTCGACATATTCACGTGCGAAGCCGACCTAAAATCGCATTGCTTGATCGAAGACAACATATTTATACCTGCCATTAGAGCATTAGAAATGAAACTACTACAACAAGATCGTACTAACGAATAAAATCATGATTGATAGGAATAGGAAAAGTATAAAAGTTGCTATTGCAGAAACCTCTCTTATTCTGCGTTCGGGCGTAGCTGCAGCCCTTACCAAAGTTGCTGATGCACAATTGCAAATAATGGAAATTGCGCTCTATACTAATTTCGAAAACAAAGTATCAACCTTTGCTCCCGACATTCTTATCATTAATCCTTTTTTCGGTGGCAAGACCAATATAGACCGCTGTAAGAACAATAAAGATTTAGGTCTTGGCAATACGAAATTCGTTGCACTTCTTTCAGGTTTTGTCGATCAACAAATTATAGAGAACTACGACGCCACTATTAGTATCTATGATGACAATGCAAAGCTTAGCGCGCTCATAAGTAAACTTACAAATTCGGCAAACCTCGATGATAATGAAGAAGAACAGCTATCGCTTCGTGAACGCGAAATAATCAGAGAGGTAGTAAAAGGTCTGACAAACAAAGAGATAGCTCAAAAATTCAACAAATCTATCTACACTATACTTACACACCGCCGCAATATTGCTCGAAAGCTACACATACATAGTTCCACTGGTTTGGCCATCTACGCCATTGCTAATGGTTTGGTAAGCAAAGACGAACTCAAGCTCAAAAAACGCCCATCGGTAGACGACTTTGAATAGTGGTCTGATAGAAGACTAAACAACAAACCGAACCTCATTGCTGAAGTTCGGTTTAATGATGTATTATGTAAATATTACAACTCTATTATGCGAAGTGATAGAGGAATACGATATCACCCGTGTAGGCAGGTTTCTTCTGACCTTCGATTTCGAGTTTTACGCTCATAGTAGCTTTCGTTGTACCGCGCAAATTGAGGACTTCATTTACATTTACATGCAAACGAACACGGCTATTTACAACAACTGGTTGCTGATAGCGGAAATTTTCGATACCATAGTTAATCTGATCTTTTATATTCTGAACATCAACTATTTGTTCCCAAAGGTGAGGCAAAATAGAAAGCGTCAAATAGCCATGAGCAATGGTGTTGCCGAATGTCGACTCACGTTTTGCACGTTCAACATCAACATGAATCCACTGATGATCCAACGTAGCATCAGCAAAAAGGTTGATTTGCTCTTGTGTAAAAGTATGCCAATCTGAAACACCCAATTCTTTGCCTACCAAAGCTTCTAGTTCGGCATGGCTCTTTATTACAGTCTTACTCATCTGATTTAAATATTAATGATTTGTTTTGCGCAGCAAATATAGGCATATTGAGCAATATGGCTGTTTACATTTTCACCTTTTGCGCTATGGTTTATTCATATGTATTGATAAGTTGCGGTAACGTTTGCGGTGATTGTAAACAAATGTATATTTTTGTTTAGCAAAACAGTCAATACACAAACTAATAGCATGGAGAAGCCTCACCAGATAACCATAAAAGACATAGCACGAACATTAGGTATTTCAGCCTCTACTGTTAGTCGCGCCTTGAAAGACCACCCTGATATAAGCGCAGAGACCAAACGCCAGGTGCAACAGTTGGCCTCTCAGGTTAACTATCGGCCAAACACTTTAGCCCTCGGCTTGCGCAAAAGCAAAACGAACACAATTGGAATTATTATTCCTGAAATTGTGCACCATTTTTTTTCATCGGTCATTAGTGGTATCGACGATGTGGCCTACAATGCTGGCTACAACACCATGTTATGCCAAACCAACGAAAGTGAGGAACGCGAACGAAGTAGCATTCAGAACATGATTGATATGCGAATCGATGGTTTTCTGATCTCTATGAGTAAAAACACAACCGATTATGCACACTTCATCAACCTCGTTTCCAATGGCATTCCAGTTGTGTTTTTCGACCGAGTTTGCGACATTCTTCCATCGCATCGTGTGATAACCGACGATTTTGAAGGAGCCCGCACCGCCACTCGACACCTTATAAACCAAGGCTGCAAGCGCATAGCGCACCTCACGAGTGCATCTTCGCTAACTATCAGCCGACAGCGTAAAGAGGGTTATACCACTGCATTGCGCGAAGCTGGCTTACAGGTTAATCCTGAATACATTATCGATGCCGACACGCGTGAGACTATAATAGCCAACAGCAACAAATTAATTACTATTGCGCCCGAGATAGATGGTCTATTTGCCATCAACGATTCTACGGCTATTGCTGCTATTCAAATTCTTCAACGCAATGGCTACAACGTACCTCGCGACATAAAAGTAATTGGATTCGGCGATGGTCCGCTTACCGAGATAGTGTCGCCAACGCTATCGACCGTAGAACAGAAAGGCTACGAAATGGGGGCCGAAGCTATGCGTATGCTTATTCGTCAAATGGAGAGCGGTATGGTTAGCACTGAATATGAAACGCGTGTTTTTACGCCTATCCTTCAACCTCGAGAATCTACACAAGTCAAATAATCGTAATTATTACTAAAGAAAAAAAGACGCAAATGCCACATAATGCGACATTTGCGTCTTTCGTTTTGTGTTTATGAATACGGATACTTATTTCATCAAATCGATGCTACGTTTTACAAACTGAGCAAGCTTTTCGCCACTAAGCATACCATTTTGAAGCAAAGCAAGATCGATAAGCTGACTGATTTGCTTCTGTGTATGAGCGAATTGGCTAATAATGCTAACACGCTTGGTTGAAAGTTCGTTGAGTTTCTTTTCAACATCGGCAAGAGCATCTTTGTCGGCTTGAGGAATTTCTTCGTCCTTTTTGCCCTCTTTAGCTTTATTGAGTTCATTCTTACGAGCCTCCGAAGCCTCAATATCGCTATAAATTGGCGCAAGTTGCTCTTTGTTGGCCGACTCTTCGTTGGCAAGAATATTCGCCACAAGTGGATGATCTGCGTTAACAACAATGTTGAACGTGTCGGGCATCTCGCCATAGAACGACATCATACCGCCTTGAATCTGCGACATCTCTTTCATACGGCGCATCCACTCGTTTTGTGTGATAAGTACAGGCATTGCACTTGCACCAAGCGCCTCCACCGAAACGTTGAAGTTGGTCTTCTCGATAGTAGGAAGTTCAGCACGGAAAGTCTCTTCGAGTTCGCTCTTCTGATGTGTAGTAAGCTGAAGTTCATTGGCATTCTCTTTTGGTATGAGTTTATCAATAACATCGGCATCGACACGAGAGAAACGGCTCTTTTCCCACTTTTGCTCAAACTGATTCATCACTGGCGTATCAAGTTGGCCATCCATCAAAAGTACATCGTAGCCTTTTTGTTTTGCAGTCTCCGAAGCTGAGTATTGAGCATCTTTATTGTTTGCATACAAATAAACGAGCGTACCATCTTTATCGGTCTGATTGGCCTTGATAAGCTCTTTGTATTCGTCGAGAGTGTAATATTTGCCATCGATATTCTTGAATAGCATAAACTTCTGAGCACGCTCGGCAAACTTCTCGTCGGTTAGCAAACCGTATTGAATGAAGATCTTCAAATCGTCCCACTTCTGTTCGAAAGTAGCGCGGTCGTTCTTGAATATATCTTCAAGTTGGTCGGCAACTTTTTTGGTGATGTGCGAAGCAATCTTCTTAACATTAGAGTCGCTTTGTAAATAAGAACGCGAAACGTTAAGTGGAATATCTGGCGAATCGATAACACCATGCAAGAGCGTCAAAAAGTCTGGCACAATGCCTTCTACGCTGTCAGTAACGAACACTTGGTTGCAATAGAGTTGTATCTTGTTGCGGCTGAGTTCTACGTTATTCTTAATCTTAGGGAAATAGAGAATACCCGTGAGCGTGAACGGATAATCGACGTTCAGATGGATGTGGAAAAGCGGTTCTTCTGCCATTGGGTATAATTGGCGATAGAACTTCTCGTAATCCTCATCTTTGAGCGATGCTGGTTTCTTAGTCCAAGCTGGCTCAGTGTCGTTGATTACATTATCGGCATCTGTATCTACATATTTACCATCTTTCCACTCCTTCTTCTTTCCATAAACGATAGGAATTGGCAAGAATTTGCAGTACTTATTGAGCAAATCTTCGATTTTCTTTTCATCAAGAAATTCTTTTTCCTCCTCGGAGATATGCATAATTATGTCGGTACCGCGTTCGTCACGATTGTCATCATCGAGCGTATATTCTGGGTCGCCCGTACATTGCCAACGAACAGCTTGAGCTCCTTCTTTATACGATTTGGTAAGTATTTCGACCTTATCGCTAACCATGAAAGCCGAATAGAATCCCATACCAAAGTGACCGATGATGGTAGCTGCATCGTCTTTATGTTTTTCGAGGAACTCTTCGGCGCCAGAGAAGGCTATTTGATTTATGTATTTTTCTACCTCTTCGCGCGTCATACCAATACCATTATCGCTTACGGTAATAGTTTTGGCATCTTTATCGACCTTCACTCTAACCTTCAAATCGCTAACATCGCCATTGTACTCGCCTCGCTGAGCTATCACTTTGAGTTTTTGCGATGCATCGACTGCGTTTGATACTATCTCGCGAAGGAAAATGTCATGATCGGAATAGAGAAATTTCTTGATAATAGGAAACAAATCTTTGGTGCTAACACCAATTTTACCATTTGCCATTGTTTATACTTTTATATTATTGATTTCTAACTATTTATATATACTGGTTGTAAAAACCGCGCTGACAAAAGCAAAGGCTGTGCCAATACTATTTTTCGGACACTTTTGACAAATTATCATCCTTACCCAAAAACGCATATCGGACAAAGGTGACACGAGAATAATTACGAGTTATGAGTTACGAATTACGAGTTCGTAATTATGAATTATGAATTCATGACTTATCCATATAACTTAATAATTGTTAATTTTACACCAACAAATAAAACAACGAAAAAACAAACCGAATCAACATTATGAATATTCGTCCACGACAAATACATATATGCGTATCAGCTATCGCATTTGTTGCGATTTGGCTATTATGGTCGCTCGGCTACACGGGTCACATGAACTTCCACGAGCAACTACAATGTTTTCTGTTCACCACAGACTACGTACAACAGACACTCTCCTGCCCTGGCGGTTTGGCCGATCTTGTGGCGCGATACCTCACTCAATTCTACTTCTACGATTGGGTTGGTGGATTCGTTATAGCCACCCTAATCATTAGCATACAGTATCTCACATGGTTGATTATCAGCAAAATATCCACCAAAGACATTTGCTATTCACTTTCGTTTGCACCCGCTATCGCTGCATTATATTTCTATGCCGATGTAAATAACATGCTTAGCGCCGTAGTTGCCATTCTTCTTGGTTTAGCCACTGCTTGGGGCATAGCATTCTTGCGCCACAAGCCGTTACTATTCACAACAATAACTATTGTAATTACGCCAATTCTCTACGCATTGATTGGCACGCTTGGCGCAGTGACATTTGTATCTACGTATGCCGCAACGCTCTTATTCACCAGCGTCGACGTGAGCCTAAGCAAGAAAATAATAAGCATCGTGGCGTGCCTCGTAACCATAATTATAGCTATTGGCATAGCTCGTCAAACAACGAATTACCAGCTCATTCATTTAGCCAAAGGCCTAAACTATAGCCGTTTTCCTCTGATGTTTGCTACAAGCGCATACGTATCGGCCCTATTGATATTCATTAGCGCTGTATGTGCATACGTAATACATATAAAAAATATCAATCCTAACTCAATGATAGGCAACGCAATGGCATATATCGTAACATTAGCAGCTATGTTGAGCTACGACATCGAGCAAGACCGAGCAATGCGTTACGATAAATATGTACGCAATCAAGATTGGAAATCTGTCATAGAAGCTGCCAACCACGACATGCCTACACAACCTATTGTACTCAACTATGTCAACTTAGCTCTTGGCATGACAAATCAGCTGGCCGACAAAACATTCTATTACTCGCAACACGGCGTCGATTGCCTATTTATGCCATTTGTACGCAACTTGGTAAGCATAACACCAGCAAGCGAAGTATTCTATTACATGGGATTGACCAATATTGCGCAACGCTACTCGTTTGAAGCTATGATGGCCATTCCTGATGGTCAACTAAGTTGCCGATTTATAAAACGATTAGCCGAAACGGAAATTATAAATGAGCAATATGACGTTGCTCGCAAATATCTCATTATGCTCAGTCACACAATGTTTTACGATAATTGGGCACGAGAAAACCTATCTATGATAAACAACAACGAAACTTATAGCGATAATTCAGAAATTGGACGCCTACGCCGTTACAGAGTGAAAGAAGACTATTTATGCTCGGAAGATGAAATCGACAAGATGATGATGAAACTATACCTCGGTTGTACGGAAAACAAAATGGCGTTCGAATACGCGACTATTATGCAGCTGTTCAAAAAAGATCTCAACTCATTCTTCAATTATCTGCCATTTGGAGGTCGTGCCAAATACAATAGCGTACCATGCTCATTTCAAGAGGCTATAATCTATCATTGGTCGCAAACGCACAACGATTTGAAAGACATGCCTAAAAATGTATCGCCCAAAGTAAAAGAATCAATGATGAACTACATACATACCTATATGAACAACAAAAACAACATTGAAGCAATGGAGCCATATAAGCACACATTTTGGTATTACTATATGTTTTCGCAGAATTAACAACATTTTATAATAGAGAAGCAACATAGCCAACTTATTGACAGACATAAAATAATCGGCAAAAAAAGGAATATGTTATACAGCATATTCATACAAAAACAAGCGAATAGCCTATGAATAGTGGCTGTTAATTGACTAAAAAGCTTAACTTTGCTCAACAATTGCATTTTTGTCGTATAATGAACACAATGATTCCGGGTACAGACCGCACACCTACAATATCATTTCAAGATGGGTCATTTAGCATTTCTGGGCGCTCTTATATGGAGAACGCTGCTGAATTCTATGCACCTATAAAGAAAATGATTGAAGAATATCCAGGACCTATAAATGCTTGGGTAAATCTCGACTTCTTCAATACAAGTAGTTCAAAGTGTATTATGGATTTGATGTTTCTCATCGACAAGAAAAGTGCATTTGGAGAGCCTTGCCACATAAAATGGTCGTTCAAGATGGACGATGATGATATGCGCGATTCGGCAGAAGAATTTCGAGACATACTTAAGCACGTACAAGTAGAGCTCGAAGAAGTCGATGACTAATCAATCCAAAAACGAAAAATCTGATGGAAGTTATAACATCAAAAACCGACAATAGTCCACTTATCACATTGGAAGAGAGCACTCTGCGTATTTCAGGTCGCTCGTATATGAATAATGCCGGCGACTTTTACCATAATATTATTGATTGGTTGGAATTTCGTCAAATTAATAGCCTCAATGTGGTAGTAGATTTGGAGTACTTCAATACAAGTAGCTCCAAGAGTTTATTGGAGTTTTTCCGTTGGATGGAAAAGAAGTCTATTGATGGCAAAGACATGAAAGTGCACTGGCAAGTAAAACCCCAGTTTTTTGAAATGTACGAAGCTGGCGAAGACTATTACGACTTACTTCCAAACCTCGATTTTGAAATAGTGGAATTGTAACAATATCAACAATACAGAGAGAAGCGATGCTCGGAAAAGCGTCGCTTTTTGTTTTTTTGTAGCTAACGTCCACCTTTTACGCTGTGTATATCCACCGCATAGCAATACCTGTAGAGTACTTTAGCGCAAATAAAAAACTAATCATGACAAACATAAAAGTATTACTTGCTCTTGTTATATATACCACAACAGCATTTTACAATTGCATTAGCGCACAAGGACACCATATGCCCAAACCAGGCGACACCACAAACACACCTTTCGTACACGACCCCGTAATGGCTGTTACCGACAATGCATGTTACCTATTCTGCACCGGTAGAGGCATAACAGTATTGAAATCGAACGATTTACAATCATGGGAATTTCAAAAACCTTGCTTTGACTCTATCCCTAATTGGATAAAACAACGTTTACCTCAAGCAACTCTCCACTTTTGGGCTCCAGATATTATTTACCACAATGGCAAATGGCATCTATTCTATGCATGTTCGGCTTTTGGAAAAAACACTTCAGTTATCGGGCATGCGACAAACACTACACTCGACTACAAAGCCGCCGAATACAAATGGACCGACGAAGGTTGCATTCTTCAATCTATCCCTCATCGCGATAATTGGAATGCTATCGACCCTAACATTATCATCGACAAAAAAAATGGCACCGCATGGATGACATTCGGTTCGTTTTGGGGTGGTATAAAGCTCGTGAAATTAACCTCAGATCTCAGTGCAATAGCCGAACCTCAAGAATGGTACACACTCAACAGCCGCAAGCAACAAGAGTTTGTCGACGATGCTTTGGCTGGCGACGGCGCAGTAGAAGCTCCTTTCATCTACTATCATGATGGATATTACTATTTGTTTTCATCGTTCGATTATTGTTGTAGAGGCAAAGAGAGTACATACAAAGTTGTTGTTGGTCGCTCTCGAGACATTATAGGTCCATACATAGATAAAAATGATGTGCGAATGGATTTAGGCGGAGGAAGTCTGCTTATCGAAGGCGACAAAATACGTTTTGAAGCAATAGGCCATTGCGCCATTGTTGAATATGGCGACAAAGATCTATTCGTGGCGCACGGCTACGAAACCAAAGACGGCACATCGCGTCTATTCATTCGCACAATAGAATGGATAGACGGCTGGCCAAATGTTGCATTGTAGAGAATAAATACTTTTCAGATTTCGCGAGTGGCATTTTGCAGCCAATCGAGATCATCTCCGTTGAGTTTTGGAGCAAGACGCGCATAAACGGTCTTATGGTAGTCGTTGAGCCATAATCGTTCCTCTTCGGTGAGCAAATCTACATCAATAGGACGCGTATCAATAGGACACAGTGTTATTGTCTCAAACTTGATAAACTTGCCGAATGGTGTCTCTGGCATTGGCTGCGAGAAGATTAGATTCTCTATACGTATACCAAATTTTCCTTCGATATACACACCAGGTTCGTCGGAGACAAGAATGCCTTCATCGAATCTGCTATCGGTAAAACTTGAGCGTATGCCATAAGGTGTTTCGTGAACATTGAGGCAATAGCCAACACCATGTCCCGTACCATGACCAAAATTAAGACCTGCTTTCCACATCGGTTGACGGGCTACAGCATCGAGTTGAATGCCGTAGGCACCTTTAGGAAACACCGCAGAAGCCAATGCTATATGCGATTTCAATACGTATGTATATGCACGTTTGAACTCAGCCGATATTTCACCAAGAGCTATGGTACGTGTTATATCTGTTGTGCCATCGGCATAATGGCCACCACTATCTATTAGCAAAATGCTGTCTGAAGTCAATGCAGTATTGGTTTCTATCGAAGGAGAATAGTGAACGAGAGCAGCATTAGCATCTACGGCAACTATTGGAGCAAACGATTCGCACATAGAACGCGGTTGAGCCATACGCAACAAACGCTGTTTCTCGGCAATATCGAGTTCGGTGATGCGATTGCCAGAAGCCACCTCCTTCTCAATCCAATTGAGCAACTGCACCATAGCTACACCATCGCGAATATGTACGGAACGAATATTAGCAATTTCGGCCTCTGTCTTGTGCGACTTAATTTCGCCAACCAAACTACGACCTTCAACTCTAACGACCGAATTGGGCAATTGTGCTACAGCAAGAGCCGAAACTTTAGTTGGATCGTAATATACCGTTGATTCTTTAGGCAAGTTGCGCAGATTATTTATGAAATGGTCATATAGCGACATTTTGATGCCATCTTCGGCAAGGCGATTACTCACAACCCTCGATAGCTTATGTGGATCGATATATAAATGCTCCTCTTCGGGCGAAATGACCATATATGCATAGAAAACAGGATTGTATTCAACATCGGAACCGCGCAAATTGATGAGCCATGCTATATCGTCGAGAGCCGAGATAATGTAATGAGATACCTTTTTCTCGTTCATCATTTTGCGCACAATGTCTATCTTCTCGCGACGCGTAGTGCATGCAACTATTGGATTAACCTCAGTCAATTCGTCAGTTGGCATTGGTGGACGTTGATAGAAAACATTATCAATGAAATCGACATGATGAATTTCAAGACGAATGTTGTATTTATCAAGAATTTCACTAATTCGTTGATATTCAACTTGCGATATAGTACGGCCATCTACGCCCACGCGAGAGCCTGATGGTAGTATATAAGTGATATACGACACATAATCGGGAACTCCCGGCTGACCTTCACGGAATAGTTCTATTGGAGTTCCTCGAAGTTGCTTTTCTGCTTGTATATAGTAGCGTGAATCGGTCCAAAGCCCAACGTATTGTTGCATTACGAGCAGAGTGCCAGCTGAACCATTGAAACCGCTCAAATACTCACGAAACTTCCAATGGTCGGCGGTATATTCGCTACCATGTGGGTCGGAAGTCAAAACAATAAAAGCATCCAAATTGCGTTTGGCCATCTCTTCTCTGGCGCGTATCAATCGAGTATTTATATCCATGTCCAACGTTTTTTCTGTGTGTTGCTAATATAACTAATTGTTTTCAGTGTTTAGCATTTCTACACTATGGTTCCAAACGTAAAAACTACTACAGTAAGAAGTGTAAGCATCGACACACGCTTCAGTTGTCCATCAATTTGCGATGGTTCTTTAGCTTTCATCACTGTATTTATATTATTAATAATGAATGGTATAGAGACAGCAAAAAAGCCTTGATGTGGCTTACCAAACAAGAATACATACGTAAACAGACAGACTACAGCCAAAATCATAACTACTGCGTGATATATTTTGGCACGATGCATACCCATACGTACCACAAGAGTTCGTTTTCCTGCTGCTTCATCAGCATTAATATCACGTATATTATTCATATTTAGCACACCTATTGACAAAAAGCCAATAGCCGAAGCGGGCAACAAAGAAGCCCAAGATGGCATACCAGCATAGAGTGTATACGACCCAGCTACGCCCACAAGTCCAAAGAACACAAACACGCCTAAATCGCCAAAACCGTGATAGCCGTATGGATAACGACCTACTGTGTAGGTGATTGCAGCCGCAATGGCAAGTAAGCCAACTACAAGCATAAATATGAAACCTGTGAGATTGAGCCGAGGATAGGCTACGCAAAGCAATGCCAGACCACTAAAAAAAGCCAACAAAGCACATAGCACAATGGCTTTTTTGAGCGACTTCATACTTATACTGCCATTTTGCACACCACGTGCAGGCCCTACCCTTCCTGCAAAATCGACGCCTGAGACGGCATCGCCATAATCGTTGGCAAGATTTGAAGAGATTTGTAGAAACAATGTAGTCGTTAATGCCAGCACAAATATTGATGGACTGAAAACATCGTTTTGCCATGCCAATGCAGAACCCATAATTATTAATGCAAATGAAAGCGGAAGTGTACGCAACCGCAATTCAACAACCCACTGTTTTATATCCATAACTAATTAATTTACAAGTACTTTTATTGATTTTTGACTATCTTTTTCAAAATTGATATTAACTATGGCTATACCTCGCAGTGCCCCTCTAAGATTCAGCACTATTCTTCCTCCTTGAGCATTTTGCTCCATAATTTTGCGACCACTCAAATCGTAAACTTCAGCATTTTTCAAATTATCGGAAGTAATTACGACTTCTCCATCATTAATCGTATAGGAATATTCGGAACAAAAAGTGTCATTGGTTTCGGTAACAGTCGACTGAGTCGTGACAATACCATTGAAACCAAAAAACACATCGGCACCAGCAGCTGATGTGGTAAAATAGTCGTAGCTATACCAATCGTTGTTGACGTAGAAATGAGAGCGATTGTTATCCTCTGTCAATTCATCGCTACTCAATTCACTATGATAAAAAGCAAGCGTATCGGTGGCAACATTTCCGTAGGTAAGTTCCACGCCTATATGGAAAGCGCCATTGATTGTGATAGGCTCGGTAAGTTCGATAGCTGTTGAGCGATCTGTTTTGAGTTTACTATTTGAAATATTGGAGATAGTATGTAGCACATCGCCTGGTTTGCCGCTTTTATCGGAATAGAACACAATATTAAACGTCTGTTTATTAGACGACTGAACGAGTGCCGAAGTAATATACACAGATGAAATAGTGGTTTGGAGCGAACTATCAGAAAAACCTTCGGCAACGACTGCGGTTTTATACGCATTATGACCACATATATATCCAAGACCATCGGCCGGACGTTCGCTAAGCATAGCAGACTTATAATCAGCGCCATAGACTATGTCGTGAATATTTTCACCATCGGCAACAATATATGCACCATCATATTTGTCAACACCAGACGAGATAGGATCTAAGTATTCTGCAAGCGACTTAGTACCAACATTATCGGGAATAGCATTCCATGCTTTAGACATAGCCCAAAAGAAATCGTAGCATCCACTCGACGTACAATTACAACTTGCAGCGCCTCCCGTTAGTCCCCCAAGAACGCGGCCATTACTATCAAAAAGCGGAGCACCTGACGAGCCTCCCTCAGTTGTTCCACTAAGCCAACGACTTACACGCCAATGCGAATTTTTATCGAACGAAAGTCCGCTGTTTGTTTTATCGGAAGTGTATGACTTTAGAGCTACTGTGGCAGCTTGGGACACTTTACGAACATCGCCTGCAGGATGATGAATGGCATAAAACAAGCTTCCCGTCTCAATATTTGATGCATCTACATTCCAACCTGCATAATATGGACAAGCCGAAGCAGGAGGCGTGTCGCTGAGAAGCATAAGTGCCATATCGCTTGTTTCATCGAGCAAAAGCAATTCTGCGCCATTTATTACTGTATAGTCGGTGGCATAAGTAACACCATCGCAAGCAGTGTTTTCAAAATTGAAAGTTGTCAAATTCGATTTCAGTTTATTACCAGTAAAGCAATGCGCCGAAGTAAGCACGTATGGTTTACCATCGTTGGCGGTATTGTTTATAAGTACACCAGTACAAAGGTCGCTTCCATTGACTATCAGTCGACAAACTGCCTGCTTTATATCAGAAATATTAGCATTACAACGAACATCAATTTCGCAATCACCATTGGCATCACCAAAATTACCCGACTTATTGGAGTAATTGTGCTGCGAGTGAGGCAACGCCATAAAGCCACAATTGACCTGAACTAAACTTATATTAGGAAATTCTTGTGGCCCCACATACTCTACTATCAAAGAATCGCCATCGACAGGAAAGGTTTGCAAATATTCGTTGTAGAGCTTTGTTTGAGATGTAAAAAGCTGATAAGCAGTATCGTTAGGAGCATATATATATATATACTCATCGGCATTGAGAGAGACGTTAGATAATAGAATGCTAAGATTTTCGGCCCATTCGGAATGGATGCCGAGCGTCCAAACGTACATACCATTATCAATAGGAGTCACAGTTCCAGCCGATGAAGCAGGTAAATTAATTTCTATTGGAGTTGCAAATGTCAACGGATGACCTTTCTCAGACGAAACAAAATGTGCAGCAGGCACCTGAATCCAATCTGCATCAGCTGTAAAGCGATATGGTTCAATGCTTTGTGCATTAATATTGACGACACTCGCCATTGTCATCAAAACAAGGATGAATCTAAAATAGGTACACTTCATCATAAACTACATTGTTTTTACAAATCGAGTTGCGCCCCCAATCGAAGACTATATGAATCGTACATATCGCCGGCATCGCCCGAGACATCACATAAAATACTAAGCGGATATTTATCGAATTTGTACTTCACATTCACGTTGAGATGCAACTCTTTTCGCGGACTATCAAAATAATACGGTTCGAGTTTATTCCAACTGAATGAGTTTCCGCCATATTTTTCAATCAAATTGCCATAATATTTGGCGAAACCGCATCTAAAGCGGTAATCTATTCTTGAAGAGAAACTACCCTTTGCGCCAAAATTCAGCACTCTATAGCGCACAATAGAGAAGCCCGTTTTGAATGCGAGTTGCGATTCGTCGGCATACTTACACACAGTATAATTAGTCTGTGCAAAAGCCGAACCCATAGATAGATATGCGGTCGACCAACCTTGAGGATAGAATGCGTTGCCTAAATAATTGGAGCGACCACCATACTTCAGACCATGATTGTAGCAATGCTCAAAAAGCTTGAACAAATCGTCGTAATCTTCCATTTCGCGACCTATATATGCTTCATATTCAGCCACAACATCATCGGCAATATGGGACTGCATCCACTCGCGCCATTTATTTTTATCGATGTCGCCTGGATAGATGACGCAAAGCGCACCATTTTTATCATAGAATATCGGGTCGGGAGTTCCTTCGCCGCCTTGCCAATCGGTCTTGACAAATTCAAAATTGATCATCTGCAGATGTTGCCAAGGCAAGTTAATATTCGCACCGACCGTAAAATCTTTATTATTATAGAATCGCTTGAAAAGTGTTTTCGCTTTACTATCTGCGAATGGGCGCTGATAGTAGAGCAATGCACTACAATCGGCCCAATCGATATTCAGGCCAAGATCCCACATGCCCTGATGAGCTCCAGCTGCATTAGTAGTTTCGCCACGTTCAAAATCGGTGGTAAACTTAGAGGCATCGCCATTTCGTGCAAGAAACGAATTCCAAAAGTCGAGCGGAATTTTTGTGCCATTGGGCAGCGTTCCTCCCATCATAGCACTATGCACTAAACCTACGTATGGCTTAACATGCTGTGTACCAAGGCGCGCATAGATAAACTTCTCGTGAAAAAGAATATTATCAGAAAATTCCGCCACTCCTTCGTTTGTCTTCAAACCAAAGAAAATGCCACCGCGCAACTGCACCAAATTTCGAGTGTAAGGCACTGACCAATAGTTGAATATGCCGATACCTATGCGCGGTATTGGCCGAGCATTATTCGACATCAAATATGAACCCGACGAAAGTTCATTATTCGTAGCTACTGGCGTAAAAGCGTGTAAACCAAGCGTATAGTCGAAAATCCAAAAGTTGCCGGCTACGTATGCTTCGTGAATCATGGTGCGCAAACTCTCGGTCGAAAATTGCCCCGAAACACATGCCGTGGCTGAAAAAAGCTGACGAACAGTCTGATTTTGAGGCAATGTAGTACTCCACAACGAACTATGTTTCAACTCGAAAGCATGAAACGAATTGTAGTTTACAGAATACTTACCATAAATATTCGCACCAAGTTGGTTGTAGACATTTTCCAACCCCCACTGATTGGAATATGACCACAATGGGCGAATATCTTCGTTCGACGCTGCCGATGCCGACACTCGCACTTGCGCCGACGTGTTGATGCGGCTATACAACGAAACCAACAACTGCGCATTTGCTGTTATACTCGATATAAATAGAATTATAAATATTATTCTTCGCATTGCGAACTTGTTAATTATCTGATATTTACTTTATATAATCGTATATCAATTGAAACATTTTGTAATGCCCCGCAGGCGTAGGATGAACACCATCCCAAATCCAATAATTGTTGCTGCCATCGGCACATAGTTTTTCAAACATCTGTGCATAAGGCACAAATGCCGCCCCATTTTTCTCCGCCAAACGTTTCACAGCTAAAGCTAATGTCTTACAATTGCGCGCGTTGACGCCTGTAGTATCCACTCTGCTACCCAATGTGCAAAATGGTTCTCCAAGCACAATTTTCACATTAGCATTCTTCGCTTTCAATCTATCTATGAGCGTTTGATATGTATATTCAAAAGCCTGAACATCAACATTTTGAGCTCCAACACTCATAACATCATTTATACCTATAAGGATAGATACAACGTCGGCATTTACATCTACAGCATCAACTTGCCAACGCGCAGCAAGATCTTGCACGGTGTTGCCACTTATGCCTCTATTGAAAAATTGATATTGGCCCGGATGCTCAGCCATAAGTTTTGATGCACATAAATACATATACCCATGACCAAATATGTGATTCATGTCGTTCAAGTCGCGGTCTGAACAAGGCTGATTCCAATATTTGCTATTTCCCCAATTGCCATCGGTTATAGAATCGCCAATGAAAAGGACTCGTTTTTGCGCAACTGCAGCTGCAACAACTACAATAGCAGCAATAAGTGCAAACGCTCTCATATATACATAAATAACTTATAATCAATATACTACAACGCGCAAACCAACAGCACTACTCTTCTGTCGGAAATCGCACGACGATCGGTAAGTTACACGATTTTGGCGAGTTTCTGAAAGCCACGAGCCACCTCGCACAACCACATACTGCCCCTTGCTCGGTCCTTTGGGGTTAGTTAGCATTACATCGGGCTTGACGCGATAATTATCAAAAAAATCGGAGCAAAACTCAAATACGTTGCCTGTCATATCATATATACCAAGTTCGTTAGGCAACTTTTGTCCAACATCGTGAGTTCTGTTTCGGTTTGTAGTCAGGAGAACTGGCCTCCACGACTCATCGTGCTGACGTTTTTCGCCCGAATTGCCAAAAAACCATGCCACCTTGTCTATTTCGCTACTACCACTAAAAAGAGTGTGTCGGCTCTTTTGACCACCTTTTGCCGCATATTCCCATTGCGCTTCTGTAGGCAGCACAAAATTCAACTCGGTGAACTTACGGAGCGAATCCACAAAAGCCTGACATTCAATAGAATTGATATTAGTCTTGGGTCGATTATCATTTTCATAAATATGTGCCACCGAATCGTTTGACATCACTGCATACCACTGACGATTAGTCACTTCATATCTACAAATGAAATATGGCGAAAGCCGCACCTTATGCGCAGGACGCTCATCGCGGTCGGCTTCAGGATGATTGGAGCCCATTGTGAAAATTCCCTCCTCCACATAGACCATATTGCTGACAATCTCGGAAATTACGCTCTTTGCGTAGCTCGTAACACTCTGATGCCACGTGGGTTGGAGACCAAAATAGAGCTCAAACTGCAAAGTATCAGTCACCTCTTCAACTTCCTCAATTCTAATACGCTGACGCACAGTATTACCATTGCGCTGAACAGAAATTGTATGCCGACCAAAAGTCACTTCGGTAACGGCTGGCGACACATCAACAAAAGAGCCATCTATATACACCTCGTCATCGCGGCTATCAAGGAAATCGCTAAGAATACGTATTGGACGCGTCATAATCGACACAGAGTCGGACGCCTCTACAAATTCTTCTTGTGCATTAACAATCAGCGAATTAATTAGAAACAAAAACAGAAAAACCTTTTTCATCGGCATTGCCTACATTTGAAGCGAAGTTAGTTTGTTTTTATTCTTTCACCGAAAGTAAAACAAGACTAAGCGATGGATTATTTGTCGAAGTCGCATTTTATGCGCTCAACAACTTCATTACCATTACGTATGCTGCCAATTACCCATTCGAGCAAAACGCGCTCTTCCTCGTCGGCCGACATTCCTATGCCAATATTGCGCTCCATCATTCGTTCGCGTAGGCGACTAACTACCATACCCACCGAAACAGAAAGATTCAAACTTTCGGTAAAGCCAACCATAGGAAGACGTATGTATGAATCAGCATTGCTAAGTGCATAATCGTTCAAGCCACGTTTTTCGCTACCAAACACCAGAGCAAAAGGACCTGCTTCGACATCAAATTCGGAAGGCGACACAGCATCGCGATGGGGCGTAGTAGCAACAATACGATACCCCTTGGCACGCAAATCATTGAAAGCAGCAGGCGTATTGTCTTTTTCGCCTACATAAGTATGTATAGTGAGCCATTTCAACGCACCTCTGGCAATGTCGTTGCTAAGCAAAAAATGATGATAATTAGATATTATGCCCACATTCTGTACACCCATACATTCACACGTTCGAATGATAGCACTTGCATTGTGAGCATGATATGTGTCTTGAGCAACAACAGTCATATAGCTGGTGCGCAATTTGATTTTTTGCTGCAGCAATTCCCAACGTTCGTCGGTGAGCATAGGGCGCAAACGTTCTATTAGCTCTCGGGTGGTCATTCGTTAATTATGAATTATGAGTTGTGAATCATCTAAGTATATATACATAAAAAAAGACCGCCAAACCTAAGTCAGCGGCCTTCATCAATTTCGTAATGAATAGAATCACTCGTTAATTTTGTCATTCAACTCGTTACCAGCTTTGAATTTCACAATTTTCTTAGCTGCTATGTTGATAGTTTTGCCAGTCTGAGGGTTGCGACCAGTACGAGCGCTGCGCTCAGAAACACTGAATGAACCAAAACCAACCAATGCAATCTTATCGTTTTTCAAGGTTTCACCAGTAACTTCGATAAATGCATCAAGAGCCTTCTTTGAATCTACTTTCGTCAATCCTGATTTTTCAGCAATGGCGTCAATTAATTGTGTCTTATTCATGATTCAGAAAAAATTAAATGGTTAACATTTTTTTGTTTTCAACATTTACAAAAGTAGTCGCTTTTCAATATAAGTCAAGCGTGAAAGCAAAAAAAATAGGGCTTTTGCGATTTTTATTACAAAACGAAGTATTTTAGGTCTCATAATAACTATTAACTATGCTAAACACAATTTCGATTTGTCGTTATGATTTCATTCCACTTCGAGCAGAAGCTTCTGAACGTTCCGAAATGGTTTCGCAAATCCTTTTTGGCGAAACCTACGAAGTGATTGATACTCAAGAACGTTGGATAAAAGTCCGTTGCGACTACGACGAATATGAAGGATGGATGGACGCAAAACTACACACGAACATTTTCCCTCAAGATGTTGAGAAATGGCGCAATGCAGAGAAATGGGTCGTTCCTGGGCCTTTTGTAAAAATCATTCGCGATGGCGACCGCACGCCTATGATTATTCCTGGAGGTAGCTCTATTTGGTTCAACGGAAGCGAACTCGATAGCTTCACCATCAACGATGATATGTATCATCTCACTGGTGGATATAGCGCCAACAAGAAGAAGCCTTCTATCGACGAGATTGCGTTGTCGTTCTATAGTTCGCCATACTTATGGGGCGGACGTAGTTTCTATGGCATCGATTGCTCTGGATTTACTCAGATAGTATATAAAATAGCTGGTCACAAAATTCCACGCGATGCTTCACAACAAGTGAATATTGGCACAATAGTCGACTTTGTGGAAGAAGCTTCGGTTGGCGACTTGGCATTTTTCGACAATCCTGCAACTGGTAATATTGTTCACGTGGGTATGTGTTTAGGTCATGGAGAAATAATTCACGCATCGGGCTGTGTACGCATAGACAAACTCGACCACAATGGCATCTTTGCCGCCGACAGAAATGCCTACACTCATCAGTTGCGTGCAATAAAGCATATAGGATAAACACGCTGACATACAATATAATATGACAATAAAACAGCGCTACGAGAAGGTAATCGATTACTTATCCGCGTTACTACCTGAGGCAAAATCGGAACTCGAATACAATAGTGATTTTCAGCTACTTGTGGCTGTTGTTCTTTCGGCTCAGTGCACCGACAAGCGCGTAAATATTATTACGAAGGAACTCTTCGCACATTACCCCACGGCGTTCGAGATGGCTCAAGCCAACGAAAACGAGATATTTACACTAATAAAATCGTGCAGTTACCCCAATAGCAAAGCGAAACATATCTTGGAGCTATCGAAGATGTTGGTGACAGATTTCGATGGTGTTGTGCCCAACACTATGGAACAACTGACCAAGCTTCCGGGCGTTGGACGAAAGACCGCCAATGTGATGCTTGCTGTAGCCTTCGACAAGCCTGCAATGCCTGTAGATACGCACGTTTTCCGCGTGGCTCACCGTCTTGACCTTGTAAGCAAAAGCTGCAAAACGCCCGAAGAGACCGAGCGACAACTTACCGCACATATTCCCACAGAAAAACTCTCATTGGCACACCATTGGTTGCTCCTGTTCGGTCGCTACACTTGCACTGCACGTAACCCTAAATGCTCAACTTGTGGTTTGGCTTCTATATGCACGGATAAAATTGACAATTGAAAATTGAAAATTGACAATTGAAAATTGAAAATTGAAAATTATCAACTATGAAAAGCCCGAAAATCGCTAAAACATATTTCGTGTGTTTCGTAGTTAACCTCTCACAAATTGGCACAAATTGAATTCTCTAATTGTGATAAATATTTGTCTTGATTTGTGGAGTAATTAGCCTCAATTTGTGGGACATGTTCTAATTCCTTCGTTAGTCTCTGGTTTAGGCGGATTTGAAATCCGCCGTTCGTGTGTCGGGGATTTTCAAATCCCCTCAAACAAAGTATTTCGTAGTTATAATTATTGAAACAATCTGCGGAAATCCGTTCAATCAGCGTAATCTGTGTTCCTTATAATCAGTTTCTTGGTTTTAGGAACGATGTAAAGCCATCGTAAGAAATTGATATGCTGTTGGCTGAGCCTGCCAAATGGTAACGTCCATGGCCATAGTCGACATGTATATTTCTTATACATATACCTGCACCCCACGAAATGCCAGCAGCACCACCTGCACTCGAAGTGCGAGCTTCTTTGCGTTGACGGTGGTTATATCCCATACCGAACCAAAAGCCTTTTGCTGGTATAAATTCAACACCAAATAGTAGATGACGCATCAAGTTATCGCCTCCCGAAATTCTATTGTTTCGGTCAGGCGACAAGTCCCAATGACAAATGTCTTTCATGGTGCACGAGAGTCGGAACGGCGCATGTTCGGTTGTGTAGTTACAGCCAATAGATAAATCGATTGGAAGCACCTCGTGCGAACCATCTTCGTCGTAAGTAGTTATTTGTCCACCAAGGTTGCGAGCAACTATTGCTGCTTGAAAACGTCCGGAGCGACCTATGTAGCGTGCGCCCATATCCATAGCTATACCAAAGGAACGATACTCTGCCAAATGGCTAATGATGGGTTTGAACGCAGCACCAACGGTCAGACGCGGCATAAGTTTACGCGCATACATAAGATAAATAGCCGTTTCGCGAGCAGTAACCTTGCCCTGCTCTACCTCATACTCGTCGTAGTTGGTGAACTCGCCATAATTGATATACTGCACGCCCAAGCCCACAATTCCTAAGTCGTATAGTTTGCCGCCCACTCCCAACGAGCCATAAACAATATCTTGCGGCATTGGACATACGTTGAGACCAACGGAATAGGCCGCGGAATCGTTCAACTGTGCGGGATTCATAAATATGTGGCATATTTCTGTTGTGCCTATCGATGCATGATTACCACCAATAGCTACACTTCGCGCCGATGTTGGCAAATCGAGAAATTCATACACATTACCACTTTTGCTTTGCGCCAAAGTTGCAAGTGTCAGAGCCAGAGTATATAGGGTGAATAAAAGTTTTTTCATCTATTTATTTCGAAGCAACGCAAATATAATTACGTTGTGCGAATTACGTACTTATGTTTCATAACCGTTTATGCTCATCAACAAGATATAAGCGCGGCATGCTGCGTCGGTGGAAACAAACAAAGAGCACAGAAGTCACCAAAACTCCTGCGCTCTTAGTAATTATGATAAAATATTTATGGACTTAATTATTTGAAAATAGGGCTGTTGACAAATATCTATCGCCGGAATCTGGAAGTAGCACAACGATGTTTTTACCCTTATTTTCTGGACGATTAGCAAGAATCGTTGCGGCTTTCAAAGCAGCACCAGCAGAGATGCCCACCAAAATACCTTCGCTGACGGCAAAATTGCGCCCTTCGGCAAAAGCATCTTCGTTTTCAATAGTGATAATCTCGTCGTAGATTTTAGTATTCAACGTGTCGGGAACGAAGCCCGGGCCGATGCCTTGAATTTTGTGTGGGCCAGCCGTACCCTTCGACAATACAGGTGATGATGCTGGCTCAACAGCAACAACTTTCACATTAGGGTTCTTCGATTTCAAAAATTCGCCCACACCTGTAATTGTACCGCCCGTACCTACGCCTGCCACAAAAATATCTACTTTGCCATCTGTCTGATCCCAAATTTCTGGACCTGTCGTCTCGCGATGGATTTTCGGATTGGCAGGATTGACAAACTGACCGAGAATGATAGAACCGGAAATCTCTTTGTTGAGTTCTTCTGCTTTGGCAATAGCGCCTTTCATGCCCTTAGCGCCTTCGGTCAGAACGAGTTCTGCGCCATAAGCCTTCAACAAGTTGCGACGCTCAACACTCATAGTGTCAGGCAATACCAAGATGGCTTTGTAACCTTTAGCGGCAGCCACAGCAGCAATGCCAATACCAGTGTTGCCCGAAGTAGGCTCAATGATTGTTGCGCCGGGCTTCAACAGACCTTTACTTTCAGCATCAACAATCATAGCGAGTGCGATGCGGTCTTTCACCGAACCAGCGGGGTTGAAATATTCCAATTTAGCAAATATCGCAGCGTTGGCGACACCAACTTTCTTAGAATAGCTGTTGAGACGCAAAAGTGGCGTGTTGCCAATCAATTCCAATGAACTTTCAATAATCTTAGCCATAATTGATTCCTCCTATTTTGTTTTTGTTTGATGCAAAATTGGGTCGATTCTGTTCGCTGTACAATCCCACATTTACGGCATTCTGTATACCATATTTATGGTATGTGGATAAAAATACCGCTGCATGCATAACTGCACACAGCGGCAAAAAAGAATATTGAAAAGAGAAAATAGCATTAATAACCAGGATTCTGCCAAGCAGCTTTCTGTTCATCGGTAAGGTTTGTTCCATCGGCATTCTGAAGAGTTTCGAGGAATGCCATAGGAATAGGACGGAGTTCGTGCTTGTTAGCTGTGATGTTTGGCGCAGCTTCAGGATTGAAGAGTTTAGCACGCTTGATGAGCAAGCCAGCACGGCTAAGTTCCTCCCAACGGTTCCATTCGCCGAGCAACTCGCGAGTACGTTCGTTGAAGATGAAGTTGATGAGACGATCTTTGGTGTCGGTGCAACCAATCTTAGTCAAGATCTCTTCGTCTTCGGCAGGTAGATTGTTGTAGCTTGAAATCAACAGATTGCCAGCTTCGGTTGTCTCTGCAATACCAGTAGAGAGGTAGTACGAGTTGATACCGAGGTTAGAATATTTATATGCCTCGATATTCGTAATCTGCTTACCGCTCTTGTCTTTGTTCTTTTTAGGAGTGATGCTTGATTGCGTAGAGTTTTTGTCCAAATCGAAAGCTACAGAACCATCAACATAGCCATCGCGTTTCTCGCCCTCTTTCCATTGAGCACGAGCGCGGAGTATGTTTACAGCTTTTATAGCATCGTCGTATTTACCAAGGCGAACGAGAGCCTCAGCACGAACGAGAACTGTTTCGCCCGTACGAGCCATAATTATGTCACGATGGGCATCACCCTTTTCTCCCGTACGACTACCATCGGCAGTCTTATTGATGCCACAGAATACGTTGGTCTTAGCTGGATCGCCGTTGAAGGTATTCATAACATACTTACCACCTAAATAAACTGGGAATACATTAGGAACCCACTTGCCAGTAGCTGGGTTGATGAAGGTGTGAGCAGAACCAGCTTTTCCGTATGAGCCATAAGTTGTTTCATCTTGGAAGCGTGGGTCGTTTTTCTTATTGAGAATAAACATGATACCTACATCACCAAGATCAGGATATTGCTCAGGAGTAATCTTGTGGTCGGCCAACATGGCGCTATCGTTAGGCGAAGTCCAGTTGTTGACACCAAACACTGTATGGAAAGTTTTCCACATGCGCGAGTCCTCTACATTGTCGAATACCTCGTATGCATACTCGGTAGGACGGCAACGCTGGAAGTCCATCTCGCCGATGTATTGACCACGCTGCACCCAACCACCAGAGAAATTAGAGAATTGCGAAGTGAAGTAGCTATAAGTACGGTTACCATAGCGACCAGAAGTGTTGTTATCACCATTGTGCTCAGCAGCCATAAGTATTTCGTCCAAACCTTCGTTAGCACAATCGACGCCAGTCCAATTGCAATACAAATCTTCGTAGTTAGGTGCAAGAGGACAAGCAGCCTCAACCTCTTCGCAAAGTGAAATGACACGATTCAAATCAGTATCGGCAGGATATTTACCATTCCAACTTGCACAACGTTCGCTCTGACGGAAAAGAAGAGCTTTAGCGAGGAAGTGAGCAGCGGTGTACTTAGTCCAAGTGCCATTACCACGCCATTTGTTGGTAGGAAGGAGGTTGTATGCTTGCTCAAAATCGGCAATAACCTGAGCCAAGGTTTCATCTTCGTTTGAGCGAGAGAAGTTACGTACTATACCAGAAGTAGGTTCAGTTTGAAGAACTACGCCACCATATTGAGCAAACAGACGATAGTAGTTGTAGCCACGAAGGAAATAAGCTTCGCCAAGAACTTTCTTGCGAGTAGCTTCATCGCCGATGTAATCTGCATGAACAATAAGGCTGTTGGCAGCAGATATACCATAGTACATCTGAGTCCACAATGCCGATACTCCAGGACAGTTTTTGTTAGCAGCACCAGTTGCAGGCGTACAATCGTATGGTTCGAGACGTTTATCATACGTATTCCAAGGCTCAGCGGTAAGGTCGCCACCATTGGTGAACTCATCGGTTCCATAGAGAGTGATACCGTATGCCCATTCGTAGCCAAAATGCCAACGGATATTGGCGTAGAGACCTGCAGCAGCTGCCAAAGCACCATCTTCTGTCTTCATAAGGTCGTCGGAGTAGAGATGGCTACCATCTTCTTCGAGGAAACTGTCTTTGCAAGAAGTCGACATTGCAGCTACTATAGCCAAAGCCGACAGACTTGCACCTCTTAATATATTATGTTTCATATTGTTTATGTCGTTAGTAATAATAGTGAGATTAGAAGTCAACTTGAACGCCGAAGGTTACACCACGATTGTAGTATGTAGTACCCATATCAAGATCCATAAAGTCGACAGAAGAGTAGATACGGCCGAGGTTCTTGCCCTGAACGAATACTTTCAAACCTTCGATTTTCAGTTTGTCGGTAATCAACTTATCGAAACGATAGCCGAGCGAGAGGTTACGCAACTTGATGAACGAAGCGTCCTTGAAGCCAAGTAGGCTTGAGTATGAATCGCCACCAGCTGTGCTGTAGACTGGTTTTTGATACTCAGCACCCGTATTGTCTGGACGCCAGTAATCTATCTCGCGCTGCTGATACATACCGTATTGACCTTCACCACCAGTGTTAATCATATATTTGAAACGGCCCCACATATCGATGGTGAGTTCCAAGCCTTTCCACGAGAAGGTGTTGGTCCAACCGAGAGTCCAACGCGGATTCTTATTACCAAGAATTACGCGGTCGTTTTCTGCATCAATCTTGTAGTCGCCATTTTGGTCTACAGGGCGAACAGAACCAATGGTGAAGTTGTGACCATTCTCATTGAATTTTGCCATTTCATCGGCATCTTCGGCCTGCCACAAACCAGCGTTGTCGATGCCATAGAAAACGCCAATAGACTCGCCTATGAACCAGCTATTTGCAATATCGTCTTCTTTACCATTAGCAAGTTCTACTATTTCGTCCTTTTGCCAAGCCGCATTGAGACTTGTGTTCCATTCGAAATCGCCAATCTTAACGGGAGTAGCATTGATAGTTATATCGATACCATTATTCTTTGTCTCACCGATGTTTGCCATGGTGTTAGGATAGCCCGAGAGCGTAGGTATATTCATCTTCATCAACAAATCGGTGGTATTTGAATGATAGTAATCGATAGTACCACTCACACGACCTTTGAGTACGCTGAAATCGACACCAATATTGAACTGCGAAGTGCGTTCCCAACCAAGAGCACTATTAGGCATACTTATTTGGTCTTCCGATTTGGTGTAGTAAGGTTCATTGTATACAAGAATCTTCTCGTTACCATTAGAAAATGGCATCCAAGCTGAGCTAACAGTACCAAGAGTTCCGTATGCACTGACAGAAGAGTTGCCTGTAACACCATAGCCAATGCGGAGTTTCAATTGGTCGAGACTTTCGATGCCCTTCATGAAGTCTTCCTGCTCCATGCGCCAACCGAGAGCTGCCGATGGGAAGAAGTCCCACTTGTTACCTTCAGCAAGTACCGAAGCACCATCCCAACGACCAGACACGGTCAAAAGGTAGCGATCCATAAGCGAGTAGTTCAAACGAGCCATATACGACGACATAGCATTTTGCGAAATGCCAGTGCTCATGCCTGGTTTATAAGTCTCGTTATCGGCAATATCGATACTCTGCATATTGTTCCACTTGAACGATGGCATGTAAATATTTTGTGCGCTCTGCTTAGCATTCTCTTTATTGTACTTACTTGCGCTTTGCAACAATGTCACGCCTACACTATGAATGTCGGCGATTTTTTTGTTGTACATAAGCATATTATCTAATGTCCAAGAGAAGTATTGCTCGTCGGTGCGTTCTGCTTTGTTTGCACCACCGCCAAGACCAGCCGAAGTAGAATCGGTATACTTACCTTGACGATAGCTACGGAAGTCTGGACCGAAAGATACTTTGTATGACAATCCATCGAGAATGCTGGTGAAGCCACCGAAATCAATCTGAGCATAAATACTTGCCAACGTGCGGAATGTCTGACGATCGTCTATAGATTTTTTCCATTCATCAATGATAGAATATCTATTTACACTTGAGCCACCAGGCGTTGATATAACGTTGCCATCTTTATCGTATGGCACAGTGTAATTAGGAATATCCTTAGCAGCGCTATAAATATCTACAGGGCCGCTACCTGAGAAACTGTATGTGCCACGTGCCCAACCATACTTCTGAGTAGATTTAGAGAAGTTGGCTGTACCACCCATGCGGAACCAATCTTTAGCCTGCAAGTCGAGAGAGAGTGCGCCGTTGAATCGCTCATACTCCTGACCTTTCTGAGTACCCTCGTTTTTCAAATAGCCGAACGAAGCGAAAGCTTGAATCTTGTCCGTACCGCCGCTTGCGCTAAGTGTATGTTCTTGGGTGAGACCAGTTTGCGTCACAAAGTCGGTCCAGTCGGTGTTGGTAACCTTGCTGCCATCCCATTGTCCGCCTTCCCAACCTTTCATCACGTTAGCCAAAGCATCGGCATCACCCTCGAAAAACTCTTGATCTTGTTCTTTAGTAGGCTGATCGCCAGGAGTATAATGTTCGGGACTGCTATTATACTTAGCCCAACGACGCCAAGTGATATAGTCGCTTGCCGAGAATGCTGGAGCCAAATCTTTGATTTTTTCAATAGTCCAAGTGCCAGCGTAGTTAACCTTCATCTGACCTTCGTGACCATGTTTTGTAGTTATAAGTACAACACCATTGGCACCGCGCGAACCATAGATGGCAGTACTTGAAGCGTCCTTCAAAATGTCGACGCTCTCGATGTCGCGAGGGTTGATACTCTCGATACCACCAGCGCTCAAGGGCACACCATCTACTACGTAGAGAGGCTCGTTGCTAGCGTTAAGTGAGCGGTTACCACGAATGCGAATTTGACCTACGCTACCTGGACGCTCGTTACTCGTAATATCCACACCAGCGGCTTTTCCTTGCAATGCCTCGAATGCATTCGATACTGGGCGCTGATTCAACGTCTCAGCATCTACACGAACAAGAGCTCCAGTCACATCGCTCTTCTTTTGCGTACCGTAACCAACAACCACGAGTTCGTCGAGTTCAGTGAATTCAGATTGCATATTTATAGAGCCCAAATTGGACATTCCATTAACGGCAATCGTTTGCGTTTCATAGCCAATAAAAGAGATTTGCAATTCTGCATTAGCTGCAGCATTGAGGCTGAATTTGCCTTCGAAATCGGTAGCCACACCAGTGGTAGTACCTTTTACATATACAGCCACACCTGGCATAGGTTGACCTTGTTCGTCGACTACTACGCCCGAAACGCCAATAGTCCTTTCTTGTTGTGTCTGCTGCGTATTCTGTGCTTTTGCCTCACTGGGGACAGTAAGTACTGTTGCGCACAGCAATGCTGGCAGAACGAAATATGAATACTTCATTATTTTTCTAAGTTTATCTGTTTGTGATTTTCTTTGTTTGTATTGCATACCATATTGTCTATGGATACAAATTATTAACTACTACGGGTAATACAATTCGGACGGGAGGACTAACCCCTTCATCTCTCCAATCCCAAGAGTTATGCATACTAATAGACTCAATGCCATAGGCGCATAACAGCGTTCGTTTGAGAAATTTCATAATCTACAGAGTAAAAAACACAGTTAGTTATAAAAGTTTGCTTTTGTTGCGGAGGCAAATGTAACAGATATTAACATTCGAACAATAGAAAACATTACAAACGTTTGCACATTTTTTCATTTTTTCACGAAAACGCTCTCAAAGCCGAAGATTTTCAAACCAAAAGCAAGACCTAATAAGCTATACATCAATTTATTGGATAGATTTCTATATAATACAATCGTTTGAATCTGTGCGCAATATTTTTTCTCTTCTCCCCTATTCTTCTGATAACATTTATTATCTCATGTATATTTATGCATATTTATAGCTTATTACTATGAACTTGCAAAAACTGATTTCATAAAACAAAAAAAAGAGGCCATCATTTCTGATAGCCTCTATCTGTTAGAGCTTATAATGTATTAACTTTCAAACACTTGCTTCATGCGCTGAAAGAATCCTTCTTTCTCTTTCGTCGTTGGACTAAAGGTTGACGATTTACGCATCTCCTCAACAAGTTTCTTGTCGCTACTGCTGAGCGATTGAGGCACAAACAAATCGACGCGCACAAGCAAATCGCCTTTGCCATAACCATTTACATCGGGCAAACCTTTGCCTTTCAGTCGCAACACTTTGCCTGGCTGCGTACCTGCTTCGATATTTAGGCGAACCTTGCCATCGATTGTTGGCACTTCCACCGCTGCACCGAGTAGCGCATCAGGTATTGGCAAATAGAGGTGATAGATAAGGTTCTTGCCATCGCGAACAAGTTCTTTGTCGGGCGTTTCGTCGATAAGAATAAGCAAATCGCCATTTATGCCACCTCGACGAGCAGCATTACCTTTGCCGCTAACCGAAAGTTGCATACCTGCTTCGATACCTGCCGGAATCTTTACAGTTATCACTTCGTCGCCTGCTACAATGCCTTCGCCGTTGCAATGCGGACATTTGTCCTTTATTATCTTGCCCTGGCCGCCACACTGTGGACACGTCTGCTGCGACTGCATCTGTCCGAAGATAGAATTCACAATGCTCGTCACATAGCCCTGACCTTTACATGTGCTACACGTGGTATAGCCCGACGAAGAACCATCTTTAGCGCCCGTACCTTGGCAGTGCGTACATTTTATATACTTATGCACTTTGAGCTTCTTCTCAACACCCGTTGCCACTTCGGCAAGAGTTAGAGTAACCTTCACACGAAGATTCGTACCCTTGTTGACCGAACGTCCGCCCGAACGAGCACGACCGCCACCAAAGCCGAAGCTTCCGAAAATATCACCAAACTGACTGAAGATGTCGTCCATTGACATACCGCCGCTATAGAAGCCGCCGCCGCCACCACCGCCATTCTCGAATGCAGCATGACCGAATTGGTCGTAGCGCGCACGCTTGTCTGGGTTCGATAGTACATCGTAGGCTTCAGCTGCCTCTTTGAATTTTTCCTCGGCTTCTTTGTCGCCTGGGTTTTTATCGGGGTGATATTGAATGGCCTTTTTGCGGTAAGCCTTTTTTATCTCGTCAGCAGATGCTGTTTTGCTTACGCCTAAGACCTCGTAGTAATCTCGTTTTGCCATCTGTTTTTGCTTTTATAATTATTCTCCAACAACTACTTTGGCAAATCTCACAACCTTGTCGTTGAGTTTATAACCTTTTTGTACACAGTCAATTACCTTACCTTTCATCTCCGGCGTAGGCGCTGGAATTTTGGTTATAGCCTCGTGAATATCTGTATCGAAATCTTTACCCTCGGTTTCGATTACCGTCATGCCGCGTTTGCCAAGATATTCGTTGAATTTCTTATAAATAAGTTCAACACCTTCGCGCAGAGAATCAACGTTTTGCGCATCGGTCATGTGAGCTAAAGCGCGTTCAAAATCGTCCACCACAGGCAGAATACCTACAAGGATGTCGGCGCCTGCACTCTTGAGCATGTCCGATTTTTCTTTCAAAGTACGCTTGCGATAGTTGTCATATTCGGCGGAAAGACGGAGATATTTGTCGTTCAACTCGTCGATTTTCTTTTGAGCGAGCTCCAATTCCGATGGTTGCTGCGTCTCTTCGGCAGCAGGCGCCTCTTCTGTGTTGTCTGAAGCATTAGCGGCAGTCTCTTCAGCGGCTGCATTTTCGGCAGTCTGTTGCTCTTTCTGCTGCTCTTCTGCTTCGTTTTGTTGCTGTTCTGACATTATATATGATATTTTTATTTGTTACTATTTACACGGCTTGCGCCATCGTCAATATCCTTGCCAAGACTACTTGCAATGACATTTGTGTCACATATCAACAAAAAAGCAGCCATATTTAGCTGCTTTCTTTCATTATTGACATTTATGACCGAAAACGATCACTCTACTTCTTCAATCGTTGGAGCGTATTCAAAAGCATTTCAGCTCGTAGATTAGTAGCTATAATTACGCCATTTTCATCTATAAGAAAATTCGATGGAATGCTTCTAACACCGTATGTCTGAGCGGCTTTATTCTTCCATGCCCCAAAGTCGCACACATGGTATTTCCATACGAGTGAATCGGCTGCAATAGCTTTTTTCCAAGCTTCCGCCTTCACGTCGAGCGATACGCTAAACACCTCGAAACCCTTGCCATTCTTGAAGTTGGCATTCTTGTAATTCTTATAAGCTACAACTACATTCGGATTTTCCCTACGACATGGTCCGCACCACGATGCCCAGAAATCCACAAGCACCAATTTTCCGCGCAGCGAACTCAATTTCAATGCCTTACCATCTGGATTAGCTTGTTCTATTTCGGGAGCTACGTCACCTACGCTTGTGCCAACGGTTTGAGCTTCTATAGCCGTAGATATGACTAATAAGGATATTAGAGATAGAATAAAACTTTTCATCTTCCGTTCATTTATATTGATGGCGCAAAAGTAAACAAAAGAGCCTCTTTTTATAAATCATCCGAGACGAAACTTGATTTAGCCTTAGCTGTATTTAGTTTATCAGTATATGTTATGTAAAGATATTCAGTTGTATGACCGCTATGTTCTTCTGTTTTATCTTTTGTATATACAACAATATCACCACAATCTAATTTGAAATTAGTTTGTTTATTCCAAGAATCGCCAGTATTCTGTATGAATGCTTGAGGATACTTCTGTTTCAGCTGTTTATTTAGGCTCTCATACATATTATCACGGACTCCACATTCTGATTTTTCATATTCATAGTTGTATCATTCAAAATGATAGCAAACTTGAACATCATATACAATTTTAGTATTCCTATCATAGGAAACAAATAACGAGCAGTTTCTTCCCGCGAATTTTTCTGAATATTGCTTATAGACCTCACGTTCGCCAGGAGTGGATTTGTTCGACTTGAATACAAATCCTTTCTGCTGCAGTTTCGATTGAAAGGATGTGATATTCCCATCAATTGGTATGCCCATAATCTTCAAATGTTCTGTCTGAGCAAAAGCCGCTACCGATATTAGTAGCATAACGAGTGTGATTATTTGTTTCATATAACTTATTTATTAACTCTTACACTATAAACTATTTTACCTTTTTTGTTGATGTAGCCATACATTGATTTGGTTAATTCGACTTTCGCAAGTCCATCTTTGAAGTCCAATGCAGATTCAAATTGCGGAGTTATGACGATTGTTCTTTTTTGTCTATAAAGCAACATTTTCCATCGACTTTCACAAGGGCGAGTCCTTCTGAAAAGCTTTCTGCATAATCAAATTGTGGAGTTATGACGATTGTTCCTTTTTTGTCTATAAAGCCAGGTTTTCCATCGACTATCACAAGGGCGAGTCCTTCTGAAAAACTATCTGCATAATCAAATTGTGGAGTTATGACGATTGTTCCTTTTTTGTCTATAAAGCCACGTTTTCCATCGACTCCTACAAGGGCGAGTCCTTCTGAAAAGCTTTCTGCATAATCAAATTGCGGAGTTATGACTATTGTTCCTTTTTTGTCTATAAAGCCACGTTTTCCATCGACTTTCACAAGGGCGAGTCCTTCTGAAAAGCTTTCTGCATAATCAAATTGCGGAGTTATGACTATTGTTCCTTTTTTGTCTAT
>SUWW01000002.1:0-155851 GCA_015061285.1 Bacteroidales bacterium | reverse complement strand
ACAAGGGCGAGTCCTTCTGAAAAGCTTTCTGCATAATCAAATTGCGGAGTTATGACTATTGTTCCTTTTTTGTCTATAAAGCCACATTTTCCATCGACTTTCACACAGGCGAGTCCTTCTGAAAAGCTTGCAGTCCCCCAATAATCAAATTGCGGAGTTATGACGATTGTTCCTTTTTTGTCTATAAAGCCACATTTTCCATCGACTGTCACACGGGCAAATCCTTCTGAAAAGCTTGCAGTCCCCCAATAATCAAATTGCGGAGTTATGACGATTGTTCCTTTTTTGTCTATAAAGCCACATTTTTCATCGACTTTCACGAGGGCGAGTCCTTCTGAAAAGCTTTCAGCATAATCAAATTGCGGAGTTATAATGACATTTCCATCTATGTTTATATACCCATATTTACCATTATTTTCTTCAATTGAAAATAGATATTTTTCTGTAGTACAAGCAGATAAAGAGCACAAGCAAAATACTGATATTAACATTTTTATTTTCATAACATTATCATTTTGGTTATTCATATTTATTCAATGGTCTATAAGGAATGTTAGATTTTGATAATTCTATTTTTATTGAACATTTACCAACACTGTCAAGGATTATTTGTCTATCTTTTATCGAGATACAAGGTCCTACGTTTCACCTCAATTAAGGCATCCAAGGGTAATTCTATCATCACATATGGTATAATAAAGCCTTCTAAATATCTAAATCTATAGTGAGCCTCATTCCTCGTATACGCAACTATACGCCATTCATGCTCCGGTTCATAGTATTTTATTTTGTGCTGTAAACCATGTTGGATTTGAAAGTGGTAGTTTCAAGAATACAAAAAACAAAGCGCGAACAACGCCTTTCAATATGTAGCGTCTAATGCCATTGGAGCATTAAACATTACAAATGTATAAAAATAACATCGTTATTGTGTAGCATATATAGTTTCGAATTGTTGTATCTGTCCCAAAATAGAAAAGGAGCACCGAAGCGCCCCTTTCCTTACAAGAAATCTTTATTTCAAATACTTATCCAACCAGCGGTAGAATAATCTGTGCCAGAGTATGCTGTTTTGAGGTTGTTGAACCCAGTGACATTCTTCGGGGAAATAGAGGAATTCGGCGGGCACTCCACGAAGCACAGCTGCATTGAATGCTGCCATTCCTTGCGTATATGGTATGCGGAAATCTTTCTCTCCATGTATAACCATAATAGGCGTATCCCACTCTTTCACAAATAGATGCGGCGAGGCTGCATAAGAGCGGCGCGTCATATCATTATCTACCCATGGTGCACCACCAAGGTCGTGATTTACAAAGAAAATCTCCTCCGTTGTGGGATACTGAGTCTCTAAATTGAAAATTCCGCAATGAGCAATGAAAGCTTTGAAGCGTTTCTGATGATGTCCGGCAAGCCAATAAACCGAGAATCCTCCGTAGCTTGCGCCCACAGCACCAAGGCGGTCAGCATCTACGTATGGTTCTTTGGCTACGTTGTCGATAGCCGTAAAGTAGTCTTGCATATTCTGTCCGCCGTAGTCACCAGCTATCTGGTCGCACCATGCACGACCAAACCCTGGAAGTCCGTGACGGTTTGGCGCAACAACAATGTAGCCATTAGCCGCCATTAGTTGCAAATTCCAACGCAAGCTCCAGAATTGGCTCACTGTGTTTTGCGGTCCACCTTCGCAGAAGAGAAGCGCAGGATATTTCTTGTTAGCATCGAAATCGGGAGGAAAAACAACCCACACGTGCATCTGCTCGCCATTTGTGGTCTCCATCCAACGTTCTTCCACCTTGCCCATTGGGGTGTGCGCGAGTATTGGGTCATTAATTTTACTTATGTTTTCGCTTATTCCTGCCGTCTTATCCACACGATAAATTTCGGTTGGGTGGTTCATACTCATGCTTGTAGCTATAAGTATGTCGCCAGCATCAGCTACCGAAGTGAAATCGCAAGTCTCTGTGGTCAATTGCTTAATCTCTTTGGTATTTACGTCGAGGCTAAAGATCTCGTCGCAACCGTGATGATTAGAGCAGAACCAGATATTGCCACTCGATTTATCTATTGCAAAACTATTCACATCGTTGTCGTAGTTTGCAGTGAGATCTGTGGTTTGACGTGAAGCAAAATCGTAGCTAACAAGGCGATTTTTATCCGATTCATATCCATCGTGCTCCATACTTTGCCAATAGAGAGTTTTGCCATCAGCAGAAAATTGAGGATTCATATCATAACCTTTATTATCTACTGACACACAAGACGTTTCACCATTTTCGGTATTATATATGTATATATTAGAATTGGTGCTCTCTGCTGCTGCTTTACCAGTAAGTTTCTTGCATGTGTATGCAATCTGTTTTCCATCGGGCGACCAAGTAATTTGCTCCATACCACCCATAGGCATTAGAGGTGAATGGTATTTTTCGCCGCTCATAATATCCTTAGCATCAGACAGTTTTCCATTTTCATATTTAGCTACAAAAATGTGATTGTATTTACCATCCGACCAATCGTTCCAATGACGATACATAAGATCTGTCTCGAGGCGAGCATTGGCAAGCGGAAGATCAGGATAAATATCAGTAAGCTTTTCATCGAGTTCTACCCTATTGACGTACAGCACTTTACTCATGTCGGGCGCGTATATATAGCCTTCGATACCACCTTCTACATTAGATACTTGGCGACGATTTGTGCCATCAATATCTATTTCGAAAAGTTGGTGACTGCCGTTGGCTGCGGCCACGAAACTTATGTGTTTGCCATCGGGCGTGAATGCCACTTCCGACTCCGAGATGTTGGTATCGGTGAGGCGGCGACCATTGCTGCCATCTTTATCTACAATGTAAATATCGGCTTGCGACTTGTTGGCTTTGATGTCGGTAAATGCCACCGAGAAGACCACCTTGCTGCCATCGGGCGCAACACTAACACTGCCTATACGCCCCATGCTCCAAAGTTTTTCGGGCGTGAGAGGCGAATCGGCAACTGGCTCTTTTACAAAGCCATAATACTCTGCCGACGAAGTCTGTTTCTGATTTTGCTGACAACTTGTCAATGCTATTGCCATTATAAGTGCTGGATATATTTTCATTTTGAATATTGTTGATTATCACCTAATTGAACGAATTTATACAAACCTAATTCGTTTCATTCGTAATAGTTTGGACGTCTACCAATTGAACGAATTTCAAGCACTTCGTTTTCATTAGTTCAATTCGTTGATAAATAGGAAAATCCGCATTGCTGAACAAAAAACGACAAGACAACTTTTTTCATGTGCCTTGTCGCTTAATGATGCTGCGATTTACGACTCAAACTTAGAGTTTAGTAATCTTATCGATAAACTCATTGAATTTTGTCGTATAATCTTCTTTGAGTTTTGAGTAATAAGCTTTTACACTCTTTGTGTATTGAGCCATATTCTCTTTAGTACGTTTTTTAGAAGCTGGTTTTTCAATGTCGATAGACGAAACTTTCGACAAATATTCTGCTTTGAAAGCGGCAACTTCAACTATAAGTTCAGAAGCTTTCTCAAATTTGTTGTCGTTGAGCGAACTTTTGATACAAATGGTAGAAATCAAATCATCTGCTGAGAGAGAAATGTTTCTTTTGAGTGTACGTAGATTTGCCATATTTATATTACTATTATAAAATTCAGCTACAAAAGTACTTTTTTTACTTCAATTCGAGGTAATTTTGCGACATGCTATTAGTAATACATCCACAGAATCCAGATGAACGAGGCGTTTCTAAAGTTGTAGAATGTCTGCGTCGTGGTGGCATTGTTGTCTATCCTACTGATACTGTGTACGGTATCGGTTGCGACATTACTAATCAACAAGCCATCGAGACCATCATTCGCTACAAGGATATTAACCTTCGCAAAACCAATCTCTCAATGGTCTGCTACGACATGAGCCAGATTGCCGACTATGTACGCCCTATCGACAACTCCATCTTCCGCTTGATGAAGAGAAATTTGCCAGGACCATTCACCTTCATTCTTGAAGCTAATAGCAACATTCCCAAGATTTTCCGCACAAAAAAGCGTACCGTTGGCGTACGTATTCCTGACAACAAAATCATTAGCGAAATTGTGCGCGAACTTGGCAACCCTGTGCTCTCGGCCTCTGTAAAAACACTCGACGGCTCTAAATATATCACCGACCCTATTGATATTGCCAACGAGCTAAGCCACATTGCCGACATTGTTATTGATGGCGGAATTGGCGGCAACGAAGGTTCTACTGTGGTGGATTGCACAAACGGAAACACCTACGAAATAATTCGTCAAGGCATTGGCGAACTTATCGAATAGTTGGCTTATATATATGTAACTTCTACTTAGCCATATACGTAGAAGCAAAAGGAACTACAAAACAGACTTTACTATAAAAAAATGATTGTTTCTCCATCGTTGTTAGCAGCAGATTTTGCTCGTTTAGGCGAACAATGTGAAATGGTTAACGATAGCAACGCAGATTGGTTTCACGTTGATGTTATGGACGGTGTATTCGTGCCAAACATTTCGTTTGGTTCTCCCGTAATAAAATCAATAAAAAAGGTAGCTCGCAAACCTTTAGATGTTCATCTCATGATAGTCGACCCACAAAGATACATAAGTATGTTTCGCGACCTTGGAGCTGACATACTCAACGTGCACTACGAAGCATGCACACATCTGCATCGCACCATTCAACAAATCCGCGATGCTGGTATGCGTCCTGCTGTTACGCTCAATCCACACACGCCGGTGTCGGTGCTCGAAGAGATCTTGCCCGATGTAGATATGGTGCTGCTAATGTCGGTAAATCCTGGCTTTGGTGGCCAAAAATTCATACATAACACATACGATAAGATTCGTCGTCTTCGCAAGATGATTGACGAGCGACACCTCAATACCATCATCGAAATAGACGGCGGAGTAGACAACAACACCGCCCCTCTTGCTGCACAAGCAGGTGCTACGGCTATGGTTGCTGGTAGTTATGTGTTTGGAGATAAAGACCCAAAAGCTCGCATAGCCGAACTGAAATCGCTAAAACAATAAAAAAGTGAAAACACTTAAGTTATACATATTACTACTAATAACCACAACATTAGCAAGTTGCACCACAAGACAGCCGCAACTGCCAGAAGCGTGGAGCGTCTGTATGGATTCAACTCGCACGACCGATTGCGAGTTCGATAGCATAATAAAAATATATCGCGACACACTCAACATGAAACTTGAGCAAACCATTGGCTATTGCGACTCTGCAATGGACGTCTACCGACCTGAAACACCGCTCACGCGCCTCTTTGCCGATGCGTTGCTACACCAAATGCGTAAATATGCTGCACAGAAAAAACTACCTAAGCCTGAATTTTCGCTTCATAATATAGGTGGCATACGCACCACAATGAACTCAGGCGAAGTGAAGATTCATAATATGTACGAAATATCGCCCTTCGACAATGTTCCCGTCATTCTTCAAATGCGCGGAAACGATCTGTGCAAAATCTTTGAGCATGTTGCTGAACGTGGCGGTGAGGCACTTTCGGGGGCTACATTGACCATATCTGCCGATAGCGTACTTATGGATGTAAAAATTGGTGGACTGCCAATAGATACGTCACGCATATACACCTTTGCTACAGTAGATTATCTTGCCAACGGTGGAGATAAGTTCAACTTCACTAAAACGTTGAAAAGATATACTGCCAATAATTTTATGCGCGAAGTATTTACCGACTATATATCAACAGAATACACCGCAAAAGGTCGACATCTTACACCACCTAACGATATTCGCATAACCGTTGATTCTAAAAAATTACGCAAATGAATCGTCGCACATTTCTAAAACAGCTGGGCGGTGCATTGCTATTGACCGCTTGCAATCCTATCGAGAAAGCTAACTCGATTATGAATGACGGCAAATCGGCCCGTCGCATTGTTATTCTGCATACTAATGATGTACATAGCCACATAGAACCATTTCCACAAAACGATGCACTTCACGCTGGCTTAGGTGGCTACTCTCGCCGCAAAGCATACATCGATAGCGTACGCGCCGAAGGTTGCGAACCTTTGGTGTTTGAATGTGGTGATATGTTTCAAGGCACACCATATTTCAATTTCTACGATGGCAAACTCGAAATTGAGTTGATGAATAAGATGGGCGTAGATGCTGTAACTATTGGCAATCACGAGTTCGACCGCGGACTTCCGTTTCTTTGCGACAGAATGTCCGAAGCGAATTTTCCTTTCATAAATAGCAACTATGACTTCAAAAACGAACGTGCGCAATCGCTCGTAAAGCCATATCATATATTTGAGCGAAAAGGTGTTAAGATTGGTGTCTTTGGTCTTGGCGTACAAATAGACGGATTGATAGCCGTAGAAAATGTTGATGGCACAATATACAATTCGCCAATTGAGGTGGCACAACGCATGGCTAACGAGCTTCACGCTCAAGGCTGCGACCTCATAATAGCGCTTACGCATATAGGCTTCGAAATGGGAAATCAAGTGGACGACAGAAAACTAGCTCGCCAAACAAAGGGCATAGACCTGATTCTTGGCGGACACTCACACACGTTTTTGCCAGCACCAGTTTTCGAAACGAACCTCGAAGGTCGCCCAGTGCTGATAAATCAAGTGGGCTGGGGAGGAGTAAACGTTGGCCGCGTAGAGGTTGATGTTGTACCAAACGAACGTCGTGTGGCATTTGCAGGCGCAGAACTGCGCAAGATGTGCTAAAGCACTATAACCAAACAACAACTATATATTATGAAAAAAGCAGAAAGAATTCTTGTCTTCGCATCTTTAGTGCTTGTTTTGCTTGATAGTTTGAATGCCGGATTTCACGGACTTGCAATATTGATGACCCCAGTCTTATTTACGACTGGCACATTTTATTATGCACTGACGCGTTATTTAGCATTCGGTTTAGATACCGAACTATTTGATGCCATTCGCCTTCGCTGTGGAGCAAAAGATGCCGTCAGCGAAAACTTCAGAAACGCAGCCGACATAGAGAGACCAGCAAAAACATTATTTGCTGTAAATATCATGTCCTACACTTTGTTTTTTGCATACATAAGCCTACTCTTCAATATGCTGCATTTCCCTGGCGCATCGATACTATTATCTGCGACAATCTTATTGGTTTTAGCCTCGTTCGTCGTTGTCCTTTTATGCCGCGACGAATCGGAGATGCGTAGCTTTATGTATTCGCGTATGTTGCTTATACTTGGACTTCACATGATAGTGTTGTTTCTGCCAAACATCATTGACGAAATGTAAGTACTCAATAATAAATAATATGAAAAGCTTGCCTTGCATTACGCTTGGCAAGCTTTGTTATATTGATGACTACATTCGTAGCGAATGCTTGTATATACAAAATAGTTTCAATCCACGCCCCCGCGAAGGGAGCGACGTTATTTATCTGGGGGGATTGTGCAACAATGGGGTTTCAATCCACGCACCTACGTGAGGTGCGACCGTCTGCAACGTGATAATATCAACTTGCAGAGAGTTTCAATCCACGCACCTACGTGAGGTGCGACTATTGGCAACGTGAGAATGCAATGTGGCAACAAATGTTTCAATCCACGCACCTACGTGAGGTGCGACCTCGAGCCGCTATTATTGCCAATCCATGCGCCAAATGTTTCAATCCACGCACCTACGTGAGGTGCGACCGACCTTGCCGAAAAGTTCTCTCTTTCCATTAAACGTTTCAATCCACGCACCTACGTGAGGTGCGACTATCGCCCTGCTTCATCTCTTTAGGCTCTTCGGTGTTTCAATCCACGCACCTACGTGAGGTGCGACAAAAGGGGAAGCCTTAAACTCTTCATAAACACGGTTTCAATCCACGCACCTACGTGAGGTGCGACTCAGCCGTGCGAACCTTCAGTATGCACCAGCCGACGTTTCAATCCACGCACCTACGTGAGGTGCGACGCGAAATGCAAGAATTTCGCGCATTTCAACAAGAGTTTCAATCCACGCACCTACGTGAGGTGCGACGAAGATAATTTAAGCCAAGGTTTGCAGATGGGTGTTTCAATCCACGCACCTACGTGAGGTGCGACTTTTGCCCAAAAAGGTTAATTATAACGTTAACAAGTTTCAATCCACGCACCTACGTGAGGTGCGACATATTGGCTCGTTCTTGACGTATAGCCAACATCTGTTTCAATCCACGCACCTACGTGAGGTGCGACTCACACTTCGCTGTGGCAACCAACCTATGCGCATGTTTCAATCCACGCACCTACGTGAGGTGCGACAGGAGTAGCACAGCTTCGCAGTCGAGCAGGAGCTGTTTCAATCCACGCACCTACGTGAGGTGCGACGCGAAATGCAAGAATTTCGCGCATTTCAACAAGAGTTTCAATCCACGCACCTACGTGAGGTGCGACGAAGATAATTTAAGCCAAGGTTTGCAGATGGGTGTTTCAATCCACGCACCTACGTGAGGTGCGACTTTTGCCCAAAAAGGTTAATTATAACGTTAACAAGTTTCAATCCACGCACCTACGTGAGGTGCGACTCTTCTGTACGTAAGTAATTTAAGCCAAGATTTGCTGTTTCAATCCACGCACCTACGTGAGGTGCGACCATCGGAGCTAATAACTCCAAACATAGACAAAAGGTTTCAATCCACGCACCTACGTGAGGTGCGACTCATCATTTCCTTCCCAAATGTCTGTATTAAGTTGTTTCAATCCACGCACCTACGTGAGGTGCGACCCATATTCACCAGTGAAAATATACTTAAATTGCGGTTTCAATCCACGCACCTACGTGAGGTGCGACGCCATACAACACAACGCCGCACCATTCATTAGCAGTTTCAATCCACGCACCTACGTGAGGTGCGACATAGTTCGTTATTGGTTAGCATGAGAAATTGGATAGTTTCAATCCACGCACCTACGTGAGGTGCGACTCGTTTGGTGGTTCTATAGCTTAGGGCAAAGGCGGTTTCAATCCACGCACCTACGTGAGGTGCGACGAGAGAGAGACGCGTAGCGGCAAGAGGCCTCGAAGGTTTCAATCCACGCACCTACGTGAGGTGCGACTCTCGCACTATCTTTCCGGCTTGCTGCCACTCTTGTTTCAATCCACGCACCTACGTGAGGTGCGACGAGCAGCGCGAATAATAAGCGTTTCGCCCACGTTGGTTTCAATCCACGCACCTACGTGAGGTGCGACGGACAGACAGACAAGCAGACAAGGGCGGACACAAGTTTCAATCCACGCACCTACGTGAGGTGCGACAAATTTTGGATTGACACGCTACCAGGATTAGAGTGTTTCAATCCACGCACCTACGTGAGGTGCGACCCCGCAGACAAAGCATAATTTATTATCTGATTAAGTTTCAATCCACGCACCTACGTGAGGTGCGACTTCGGATTTTATTGAAACACAAAAACCAAAAGAATGTTTCAATCCACGCACCTACGTGAGGTGCGACTACGAACAGGAGGCTGAACCGTTAAAAATTAAAGTTTCAATCCACGCACCTACGTGAGGTGCGACACAGGAGTTCAAAAGATACACGCCCAAAATTTTATGTTTCAATCCACGCACCTACGTGAGGTGCGACTTCATCTATGTATTCAATTGATATACAGCGATATTTTTATATTTTTCCGCGAAACATACTATAACTAAGAGTAATCAAGCGGAAATTTATTAATTTCTTGACTAATTTGTTGATATCCAACGAACGCGAAAATTCAAACATTTTTGCAATGCATATCGTTCGCATTCATATAATCAATTCATCAGAAGGGTTGTACGAAGTCATTTTACCGACCGTTTCTATTCTTCGTTGCCAATTGTTCCCGAGAAAATAGAAACGGATACTGTCTGCTGTATCGTCGATGATGGAAGCAAGGGTGGCTTTCAGCGTTACAAATTGTGCCTCCGTCAGCAGACATTCAAATACGGAATTCTGCACCCGTTGCCCATAGTTGACGCACTCTTTTGCCACTTGCCGCAGCCGTTTTTCGCCAGCCTTGGTGGTCGTTTCCACATCGTATGTAATCAGAATCAACATAGTATTATCTCATCAAAAATACAGGATAGTCATCCAAATCTTCGCGTAGAAATCTGGCCAATAGCATTGCCTGCGCGTAAGGCAATAGACCGATTGGAATTTTCTCCTTCAGATAAGGATGTTCAATCATTTCTTTCTTGCGTTGCTGCCAAGTGGTCAGAAGTGTTTTCCGGCATTCATCGGTCATCACGAAACTTTCGTCGTTTTGTCTGATGAAATCTTTTTTTGTCACCTGCTTGCGGTTAATCATTGAAAGCACAAGCCTGTCACCAAGATATGCTCTAAGTTCCTCCATCATGTCCAATGCCAATGAGGTTCTACCAGGCCGCAATGTGTGCATGAACCCGACATACGGGTCAAGACCGACTGTTTCCAATGCGGCAGCAACATCATTGGCAATGAGCGTATATACAAAAGAAAGCATCGCATTTACTTCGTCCTTGGGTGGCCGACGACTACGCCCATTGAACTGAAAATCATCTTTCTGGTTAAGTATAAGATGACTGAATACATCGAAGTATGTGTTTGCCGCATTGCCCTCTTCTCCTCGCAAGATTTCCATATTTTCGGCCAACATGATGCGTTTTTTTCGCCAATCCAGTTGCTTGATGACGCTTTCCACCTCCTCGTCGGCACCATTGTCGCGAATGTAGCGTTGGAGAATACTGCGAGTGTTGAACACTTTTCCGGTGATAAAAAGTTTTGCCAGGTGTAGTGCTACATTTTCATCTTCGGACAATGTGTATTGTTTCTTTCTCAACAGCACATTCCCTCGCGTAGCACCTTGTACCCGACCAATAAACCGTCCTTGTGGAGTCATGAATGAAAGCGAGACGTTGTTGTCCATGCAGAGTTTCATCAGTCCTGGACTAGCACCCATGTAGCCGAATGTCACGATACTCTCCACATTCAGTATGGGTATGCGAAATCGTTCCTCTTTGTCGACAGATACAACAACATTCAGCCCGTCTTTAGTAAGATAGGCTTCTGGGGTTGTAACGTATAGTGTATTAAGCAGTTTCCTCATCCAATGATTTTTTTAGATAATATGCGACAGACACTTTTTTCGCCAATTCTGGGGCACAAATATCTATCAACGAACAACTTCTGCACCCACGTTTTTCCTCGACTTTTGGTGTGAAACCGCTCTCAAATGTCTTATGCATGGCATCACTTAATTCATAGGTCAATTGTCGAAGATTATCATCAATGGTCACCTTTTCTCTATGACGGGTTTCGTTATAGTACAGAGCCGCTTCGGGAATGTGTATGCCATACATTTCTTCTAGGCAGATAACTTGTGCCGCCAATTGCACTTCATCACGTTCGTCTGGTTTCCGATGACCACGTTTGTACTCGATAGGGTATGGTTTCCAATAGCCCGGATAGCGCGGATGCGTTATAGCATCTTGTTGCCCATCCGACGGCAACAACTCTATGGCATCGGTAACACCGTATAGTCCCAATGAGTGCGAAGCGATATGCACCGAACGCAATGTGATGACATCGCCGTTCTTTTGCCTGTAGGCCGGATTATCCACATTCTGATGCAGCAGTTGGCCCTCAGCCGTTAGACGATTCTCATCCCATTGCTGTTCGATATGTATCAATGCCCATTGGCGGGGACAGAACATATAATGCTGAATTCCCGACAGCATAAGCATTTGGTCATCATCGTAGTACATAATAGCTATTACTTTGGGTCTGTATTATCTTCGTCAAATGGCAATGCATCAAGATATTTGTCGAAGTCACTCTGAAACAAGCGGTCCTGCTCTATGCGATACTTTTCAAATTCCGTTTCGGCGTGAAGCACAGCCTTTTCATGGCTCACACTACCTGCGTTGTCAAGCAATGGACGTTCGTCGCTTGATAGATAGGCATCGATTCGTTTCGCCCAGTCCTCCATTGTCATCGGAATATGTCTTTTGGCTCGACTTTCGGCAAATTCCAATACTGCCGTAACGATACGCCCCATATCCTCCAGTTCGGCTTGCTTCAGATAGTTTTTTGCGACGGATACGTCAGTCTTGACAATTTTACCATCAGGTGCATTCTCCCAAGTGGTCAATCCCATGTGTTCTTTATCGGCATTGGCCCTATCCATGATGAGTTCTGCGGCCGTACGACCATGTACGGCATAGTGCATCTTGTTTTGAATCATCTTGAAGAACATGCGCGTGGTTGGCGCATCCTTGTTGTAGTCCATGCTTGTGGCATAGATATCCGTGAGTTTCTGGTAGAAACGACGTTCCGAAAGACGAATTTCCCGAATTTCGGCCAATAGATGCTCGAAGTAATCCTCACCGATAAACGAGCCATTCTCCATGCGTTTCTTGTCGAGCACATAGCCACGGATGGCAAATTGGCGCAGTACGTTCGTAGCCCACTGTCGGAACTGCGTGGCGCGGATTGAGTTCACGCGATAACCAACGGCGATAATGGCGTCGAGTTTGTACATCACTACTTGACGTTTAACCTCACGGCTACCTTCCTGCTGAACTGTTTCCATTTTGGAAATAGTTGCCTCTTCCTTCAGTTCGCCCGTCTCAAAGACGTTCGCCAGATGTTTGCTGATGGCAGGCACTCCCACATCGAAGAGTGCCGCCATCGCTTTCTGCGTGCACCAAATGGTTTCATCGGCATACATCACCTCAATGCCCTGTTCCTTGTTTTCTATTTTGAAAATCAAGAACTCCGCAGTGCTGTTTCTTATTTCAAGATTTTTAGACATAGCTGGTTAAATCATTTCTTCGATAGTTACACCAGCAGGCAAATTTCCCTTGTCGATGGTTACTTCGTAGTCTGCGAACTTACGTGGTGCATCTTCACATATCTTTCCCACTTTCACCCGGTCAAAGAGTTTGTTAGCAGGAGCATTACCCAACACTGAATCGTGTTTGAAAACAATGAGTTTCTGCGCGCTCATCAGTCCGCGAGCAGCCGAACGGTCTACATCGAACATGTTTTTCAGAGCATCCCAGAACAAATCCAAATCCTCTTCAGAGAAACCTGTCTGTTTTGCGAGATTGGCGGAGATAAAACCGTGGCAAACATATAGACCGTAGGGAACGGTGGCTTTACGGCCCATCGTGCGGTTACCGCCGCTCTGCTTCTCCGCTTCCTTTTCTGTTGCAACTGCCATTCTGGTAATAGAATGTTCAGCCGTAGCAATTGAATCAACGGAACGAGCGAATGTAAATTGGATCGGGCCTCTGACTTGACCTGCATTCTTACCAGTTGACATAACAGCACCAAACGTGCGAATGTCGTAATACGATTTGCACATTACATCGCGTGCGGCAGATGTTTTGTCTTTTGCATCTTTGACCGTGTCTTCCTCATGTGCTTTGTCAATGAGAGTGTTCAACACGGCCTTTTCTTTGATGAAAATATCGAAACCAGTTGCACAATTCTTTGCCACCTGCACATAGTTACGCACTTTACGCTTCAGGCACACATCAGTCACGAGACCCATACCTGTTTCTGCATCCACGCGAGGCAGATTGCCTGCATCTGGATCACCATTGGGATTGCCATCTTGTACATCGAAGATGTAAACGAAATCGATTCTGTTCTTAAGTTCTGACATAATTATAAATATTTTAAGTTGTTATTCTTCAGATGTTTGTTCTTCTTTCTTGGTATAAAACCATTGTGTTTGTTGATAATAACCCACAAAGAACCGTCCTTGGTCTTGCAGGTCAAGGTGAGCAGGAAAACCGTCGGAACTAATCTTGTCAACGATTTCTTGCTTGATCTTTTCAAACCAAACTTTTCGTCCATCATTCAGTTTATCCGAATGGTGATAGGATAAGTTGAGAATGGTTGCAAAAACTGCCGCTGGTGTTGAACTTGCAGAGTTCATATACCTTTCGCGGATGGAATGTTGGTTGTTAGCCTCATCTTGAATCTTGTCAAGCACGGCAAACAAACGGCCACAGAGGTAGCCTTGGTTGGTGTTTTTGTCGTCTAACATAACATTTATCTTATGTTGGTTATCAATTCTGTTCAAATATGCCTTTATGATGGCAGCACGGGTGATATTTAGGTTTTGTTCTGCACGAATACGACGTATGCACCCAGCAAAAAGCGTATATGGGTATGGAATACCTTGGAAGATACTTTTTATGACCGCTTCTGGTAAATTGGGGGTTGCATCAGATGATTTACCTCCCAATGTAACTGCTGCCAAAATCGAACGAAGTCCCACATAAGGCTTCTTCTCTTTACGGGTGTCAGCGATTTCCATATCCTCGAAATGGCGAAGAATGCGGGCAGCGAAGTCTTTCAAAGGTAATTCTGACCAATAAGTTACGGCAATTCTCGCCGAGTTGGGGGCAAGCCCCAATATGTAGAATTTGTCATCAAGCGAAGTTCTTAAACTACCAGAGTAAATGGCATTGAACGTCTTTCTGACTTGTTCGATGTTTTTATTAGGGTCATCTTCCTGATCGGTAAATCCAAACATATTGAAAATGCTTTCTTCTGTCTGTTTTCCAGCCTCGTCATCTTTGGATGCCCAGAAAAGGAATGTGCGGTTGCCAATCAAAAACTTGTTTCTTGAATCGGAACGCAGCATGTGGTTCAGTGCTGTAGTGTATGCAAATTCAGCTTCTTCACTAATGGGAGCGTTGCCACCTTTTGACTTGCCATAAGAATCGTAACCAGAACTCACTTGAAAAGCAACAAGTTTTGCTGTAGCCTGACTTCCTGGAATCATTGTGGCTGTAGTTGTTTCAACTACAATTCCTTTCTTGCCAGATACAATGCAGACTTGCTGATCAGCCGAGCTTGTTTCTTCTTCAATATCCAACAATTCGATTTTTTCTGCCACAATCTTTGTGTCTCCTTCGATGAGGAATGAAAATGTTGAATATTTTTTGCTTAGATTCTTGACAATATCAGACCAAAGCGGATCGGCCTGCATCTGTTCCAGTATTTCGGCCTGCTCTTGTTGATAGAACTTATATACAGCAATTATATCATTATTGTCTCGATGTGCTTCGTAGATACTCGACACATTGTCTTTGAAGGTATGATACTGAGCCATCACATCTCCTTTGTCTGAGTAACCGAATACATATCCGCTATTGTCATACAAATAATTAGCAGCAAGCGCGCTCGTCCTACCTATGTGTTTTTTGACAAGGAATGTCTGTGCTTGCTTTTTGTCTTTTCGTCGATCTTCAAATCTCAAAAAATGGCCATCCTTGTCAATTACAATAAGAAATCCTATTTCTTTCAACTCCATTCCTTTTCGGGGAAGATCGGAACAACGATAATAATAATCGTATAACGCCTTTAGTATCATCTCAAAATCTCCTCACTGTTAATGGGTGGAACAATAATGACTCCGTTCTCCATTTTTGCACGATAGAACATTGCTGGCGGATTTTTCAAATCCTTCGCAAAATCCATATCGTAGAGCATAATGCCAAGGTCGCGACTTTCGCTGATTGGCGCGTCAAGCTCATCAGTTGCTGGATTGACAAGTTTGAACGAAGCCGAAAACTCGCGTGTGCCAAGATAGGGTTGATTGAAGCATTGTCCTTTGCTGGCACGCCGTTCAAACATGGCATTGTACTTTCCTGGGTTTTCATCCTTGTGCAACAACTCCACTTCTTCGGAATCAATTCGAGGATTTTTACTTTCATTTCTTTTCCATTGTGGAATGAACTCCAACTTCGCCCACAATCGGTAGCGAACATCCTGCAACAAGAGTGTGTTTTTTTGTTGCCGTTTTTCCTCAATAAAAATAGGATTCTTGGAAGCAACTGCTCCAACCTCATTTCTTCGGATTGTAGTCCATTTGATAGGGTTAAGCACCTCAATTTTGGTCACTTGCCAGTGAATGGCCGGTTTCCAAAAAATGGATTCGAATATGGCACGTACAGCCGATGGGGTAATGACATCGTAACTCACTCGCTCCACTTTCAATTCGGGTCGAGTGAAGCATGCCATATCGCCCCATACTTCCAAACAAAATTCCTTGTCGTGATATTCCATGATTCTATACTATTAATGATTCTTCTAACCAATGATTATCGGTCACCAATCCGATTTCTTTGTCGTAGAATTTCGGATCGCTAACCACATAGATACCCTCCAAAACTTCTTCAACAGCACCAGCTTCTGTCAGTTTCTTCTTGTCGCTGTTCCTGACATTGACGCTATACTGCGACAATGCTTTCATTAGAGAGTATGAGACACCTTCTTTCTTCAAACGCTCCACCAAGTCCAAACTATTTTTCCAATTCACAATAACCGAAGTTGTTTTGTCATCTATCAGTTGAAACTCCGAAGCCGCAGTTTCGAACTGCATTTCGGGTTTATAGAGCAATTCTTTTATGTTCGCTTTGTCAAAATTGTCGACTCGTGAATACAACTGCCTGAAATAGGTCTCCATTGCCTCTGGCGAAAACCAATCAAACCCATTTCCCATGGCAATACGGGCATTGTTGGTTTGTGTAATAAAGCCCTTTGGAAGTGGCTTCTGCAAACCAAACACAAAAGTTTCTCCTTTACCCAACCGCCCTTCACGATTGCATCTGCCTGCTGCCTGCAAAACAGAGTCAAGACCCGCTTCTTGTCGGAAAACCACAGGGAAATCAATGTCAACACCTGCCTCTATCAACTGCGTGGCGACTACCCTAATAACGGAATTGTCAGGATCATTGAGTGCGGTTTTAACCTTCGCAATAGTTTCCCTAACGTGGTCTGGGCACATCATCCTCGACAGATGCAGGCAGACGCCATCTTTGGGCAAACGTGTGAATATTTCCTTTGCCTCGTTTCGCGTGTTTACTATGCACAATACACGATTGTATTTTGCTATTTGCCCTGCAATCTCATCATAGTCTTTACGCTTATCATCAAACCGTATTTCGACACGGCGCAATTTATCGTGAAGATTAGCCTTTCGTGGAATAATTTCATGAATTTCAGACAGACCCTCAAAAGATACAAGTGGATTCGTTCCTTGAATTTTTCCCGTCAATTTGGGTTGGCTTGCAGTCGTAAACAACAATGATGCACCAAATACTCTTTTCAACGTGTCAAAAGTGTCAAGAATTGGTTTCAAGAACTCGATTGGCAAAGTTTGAACCTCGTCGAATATCAGAACACTTTTCGCAATATTGTGCAACTTGCGGCAATCGGATGGCTTATTGCTAAACAGAGATTCAAAGAATTGGACATTTGTGGTTACTATTATAGGATAATCCCAGTTCTCGGTAGCCAATTTCAATCTGCTCGCCAACTCTTTGTCGATCATTTTAGAACTGTCAACATTAGAATGATGCTCCAACACATTCTCTTCGCCGAATATATTTCTTAACACGCTCGCCGTCTGTGTGATGATACTTGTGTAAGGAATTGCAATGATGATGCGGTTCAGATTGTTCTTAATTGCATGTTTGATTGCCCAAAGCACAGAAGAAAGAGTTTTTCCGCCACCAGTTGAAACTGTCAAGCTGTAGAAGCCTGGCTCACTATCACTTTCTTTGATGCAATATTGTTGGACTTCATTTCTGATTCTGTTCACTTCTGTATCAGGCGCATTTTTCTTCAATCTGCTCAAATATGCTTCGAGTTTTTCTTCCAATATGGCCAAAGAATCATAATTTCCCCGAAGTTTGCTTTGTTCGGGTTGCATAAAAGCCTCAGTGTCCAAATAATCGGCATCCACCAAACAACTATATAGCATCCGCTGCAAATGATGGATGTCTTGCGGCTTCCCAAGTCGAGGAATATTCAGATGAGCATCAATTTTCTCGACACATACATCATCGGGCATTCCCATCTTCAAGACGTCTTTCATGTCGCCATCGTCGTATAGTCCTCGATGATGCCCCATTAAGGGATTATCAATCAATAAATGTTGTTGCGGAAACAACTTCTTGGCGATTAATGCACCAACGTAAGCATGTCGATAGTCGCCTTCGACTTTTATCGTCGGGTTTAATCCACTTTCTTTGATGATGTGCTGTTGAAATGCTTTTTTCTCTTTCCCTATATCGTGCAAAAGCCCCAGAACTCGCCCCCATTCAGACATGCCAAACTCACCAGCGAACTTCGAAGCAAGTTCGGCGACGCTATTTTGGTGTGCATCATTAGACTGTAACAGCCAGTCGGTCTCTTTTTTTATGTGTGATATAACCATTGTGTTGTTTTTTTATAAAATTAACACAAATATATATTCTACTTGTCTTATAAAATGGTACAAGTAAAAAAGAAGAATCTTTCAAACCTATAAATTGTGGGTATATAAATCGAGTAAGATGCGGAATCTAATCAGAAGCACTCAACTATCCTTACTCTGCATGCTTGCTGCTATTAAGGGCATTCTAGACCTACACTAGTATGATTATATCCATATATGGCGAACACACATGAAAAGCTTGCCTCGCATTACGCTTGGCAAGCTTTTTTATATTGATGCCTACAGCAAAAATTCATCAATATTATCCATAGAAATCACACGAAACTGCGCATCGGGATAGGCGTTGGCAAATGTGAGTGGCACGCGTGCTTTCTTGTGGATTGAATATTTGAATTCGTAGGCCGAAAGTTGTCCGTCGTTTTCCTCCAATAGATCTATCTCTTGCTGCGCGGTGGTACGCCAAAACCAATTATTGCGGAACATCTGCATGGTATGCGTCATTTTCAGACGTTCGCTTATTGCGAAATTCTCAAACAGCTGTCCAGCGTCGGCACGCACTTCGATAGGCGAGAAATTGGATATAACAGCGTTGCGTATGCCATTGTCCCAAAAGTATATTTTCCGACTCTTTTTCAACTCGTTACGTAGGTTTCTACTAAACGATGGCAAACGAAATATTATAAACGCTTGTTCCATTATACCTATATATTTCTCTACCGTCTTAGAATCAATGCCACACAGCTGGCTAATTTCGTTGTACGACACTTCGCTACCTACCTGAAATGCAATAGCTTGCAGCATCTTCATGAGTCCGTCTGTCTTTTTCATGCGGTCGAACATCAACACATCTTTATAGATATAACTATCGGCCAAGCCGCGCACTATTCGCTCCGCTCTGTTGGCATCGCTCACAACGTCGGGATAATAGCCGTAGACAAGTCGATGTGGAATAGCTCGCTTCTCCGCAAGCAAACCATGATGCGCCACCATTTCAGAAAACATAAGAGGATACATTGTGTACTCCCATTTTCGTCCTGTGAGTGGCTCATTTATCATATTGGCAAGTTCAAAACTACTACTACCTGTAACTATCAGTTGATGGTCGGGCAAGCAATCGGTTATTAGTTTCAGTTTTACGCCAATATCAGTGATACGCTGCGCTTCATCTATTACAATAACTTTCTTATTACCAACAAGTTGAGCTATGCGAGTAGATGTAATATTTGCGAAAACGTCGCGCACGTCTGGTTCGTCAGCATTGAACCAAACAATATCGTCGGCACTGCCAGAAATGTTGCGCACTGTGGTGGTTTTGCCCACTTGTCTTGCTCCCATTATGACAATAGCTTTACCCGAAAACATATCGCTCTTTATTAGGTCATCTATCTTTCTTAGTATCATAGCCATCCTCAATTATTATAATATTTACGGATTCAATTCCCCAAAAGTAATTATTTTTTCGGATTCAATTCCTCAAATATGGTCTTTTTTACGGATTCAATTCCGAAATTATCATGATTTTTACGGATTCAATTCCGCAAAAATCATGTTTTTGTATCATATTACTCTCCAAATATTACATTATTTGAGGATTCAAATCCTTATAAAATATGATATTTATGGATTCAAATCCTCAAAAATCATAATATTTAAGGATTTGCAACCAATTTCTCCTCGCTATATATTTGGATTCGCAAGTTGAAACTGATTACAAGTGCTCCAACTTGCATTTCAAAAACCTAATGCTTATAACCTTAACACTTACAACTTAATCACTTATAACACAATGACACAAACGAACGCTTATTTAGCATCAAAGCCTCGATACGAGATTCTCGATGGTCTGCGCGGTGTTGCAGCCATGATTGTAGTGGCTTTTCATCTTTTCGAAACATATTCGCCTGGCACTACTAGCCAAATAATAAACCATGGCTATCTTGCCGTAGACTTTTTCTTTGTGTTGTCGGGATTTGTCATTGGTTATGCCTACGACGACCGTTGGGACAAAATGACGACATGGCAATTCTTCAAACGTCGTTTTGTGCGCCTACACCCAATGCTTGTAATGGGAACGCTTGTTGGCGTTGTTCTTTTCTATTTCGGCGGCGATTGGGAAGGGTTCGAGCCTATTAATCAAACTCCATGGTACATGGTATTGGCAGTTTTTGCCTTAGCATGTTTGATGTTTCCGCTGTCGAGTGGCATGGACATCCGCGGCTGGCAAGAGTTCAACCCGCTCAACGGCCCAACGTGGACGCTATCTTGGGAATATATAGCCAATGTGCTTTACGCCCTCATAATACGCCGATTCTCAAAACTATTCTTGAGCTTATTTGTAGCTATAGCAGCTGCATTTACCGTAATATTATGCTTCAATATTGATGTGTTTGGAGTGCTTGCAGCTCGTTCGTACGCAAGTCACACTGTTATAGGCGGATGGAGTCTCACGCCCGACCAATTGCAGATAGGTCTCACGCGTCTTTGCTATCCATTCTTTGGCGGATTGTTGCTTTCGCGCCTCTTCCAACAAGATAAAGATGGTCGCTCAGTCTTGAATTTGCAACGATTTGGTGTGCGCGGTGGCTTTTGGTGGTGCGCCTTAGCTATAGTTATACTGCTATTTATGCCGCGTGTAGGTGGCGCATGCGAAGCAAACTTCTGGATGAATGGACTTTACGAATCGGTATGCATTCTATTGATATTCCCGCTCATAGTAGCAATTGGTGCAGGAAGCAAAGTTACGGGCACAACTTCCGTAGCTCTTTGCAAGTTTTCGGGCGACATTTCATATCCGCTCTACATATCGCACTACCCTTTCATATATATGCAGATGTCGTGGGTTGCCAAACATCAAGATTTGCCTACGTCGACGCACATATTTGTGTCGGTTTGCGTATTTATAATGTCTATTGCAACGGCATACGCATTGCTAAAACTATACGATCTGCCAGTTCGCGAATGGCTAAGGAAGAAGTTGTTTTGATAAAGAGTTATTCAGATGAAATTGAAGAAAATAGAAACCATCCTCGCGTCTTTGGTCTTGGTTGTATTGCTGTGTAACTATTTAGAAGTAAGTTTTCCATATGCGACACTATTCACGGCAATTGTAGGTTCGCTTATGGCTTTCTTCTACTACTTTTTCATACCATTTTTGTTATTCGATAAGGATGTTAGTATTCTAAACACCATTCGACACCGTTTGTCTGCTGAATATGTTACGGATATTATAAGCTTCAGCGTTGAACCTAAAAACATCTGGCAAACTCCATCATTTGACCTCTTCGTAACGCATGTACTATCATTATCTATGGCATTAGGGTGTCTTTTTCTGGGGTTTGAGTCTTATGCTCTGGATGTATATAGATTTTTATCCCTAATAATAGCAAGCGCTGGCAGTCTTATAATCATGCTACCTATAATAATTAAGAATAGAGACTACTATCCAGCTTGGAAATCGATGTGCGTTCGTATAGCTATTATGCTTCTGTATAGCTATACAATGCTCAATAAATACAATTTCATTTGAATTGAATTGGCATTTGTTTCAATGATATATGTTTACATAAAAACACACGAAACCACATCAACAGTCGGTTTCGTGTGTCTATTTATAGCGTTTTATTATCAATATTTTTCTTACAGTCTCACCATCACTTTCTTGAGCATCATGTCGCGCCAAGGGGCAAAGTCGCCAGCAATGATGTGCTTACGAGCTTCACCAACAAGCCATAAGTAAAAAGCAATGTTGTGGAGCGAAGCAATGAGCGAACCAAGCATTTCACCAGCTATAAAGAGATGTCGTACATATGCTTTAGTATATCTATGATCGACAAACGAAGTGCCGTTAGGGTCGAGAGGCGAGAAGTCGCTTTCCCACTTCTTATTGCGCATATTTATCTGGCCTTCAGAGGTAAAGAGCATACCATTGCGACCGTTGCGCGTAGGCATCACGCAGTCGAACATATCTACGCCGCGCGAAATATTTTCGAGCAAGTTGGCTGGCGTTCCCACACCCATCAAATAGCGAGGCTTGTCTTTAGGCAATATGCTATTTACAAGTTCCACCATTTCGTACATCACTTCGGTAGGTTCGCCAACGGCTAAGCCACCAATAGCATTGCCTTCGCGATTCAAACCAGCTATGTATTCGGCAGCTTTGATACGCAAATCGCGATGTGCAGCACCTTGTACTATTGGGAAAAATGTCTGACTATGACCATAGAGCGGTTCTGTTTCATCGAAATGTTTCAAGCCTCGGTTGAGCCAATTGAGCGTCAAGTCGAGCGAATTTTTGGCATATTCAAAATCGCAATCACCAGGAGGACATTCGTCGAAAGCCATCATAATATCAGAACCAATAATTCGCTGAATATCAACTACTTTTTCGGGCGTAAATATATGCTTCGAACCATCGATATGCGAACGAAAATAGGCCCCCTCTTCGGTGAGTTTACGATTCTCGCTAAGAGAAAAAACCTGATAACCACCACTATCAGTAAGTATAGGTTTATCCCAGCCACAGAACTTATGCAACCCTCCAGCTTGGCGGAGGATATCAGTTCCAGGTCGGAGATATAAGTGATAGGTATTGGAAAGAATTATTTGAGCTTTAGCATCGTCGCTTACATCACGAAAATGTAAACCTTTGACCGAGCCCACTGTACCAACTGGCATAAATATGGGCGTTTCTATCTTTCCATGGTCGGTAGTTATGCAGCCCGCTCGTGCATTCGACTGCGGGTCGGTAGCATTTATTTCAAATTTCATACAAACAGCTTAGTTAGGTTTTATAGTGATGTTGTTATAACTGAATTTTCAAGGTTATTGCGGTCTTTACGTGTTACTTTATCGACACCCTTAACCTTGCTAATTGCCTTCATAAGTTTCTGTAAATCAATTGCGCTATATATATATAAATAAATATTGCCAGAGAATACACCATCGTGGCTTTCAAAATGTACAGAGCGCATATTTACGTTCAATTCGAGTGAGATAATCTTGGTAATGTCGCTAACGATGCCTTGTCTGTCGATACCCGAAATTTCAATTATCACAAGATACGAGAGCACTTTATGCGACTCCCATTGCGCAGATATTATTCTATTTCCTCTGCTCGACATAAGTTTGATAGCATTAGCACATCTGCGCGAGTGAAGTATAATATGATTTTCATCATCTATATACGCCACAACATCGTCGCCTGGAATAGGGTTGCAACACTGCGCAATTTCATATCTACGATTTGACGAATCATCAGAAAGGACTACATTCTTACTCTTTATCAATTGTTTAGGATCTACATCGGCATCTTGATAATCATCAGCATCGTCGTCGTTTTTATTACTACCAAAGTTTAGATGCCATATTTTTATCCAACGATTCGTACTTTTTTGCGTCAAAGCCTTTTCCAAATCTTCGAGATCAATATTGTCTTTACCTATCTGGAAATAGAGTTCGTCTTTAGTATTTATATGATAATTACGCAGCAACTTCTTGAGAATGCGCGCATTTATAGAGAGTTTGCGCTTAGCGAGCTCGCTTTCGAGACGACTTTCACCAGCAGCAATCAACTCTTTGCGTTCATCTTTGAATATATCTTTTATGCAAGCCTTTGCTTTGGCGGTAGTAACGAAGTTAATCCACTCATACTTAGGGTGTTGCTTTTCTGAAGTAATAATTTCAACTTGGTCACCGCTCTTCAATTCATACGAAAGAGGCTCAAGTTTATAGTTGACCTTAGCACCTATGCTATGATAGCCGAGATTTGTGTGAATCTCAAAGGCAAAATCGAGCGCTGTAGAGCCCACAGGCATAACTTTCATTTCGCCTTTGGGTGTAAATATCATAATCTCAGAAGAGAAGAGGTTGAGTTTGAAAGCATCGAGGAACTCAATAGAGTCGGAAGTGGCATTTTCGAGCGTCTTACGAATAGAGTTGAGCCAATTGTCAATCTCGTGTTCTTTGCCATCGTCTTTATATTTCCAATGGGCGGCAAAACCACGCTCGGCTATTTCATCCATGCGTTCGCTGCGTATTTGGATTTCCACCCAACGACCTTTAGGGCTCATTATAGTGGTATGCAAAGCCTCATATCCGTTGGCTTTTGGCGTACTTACCCAGTCGCGCAAACGATCGGGTTTCGGACGGTAAAGGTCAGTAATTATTGAATATATAGCCCAACACTGCGTCTTTTCAGGGATGTCGTCTTTCGGGCGAAACACAATACGCATAGCTATGAGGTCGTAGATCTCTTCAAACGGCACGCCTTTGGTTTGCATCTTATGCCAAATGCTGTATATGGATTTTGAGCGCGATTTTATTGTGTATTCAAAGCCCTGAGCGTCGAGCTGTTTCTTTATATCACCAGTGACGCTTGCTATGACTTTGTTGTAGTCTTGCGCATAAATCTCAAGTTTGTTTTGCAGCGTTGCATAGACTTGCGGATGCTCATTTTTCAAGCTAAGGTCCTCAAGTTCAGTTTTTATAGCATACAATCCCAATCGGTGTGCTATAGGGGCGTATATATATAGCGTTTCTGCAGAAATGCGATAGCGTTTATGCTCAGGCATAGAATCGAGAGTACGCATGTTGTGAAGGCGATCGGCGAGTTTTATAAGAATCACACGCACATCTTCTATCATCGACATGAGCAACTTGCGAAAATTCTCCACTTGCAACGAAGCCGACTGATCGAATACGCTCTCAAGTTTTGTTAAGCCATCAACGATAGAGGCAACTTTCGGATTGAACAAGTGAGCCACATCGGCCACAGAGAGTTCTGTGTCTTCTACAACATCGTGAAGCAAAGCAGCAGTAACACTTGTAGCCCCCAAGCCTATTTCGTCGGCTACGATTGACGCCACAGCAACAGGGTGGAATATGTATAATTCTCCTGATTTGCGTTTTACACCACGATGCGCATTATTGGCTATCTCGAAGGCTTTACGAATCATATCTACGCCCTCTTGAGTCATCTTACAACGTGGATTTCGCTCTATTATAACCTCAACTCGCCTACGTGCCAACTCTTCTTGTACTTGTTCACTCAATTCCATATTGCCATGTATTTTGTCGTTGTGTCTATTCCCTTTTTACTCAATTATCTCAACAAAGTTACACACCCTTTTTTGTGGAATGTGACATTTTTGTCGTAAGCCTCAGCGTCTACTATGTAGAAGTATGTGCCAGCTGGTGCTTCTTGCCCATTTATCTTGCCATTCCAACCTTCCGATGGCGAAGTGCCTTTATAGACTTCTCTACCCCATCGGTTCATTATGCTGATTTTGTATGATTTTATCGATTTATACGCAGGCAAAAAGAGATCGTTTACGCCATCACCATTGGGGGTAAACGCTTCTGGAAAACCTATTTCAGCCTCCGTTACACTTATGGTAAACGAAGAATCGGACGACTGACAACCGAGAGGAGAATTTTCGTTCGTAACTATCAATGTAACTGTGTAATCGCCTGATGTTTGAAACATATATACAGGATTTGTTTCATACATACGCGCTATTGTCCCCATTGCCCACTCGCTGACTGTGTATTTTCCTTTTGAAGTATTGCTAAACTCTACCTCAACTGGCGCACTATAACTTGTTGGCGAGGTCACCTCGTTTTCTATTTCATGATCACGAATATTGGTAGTGAACGACGCCAAAACGCCAACCGATTCTTGATATACACTATCAGAGACTTCAGTTCCAACCTCGTTTTTGACTACAACTTTTATGTAGCCATCATCAATTGCAGTAGCGAGAGTAGCTTGAGGCTTGCTTGTCGTTTGCTGAATGGTGTCGCACGAATACCAATCGTATGTCGCACTATGCTTAATTTGCTTATATTCAGCATCTTTATAATTATAAATACTATCGGAATGCTGAAAAACTTTCACCGCAACTTTCATATCAGTACAATCGATAGAGTCGATGCTAAGTTTCAACGAATCGATGGCGGAAGCAAAGCACCAAACGCGATATTCGAGCGTTGTGTCGGCCGTGGCTACAGTAGCTGCATAACCGCCTTCAATACCAATATTTATAGCGCTATGGGTAGTATCGCTAACGGTAGTTATGAGGCTGTCGAAAAGCAACGATACGGGCGAAAAAGCATACCAACTTATGTTTGCTTTGTCGGCACACCTAATTTCAAGTGTAGCGTCCTCAAAATTCTGAAAATAGAAAACGGTATCCGAAGCCACTACTTGTTTGGCCTTGGCCGTAGGGGCAACAATTTGCGCCGACACGTCAACTACAACCAACGCTATCGTAATTAGTATGGAGCTTAGACGAGAAAAAGCATGCATACTATACCAATCTTAGAGAATCAACGTTTATGGTTTCGTGGTGGCAATCGTGATGATCGCAAACCTGCGCATTGTCGGTTAAGTTGCCTTTTAGATACGAAGTCACAACATCACCAACAGCTCCGCTACAACCGCGCACTACTCCTATGCCCGATGCTTGTAGTTTATCGAATGCGCCTTGACCAATATTACCAGCAAGCATCACACTGACGCCATCGTCGTGAAGCGTCGAGGCAATATTCGACTTACAGCCACAGCCTTCGGGCGAGTTTAATGTGTATGTATTAATTATGTTTTTATTATTATCTATCTCGTAAATAGTATAGTATTCGCAGTGTCCGAAATGGTCATCGACACAACCACCACGCGAAGGAATAGCAATTTTCATTGTCTTGTTTATAAATACTTATGTAATATATAAAGAGCGGCAAATATAAGTTTTTTGGCAGACACTACCCTTTTAGCTTTTCATTGCAGATAATATTTCGGTCATCGCCTCGCCAGCTTTTTGAGCTATGTATATGTCGGTGTAGCGATCGGTAATGGCTGATTTCATTGGATTTATCTCTATTATGGTTGCGCCCGACCTCTTAGCTTCGATAGGCACCATGGCAGCAGGTGTAACTTCGCATGTGCTACCGATAACAAGACAAACATCGCAACGTTTGGCAGCATCGAAGCTATTATTAAACGCCTCTTGCGGAATGCCTTCGCCAAAGAATATAAAATCGGGTTTCAATATTTCGCCACACTTTGGACAATGTGGTGGCAAGTTGTTCAAATCGACTTTTTCGGCATCAACAACGTGCCCTTTAGGACAACTACAATGACCAGTAGTTCCGTGAAATTCATACACATTCTTAGAACCAGCTTGCTGATGCAACACATCAATATTTTGAGTTACGACGCACTTTATAATTCCTTGTTTTTCGAGTTCTGCGAGTGCATAGTGTGCAGCGTTAGGTTTTATATCCTTATTCATAAAGTTGTAGAAAATTTCCTTTATAGCTTTCCACGACTCTGCTGGGTAACGATGAAAATAGGATATGTCGAGGCACTGCGGATCGTAGTTATTCCATACGCTATTCTCCGAACCACGAAAAGGAGGCACTCCACTTTCAACAGATATTCCAGCGCCAGTAAATGCCATTGCATATTTTGAGTTTTTCAATGTATTGGCTGCTTGCTCTATTACGTTCATATCTTTTGTGTATTTCAGTTTTTCGTAAAGTTACACTGTAATTATTATATGATGTTCATTACAAATTAAGTAACAAGAAAAGCCGCCACTATCGAAGGATAATGACGGCTATATCACGTATGTAAATTATCAAAAAGAGCTATTCACTATCGAGAATAGTTAGGAGCCTCCGAGGTGATGGTTACGTCGTGAGGATGGCTTTCTTGCATACCAGAAGCAGTAATGCGCACAAATTTGGCATCGTGAAGGCGATCGATTGTTGGAGCACCGCAATAGCCCATACCAGAACGAATACCACCAAGCAGCTGATACATAACTTCGTAGAGCGAGCCTTTATATGGCACACGAGCACTAATGCCTTCAGGAACAAGTTTTTTCACATCGTCTTCAGTATCCTGGAAGTAGCGATCTTTTGATCCTTTCTGCATAGCTTCGAGTGAGCCCATACCGCGATAAGATTTGAACTTACGGCCATTGTAAATGATAGTATCACCAGGCGATTCTTCAACGCCAGCAAAGAGTGAACCACACATCACACTATTTGCACCAGCAGCCAAAGCTTTCACAAGGTCACCAGAGTAGCGAAGACCACCATCGGCAATAACAGGGACATCACTGAATCCGTTGTCTTTGAGAGTTTTCACTACGTCATAAATAGCGGAAAGTTGAGGCACACCAACACCAGCTATGATACGTGTTGTGCATATAGAGCCAGGGCCAATACCAACTTTTATTGCATCGGCACCTGCTTGAGCCAAAGCTAAGGCAGCAGCTCCTGTGGCAACATTACCAACAATAATATCTATTTGAGGATATGCAGCACGAATCTTTTTGAGTGTATCGATAACACCTTTGCTATGACCATGAGCCGTATCTACAACAATAGCATCAACATTTGCTTTTACTAAAGCTTCTACACGCTCGAATGTGTTGTAAGTCACACCGACGCCAGCAGCTACGCGCAAACGACCTTTTTCGTCTTTGCAAGCAAGAGGTTTATCTTTGGCTTTAGTAATGTCTTTGTAAGTAACAAGACCAATAAGTTTGCCTTGTTTGTCGACAACGGGGAGTTTTTCAATTTTGTAGTGTTGAAGGATTTCGGCAGCCTTCTCAAGATTTGTTGTTTGATCTGTAGTGATAAGATCTTCTTTGGTCATCACAGCATCAATCGACTTACTGAGGTCGTGTTCGAATCGCAAATCGCGATTTGTAACAATACCTACAAGAGTATTCTCTTCATCGACAACAGGGATACCACCGATATGATACTCACGCATAATTTTCAGAGCATCTTCAACAGTTTTGTCGCGACGGATAGAGATAGGGTCGTAAATCATACCATTCTCAGCACGCTTGACAATCTCAACTTGTTTAGCTTGCTCCTCGATAGTCATATTTTTATGTATGACACCTATGCCGCCTTCGCGAGCAATAGCAATAGCCAAACGAGCTTCGGTAACAGTGTCCATAGCTGCCGAAACGATTGGAGAGTTAAGCCTAATGTGGCGAGAAAAGTTGCTGCTTAGATCTACTTCACGTGGAAGAACTTCCGAATAAGCTGGGATAAGAAGAACGTCGTCAAACGTCAATCCATCCATTGCAATTTTATCTTCAATAAATGACATTGATATATTGTTTAGATACGAATTGCGCGCAAAGATATATATAGAATTAGAAATTGGAAATTTGAAATTAGATTTCGATTGACAATTATCGACAACTACTAAATAGACGGAAACATACAGAATTTACGTATACTAATAATCCTCTATCGTCTTCAACCAATACTATTGTAACATTTTTTGACTTTTGTTTACCAATTGCAGTAGATACATTTGCCCGTTATGAAATCGTTAATTGATACCATATACGCATTGACACATAAGTCTATCGACTGGATAAAAGAACACATTATCAAGACTTCTGGAGCCCTTGGGGATTGGAATACCGGACACATTGGGCAACGAAATTTTGTTATTGCAGTTAGTTGCATTGTGGGTATTTGTAGCGGACTTGCAGCGGTGATTTTGAAGAACTTCATCGAATTCGTCAAGAATTTTGTCTTCAACACCTTCCCTCACGACAGCTACAACCTTATGTTGCTCATTACGCCAGCTGTAGGCATACTAATAACACTTGTTTACGTAAAATTCTTTGTACGCGACAACCTTGGTCACGGCATCACTAAGATTCTATACGCCATTTCGCAACGCGGTTCCAACATAGCCAAACACCACAGCTACTCTAATATTATTGCCAGTTCGTTTACCATCGGTTTTGGTGGTTCGGTAGGAGCCGAAGCACCAATTGCACTTTCGGGCGCGAGTATCGGTTCTAACATAGGTAAAATGTTCGGCCTTGACTATAAAACAGTTACGCTTCTTATGGCATGTGGCGCAGCAGGTGGTATAGCAGGTGCGTTCAAAGCTCCTATTGCGGGCATGATTTTCACTCTGGAAATACTTATGCTCAACCTCACAATGGCCTCTATAGCTCCTCTGCTCATTTCGGCCATTTCGTCTACTGCCGTAACCTACTACTTCTTAGGGCGCGACGTGGAATTTGTAGCCTCAAGTGTTACAGATTTCAACCTATGGGAGCTACCATTTTATGTGGCTTTAGGATTATTTGCAGGCTTGGTAGCTTTAGCTTTTACACGTGGCATGTGGTTTTGCGAACGTAAAATGGGAGCCGTGCATAACATATATAAACGCTGGGCTATTGGTTGTTTGGTATTAGGTACACTCATCTTCCTTTTCCCTCCACTATATGGCGAGGGTTATTCAACAATTACAAGTCTACTAAATGGTGAATATCAAAGCATTATAAAAGATTCTCCAATATCACTATTGGGCAACAATGAGATAACACTACTTATATTCGCCTTTGGAGTACTCATATTCAAAACATTCGCAACAGCCTCAACCACTGGAGCTGGTGGCGTGGGAGGAACATTTGCCCCAAGTCTATTTATTGGTGGTGTCGCGGGTTTCGTGTTCGCCTATGGGTTAAACTTGCTTGGATTAATTACGCTACCTATCGAGAACTTTACTTTAGTAGGTATGGCAGGTGTGATGTCAGGTGTGATGCACGCCCCATTAACATCCATATTCCTGATAGCCGAAATAACTAATGGTTATCAACTTCTCGTACCTCTTATGATTGCTTCGGCTGTGTCGTATATCACAATTGGCATTTTCGAGCAACAGAGTATATATACCAAGCCACTTGCCGTAGAAGGCAAACTGCTCACACACGAACGCGACAAAACGGTGCTTACGCTGATGCATATTAGCAGCGTCATTGAAAAGAATTTTATCGTTCTATCGCCCAAAGACACTCTTGGGCAACTCGTACAAGCTATAACAAAATCGCATCGCAACCTCTTCCCCGTGGTAAATCTTCGAGGCGAACTTATTGGTGTTGTGCTTCTTAGCGACATCAAGGAGGTGATGTTCAATAAAGATTTATATGACACCATGCAAGTGCGAGAGGTAATGACAATTCCGCCATCGTTCGTCGAAGCCGATGAACCTATGGAAAGCGTAATGAATAAATTTGAACGCACTGGAGCTTGGAATCTACCTGTACTACAAAATCGTAAATACGTAGGATTTGTATCGAAATCAAATATTTTCTCTGCGTATCGTCAAGTGCTAACACAAATGTCTTACGAATAGCAATCCGCGCTGATATAACACAATATATATACGACAAAAAAAACTCCACAACCTCGATAAAAGATTGTGGAGTATCATTTAATATATGTATGGTTAACTAAAGAAGCTCAAAATAATACCAGCCGCTACAGCACTACCAATCACACCAGCCACATTAGGCGCCATAGCATGCATTAGTAAGTAGTTGGTTTTATCGTACTTCAAGCCTTCAACTTGCGACACACGAGCGCTATCGGGGACTGCCGAAACACCAGCATTACCAATAAGAGGATTAATCTTGTTACCCTCCTTGAGGAATAAGTTGAAAAACTTTACAAATAGCACACCGCCCGATGTTGCCATCACAAACGATGCTGCTCCAAGAGCAAATATTCCCACCGACTTGAGAGTAAGGAATGTCGTTGCTTGAGTTGATGCACCTACAGTAACACCAATAAGTATTGTTACAATATCTATGAGAGGTCCTTTGGCTGTATCGGCAAGGCGTTTTGTCACACCACACTCTTTCAAAAGATTACCGAAGAAGAGCATACCAAGCAAAGGAAGACCCGAAGGAACAAGCCAACAAGTAAGCAATAGACCAATGATTGGGAAAATAATCTTCTCTTGACGCGATACGGCACGTGGCGGTTTCATACGTATGCGACGCTCCTTATCGGTAGTAAGGAATCGCATAATAGGAGGTTGTATAACAGGTACAAGTGCCATGTATGAATAAGCCGATATGGCTATTGCGCCCATAAGATCGGGGGCAAGTTTCGACGAAAGGAAAATAGCTGTAGGGCCATCGGCACCACCGATAATACCTATGGCACCAGCTTCGTTTGGAGTAAACCCGAGAGCTAAGGCCGTACAGTATGCTCCGAAAATGCCTATTTGGGCTGCAGCACCAATAAGCACTAATCGTGGGTTGCTCAGCAAAGCCGAGAAATCGGTCATAGCACCTATACCAAGAAATATCAATGGCGGATAGACTCCTTGACTTACACCAAAATATAAATAGTTGAGCACTGAGCCATCTTCATATATACCTATTTTCAATCCTGGTACAAATGGAATATTTCCTATAAGTATGCCAAATCCAATAGGAACCAACAACATAGGTTCGTATTCTTTGGCTATAGCTAAATAGATAAAGAACAAACCTATAGCTATCATCACGAGGTGGCCAACGGTAAAATTGGCAAACGCTGTGAAATGCAAGAATTGCGAAACACTATCGCAAATAAAACTGAAAAAACTGCTATCCATATCTCCTTTTTATTGCAGAACAATGAGCGTATCACCTTCCATTACGGAGTCGCCTTTTGATTTAGAAATCGACGATACAATGCCGTCGTCGGTAGCTTCAATCTCGTTTTCCATTTTCATGGCTTCGAGAATCATCACCACTTGACCACGTTTCACTGCATCACCAGGTTGCACTTTGACGTCAAGAACCACACCTGGCAGTGGTGAAGTAATTTTCTTCACCTTAGCTGGTTTGTTTTGCGGTTGAGTTGGAGCCGAAGGCATTTGCGCTGCGGTAGGAGTTATTATGGGCGCTGCAGGACGAGGTTTGGGTTGTTCTCGTTCCACCTCTACTGTGTAGCGTTTGCCATTGAGTTCTATTTCTATAATATTATCTGTATCGCTAACTACGTTTGCTTCGTAGCGCTTTCCATTAAGCTTAAATTTATATGCCATTACAAATCTGTTTTTCGAGGTTAATGATTACAACACTGCATTTTTCCATGCTTCCGATGAAGTACGCACAATGGTTAAACGATGATTAGCATCGTCGTGAGCATCGTTGAGATATAGCGTGACGGCCACGGCAACGGCAGCCATATCATCATCAGTGCTATCAGTCGATTTAGGGGCAGTAACATTATTTGTCGATACCGACACTGTAAGTTTTTCATCTTTTCGCTTGAAGAATTTACCCACAAGCGTAAACGTCAGTGAAAGCACAATAAGCACCGAAAACACCACCGACATAGATATTATTGCTACACCTCCACCATATGGGTCGACAGTGGTGAATTTCTCTGCATTGGCTATGCCGTCATCTGGCATATTAGAATAGCCTTTAGTTGCAGTTTGTACTATTTGCCATTCGCCACTACCATCAACTACGCGAGCTGATACGCCCGACTGAGGCACCGCAGCACTATCGATAATTATATATCCATTCGACTCCACCAAATAGAGCCATTTCGACTTACTAAGATCGAACGAAGTATGCAATGCACCTTTGTCGCGTTGTCCATCACCATCGAGAACTACGAAGCCACGCGAGGGAAACTGAGTCTCGTTATGATTAGCTGGTATATGACATTTGCGCAAGTTGTTACGGTCGTCGCTAATAAACAACTGCTGCATATCTATTCTGCTGGTCGATGAGTTGTATATTTCTATCCACACATCATTCGCCACACCACTGCTATCACGCATAACAGCAATTTCGTTGATACGAAGATCTGCCGGAGTTTGCGCTTTTGACGTGAAGCAAGCGGCCAATATGATTAGAAGAACTGTTAAGTTTTTCATACCATTATCAATTTACAAGGGCAGATTTGAATGTTTGCGAGGTGGATTTTGATCGCGTTTGTTTGCCATAGATTCCAAAGCACGAATAATGCGATAGCGCGTATTGCGTGGTTCTATCACATCATCGATATAGCCAAAGTGCGCTGCATCGTATGGATTAGCAAACAAATCTTTATATTCTGTTTCGGCATTTGCTATAAACTCTGCCTTTTCTTTCTCATCTGTAAGCTCTGCTATTTTCTTGCTTTGGAGTATCTCAACTGCTCCTTTAGGACCCATTACAGCAATCTCAGCCGATGGCCATGCGAAATTGACATCACCACGCAAGTGCTTACTACTCATGACTATATACGCACCGCCATAAGCTTTTCGCATAATTATGGTAATCTTCGGCACTGTAGCTTCGCCGTATGCATACAGAAGTTTTGCACCATGACTTATTACCGCGCCATACTCTTGCGCCGTACCAGGCAAGAATCCTGGGACATCAACAAGTGTAACAATAGGTATGTTGAAAGCATCGCAAAAACGAACAAAACGAGCTGCTTTGCGCGAGGCATTAATATCGAGCGAACCGCCTTTCTTATTAGGTTGGTTGGCTACAATGCCCACCGAACGTCCATTGAAACGAGCGAAACCAACAATAATATTCTGTGCGAAATCTTTATGAACTTCAAAGAATCGTCCATTGTCGATGATGGCAAATATGATTTGCTTAACATCATAGGCTTTATTAGAATCATCTGGAATGATCTCGTTCAGTTCATCGGCCACACGATCGACAGGATCGTCACATGATATTATGGCAGCCTCTTCGCGGTTGTTTTGTGGTATATATGAGAGAAGTTCGCGAATGGTTTGCATAGCATCTTCTTCATTTTCGGACACAAACTGAGCCACGCCCGATTTTTGAGAATGCACGCCAGCGCCACCAAGTTCTTCTTCATCGACCTCTTCATACGTAACCGTCTTCACCACTTTAGGACCTGTAAGGAACATGTAGCTGTTTGTTCTATTCATAAGTATGAAATCGGTCAGAGCAGGCGAATAAACAGCTCCGCCAGCACAAGGGCCGAGTATGGCCGAGATCTGAGGAATCACACCCGAAGCCATAATGTTGCGTTGGAATATTTCTGCGAAGCCAGCCAAAGCAGCAACACCCTCTTGAATACGTGCGCCACCAGAATCGTTAAGACCAATTACAGGAGCGCCAACTTTGAGAGCCGCGTCCATAATCTTGCAAATCTTTTTTGCCATAGTCTCCGAAAGAGAGCCTCCAAGCACAGTGAAATCTTGTGCATAGACGAATACTAAACGACCATTAATAGTCGCACTGCCACACACAACACCATCGCCGAGTGATTTTTTGCTATCCATTCCGAAATTTGTGCAACGATGCGTCACAAACATGTCTGTTTCTTCGAAACTTCCTTCATCTACCAATAAATCAATGCGTTCACGTGCGGTGAGCTTACCCTTTTCGTGCTGAGCATCTATTCTTTTTTGACCACCACCCATTTTTGCTTTTGCGCGGTTGTCCATTAATTTCTTTATTCCTTCCATGCTGTTAAAAGGTTATGTTTTAGGCATCAACGGGGAGGTAGTTACACTTCTTTTTTCGTTGATACTGGTTATGTCTATTCTTATTTATCGGAATGCAAAAGTACACAAATGCTAATATTTGCAAAATTACGTTAAGCCACAAATATCTTTGGTTAAGAATTATTAGGCTTTGTAAATTTTGTAGGTATGTAAAAATCAGATTATTACATTTGCCATAATAAATCAAAATACCCCATGAATAAAAAATTTCTTACATGTAGGATTGCTTTTGGCTTACTGATATTATCGATGTTAATATCATGCTCCCACGGAGTATCGTCTGATAGCGATGGTAGCATATCAATAGATGAGTTTGCGAGATTAACCGAAGACCCTAAATATCAAATACTTGACGTCAGAACAGAACAGGAATTTCGTGCTGGTCACATACATGGAGCTTTGAATCTGGACGTGAAAACCGACGGATTTGGCAAGCATGCGGCTTCAATGTTAGATAAGACGCGCCCTGTGCTTGTTTATTGTCACCTCGGGCAGCGAAGCAAAATAGCAATGGATATTCTGAAAGATATGGGATATGAAGCCTACAATGTAAAAGATGGCATTATCAACTGGACGGGCAAAATAGATTCGGGTCTTGAATAAAAAGATTGGCGAGTAGATTGTTTGTATATACATACTACCAACATTTTCAAACTTAGAACTACCGACAACAGACTTTCAACGAAAAACAGTACATTTACAAACTTTTTTGAAATCATTTTATACATACATATACATAAACGCAGATGGGAAACATAGTAGCAATTGTGGGTCGTCCGAATGTTGGTAAATCGACCCTTTTCAACCGTCTGACGCAGACTCGCCAAGCTATCGTAGACGAAGCTTCGGGCGTAACGCGCGACCGACAATATGGCAAAGTAACATGGAACGGTAAAGAATTTTCCATTATAGATACTGGTGGATATGCCTCTAACACAGATGATATATTCGAGGGTGAGATTCGCAAACAAGTGCGTCTTGCTATCGACGAGGCAGCACTGATACTTTTCGTTGTCGACACGCTCACAGGCATAACCGACTTCGACGATTCGGTTGCCGACCTTCTACGTCGTAGTGGCAAACCAGTCATTGTGGTTGCCAACAAAGTGGATACAGGCGAACGCATGGCCTACATACATGAATTCTATGCATTAGGACTTGGCGAACCTTACGCAATATCATCGGTGAATGGTAGCGGCACGGGCGATTTGCTCGACGAGATTCTCAGCCGCTTGCCTAAGGATGTAAATAGCGACATCGACGACTCGCTGCCAAAATTCACAGTCGTTGGTCGTCCGAATGCTGGTAAGTCTTCCATTATCAACGCATTCCTTGGCGAGGACAGAAATATAGTTACCGACATAGCAGGCACTACACGCGACTCTATATTCACTCGCTACAACCAGTTTGGCAAAGACTTCTATCTTGTCGACACTGCTGGTCTTCGCAAGAAAACAGTAGAGAAGGAGGATATTGAATTCTACTCAACAATGCGTTCGGTAAGAGCAATAGAGAACTCCGACGTTTGCATACTTATGATAGATGCAGTGAGAGGTTTTGAATCGCAAGACAAGAAAATTTTCTCGCTCATAGAAAACAACAATAAGGGCATTGTGGTACTTGTAAACAAATGGGACTTAGTAGAAAAAGATAGCAACACCAGCAAAGCATGGGTTGATTTCTTGCACAAGTCTGTGGCTCCATATTCCGATTTCCCAATTGTGTTTACGTCTGTGCCCAAGAAGCAGCGTATACATCAAGCAATCGAAGAGGCATACCATGTGTATGAGAACATGAAACGCCGCGTGCCTACTGCGAAGTTGAACGAAATTATGCTTCCGCTCATAGAGAACTATCCGCCGCCCGCAACAAAAGGTAAATACATAAAAATCAAATATATAACGCAGCTACCATCGGCATCGCCAACGTTTGCCTTCTTCTGCAACTTGCCACAATACATCAAAGAGCCCTACAAACGCTATTTGGAGAACAAGATTCGCGAAAATTGGGATTTCACTGGTGTACCTATCAACCTTGTGATGCGCCGTAAATAGCAATGAGCGAAGCTACAGAGATAGAGCAAAAGGTTCGGCAAATGGTCGATATGCTTCTGACAGTGAAATCGATGAAGCGTATCGCTGCTTTTATTATAGACTTGAGCATGTGCGCTGCGTTATCGCTATTGCCAATGTTTGGCTGGATTGTAGCATTGGCATTTTTTTGCCTGCGCGATGCCCTACCCTTTGGCAGCCGAAGGAGTTTTGGCAAATCAGTATATAAGCTACGCATAGTCGATAATAATAATCACTCGCTGCACCTAAGCTGGCGCAAATTCGTTTTGCGCAACATCATACTATTCATACCTATACTAAATATTGTAGATATTGCGACCTATGCCGCGACAGGCAATCGACTTGCCGACACATGGACATCGACAGAAGTAATAGAAACTGAAGTTTGACGAAGTTGCGAATGGCGAATAAATGCATAATATTTAATTTTGCGCCCGATTTTTCAAAAAGTACAATTTGATACTATGATATATTCTATGACAGGCTACGGCAAAGCAGTATGCGAATTGCCGAACAAGAAAGTAACCATTGAAATAAAGTCGCTGAATAGCAAGCAAATGGACCTCAGCACACGCATACCGACACTCTATCGCGAGAAAGAGCTTGAAGTCCGTTCGGAAATATCAGCATCGCTGCTTCGCGGCAAAGTAGATTTTACAATTTTTGTTGAGACAACTTCAGCCGACCACTTGGCTCAACTCAATCGCCCTGTGATAGAGGCATATCATAAACAGTTGAAAGACATTGCAACCTCGCTCGGCGAAGATGGTCACTCGGACTTAATGCGCATAATTATGACTTTGCCCGATTCGGTAAAAGTGGAAGCGCAACAACTCGACGAGCAAGAGTGGGAAAAAATTCATAATACCATAGTCACTACAATCGACAACCTGAATGCTTTTCGCAAACAAGAAGGAGCTTCGCTTGATGCAGATCTTCGCAAACGCATAAGCCTTATTTCTAATTATTTGCAAGAAGTACCAAAATACGAATCGCAACGCGTTGAAAAAATACGTCAACGAATACAAGCAAATCTCGACGAACTTGTAGGCAAAGAAAACGTTGATGAAAACCGCCTCGAGCAAGAGCTTATTTTCTACATTGAAAAACTCGACATAAACGAGGAAAAAGTTCGTTTGGCCAACCATCTTAAATATTTCATTGAAACAATGGAAAAAGAGGATCAAGGAGGCAAAAAACTTGGATTCATAGCACAAGAGATAGGCCGCGAAATAAATACACTCGGTTCAAAAGCGAACGAAGCAAACTTGCAACGCCTTGTAATTCAGATGAAAGACGAGTTGGAGAAGATAAAAGAGCAAGTTCTCAACGTGCTATAACTATGGAAGGTAAAGTATTGATTTTTTCGGCGCCATCGGGTTCGGGCAAGTCAACAATAGTCAACCATTTGCTAAAATGCGGTTACGATTTGGAGTTTTCCATTTCGGCCACAAGCCGAGCACCACGAGGCTCGGAGCAAAACGGCGTAGAATATTACTTCCTCACAGCTGACGAGTTTCGCGACCGCATATCTAAAGACGAATTCGTTGAATATGAAGAAGTATACGCAGGATGCTTCTATGGCACGCTACGCTCGGAGCTTACAAGAATCTGGTCGAAAGGTCATCACATAGTTTTCGATGTGGACGTAAAAGGTGGAGTGAACTTGAAGAAACTCTTTGGCAATAGAGCACTATCGGTTTTCATTCAACCACCATCGGTAGACGAGCTACGCAACCGTCTTGTAAAACGAGCAACCGACTCGGCAGAAAAGATTGAGCAACGTGTGGCTAAAGCATCCGAAGAACTTACGTATGCACCCAAATTCGACAAAATCATAATTAACGACAATCTTGAAACGGCTCTCGGCGAAGCAGAGAAAATTGTTACCGATTTCATAAAAGCATAATTATGAGCAAAATAGGTTTAATGTTCGGTACGTACAATCCCATACATATAGGACATACCTTGATTGCAAAATGGATAGTGGAAAATAGCGACCTCGATGCAGTTTGGCTTGTTGTGTCGCCGCTGAGCCCCTATAAACAAGGCATTGAACTTGTGGCTACCGAAAAGCGACTCGAGATGGCACGGATTGCCGTTCATGACGATGACAAAATATCCGTTTGCGATGCCGAACTTCATTTGCCAAAGCCATCATACACAGTAGATACCATCGATTATTTACGCCGCGAGAATCCAGATTGCGAGTTTTCCATAATTATGGGAGGCGACAATGTGGACGGCATATTAGGTTGGAAACAATCGGACAGACTTCTCTCAGAAAATCAGATTCTTGTCTTTCCGCGTTTCGGCTATATGCCAACAATTGAGCATAAAAACATTCAATTTTTGAATGCTCCACGCGTAGAGATTTCTTCTACAATGATTCGCGAAATGGTAAATAAAGGTGTGAATCCACGCTTTTTCGTATGCGATGGCGTCGCTAATTATATAACGAAAGAAAAACTGTACTCTTGAATATATCTACTAAAATATTGAACCGCACATTACTATTAGCTTTAGGCACACTCATGTGTACGTTTGTGGAAGCACAAACACCACATACCGACACGCCGCAACAAGGAGAAGGTCTTGGAGCGTTTTTGCTTCGAAATGGTTACAACGTAAGCAAATATAAAGACAAGTTTATAGAGCTAAATGCCAATCGATTTGGCAAAGATTATGGACTTCTATTAGGTGTGAAATATGTATTTCCTGAAAAGCAAAACCAAATAGAAGAGCCTCTACTTGGAGAAGCCAACAAGATGGTGACTATAGAAGACGATGAACTCTACGGCGCTACATATTACCTAATTAGCGGACATGGAGGTCCTGATCCTGGTGCCATTGCAAAAGTTGGCGAAAAAGAGCTCCACGAAGATGAATATGCATACGACGTAATGCTACGCCTTGCCAAATGTCTGTTGTCGCACAATGCCAAAGTGCATATTATCATTCAAGACCCTAACGATGGCATTCGCGACGATGCATACCTATCGAACGACGACCACGAGACATGCGTAGGAGCTGCAATTCCTCTCGACCAAAACGAACGCTTGCAACAGCGATGCGATGCAGTGAACAACTTCTACAAAACTGAGCGCACTGGCTATTGCCGCACTGTGATTATACACCTCGATAGTCGCACTGAATCGACTCGCATCGACGTATTTGCATACTATTTCACCAAAAGCAAAATGGGGCAACGCTTGGCTCAAAACGTAATCGACAAACTAAAAACTAAGTATGATTACTATCAACCAGGTCGTGGATTTCTTGGCGAAGTGAAAGAACGTCAATTATACGTATTGCGCGAAACCAATCCGCCAGCTATGTTTCTCGAACTTGGTAATATTCAGAACGATAAAGACCGTTTGCGATTCATAAAACCAAGCAACCGAAAAGCAGTAGCCGAATGGGTAGCTGAAGGTATGATAGAAGACTTCAAAATGAGTAAATAGTAAATAATTAATATTCAAATACATACACGAGCAAATAGACATGATAATAACCGTTTTAGTACTGATATTAGCAACAGTATTCTTTGTTGATGGACGAATAAGATCCGACATCGTGGCTCTGTGCGCGATGCTATTATTAGTTGTTTTTCAAATACTTACACCCGAAGAGGCACTTGCTGGATTTTCCAATTCAGTAGTAATAATGATGGTAGGTTTGTTTGTGGTAGGAGGAGCCGTATTTCAAACAGGCTTAGCCAAGATGATAAGCAACAAAATCCTACGAATGGCAGGCAATAATGCAAACATGCTTTTCCTTTTGGTGATGATAGCCACGTCGCTCATTGGCAGTGTAGTGAGCAACACAGGCACCGTAGCACTCATGTTGCCTATTGTAGTTAGTTTGTCAACATCTGCAGGCATTAGTGCTTCGCGACTTCTTATGCCTTTGGCTTTCGCAAGTAGTATGGGAGGTATGATGACACTCATAGGCACGCCGCCCAACATGATTATATCCAACACACTTGTAGAAAATGGCTACGAGCCGCTAAAATTCTTCACCTTCTTGCCTTCAGGTATAGTATGCGTAGTTGTGGGAATACTCGTGCTTTTGCCACTCACCAAGTGGTTGCTCGACAAGAAAAACACATCGCAAAACAACAGACGTCGTAGCAAATCGCTCGATGAGTTGGCACGCGAATATGGCCTAACCGACAACCTTTTTCGTCTACGCGTCATACCAGATTCTATAATTACTGGCAAATCAATTCGCGAACTCAACTTGCAGCGTACATATCACCTAAATGTGCTCGAAGTTCGACGCAGCGACGAGCGCCAACACCGCTTCATGAAGACCATCACGCAACACGTTGCACAGGCCGATTTGGTTGTTAGCACGGGCGATATTATATACGTATCGGGAAACATAGAAGATGTTCGTCATTTAGCCGAAGATTTCATTTTGGAGATGCTACATCAGCGCAATACCGAAACTACGGGCGGCAGTCATCTGCATTTCTACGATATTGGTATAGCCGAAATAGTGCCCCTTGCTTCGTGCTCTATTCTTGGCAAGACTGTTCGCGATGCTGGTTTTCGCAGCAAATACGATGTCAATGTGCTCGGCATACGTCGCAAATCAGACTATTTGCTTCACGACCTTGGCGAAGAGACAATACATGCTGGAGATGTACTGCTTGTGCAAGGTACATGGGCAAATATATCGCGTATGAAAAACGACGACACCGATTGGGTTGTTCTTGGCCAGCCACTCGAAGAGGCTGCCAAAGTAACGCGCGACTATAAAGCCCCTATTGCAGGCATAATTATGCTACTTATGATTGCCGCTATGGCTTTCGATTTCATACCTATTGCACCTGTCACAGCCGTACTTATAGCCTCAGTGCTGATGATACTTACAGGTTGTTTCCATAGCGTTGAAGCGGCATACAAAACCATAAATTGGGAAAGCATTATACTTATTGGAGCCATGATGCCTATGAGCACAGCCTTGCAAAAAACAGGAGCCTCTGACTTGATAGCCACTTCGCTCGTATCGATGCTTGGCCAATATGGACCAATGGCACTGATGGTGGGCATATACTTCACCACATCGCTCATGACGATGTTTATTTCGAACACAGCTACTGCTGTACTTTTGGCACCAATAGCAATGATGAGTGCACAACAAGTAGGCATGAATCCTATTCCTTTCCTCTTTGCCGTTTCGATAGCTGCATCGATGTGTTTTGCATCACCATTCTCAACACCGCCCAACGCACTTGTGATGCCAGCAGGCAAATACACATTTATGGACTACATAAAAGTGGGACTTCCTTTGCAAATAATAATGGGTATAGTTATGGTGCTTGTGCTGCCATTGCTGTTTCCATTCTAAATAACAACATAAAACGATGACAGGTTTTTATACAGTATTACTGCTAATAATATCCAACACATTCATGACGCTCGCGTGGTATGGGCACCTACGATGGGGAATGCCACAACCATTTGTGCGTTGGGGAATGTTTGGTGTAATTCTGATAAGTTGGGGAATAGCGTTTTTCGAATATTGTTTCCAAGTGCCAGCCAACAGAATTGGTTTCGAAGGCAATGGAGGTCCATTCTCTCTTTGGCAACTAAAAGTCATTCAGGAAGTTATATCACTGAGCGTATTTACAATATTTACACTATTAGTATTCCGTAACGAGACTCTGCGTTGGAATCACATAGTGGGGTTTGTATTGCTAATTATGGCTGTATATTTCATATTCAAAAAATAGCAAATGATTGATTTTCAGCGCAAGAAACTTAAGAATGGACTAACAGTAATAGTTCACGAAGACCATAGCACACCTCTTTGTGCTGTAAATACGCTCTACAAAGTTGGTTCGCGCAACGAGCAACCACACATGACAGGTTTTGCACATCTATTCGAACACCTTATGTTTGGTGGCTCTGTGAATGTTCCTGATTTCGATAAAGTGCTACAAGCTACAGGAGGCGAAAACAACGCATACACCACAGCCGACTATACCAACTACTACGAAGTAGTGCCAGCTCAGAATATCGAGACTGCATTTTACCTCGAATCGGACAGAATGCTTAGTTTGGCATTCACCCCTAAGAGCCTCGAGGTGCAACGCAAAGTTGTTTTTGAAGAGTTTCATCAACGCTACCTAAATCGTCCGTATGGCGACATTGGTCACTTGATGCGCGATATTGCATACAAAGTACATCCTTATCGTTGGCCGACAATAGGTCTTGATGTATCGCACATCGAGAAAGCTACAATGGACGATGTTCGCCAATTCTTTTTCAACAACTATGCACCCGACAATGCATATTTAGCGGTGGCTGGAAATGTAGATACGGAAAAAGTTTTTGCTCTCGCAGAGAAATGGTTTGGCAATATCGAACGTCACGCTGTCAAACATGAGATTGCTATCGAGCCAGAACAGACAGAACGCCGAGAACTACGCGTTGAACGCGAAGTACCATCTGACTATCTTGCTATTATTTGGCATATTGGCAATCGTCTCTCACACGACTTTTATGTGGGCGATATTGCTACCGACATACTTGCTTATGGATCATCGTCGCGACTCATACAACGTCTTTGTGTAGACAATAATATCTGCAGCGAGGTGAATGCTACGGTAGGCGGCAACATCGACCCTGGCACACTGATGCTTCAAGCAGTGCCAATGCCTGGTCATTCGCTCGAAGAGGTAGAAGAGTTGCTCTACAAACAACTTAACCAACTCACTAATGGTGACATTTCGGACTATGAACTGCAAAAGGTGAAAAACAATGTCTATTCTCGTCAATTGTTCGACAACGTTGATGTGAAAAACAAAGCAGCAAGCCTCTCTCTCTACGAAATGTTTGGCGATGCTCACATGATAAACACCGACCCAATGCGACTACAAAACATCAGCATAGCCGAAATTTCGGACTTTGTGCAACGCACTTGCGACCCAAACAAAGCATCAGTACTATACTATAAATCGAAACAATCATGAACTCAATAGATAGAACCAAAGCTCCACAAGTTTTCCCTATTACATTGCCACAAATTGGCGTTTTCGAAAGGGAAAAACTCCCTTCGGGTGCAGATTTGTATATACTTCGTGGTGGTTCTCAACCTATTACACAAATAATATTTAGTTATGATGCAGGTCGGCGTTGTCAAAACTCCATACAAACACTCGCCGACACAACGCTCAACATGATGTTTGAAGGCACCACAACGCGCTCTACGTCGCAAATATCTACCGAAATTGAATATTACGGTGCCGACTTGAATGTTGACTCTAATATGGATAGCGCGCGAATTTCACTTAGCGCACCTACAAGATTTATTTCGCAAGCTCTAAACGTGGTGGTGGATTGTCTTTTGCACCCTACTTTCCCTGCCAAAGAACTCAAACGCTCCAAAGACATACGCACCGAGCAACTAAAATACAACTTGATGCGCTCTGAATATGTAGTTGGCGATTTGATAAAAAACATAATCTGGCCCGACGGCTGCGACTATCGTATACCTCTCACTGCCAAGAACATACACGCAGTGAAACGTGAACAGCTAATAGAGTTTCACAAGCAATTCTTCACGCCCGAAGGCTTGTGTATTTTCGTTGCTGGTCAACCCGACGAAGCTGTGCTCGACATTCTTAGAAATATATACACTCAACCTATTCATTGCGAGCGTCCTACGTATGCGCCACCCAAACGCAACACTCCCGACGGCAAAGTGCATACAAAGAAACTCCCACAGTCGACACAATGCACCATACTAATGAAAGCAGAAGGCGTAAATGCCAAACACCCCGACTATTCTGATCTATCGATACTTATAGCACTTTTCGGTGGTTATTTTGGTTCGCGTCTTATGAAAAACATACGCGAAGACAAAGGGCTTACGTATGGCATCTTGGCTAACATGATATACGATTCGAAAACGGCTTCAATAAATGTTCAATCGTCGGTCGATAGCGAACGATACAAACTCGTTATTGACGAAATACATAAAGAGATGCAACGCCTTATCGACGAACCTATTGATGCTGACGAACTTGCACAAGTAAAAAGCTATTGCCGTGGAGCTATAGCAAGCGTCTATTCCGACATTTTCAATACAGCCCGCAACCTCGGAGGTTTCATAATTGATGGTTTGTCTGAAAAATTCGTCGATTGCCAATGGAATAGCATCGACAACATAACACCAGAACGACTGCAACAACTTGCTGAACAGTATCTACGTCCAGAACGTTTTCACATTGCTGTAGCTGGCAATGTGTAGCATAGCTTTTTGCTGATATTTACTACTCTACGTAATCTAGTTTTATAACTATAACTCGTAAAGTTTGGTTGGCAAATGGTGTTTGCACTTTGGCGATATGCCAATCGGAAGGAAAAAAGAGGAACACGGTGCCAGGATTACCTATGATAAACTGCATTTTAGAGGCATCGTAGTCGTAGTGAATGACATCTTCACGCCATTTGCAGTTTGGCGTTGAAGTGGCATGATCGATAAGACAGAAGCCTTCATATCCATTAACGACAACTTGTAAATCGATATGATGATAATGGCTTTCTGACGATCGCGACTCAAGATTGGCATTCTGAGTATCTTCTACACTGGCAATAAGGTTTATCCCTTCTATGGCATGTTTACCTTTGGCAATAGTCTTAATATCAGTAGTTTGCAACCATGCAATAGCGGCATCCCATTGTTGTTTGTTTTTTGTATACTGACGACTAAGTTCTTGAATATTTGTAGTTTCATGGAAATTCAAGCCAATATTCGAAAAAGCATTTTTTACTTCATCGGCAGAGGATTGAGCATAAATACACAAAGAGAATGCAAATGCCCCAATGACGCACAATAGTTTATTATACATACTGATAATTAGCATTTTAGGATATAATCACATTAGTTTTTACCAACAAGTAGCCACATTCCCACCCATTGAGGATTAAGTTTGCGAAGTTCGGCAATGTTGTCGCGAGCATCTTGTTCTTCTTCATGCGACGACACAGCTACACGGTAGAGTCCCTCTGCGTTTTGCATAATAGTAGGTGAAAAGCCCTTTTGTGCAGCCTCTTTACATAGGTTTTCTGCATTTTGCAGATTTCTAAACGAACCAATGATTATATGAAATCTACCCTGAAAATCATTTTTCATAGAAGAGACAACTTTCACTTGTTCTTCGCGCATAGTTACAGCTTCGACAGCGGCTTTTAGGGCAGACTCTTCGGCAGCAGCAATAGAATCTTGAATAGCCTTGGCACGCGCTTCGGCTTCGGCTTTCATTCGCGCCGATTCTGCTTCGGCAGCTTTCTGCTCCTTTATAGCTAAATCGAGGGCTTTATTTTCGTTCTTAATTGGCGAAGCTTCTGGTTTTATTTTGGGCGTACGTTTCGGAGTGGTAGACGTAGTGGAAGTATTGTCGCTAAGACTTGAAGAACCTTTTGAAGATGCACACGACGTGGCAAAAGCCAAAGCAACCACGAGATATAGAATAGTGGAAACACGCATAATGATTAGATTTTTTGTTTTTTCGTGCTTCAAATTTACTAACCATTATTAGGTAATAAGAATTTTGCGGATAAAAATTAGATGATTGGTATTTCTCTTATGCTTCAATAATGCGCCACAGAATAGTGGTGAGTAGGTATTTGAAGCTGAATTGGAAGATGGATAATGAGCAATTGAACATAATTATAGATGTCATTAGTTGATTTTTGAGCAAAAAGTAGCGTTCATAAGTACTTATAAACAGCTTATTACTCACAATGAATGTCAGCTTTGCATCATCAAAAGCAAGAAAAAGTTCAACGAAAGTGGCTATTTACGAGTAAAAATACACTCGTTGAATAAAGCAAGAAGAGCGTTCCAACACATAAAAATGCATATTACTTTTGCGCTGCTTGAAAAAGCGAAACGAAAATTTGAAATAATTAATACAAAAAAACATAATGGACACAGTTGACATCAAAGAACTCAACGAACGCATAAAGCAAGAGAGTTCGTTTGTAGACCTTATTTCAATGGAGATGAATAAGGTAATTATTGGACAGAAACATCTTGTAGAGAGTTTGCTTATCGGTTTGCTATCCGATGGACACATATTGCTCGAAGGTGTTCCAGGTTTGGCAAAAACATTAGCAATCAACACCTTAGCAAAGGTTATCAAAGCCGATTTTTCACGCATACAGTTTACGCCTGATTTGTTGCCAGCCGACATCCTCGGTACGCTCATATATAGCCAGAAAACAGAAGAATTTGTAGTTAAGAAAGGCCCTATCTTCAGCAACTTCATCTTAGCCGATGAGATCAACCGTGCACCAGCCAAAGTTCAGAGTGCATTGCTCGAGGCCATGCAGGAACGCCAAGTAACTATAGGCGACCAAACATACAAGATGGCTAAGCCATTCCTCGTTATGGCTACACAGAACCCAATCGAACAAGAGGGTACGTACCCACTTCCAGAGGCACAAGTCGACCGTTTTATGCTGAAAGTGGTTATCGACTATCCTAAGAAAGAAGAGGAACAACTCATCATACGTAACAACCTTGCAAAAACGTTCCCTCAGCCATCACAAATACTTACACCAGAGGATATTGTACGCGCTCGCGAAGTGGTGAAAGATGTATATATGGACGAAAAGATTGAACGTTACATCGTAGATATTGTGTTCGCAACACGTTTCCCCGACCAATACAACCTCGATCAATTCACCGATATGATTTCGTGCGGAGCGTCGCCACGTGCAAGTATTAGCCTTGCAATGGCAGCAAAGGCATACGCATTCATCAAACGCCGTGGATACATCATTCCAGAAGACGTGCGCGCCGTATGTCACGATGTTTTGCGCCATCGTATTGCTCTCAGCTACGAGGCCGAAGCCAACAACGTCACGAGTGAGGAAATCATCAGCGAAATACTCAACAAGGTAGAAGTACCCTAAGTAACAATCTGCAAGTCAGCCATATAAACATAAATAACAAAGAAAATGGAGACTACAGAATTACTAAAAAAGGTTCGCCAGATAGAGATAAAGACACGCGGATTGTCGAACCACATTTTTGCAGGCGAATATCATTCGGCTTTCAAAGGTCGTGGTATGGCGTTCAGCGAAGTGCGTGAATATCAATATGGCGACGATGTTCGTAACATCGATTGGAATGTTACGGCGCGCTTCAATCGCCCTTTCATCAAGATTTTTGAGGAAGAGCGCGAAAACACCGTTATGCTGCTTGTAGACGTGTCGGGGTCGCGCGAATTTGGTACACAAGAGCGTTTCAAGAAAAACCTTGTTACCGAAATAGCTGCCACTCTCGCTTTCTCTACCATTCAAAATAACGATAAGATTGGCGTAATATTCTTCTCGGACCATGTAGAACAGTTCATTCCGCCGCAAAAAGGCAAACGCCACGTGCTTCATATCATTCGCGAACTGCTGACATTCCAGCCGCAGAACCGCAAAACGTCTCTCAATAGCGCTTTGGTATACCTAACCAACGCTATTAAGAAGCATTGTACGGCCTTCGTACTGAGTGACTTTATGGATCACGACTTCGAGAAATCGTTGCAGATTGCTAATCACAAGCACGATGTTGTAGCATTGCATATATATGACCAACGCGAAGCCGAACTTCCCAACATCGGTTTGATGCTACTCACCGATGCCGAACGTGGCGGACAAAAATGGATCGATACGTCTGATAGCGCTGTACGCAATGCATACGCAGCCGCTTGGCAGAAGCACCTTGAACAACTCAAGACCACATTCACCAAAAACGGCATCGACAGCGTTCGCATTCGCACCGACGAAGACTACGTAAAACAGTTACTCTTGTTATTCAAACAACGCAGTTAACTTACTATGAGACAATTTTTTATACTTATATTATCACTTCTATCATCGCTGCATATTTATGCTCAAGAGCCTCGCGTCACTGCGGAGCTCGATAGTATGACTATACTTATGGGTGGTCAAGTGGGGCTGAACATCAAATTAGCGTTCCCCGAGAGTGCTAACGTAACACTTCTGCCTCTGGCCGATACACTCACTGCCGAAGTGGAAGTAGTAGAAGCTCTTAAGCCCGACACATCGAAGAGCAATGGTATTGTGGAGATCATGCAACGCTACTTGCTCACTTCGTTCGACTCTGGCTTGCACTACATCGACCCACTTGAAATAGCATACACAGCAGAAGGCGACACTATCAAGACTGAAGCGTTGGCACTCAACGTAGTTAACCCTTTTCAGCAACTCGAGATTGACGAAGAGAGTGGCGTTGCGCGCATCACCGACATCAAAAATGCCATAGACGCACCTTTTCTACTCTCTGAATTGCTTCATTATTGGCCTTGGGCTGTAGGCGCTATAGTTGTTGCAGCGTTAATTTTTGTAGGTATATATCTATACCATAAATATCGCAATCAAAAACTTGGCATCGTAGCCTCGAAACCTAAAGAGCCGTGCGACGTTGTAGCACTGCGAGAGCTTGAAAAAATTCGCGAAGAGAAACTTTGCCAACGCAACATGTTCAAGGAATACTATTCAGGCATTACCGATACGTTGCGTAAATATGTGGCAGAACGATTCAAGATAAGTGCATTGGAAAGCACAACAGATGAGATTATTGGTGCGCTCGAAAATGTTTCAACACTCGACATTAACAGTCGTAACAAACTTGCCGATGTGCTACAACTTGCCGATTTTGTGAAGTTTGCCAAAGTGGAGCCTCTTCCCGACGAAAACGATACATCGATGAAAAAAGCTATCGAATTCGTCAGTGAAACAGCCCAAATTATTGGCAATGACGACGAAGAGATAAAAGCAAAGGAGGAGATAAAATGAGCAACATCACTTTTCTGCATCCATCGTTCTTCTATTTGCTCATAATCATACCTATTTACGTAGCATGGTATATATGGAAGCAGAGCAGACTTCATGCAACCATACAAATATCTACACTTGAGCCATTTACAGGCATCAAACAATCGTGGAAAGTCTATCTACGCCACGTGCCAATGATTTTGCGTATGCTTGCGCTGGCTACAGCTATTGTAGTACTCGCGCGTCCACAGTCGACAGATCATTTTCACGACGAAAAGACCGAAGGCATAGATATAGTTATGTCGATAGATATTTCGGGTTCAATGCAGGCCATCGACTTCAAGCCAAACCGTCTTGAGGCTGCCAAAGACGTTGCTATGCAGTTTGTTAGTGGACGACCTAACGACAATATAGGTCTTGTAATATTTGCAGGCGAAAGTTTCACACAGTGCCCACTTACAACCGACCACAACGTGCTACTGAACCTCTTTTCCGACATCAAAATAGGCATGCTCGCCGATGGAACTGCTATCGGCAATGGTTTAGCCACAGCTGTTAACCGCATAAAGGACAGCAAAGCGAAAAGCAAAGTAATTATTTTGCTTACCGATGGTGTGAACAACGCTGGTAGTATTGCGCCCGAGAAGGCTGCCGAGATAGCTCAGACGTTCGGTGTACGTATATACACAATTGGCGTCGGCACAATAGGCACAGCACCAATGCCGGTTCAGACAAACTTCGGCATTCAATACCAAGATATGGATGTAAAGATTGACGAAGAACTGCTTCAAAATATGGCATCGATGACAGGCGGTAAGTACTTCCGCGCAACCGATAAGAATAGCTTGAAAGCAGTCTACGACGAGATCGACAAGATGGAAAAGACAATTTTGGAAGTTCGCGAATATTCTAAGCGCACCGAAGAGTATCTACCATTCGCACTCGCAACTCTTGCACTCCTTTTGCTCGAAATAGTTTTACGTAACTCTCTCTTGAGAACAATTCCGTAATTATGGATATATTCAGATTTGCACATCCTAACTATCTGTTTCTATTGCTATTAGTGCCAGTAGGTATAATAGCAGTATATATATTCAATCGCAGTCGCAAGAAAGCCATTAGCACATTCGGCAATCCGTCGCTAATGAATCACCTAATGCCGCTATACTCGCCTAAGCGTTTGAATTTCAAAGCAATAATACTATTAGTAGCATTTTCGCTACAAATATTAGTGATAGCAGGACCACAATTTGGCGCCAAAGTGGAATCGATGAAGCGTAATGGTATAGAAATAATGGTTGCCATCGACGTATCGAACAGTATGAATGCGCAAGATGTACAGCCATCGCGCCTCGAAATGGCTAAAATGGCCACTTCGCGCCTCGTAGATAAACTCACCGACGACCGTCTCGGCCTTGTGGTTTTTGCTGGTCAACCTTATGTGCAGTTGCCAATCACCACCGACTATCCATCGGCCAAAATGTTTCTTTCTTCAGTGAGCACTGGCATGGTTCCTACGCAAGGCACTGCTATTGGTGCTGCCATAAATATGTGTATGAACTCGTTTACACAGCAAGAAGACATCAATCGCGCAATAATAGTTATTACCGATGGCGAGAACCACGAAGACGATGCCATACAAGCTGCCCAAGCTGCAGCCGCACGTGGTATTCGAGTGTACACTGTAGGTATGGGCACAAGCAAAGGAGCTCCTGTTCCAGCCACACCAGGCGACACTCGCAACTTCATCAAAGACAAAGAAGGTCAGGTAGTTATAAGCAAGATTGATGAAACATCGCTTGCCAAAGTAGCAGCTGCTGGTGGCGGTGCATACGTGCCTGCCAACAACATACGCAATGGCATTAATGCTTTGCTCGAAGAACTCAATTCGATAGAAAAGAGCGAATTCGAAGCAAAAGTCTATACCGACTACAACGACAGATTTGCCTACGTAGAGGCTCTCGTTATACTTCTACTAATCATAGATATGTTGCTTCTAAGCCGCAAAAACGCACGTCTTTCAAGTTTCGACATATTTAGCCGCAAAAACACTGCTGCCGACCTATTTATTCAACCCAACGAAATAGTTCAAAAAACAAATCGATGATGGATATGAAGAAATTTTTCATTGCAATATTTACGCTAACGCTCTCAACTTCAATTTGCCACGCGCAAAAAGAGCGTAAATACATACGCGAAAGCTACAACCATTATCAAAATCAAGAATACGAACAGGCGCAAGAGGCTTCGGCAAAAGCCATGATGGAAGCTCCCGATTCCTACGAAGCTAACTACGACTACGCCAACTCGCTTTTCAAACAAGAGAAAATCGACGAAGCTCTTGAAGGATTTGAACATTTAGCTGCCAACGAAACCGACAAAGATCGTCTGTCGCAACTCTACCACAACATTGGCAATTGCCACTACTTGAAAAAAGAGTTCGACAAAAGTATCGATGCTTATAAACAAGCTTTGCGCGCTAATCCTGCCGACAACGAGACTCGTTATAACCTTGTGGCTGCTAAAAAGATGATGCAGAATCAGCAAAACCAGCAAAACCAACAGGATAAGCAGGATAAGCAACAGAACCAAGATCAACAGCAACAGCAGCAGCAACAACAAGAGCAGCAGCAACAGCAACAAGATCAGCAACAACAACAGCAGCAACAGCAACAACAACAACAATCTGAAATGTCGCGCGAAGAGGCTCAACGATTGCTAAATGCTGTTCAGGCCGACGAGAATCAGCTACAAGAAGAGCGCAAAAAGGCTAAAGCTGCAAAGTCGGGCGCTATTGAAAAAAATTGGTAACTCTTTATACTTACCTTTGTGAGTTATGAAAATACGTATGAATAGGATTAGGACACTATTAACGCTACTTTGTATAGTAGTGTCGCAGCAGATTTGGGCCGACGAAGTGACATTTCAAGGCTCTGCACAACCAACTGTAGTACAAGTTGGAGAGAATTTTAGAGTTACTTACAGCGTCAACGCCAGCGGCAGCGACATGCGTATGGCCGACAACGATGCCTTCACCATACTTATGGGACCATCGACGTCGACATCGATGAGTACGCAAATTATTAATGGTCAAATATCCACATCGCGCTCCACTACTTATACTTATGTACTTAAGGCACAAAAAGTTGGAGAGTTTACCCTCGCACCAGCTTCGGTTACCGTCGACGGCAAAAAAATGCAATCGAACAGTATCAGCATAAAAGTTGTTGAGAGTGGACAGAGCACAAACCAGAACGGTGGTGCAGCACAGCAAAGCAATGGAAACCAGAATATGCCTCAGCAGTCGCAAAATGGCAAAAGCGATGACATTATTCTCGTTCAGCAACTTAGTCGCTCATCGCTTTACGAAGGTGAGGCTGTAGAGTTAACCACTAAAGTGTATACCACGGCAAATCTTAACCAAATTTCGGACGTCACACCACCTAAACTTTCTGAATTTGTAAAACTCGATATGGACAATCCTTCTATCCAATTCCATAGCGAGCAATACAACGGCAAGATTTATCAAGCTGCCGTGCTCTCGAAACTGGTAATAATTCCGCAAAAGAGCGGCAAAATTCAGATAGAGCCAACAACTTACGAGTTCATCGTTCGTCAGCGCACGCGCCGAGGTTCGTCATTCTTTGATGCATTCTTCGATGATGTTCAGCTCGTTCGTCGCTCAGTAAAATCAAATGCACTTTCGCTCAACGTGAAAGCACTACCAGCCAACAAGCCTTCGGACTTCAGCGGTGGTGTAGGTAATTTCAAATTCAACGTATCGGTGTCGCCATTGGAAGTAGAGACCGACAATAGCGTGCAGGTGAAAGTGAGCGTATCGGGCGATGGCAATTTGAAGCTACTCTCTATTCCTAAGCCACAATTCCACAGCGATTTCGACACATTCGACCCCAACACAAGCAACGATTTGAAGAACACCGTTCAAGGTTATCATGGTACTTCGTCGGCAGAATATCTTATTATTCCTCGTCGCGAAGGTCAGTTCGAGATTCCTTCGATGAATTTTACATACTTCGACCCACAGAAAGAGAAATATGTAACACTTACACAAGGTCCGTTCACAATCAATGTTGCCAAAGGTGCTAATAGCAATAGCAACAGCGGAGTTGTTTCGTTCCAAGGTGGTTCGCGCGACAAAGTGGAATACATAGGTCGCGACCTTCGCTATTTGCACAATGGAACATCTCTCAGCAAGACTAACGACTTCTTACTCGGCTCTACCCTATTCGTCTTATGTATGCTGTGTCCATTGACCATTTTCGTAGTATTCTTCATCGTGTACAGAAAACGAATAAAAGACAACGCCGACCTCGGACGCGTGAAGATGCGTAAAGCAAACAAAGTAGCTCGCCGCCGATTGAAACAAGCTGCTAAATACATAAAAGCACAAAAACGCGAAGCCTTTTTCGATGAAGTTATGCGCGCTCTTTGGGGCTATTTGAGCGACAAACTAACCCTTCCGCTGAGCGAACTCACCAAAGACAACGCTCGCGAAGAGATGAAGCAGCACAACATAGACGACACCGCAGCTGACGAGTTTATGGAGCTCCTCGATGCTTGCGAATTTGCCCGCTACGCTCCTGCCGAAGTATCGGATAGCATGGAGGACATATATAGCCGTGCTGAGAATGTTATTGGTAAAATGGAACGCATCAAAAAATAAAGAAATGAAACGCATTGCAATATATATAACCTTAGTTATACTCGCCGGCACTCATGCCTTTGCTGCCACAGAGCAACAACTTGCCGACTCGCTTCAACATGCCAACAAGTTGGCTATGGACGGACAGAATGCCGAAGCTATAAATACGTATAACTACATTCTTGGTGAAGGCTACGAGAGTGCCGAACTCTACTACAACCTGGGATACTGCCACTACAAAAGTGGTAAACTTGGTCCTGCCATTCTCAATTTTGAGCGTGCAAAGCGCCTAAATCCATCCGATGAGGATACGCAATACAACCTTGAGCAGGCCTACGAAATGACCGACAAGATGCAGAAACTCACGCCAATATTTATCTTCCGTTGGTGGGATTCGTTCCGCAACATCACCAACTCTGATGGATGGGCTGTAATTTTCATCGTATTCTTCGTCCTCGTGTTGGCTGGTGTAGCTATGTTTCTATTTGCCAATTCGGTGGCTATGCGCAAAGTTGGCTTCTTTGCTGGTTTAATACTTACAGTGCTTGCTATCGGCGCACTTACAATATCGATAAACCAACGCAACGAAGTGGTGAATAGCAAAGCTGCTATAATTATGAGTTCGTCGGTTACACTCAGCACTTCGCCCGATAAAAATGGCACTCAGATGGTTGTTCTCCACGAAGGCACTCACGTTGTGATTCTTAGCACCATTGGCGATTGGAGCGAAGTTCGCCTCGACGATGGCAACGTTGGTTGGATAAAGAGCCAAGACATTGAGGTGATTTGAGTCTGTATTTCTAAGTATATAGATATATAAAGCCATGAGAACGCACGTTCTTGTGGCTTTTTTGTTACTAACATTATCGCTAAAAGGCACAAAGCGGAAAAAGTCCAATAAGAATGCGGAAAAATCCCCTTTTCATTTTCATAGTTCTACTACAATTGCAACACAAATTCAATTGTCAATAATCATTTATATACCAATAAAACACTAAGGATATGCATAAGTATGTATTACTAACTATCGTCTGCCTACTGATGGGATTTGTGGCAGAGGCTCAAGAGTTTAACATTGAAAACGAATATGCCAAGCAGCGCAAGCGATACCCATTCATATCACCATATAGAGCCGATTCTGTAGACGTTAACGAGATTATAAATATTGAATATAAAAAAGCAGACAATCGCAGTTTGCAACTCGATATATTCCTGCCGCAAAACGCAAATGCGCAAATGCCAACGCTGTGCATTGTACATGGAGGAGGCTGGCGTTCTGGAAACAAAACGATGGATTGGCCTATAGCAAAATCGTTGGCTAACAGAGGTATAGCGTGCGTATGCGTAGATTATCGCAAGTCGGATGTTGCACTCTATCCCGCAGCACTCAACGATGTAGAAGATGCATTGAAATGGATATACGACAATGCAGAAGCGTATCATTTCGATAGAAATTGCATCAACGTTTCTGGCACTTCGGCAGGTGGACAGTTGGCTGCATTGGCTGGAGCACGCAACATTTCTGGAATAATTAAGCACGTCATCGACATAGATGGAGTTTTGGCTTTCATCCACCCCGATTCTTCAGAAGGTCACGACAAACCCGGAAAGAAATCGGCAGCAACACTTTGGCTCGGTTGTCCGGTCGATTCGTGCCGCGAATTATGGAATAGCGCATCGGCTCTATACAATGTAGGCGAAAAAAGTGCCGACTTTTTATTCATCAATAGCGCACAAAAACGATTCAGCGCTGGGCAAAACGAAATGATCGACGAATTGAACCGACATGGACACTCGGCAGAAGTGCAAAAAACAACAGATACCCCGCACACCTTTTGGCTTTTCAACCCTTGGGCTCCACAAGTTGTGGAATGGATGGCGGAGTATCTGCTAAAGAAGTAAAAAACTATAGTTTCTACTTCTTGCTATCTCTAAAGATGAATTTATCGCCCGTCTGCTCTACTATAGTACGATAGTATTTGTCGCCATAACCAGGCCATTGAGGCGAAACGGGGTTGCCATCTTTCGTTCTATCGAAAACGCCATCGTGCTCTGGGTGGACATTGCCATCGTTGAACTTAACCATAAGGAACTCGCCCAACGATTTCCATGAATCGACCACCTTGTTGGTTTGCTCAGCAGCAAATGTGTTAGCCACCATAGCGCGCATAGTTTTGTCTTTTGAAAGCTCTGCCATACGCTTATCCATCTCCAACACAGCCTGATCGAGTTCATCTTCAAGTTTCACTTGGCATTTGCGAATATCACCTATCATGTGGCTATAACGCGAGTATGCCATATTAGCAACCCAATTGAACACCCAGAAGGCAGAATTCCAGCTGAATGTGAGCATATCGGCTGTGCCTTGAGCAAACTGAATTGGCACAACTGTAGTGCTTGTATATATAGGTACAAGCACCGATGTATTGGCATCATCGCAGCCGAACCAGATGATGCCGCCTGCAGCATTGTCGCTACGCATTTGGCTAACAAACCAGAAACCTGTTTGCTGTGTAGCTATGGCGCGCTCGTGTAGATATGTCTTGCCATCGACCTCGTATTCGAGAGGACGCCAACGATATGGCACTCCAAAAGGTCCAGCTCCGACATCTTGAGTCATATCCATTGCTGTGCCTTCGTAGTGGTCGCGCATGATGTTGGTGAGTTCGCGACGCGTGATTTTGTGGTCGGGCTTTATGTAGAGCGGCATACGCTCGTTGCTTATACCGAAAGCATAGTCGGCATACTTATCCATCTCGGCGTTCATCTTGCGGAAACCGCTCCATACGCGAGCTTCGCAGCAACGTTTTGCCTCAAAATCGAGTGGATTGAATGCGTCGGCAAAGCTGAAAAGGCTGTCGGCTTCGGCGTTGAAATAGCCTTTTGCACGAGCGAAACTAATCAAGTCGGGAGCATAGAGACAATTCTCAGGGTCGTTGAGCGGGAAAGTAGTTATGCGCGCTTGGTTGGCATGACCGCTAACATAGCCATCGGGAATGCGTACAGCCACCCAGAGAGCGCCTTGCTCGTGCGAACCTTTGCCCACCATCTCCATAATCCAAGCTTCGTTGGGGTCGGCAATAGAGAACGACTCGCCGCCGCTGCAATAGCCGTATGCCGCTACAAGCGAAGTCATAACACGAATGGCTTCACGGGCGTTGCGAGCGCGCTGCAGCGTAATATATATAAGACTTCCGTAGTCTATTATGCCAGTGGTATCTACAAGTTCGTCGCGACCGCCAAATGTTGTTTCGCCAATAGTGAGTTGGAATTCGTTCACATTTCCCACAACAGAATATGTATGGGACACTTGCGCAATCTCGCCTAAATATTTATTGGTGTCCCATTCGCGAATGGCGAGTTTTTCGCCGCGTTTGTGGTTGGCTGCGGGGAAACGGTAGAGTTCGCCGTAGAGTACGTGCGAGTCGGCAGCATAAGTAACCATAGTACTACCATCGGCCGAAGCTCCTTTTGTTACGATAAAATTCGTACAGCTAAATGCCTGTGTAGCAAAAGCCATTGCAAAAGCACAGAGCGTAATTTTTGTAAGATTCATTTCGTGTAATTAATCAAGTAAAGTATGTTCTACAATTATTTTTATTCCTAAACATATCAACATTGCACCACCGACAATCTCGGCTTTCGAGCCAAATATGTTGCCCATCTTCACGCCTATATATATACCAGCGAGCGAGAAGAGTATCGTAACTATGGCTATGATTACAATGGCAGTGCGTAAGTCGATGCCAACAAGTCCGTAGCTCACGCCCACAGCCAACGCGTCGATGCTCGTAGCTGTGGCAAGATAAAGCACCGAGCGCATTTTACTGAGGTCGGTACGCTCCATCTCGCCCGACTCGTGGAAAGCTTCGTAAATCATTCTACCGCCTATGAACGCCAACAATGCAAAGGCTATGTAGTGGTCTACAGCGGCAAGCGATTCGCCTATTTGCACACTCAGCCACCAACCGATGAGCGGAAACAATCCTTGAAATATTCCGAACGCTAAGGGCACTTTGAGTAGAGTTGCAGGTACGAAACGTTTCTGCTGCAGCCCAATAGTTATGGACACTGCAAAACTATCCATGGCAAGCGCAACAGCCAGCAACAACGAGGTTATGAACGACATGATGCCGATGATTTTTTTGTTGGGGCAAAAGTACTAACTAAGTAATAAGTAGAAAGTAAAAAGTAGATACAATGTCAAAGGTATCGATGACGGAAATTTTCATTGAGTCATGAAAACGCTTTTTCGCACGTATGCAGAAATTTTCATTGAGTCATAAAAACGATTTTTTGCACAATGCGGAAAATCCATTGTTATAACTAAATGGGTGTTTCGCACGTTGCGCAAGTCCCAATTAATCGTGAAAATGGCTTCCGCACGTTGCGCAAGTCCAACTCAACGATGAAAACATAGTTTCGCAAGTTGCGCAACCCCCAACGAGTCATGAAAACGATTTTTTGCACATTGCGCAAAATCCATTGTTATGACTAAATGGGAGTTTCTGACGCTCAGCAACTCCCAACTCATCGTGAAAATGCCTATCTGACGCTCAGAAACCCTCAATCAATCGCGAAAACATAGTTTCTGACGCTCAGCAAGTCCCAACGAGTTGTGAAAATGCCTGTCTGACGCTCAGAAACTGCCATTCCACGATGAAAACATAGTTTCTGACGCTCAGCTACCCTCATTCAATCGTGAAAATGCTTTTTCGCACGCTCAGAAACCTTCATTGAGTCGCGAAAATGGCTTTGTACACATTTCCAGAGTTGACGTAGCGAAGGAGTAAACGCTTCTTTACTTTTGCCTATTCATTGAAGCAAGCAAAATCAACAGATTGCAAATAAATATACATTTGCATATACAAACAGACTTACCAAATAATACTCTACATAAATATGAAAAACATCTACCCGCTTGCAATTGCTCTATTTTTATTCGCAAGTCAAACAATTGTGGCACAGAATAATGAGCCTGATATTATGGCTCAGCAAAGTCATTCTGAAAAGATTGAAAAGTGCAGAAATTTGGTCTACGACATGACCTTCAATAGCCACGATACCGCCACCGTGCACGAACTGCTCAACTACGCCAAAACCTCGCTCGAGACCTCGGGAAACTTGGCTTTCTACCTCGATGAATATCGCGTGCTCTACCTCCTCAACGGTTTCTATCCGGAACTGCTCAACAGCGTGAAAAACGAGGACGACTCTACGTTCTACGCCAATTTTACTTATAAAATCACACCACGCGAAAATTTGTATCTCTATCAAGCGTTGGTATACGTACGAGGACATCAAGACGAGATAAAAGGTTCGGTGGCGCAATCGACAAGCATTACGGCCGAAGAAAAAGAATTTATTTCGCTATATATCAACTATGTGATTTCACACGACCGTGAGGAGATTAACGGTTTTTGCGATGCATATCTCACTACGAATCCCGAAAAGCCTTTGGAGACCTTCACTCGTAAGTATATGCGGTATAAATATGAGCCGTACCATAAGTTTGGCGTATATATGGGTTGGGCTTTGGGTTCAACAATTCATACGCAATCGTTAGCCGATATTGACAATGTAGGTTTTGACTTTGGAGGCAAAATCGCTCTGTCAATCTACCGTTGGCAACTTCAGTTCAGTATGGATTGCACGTTGGGCAAAACGCACCAAGACCTCGACGATGGTTGGAAATGCTTGCCACGTGGCGAAAAATACGAGATTGACAACCTCCAAATATTGATAGGATATAAGCTTCCACTGCAATCTCGATGGTACGTTATGCCATCCATAGGTATAAATCATGCATCTGTAAGAGACAATTTGCCACAGAACGAACGCATCGATTTTAGCGTTGATGATAATAGGAGGCCCTGTGTGAGCGTTGAGTTTGGACGCGATTTATTATTACTTGAACGCGGACCATTTAGTGGAAAAATGAATTACGGATATTGGCAATTGGGCATCCGCTATGCAATGTTTCCGACTACTTTCCACATGCAAAGTGGAGACTATACAGGTATTGCACATAACGTAGCAATCACGTTCGGTCTTGGTTTTTCTCGCGCTCGCAGAGTTTACTAACAACTTGTAACTACATATAAATCAACAAAAAAACGCGAGCATCTTCATCGAAAATTTGAAATCCCCAACTAATGCGTTGGCGGATTTCAAATCCACTTTTCACAGACGGCGGATACAAATCCGCCTGAACACAAAATGGTTTTGCGCACCTTGTCATCCTGAGCGTAGCGAAGGATCTCATCAGTGTTCATAGGATTCTTCGCTGCGCTCAGAATGACACTTATAATTTTGAATTATGAATTCTGAATCCTGAATTCTGAATTACTTAGACAGTTCCGGGTAGCGAATGCGCGTGTGGTAAACGCTTTTGAGCTTCTCCTTCATCACGCTCTTGGCCTTCGAGATGTCTTTGAAAGTTATCGGCGCGTCGTTGTATTGCTTTTGTTCTATCTGACCATCGATAATCTTATCAACGAGCGCATCAATGCTCTCATCGGTGTATTCGGTAAGGCTCTTGCTGCTGGCTTCTACGGCATCGGCCATCATTACTATAGCCTCTTCCTTGGTTGTTGGCGTATGCCCAGTATAGGTAAACAGGCGCGGATCGGGCTCTTGACCATTGTGCGCATTGCGCCACGAGATGTAGAAGTAGCGAGCCTTGGTTGTGCCATGATGCGATAATATTATGTCGATTATCTGCGTAGGCAAATTGTGTTGCTGAGCAATCTTGACGCCATTAGTTACGTGCGATATAACTATAGCAGCACTCTTCACGAAATCCATACCTACGTGAGGATTAATCTTATTCACCTGGTTTTCTGTAAAATATAGCGGCGCCACCATTTTGCCTATGTCGTGATACATAGCGCCAGCACGCACAAGCATTGCATTGGCACCAATTTTATACGCCACAGCTTGCGCCAAATTGCCCACTTGAATAGAGTGCTGAAATGTACCTGGAGCCTTCTCGGCCAATTCGCGCAACAGCGGATGGTTAGTGTCCGACAATTCCATTAGTGTGACATCGCTCACAAACTTAAATAGTCGTTCGAATATGTATATCATAGGATATACCATCAAGATGAGAGCTGCGTTTATCACGAACATCAATATTATGTTGATATTATGCACGTTCAGCTCGCCTGTGTGCCACAAGTTGTAGCCTAAGTAGCATAATAGATACGAGCCCAACACCACAAGCGACGTGCGCACCAACTGCACTCTGCGTGTGACGTTGATAAGCGTAATTATAGCCAAAATTCCTGCTGGTATGTGCAGCAGCAAAAAGAGTTGGCTATTGTAGGCGAAGAACGATATTATAAGTATGGTGATGGTATGTACATACATAGCCAAACGCGAATCGATGAAGATGCGAATGATTATTGGTATACACGTAAATGGTATGATGAAGCTAATATTTAGATGTTTATGCGCCATAAATCCAGCACCTACAACGAATATCAGCATAATTAATAGAATGAAATTTATGAAGCGAAGGTGCTTGAAAAGTTTGCGGCGGAAAAAGAAGAGGAAGAAGAAGACACACGACAGCAAACTGTAGACAATAAGCAATTCGCCTATGTTGATAGCCCACGTATCGCTGGCGGCATATTGAGTTTCGTAGATGCGACTTAGCGAGTCGAGTATGCGAGCAGTGCGTTTGTCGACAATCTCGCCAGTGTCGATAATCTTTTGACCAGCCAGCACTTTACCATTCGATAGTGGTATGCTGCTCATGCGAGCATTGAGTTCGCTCTGCGATTTCTCTGTATCGTATTTTATGTTAGATGTTATGAGTTCGTTGATGGGCAAACGATCAACGAGAGTCTGAGTCCATTGGTTTCTGCCGAAGCGATTATTGAGGTCGTTGATAAGACGCGTAGTGACGGCAGTGCAAGCCATTGGGCGCGTATAGAGTTCGTCGAAACTGAACGGCTCCAATATATTACCCGAAATAATCATCAGCTCGTAGGTCGAAAGTTGTTCGTCATCTACGTTATCGGGAATATCTATGATGCCGACATTATATACACTAATAAGGTGCTGAGTGAGTCTTTCGATGGTGAAATTGCGCACCGTATCGGTTTCGATATTTATGGGGCTAATGATTTCGAATTTGCCAGCATAGATCTCTGCTGTCTGCGCAACCTTGGCTCTAATATCGTCTTCATTTATACTATCGCGATGATAATAAGGGCGAAAAAATGCGCGGACGCTATCCTCTTCTAAAGCTATTTCTTCGTCGGTTTTGAAGATGGGTATATCGAAAGGCGCGATAACTGTTTCGTGTCGCCATGGACGCTGTAGTTCGTATTCATAGTTATACTTATCGACTTTCGGAAACGACAATACCATAAACAAACCAGCAACAACAAAAGCTGTAATGCGATACACTGGCTTGTAGAAGCGCGACCAAATTTTTCTAAACTTATCTTTATCAAACATTATGCGATACTAATTACGAGTGCTTTTTGTACAATGAGATTCTTCGCTTCGCTCAGAATGACATTGACATTTTTCAATTCTCAATTTTCAATTGTCATTTTTCTTTTTCACTTGACTTGGCGAATAACCGAACTGCTGACGGAACTGCTTGCTGAAGTATTTGACATCTTGATAGCCAATCTCATACGACACTTCCGACACGTTAAAACCTTTGCGCAATAATTGATCGGCTATTTTGAGTCTTATTTGTCGTATGAACTCAAGTGGGCTTTGTCCAGTAAGGCTCTTCATCTTATTGTAGAACACAGTTCGGCTCATGTGGAAGTGGTCGGCAAGTTGATCTACCGACAAGTCGGATTTGTAGTTCATTTCTATGTACGACACGAGGTCGTGAATGAACGCATCGTCTTTAGATGGAATATTTATATTGACAGTCTGATTTTTACCTTGATTCTCGTCAATCGATTTTTCTTCGGCCACTGTTTCATTCTGAATAGTAATTCCAGCCAACTGACGTACGAGTTCTTCACGCTTACGGAGCAGATTATTCACCACAGCGCGTAGCTGCTCAAGATTGAACGGTTTAGTGAGATATGCATCGATGCCGATGTTGTAGGCAGCCGCGATGTCGCTTGTTGACGTTTTGGCTGTTAGCGCAATAATGGGTATGTGGCTCGTCTCGAGATCTTGCTTCAATGCGCGTATCATCTCCTCGCCATTCATCACAGGCATCATAAGATCGGTAACTATCACATCGGGCATCTGCTCCTTCACACGAGCCAACGCCTGCTGTCCGTTTTCGGCTTTGTCGCATATATAATCCTTACCAAACGACTCGCTGAGATAATTCAGAATCTCGATATTATCTTCTACTATCAACAAACGTTTTTTCTCGGCCTCGGGCTGCTGAGGAGCATCGGCTATCGTGGTGTCTACATCATCGTCTTCGCTAACTTCGGTAATCAACGAATTATGTATAGTTTGCTGCTCTTCTTTGAACGTTATCATCGGATTGTTTTCCAAATGCTTATAGCCATTACGAAGTTTCACAACAAACGAAGTGCCTTGGCCCACCTTCGACTTCACAAGCAAATCGCCACCATGCAACTTCACAAGTTCATACGAAAGCGACAATCCTATGCCTGTGCCCGAATACTCATTTGTGGCCATTATAGTGTAGCGTTTGAATAGCACTTCGGGGTCGGTAACTGGTATGCCACGCCCTTCATCGTCGACACTTATCATAGTGTAGTCTTTGTCTTGCTTTACGGATAGTGTTACATGTTTGCCACTATCGGTAAATTTGAGCGCATTCGACAACAGATTGTATATAACAGTATCCATATGCGAAGTGTCGATCCATACTCTATTGAGATTGTCGGGAATATTTATGCTATAAATAATATTCTTATGATCGGCTACGAGTTGGAAATTATCGCCAAGCGTACGTACAAATTTTCCTAAATCGACTTCCGAGACTTGCAACGTCATCTTTTTGTTTTGCACTTTACGGAAATCAAGTATCTGATTTACAAGAAGGAGCAATCTGTTTGCATTACGTTTTATAAGCACCAATTGGTTTTGCTCCTCCTCGGTATGTTTGCTACTAAGCAGCGTGTCGAGTGGCGACAATATTAGCGTCAATGGTGTTCGTATCTCATGCGCTATGTTGGTGAAGAATTGCAGTTTTATCTCGTTCACCTTCTTCTCCACTTTCAGTTCGTGTCGATAACTATTTATTCGCCATACAATACGTGTAACTATGTATGCCAAGATTAATGTCAACAGTATGTATATAAGCACTGCCGTGGTGGTTTTGTACCATGGTGTGCTAACTGTTACAATTATTTCTCGTGGAGTGTCGCACCAGCTACCATCGCTATAAGTATGCTTAAGCAAGAATTTATACTCACCAGAAGGCAAACTTGTGTAGGTGGCGCGAGTAGAATTGCCAACATAGTTCCAATCATCGTCGATACCAGTGAGCATATAGGCATAACGAACGTTGGTTGGTTCAGTGAAATCGAGCAATTGATACTCTATGGTGAAGTTTGGCTGCAAATAGCTAAGATTAATCCTTTCGGCTGTAGTTATGCTTTCGCTAATAGGGCCATTTTCGCCAATCTCTGCTTCTTTGTTCGACACCAAAAGACGTGTCAACACAAGTTCGCCTTTGTATGGCATGGCCGACAACTGCGATGGCGAAACTATCAGAAATCCGTTGTACGCTCCTATGGCTATTTTGCCATTATGAAGTTTGGTGCTGGCAGCTTCTGTAAAACTATTAAGGTTCATTCCCGAAGTCTCGGTATATGAGATTATGCCACCAGTCTCGGTATTGAATTTCGACAGACCATTTTCGGTAGCTACCCATATATTTCCGATGTTGTCTTCGGTAATGCTATAAACGAAATTGTTGCAAAGTCCATCTTCAAGAGAATAATTAGTAAAATGAGCTTTGCCGTCGTTGTCGAATGACAATTTACTGAAGCCACCGCCATCTGTCGACATATATATATCGTGATGGCAATCCTCGAGTATCATATTTACATCGTTGTAGCTAAGCGAATTAGTTCCTACTTGATGTGTATATACATTGAAGTTGAGGCTGTCTTTATTGAGCTGACTTCCAGAGGCACTACATACGCCATTGGTAGTAGTCACCCACAGAGTGCCGTTGCTATCAATGAGCACATATCGCGCTTTGTCGGATGGCATACTTGTGTTCGACTTGTTGAACACACTCACATCAATAACGTCGTCGTGTCGGCGAATCCTATCTACGCCACCGCCATAGATAGCCGCCCAAATATTACCATACTCATCTTGCGCCATGCGATAGACGTTGTTGCCCGAGATTTTGCTTTGAGGCGTGACTGCACTTGTGCAATGCGACTGGTCGATATGCATAAAGGTGAGATTCGCAGTAGCTATATTGCTAAAATTGACCTTCTCGACTGACGTAAATATGCCAGCACCTTTGGTGGCCAACCACAAATAGCCTTGACGGTCGACGAATATCGAATACACAAAACCTCTAATAACCTTATTTCTATTGGTCTTCAAGCCATCTATCACTCTTATTTCTCTTCCGTTTTCGTCATATATATATATACGGCTGCTCTTAGTCGACACCCAAACATTGTGCGCGGGATCTTCAAAAATCTGTCGCACAATATTGTCGTTCTGCGTAGTGGGATTATTCTCGGGAACAATCGATTTGAAGGCGTTGTTTTTCATAATCACACGAGCCAAACCGCCTCTGTATTGTCCAAGTCCAAGCCACAATTGCCCCGATTTATCTTGCACTATATCGTGCACTACGTTCGAAGGAATAGATTGCGGAGCATCTTTGTGGTTAACAAACTTCTCAAATGTTTTGTGCACTCTATCATACAATAATAAGCCTCCACCATGTACACCTATCCAAAGATTGTCGTTGTTATCTTCGAAAAACTGTAATCGTTCAAGATCAATACTTACAGCCAACTCATTGGAAACGAGCTGATAATATTCCGATTGATTATAATCGATGTCATATCGAGTAACACCAGGGCTCTGCGTAGATATCCATATTTGGTTGTATCGGTCGATATAAATATTGTCAACACTCTCTACACCTCTACCCTTGTAGTTTATATCCACAAGAGCGCCAGATTTAGTATCGAGGATATAAGCCTCTGCTTCGTAAGTAGTTATAAGCAATCGGCCATCGTTGAGCATACGCATATCTTTAGTGCTGCTCTGCGACAAGAAATCGAACATGCTTGTTTGTCCAAATTTTTGTGTCGCATGGTCGTACACAAGCACGCCTCTATGCTTAGACGAGAAATATACGGCATCGTCGGTAGCTAATATGCTTCCACCAAACTCGTTGTTATGGTAGAAACATTTAGGATTCATATCATTATCAGCAATTTGCGAATTCGTAAACAAGAGCATGCCATTGGTTGTAGCCACCCATAGATTGTTGTGATGATCTTTTACCAATCCTTTTACAACGGGCTTCTTGGCGTTTTCGTCGGTTTGAGTTATGCGGTCGATTGCTAAGCATCGAACGTCATAATCGCGATTTTGTTCGTTGTATGTAAGTATATACAAACCACTCTTCTCCGTACCAACAAAAATTAGGCTATCGGAATATTGCAAGAAACATGTCGCGGCATCACGAAGGTCATCGTTTTCGGTAGGTATGATGTTGTAAATCTCTTTGCGCTGATTGAGGTATCTATACGAGCCATTGTAGGTCTCTATCCAAATAAAGTTTTGAGCATCTTCCCATATATGTCTGACGCGCAACGAATTACTACGAGTAGCCCATGTGTTTTCATCTTTGAATGCACGGAAATTTTTACCATCAAAACGATCCAATCCATTACCTGTACCCACCCAAATAAAGCCTTTTGAATCACTAAAAAGACAATAAGCACAATTTTGCGAAAGTCCATTTTCCGCACCATAGTATTCAAACCTTATGATTTCTTGAGCCATTGAATTGCATGAAAGTGCAAGTGCGTAAATCGTAAGGACTACATGTAAAACACTAATTTTCATCGGGGTTAAGAAGTTGAATATTACCATTTATATAGTTTGTGAATTGTGTCTACAAATGTAGCATTTTACAACTCTCTTTTTCAACACTTTCGTACTCTCGTAATGCTTATGTAGAGAAATAGCCCATAGTTCATCATGCATTATTGATAACTTTTCGGCTATATAAGCCACTAAGTATTAATTTTGAATTGTTATTTATCACATTTCCTATGAGTCAAGATTGTTTTCTAATTCACTACGAATCAGCGCCAAAAGACTTTATATTTATAAATACGCCTAAGCTACTAAGTAGCAACAGCTTATCGAAACTTCTCACCTACATACAATCATCGGCATACGTATGTTTTGTTGCAAACGAAAAACAAGTAGAAATTGAGCCATCGGCAATTGAACGCCTCGTATCTATTGCTCGACAGACAAATGCAACTTTCTTATACTCAGATTTCTACGAATCGAAACAAGAAGAGATACATATTCACAAACTCATCGATTGTCAAGAAGGTAGCGTTCGAGACGATTTTGACCTTGGTGCATTATATATATGCAGAGCTGACATTATCATAAATACGCTAAACGAATATAGCAACCTGAAATACAGCACTTTGTATAGCATACGACTCAATGCTATGCGTTCAGGCAAAGTGCTTCATATTCCAGAACTACTATACACTTGCCGCGAAAACGACCTGCGTCGATCTGGCGAAAAACAATTCGACTACGTAGATCCTCGAAATCGAGAAGTGCAAATTGAGATGGAACAAGTGTGCACACAACACCTAAAAAATATTGGCGCTTTCATCGATTACCACAACATACAAACCGCCAACGATGATGGGAATTTTACTGTAGATGTTTCGGTTATCATTCCTGTACGCAATCGCGTCAAGACCATCGCCGATGCAGTAAAATCTGTGCTAAGTCAAAATTTCGATGGCAAATTCAACGTTATTGTTGTAGACAACCACAGCACCGATGGCACAACTGAAGTGCTCACCGACTTTGCCAAACGCGACAAACGAGTTATACACATTGTGCCTTCGCGCAACGACTTACAAATTGGAGGTTGCTGGATGCAGGCTATCAACGACAATCGTTGTGGAAAATATGCCATTCAACTCGATAGCGACGATTTATACGCCGACGAAACTACTATAAGTCAAGTGGTTGCAAAGTTCAATACTGAATCTTGCGCAATGGTAATTGGTAGTTATTCAATGGTCGACTTCGATTTGAAACCTCTGCCGCCCTACATTATAGACCACCGCGAATGGACCAACGAGAACGGCATGAATAACGCTCTAAGAATTAACGGTTTAGGTGCACCTCGAGCATTCTTAACTTCTCTTTTGCGCCGAAATCCTCTTCCTAACGTCAGCTATGGTGAAGACTATGCCATTGGTCTTAGACTTTCGCGCGAATTCAAAATCGGACGAATATTTACGCCTATTTACCTATGTCGCAGATGGAACGGCAACTCCGATGCTGCGCTCTCGATAGACAAAGTAAACACGAACAACTACTACAAAGATTCAATACGTACAATAGAAATCATCGCTCGAAAAAACAGCAATAATGATTTGCATAAATAACTTCATAGACAAACAATTACAAACTTGGAATCTCGCCGCCGACAACTATCGCAATCTTGCCACAGTTCGTCGACGCGAAATCGTAGTTGATGGTGCGCATTTCGTTCTGCAATTCAACCCATCACGAATTCGCTCTACCGCAGCCAAAATCACGGCAAACGAAGTTGCACTTCGCCCTTGTTTTCTCTGCCCTCAAAACCGTCCTTCGGAACAAATGATTGAGCAATGGCGCAATTACTGCATTCTTGTAAATCCATACCCTATTTTTAGCAAACATCTGACTATAGTAAGTCAAAAACACGAACGTCAAGAGGTGTTGAAATATCTCGACGATATGGCTCAACTTGCTGTAGAGATGCCTCAAATGGCCATATTTTTCAATGGTTCTGAATGTGGTGCATCAGCGCCCGACCACCGCCATTTTCAAGCTGGCGGCATTGACGAATGGCCACTATTTGCCGACTATAAAAAATTTTCAAAAGTCATCTTTGAATCAAACAAGTATATCCTTTCAGAGTCTGATGAAACATTCAGAAAAATATATAAATACTACACTATCGATTTGAATAATATAAACGAAATAAAAGAATCAATTGAACAAAAACTAAAAGAATATAAACGAGACGAATCGATGCTCAATATCATAACTACATATTCGAAAGATGAAAATGCTATAAACATGTATGTAGTTATACGCAAAGCTTTTCGCCCATCACAATACTATGCCGACAGTTGCGAGAAAATACTTATAAGTCCTGCTTCGGCCGAAGTTGGTGGAATTCTTATTACACCACGAGAAGAAGATTTTCAAAAAATTACAACAGAAGATATAAAAAGTATATTCTCACAAGTTTGTTTCTAATCATCGATAAATGGAATCTATCAACGAACCTATCATATCTGTAGGAATACTATCATCAGACAGTATAACTATAACATTCTCTGATAATTATAAGTACGCAGAAAATGACAAAACTATTTCTCAAACGCACATTTTTAGCGTAAAAAATCAAACAATATTCATTGATGGGAAAGCTTCCGACGATGCAAAAAAATTAGATTTCATATCTACGAACGCAAATGCGACATTTCAAATACACGATGTTGTTATTGGCATAGGATTTCATTGGCAACGCACTGAAACGCAAACCTTTAGCGGCAACTTAACTATTATGGTAGATGGTGATAAAATTTGGGCTATCAATAGACTGAGAATAGAGGATTATCTATTTTGCGTGATAGCATCGGAGATGAGCGCATCGTCGTCACTCGAACTACTTAAGGCTCATGCCGTGGTGTCGCGCAGTTGGCTTATGGCACAAATTTCAAGACACAACAACATTGCCGTTCACACCATCGAAGATGCTAACAAAGGCTACTACGTTCGCTATTACGACCGCGACGACCACAAACTCTTTGATGTCTGCGCCGATGATCATTGTCAGCGTTACCAAGGTCTTACTCGCGCCAACAATCCTACGGTTCGAAAAGCCATAGAGGCTACTCGTGGCATACTAATTACATACAACGATGAAATTTGCGACGCGCGCTTCTCAAAATGCTGCGGTGGAAAAACCGAACTCTTTGAAACTTGTTGGCAAGACGAGCACAAGAATTATCTATTATCTTTCGTAGATAACAACAAGATTAGCAACGACTTAGACCTAACAAACGAAGTCAATGCAGACAATTGGATAAAATCGCAACCAGATGCTTTTTGCAACACTCAAAATGCCAAAATTCTCAAACAAGTTCTCAATAGTTATGACCAAGAAACTCCCGATTTCTACCGCTGGAGAGTGGTTTATACAGCAGATGAATTATCAGAAATATTCAATCGAAAATCAGGATTCGACATCGGTAAAATTATTGATTTCGAAGTAATTGAGCGTGGTCCATCGGCTCGTATTAAACTTTTGAAAATTGTTGGTACAAAGCGAACAATTACAATCGGCAAAGAACTCGAAATTCGACGACTTTTATCGCATTCGCACCTCTATAGTTCGGCCTTTACAGTAGAAAAATCGGCTGATGGAGAGATATTTACGTTCATAGGTGCAGGTTGGGGGCATGGCGTGGGCATGTGTCAAATAGGAGCTGCTGTTATGGCAGAAGAAGGATTTGAATACACTCAAATAATACAACATTATTTTAGAAATTCTAAAATCGAGAAACTATGGAACTAACAACCGAATCGGTGCCATCGCTCACACTTTCGCAATTCACGGCTCAGATAAAAAATGCCGTAAACAACGCAAAACTACTTGCCTGGGTTGTAGCCGAAATCTCTGAAATAAGTTTTCGCGGTGGACATTATTATCTCGATTTGATAGAAAAATCAGAATCAAGCCGCAATCCTGTGGCAAAAATACGTGCAAACATCTGGTCGTCAATAGCATATAGAATCATACCAAAGTTCACTAATGAAACACAGCGCGAACTTCAAATAGGCATGAAGGTTATGTTTCTCGCGCAAGCATCGTTTCATGAATTATATGGAATATCTCTCACAATACTCGACATCGACTCAAATTACACTTTGGGAGATATTGAACGTCAGCGACTTGAAACTCTTCGCCGACTGCAAGAAGATGGTATTATAGACATGAACAAACAGTTGGTACTACCCCTTTCGCTACAACGATTGGCTATCATATCATCTAAAACCGCCGCAGGTTATGGTGATTTCTGCAATCAACTCGATTCAAATAAATACAAATTCAATATAGAATACGATCTTTTTGAAGCTCTTGTTCAAGGTGCCGATGCCGAACGTACAATCATAGCTGCTCTCGACACCATAGCCTCATATACAGATAAATACGATGCTGTAATAATTATACGCGGTGGCGGTAGTAAGGCCGACTTGGCTTGCTTCGATGGCTACGAACTTGCATCTAACATTGCCCAATTTCCTCTACCAGTAATCACTGGCATTGGGCACGAACGCGACAACTCCGTAGCAGATGTTGTAGCCAACACTCGCATGAAAACGCCAACTGCTGTAGCTGAGTTTATAATCAACCACAACTTACTACTACTCAATAAATTGAACGAGCTACAAGCCAACATCAGCAATATTACGTATGATTACATTACAAACGAAAAAATTCAAAATAATCAATTATTCACTCAACTAAATTCTTTTGCAATAAATTACATAGCCTCACAAAAAAGAATTATTTCTCATCTTGATGAACGTTTTAGCCTAAGCGCTAAAATGCGACTATCGAACGAGACCAATACTTTGAAAAACATACAGTTGCAACTACACAACAGTTCCACCTTATATATAAAAGAGTGTGCTCATAGACTTCAGCAATACGAGCTTAACATAGATGCAATAAATCCTAAACGAATTTTGAATTTGGGTTATACTATTACCGAAAGTAAATCGAAACGAATTCGGTCAGCAAACGATGTTGTATCAGGCGAAGAAATCGTTACCATCACTGCCAATGGTAAAATACGCTCTAAAGTGAATTAACGCACTCTTCCTCCAGCAATCCAATTCTTCACGTAATAGTCTGTGGTCAAATCACTTACTACTACACCCTTTGACGAACTGGCGTGTATAAATTTGTTGCTTTTCAGATAAATACCAACATGATTGGGCGTAGAAGACCTCTTACCATCTGTACGAAAAAAAACAAGGTCACCAGCACGTAAGTCACTCTTTTTTATCTTGTTACAATCCTTCGACAATATCTCGCCCGATTGACGACTTATGGTCTTTCCATATACAGATTTATACATCAAATATGTAAAACCTGAGCAATCGACTCCTGAGCGCGAAGTGCCACCATATTTATAAGGTGCACCAACCCACGATGCAGCTTCTGAGTAGAGTTTTTGATTGTCCGACGACGTAACTTGAACGCCCAACTTTTTAGATATACCTGATAATGAACCAGATGACTTTGAAGAATCGTTACTCTTTTTAGAGCTTCCTTTTTTCGATTTGTGCGAGCCTACATCTTTATATGAAATTTGCTTAGCATCAGAGGCATTGCGCGATGAGCTACAGCCACTCAACGTAGCAGCAGTTACCATCATCAACAGAATTGCCCAAAACTTCAAATGCTTCATAATACCCAATGTGCTTCACAAATATACTGTTGCAATTTGGCTTGAGCAAAGCGCGGCTACCTACCTTGCAACAACTTTTCTATCATTCGATATGTATCATCATAGGGATAGCCATGCGAAGCGCCAAGACGTAGCAACTGAGCTTTCAGTTTTTGCAAATCGGCAGCATGCGAAAGTCGGATTTTGTTTTTCATCAACTTTTCGAGTTGCGCGGTGTATGTGTCGGCATCGATAGACTGGAGTGCTTCGTCAATAAATTCATCACTTACTCGCTTATTTCTAAGCATATAACGCAGCTTAGTTGGCCCCCAACTATTAAATCGAGATTTATCTTTTACGTAATACAAAGCATACCGCGAGTCGTCGAGGAAGCGTTCGCGCTTAAGGCGATCGATAATGCGTTCTACAGCATCGCTCGACAAATCCATAGCAGCAAGTTTGTCGCGCACATCGCCCGAACATCGCTCCTGCATAGAACACCAGTGCGCCATTTTATTTAGCGCACGTTTTTCCTCTTCGGCCGACTCTTTAGCTTGGCTATTTTCCATAGATATACTTACTATTTACAATTCCCAATCTTACAACCATTTACGGCACAGGGTCGTAGCCACTTCCGCCCCAAGGGTGACAACGTAGTATTCGCTTCAACGCGAGCCAACCGCCCTTCAGCGCCCCATATTTTTGCAAAGCCTCCAATGCATATTGCGAACACGTGGGCGTATAGCGGCACGCGGGCGGCGTCATTGGCGAAATGAAATTCTTATAGAATTTTACAAGTAATATCAATATGGTTTTCATAATGATTAATTACTTGATTGTACGTCATTTACAGCATTACTAATTCGCTCCAAAATCGTCGTTACCGATTTGGTTATGGAGGCATAGTCTGGCAGTTTATTACCAATAAATACGAATGCCAAATCGAGTTTTTGAGGTACAGTGAGCGACTGTTTATTGAGTCTATAAGCCTCACGCACAAGACGTTTCACTCTATTGCGATCGACAGCATGTTTGAAACGTTTCTTCGACACACTTATAAGCACGTGCGTCAAATCGCTCTCTGTAGGTATGTATACAGCACGCAATGGAAATTTGGAAACCGATTGACCTTCAGTGAACAATTTATTGATGGCTGAATCGCTACAAAGTTTTTCGGCCTTAGGAAACGTATGTTGCTGCGTAGATGGCATTATTGTTATTGATATTATAGCGCGAAGTTACCTAAATAATGCAATTGAAAATTGAAAATTCAGAATTGAAAATTGATGGTTGCCATCCTGAGCGAATCAAAGGATCTCGTTATCGTGGGATTCTTCGCTTCGCTCAGAATGACAAAAACAAGTATCGTAACTCGTAATTCTAAACTCGTAATTACTTACAGTTTTTTGAGCGATATGCGTTTGCGAGCTGTGTCGACATCAATGACGCGCACTGTGACATGTTCGCCAAGGTGCACCACTTCGTTGGGGTCTTTCACAAAATGGTCGGCCAATTGGCTGATATGTACAAGTCCGTCTTGATGCACGCCAATATTTACGAAGCAGCCGAACGCAGTGATATTCGATACGATGCCTGGAAGTTCCATGCCCGTACGTATGTCGTCGATAGTGTTGACGCCCTCGGCAAAGCGAAATTCTACGGCTCGTTGGCGCGGATCGAGACCCGGACGGTCGAGATAACTAATAATATCGGTGAGCGTAGGCATACCAACCTCTTCTGTTACATACTTATGCAGGTTAATGCTATGTCGCACAGCATGGTCGGCAATGAGCGTCTCAACGCTGACGCCAGCATCTTTGGCCATGCGAGCCACCAGTTTATAGCGTTCGGGGTGAACGCCAGTGTTGTCGAGCGGATTGGAACCTTTGCGCACACGAAGGAAGCCTGCGCACTGCTCAAAAGCTTTCGGGCCGAGGCGTGGCACTTTGTGGAGCTCATCGCGCGAAGTGAACGAGCCATTCTCGGTGCGATAGTCCACGATGTTCTTAGCCAGTTGCGGACCTACGCCAGATACGTATGAAAGAAGGTGATACGAAGCTGTGTTGAGGTCGACGCCAACGGAGTTTACACAACTTTCGACCGTAATGCGCAATTGGTCGCGAAGGCGCGTTTGGTCGACATCGTGCTGATATTGACCAACGCCAATCGACTTCGGATCGATTTTTACCAATTCGGCAAGCGGGTCAATCAGTCGACGACCAATAGAGACGGCACCTCTGACGGTTACATCTTCATCGGGAAACTCTTCGCGTGCCGTAGCCGATGCTGAGTAGACCGATGCGCCATCTTCGGAGACAACGAAAATCTGTGCGTCGAGTTTCAAATTGCGCACGAAGCTTTCCGTCTCGCGCGATGCAGTGCCGTTGCCTATAGCTATAGCTTCAATTTTATACTTATTGCAAAGGTTGCGTATTTCGGCTTCGGCAGCCATAACATCGGGATGTGGCGGATGCGGGAAAATAACGCTGTGATGCTTCAGCTGACCGTGTTCGTCGAGGCAAACCACCTTACAACCCGTGCGGAATCCGGGGTCGAGGGCAAGCACACGTTTTGCACCAAGTGGCGCAGCAAGCAACAACTGACGTAGATTGTCGGCAAAGACGCGAATGGCTTCGGTGTCGGCCTTTTCTTTGGCTTCCGACAATATCTCTGTTGCTATCGATGGCGCTATCAGTCGGTCGTATGCATCTTCTACAGCCTCCTCCACGCAGCGCGAAGCTGGCGAGTTGCCGCGTACATATTTACGATTCAGACGATTAGTTATGCCCGTAGTATCCTCTGGTGCGACATTTATACGTATGAAACCTTCGCGTTCGGCGCGCATCATAGCCAAAACTCTGTGCGATGGGCAGCGCGAAAGATTCTCCGAACGATCGAAATAGTCGGCATACTTAGCAGCATCTTCCTCGTGACCTTTCACAAGTTTCGTAGTTACATCGGCAGAGCGGCGGAACACGTTGCGCACAGCATCGCGTACTTCGGCGTCGTCGGCAACCCATTCGGCAATGATGTCGCGAGCGCCCTGAAGAGCGTCATCGGCCGAAGCCACTTTGTCGTTGACGTAGCCTTGCGCAAGTTGCTCAATGTCGCCACCACGTTGAGCGAAAATAATCTTAGCAAGCGGCTCAAGACCAAGTTCTTTGGCCTTCTGGGCGCGTGTGCGGCGTTTGGGCTTATATGGTAAGTATAAATCTTCGAGCGTCGACGAGTCGTATGTATGCTCAATCTTCTTGCGCAGTTCGTCGGTGAGTGCGCCTTGCTCTTCGATAGTTTTTAGAATCGTAGCTTTGCGCGCTTCAAGTTCTTGCAAACGAGCATATTGCGTAGCTATGTCGGCGATTTTCACCTCGTCGAGTGCGCCAGTAGCTTCCTTGCGGTAGCGAGCAATAAACGGAATTGTAGCACCCGAATCGATGAGTGCAATGGTTGTGGCAGCCTGCTTGGGAGTGACAGAAGTCAACTCCGCAACGATGCCAGCGAGTGGGGTTGTATTAGTATTCATAAGTATCTGCAAAGATAGAAAAAGAGTAGAGAGTATAGCGTAGAGCGTAGAGGGTAGAGAGTAGAGAGTAGAGAGTAGAGAGTAGAGGGTAGCGTGTAGGGGCGTATGTAGGGCTGTCGTATCACGGCAGCCTCGCTTAGAACACAGATGCCGCAGATTGAACAGATTTACGCAGATTTTTTTGTTTGTAAGTTGGGCGTAGCGTTTCGCTACGTCCTAAATAGGTTGTCATCCTGAGCGAAGCGAAGGATCTCCTATAGTGATGGGATTCTTCGTTTCGCTCAGAATGACAATGGGGCACGGACGCACGCGGTGCGTCCCTACATAACGGGTGTAAACCTATGGCGATACGCCCGTGTATTTTTCGCAGGCGCAGAGGCCTGCGTACCAACAAAAAAAGGCTGCCACGATGTGACAGCCCCCAAAAACAAAAAATGGAGACGCGCGCCAAGCACATCTCCATCAACGTTCTAAAAAATGAAATATAACCTAAAAAAAATCAATCGTTGTTCAAGTCTTCGGTGTCGATAGAAGAAACGCCACTTGTGCGGAGTTTAGTCTTCTTAGCCGTACCTTTAACAGTGAGTTTGCTGACGCCACTGTTTTCAGCTTTTAGGAGGTTGCATTGCGTATCAAGCACTATTTTGCCTGCGCCGCTACACTCTATATCTGCCGTGTCGCCTACAAAGTTGAGATCCATCTTTATTGCACCGCCGCAATCGAGTTTCAAGTTGTTGGATTTGATAGACATTTCGGATTTTACAGCGCCACTTGCATCAATATCAACATCTTCGGTTGCTATTATATTACCGAAAATTTTGCTCGCACCTGAAATGTCAATACCACTCGAAGCACAATAAATACTATCAAATTCTACATGAGCGACACCAGAAATATCGAGCGAGAAACAATTTTGAGTATTTATGCGCGAGGCTTTGAATGTTGAAGCTCCACTAATATCAACGTCATTGAGTTCGGGAGTCGTCAACTCTATGAAGATTGGAGGCATGTTCTTGATAGATTTCTTAGGCGAAATGACAAGTTTGTTGCCACGGACTTCAATGTCGGTATTGTCGAGAACCTTTTCGGTGCTACGTGCGCTAAGGCTGTATGTGTCAGCTTGCTTGTAGGTGATGTGCGTAACGCCAGAGCAGTCGATAGCATTGAAATCTGCAAGATCGTACGAGCGAGTTACGAAGTCGGTAGTGTCGGAAACGGTAATACCAATGTTATCGTTGCCATTTACGTAGATGCACGATGTCATCGACATCAAGCATGCAGCTACGAGCGTAATTATAAATGTGTTTTTCATGGTTATGTTATAATTAAGAGTTTCGAATTATGAATTACGAGTTCGCAATTGTGAATTACGAATTAGCGAGTGTGATTATGCTCCGCGATAATATTCCAAAATCTTAGCGCGGAATATGTATTCATATTTAGCTTGAATGCGATCGGCTACAGCTTTTAGCCATTCGTTGCGACTTTGGTTATATTCGGTTTGCGTGGCTTTGCCATTGTCGAACTTCTTGGTTACGAGATTGAAGGCCATTTGAGCACTCTCTTCGGCCGACAGACTACTACCGTATTTACTCTCGGCAGCTATGGCATTGTAGTATGCTTGCTGCACCTCTTTGTAGAGCGCTTTTTTGTCGGCATCGAGTTGTAGATTAAGGCTCTGCACCTGAACGCGTGCCGTACGTACCTCATTGCGCGTAGCAAAGCGATTGAAAATAGGTATGTTGAGCGAAAGTGATACATACTTACTTAAGTTTTGATCGAGTTGGTCGCCAAACGAGTCATGAGGGTAACCACTCGTTTTATAGTAGTTGGTACCAATGCCGCCCGAGAGGTTGAGCGAAGGGCTGTGACCACCTTTGGCAATGCTAACGTTCTTCTCGGCAGCCGCAATGCGACTCTCATCGCCTTTGATGACGGCTTTGTTGCGCAGTGCATCGGCATAAACCTCATCGATAGAGGCAATGGCCATGAGTTGTGCTGCGGTGTCGGGCTCTTCGATGGCGAAGTTTTCGGGCGATGGCAATTCGAGCAATTGGCTGAGATCGAGCAGAGCTAAGCGGTAGTCATTTTCGGCTTGCACAATGCTTAGTTCGTCGCGCGAAACGGCAGCACGTGCTTCGGCCACGTCGCTCTCTGAGGCTTTACCGTTTTGCACCATTTTTTGTTTCTGCTCCAATACGTTTTTGCTCAGTTCCACTTGGCGCTTAGCCACTTGAAGCATTTCAGCTGCATAAAGAGTCTGCAGATAGGCTTGAGACACATTGATGCCCATATCTTCCTTGGCACGTTGCAAGTCGGCAGTGGCAGCTTGCAGATTGAGTTCGCGCGCCTTAATGGTGTTTATTTTTTGCATACCAGCAAAGAGCGTCATATTAGCCGAGAGGTCGAACGAAGTGCTTACTGTATTGCGGTTTACGTACGTATTGTCCATAGTCAGACCACGGCCGAAACTCCAGCTCTGATTTGCCGAAGCATTCACACTGGGCAGCAGATTCATCTTGGCAGTGTTGAGCTCAATGCTGCTCTGCTCTATTGTATTTTGTTGCTGTTTGATGCTGATGTTGTTTTCGATGGCATGATTGACACACTTTTCGAGCGACCAACGCTCTTGTGCATTTGCCGAAACGACAACACTACATAGCAATGGAACGAGATACTTCATAATAGCTATAAGTTATGGAGTTATATATTTTGAAATGTGAATTCAAACCATGTCATTCTGAGCAAAGCGAAGAATCCTAATATCTACGAGAATTCTGTCGTTTTGAGATCCTTCGCTACGCTCAGGATGACAGTTGTAATTTTCAATTTTCAATTATCAATTGTCAATTGTCAATTCTTAACATTGCCTCTAATTATATCTCCCTCAGCAATACCACCTTTCACTTCGATGTTTATGCCGTCGGAGATGCCGATGGTGATTTGCTTACGGTCGAATTTCTGCGTAGGTACGCTGTCGGTGAGTACGTATACGAATGTTGAGTCGCCACTAAACTCGAGCGAACGCTCTGGCACGGTGAGCACACCTTTGGCGCTTTGGAGCACAATCTCGGCGTTGGCGCTATAGCCCGAACGAACTGTTATGCTATCGGGTACATGCATTGCGGCTTTTATCTCGAATTGGTTAGCACCATTCTCTTCAACACCTTTTGGCGAGATGAATTCAAGATTGGCGTCGAACTTAACATCTTGCAAAGCGCCGAGTGTAATTTTCACAGGCATACCTTCGCTAAGGCGACCAACTTCCGTCTCATCGATTTTGCCTTTGAAGATGAGGTCGCTCATGTCGGCAACGGTGGCAATGGTAGTACCGTCGTTCATGGTGTTGGCTTGGATAACCGAGTTACCAACTTTTACATGGATGTCGAGGATGAGACCTGTAATGGTTGAACGGATAAGCGTGTTGCTGGCGTTGGCTGCACGTTTGCTGATACCTGTCTTTACAATTTCGAGGTTGTCTTCGGCGGTCTGAAGCTCCTCTTTGGCTTTGTTGAGGGCAACTTCGGCATTGTCGAACTCTTCGGTGCTTATAAGCTTATCGGCGTGCAAATTGCTGACACGTTCGTAGTCGGTTTTAGCTTGATTGTAGCTAATCTGAGCCAAACGTAAGCGGCTTTCGGCAGCGTTGAGTTCACCCATTTCTGGAATGACCTTTACCTTAGCGATAACCTCATCTTTTTGCACCTTCTGTCCAGCCTCTTTGTATATCTCGGCCACGATACCCGAAATCTGAGGCTTGATATTGATTTCGTTGCGAGGTTCAATTTTGCCAGTGGCAATAGTAGTCTTTTCTATGTTGGCGAAAGAAGCCTTTGATGTTTCGTAAACAAGCTCAACAGGCTGACCCTTAGCCCAAAGGAAGTAGAATGTCCAAATGAATACAAGTGCTACAATTACGAGCAATGCAATTTTGAAAAAGCGTTTCATTTTTATAGTTATAAGTTTGTTAATATTCTGTTTTGTAATTCTTTGAGATCCTTCGTTACACTCAGGATGACAATTTCAATTGAGAATTATGAATTTTCAACTTTCAATTTTCAATTCTCAATTCGTCACTCTTCTCTCATTGCCTCAATAGGTTTTATGGCCATAGCTCTGAGAGCTGGAGCAAGAGCAGCCAACACACCAAGCACTGCAAGCACTATAGTTACACCTATGCCCGTAGATAGTTCGATGATGAAGCCGCATTCACGTTCTTGGCTGGCGGAGATGAGCGTGTCGGCAATGTTGAGCACTCCCACGCCAAACGATAGCCCCGCCAAACCTGCAATGGTTGTCAGCACCAAGCATTCGGCTATTATTTGCAGCAAGATGTCGGACGTGTGAGCACCTATGGCGCGTCGTATGCCAATTTCCGAGGTTCGTTCTTTGATAGTCACCATCATGATGTTCGACACACCAATTGCACCGGCGAGCAATGTGCCCAAACCAACCATCCATATAAGTATGTCGAGACCAATGAAGAGGTTGTCCATCATCTGAAACATTTCTTCGGCGTTGATAGCCGACACGGCTTGCTTGTCGTCGGGGTGAATGAGGTGAATTGACTTGAGCAAGTCGGCAACTTTTGTCTCTATGTCGCTCACCTTGTAGCCTTTCTTGGCGGTGTAGGCTATCACGTGCACCGTGCTGCCCATGTTATACGTCTTGACGAGCGTTGACAGCGGTATCATGGTGCTTTCGCTTGTGCTGCCGTTTATACTTATGTTCGATTCGCTCACACTCACGCCAATGACGCAGTAGTGAATACCATCGATAGTGACATATTTGCCGCATGGGTCTTCGCCCTTTTTGAAGAGCGCTTCGTAGACTTGCTTACCAAGCACCACCACTTTGCGGCTCTCGCGATTGTCGATGTCGTTGATGAATCGACCGTATTTCATCGGCTGATTTTCGATGCTGTTGTAGTCAGCTTCCAAACCTTTGACGGTGCAGTCGTTGTACTTATTATCCTTATAGACAATAGTCTTGCTCCACACCGACGATTCGCCAGTAATGACATCTATTTCGTCTACATTGTCGCGAATGGCATCGAGGTCTTTGCGATCAATATCCCAGTAGCGCCCTTTGTTGAAGCCTTTGTATGGCATGCTGGTATTGTTGGAGAAGGTGAAGCCCGAGTTTGTGGCGAAACCGTCAAACTGCGATAAGAGCATCTGTTTGAGTCCATTGCCACCGCCCGAGAGCAGCACGAGCATAAATATGCCCCAAAACACTCCGAACGCCGTCAGCAGACTCCTCGACCTATTGCGCGTCAGTGTGTCGAGAATTTCGGTTAATGTATCTCTGTCGAAACGCATGTTTTTAGTTATGAATTACGAGTTACGAATTACGAGTTCTAATCTTGTCTGTCATTCTGAGCGAAGCGAAAAATCTTTGTTGATTCTTGTTCGCTTGAGATCCTTCGCTACGCTCAGGATGACAACCTCCAATTTTGAATTTTCAATTATGAATTCTCAATTTTCAATTTTGAATTTTCAATTGGTTATTGTTCTCTAAGTGCTTCAATAGGCTTAATACTTACGGCGCGTTTAGCAGGGAAGAAACCAGCCATGGTGCCAGCAACTATTAGTGTCAGCGTAGCTTCAATAGCTATTTTGATGTCGACTGTTGGATCGCGGAATGCTTCGCTATCCATCTGCTCCACTATCATATTTATGAGCTCCGTAGCACCTACGCCAGCCACCATACCTATGTATCCAAACAACGCTGTTATGGCTATACTTTCGGTAACTATCAGCACCAAAATCTGACGAGGCTTTGCGCCCAATGCTTTGCGTATGCCAAACTCGTGGGTGCGCTCTTTCACCGTGATGAGCATGATGTTCGACACGCCTACAATGCCGCTTATGAGTGTAAGTATGCCTATCACCCAGATGGCTGTTTTTAGAATACTAAGAGCACCATTTACTTGTAGATATTGTGTCATGCGGTTCCAAATCCACACAGCATTTGTGTCGTCTTTGTCGAAGTTGCGACGCTTGCCAAGCAATGTGCGCACATCGGTCTCGAAGGCTTCGTTGTCTTCAATGCTGGTGAGGTTCTTAGTGGTCATCGTCATACGGTTGATGTAGCCCTCTTTCATATATATGGTCGAGAGTGTGCTGAATGGCACAAGCACATCTTGCGTTCCCCAGGTGTTATCGTCAGTGTAGACGCCTATCACTTTGTAGTATAAATCGTTGACTTTGACAAATTTACCCGTTGGCTCGTCGTTTGGGAAAAGCACATCGACAGTTTTGTTGCCAAGCACACACACTTTGCGTTCTTCATTGATGTCGATTTGATTGATGAAACGACCTTTGCTCAACTCTATACGACGAACATTCGGGAAGTCTGGATAAACACCATTGAGCGATGCACTTACGTATTCTTGTCCGTAGCTAACTTTCATTCCGCCAACGCCCACAGTAGGAAGAATGTCGATGATTTTGTCATCGAACTTACGTTTCAACTCGTCCATGTCGGCTTCGTTGAGGCGTATGCGACGATTTGTTTTCAAGCCCTTATATTCTATCGAAGTCCAGCCTGGCGTAACGTTCATAGCGTTCATGGCTTGCTTGCTCGAGTCGGCTTCGAAGGCATGTACCAAACCATTGCCCGCACCAAGTAGCACTATAAGCATAAATATGCCCCAAGCCACTGCAAATCCCGTCAAGGCCGTACGCATCTTATTACGACGAAGCGATGATATAATTTCTTCAAACATGCTCTTAATTATGAGTTATGAATTACATATTGCGAGTTCCCATTTTTGAGGCGTTTATTGTCTCGTAACTCGTAATTAGAAATTCGTAATTAATTACTTGAACTCCATTGCCTTATCGTGGTTGCGGTTATCATCGATAGCGCCAATCAATCCGTCTTTTATGTGTACAATCTTGTCGGTCTGATTGGCAACGCCGCTTTCGTGCGTAACCACAACAATGGTCAGCCCTTGGTCCTCATGCAGACGTTTCAGAATGTCCATCACCTCCACCGAAGTCTTCGAATCGAGCGCACCGGTAGGCTCGTCGGCAAGGATGATTTGCGGATTGGTGATTAACGCGCGAGCAATGGCAACGCGCTGTTTCTGTCCACCACTCATCTCACTTGGCATGTGATGCGCCCAATCTTTTAGTCCAAGACGGTCGAGATATTCAAGCGCAAGATCGTTGCGTTTGCGGCGACTCACACCTTGGTAATAGAGCGGAAGAGCCACATTTTCGAGCGCATTTTTGAAGGAGATAAGGTTGAACGATTGAAAGATGAAGCCAATGAGCTTGTTGCGGAACTCGGCCGCTTGGTTCTCGCTCAAGTTCTTCACCAACTTACCAGCAAGATAGTAGTCACCGGTGTCGTAGTTGTCGAGAATGCCCAAGATGTTGAGCAGTGTCGACTTACCCGAACCCGATGCGCCCATGATGCTAACAAACTCGCCTTTGTTGATGTCGAGCGAGATACCCTTCAGCACATGCAGCGGCGCACCGTTGTTGTAGGTTTTGTTGATGTCGGTTAAGTGTATCATAAAGGGTGTTATAGTTTGTTTTCGTTTGATATAAATGCGTTGTAATTACTTACCACGTCGTCGATTGTCAGACCCAATTTCTGCATCTCGACAAAAAGTTGTGGCAACGACTCTTTTACAAAGATTTCCTTACGTATGCCACGTATTTTATCGGCAGCACCTTCGGCCACAAAGTAGCCCATGCCGCGCTTGTTGAATATTATCCCGTTGTTCTGCAGGAAATCGAACGAACGGACAACAGTGTTCGGATTCACCTCCAGTGCAGCCGCTACCTCCCTAACCGATGGTATGCGATTGCCCTCACCGAACTCACCTGCCAATATCTGGTCGCAAATGCGGTCGGCTATTTGCAAGTAAATAGTTTTGTTCTCGTTGAATTCCATAATTCAAATTGATGATTGAAAGTTGATAATTAGTAATTATTACAACTATGTTCGTAGCCTCTGTTCATTACAATATTTGCTTTCTCTTGAATAATGTATACGAACCGTAAAGTGAAGCCACAATTAAGGCAGACAGTATGCCTATCTGTATCCATACCTCTCTTAAGAATACGTCGCTATTGTCGCTGAAATTGACGAAGATGCCTTCGAAATGATGGACGAATGCGCCGCTGAAGAAGCTTCCGCATGTTACAGCAATAAGCAAGTAGCAAAGCCATGTCTTTACCAAGGCAAAGCGCTTGAATATGCATCCACCAAGCACTGCTATCGATATGTCGAAGCCATACGAAATAAGCGTCAATACCAAGAAACTGAATGCGTTGAATGTGAATAAGTGCTCGTGTAATTGGCTAAATACCACTTGCCATTGTTCTTCAGTAACTTTCAAAAAGTAATCTACTGCTTCAATAAGTTTGTCGAAATGTCCCAAGCTATATAGAAAGCCTGTAACTAAGCCAATTGCAGCTACAGCCAATATAACTATTACGGTTGGTAGGAATGCATAGTCGACGAAGCGCACGAGGAACTTTTCGACGTTTGTGGCGGGCAACATCGCAAACTGAATAGCATCTTGCTTAGTGCGCATGTTGGCACAGATGTGCGATGCCAAATAGAATGGGGCAAAAAGCGCTGTAAAGAGCGATATAAACAATAGCAATACAGTGAGCCACATCACGTGTTCGCTAATGAAATAAGCCAAAAACGTGGGCACGAATATCAGTGCCGCTACCATTACTTTTTCTTTTGCGTATGATGTTAAGTCGTGGCGGAAAAGCATTCGCAAACGGCTTAGAGATATATACTTATTCATATAACTACTTATTACGAATTATTAATTATGAGTTTTGCTTTGTCAATTTTGAGTCACCGAATTGATCGAATTAATACAAACAGAGATTCGTTTAATATTTAGTGAAGTTCCTTCTTTACGAATTGACACGAAATGCATTTTGTTCAATTTGTATTCATTCGGTGATTATTTCTCAATTCCCCAACACAGCATTCATCTTTTCAGTTTCGGCAAGCATTGCATTGAAGAAAAGTTCAATATTGATCGGCGTTTCTTCCTCGCCCACATTCTTCACCACTGCCACAGAGCCAATTGTCGAAGGCTGCATATACACAACATTGTCGACAGACTGTCCAACTCCAACTTGCACAAAGTTCAATTTGCTACTTATCTCGAGCGTCGATTTGTTGCAGAGCATCTGACCATCATTCACAATCACAATGCGGTCGAGCAGGTTTTCCACATCGCGCACTTGGTGCGTAGATACCAAAATGGTTCGTTCGTCGCTCATGCACTCTGCCACAGCGCGGCGGAACTGGCTTTTCGATGGAATATCAAGACCGTTGCTTGGTTCGTCCATAAGTAGCAGACGGGTGTTGGTAGCCAAAGCGAAACACATAAAAGCTTTCTTCTTCTGCCCCATCGAGAGTTGCCCCAAGTGTAGATCGCGCGTCATATTGAACGCAGCCAAACTTTTTTCGAGCATCTGCATAGAGAAGCGAGGATAGAAAGGCGCATTGATTTTTATATACTTGTCAAACGTCATGTTTGGCAGCGAGAATTCTTCAGGAACTATATATATTTCTCTCAAAGCTTCCGGATGACGCTGACGCATATCGTAGCCATCAAAGGTAACCCTTCCACTATCGGCGAATAACAATCCGCTCATTAGGTAGAGCATTGTCGATTTACCTGCGCCATTCAAGCCAAGCAAACCATATACATTGCCTTCTGTGAGCTCAAACGAGGCGTTATTGAACACCTTCTTGCTCTTGTAGCCAAATGTTACATCTTCAAACTTTATCATGGTGTTATAATTAAGTCAGTGTTATAATTATGTCGGTGTATTAGTTGATTAATACACTGCAAATATATAGATACATTTTTGAAACGTCCAAACATTTATTAGCTTTTTTTCAAAAAAGAGTCTCTATTATGTGATAATCAAGAAACGATTATGATTATTATAATGGCAGAGATGGGTAAGAAGATGTTCTGATTGTGCCCTTATATGGTTACATACGGTACAACATTATGAACAAAAAAGTAACTTGATGAGTTCAAATAAATACAGGAGACCACAATACACCAAACGAAGAAATTGACACTGCTGGTTCTGTAGCCATAAGCTTCGCGATATAGTTTTAGATTGACATTTTCAATTAACTCTATACTCAAACTCATCGAAATCTGTAAAGCCCATCGCGCTGAGCTGCTTTTTGCTTGCAGCCACGTTGGTGGGCGTGTTGTAATCTTTGATTAGCGGTAGGCGTATTCTGCATTTTGCCTGCATATTGTGCTGCGCCAAATATTGCAAGTTCGCCATTACCCGACCATTGTCGATGGTAGTGTACGCCTTGTAAATATTGGTATTCATATCTTTTATATCTATTATGAAGTTATTCACAAACGGCATAATGCGCTCAATGTTGGACTGCGGCACGTTAAGGCTTGTCTCGATATTTATTTTCCATATGGGATTACTTATGCGGCGAAATTCTTCGATGAAAAGGCTTTGCTGACAAGGTTCGCCACCGCCAAAGGTGACGCCACCACCAGTAGCCATAAAATAGAGATTGTCGGGCATAACCTTAGCTACAAGTTGTTCGGGAGTGAGGCGTTGACAGATAGTATCCTCGTCTAAACATTGAGGATTGAGGCAATAACGGCAATGCAGCGGACATCCGTGAAATGCAGCCAATGTGGTTACGCCTTCGCCATCGCGCCCCAGACGATGCCGCGCCACGCCAATAAATTTTGCTTCAATTGCGGTCATTCTTCTCTTCGGGGGCAGTAATCTGTTCCAATACTTTGGCAATCTCTACGGTGTCGATAGGCTCTACATACGTAGTATCTATTGGATATTCGCCTTCTGGAGGTACATCGCCTTCAAGATTTTCGCACGCCACTTCTGTACTTATAATACCTACCGCAGCCAAGCCTACCACGGCAATCTTTTTACCGAGGCTTTGGCGGCGCTGAAGTTCACGTTCTATATAGCGCATCTCGCCTTCGCACGCTGGGCATGTGCCGCGGCATTCGCCTTCAAACGTGCATTCATGCGGTTCGTAAGCTATTCCGTTAGCATCGGCTATCTGTTTGCGAATGGCTTTTAGTTGATTGCAAGTAGATTTTCCGTGGTTCATGGCTTATTTCACTATTTGACTATTTACATATTGATTATTGTAGAAGAATATTGATAGGTACTATATATCTAATATTTACAGGCTTACCATTTTGCATACCAGGAGTCCATCGAGGCATTGACTTAACCACGCGCACAACTTCGGCATCGAGAGGTGGGTCAAAAGGTCGTGCTACTTTTACATTTGTCACGTAGCCTTCTTTATTTATTACAAAATTTACAAAAACGCGCCCTTGAACATTTATCTCTCCAGAAATGGCAGGAATTCGTATTGATTCTGCTAAATATTTACGAAGAACTTCATCACCACCGGGGAAAATGGGCATTTTCTCTGCAATCAAAAGCGTATCAGAAGGTTCGTCGTCAAAATATTCAAGGTCGCCTTGAACATCAATATCTTCAACTGAAATTGAATCGTTTTGGGTAGTAGCAACATTTTGAGCTACGGTAGCCACAGCCGACACCCCAGTAGCAATTCCCACCACGGCAATCTTCTTCCCGAGGCTTTGGCGGTGCTGAAGTTCACGTTCTATATAGCGCATCTCACCTTCGCACGCTGGACATGTGCCGCGGCATTCGCCTTCAAACGTGCATTCATGCGGCTTATAGTCTATTTCGTTTGCATCGGCTATCTGCTGGCGAATGGCTTTGAGTTGGTCGCAAGTTTTCTTTCCGTGGTTCATGGCGTAATATCTCTATTCAGTTATTCAAACATAAAAATTATAGGCACTGTATATCTAACGTTTACAGGTTTACCATCTTGCATTCCTGGCTTCCATCGAGGCATCGACTTTACTACACGCACAGCCTCGGCATCAAGATATGGGTCAAAAGGTCGTGCTACTTTTACATTTGTCACGTAGCCTTCTTTATTTATTACAAAATTTACAAAAACGCGCCCTTGAACATTTATCTCTCCAGAAATGGCAGGAATTCGTATTGATTCTGCTAAATATTTACGAAGAACTTCATCACCACCGGGGAAAATGGGCATTTTCTCTGCAATCAAAAGCGTATCAGAAGGTTCGTCGTCAAAATATTCAAGGTCGCCTTGAACATCAATATCTTCAACTGAAATTGAATCGTTTTGGGTAGTATCGACATTTTGAGCTACGGTAGCCACCGCTGACAACCCTGTAGCAATTCCAACCACGGCAATCTTCTTCCCGAGGCTTTGGCGGCGCTGAAGTTCACGTTCTATATAGCGCATCTCGCCTTCGCACGCTGGGCATGTGCCGCGGCATTCGCCTTCAAACGTGCATTCATGCGGTTCGTAAGCTATTCCGTTAGCATCGGCTATCTGTTTGCGAATGGCTTTTAGTTGATTGCAAGTAGATTTTCCGTGGTTCATGGCTTCTGTTTTTACTTGAATGTTGCCTATTTACAATTTTACGACATATTTTATCAGCTATGATACTGATTTATAAAAACAAAAAAGTCCGCCGAAATAGCGAACTTTTCGTGGAGCTGCGGGGAGTCGAACCCCGGTCCAAACACCGCAGCAATATGCTTTCTACATGCTTATTCTGTTATTGATTTTCGTGACGTGCGAGGGAACAGACACCCGAACACGACCTTATCTCTTTGAATTTCATCGCAGGCAAGGAGCATACCTACGACTATCCCTGAATTTGCAGCACCTCCGTATCAAACGCCTCATGGATTGGGCTTTTGGGAGATGTCTCGTCTCAACCTCTTAGGTCGAGATAAAGCCGACTTACTAAACTTCGGTTAGGCAGCGAGAGCGTAAGAATTTTCGCCAGTTATAGTTCGAAACCCCAGATTATAGAGCTGTTGTCCCACCGGCTCTGCATGCTTACATATCACAATCAAATGCTGTCAAATCCATGTCAACCCCATTTGTGTAGTTATGTAACGGCTGCAAAAATAAGTTTTTTCTCGTTTCGTTGTATGTATATATGTTCTGCCTACGAGAATGTGTATTTGAAGGCAATACTATAATTCTCTTTCAACTGGAACTTATTGCTCTCGTTATCGTAGTAGCGCAATGTAAGCAAGAAGCGCGTTGTGAGGAATCGGTTTATCTGCACATCGAATATATTTTCCCAGTTGAATTGTTTTTGTCCTTCTTTAGTTACAAACTCGAGGAAAAGCTCGCATTGCGTAGTATAAGTAACATTGTAGGCAATTGCTTTCTTCCAATTCACTGTCACAGAATAACCATTCAGATATTTCGAACGTTTATCTTCATCAATAGAATAGAGTGTTTGATCAATATCAGCAGTATCGGCCACAACGGTAAGCATACCAGTATAAGGCGATAGAAGTATACTCAAATCATCTTTCTTGTAGTCCATACCGAAGATGAATTGTATGTATGCCGGCGACAACAATGTAGACAAAGGTTTAGTTTTTTCTGCATCGCTTCTGCTATAGCTGCGAAACATCTGAGTTTTGAAGTTACACTGAAATGAGTAGTACCATTTCTTCACAGCATTATAGCCATATTTTGAAGTTATTTCAAACGCATCATCACTCACGCGAGTAGATAATGTAGATGTACGCGTAAAACCAAGCTTCTCAGTAAAATTCGATTCCCACGAATGGCGTCCTTTATTGAACACAGCTTTGTAGCGGAAGTCATTAAGTATAGTGATTGAGTTTTCACCACCTTTTACCCAATTACACACAGCAAGCTGCGTCAACTGGATATTTTCTTGTCCGCTCACCGTCCATGGCGATTTTTCTGCTTCAGGCTTGGTAACCATGTCGTTTCGGCTGCTATAGTCATTATCGTCTCTGAAGTATTTTGCAAGTTTGCGCGAGTCGTCGCTTTCTTGACCTTTGCGCTTGCGACGCTCAGTTATGTCGCGCCATGGTTCAGGTATTTCATTCCATACGTATTTTATTGCAGCCAAACTATCAACGGTGTAGTCGTGAGCTATTTTTTCCACCATTTTGTCGGCTTTCGATAAATACGATTCGTATGTAGGATTTACCCCCAAAATGAATTGCTGGTAGTTTTCTATTTGTTCATTTGCAACATTTTTAGGCGCGTATGCAATTGTTGCATTCGATGGTATATACTTAGGAATAAAAAGTAGCGGACCAACGCCAATCACAGAATTTGTTTCGAACGTCTGATGTGGAAGCAGATAATAATTAACTACTTGCTCAGTTGTATCAATACGAATGGTATCATATTGAGGTAATAGACGAATCAATGGTGTTTGTGCGTTCAAACATCCTACAATCAATAATAAAAATGCAACTACAAAGACACGTAAGGTAGCCATAAATAAAGGGGTATGTAAAAAGACATTGATTAAATTACAAGCTAATAATATTGTTACGTATGCCGAATTTTATCATATCAACAGTAGTCTTGAGGTTAAGCTTTTGCATGATATGATTTTTATGGCTTTCAACGGTTCGCACCGAAAGAAAGAGTTCATCAGCAATCTCACGATTGGACTTATTGTTACCCCAAAGTCTCAATATTTCAATCTGGCGCGTACTTAGGGCTTCAACGCCAGCTTGCGCCTGTTTGTCGGCTGTAACATCAGATATATAACGTCCAACAAGCAAATGCGAAATAGATTTACTATAAAAATCATATCCACCACGCAGTGTAAGTATAGCTTCTATCAAGTCTTGACGTGTTGCATCAACATCCAAGAAGCCACGAGCTCCTGCCTTGATTGAATTTATAACTATCTGATCTGCATCGGCTGCCGACGTAACAAGCAAACGCAATCGCTCGTAACGCTGACTAAGCGTTTTTATAAGCGCAAAAACTTCTGTGTCGACAGTGTGCAAATTGAACACAATAATATTTATGCCCAACGTTTTCACTTGAGACACTATCTCCATGGCATCTGTGCCAAGAGTCATAACATCAAAGTCTTCATGATCAGCAATAAGAGCTGCAAACGCTTCGCGCGTCAACTGATGACGATCGTAGATTCCTATCTTTATCATAAATCGGTTGCTTGCATTGCAAATTTACAATTTTATTGTGTACAAAGGAGTATCCTTTTCTTTACTAATTGTCAAGGAATGTTAGAAGTAGACAAAAAAAGACCGACAACTATCAACAGCTGTCGGCCACCAAATCCTTAACCAAATAAAACTCTAAAATTATGAAAAAACGCTTGCCTAACCTCTATCACTTATCGTGCCAAAGTCAAAGCATGCATTTTTATTTTTATTGGTTATATGCTTATTTCTTATTTGCGTGAGCCTAAAAGGCGAAGCAAATAGAGGAAAATATTAATAAAATCGAGATAGAGCGACAAAGCTCCAAGTAGAGCTATTTTCTGCGTCGTTTCATCGACAGCCGTAGCTTCATTGAAGATAACTTTGATCTTCTGTACGTCGTAGGCAGTCAGGGCGACAAAGATTATTACGCCGAGAGCCGAAACAATCAACGAGAATGTACCATTGCCCCAAAACATATTTACTACACCGGCAATAATCAATCCTATTACTCCCATAAATAAGATATTTCCCCAACTTGAAAGATCGCGTTTCGTAGCGTAGCCATAAAGACTCATCACGCCAAAGGTGCCAGCTGTTACGAAGAATGTAGAGGCTATAGAATCGGCTGTATAAAGCAAAAATATCGACGACATTGTTGCTCCATTTATCACTGAATATAGCACCATAAGCAGTGTAGCTGTTGTTAGACTCATGCGATTAATAGCAGATGTCATTGCTACTACTAAAACCAATTCTCCTATTATAAGTCCGAAAAATGTAGCTTTTGAGCTAAAAATAATGCTTAACAACTGCTCCGAGCCTGCAACAATCCACGCTGTAAGTCCAGTAATAAGTAGCGCAAGTGCCATCCACGAAAAAACTTTACGCATAAGCACTGTGCCAACGACATTCACACCTTCATCATAGAAGGTGGTTTTACCTAATTTCAAATTGTTATTTTCCATTATGTATAAGTTTATTAGTTACAAAATAGTGCCCAAGATCTGGCTCTCGGGCAATGGTCCTAACGTACGTGAATCGTTATAAATATCACGATTATCGTTTAGAAGCCAGAAATATGAATGCTCAAATCTATATACGTCACCAATATTAGGCATGGGGTTATGCTCATACTTGCTAATTATTGGTCCATAGTAGAGTAAGTTTCGCGCATCTATAGTTATTGTGTCGTCCGCCATAGGCAAGCGAAATCTGTGCATATTATACACATTGTTGTGCGCCGCAATATCGAAAGGATATACATCCTTAGATGGCATATTGGGCAATAGGGGTGCATAAGTATAACGCAACCAATTCTTCACTCTCAAATTAATAGGTAGTATCGTATATTGAGCAGTGTCGGCAAGCTGAACTCCAGCATCACGCGACATACGATGGCGAAACTTAAACGACAATCCTTGCGAGATACGAAAAGTGCTTTTTATGCTACTCGAACGATCGATATATTCACCATTCACCATTGCACAACCATCTACAAGCGACACAGTATCACCAGGCAAACCAACAATGCGCACATGACTACAATGACTGTTATTGTCGAACTTAACAACAACATTGCTACCTAAACGCATTCGGCGAACGCTTTTGGCAATATTTACGAATTCAAGATTCACTGTAGAATCTGCGCTCGAACAATATTCAATTCGTATGAGAAACGTATTTACTATCCAAAACAACCCTAAGGCCACAACGAAACTGCCAAGCCATGTAAGCTTCTGCCTCGTATTGAGCGGCAAAGAGCTCCATGAAGTTTCTATTAATTGCCCAAAGTTGAATTTGATCATTTCACTTTCATGAAGAACCTATCCCAACGAATGCTTGACAAAAACGATTTATCGGGGTCGAGCGAAAGCCAAACAAACAGAGGCTTACCCACAATATGATCTTCAGGCACAAAACCCCAATAGCGAGAATCGGCCGATTTGTGACGGTTATCGCCAAGCATAAAATAGTAGTCCATAGCAAAAGTATATGTAGTTGTAGGTTTGCCATCAACTTCTATTGTGCCATCGGCTTTTAGGTCGAGTGTATGACCTTCGTATGAGGTAATTATACGTTCATATAAAAGAATATTCTTCTCATCAAGTGTAATAGTAGCGCCCTTTTTAGGCATCCAAATGGGGCCATAGTTATCGCGGCTCCATGGATAATCGCTACTATAAGGGAAGACTTTGAAACCAGACGAATCGGGCAATTGATCCTCAATTTCAATATGCTCGATCATAGGCATTATAGCTACTTGAGCAGCCTTGGCTTCTGTAAGAGGTAAATAATAATTAGTACCGATACTTCCAGAGACCTTATCGTCGTTGGAGATGCCGAGATTCTCGAAGAATTTATCAGAAAGCAGCACTCCATTTGTCTTTATAAAATAGTTATGCTGTATCTCCGTAGGATTCTGCATCGGCTTATTATTTATATAAACCTGATTATGAGTAATTTGTAAAGTATCTCCAGGCGTAGCTATACAACGTTTTACATAGCAATCGCGTTTATCTACCGGACGCCAAACAATTTCTCCAAGCGATGCTTGTGCATCTTTCACACGCTTACGTCCATAATCCATAAGCATATGATTGCGCCGCCACTGATTCTTTATATCTTGCCCAGCAAGCGCTTCATTGTGTTGCGCAACATAATTGGCGCCTTCTCCGAGAATTATTGAATAATAGTCTGGATTGGGCATATTTAAGCACACAGAATCGCCAGCGGGGAAATTGAACACTACTATGTCGCCGCGTTCTACGCTATTGAACCCAGCCAAACGATGATAATCCCACATTGGCCAATCGAGATACGATTTGCAGTTTCCAATTGGCATTGTATTCTGCGTAAGTGGCATAAATATCGGCGTGAAGGGCATTCGTGGGCCATAGCTCATTTTACTTACAAACAAGTGGTCGCCAACGAGAAGCGACTTCTCGAGTGATGATGTTGGTATCTTATAATTCTGAAAAAAGAAAATATTGATGAAATACACAGCCACTAAAGCAAATACTATAGCGTCTACCCAACTAACTAAAGATGGGTGTTTCTTAGAAAAAGCTGTATGTTTCCACCATCCCCAGTTAATCAATTTAGTTATGTATATATCGAAAACCAGCGGAGTAGCAATCAACAGCCACCAATTACCAATCCATATTACTAATAATATGTATGCTACTGTAGCCAAAATACCCTTCACCCAACCAACGAGTGAAACGTCAGAAAAGTTTATCTTTTTCATTAGCAAATAACTCTTTTATTAGAACCCTAACATATCCTTCATACCCAAGAATCCCTTTTTGCCATAGGTAAACTCAGCAGCCAACACCACGCCAAGAGCAAAACCCTTACGCGAACGAGCAGAATGCTTTATTTCGATGTAGTCAGCATCGCTATCGTAGCAGACAGTATGAATGCCAGCCACCTCGTGACGACGAATGGCGCTAACGGGCATTTTACCTTTTTCGAGATTAGGAGTAAGCGTCCAACCATCCACACGGTCGATGCGACTTACGATGTCGTCGGCTAAAGTGATAGCTGTACCACTCGGAGCATCAAGTTTATGAATATGATGAGTCTCTGTCATCGATGGATCGTAAGCATCGAATTTATTCATCAACTCAGCTAATTTGCGATTTATCTCGAAGAATATATTCACACCAAGACTGAAATTCGACGAGTAGAAAAACGTATGCTTACCATCAGCACACATAGCCTCTATTTCTGGCAACTTATCAAGCCAACCTGTAGTGCCAGAGACAACAGCTTTGCCGCGCTTGAAGCACTCTAAATAGTTATTGTATGCCGACTGTGGCGTAGTAAATTCAATGACCACATCGGCCGACTGAAACTCGGGAGAATCCATAGAATCGGGCAATCCTATATCAATATGGCTAACTATTTCATGTTTACGTTCGAGCGCTATTTGCTCTATCATGTGGCCCATTTTGCCGTAGCCGATAAGTGCTATTTTCATTTTTTCGTTTTTTCCTATAACGCTTACAAAGATAATTAGTGACTTGATAAATTTATGCTCTCAATTTTGACTTATGCCTTTTCTACGTCTTATTTTGCTATGTATATGTATTCTAACCACTTGCACAACATCGGCAGAGGGGTTATTAAGCATGCAATGGCGTATTTTCAATAAAATATTAGATCGCTTCGACACCGTCGACTACGACACAACGTATATGGCTAACCCTTCAAAACTTTGGGGAGTAGGGACAAAGATGGAAGTTTTCGCAAGCCAAACAAACTTCGACGGCGACTCGACACTTAACGTTGAAATTTCTCCTAAAGCAAACCTAAAGCTAACGGCTCAATATCGGTATCTGTCACTATCTATATCTACATTTAAGTTTGGATCGAAACGCGATTTCAGTTTCGACTTCGACATGAGCGGTCGAGTGTGGGGTTTTGACTTCATATACGACAAAAGTAGCAAAGGAGACACCCCTCAGCTAAAGGATGTCGACATCAAAAAAACTACAATTGACGTCAATGCATACTACGTATTATTCAATAAAAAATTCTGTTATTCAGCCACACGAGGTGGAAGCATGGAACAACGTAGAACTGCAGGAAGCCCACTATTCGGCATATCATACTACTATTATGACATAAACATAGCCGACACTGCCGTGCAATCGACATTCAAAATAAAAGAGGTAGAAGTTAACAATGGTGGCATATCTGCTGGTTATGGCATAAACATAGTGTTGGGCAAGAAGAAACAGTGGCTATTACATATATCGGCAATGCCTACACTTACTTTCATCTCTAAAAATAGAATGATACCAACCGATGATGCCGCCGACGGCGACTACAAGTCGAACAATGAATGGTATTCAAGCCAAGTGCTAATACCTATACGCAGCTCTATAGTTTTTCATCACAAACATATCTACTCAAGCTTATACTCATTTATAAACTTGTCGAACACCACTTATGGCGAGGAACACACTGCATCAAATTCCGACGCACATTTTTCTTTTAGCCTCGGCTGGATGTGGTAGGAAAACATCCAAACGATGGAGAAAGAAACATAATTATTCACATCTATTAATTATTCATAAGAGATGCAACGGAATTATTAACATTTATTAGTAAGTTTGCCGTACGAAACAACATGACTATCAAATGAAAATAATTTCCAGAAGAATTTTTGTCAGTCCTAAGATTGACTACATCTTCACATCAATTATTATAACTATTTGCGTAGTAATTTGCGTAACTCTCACTGTAACAACTAGTAGAATAAGTCGCAAAGCCATAAATAACGAAACGTTGCAATCGCTCATTCGCGAAGCCGAATGCGTAAGTAACGAGATTAACCAGATTGTGCTTTTGCGCAAAAAACAAGTCGCCACTTTGGCGTCGGCTACATATTTTGCCGACTTGGACAATTTAGACAACGTACAAGACGAATCGTTCTCGCCAACGGTAACCATTTTCAAAGACATTCTCAAAGGCGACAAAGACATCAACCGCTTTGTGATTGTTAATCCAGAAGGTCTTGGCATAACTACCGAATATAACCCAGTAGACCTACACGAGCGCTTATATTTCAAGCAATATAAAGAAGGTCTTCAGCCTGAGCCAGACTGCATAATTAGTAAAACATCGGGCAAGCAGACCGTTATGTATACAACACCTATAATTAATGGTAATGGTCAAAATATTGGTCTGCTATGTACGGGCGTCGATGCACACGTGTTCTCCGATATTGTAGATAACATAAAAGTTGGTACGGAGCACCCCATAATAATAAAGAACAACGGCCAGTTCATTGCTCATGAAAATGCAGAACTCGTAATGGCTGGTGCAAACTTGTTTGAAACGAATGAAAATGGCGGTTTGTTCAGAAATATGCTTAGCAACGTTTCAACAACATGCAACATTATGGAAGCGGGCATAAAGAAAATGTACGTTTTCACACCTATCGAAGGCACACCATGGTATGTTGGCATAAGTATGAAAGAAGAAGAGGCAAATGCTGGTTATGTGAACATGTCGCGTAGAAACATTTGGATATGCATTGGACTGATATTGGTATCGATAATAATAGCAATTTATGTAGGTAAGACAATCGGGCAACCAATAGAAACCATTTCCAAAGCATTGGAGACACTCTCGCAAGGCGATATAGAGACAGTGAAACACAGTCGCAAAGTGCATTCGCTTGAGCTAAAGAAGCTCGACAAAGCATACGAGGCACTTATAAAAATGCTCACAAACCTTATAAATGAAATAAAGTCGGCGAGCGAACTCGTGCAAACGAGTGCTGAAAGCATCAAAGAATCGAGTCATAAAGTTGCACTTGATGCTAACTATCAAGCCGAAACGGCCCAAAGTATAGCCAAGACAGTAGACGAAATAGCAAATAACATCCGCCAGAGCGCTAACAACGCTCGTCAAACAGAACAAATAGCCGAGAGCACAAAGCACAACGGAGCCGAAAGTTCGAAAGCCGTACAAGGTTCAATAGACGTGATGAACAACATAGCAGAAAAAGTCAGCATTGTGCAAAACATAGCACAACAAACTAATATTCTCGCTCTTAACGCTACCATTGAGGCATCGCGTGCAGGTGCAGCAGGTAAAGGATTTGCTGTTGTGGCTAACGAAGTAGGCAATTTGGCCGAAATGAGCAAAGATGCGGCTCAAGAAATAACAATGCTCGTGAAAGAGAGTCTAAGTTCATCAGAGGAGTGCGGACACAAAATGGACAACCTCTTACCAGACATAGAGGAGACCGATAAATTGGTAAAAGAGATTTCGGCTGCCTGCCAGAAGCAAAACTCTGGTGCACAGCAAATTACTATAGCCATAAACCAAATGAACTCTATTACGCAAAACAATGCTTTGGCAGCAGAGAAACTCACTGCCTTAGCCAAAGAACTAACCTCACAATCGGATAAATTGAGCAAAACGATAGAATTCATAAAGATTCGAGAGAGTTAGTTCATGTAACTAAATTTCTATGAAAAAATTAGCACACAAATAGAATAAACCTTTTTCATTTTATAACATTATGTTTAATAGTTATTGAGCCGTCGAGAGATGGCTCAATTTTTTTATGAAATACGACAAAGGCTATGTGGCAGTTATTTGTTGGAGGTGGTGACGGAACCAACAAACGTTGCTATAATGTTGCCACGAGGGTTGATTGGGGCCGATAAAGTTGTAGGGTGCGATTGTGCGAGTGGAAGAGATAGATGAGTGATGCGAAAGCGCGAGTTGTAAAACGGCTAACATGTTAGCTTGTTTGCGATTGACTACAAGCTGAGACATACGTATTTTGAGTTTAGCCAAATAGTGAGCGCGAGCAAGTCCGCGGGCGGTTTTGTAGCGCGTTTGTTCGGATTGACAACGAATCCAATACTGACGTTTACGAGGATTGGCAAAGTCGGCAGCAACAAGTTGATTTGCTTTGGCAAAGAGTGACCAATTTTTCTCTTGTTGTTCGGTGCGAGGCTGCACAGGGATTGGCTTTCGCTGGGTGAATATTTTCCCATAACGTGTATTTATGGTGATGCGGCTATTGTCTCGCTGCAAAAGGCGACGAGTGCGTTTGATGGCAGCCGATGTATATGACGAAAGCATTATGCGCATATTACTCGAGTATTATGTTGTGATTACAAACATACGACATTTTATGGTTATATCCAAGATTGGCGATGATCATTTTTTGGGGGCGTTGACGGGATTAGGAAACAATGTACTTAGGGAATGACGAGATTAGGAAATTACGAACTAAACTTTGTGTGCTGGCTGAACCTGAAGAAATAGATGATTTCTTTTGTTCATAATTCGTTGTTGCATAATAAATTATATATTTGAACACATATTAACTCACATAAAATTTCACAGACTACACTAAAATTCTAACCGCCTTATAATCTCAGAGATGAAAGGCATAAAAACGATAAATTATGAAGAACCATCTACAATCGACGTATTTACAAGACAGGAGCCTTATTTATAAAAACAACGTAGCAAAATGCTGCGCGGAACGAGGGGAGGTGATGCAAAATATATTGATTATCATTTCTTTGTTACTTGTAGTTTGCACGAACATTAGAGCCCAAGATGATGAAAGCGATTTCCCAATAATATATCAAATAGATAAGGAAACAACTTTTTTTACTTGCGCTGGTGATTTTAGAGATGGTGAAAAAAATTATTGGCGTATGAAATCTTCATCTTCTGCTGAAGGATGTTGGCGCGCAAAAGTTGAAGTCGCACAAGGAGAAGTCGTTGTAATGCAAGATTATTATCCTGCATACAACCTTCAGAATGACCCCAAAGGTGGATATGTAGGACACGGCTTGGTAATAAATAGAAGTTATCAAATTGGTGCAGACACCATTGATAATCATTCTGTTGTATACAAGGCTGATAAAGATGGCATTGCTGTGTGCGATGACGAATTTATAAGTTTCAGGTCTAATCGTCTTGATGAAATAGGAGAAGATGGTTATAAATACTCCATCGTTATTCAGAAATATGGTATCCTATCCAACTTCACTCTCCGCCCGATTAATAACAATACCCAATCTATTAGCGATTGGGTGCTTGAAAGGGCTTTCACGCAAGAGACCACAGCAGCAGAGATTATGTGGCATCTAACCAATGACCTCGAATGCCATGCCATAGATACTTACGGTCAGGAGATAGACCTCATAAGCACCTACTACTCGTGGAAGGTCGATTTGGAGCAAGGCACAGCTACTTTTACGCCCTACTTCACACCGCGCCAGTTCAAAACAACATGGGTTAGTGGCGAGCCTTTCGAACTCTCGCTTGGCGAGAACGTGGGTAACAAAGCTGCCAAAATAGACGATGGTATCTCGTACTACAAAGACGATGGCAAACTTGTGCTGCGCCTATGGAGCTCTGGCGGCGGCATAGTAACGCCAATAGCCAATGTAAATGCCAACGCCACTGCGCAAGATGTATGGTACGATATGTTTGGTCGGAAATACACTACAAAACCTACCGCGCCAGGCTTGTATATACACAATGGCAAGAAAGAAGTTATAAGGTAGTAAGTAATAAGTACTTAAGTTATAAGTATGGCGGCTGCAGAAATGTGGTCGCCATTTTTTACTTATTCAATGGAAATTTGCGGACGCATGCGGTGCGACAGGTACTAACGGGATAATGTACTAACGATTGGCAAGGCTGGAGCCTTGCTACTATTTTGAACGTAGCAAAATGCTACGCCCAACTTGGATTTATCGCAAGCGAGGACGCTTGCGTACCAAGGAACGACGTAGACAGAACCGAACGCCGAACAAAAGGAGGACAGGATTAGGAGATAACGTACTTAGAAAATAAGGTAATTGCGAGGGAGTTATCGCAAGCGAGGACGCTTGCGTACCAATGAGCGATGTAGGCATTGCCGTATGCCGAACAAAAGGAGGACGGGATTAGGGGATAACGTACTTAGGGAATGACGTACTAATGGCTCACAGATTATTTCAAAAGAAAAAGCCAAGGAGAAGAATGAATATGGCTTAGCAACTTTTGTTTTGGGTTAATTTTTACTAATTTAGACGCCCAGCAAAGAAAAAATAAGATTTCAATTCAATAATACTAAAAATGACAAAAAGAATACTTCTTCTTGGATCAGGCGAACTTGGCAAAGAATTAGTCATCGCATTCAAGCGTTTAGGACAATATGTAGTGGCGGTTGATAGTTACGACAACGCACCAGCAATGCAAGTTGCCGATGAAAGAGAAGTCATAAATATGCTCGATGGCACGCAACTCGACAAGATAGTTGCGAAACACAAACCAGACATAATAGTTCCAGAAATAGAAGCCATTCGCACAGAACGCTTCTACGATTACGAAAAGCAAGGAATACAAGTAGTGCCATCGGCAAAGGGCGCCAACTTCACTATGAACCGCCGCGCAATAAGAGACCTCGCAGCAAAAGAGTTAGGTCTGCGCACGGCTCGCTACACCTACGCATCGACCAAAGAGGAGCTTCACAAAGCCGTGAAAGAGATTGGTCTGCCATGTGTAGTTAAGCCGCTCATGTCTTCTTCGGGCAAAGGACAGTCGTACCTAAAAAAAGAAGAAGATATAGACTTAGCTTGGAACAATGCAGCCGACAAAGGTCGTGGCGACTCTTCTGAAGTTATAGTAGAAGCATTCGTTCCATTCAAGAGTGAGATAACATTACTAACCGTAACACAGCAGAATGGCGACACACTCTTCTGCAAACCTATCAGCCACCACCAAGAACGAGGCGACTATCAGGAGAGTTGGCAGCCAGCCGAAATTCCAGACTCGTTTGTAGAGCAAGCGCAAGATATGGCACGCAAAGTAACCAAAGCACTTGGCGGCGCGGGCATCTTTGGCGTAGAATTTTTCATCTGCGACGATGGAGTGGTATTTTCAGAGCTCTCCCCTCGCCCACACGACACTGGCATGGTGACACTTGCAGGCACACAGAATTTGAATGAATTTGAGCTACACGCTCGCGCTATACTGGGATTATGCATACCAGAGATAGAGTTTATACGTCCGGGCGCAAGTGCGGTAATTCTTGCTAAAGAGCAATTCATGAATCCCGACTACACGGGCGTCAACGATGTGCTCTGCGACGTTCACGCCGACATAAGAATCTTTGGTAAACCCGAAGCTCGAGTGAACAGACGTATGGGCGTTGTGGTGGCATGGGATAAGCAAGGCACAAAAGCCGAAGATATAAAGAAACGAGCTCGTGAACTTGCCGACAAAGTGACCGTCGTAAAACACTAAAAATTGCACTTTTATACATTACACTATATCTATAATATCAATTATGGAGAATACTATCGAAAACGCAGCTCAAGAGCAGCAGCTGACTCAAGGGAACTCAGTAGAAGCTGAGAAAGAGACAATTACTAATGTAGAACAAAGCGAAGAGCCACAAGAAGAACATGTGGAAGCCTTCGTTGCTAAGGATGTTGACACACTCAATCGCGAAGAGTTGGTGAAATACCTACGACAAACCATTGAGAAGCAACCAATCACAACCGTTTCTACAATAATAAAGGACGTTCGCGAACGATTCGACAAACTCTCGACCGAAGAACGAGAAGCGCGCCACGAAAAGTTTATTGCAGATGGCGGAGTTGAGCAAGATTTCGATAAATCTCCTGATATTTTAGAGCAAAACATGAAATCGCTGCAGAACCTCTATAACGACCGTTATAAGGCATACAACGCAGCACTCGAGAAAGAGTATAAACAGAATGCTCTCATAAAGAATAATATTATAGAGAACATCACCAACCTCTTACAAAAAGGAGATAGCTACGAGAATAGCAAGCAAATAAGAGAACTCACCCAACAGTGGAAAAACGTTGGACGCGTGCCAGCCGATGAAGCAAACGACATCAATTCGCGCTACAAACGTTGCTTAGAGCAATATCACCAAAATATAGCGCTCAGCCGTGAAATGCGCGAGATTGACCATAAGCGAAACTATGAGCGCAAAGTGGAATTGTGCGAACAAGCCGAAAAACTTGCAGAACAGACCTCGGCAGCCAAAGCATTCCGCGCCATTCAGCAACTTCACGCCGAATGGAAACAAATTGGCGCTGTGGCACAAGAGGATCGCGATGCCATTTGGCAACGTTTCAAAGCCGCTACTGCTGTCATCAACGACCGTTTCCACAAGTTTGTTGAGGGCAACAAAGAGCAAGAGAAGAAGAACTACGAAGCTAAACTTGCTCTGATAGAGGAGGCTAAGAAGATACAGGAAGAGCCTGCCGAAAAAGCCAAAGAGATTGAAGGTGCAGTAAAGAAAATAACAGAAATACAAGAGCGTTGGCGCAAAATAGGTTTTGCGCCGAAAGAATTCAACGACAAAATATACAGTGACTTCCGTCACGTATGCGAACAAGTTTACGACCGTCGTCGCAAATTCTTCCGAGCACAAAACGCAGAATGGGCTAAAAACTTAACAGAAAAAATAGCACTCTGCGAAGAGGCCGAAAAGTTGCAAGACAGCACCGATTGGCGCGATACGACAAACAAACTTATCGAATTGCAAAAACGTTGGAAGACAATCGGACCAGTAACACGCAAACAGTCTGATGAAGTTTGGAAACGATTCCGCGCTGCATGCGACAGATTCTTTGAGAATAAAGAGAAGAGTCTGAACGCGCCAGACCCTGAGCAAATAAAGAACTTAGAAGCCAAGACAGCCCTATTAGCGCAAATAGAGGCTTCGGAAGAGCCTGAAAGCAACGAAGAAAAGCTCAAGCAGATACAGCAATTCCGCCAACAATGGAATGCTATTGGTCATGTACCCAAAGAGAATCGCAACGAGATAAACAAAAAGTTCAGCAGCCTTATGTCGGCTCGTGTAGAAAAAATATCTGGAGATAGCAATAGTCGCCAGATGCTGCTCTACAGAACCAAGATTGAAGATATGGCAGCAAGCGAAGATGGCGCTAACAAAGTGCAACGAGAACGCAACGAACTGATATTCAAACTACGCCAAGCAGAGCAAGAGACAACGCAACTCGAAAACAACGTTGGATTCTTTTCTAAATCGGCTAATAGCGAAGGCGTTGTGAAAGATATTATGAAAAAAATCGAAGCTTCTCGTAACCATATTCGTCAGATAAACGAAAAATTGGATATTATCGATAGCATCGATAAAGACTAAAAGTACAACATCTACTTTTACGTTTTGTTATGGTAATTCAAGATTGGTCATTGGAGAAAGTTTTAGATGGCATCAAAGACGAGTTGCCCTTGGGCTTGTGGTGCATCAAATTGGACGATGACACAATTACAGGCTATGAAAAATTTCAGGAACTCGTGGGGATTAATCACCTCGCGTGTTCCATTTCTGATTTTTGCAAACACATACGCGAAGACTATCGCGACGTAATAGCTAACAACATTAGCGAAATACATCGCAGCTATGAACTTGACGTTACATTTCCTACAAACAAGTTTTGGCTCAACATGCACCTCACACACTACGATGAGGCGCAAAACAAAGCTTATGGATATATAGCAGAGACTTCAAAAGTTAGAAAAGTCACAAAAGACATGTCGCCGGACGAGGTAATCAGAGAGACACAATTTCTCAACCTCGTGCTCAACGACATATCATTATACAATATAGAAGATGCGACCGAAAAAATCATTACCGACTTAATGGCTCGAATTCACGCCGACCGCATAAGTATTATTGCATACGACTTCGAAAAGCAAACTCAATCATGCACTCATAGCGTTCAACGCGAAGGAATAGAATCGAGAAAAAGAACATTCAATGGAATACCATTCAATGTAACCCCGATAATAAACAAATCGATGATTAGCGATGAAATAATAAGTATATACGACACATCGCAACTCAACGACAAAGAGATTATCGAAGCCAACATCATATACTGTAATAAGAACAAATCACTACTGCTATTTCCACTGAGACGCGCAGGTGAAACTTTTGCATATATGGTGATCGATTACATACATAACAACAAAAGTTTCAACCAACTAGAGCTCGAATGGATACGAATAATCAGCCGATTTGTTGAAATAAGCATCATTGTATACAAGCGGTCAATCAAAAGCATCGACAGCGGCAAACAGTTTTCAAAACTGCTTGACATATTGCCATTTGGATATTTACAACTAAAGATAAAATACGACACCACAGGCACAGCATCGGACCTTATAATTGTTAGTGCCAACCAACGTTTTGAATACTACATCGGCAAATCGGGTATAGTAGACAAAATGGGCAGCTTCGTGTTCGGGAAAGAGAATCGGCACATACTATCGAAATGCATAGATGTGACACACAAAGGGTATCACATGCTCGTAGATGATTTCCTAATAGTAAACGACACACCTCTCAGTGCCGACATATCAATGACTAACATCAACGAATTTGTATGCATCGTTAGTCATAGCAACAAAGCACTACGCGAAGCGGTCAACATAAATTTGAAAAAGAGTAGTAATTATGAGCAAGAAAAAGCTACAGAACTTAATCCAAATATTGTATATTCGCTAAAAACTCAACTGAACACAATATTAGGTTTTTGCGAACTACTTAGTTCGGACAACGATTTAGAGAACCATAAAAAATATGTGGATATGATTAAGGATAACGCAGAACAGCTCAGAAATAGCGACATTATGGCAGAAATGGACACTAATGCAAATGATCAGACAAAGACTTCGACGAACAATACGCAGAAGAATAATGGTAATTACAAAATTCTCGTTGCCGAAGACACCGAAAGCAACTACATGCTTCTCACATATATACTAAAGGACAACTACACGCTCTATTGGGCCCACGATGGCATAGAAGCCATAGAAATGTATGAGCAAGAAAAGCCAGACCTTATATTGATGGACGTACGCATGCCACGTATGAGTGGACTCACAGCTACGATGCGTATACGTGAAACCGACAAAGAGATTCCAATTATAGCCTTGACAGCTTTTGCCTTCGAGAGCGACAAAGCCAAAACACTCGAAGCAGGTTGCACCGACTTCATACCGAAACCAATAAAAGCCGCAGCTTTGAAAGAACTCGTTGCTAAGTATTTGAAATAAAAAGCATAAACATACACTAAGGAACTATTTTGAATATTTAACACCCAAAATACGCACATTATTCATAGTTAATAAAACCTAAAAAAGAGCCCCAAAAGGCACTAAATACGCGCATTTTTTCAAAAATTTGTGAATCGATAATACACGTTTACAAATAAATATTAACTCAAAATTTATTAGTATGAAAAGAAGTTTAATGTTATTAAGTGCGTTTGCTCTGGGGCTTTCAGTTTCGGCGCAAGATGCTACTACAACAAAGCGTTTAGTTGAAACGCAAACTATTGCGACCTACGATTACAAAGCGGTATTCAATGAGGTAACCAATAACCAAAAGATTGCCACAAAAACAAACTTAGGCAACAAATTCAATGTGAATCTTGGAAGCGGCAAAGAAGATAGAAAGGCAAATCCATTGAATGGTTATAAAGAATATACAGGCACAAACCTTCCTGCATATGGTAACGTTTATATTGGCGATGAAAATAAAGTCAATGAGAATGGCCTTTTGATAAGCAACAATGGACGAGGTTTTGTAGTTGATAGTTTGCAGGCAGGAGATGTTCTTTCTATCACTTACACCCCCAATACAGAAGGCGAAAAAATGGTTTATGCTATGGGTACTTCGTATGCCGATAGTGTATCGTTCACCAAACTTGTTGATAACGTAGCAACACCACTTGTTTCAGGAGAGACAACATTTGAATCGGGCGAAGAGCTTACGGTTGCATCTACAGCAATAAAAGGCAGATCTACATATTTCGCAAGTATAGGCCTCAAGGGCGTTATCAGCAAAGTAGTTATCACGCGCGGTGAAAAAGTCATTACTTATGACTATGCAGCTGAAGCAGCATCGGTATTCTCTGCACATAAATTTGCTACCAAAAACAAATTAGGCAGCAACTCTAAGTTCTGGGCTAATATGGGCGAAGGCAAAGAACACCGCTGCGATGGCAATACTACTGGCTACAAAGAATACAGCGGCACAGTTCTTCCTAAGGCCTTAGGTGATATTTACATCGGTGACGAAAACACCGTTGACGCTAATGGTTTGAAGATTCAAAACAAGAATCGTCAGTTTGTTATTGATAGCCTTGAAGTAGGACAATCGTTCGTTGTAGAATATACTGCAAATGATGGTTCTGATATGGTATACGCAATGAGTAAAAACTTCTATGAAGACGTCATCTTTGTAAATGCAAATGGCGACACATTAGTTAGCGGAGTTTCTACCATCAAATCTGGAGAAGAATATACTTTACTTTTCGCAAATGAAGACACTCTGAAGTATGAGACATACAAAACTCGTGCTCCATACTTCACAAGTATTGGCCTCCCAGGCTACATTTCTAAAGTCACCATTCTCAAGAAAATATACGAAGAGGTTACACCTCTCACTGTAACTGTAGCAGAAGGCGTTGAAAATGGCGAAGTTAAGACTTCATCAAAATACGAAATCATCGCTGCTGGTGACGAAATTACTTTGGCAATCACACCAGAAGCTGGCTACAAACTCGCTTCTCTCACAGTTACCGATGCAGAAGGTAAAGAGATTGAAGTTGCAGAAGACAAGTTCACCATGCCAACAAGCAACGTAACTATCGCAGCTGTATTCGAAGTTGACCTCGGTGAATTCTACACTACTGTTATCAATAACACAAAAGTATACTCTGATGGCAAGAAACAAGTCTCAGTTGTACTCAATGATGATTTCGCATCTGTTGTAAATGAGAGCAATGTCGCTACCAACGTAGAAGACGGCAAGTCAGTTGTTAAGGCAAGCACCGAAAACATTACCATGACCGCAGTTGGTGGTACAACTCCTGCTGACAATCCAGAAGCTGGTGGTGGCGCTCAATTCATCGACAAAGACGGCAACGTAAGTCAATGGAACGAAATCAAATGGACCACAAACAACCAAGGCGATATTAACTATAGCTATCTCAATGGTACGGGTAACCCATACGTAGACATCGCTGCTGAAGAAATAGTAACCGACGGCACTCCAACTGGTACATATCGCGCACAATATACTTACTACGAAGAAGATGGTTCTAAGGGACTTCCTAAGACTGGCCTATACTACGAATTCGAAGCTAAAGCTGCTGGTGTACTTCAAGTAGGTATTTGGGCAAACAAGGGAAGCCGTATTACATACGTAGTTGACAAGGCTACTGAAAAAGCAATCGAATACAAAAAAGAGGGTTATATCAACGGTCAGAACAATGCTGATGGCACCAAGAAATACCTCTCTAACGAGCAAATCGACTCTATTAAGACCGCTTCGCTTGCAGATTACTACACAAAACTTGCTGCATACACTGCATATCAAGATAGTGTAACGAATAATCTAAATCCTACTACGGAAGTAAGCGAGCCTTCTGTACCTACACAAATCGACGCAAACATCATCGGTCAAGGCAATCAACCATTCTGGGGCTATATCTACTTCCCTGTTGAGGCTGGCAAGTCATACCTTGTATTCCAACACAGCTCACAAGTTGGCTTCTCTGGTTATCGTTTCACAAAAGACGCTACCCTCGCCGACTACACAACCAAAGCAATTACGATTCCCGAAATCACAACTGCTGTTTACACCGTTACCGCTACTGGTACAGATAGTGTAAAAGTTACCGCTTCAGCAACAGAAGCTGTTGAAGGCGATGTAGTAACCTTCACAGCAACAGCAACAGCAAGCTACAAAGTTGAATCGGTAAAAGCTACCGTAGGCGGAGCTGAAGTTGCAGTCACCACCAATGAAGATGGCACTTATAGCATAACCGCGGGAGCAGGCGACATTGTATTCACCGTAACACAAGCCTTGAAGGACTCTGAGAATCCTACTCCAGTAGAAAACATCATAGCAAACCAAGGTGCTGAGGACAACACCATCTACGACCTTTCAGGTCGCAAGGTAGTTAACCCAACACGTGGCGTATACATCAAGAATGGTAAGAAATTTATTGTGAAATAATAGAGACTTATCAATATTCGAATGAGGTTGACTTTTTCAAGTCAGCCTCATTTTTTATATGTACGCAAACAACGACATGCAGCCGTTGTTGTAGCTCGTATTGTACGATTAATAGCAACAGCTAAGTAGAAATACCCAAAATTCGACCTATTTTTGGTTAAAAGTCAATAAAAACACCAAGTACAGACGATTAGAAGAGCTTCCGAATTTGCAAGACAAACGAGTTAATAATAAATTCGCATCGATTTTTAGGTGTAAAAAGTACACAAGTAAAAAACAGACAAGGAATAATCTATAGAAATGGAAAGAAGAGTTGTAATTACTGGTATGGGCATATATTCATGCCTTGGTAAAACGCTTGACGAAGTTAGAGACTCACTATATACAGGAAAGTCTGGTATCATATTTGACCCAACACGCAAAGAGATGGGCTTCCGCTCAGCACTCACAGCGAAATTGGACATCCCCGATTTGAAAGGCGAACTTTCGCGCAGTCAGCGTGTGTATATGCCAGAAGAGGCTAAATATGCATACGTAGCGACACGCGATGCATTGAAGCAAGCTCAACTTGACCAAGATTATCTCAACACCCATGAAGTGGGTTTACTATATGGCAACGATAGTTCAGCCGATGCAGTGGTTAAGAGCGTAGACATTATGCGCGAAAAGAAAGACACCACACTTGTAGGCTCTGGAGCAATCTTCCAATCGATGAACTCAACCGTAACAATGAACCTTGGTTGCTTATTCAAGCTCAAAGGTATCAACTTGACCGTATCGGGTGCATGTGCAAGTGGTTCACACGCTATTGGTCTTGGCGCGTTACTTATCAGAGATGGTCTTCAAGATATAGTAGTATGCGGTGGAGCACAAGAGGTGAATCCATTCTCTATCGGTAGTTTCGACGGTATCAGTGCATTCTCAGTACGCGAGAATGAGCCAACTAAGGCATCGCGTCCATTCGACCGCGACCGCGATGGACTTGTTCCTGGTGGTGGCGCAGCTACAGTAATTATTGAGAGCTACGAATCGGCAGTTAAACGTGGAGCACCAATTCTCGGTGAAATTTTGAGCTATGGTTTCTCTGCAAACGGCGACCACATTTCTTCGCCAAACGTAGAAGGTCCTTCACGCTCACTTCAGATGGCTATCAAACGTTCAGGTTTGGACATCAAAGAGATTGGCTACGTAAATGCACACGCTACATCGACCCACGTAGGTGATGCAAACGAGGCAAAAGCCATTGCAGCAGTATTTGGAGACCACAAGCCAGAGGTAACATCAACCAAAGGACAGACCGGACACGAAATGTGGATGGCAGGCGCAAGCGAGGTTATCTACTCTATGCTGATGATGAAGAACGACTTTATAGCAGCAAACCTCAACTTCGAGAATCCTGACGAAGATTCAATGCACCTCAACATACCAGCTGAGCGCATAAGCAAACACTTCGACGTATTCCTTTCGAACTCATTTGGTTTCGGCGGAACGAACTCAACACTTATTGTAAAGAATTTGTAATCAATAAAATAAATCATCATAATAATAACGATAACAAATGGAAAGAAGCGAACTTATTTCTAAAGTCAACAGCGTGTTGGCAGAGGAATTTGAAGTAGAAGAAAGCGTAATCACCCCAGATGCTAACATCAAAGAGACCCTTCAACTCGATAGCTTAAGCCTCGTTGACATGGTAGCACTTATAGAAAACACTTTTGGAGTAAAAATCGTTGGTTCAGACATGCCTAAGATTCAAACATTTGGCATTCTCTACGATTACCTCGCTGAAAGAATGAAATAATATGGGAACTCCACTATATCAGGGAGATTCGATAAAAAAATTATTACTCCAGCGTGAGCCGATATTGATGGTTGATACGCTCTATAGCGCGACCGAAGATGAAGCCACATCTGGACTCACCATTAAGGCAGATAATATATTCTGCGTAGATGGCGAACTTACAGAGCCGGGACTGATTGAGCATATAGCTCAATCGGCTTCGGCTTTTGCAAGTTATAAGGCTACTATCGAAGGAAACAACGAAGCATTGCTTGGCTACATAGGCGAAGTGAAGAAATTTGTCATTACAGGTAAATTGCCTCGTAGTGGTCAAGAAATCCGCACCAAAGTCAAGATTCAACAAGTTGTAGGAAACATCACCCTTTTTCAAGCACAATCGGAGATTGATGGAGAACCAATAGCCAATTGTCAAATGAAACTTTCAGTATAACTACCATGCTAAAAGATTCATACTTTCGCATACTTAACAAAGAAAATATCGAAAATGGCTTTCGATACGAAGTGAGTTTGATAGAAAGCCACCCAATATATCAAGGACATTTTCCAGGAAACCCTATTTCGCCTGGGGTATGCTCTATTCAAATGATAAGAGAGTGTACTGAAGATGCCCTAAACAAACAACTTTGCCTAAAGAGTATAAATGTTTGTAGATTTAGCACACTGCTTACTCCACAAAAAGGAGTACATTTGCAGCTCGAAATAATTCTAACAAACAACAATGACTCAGTTGACGCAAAGGCAACAATATCAAACGATGGCATTACTTACGTCAGCTACAAAGGAACCTTTGTGTTGAAATAGTAAGCAATGATTACAAAAGTAGTATTAAGAATATACCAATATTTAGCTAAGCATCGTAAAACTCGTATAACTGCCTTAGTTATAAGCAGTTTACTTTTTATTTCTTTTGGTGTACGTATTGAATACGAAGAAGATATAACCAAACTTCTACCCTCGACAAACAATTCAGATAGCGGAAGTTTAGCGTTCGCTAATCTGCGAGTAAAAGACAAAATATTTCTTCTCATAAGTTCACAAGGCGAAGAAGACACCGACCCCGATGAACTTGCAGAAATTACTGACACATTCATAACTCGTCTGCAAGAAGCCGACTCTGCTACTAAATACATAGACGACATTCTCTACCAAATGGACGAGGAGACATTGCTCGATGCCATTGGCTACTTAAGTGAGAATTTCCCTTCATTCATCGATGCCGACTCTTATGAAGCCATCGACACCTTGCTGACAGACGAAAACATAGCAAGGATAATAGAGAGCAACTACAAAGCACTCACGTCGTCGTCGGCTATGGTGATGAAAGACTTGATAGCATGTGACCCAATTGGCGTGCGCAACATACTCATAAACAAAGTAAAAGAAGTGCGCAATGGGCTCGGCAGCAACCAAACACTTTACAACAGCCACTTCTTTACGCCAGACACTACGATAGCATTGGCCTACATTTCGCCTGGCTTCAAATCGTTCGACTCGAAAAGTGGAAACAAACTAATTGAGATGCTCGAAAACGAGATTGACAAATTCGTTGTAGAGTATCCCAACATAAAGATTCAATACCACGGTTCACCAGTTCAGAGCGTATACAACTCACGCCAAGTGAAGAAAGATCTATCGCTCACACTGTCGATTTCGCTGGTGATAATATTTATAGTGATATGGCTCTGCTTCAAAAACAAGTCGACCATACCTATGCTACTCTTACCTGTTGGCTACGGGGCCTTTTTCGCTTTGGCAATGATGTATTTCATCAAAGGCACAATGTCGCTGATGGCACTTGGCATTGGAGCAATTGTGCTCGGAGTGGCGCTAAGTTATTGTTTGCATATAATCACTCATTATAAGTATGTTAGCACCCCCGAACGCGTACTACAAGATCAAGCAAAGCCAATTTTCTTAGGCAGTCTGACAACAGTAGGTTCGTTCTTGGGCTTGATGCTGACACAATCGGATTTGCTGCGAGATTTCGGTTTGTTTGCTTCGTTCAGTTTGATAGGAACAACAACATTCTGTTTAGTCTTCCTACCTCACTTCTTCAACCCGCAGCGCAACCGCAAGTCGAAGAAAGCTTTCAAAGTTCTCGAAAGACTCAACTCTCACCCATTCGAACAACATCGCTGGTTGATAGCATTGATAGTAATAGTAGCTGGTGTATGTCTGTATACGCAACGTTGGGTGTCGTTCGATGCTAATTTGAAGAATATAAGCTACTACGAGCCTAAAATATCAGAGTCGGTTGAACTTCTTGCATCGAAAACGCAGCCAGGACAAGTAACGACATATTATGCAGCATCGTCGCACAACTTAGATAGTGCACTACTTATAAGCCGCAAGATTAGCGCAACATGCGATTCGTTGAAAGCAAAGGGCTTGATAAAAGGCTACTCGAAAGCATCATCATTATTCTTAACAGAAGACGAAGCGCAAGAAAACATCGATGCGTGGAAAGAGTATTGGACGCCAGAGAGAATAACATACGTAAAAGGACGCATCGACAAAGAGTGCGCTAAATACGGTCTCTCGCCAAAGTTCTATACGCCATTCTTCAATATGATAGAAGATGATATTGAGCCACAATCACTCTACGAAGCTGAGATTATACCAAGCGGCATAGTAGTCAACATTATTGAGCATACCGATAGTGTGTATATGGTATTTACCCCAGCGCAGATGCCCGAAGCCAACAAATCGGTTGTAGGCAAAGCCATCGACAAGATACCAGGCTGCTTGGTGGTAGACCCAATGTTCTACACCGAAGCAATGGTAAATGCCATAAACGATGACTTCAACATAGCTCTACGATTCTCTATGGCGTTTGTATTTATAGTGCTATTACTATCATATCGCAACATATTGTTGTCGCTCATCGCATTCTTGCCTGTTACACTAAGCTGGTATATAGTGCTTGGCATGATGGGCATAATGGGTATGCAATTCAACTTGGTGAACATCATTATATCTACTTTCATCTTTGGTATAGGCGTAGATTACAGCATATTCGTAATGGACGGTCTGCTTTCGAAAGCACGCTCACAATCGGAGCCACGGCTACTGATATATCACAAGACTGCGATATTCTTCTCGGTGCTTGTGCTTATTATCAGTACTGGTTCGCTACTTTTTGCTACACATCCAGCACTAAAATCGATAGGCGTAGCAACAATAGTAGGCTTGGTTTCGGCATTGCTGTTAGCCTATACACTTCAGCCATACTTATATCATGCGTTGGTGCGTCTTATGATTCGCTATAAGATCAACGAGAAATGGCTACTCACCAAACGAAACAAGAAAGAAGATCGCGATGCCAAAATTTGATGTAATAATTATTGGAGCAGGATTAGGCGGCCTCGAATGCGGCTTAATACTTGCCAAACACGGCAAACATGTATGCGTAGTTGAAAAAGATGCTCTCATAGGAGGTTCGCTACAGACATTTCGCCGCAAGGGTCAAACGTTCGACACAGGGTTTCACTATGTAGGCGGTCTCGAAAAAGGGCAAATGCTCCACACTTTGTTCAGCTACTTTGGATTGATGGAGTTGCCATGGGTGAAGATGGACTCCGATTTTTTCGACGAGGTAATAATTGAAGGCAAAAGCTACAAATTTGCCAATGGCTACGACCATTTCTGCGAGACACTCAGCGAAGCTTTCCCCGACCAAAAGGAGAACCTCAGAGAATACACCAATCTGCTACGCGAAGTAGGACAAAACACCATAAATAGCTTTGCTCCCAAAGATGCCGATGTAGTGTATACGCAATCGCTCTTTGCGCAATCGGCTTATGATTATTTATGTAAGACTATAAGTAATCCACTTCTACGTAACGTACTGTCGGGCACATCGCTCAAAATGGAGCTTAATCCTGCTACTTTGCCATTATACACTTTTGCGCAGATAAATAGTTCGTTCATTCAAAGTGCATACCGATTGCGCGGCGGAGGAATGCAGATAGCCGAAACGCTTCGTAAACAGATAGAAGCTCTTGGTGGTGAAGTGCGCCGCAATGCCGAAGTGACCGACTTCGTAGCTACGGAAGATGGCAAAATAGCGAGCGTAGTTATAAATGGTAGCGAGAGTATTGATGCCGACATGTTCATTTCGGACGTACACCCAGCTACCACTATGAAGCTCCTGCACAACAGCCATTTGGTGCGCAAGATATATAGCAAACGCATTGAAAACCTTGAAAATACGTTCGGCATATTCACTGTGAACATAGCTCTGAAGCCCAACATGGTGAAATATCTGAATAGAAATATCTATGCATATCGCAACGAAGATATTTGGAAGCTACACTCCACCTCGGAGAACGATGCATCGGCTATACTTATAAGTTTTGCACCACCAACTGAAGGCACTGAATATGCACAAAACATCGACATACTAACTCCAATGCGTTGGGAAACTGTGTCGCAATGGTATGGCACGAAAATTGGTAAACGCGGAGAAGACTATGAAAAGTTGAAACTTGAAATGGCTAAACTTTGCATAGCAGAAGCGTCGAAATACATTGACAACTTGGAAGAAGCAATTGAAAATATATACTGTAGTACACCTCTCACCTATGCCGACTATACAGCTACAGAGCATGGCTCAGCTTATGGTGTCAGAAAAGACTACAACAAACTTATGTATACATTGCTTACACCACGCACTCCTGTTGCAAACCTATTGCTGACAGGTCAAAGCTTGAATTTGCATGGTATTTTGGGCGTTTCGATGACTTCAATATTTACATGTGCCGAAATTTTGGGCATGCAAACTTTAGTTGATGACATTAAGAGACATAATTAATTAACAATGAAGAAAATTATCTTTTCAGCAGTAGCGCTATTTGCAACCCTTTCCTCTATAGAAGCGCAACTGAAAAATGCTAACAACTCTGCCGAACTCAATTCGATAAAGAGTGCTAACGAAAAAGTACAAACCATCCAATGCCAGTTCAAAAGAACGCAAAAAATGTCGTATCTCAACTCGGATGTGACTTCGCAAGGTGACTTCTACTTTACTAAAGCCGACAAATTGAGTATGCTCTATAGCGATGGCGAAAAAATGATAATCAATGGTGACAAAGTTGCTATTGGCAAAGATGGCAAGGTGCGCAACATGAAGTCTAAAAATCACCACGTAGAAGACCTCTCTTCTACTCTACTCTCGTGCATGGCTGGCTCTTTGACTGACCTCGAAGGTTCGTTGAAATCGGCTAAAAAAGGGGCTAAAGAATATGTGGTTGAAATAGCTGTTAACTTCAAAGTGGGTCGCAGCAAAATAAGCAACTTGGAGCTAAAATACGACGCCAAAGACCTAACGCTCAATTCGCTAAAGATGATAGAAGAAGACGGCAGCTATACGCTCTACGAACTCCAAAAGAAAACTTTGAACAAAGAGATAAACAATTCTGTTTACTCTACGGATAAGAAATAAGTCGGCTATTTTTAGCAAGAATATCACAAGAGCTTTGGAGCAAATCTGAGGCTCTTGTTTTTTTATTGTCTATGCATATTTATAACTATGGTATCGCCCACCGAAACTTGCATAACAGAATCGGAAAGCGACAATAAACGCATATCAGACACATTAGAAGAACGCAATCGCTCACACAAAACTTTAGCAATGCTATTGTCCACTTCTTTGCGTAGGTAACGCACCATCGACTCTTCGGTGTAGTTATGCGCCGTTGAGTTTATGTATGTATATGAAAAGGATGCTGTATCGACATCTACCGATATGATGCTATCCTCAAAAGACCAATCGCCATCGATGCTAAGTTCATAATTGAGAGTGAGCGAAGGGAACTCAAAAAGACCATCGAAATTAAACGTCAACGCGGTATTGGCTGATGTGGCTAAACCGAATGGTGTGAAATGCTGAAATGTATCGAAATGCGCATCACAAGAATATTCGCCACCCAGATGTTCGTCTTGTTGCGTAGCGTATGTACCCATAATATCGAAAGTAGATGGCTTATCGACAATAACTGAGCACGAAGGAAGCAAAATGGCCAATAATATATATGCCTTTGAGTACAATATAGGAGTAATCAACGTTTAGCGAGTCAAAAATAGACATTTTATGGTTTAGGTTGAGAGTTAAAAGGGCTTAATAATAATTAGGATATGAAAAACCAAAACGCGCGACAAACTTGGTTGTTCGTCGCGCGTAAATATTATAGAGTTAATAGATGACTTGCTACTCTTTTATCTTGCGTACTTCACCGCTGTAGAGCACGTTACCCTTTATTTCACGTAGGCTTTTTACGCCATCGTGAGGCACGAAGTATACATACTCATAACCTGGAGCAAGTTCTACCTTCGATTTGGCATCGAAAGTAATAGCAGCTTCTGCAGCCTCTGCCTTATCAAATCTACCACCTTGAAGAACTACTTGACTGCCATTTTGTGCATCGAGGCAAGCTCTTCTGGTTGACTTGAAATTGCCTTCAACTATTGTCATTTTCGCGCCATTGTCTAATGCTACTGGTATTGGCGCTTCTAATTCAGCAGACATATTGATGGTAGTTTGACCGCCTGCGCAACGTATTACATTTTCAAAGCCAAGGCTAATACGACCATTACCAACCATGGTAAGAGTGCCATCATATATTTGTATTAACGTAACCATTCGTCCATAAACGCTCTGACCATTCAAATCGAATGTTACATTACCGCCATTGATACGTCCGTATGAATAATTTTCTTCGTTTACATACGATTTGCGAGCCTTTATATATACAGAAGTTGTAGAGCCCTCGGTGCGCGCATGCTCGTTGAATGCATCGATATAATGCTCATACTCATACATATCGCCATTAACAGAGACGGTACATACAGGGTCTTTAGCCTTTACCTCTTTCTCGACCACTTTCTCGATAACGCGCTCAACAACAACTGGCTGTTGTGGTGCATCAACAACGTTATTCTCAGGCAATTCTTCATTAACCTCTGGTGCTTTAGCTACAAAATGACGCGTTGTCACTTTATACTTATCCATAAGAGCCTTAACCTTCTTGACCTTATCGATTAAGTCTTCGCCATCTTCCTCGTTATATTGGTCTACCAACTTCTGAGCCCACTCGGCACATTTATCCAAATCGTCGAGCGTAAGATATATCTCGGCAATAGTAGCCATAAGGTGAATCTTGGCTCTCTTCTGCTTGCGTTCAGTGTCGTTAAGCGTCTCTACGATTTGCTTATATCTTTCGATAATAGGCATCACCTGAGATTTGTCTATTGGTCGACCTGAGGTGCAATTAGAATAGATAGCCTTCAACGTTTCGGCATCTTTCACCTGCTCTTCGTAGTTAGGATGCTTCTTCGAGTCGAGGTTGTAATACTCCACGCGAGCGTTGGTAGCGCCATAGCCATAGTTGCTCGTACCACTCTCGTTGACACGTTTTAGCACATTATCCACATTAGTCTTAATAACTTCGGAGATGAATTTGGGCTTGTTGTTCTTTACATACTCAACAGCCTCTCTACGACTTGGGAATTCCTTTTTTATGTGAAATTCCATGCGCTTGTTGCCTTCGAACGACTCTCTATTTACATCAAAAGAGTTATTGGCAACAGGATTTTTGAACTCTACGTGTGCAGGGAAAGTATATATAAAGAAGGGCTCGAAACTTGGTTTGACATTTCCTTCTTTGTCCGTCGAACTTTTATCTACAACGTCAATAGTCTCAATCATCAAATCGCTGAAGTGGACATTCACGCTCATATAGGCATTATCGCGCAAGTGCACTTGTGTCCAACCGCCAAATTTGACGCGCTCTGCAAGCTCTTCGGGACTAAATGTGTTGAACACACGTTCTTCACCGCTAAAAGTGACAATAAAGGTTCGGTCAGCCTCATTTTCTACAAAGTAAGTAGGGAAATTAACTACCCTATACCACGACACATGACGGTCGGTACTGTATTGAGCCCAACTTGCAGACGAACACGAGAGCAAGCCTAACGTTGCAAACACAGCAAAAGTTCTGAGATTCATAAAATTTAGATTTGTTGTTAGTGAATAATAACCTAATAATGCAGCGATAATGGCGGGTGTACACTATCCGCATACATAGTGGCACAAAATTGCCGATAAGCATTCATTATAGCAAGCAGTTTTATAACATTTTTTAGCATTCAGGAATATATACTGCCTCTGAGCATCTCGAATAGCTTACTATTGCGCACAAATAATATTAACATATATTTGCATTACGAGACGAATTCCTCTGAATCAGTTATTAATACATATTGTCTAACCAAACAGAAAGGAAATCTTATGACACAAATCCAATTTCCGAGCGTATCGAAGTACGATAACGCGCTCTACTATTCGCTAATCACTGCCATCGACGAACGTATGACGGCATACAAAGGCACAGAAAAACAACTTATCGACTTAGCTTCCCTCTTTCATCAGAGTTGCGAACGCTATGCTGCTGCCTACAAGCAGTCTACCAAGTCGTTCCTCACCGAAGCTATAGCCGAAAAAGACGCAGCTCGCGACAAAATCACTCAAGTAATCGAAGGAGTGGCTCGCTATTGGGCCGAATTGCCCGACGATGAGGATGCGTTGCGTGGTCGCCACATCAGCCAGCCGTTCAAAGATTTCGACTATCGCCGCACCGAAGCTCTGCTCGCTCAGAATAGCAAATGGCAGAACATTGCCCAAGTGTTTGCCAAAGCCGACCAAGCCGCCGACCTCGCTGCTATGGGTCTCACAACGCTTGTGCAGAAGGCCAACACTCTCACGCAAGAGATTGCCAACCTTATGGCGCAGCGCAACGAGGACCAATCGTCGTACTTAGTTGGAGAGATGAAGGCCGCTCGCACCGAGAACGAGGCTCTATTCATTCAGCTTATGCAGTATATAAACGCATTGCTTATCATCAGCCCTACCGAAGCATTAGAGCAAACTGCACTGTACTTACAACAAGACATCAACAAGGTTGCATCGCAATACCAACAAGGTCGTAAACGCAAAAAAGATGATGACAATGAAGTTGAGACTTCTGCCACACAAGAATGACACGTTTACATAACGAGACATACGTACATATATGTAACCGTCATCGATGCACTTCGGTGGCGGTTTCTTATTTCGCATCAAAAAATCATTTTTATGACTCATTGGGGGTTGCGCAACTTGCGAAACTATGTTTTCACAACTGAATGGGACTTGCGCAACTTGCGAAACTATGTTTTAACAATTGAATGGGACTTGCGCAACTTGCGAAACTATGTTTCAACGACTGAATGGCGGTTGCGCAACTTGCGAAACTATGTTTCAACGACTGAATGGCGGTTGCGCAACTTGCGAAACCATGATTTAATCATAACAATGGATTTTCCGCATTGTGCAAAAAATCGTTTTCGTGACTCAATGAAAATTTCTGCATACGTGCAAGAATCCATTTACGCGACTCAATGAAAATATCTGCATACGTGCAAAAAATCGTTTTCACGACTCAATGAAAATTTCTGCATACGTGCAAAAATCCATTTACGCGACTCAATGAAAATTACCAATCGACGCTACAATACATACTTATAACTATGTTTTATTCTGCGGCGAAGCAATGTTTTATCCAGTTCACCGCAAGTTATAAGCACATTTCTTCACTATCCTTATACATATAAAAAGAGGACCACCACTAATAGTGATAGTCCTCTGTGTGCTATGAGTAGTGGGTGAGGTTCTACTTCAGCAAGAATACTACCGAGCTGAATGCGCCCATATTTAGCGTCAAAGCATCATCGGTGTTTTTGCTATCTACCGAGCCAAACACGCCAACGCATTTATCAATATTGTCGCTGATAGGCACTTCTACTGTCGATGCTGAAATGTTGTGCACTACGAGCATCTTCTGGTCGGCTGTGGTGCGATACCAAGCTGCTATTTGATTGTATTTATCGTTGTTTTTGTTGTAGGTGCCGTGTGCTTGCATTGCACCTGTGGCAAGGGCTGGATAGGTATTGCGCAGCTTAGCCATATTTTTGTAGGCCGATAGAAGCGATGCAGTGTCGGCTTCTTGAGTTGGCACGGTCTTTATGCCGCGCGCCACTTTGCTGTCGATCTTGTCGAAAGGAGCAGTGGTCGAAGCATCGCCCCAAAGCATTGGCGAGCGTACATATTCATCGCCATTATCCTTGCTGCCAAAGAGGCCAAGTTCTTCGCCGTAGTATATGTATGGCTGACCAGCCGAGGTGAGCAACACCATGCCAGCCATGCGCTCTTTGTCGGTGGACAAGCCGAGAGTTGAGGCGGTGCGCACTTCGTCGTGGTTGGAGAGCTTGGTGGCTTCGATGTAATCGGTGCGATAGGTGGCATAGAGCTGCTGATATTCCATAATATCGCTCGCAAAATAGCGTCCGGTGTAGTTATTTATGGCATAGCTCAATCGGTTCCAGAACGAGAATTCGAAGAGCGCAGGCAAACCGGCATAGTATGGCGCAACCACATTGTATTCGTCGAACACTTCGCCAACCATATAGAAGTCGTTGGTGTGGTTTTGCTTGTAGTATTCGTTCATCTCGTTGTAGAAAGCGTTGAGGAAACGAGGGTTTTCGTCGGACGAGCCATCGTGGTAGATATGCTTTACGGCATCGAGGCGGAGGCCATCAACGCCCTTATCTACCCAACCTTTGGCAGCCTCCACGAGGGCTTTGTAGGGTGCACTTTCGGTGCAGCTTTCTACCGCGCCATAATTAATATCGGCAAACGAGCCAGTCCAGAAATGGCTGTGATAATAATAAGTATCCATAGTATTGAATACGATATTAGCAGCCGTGCTATTGTCGAGTTTCAGCGGAGTGCCGAGCGTAAGTTTATCCGACGAGGACGAAGCGCCATATTTAGTGCCGCCGTCCCACGAGGTATTGCTTGTGCGAATGAGGAAGCCCCAAGTGGTGTTGAGGTCGACAGTGAGTTCATATTTATTGTTACCCTTATTGTAGAAACGTTTGCAGACGCCATCACCATAATAGAGATACATATTAGTATTGGTGTCGGTATTGTCGGCATCGACGGAGGTTCCTTCGGTAACGGTGACCGTCTGCGCATTCCAGTCGAGGGTGAAAGTATATATACCAGTAAAAGCATCGCTCTCGTCGTCGGAGAACCATTGACCGCAGTCGTAGCCCGCAGAGCCTTCGTTGGCAATCATAGCTATGTTGCCAGCAGCGATGTCCGCTTGCGGATCCTTAGAGAAGATATAGTAGTCGCGATAAGGGCTATCGGCGTTGCCTTTAGCATCGATGAACCAAGGGTGCTCCACGCTGGTGTGGTTCATCACATAGTCGAGATAGATTTTTATGTCGCGTTTATGCGCCTCGGCAACGAGGTTTTCGAAGTCGGCCATAGTGCCATAATCTGGATTGACCTCGGTGTAGTCCTTCACATCGTAGCCATGATACGAAGCGGCAGGATGTATAGGCGAAAGCCAAATGGCGTTAGCACCAAGGCTACTTATATAGTCCAAATGTTGAGTTATGCCGTTGAAGTCGCCCATACCATCGCCATCGGAGTCGGCAAAAGAGTATACCAAGAGTTGGTATGTTATGTTGCCACGCTTCTGGTTGTCCCACGCATCGGGCGAAGCCACAAGAGCAGACCAATCGACCTCGGTAGGCTCTTCGGGATTCTGTGGATTATCGGGCGTAGATGTAGAATCGTCGTCTTTACATGCTGTAAAATGAAGCATACAGAAGGACAAAAAAAACGCAAGGGCTGAATGTTTCATATTGACTATTTTGATTTTATGAATAATAAGATGAGCAAATGTAGAAATAGTAACAAGCGAAACTATTAACAGCGGTGCTAAAATGCTAAGAAAGTCAGGCCATTTTCATCGCAATCGTTTGCAAAAATCTGCATGAAAAATTTTTCAAAAAAAGATCGGATTTTTTCATCCTCACCGCAAACGTTTGAAATGCGACTTGCAGCGTAATTGACAATCATCAATTGGCAAAAGTCAGTTATAGCAAGCGTTGCGAGAGATTATTTTTCCTTTACCTTTGCTCGTGGACTTAATTTTTTCTGCACATAAATATCGTTCTGCACATGCTTTGAGCCAAAGCATCAAGTGCAACTCTTTCACATCTACCACTGCAAAAAGAAATAATGCATTGTCGTTGTTATGCCAATACATATACGGCTTAGGCTGTTATCTATTGACGTAAACATGACAAGAAAAAAGGAAAAAAGAAATGAGTAACCTCAACAAACAACGCGACATGCCTTTCAGAGGCTTAGTCGATTTGAGCTTCGGATTTTTCGGAGTGCAGATTGCCTATGCTTTGCAAAGTGCCAACATTAGTCGCATCTTCGCCACATTGGGTGCCGACCCACACGACCTCAGTTTCTTTTGGATTCTGCCGCCGCTGATGGGTATGATAGTGCAACCCATCATAGGCACTCTATCCGACCGCACATGGACACGCTTCGGTCGTCGCATACCATATTTATTTATAGGCGCAGCGGCTGCCGTAGTAGTTATGTGTTTGCTGCCAAATGCGGGAGGCTTCAATCTAACGGTGGGTGCGGCTATGATGTTCGGTCTCGTTGCACTGATGTTTCTCGACACAAGCATAAATATGGCTATGCAACCATTCAAGATGCTTGTGGGTGACATGGTGAACGAACGCCAAAAGAGTCTTGCATACTCAATCCAGAGTTTCTTGTGCAATGCTGGTTCGCTCGTAGGTTTTGTGTTTCCTTTTGTATTGGCGTGGATAGGTATAAGCAACATTGCGCCCGAAGGCGTTGTGCCCGACACCGTCATTTATTCGTTCTATGCTGGTGCCGCCATACTTATATTATGCGTCATCTATACAACGCTACGTGTGAAGGAGATGCCACCTAAAGAGTATGCCGAGTTTCATGGCATCGACACCACGCAGCAAGCCACCGAAAGGCCCAAGCGCAATTTTGTAGCTCTACTGCGCAATGCGCCACGCGAATTCTGGACAGTCGGATTGGTACAATTCTTCTGCTGGGCAGCATTCCTGTATATGTGGACATACATGCCAGGCGCCATTGCCGACAACGTATGGAACACCACCGACGTCACTTCGGCAGCATATCAAGAGGCAGGCAACTGGGTAGGCATTCTCTACGCCGTGCAAGCCATTGGTTCGGTGCTATGGGCCATGGTGATACCGCGTTTCCGTTCGGCTCGCACTGCATACATAGTTAGCTTAGCCATAGGCGGCATAGGATTCATCGGCACAATGTTCGTTCACGACGCTTATCTGATGTTTGTTCCGCTGATTCTTGTAGGTTGCGCTTGGGCAGCAATGTTGGCACTGCCATTCACCATACTTACCAATGCCCTCGAAGGGTCGGATAGTATGGGAGCATACTTAGGATTGTTCAATTGCACCATCTGCTTGCCACAAATAGTAGCAGCACTCGTTGGAGGTCTGATACTTGGACTTGTGGGAGGCTCGCAACCAGCTATGCTTGTGGTGGCTGGCACACTGATATTGTGCGGTGGAATTGTGGCAGCATTTGCAGTGAAAAGAAATTGAAAATTGAAAATTGAAAGTTGAGAATTGAGAAACATAAGTACTGAGATGTTTCACTACACTCAACATGACAAAATTGGATAATAGTAAATAGTAAAATAATTATGATAAAAGGTTGCTTATTCGACCTCGACGGTGTGATAGTCGACACTGCAAAATATCACTACATAGCATGGCGCGACCTTGCTAAGAAACTTGGATTTGAGTTTACCGAGAAAGACAACGAACGCCTCAAAGGAGTCAGCCGTATGGCATCGCTCGAAATACTTCTCGAAGTGGGCGGCATAAAGGGGTTGAGCGATGACGAGAAGCAACGTCTGGCAGCTGAGAAAAACGAAAACTACGTTAAGCTAATTAGCCAAATGACGCCCGACGAAGTTCTGCCTGGTGCTGCCGACTTCCTCAAGCAATTGCGCACAGCAGGCATAGGCGTAGCGCTTGGCTCGGCCAGCAAAAATGCTATGACTATTCTCAACCGCCTACAACTCACACCACTCTTCGATGCCATTATCGACGGAACTAAGGTGAGCAAAGCCAAGCCCGACCCAGAGGTTTTTCTGAAAGGTGCAGAGGCTTTGGGACTTCAACCTGCAGAATGCGTAGTGTTTGAAGATGCTGCAGCAGGTATCGAAGCGGCTATTGCTGGCGGTATGAAGTGCGTTGGCATCGGTTCGCCCGAAATACTCGGCAAAGCCAACTTGGTTGTTGGTGGACTGAATGAAATGAACATAAGTAAATTGACAATGGATAACTGAAACATTGACAATGTTCGCGATGTTATAATTAACTGTCAATTATCCATTTATAAGTAATTATAGAAATGAAAAAGTATCTAACCGCCGATGAATGGTGCATAATAGAAGATGGTTTCGACCCCGCTAATCATCGTTCGTCGGAAAGCATATTTAGCCTTGGCAATGGCAAAATGGGTCAGCGAGCCAACTTCGAGGAGCAATACTCAGGACCATCATTGCAAGGCAGCTACATAGCTGGCATATACTATCCCGACAAAACGCGTGTGGGTTGGTGGAAAAATGGCTATCCTGAATATTTTGCCAAGGTGCTCAACTCGCCTAACTACATTGGCATAAACGTAACTATCGACGACGAAATACTCAACTTGTATATATGCAAAGTGAGTCAATTCCGTATGGTACTCAATATGAAAGAGGGCCATTTGGAACGCACTTTTTCTGCCGAACTTCCAAGTGGGAAGGTGGTTAAGGTGTGTGCTAAGCGCTTCTTGAGCATGGCCGACACCGAGATGGCTGCTATTCGCTATAGCGTCACTCCAGTTAATTTTAGCGGCAAGATAAGCTTCACTCCATACATCGACGGTGGCGTGGTAAATACCGATAGCAACTACGATGAAGCTTTCTGGAATGTGCTCGAAATGGACGTGAAAGGCGGACAAGCTTCGCTCGTGGCACAAACCAAAAAACTCGATTTCCGCGTTGCCTTTGCTATGCGCTACAATGTCAAATGCAACGGGCTACAAACAACTAACCGCCCAGAGCTTATAAAGAAAGAGGCGTGGGTAGGCAATCGTGTGGTAGTTGGTTGCAACCAAGGCGACACTGCCACAATCGAAAAATACATTGGCGTTTGCTCAACTCTTAACTATAGCGCCGACAATATAAAATCGGCCGCCGAACAACAAGCCGCCAAAGCCATTGAGAAAGGTTTCGATAATATGCTTACAGAACATATTGGCGTTTGGACTGGCAAGTGGAAACACTCCGATATTAAGATTGAAGGCGACGTAGAAGCTCAGCAAGCCATTCGCTTCAACATATTCCAGCTCAACCAAACCTACACTGGCGAAGACGACCGCCTCAATGTGGGTCCTAAAGGCTTTACAGGCGAAAAATATGGCGGTACAACCTATTGGGACACCGAAGCTTATTGCATTCCGTTCTTCATATCTACGGCCAATCCGCAAGTTACACGCCAGTTGCTCATCTATAGATATAAGCATCTTGAACGTGCCATCGAAAATGCGCAAAAACTCGGCTTCAAAGGCGGCGCAGCACTCTATCCTATGGTAACTATCAATGGCGAAGAGTGCCACAACGAATGGGAAATAACGTTCGAGGAGATTCATCGCAACGGCGCTATTGCGTTCGCTATCCATAATTATCTTCGACATACGCTCGATTATAAGTATTTGGAAGAGTATGGACTCGAAGTGCTTATTGGCATATCGCGTTTCTGGAGTCAGCGTATAACATTCTCCGAAGAGCGCGGTAAGTATGTCATGCTTGGCGTTACGGGGCCGAACGAATACGAGAATAATATCAATAACAACTGGTATACAAACCGCCTCGCCAACTGGTGTATGCGCTACACAGCCCAATGCATAGACAAGGTAAAAACCGACAATGCTCAAGCTTGGCTTCGCATCAGCCAAAAAGTTGCATTCGACGAGAAAGAACTCGACCGTTGGCGCGACATCAACGAGCGTATGCACTATCCATTCAACGAGAAGCTCAACATATTTATGCAGCAAGATGGCTATATGGATAAGGAGCAGATAACTACCGACCAGTTGCCTGCTTCGGAACGCCCAATAAATCAACATTGGTCGTGGGACCGCATCTTGCGCTCGTGCTTCATCAAGCAGGCCGATACGCTGCAAGGCATCTACCTCTTCGAAGACGAATTCGATACCGACACCATCACTCGCCACTTCGATTTCTACGAGCCTCGCACAGTGCACGAATCGTCGCTCTCACCTTGCGTACACGCCATTTTGGCAGCTCGCATTGGTCGCATAGATAAGGCCTACGAGATGTATCTGCGCACCTCACGCCTCGACCTCGACGACTACAACTCGGAAGTTCACGAAGGCTTGCACATCACCTCGATGGCTGGTACTTGGATGTCGATTGTGGAAGGCTTTGGCGGTAAGCGCGTCTACAACGGCAAACTTTACCTTAAGCCAATCATTCCGCCTCAATGGAAGAGCTACACTTTCACCATCACGTTCCGCGGTCACGACATTGATGTTATTGTAGATGCAAAAGGCACTACCATCAAGCAACGTGGCAACGGCAACCTCATCGTCAACGTCTACGACCAAGAGTTTACTATCGGTGATGGCGAAGCTCAGTTTGTGGCGATGAAAAGCATTTGAGACGTAAATCACCGAATTAACACGAATTGAACTAAAATGTGTTTCGTGTCAATTGATATGGAGGGCAACTTAGTCAAGAATTAAACGAATTTCTTTTGTATTAATTCGTTCAATTCGGTGATACATAAAATGTGTTTCGTGTCAATTGGCATGGAGGGCAACTTAGTCAAGAATTAAACGAATTTCTTTTGTATTAATTCGTTCAATTCGGTGATACATAAAATATGTTTCGTGTCAATTGACATGGAAGGCAACTTAGTCAAGAATTAAACGAATTTCTTTTGTATTAATTCGTTCAATTCGGTGATACATAAAATGTGTTTCGTGTCAATTGACATGGAGGGCAACTTAGTCAAGAATTAAACGAATTTCTTTGTGTATTAATTCGTTCAATTCGGTGATACATAGAATAATCACGGAAGACACAGAGATGTGATTCTTTCGTGATTTTTTTCTTTTCGGCATTAATATGATTATCCCTACAAGCCTCACACTCGAGGTGCGCTACACTCCCCTACCCAATCAATTTTTCTATTTGAGCCGCAGAAGCAAAAGGCAAGCGAGTCTTTAGGTGGTTTATTAGTTGTAGGCGAGCATCGTCGGGCGTGATAGAATCGATGTCGTCCATCAAATTTTCGAAGAGTAGTTCGGGTGTGCTAAATCGAGCCAAGCCCCAGCCATAGCGCGTACCATCGTGCTTATATTTATATTCAAAATCGGCAATAACTACGTATGCTCCCATTTGTAGGCGAGTCATTATCTTGTCGAAGCTCTCAGACTTGTTAGATTGAGCTTTGGGGGCTGGCTTTGTCTCTTTAGTTAAGATGTCGAATGACGATGGTTTCTTTTTGCCGTAGTTTCGTTTGTAGCCGCAAGCCTTACGTATTTCGCTCGTTAGCATCGATTCGTGATCGATAATAGTATTAAGAATGCGCGTTTCTTCGGCATTGAGAGTGTATTTACTACGCCTATAAGCAGCGAAATATCTGAAAATATCGAGCGACACAAATCCTGCTTTGTCACTAAAAAACTTTCCGTAGGCGCTCTGCTGGTTCCTACATATCGGACCTTTCCATTCCCATGGACCATCAACCTCATCGGAGAATTGGAGTTCTGCGGGCGTGTGTTCCCATATTGAAAAACCGCTTATGGGACTATCGAAAAACGGCAACACACCATATTTATCTATTAGACGCTCGAGTTGCGACTGACTTTCGATGGTTGGTAGCATAGGAATAATTATGAAAAAAAGAAAAGCGGTAAGTACTATTTACCGCTGTATTTTATTGCCGATTCAACGCGATAGTTTCCTATTTTGGCTCGGCCATTAAGACCCTCGAGCTCAATAAGAACAACTATGCCAGCCACTATGCCGCCAAGTTTTTCGATAAGTTCTATCGATGCAGCTATGGTGCCACCCGTAGCAAGTAGGTCGTCGACGATGAGCACACGCTGACCTTTCTGTATGGCGTCTTTGTGCATTTCGATAGTTGCAGTGCCATATTCAAGTGCATATTCGGTCGACACAGTTTCGCATGGCAGTTTGCCTTTCTTGCGAGCCAAGGCTACTGGCTTATGCATATTGTAGGCTATAGGCGTGCCGAAAATAAATCCGCGCGACTCCTCCACAACAACAATGTCGAAATCGATGTCGGAAACAAGTTTTTGCATAGTATCGACTGCCAAATGCAAGCCATCGGCGTCTTGCACAACCGACGTAATATCGCGAAAAATGATGCCTTTCTGTGGAAAATCTGAAATTGAACGTACGTAGCTTTCTAATGAGCGCATTGTTTATTGTTTATTGTTACTGCTCGCAAATTTATAACTCTCTTTTTGTATGTATAAATATGTTATGCAAAAAATAAGCGGCACAACCTTTTGACCGATTGCGCCGCTCTGTTTTGTTTATACTAAGAGTAATATAAACTAATTATTCTTCTGCTAATATGTCAGCGATAATTTTTGCTACATCGTCTGAAGTGCGAGTGTACTCTTCGGTGTAAGAGAAAGGACCTTCTGTGTAGGTTTTACAGCAATTTCTGCAATGCTTTGATATTCTCTTCGCTTGTTGCCCAACTTGTGGCAAATCGAGTTACAGCTCGTCCATCGTCGAGACGTTGCCAAATTTCAAACGACACTTTGCCTTCAAGGCGTTTCATCTGCTCAGTAGTAAGTATCGGAAATTGCTGATTGGTAGGCGATTCTATAAAAAATGGTATGGCTTTCTCTCTAAATATTGCCTGCAATTTCATAGCCAAATCGATAGCATTATGGCTTATGCGCATATAGAGATTGTCGGTGAAGAGCGTATCGAACTGAATGCCAAGCAGACGACCTTTTGCCAACAATGCTCCATGCTGTTTCACAATAGTAAAGAAGTTACGTGGTGCATTACCACGAGGAAACACAACAGCCTCGCCACAGAGTGCACCAACTTTAGTGCCGCCTATGTAGAACACGTCGCACAAACGCGCCAACGTAGGCAAATCAATATCAGCAGCAGGACTTGCTAATCCGTAACCCAAACGCGCACCATCGACAAAAAGCGGCATCTCATATTCCTGACAAACGCTATGAATACCAGCAAGTTCTTGTTCTGTATATATAGTGCCATACTCGGTAGGAAACGAAATATATACCATACCCGGATTTGCCATGTGAGGCCAAGTAGAATCGGCATAGAAATCGGATAGATATTTACGCAAATCGGCAGCGAGCATCTTACCTTCGTGCGCAGGAATTGTAATAACCTTATGGCCAGCATGTTCCACAGCTCCAGATTCGTGAGCAGCTATATGCCCCGTTTCAGTAGCAACAACGGCTCCATAATGTGGCAACACGGCATCGATAACGGTAGCATTGGTCTGCGTGCCACCAACAAGAAAGGTAATATCGGCTTGGGGGCATTGAATGGCTTGGCGAATTTTTTCTTTAGCTGATATAGTAAACTTGTCGTCGCCATAGCCAGGCTCCTGTTCTAAGTTTGTCTGCATCAATCGGCGCAATATTTCAGGATGCGCGCCTTCGTTGTAGTCACAATTGAATGAGATCATAAATATTTATTTGTTTTAATTGTCCTTATTCCAAATCTTGGTTGTGATTACCGATTCTGTCATCGGTTGATAAAATTTATCCTCTTTCCAATTATTAGGATTATTGTGTATATATTTTTCTATTCTATTCAATGCATCATTATTGCGAACAATATTGTCATAGAACCTTGATTGCCATGAAAAATCGTATCCCAATCGGTGGGCATGCCTTGAAACCGCCGATTTGTACGCCCCTACAATGGAGGATAATGTTTTAGAACCCTGGTGTTGAAAACGTTTTTGTCCGATGGTTTTGTGTGGTTGTGGCATTTGTTGCGCACATGACGACACGGTGGATTCGCATGGCGTGGTCGGGGCAAATGGCGTGGTCGGGACATCACCATTATCACCATTGTTAATTGCGATAATACCATGAATATGATTTGGCATAACCACAAACGCATCCAATTCAATATTATCGAAATGGTTCCTTAATTCGTACCACAATACGTCGGCAATTGCACCGATTGGCGATAATTTCATTTCGCCATTATCGATTTCGCCGAAATAATGAATTCTGTCTTTTGTGCAAATGGTTACAAAATAGATTGCCTCCCACCCATAATCCCAATTCTGCAATCGGGTTGATGGTATGCGGTATTTATTTTTGTATTTATCGTTATTCAATCCCATTGTACATATTCATATTTTTAAGTCGAATGGGGCATTTTTTTCGGCAGGAAAAATATTATATAGTGGATTTTGTCCATTTGTTTCATTGTTGTAAAACAACAATACATACAGAAGCAAATGTAAATATTTATTGGCTGATATAATGGGGATTGGCGCTTACATAAGCCAACATTTTCATAGCCAGATAAAAAACATCAAGCCCCGAAAAACATATTGTCTTTCAGGGCTTTACTACTATTATAAATTTTCTACTTTATACTCTAAACCTTCTACTTTACTGACAACCGTTCTTGATGAAGTCTTCGAGAATATTGAGGTTACGCTCGTCGAAGATACTTTCGTTGCGAATCTCAGCTATGCCATACAAAGCTTCATTATCTTCTTTAGTACGGCTTTTTTCATATTCCTTATTCTCCATTTTCTGCTGGATGCGTGGGCAATCGGCAAAATCTTTCTTCATGATGTGCTCAATCATACTTGGCTTTTCCATTCCTTCGCGGAAATAAGCGAGGTGCGGATTGTTGAATATTTCAGTCATTTCTGCTTCGTATGCACCTTCACCAGTATAAACAATACTTGGTGTATTATAATGCAAATAAAAAGTTACTGGCCCATTAACCTTTATTTGTCTCATAAACATATTTCGAGGAATCATATTGAAGCCAACGGCAGAATTGTCGGCATATCGGCGGACGTCGAACACTTCATTTTCATAAGTAAAACCTTGACAGTTCTTAGGTGTGTAGGTCGTATACATTTTCCTCTTTATTTTTTCGGTATTCTCGAATGTAGACTTGTCGATAAATTTTATTGACTTCTGCAACGAGTAGTATGCAACGTGAGTCTCTTCTGCAAACGTAACCTCATCTTTCTTGATATAGCCTTCAATAGTCTCACCATTGACTGTAACTGTACCATGAACAACTCCCTCTTCTTGCATTTTTTCTTCGTACTGCGCAAAAGCTACCGATGACACACTCATAACTAGGGCGGCAGCAATAATAACTTTCAATTTCATCTTTACTTTTTTATAAATATTTATAATAAATAGAATTATGGGGCGGTAAAACCTCAAGCGTAAAATTAAGTTAATTTTTGTTTATTATTATATATACATAAAGAAAATCTCGGCTATAAACAACAAAAGAGCTCCTGTAATGTGGAGCTCTTTAGATTTTATAATTATGTAGTATGCTAACTTTGGGTAGATAAGGCTATTCGGTTTTCACAACCAATTTGTCGCCGCTCAAATCGACCTCGAAGAAGTGCGGAATGCGTACGGTGCGTCCATTCTCGTCGTGGGCATGACTATGAACCGACATCATCCATTGACCGTCGAAACGTTGGAAAAGCATCGAATGGCCGAAGTTGGGCGGTGTGATTGGTTCTGGCTCTTGAATCCAAGGGCCATCGAGCGTACCGCTCTCGCTGTAGGCTACGCCCTGCGTGTAGTCACCAAAGACCCACGACGTCCAGAGCATTCCGAGGCGACCAGTGCCTGTGCGGAAAAGCCAAGGTCCATCAGTTACTTTGTTCCAAGTGACGTTGCCATTGTCGTCTTTCTCGCGACTCCAAGGTGAATCGCTGGCACGGAAGAGGACCTGTGGTTCGCCAATAGTACCGCTAAGGTCGGGTTTGAGTTCGATTTTTTCCATCGTACCATTCCAATTCTGCAACCATTCGCCGCAGAAGACCATGTATGGTTTGCCGTCGGTGTCGCGCCAGAAAGTGCCGTCGAGCGTCGGACGATCGGCTGGCAAATAGGTAGAATCGCCAAATGCACGATATGGTCCCATAGGATTGTCGGCACGGAGCACCTGACTTGCACGACGTTCGATGACGTTGCCACGCACAGTGTCGATTTTCACAGCGCTATTAGTGAAGGTGGCGAAATAGTAATAGTAGTTATCGCCCGGATTGCGATGGAGTTCGGCTGCCCAAATCATCGGATGCGCGCCCATCCACGAGTCGGAATCGAACTCGGTGACGCGGAAAGGTCCATCCCATAGTTTCAAGTCGGAGCTGCGCCACATCAAACCGCTGGTACCAGTCATATAGTATGTATGCGAAGCCGAATCGGCCAAGATGGCTGGGTCGCTTAGGCGGATAGAGTCGGTAGGAACGTTGGTGCGCGCATATCGGCTGCAATATTTTTCGCTCCAATAATTCTCCAGACGTTTAGCCTCGTCGAGAGTGATATGTATGACGCTGCCATGCTTAGGCGAAGTGAAATTTTTCATCTTCATCACACCTTCGTTGAATCGACCAAGAGGGGTGAACGTCTTGAAATCGCTGGTCTCCACAAAGCCGAAATTGTGCGGATTGACACTATAAATATCGTACATAATCACCCACTTATTTTCGCCAATGCGCTTCCAAACGTTAGGCGCTTCGCAGCCACGGTTTTCGCCATCGATCTGCTCATCGACATAGGCGTCATAGTGGTTAATCTGGTCGGAAATCATATACTTGATGCCACCAGGATTTTCTTGCGCTACATACGACATGAAATAGCGACCATCGGGCATCGGGCAAATATCGGCATCAAGTACCTGAATGGTGGTGTCGGGATATTCGAAGAGCAGTTGTGGCTCAGTTTCGAGCGTGGTAAAAGCCTCATCGGCATAGCTATAATAGAGCTTTGTGCGTCCGCCGGGATTCTGACGAATTGTGAAATATACCATCGGTTTGCCAACTTCTGGATCCCAGATTGTCTGTGGAGCCCAAGCGCAACCGAGTTCGCCGAATTTTTCGGGGAATAGTTGGTCAATGCGGGCCTCGTGGTGAGTCCAATGAATCAAGTCGTCGCTTGCCATAAGCACAAGGCCGCGATTGTTGCCCCAACCATATTTATCGGGACGTTCCCATTGCGTGTCGCGCAGACCTTTTTCCTTACCAAAGACATGGAGGTCGGTCATGGCGATATAGAACTTGCCATTTGGCGAACGGTAGATATGCGGGTCGCGAATGCCACGTTGATCGGCAATGCTGTCGCCGCCGATGACAGGTTCGCCGCCATTTAAGGGCGTGAAGGTATAGCCATCGTAGCTGATGGCCATAAAGAGCGAGTGCGTCGGATCGCTGAAGTAGGTGAATAGGTATGCGCCCATATCCTCTTCGGTAGGCTGGTGCTGCGTATTGCATGAAGCAAAGAATATCGGCAACAAAGCCAAAATAGATAGACGTATTTTCATGAGTATTTATAATAGTATTATTGTATGAACACAAAAATAAACGCTAATAGCACTGCAGATAGTAAGCGGATTAGTCAAACGACATACACAAAATTGACATTAGCCTACTGTTTTTATATACATAGGTAATATTGAAAGCAATCTGCGCCTAAAAATGGCCTATTTCATCGAAGAAACCCAAACGCGTAAACCGCTTGTTCTGATCATGATTACGACGTACTGCATTTTACATGGCATACATTCAGGAATCGTTAATAATGAAATAGTTATGAACGATTTATTAGAAGATTGAAGAATTATAAGCCGTCCACAATTCGAAAAATTGTTGAGTTATGGACGGGGATAAATATGTTCATTTCTATTTCTCCTCTTGGGCTCGTGTCTACGTCTTTGCTATTTGTTGCGAGGTATGTACTCACCACAAATAGAATGTGTTCTGAGAGCAGACTAAGTATGTTGAATCATTAGATAATATCATGTAACGATATTGCCCATCATCAAAAATTTGAATTTTGTATTTTCCAACTAATGGATTGTTTGGTGCTTCAAAAACCACAGAATCTGCATTAGTGTCTGGAAAATAAAAATGTCCACGACAATTGTATTCTCTTTCTCTATTATGTTTTCTTATAAATTCTGTTTTTGCAGCTTCTGACATAGTAGTATCTATGTATATTTTGCCTGTATATACTGATGGTAGATTAATACTATCTTTTCCTATGGAAAAAAGGTTCTCTATATCAATGCCTACATCTACAACATTATTCTTTCTTTTCATTATCGACTCCTCATCATCAATTATCCATAAGCCTTGCATTCTTTCCCTTCTGGATTCGTGGATAAAATTGCATGACGTCAGAGCCAACACGAATAGCGTAAATAATACCTTACTCTTGAACATACGTTTTTAGTGCTAAATATCTTACTGTTTTTCCGTCATATATTTCCAGTAACGGCGAGGCATGTCGCTGAGTTGCTTGCGTGGATTTAGGCGCTCGCGAATGCAGACAGCTTTGAAATAGGTACGCCAAAGGTCTTGCATGAGCTGGTCGTCGGAACTGAGGAGGTCGTTGGTAAGTTTGCCGTCAGCGAGGTTGAATGGCAGCGAATCCTTGTCGTCAAAAGTGACGCGAATAGCATCAGTTGCACCATCGTAGAAATATCCATATTGACGTTTCGCATCGTAGATGAGCCAATGCTGGTCGTTGAAGCGGTCGCGAAAATGGTCGATTATGAGCGGCAAAACATTATGGTCGGGAGCTATTACAGCAAGGTAAGTATCATCTTTAGCTTTCTGGAAGCGAATGAACTGCTTCATACGCAGTTGCTCGTGCATAACACGGCGAGCAATGTTAGTTACAATAAGCACATCGGGGTCGGCAAAATTGTGCGATATGTCGCCTTGGCGAAAAACTTTGCATACGTAGTGAAACAATGGTGAGTTTAGTTCGCGCAACTCCGAGAGCCAACTAACGGAAATCAACCGCAGAGCCTCTTTTGAAAGATGTTTCTCCAAACCGGTCCAAACGCGCTGAGCCTTTACCTCGTCGGTGCAGACATCGTACGTACGGTCGCAAAAGAGCGGCAGAGCATCGCCGTGGGTGAGCAAAGCCTCGGGTTGTTCCTTCTGCGCAAAGGCATCGAAGACTGCCGTAAGTAGCCCGTCGAGAGTATTATCGAATGTATATATGGTCATTCTCCGAAGTCCAATTTCAGTTGTTTCTCCTCGGCAGCGCGCATCTGCTCGGCTTTGGACACGAGGAGCGGACGCAATCGCTCGGGGTGCAATTCGTTGATACCAACAACAGGTTGCGAAAAATGCGAACTCAATTCGTGGCACGTGATGAAATATTTTGCTTTTTTCATCACCACGCCCATTTTCTTCAAATCGTAAGACGTCAAACTGCCAAAACGTCGAGAATTAATAATAAGCCAAGCCGATTTTGTGCCAAGTCCCGGTACACGCAGCAACTGCTCATAATCGGCAGTATTTATATCTATAGGAAAATACTCTGGATGACGCAAAGCCCAAGCAAGTTTAGGATCCAATTCGAGGTCGAGGTTGGAATGTTGGTCGTCGACAATCTCATCAACGTTGAAATGATAGAAGCGCAGTAGCCAATCGGCTTGATAGAGTCGATTTTCGCGTACGAGTGGCGGTTGTTTGAGAATAGGTAGGCGCGAATCGTAAGTATTAACGCTCACATAGCCAGAGTAATAGACACGACGCATGGTGGGCTGCGTGTAGAGCATCGACGACATGTTGAGTATATCGCGGTCGGTGTCGGAGGTAGCACCAACTATCATCTGAGTCGACTGTCCTGCAGGCACAAAACGTGGCACATGGCTCATTCTGCGGCGATCTTCTTTGTTTTCGAGCACACCTTGCTGAATGAGTTTCATTGGTTGAAACACACTCTGATGACTCTTTTCGGGCGCAAGCAATTTGAGCGATTCCTCCTTGGGTATCTCTATATTTACACTCATACGGTCGGCGTAGCGCCCAGCCTCAGACAATAGTTCTTGTGATGCTCCAGGAATGCTTTTGAGGTGAATATAGCCATTGAAACGATGCTTGGTTCGAAGGTCGCGCACGATGGCAGCAAGGCGCTCCATAGTATAGTCGGGATTACGCACAACGCCGCTCGAGAGGAACAGCCCCTCGATGTAGTTACGGCGGTAGAACTCCATCGTTATCTCCTCCAATTCGGTCACCGAAAGCGTAGCGCGTTTTATGTCATTGGAACGGCGATTGATGCAATATGCACAGTCATACATGCAATAGTTGGTTAGCATCACCTTTAGGAGCGATATGCAGCGCCCGTCATCGGCAAACGAATGGCAGATGCCCATGCCGCCAACTGTGTTGCCTAACATGCCTTGCTGACCCTTGCGCACCGTGCCACTCGACGAGCACGACACATCGTACTTAGCCGATTCGGTTAATATGCGCAAACGCTCTAAAGTGCTCTCTGTCAACATCTGACTGGTTATTTATCATTCAATTTTTTATTGGACAAATATTCGCAAATATTCAACAAAAACTGCACTAATTATTTGTCAACTATTCTTTTGTATGAACGTCATACTTAGCGCGCAAAGCATAGATGAAGAGAGAGTTTTTGACTATCATCACATTACGCTAATCAGTTCTATTTCGAAAATCAACGTTGAACCGCCAGGAATGCCAGGTTGCGAAAAACGGCCGTAGCCCATTTCTGCGGGTATGTATATCTCCCATTTGTCGCCAACATGCATTTGCTGCATAGCTATTATCCAACCTTCAATGAGGTCGCAAAGTCGGCAAGCCAAAGGCACTCCGCCACGACTACTATCAAACTCTTTACCATCGATAGTTCGGCCCGTGTAGTGAGCTGTGATGATGCTTCGCACTGTTGGCGTTGCACTCTGATGGTTGCCCTGCGTAAGTACCTTATAGTAAACGCCTTTAGCGAGTGCTTTTACACCATCTTCCTTCGATTTTGCTATCAGCCAATCTTTATTGGCTTGTATGTATTCGTTTTTGTTCATATCTAATTATTCTTTATTACAGAAAGACTTTCAATTGCCTCTTTATCACCTTGTTCAGCGGCTTGTGTATACCAATATATTGCTGCAGACATATCCTTTTCTACGCCAATGCCATCTTTATAACATTCTGCAAGATTGTTTTGTGCCTTTGCAAAACCTCGCTCGGCTGCTTTTGTGTACAACTTAACAGCCTTCTCAAGATCTATTTTTACTCCTCTGCCCAAATGATAGCATAAAGCCAAGCAGAATTGCGCAGATTCATTGCATTTCTCAGCCGCTTTGGTAAACAACACCACAGCCTTCTTTAGATTCTTACTAACCCCATTGCCTTCTTGATACAAAATAGCAAGATTGCACTGCGCTTCAGCCATTCCTTGTTTTGCGGCTTTGTCATACCACTTAACTGATTCCCCAAGGTCTATTTCAACGCCGATACCATCTTGATAACATAGAGCAAGATTGTATTGAGCCTCTGCATATCCTTGTACGGCTGCTTTGGTGTACCACTCTACAGCTTTTGCAGCGTCTTCTTGTATGCCGTCACCATTTTCGTAGCAAACACCCAAGTTAAATTGAGCCTTGTAATCACCTTGTTCTGCGGCTTTACGATACCATTCTACCGCCTTTGCAAGGTCCATTTCAATGCCACATCCATATTCGTAACACAAAGCCAAGCTGAATTGCGCCATATCATAACCTTGCTTCGCAGATTGGAGATAATACTCAGCAGCTTTTTCGTAGTCTTGTTCAACTCCTTCGCCGTTTTTATAGCATTCACCCAATCGGTATTGAGCCTTACAATCACCTTGCTCTGCGGCTTTTACATACAATTCCACGGCTTTAGCAATGTCTATTTCAACCCCACGTCCAAATTCGTAACACAAAGCTAAAATGAATTGAGCTCTATCATAACCTTGTTCTGCTGATTTTAGAGACCATTGAACAACTTTTGATTGGTCTTTTTCTACACCCCAACCATTATTATAACATCGAGCAAGCTCGTATTGTGCGAATTTGTTGCCTTGCTCTGCCGCTTTAGTATACAACGCCGCAGCTTTCTTTAGATTTTTCCTCACACCTACTCCTTTTCGGTATATGCAAGCAAGAGTATATTGTGCCTCGACAAATCCTTGGTTGGCAGATTTTTGATACCATCGGACTGCTACAGAAAGATTCTTTTCTACACCGTGTCCGTTATAATAACACAAAGCATAATTGAATTGGGCCACACGTAAACCTTGTTTTGCAGCTTGTAGGTATAACGTTGCTGCTCTTTGATAGTCCTTCTCAACACCTATGCCCTCATGATAACATGTCCCCGAATCATTTTGCGCTTTCGCTAATCCTTGCTCTGCTGCTTTGGCGTACCAATAGACGGCTTTACCATAGTCTTGATCAACACCATCACCAAACCGATAAGACCCACCCAATTGGTATTGAGCTATAGCATAGCCTTGTTCGGCTGATTTGGAGCACCACTCAAAGGCTTTTGCCTTATCTTTCTTTACACCTTTACCTTCCTCATAGCATATAGCCAATCGGTATTGTGCCACATCATAGCCTAACTCTGCCGCTTGAATATACCAATAGACTGCTGTTTCATAATCTTGTTTAATGCCTTTGCCACTTGCAAAACAATTGCCAAGAGCCTCTTGTGCATAGGCATCGTCCTTAGTTGCCAATTCATACAATTCATAGACTGACATCTCAGAATATGGCAATCTTGGCATTTCCATAGCCTTTCCCATTTCTCTATCTTTTTATAATTCTACATTCCACGATATACAATTGAGAGCGCCGCCGTCCTTGATAGCCTTCAATGCAGGGATGCCAATTACCTTGCAATTAGGCATTACCTCGCTTATCTGCGCCAGCGCCTGCTCGTCTTCCTCAATTCCCAATTGCGGGACAAGCACCAAGGTTCCGACCTGCAAGTAGTTGATATAAACCCAACTATCTTCATGCGTCTCTTTCACTTTGTATTTCAACGTAATAACCTCAAAATGTTCGTCTAAAACCTTTCGAAATTTGTTGTAATAATTAATCGAAAAGTCATCGTAGTTGGTTAGCAAGATTTTCCCATCGCCGATGTAGTGAACTATGCCATCGCTATGCCCGTAACGTTCACTTTTATCCCAAGGCAAAAACAAAACATCGCATTGAAACGTCTCGCGTAGGATGCGCTCTACTTCGTCATGTTGTTTGTCTTTGTTTTCTACGAAAACCTTGTCGGTCATCACTATTTTATCGCCACATTTCACCACGTTGCCACCATCAACCACAAGATCCATTGCCGTGCAATGAGCCTTGATTTTTTGCAAATGCTTATCGTCAATAGTGAAAACATCTTCGATGTTGGTCTGATAATCAATATTGGTTTTAGTTTGCAAATAATTAGGCGTGTATCTATACGACACGAAATGGTTCTTATCCAACTGAATAGGCATAAAGTCGCGGCACCAAATGTCTTTGGTACCCGAAAGGTAGGCGTACTTGATTCCATAGTTCTGCAAGGCTTCAACTATGCAACCGTTCAGAAGCGGACATCTCTCAGACAATAGCGCCGAGAAATAGACTTTGTTTGTGCTCATGTCTGTATTCATAGCTATATTCTTTTTATAATTAATCACATAAATATATAATTAATTATTTGATTATAAGGCAAATATACACGCTTATTTTGAACCGCTCAAACATTTGCGCAAATTTCTTTTCGGTTGACGTTTGGGCATAAAAAACACCGTCTACCTTTCAGACGATATTCTGTAGGTAGACGGTGGAGATGCTGTTTCTATATTCTGCTATTTTTTTAGCACAGAAGGTACATATCCCAATTTCTCTCTTGCGTAGTTTATAACTTGTTCTTGGGACATTTCATGTGACGCTATTTTAGACAACAAAAATCTTTTTATTAATTCTTCTTTAGCTGGGTATTTATTGTCTCGAAACAATTCATCACATAACACTGCTCTTAGCTTTTTATCTTGAAATTCTTCGGCTTTGTTAGGAATATTTATTCTGCTCGAAAACAGAACGTCAGAAGCGGTTTTATTAGTATCGAGCTTTATAGATGCTTTTTCTAATTCTTCTAATGATAATCCGCTTGCTTCTTTGATACTTTTCAGTACGTTGTTCGGACCTACATAAGATTTACCATTAACAACAGCACTTCTTATCAAATAGGAATGAAAAACATTTACGTCATCACTAACGACGAAATCTAAACCACCACGAGTTCCACCTTTGTATGAATTCGTTTGTTTAGTTCCATTTCTATGTACATAAAAATGGTTCTTATTATTCTTTTGCAATTCGTTTCTATGAACCGACTTATCCTCAAACTCGCCCTCTTTGAAATAATACACTTCTATTTCTTTAGGTAGAATCTCTATTCCATTCACTATAAGTTTTGCGTGTTTTAGAAAGTATTCAGCTTCTTTTTGAAGTTTTTTGATTGTGTTCTTTATTTCCATAGTATTTATATTTATAATCAATTGATACTCACCTCATTTCTTCTTATCACGAAGTCTGTACATGAAGCCGAAGCCGTGCTTATATTTTAGTACGTATTCGCCATTGATAAAATAGGTCTGCCATGGGTGCATTTTTAGCAAAATAGTTTTCACTTTTTCGCAGTATTTCTTGATGATGAGTTTATACCTATCGTTCCACATTTCGGCTTTCACATTGCAGTCGAGCATATTGCCAAGCGAGTCGAGACGCACATGATCGACGTGAAAAAACACCTTATCCAATTCGGCAAAGTCGGGATCGGATTCGATGTCTAATTTGAAAATCTTTTTAGGGTCTGGAAGACTATCAGGGATAAACCCTTTACTAACTATATGATTACGAAAAGATTGTTGCTTTGTCAAACGGCCATTTTTTATAGTCAGAATTTGTTCATACTCATGATTGCGCCTAAAGCCCATGTGCTCGTATAGCAACACATCGCCTTTAGCTGCTCTTATGTTGCCCGAAAGCCACGAAGCCACAATCGTGCTGCCCTCGTAATACTTTTTGAATATGCGCTGCATATCGTTAATAGGTATACGATGCGTATAGGCTTCTCTTGCCTCTTCGTTGTACAATTGGCAAATGATGCTGTCGAGTTGCAGACGTTCATTAGCTACGCTCCAATAGGCAGTGTATCGACTCCAATTTGAAGTTATTACGAGCACGTTTTTTGGCAATGCTTCTGCAAGGTTTTTCGATAGTTTTTCTTTGTCATCTATAGGTTTTCCAAGCAGATGCCATTCTTCTCCATTGATATAAATAATATCGCCAGATTGTCCTGTAGCAAAGGCGCAATGAGCAAACGTTAGTGTGCAAATGAGTATGATTAGTTCTTTCATATTATTTGTATGTATACAACTTATAAATATAGGAAATTGACAATTGAAAACTAAAACTACGAAAAACACAAAAATCGCGAAAACCATTTCGTTCGTTTAGTGTTTTTCGTAGTTACTATATAGTTATTCTATTCTGTGATTTTTGTGTTTCTATGGTTATAACTATTCGTAGTGACGTATTCTAACATCGATATTTTCCGATTGAAGAAGTGAAGGAATCTCGCTCACATTCGTCTGACCATAATGATATGGGAAGAGAACTTTAGGTTTGATGATTTTTGCAGCATTCACCAATTGTTTTGGAGTCATTGTATATGGCTGATTGCAAGGCAAGAACGCAATATCGATGTTTTTTATAGACTCCATTTCGGGAATATCTTCTGTGTCGCCAGCAATGTATATACGCACACTGTCGATAGTGAGAATGTAGCCATTGTCACGACCTTTGGGATGAAACATTTCTCTGCTCTCGGTGGTGTTGTATGCAGGAACAGCCTCAACTGCAAAGTAGTTTGCAAGTTGCAACTTGTCTCCATTGTTCATCGCGATTCCACTGCCATACATATCGGCACAACGCTGATTTGTAATAAGTTGCGTAGAATCTTTAGATAGCTTTTCAATAGATGCAGCGTCGTAGTGGTCGCCATGTTCGTGGGTAACAAAGATGTAGTCGGCTTGCGGCATTGCAGAGTAGTCCACAACGCGATTGCCAAGCTGTGCAACTGGATCTATCTCAATCTCTAAGCTGTCGTATTGTATACGTATGCACGAATGCATAAGAGCATAGAATTTTAGCGTTTTCCCACTCGATGAAGTAAAAGTATCAACCTCGTAATTGCCAACAATTACAGGTCGGCCCGACTCTTTCCACGATATGATACCGCCCAAAAGATTAGTGCATTCGTAGCCTTGATCGGCAAGACGTTTTGATGATCTTGCAGAACGAACGCCTGCTTTACAATAAACGGCCAGATGCTTATCGATAGGTATATTTGCCTTCACCTTATCAATAAAATCGTCGCTGGCCTGATCTATATTTATTGCACCAGCAATATGACCTTCGGCGAACTCGGATGGCGTACGCACATCGAGCAGAACGACATTAGCAGTATCAATCAGTTCTGCAAAACTTTTAGCATCGGCATCGGCATAATTCTGTTGATTACAAGAGATTAAGCCAAGCGCAAACAACACACACGCATAAAGATTTTTCATAAATACAAATAATTATTGGAAGTTAATTACGAACAATCACACTGCCGCTTGCTTGATGAGTAGCCAGAATAAGCACTTCGGCTATTTGCACGTGAGCAGGAGCATTGGAAGCATAGACAGCCACATCGGCAATATCGTCGCCAGTGAGAGGTTTGATGCCTTTGTAGACGTTGGCAGCGCGATCGTTGTCGCCATGGAAACGGACGTTGCTAAAGTTGGTCTCCACAAGTCCTGGTTTCAAGTTAGTTACGCGGATAGCGGTGTTAGCCACATCGATACGCAGACCGTCCGACAAGGCCTTAACAGCGGCTTTTGTAGCGCAATAGACGTTACCACCGGCGTATGCAGCATCGCCAGCCACAGAGCCAATATTTATAATATGACCACTATTGCGCGCCACCATGCCCGGAACAACAAGGCGCGTCATAGTTAGCAAACCTTTGATGTTGGTGTCGATCATCGTTTCCCAATCGTCGAAGCTGCCTTCATACTCAGGCTCCAAGCCAAGCGCAAGTCCAGCATTATTGACCAACACGTCGATGTTTTGCCACTCCGCCGGCAACTGTTCGATGCTCTTTTGGGCAGCATCCTTATCTCTAACGTCGAAGATGAGCGTAAACACTTGTGTGCCAAGAGCCTTCAGCTCGCTACAGATTTCCGCTAAGCGTTGCGCATTGCGACCAGTGAGAATTAGTTTATCGCCATTGGCTGCAAATTTTTTGGCACATGCTAGTCCGATGCCGCTCGTGGCGCCTGTTATAAGTACTATTTTGTTCATTGAGTTATAAGTTGTTAGCTAATAAGTTTTATGTTTAGTGTTTACCAGTTTGGTGGCAACACTATATTATCAATATTATGAGCTTGCTCGAAGAGTGGTGCTATTTCTTCGTCTCTAAAGCCAGCAATTCCGCAACCTATGCGAGTAACGAGAAATGTGAGTTCAGGGTGCTGCTTGGCAAAGGCGATGAAATCGTCTACATAGGGACAGATAGTCTCCACGCCGCCTTGCATAGTAGGTATGGCATAGCTCTGACCTTGCAGACCTACACCCTGCCCCATTATAGCGCCAAACTTACTGCATGCTATGCGCGCTGCACCTCCACCATGCATACCTTCCAAATTGCTACCAAAAACAAAAATTTCATTCGGTTGAAGTTCTGTAATAAACTCAGGAGTAGTCCGTTTCTGTTTCATATTTATACGTTTTTGTGTAGGCCAAATTTATAGTAAAGAACGAAGATTTTAGCTGCGACGTAGCCTCTTGGACGTTTGCCTAACTCAATCTATATTTACAATATCAGTTATCATAATAGGTTTGATTTTATAATAGCTATAGTATATCGTCATATATTGGTCATCGCTCTCTTCTTTTCGATCTTCCATATTACTATTACGTTGCAATTTGTATACTTTCAATTTATGATTGACAAAATCAAAATGCTGAGATTTCACAAAAAAGCCCCAACGGTACATGCTACGTGAATAGCTTGTCAATACGTAATTGTCTTTTTTATAAATAAACTCATATGCCCATGAGCCGAAGACTTCCCTCTCATAATTAATAGTTAATGATTTATTATTTGTTTCTATGATTAATTCAGGAGGGAAAGAAGACCCTCCATCTTCATTTTCAGAAGGAAAACAATCATAGTTTCTAATATCTGTCTCGAAATAATCACCTCTATTTATCACCAATATAAAACCTCTCTTGTTTCTGTCGACCAAAGAATCTTCATTGAATTGGTATGGTTCCCAATTGCTTGGATCTGTTCCTTTTACATTTAGTAAATAATCGGTTAAACCATCTTCGTTCACATCGCAACTCGTCCAAATGCCATTATAAACATAAGGAGTATCAACCAAGCTCTTGAAATCGTCAACACTCTTACATCTAACTTTGGGTGTCTGCAAACGAGTATAATCAAGCTCTATATACAAACTATCGGGTCCATTGTAATCATCTCCGAGGTCATACAAGTGATAATTATCTGGGCTAACCAATTGCTCTATGATTTTATTATTGATTGTATCGATAATATTAATAGTGACACTATCGATTCGTAATGCCGCCATTGAATAAATGGTTGACAGAGTGCCAATAATTATAAGGAGCACTTTTTTCATGATTACTATTACAATAATTAATTATCAATCACTTATTCATCCGCCAATCGATGCCCAATGGGCAGTGGCGCATTTCAAGTACTAATGGCAGGTCGTGGACTTTTGAAATCCACATCTCCATTTTGCTGTTCTTAGCGCGCACGTGTATGCTTTCGCTCGTTTCGTCCACAACGCGCCACGTGATGCCTTCGTAATCAAATTGACCGTTCTGCTGCAACTCATTGAATGCACGGCGCGAGATGAAGCAGAACGTACCCTCGGCATTGTGGTGCACAGTGCCGTCTACTTGCGGATTGAGCCAACAGAACACATCAGATGTCTCAACTTGTTGGCGAGGAATCATATAGAGCGTCTGTTTGCACTGCACAACGAGCGTATCGCCTTGCCATTGATATGCGAAAGGCCATGTGCGGAATTGTCGATTGAGTGTAAACGAAATAGTGCTCGCCATGTTGGTTGCCAACGCCGAAGTCAACGCTTTTTTTGCTGCGGCATTTGGACGCATAGGCACAGGCGGTGTAGTAGTAGTTTCGAAAAGGAGTTCGCCGCCCTCCATCAGTTGGGCATGTGTGATGCGCGCATTGGCAAGTTCTTTGCCATTGAAGAGAGCCTTTTTGTAGCCATTACCGCGTCCCTTCTTGCTCACGTGTAGCTGCTTACCATTCGACAGATTTATGGTGTAGGCCTTGAGCAGCGGAACGTTCAACAGGTAGTAATCCATACCAGCATTAGGATAGAGACCCATCATGTGGAAAGCCAACCAACTCGACATAGCACCCGAATCGTCGTTGCCAGGCAGACCGTCGGGTTGGTCGGTATAGTGGTCGTTGATGATTTGGTGAACACGAGCCGTACTCAGGTCAGGACGCCCAATCCAATGGTAGAGACAAGGCGAGAGAAACGACGGTTCGTTCTGTACGTTGTAGTAGCCCTTGGCAAAGAATAGGTCAAGACGCTGCTTGAAGGCCTCAGCGCCGCCGCAAGCCTCTATCAAACCCTCCACATCGTGCGGAATGCTTAGCGAATACTCCTCGCTAGTAGCCTCGTAGAAGAACGTAGCCCACCAAGGTACGTACCAAGGCGCAACCTTAGTAACTGGCGTATATGGAATGGTATGCTTCACGCCCCGGAATAGTTCTTCGCCCTTTCCCCACGTTACATCGTCGAGCCAATGGCCTTGGGCATCGCGCGGCATGATGAATCCGTGCATACCATCGTACTCGTAGTCGGTGCGCCAAAGGTTGCGCCAATTGCAGCTTCGGCGTAAATATTTATCGGCAACATCGTCATAGCCAAGACCTTTAGCCACTTGCGCTATGCAATAGTCGTTGAATGCATATTCCACAGTGCGGTTGCCAGCGCGGTCGATGCCGTAAGGTATGTAACCTAACTGTTTATATATATCGAGTCCTCCACGTCCATGACGTTCGTGGTCGGCACCTGGGTCTTGCTCACCATCCTTCAACATTGCCTCCAAAGCCAATTCGTAATCAATACCATCTACACCTTTTACGTATGCATCGGCAATGACAACTTCGGCATTCGAGCCGCCTTGCGTACGTCCGTTGCTATCGCCACTACGAGCATCGGGCAGATAGCCTTCGCGTCGGTAAATATTTAGTAGCGAATTGACTATGGCCGCCTCGCGCTGAGGATCGAGCAAGGTAATTAGCGGCGACGATGTGCGGTAAGTATCCCAAATAGCGTAATAGTCGTCGTAGTATGGCGTGTCAATCCATTTGGGGTTCTCGCCTGTTTTGTCAATAGGCATAATCATAGTATGATAGAGACCTGTGTAGAACATGCGTTTTTGCTGTTCCGTGCCATCAATATTTATCTTACAGAGCTGCTGTTCCCAAGCCTCATGCAAACGGCTCAGTTGTTCGTCGAAACCGCAAGAATCGATATTTTTGCGCGCTTGCAATGCACTGACATACGAAATACCAACTTTCACGTTGACAAGCGTGTCGACAAACTGCAGCGTAGCCGTGGCTTCGTCGCTATTGTACGTAAACGGCACATCGGTCTGCAGAGTAAAATATACGGTGTAGGCATCGCCATTGTTCCAGCCGCCACGCACGCGACAGAAGCCGCGCACCTCGTGATTGTTGACAACCTCGGTTTCTGCGCCCACCAATTGCTGACGCTCACGCAAATCGGGCACAGAGTCCTTACCCAAGAAATGCGATGCATCGATAAAAAGCTGAGGATTCTTGGGATAGTGTATGCGGTAATGCGCGCAACGCTCCGAAGTGGTTATTTCGGTGCGGATATTATTCTCGAACGTCGTGGCATAGTAGCCAAGCGATATGCTTTCATTCTTACGACGCTCCGCCCTATCGGCATTTTTATCTATTATGGGTTGAATAAGTATGTTGCCGTATTTCTGACCGCCACCAGTGCCACTGACGTGAGTCTGCGAGAAGCCGATGATAGGTTCTGGCATGGGAGCCCAGCCTGCATTTGGAAGTACACCGCAGTCGGGACCGGGCTTTACCATTCCAAACGGCATGCACGGACCAGGGAACGTGCGTCCTACGCCCACCGAACCAATACGTGGATCTACATAACGCCAATTTTGTGCTACACCCACTATGGTTATAAAGCTGAATATCAACAGAATAGTTTGTTTCATAATAAATAGTTATTGGTTGAATAATAGCTCAAACTGCCATCACACAAGTTTATCTATTTTTTCTGTTTTACCACGAAATTGTAATTCGTAACTTGAACGCGTAATTCGTAACTAAAATCAACAAAAATGACTACTCCAACATTGCTCAAAGAATATATATGGCTGCTAAACACGATTAAGCAAAGCCACAAAATAACATTCAGCGAAATACAAAAACGGTGGCTATCCACCGACATGAGCGAAGGCGTTGCGTTGGCTCGTTCGTCGTTCAATAGACACAAAGAGGCCATTCAAGATATATTCGGCATAAATATAGAATGCGACCGTAAGGATAATTATAAGTATTATATTGAAAATAAGGACGTTCTAAACGAAGACACAATACAAAACTGGCTACTTTCGACACTTTCGGTAAACGATATTATTTCCGACAGCATTGCCCTGCACGACCGCATAATTCTGCAACAGATTCCTTGCAATAAATATCTACAAATGGTTGTAGATGCTATGAAAAGCAACGTGCGCGTGTTCGTGAAATACCATAGATACGGCTGCGACAACGTGAGCGAAGTCGAATTTGAACCATACTGCATAAAACTGTTCAACCAACGTTGGTATTTATTGGCTCATTTTCATAGAGATGCCACCAACGACAAAGAGGAGCGCGACTATTTTGGTATGTATTCGTTCGACAGAATAGAGTACATGGAGCTAACAGACTCGAAATTTGAGATTCGCCCCGATTTCGATGCGCAGCAATTCTTCAGCGAATGTTTTGGCGTTGTCATTGGCGACGGCTCACAAGCACAGCGAATTGTACTGAGGGCTTACGGAAATCAACGCCATTACTTGCGCGACCTGCCGTTGCACTTCACTCAGAAAGAAATCGCAAGCAACAACGATTACGCTGATTTCGAAATGTACATTCGTCCGACATCCGACTTCTGCAGCCGCATACTCGGATTATCGAACCAAGTAAAAATCCTTGAACCACAATCGTTTGTCGATACCATAAAGCAAATGCTGCGCAACACACTGGCTCTATATAAGTAGAATTATTTTTTAGGTTGTGCCACGTTTTGGGACATTACCCTCATAATTTAGCTCACGATACGAATTGGTAATAGCACCAACGACAATTGATGTATAACCTAAAATGTAGAGATATGAAAACAAACAAACTATTTTACTTGGAATGTCACTTGGCTGGACGTCAGTATCACGATGCAGACGAAGTGTGGGACAAACTCAAAATAGGAACTATTGTTCGACTTGAGCGCGACCTCGAAAATCGCTACGATAGAGATGCCGTTGCTGTTATGTACGATGACGAAAACGAAAGCTATCTATTGGGCTACATACCACGCGGCGAGAACATAATGCTTACTCCATTTATAGATATGGGCTGGGAGAAATGTTTTCAGTGTCGTATTTCGAAAATAAATCCCGACGAGCACTACGAAAATCAGATTCGATTGACAATTTGGATTACCCAAAACACAACAGAGACAAAATTGTAATTTCTGTTAGCAAGACTCTTATAGCAAGACTTATATCAGAAAAAAAATTGAGGCTGTCCTTTTTGGGCAGCCTCATTCGTTCGAGAGGATTTGTATTCTCTACTAAGAAAATGCAGATTTCAAATCGGTGTTTTCACTGTCTGAGAACTATTAACCCACTAACACTGATGTTAATCAACAAATATCCTTTCAATCATCTTAGTATATAAATAGTAATATTGCGAAGAGAATATAGCGAAGCTAACTGATAAATAATACAAGTATGTACAGAAAAAGCTATGGAATCCTATTAAGGATATTTCAAGAAAAGTTAAGCCAAATATTGATTATATCAAGCTTATTGGTAATAGTGGGAGGAATATTATTGCTCACCCTAAACAATCTGCAACAGCAATCAAGCGATATTTGCAATGAAAAAAAAGAGATGGTAATACACAGAAATTTTGACGAAAGATGTCAATCAATAACAAATAGGACCATCAGTTTTTGGGAAGGAGAAAACGGTTCATATATAAGAGATTTATCAAATTCGTATATATGCCGTATCACATTAGAGACAAAGAATATAGAGTCAATATTAACAAATGATTTTGTTGAAGTAAACAATCGTAACACTGTAAATACTATAAGGGCGTGGAGGGTATTAAGCCTAAAAGGCGCAAAACTTGGAGATAGAAACATTCCTATCAAAAACATCAAATATTATTATGGAGCAACTAAAGATGGAAAATTAAAAGTTGGAAGATTAGAAGATTTTGAAGATGAAAATATGGTAGCAAGTCCTGTATGGAATAAGACAGATTTGGTAAAGTCATATCATGACAAAGTATTCAAAAATGATAATCCCGAGTCTGCAACTTTATTGACTAAGCCATATTATCTAACAGAAAATAAAGATACTATAAGACTTCCCAAAAGTTCAGCAAGTGGTAAATACTATTTAATTTCCCCCAATGGCAATACACTGTTTATGTATCGACCATTGGATGAAACGTCTTCTTACTTTGGATTTAGTTACAACAAAGAACAACAAAGAGTAATAAATGATTTTCTCAAAAAGAATAACGGTGCATATCCAGTAATGGTTGATAATGGAATGTTCGAGCATTTTTATACACCAGAGAGAAGACCAAATGGCAATATGTTAGAAAATTATATACCTAATGATTTTTCAGCTAATCCTAACGATATGCACATTTTGGGTGAAACAAAAAATCCATATTCAGCAGAAAAATAAAATTCTTTTCGAGTGGATTTGCTATTCTACTAACTATTAGTTTGCAGATTTCAAATAGGTATTTCGCAAAAATGTTTTCCCTGTAAGATTGCTTTCGATTCTTCTGATTTCTTCTTCATTGCCATCAATTTTGATTTGCGCTCTTGCTTTGTAGGTACTATCATCAAAGTAATCGCACAAAATGTGCTTTTAGTGCAAAACTATGAGTTGCATCTAAATAGGTCGTAACGACATGATATGCCAATATGTTGGGCAGCCACATTCGTTATTTTTCTACTACATGTATCACTTTTTCATCTTCTCGTGTGTCTCAGCCGTAGCGGTGAAAAGCACATCGCCACTGGAGTTGAGGGCTGTTTCGACAGAATCTTGTATCACACCAATGATGAAGCCAACGCCAACGGCTTGCATTGCCACGTCGTTGCCAACGCCAAAGAATGCACACGCCATTGGCACCAAAAGCAACGATCCTCCAGCCACACCCGATGTGCCGCATGCGCCAAGGGTTGCTATGGCGCTCAGCACTATTGCAGGCAGAATGCCAATATTTATGCCCATTGTGCCAGCCACAGCAAGCGAAAGAACGGTGATGGTTACTGCCGCTCCGTTCATATTTATTGTAGCGCCAAGCGGAATGCTTACCGAATAGAAATTCTCATCGAGTCCCATGCGCTTGCACAAGTCCATATTTACGGGAATGTTAGCCGCCGACGAACGAGTAAAAAACGCGCTCAAACCACTCTCTTTTAGGCATTTCCAAACCATGGGATAGGGATTGCGGCGAATGGTGGCAGCCACTATAAGCGGATTGGTGACAAGCGCTACAAATAGCATACAACCAACGAGCAACAACACCAATTTGCCATACTCAGTAAATATCTCTAAACCGCTCTCCGACACTGCCGTGAAGACAAGTCCCATAATGCCAAACGGTGCAAACTGAATCACCCAGCCAACCACAGCCGAGATGGTATTTGCAAGGTTAACTACCACATCGATGGTGGACGCGGAAGCACGTTTGCGCAACGCTATACCTACAATGATGGACCAAAAGAGAATGCCAATGTAATTAGCCGAAGCGATGGCAGCTACAGGATTCTGAACCATATTGGAGAGCAGACTCGAAAAGACTTCAGACAAGCCTTCTGGCGCACTACCCTCGGCCGCCTCACGGAATGTGAGTGTTATGGGGAAAAGGTTGCTGCCGACCACAGCCACCACAGCAGCCACGAACGTAGAGAACATATAGAGCGCTATGACCAAACCAAATCGATGACCTAACCCACCTTTGGCTTTAGCTATTGATGCCGTAACCAAAACGGCCACCAGAATAGGTGCAATAGCCTTGAGTGCACTCACAAAACCTACACCCAAAAGTCCTATGCCACTGAGAGTTGGAACGGTAAATCCTAAAACGATTCCTAACACTAATCCACTTAATATGCGCAAGACCAAACTGAGGTTGGTCCACTTGCGATAAACGAGAGAAAATTGGTTCATTGTATGCTTGAGAAAACGCCGCAAGTGTAACTAAAATCCGCGAGAAATGGAGGGTTTTGCATATTTATGTATAGAAACAAACTATTAATAATAGATTTTATAATTCACTACAAACACACCATTTTTGCAAAAAAATTTATACAACTAATTCCCCAGAGAATAATGAATGCAACAACCAAAAAAGAGATGAAGTTTCTGCTGAATTCGCAGCAAGGAGAGATGGACGCTGTACTGATGTACAAAGCTTTAGCAGACAAGGTGAACAATACTAAAGATGCTGAAACTTTCCGCCTCCTTGCAGCCGAAGAAGGTCACCATGCTGCGATATTCAAAAACATAACAAACCAAGTGCTCAAACCACGAAAATCGTTGGCTATACTTACGTTGTTGCTATTCAAGATTTTGGGCAAGAGGCGTTTGTATAATGTGATAGCAAAAGGCGAATATGCAGCATACGATAAATACAAAACAATTGTAGAGTGCTATCCAGAAGTGGAAAGTGTCATGAACGACGAAAAACGCCACGGCGACATGGTTATGGCGTTGTTACAATAATCTACCATTCAAACAATATGACAAACAACCGAACCATCAGACTTGCGACACCAGCCGACCTGAACGACATAATGAGTGTTATGGATGCCGCAAGAGGCATTATGCGAGCTTCGGGCAATATGCATCAATGGATTGGCGGCTATCCATCAGTGGAAGTCGTAAAGATTGATATGGACAACCACGGCGGATTCGTTATTGTAGAATATGGCAAGATTGTCGGCTATTTTGCATTTCTGCCATCGCCAGAACCCACCTACAATAATATTTACGAAGGTCGTTGGGCAGACGATTCTAAGCCGTATCACGTCGTTCATCGCATAGCCAGTTATCCCGATGTGCACGGTATTTTCAGTGATATTATGGCGTTTTGCTTTGCCAATGAAACGAATATCCGCATAGACACACATCGCGACAACCTCATCATGCAACACAATTTACTGAAACACGGCTTCACCTACTGCGGCATAATATATCTCACGTCGGGAGATGAGCGTTTGGCTTATCAAAAGATAATTTAGACAGCACACATATCGCCAATTGAAAAGTAACACATAATTACACTACAACATAGCCAAGTTTTAGATATAGCTTTGCAGCGACGGAAAACATATAAACAATGACGAATTTTGTAGCAATAGATTTCGAGACAAGGAACATACATACAAAGTTGTAATGAATTTTTTGTTGAAAAAGGAAAGATGAATTAATAGTGCGTGTTAGATGATTATGCATACACAATGATACATTAATTGAGTGTTATAAGAGCTTAAACAATATAATTAATCAAATAATGTGAAGTAATGTTGATGCTATATAGTCCTCAAAATGTAGTCGCTGAGCAAAATTTTGATGATATGTTCTTTCTCTGCGGTTTACGAGTAATGGGAAATGTTCGTATCTTGGCATAGTGTGTAATTATTTATAAAAAAGCAAGGTGTCACATTTAGACACCTTGCAAAGATTCTTAGATCCCTATTTTACAACTCTACCTGTTACATCGTATTTCACGCCATCGACTTCGATAATCAACATGCCGTTTTCGATGTACTTCTTAGCATGCTGTTTTTCTGCATCAACGCCGTTTACAGCTGTAACTGTGCCAGGCAGCATAGTACCTACAGCCGTACGCGTGTCGGTAGTGCCACAACCATGGTCGCAAATAGCGGTTTCGGTGCCATCGGCGAGTTTCGTTGCGTCGTTGTTGTAAACATAGTTGGTGAATGCGTGACCGAGAGCAGCACCTTCAGCTACAACTTGGTTGGTCGCGGTGCAGCCTTCGCGCATACAAGATGCTGTCTTATGTCCATCTTCGGTGCAAGTTTGGTCTCCATCGAGGACATATTCGCCCCATGAATGTCCGAGCGAAATGTCATCATCATCTGTAAGAGAATAAATACTTTCTACCACATTCCCCAGACAATCTATTTTATCAACTTTGTAGACTCTGTGCATGGAGACGATGAGTGTTTTGCTCTCAGGTGCTTCCAAGATTATTTCATAATACCCAGGGTCAGTCACTTTTATCATCAATCCACCTACGCCCAAAGTTCCTTCTTTCTTTTCAATTGGAAGGGATAAACTACTACCAAAACCGCCCCAGCCATCACCATCATCGTCAGTGATCCAATATTCATCCGAGGCTGTTAATTCAAAGATATTTGAGCCCAAATTCAAAACAGGAGATTCCCATGGCAACTGTGGTCCATTGGTGAGGTGGTATGCGGCATGAGCTTGCCCAAAGTAGGAAATAATAGTTAACCTTAATTCCGCAACACTTTGATTTAACTTTATTTATAAGTTCCTGAGCAACAAAAAGTTGCTCAGGATTTTG
>SUWW01000001.1 GCA_015061285.1 Bacteroidales bacterium | reverse complement strand
CATCTAGTTTTTGTTTCAAATCTAACATTCCTGTTATGCCTTTTCTTTTGATGTCTAAACTAAAGGATAACACAGATTCGCAAATGAGACGAAACGCACTTCGTTTCTACATATTTCACCCCATGCGGCTAAAAAATGTTCGAAAATCGACCGACAAATTCTGTCGTTTCACCCCAAAACTCTTTATCTACGCCACCTCTACGGTAGTAGCTCGTTACATTGTTCTTTGATGCTGAATGGCTGATATTTTGTTTTGCAGTGTAAAAATTGCAAACAAATGAATAGGCATAATACTCTATTTCAAGAAGTACATGGCAAAGTTTTGCGTGTTGTGCATGCAATGCTTCAAGATGGTCATGTAACCATCGACACTGAGCGATGCAAGGGCTGTGGATTGTGTGTAAATGCTTGTCCTTCGCAATCGCTGCGGCTTTCGCAGATGGTCAATTCGCGCGGATATGTACATTCAGAGCAGCGGTTTGCCAATCGTTGTATCGGTTGTGCGTCGTGTGCGCTTATCTGCCCCGATGCTTGCATCACCGTTAGTCGTCGCGGAATCATACCACATCAAGCTATGCAGCGCGATAGTTTGTGGAGCAACAAATTGGCATAAGTATGGATACAGAAATACGACTAATGAAAGGCAACGAAGCCTTGGCACATGCTGCTATCAGATATGGCGTAGATGCCTATTTCGGCTATCCAATAACACCGCAATCTGAGATAATAGAGACGCTGATGGCGCAACGTCCGTGGCTTTCGACAGGAATGACCGTCATGCAGGTGGAGAGCGAAGTTAGTGCTATTCACATGGTCTACGGCGCAGCGGCAACGGGCAAACGAGCGATGACCTCTTCTTCTGGGCCAGGCATATCGCTCATGCAAGGTGGCATTTCATACTTATGCGGTGCAAACCTCCCATGCTTGATAGTCAATGTGATGCGCGGTGGTCCGGGATTGGGCACAATTCAACCCTCACAAGCCGACTACTATCAAGCCGTGAAAGGTGGCGGACATGGCGACTATAAACTTTTTACACTTGCGCCATCGTCGGTGCAAGAGATGGCCGACTTTGTGGCTATTGCCTTCGATTGGGCATTTCGCAACAGCAATCCTGCAATGATTCTTGCCGATGGCACTGTCGGTCAGATGATGGAGAAAGTAGTGCTGCCGCCCACACGTCAGCGTCTGACAGATGGCGAGATTGCTCATAAATATCCGTGGGCAATAGATGGCGGACGACATTCGCGCATGGCAAGCAACAGAATAGCTTCGCTTGAATTGGACGCCGCCGTTATGGAGCAGCGCAACTGCGAACGTCAGCATAAATATGAATTAGCGGAGCAACACGATGCACGAGCCGAAGAGCTGTGCGCCAACGATGCCGAAATACTTATTGTGGCATTTGGCTCGGCTGCTCGCATCTGTGCCAAAGCGATAGATATAGCGCGAGCACAAGGGCTGAAACTTGGCTTGGTGCGCCCCATTACGCTTTGGCCGTTTCCATCGGCATACATACGCAGAGCAGCTGAACATGCGCGCGGTATATTGTGCGTGGAACTCAATGCTGGTCAGATGATTGACGATGTGCGCATAGCCGTTAATATGAGCATTCCCGTAGAACATTATGGGCGCTTGGGTGGTGTCGTGTTTACGCCCACCGAAATAGTTACAGCTGCCCGAAATATTTTCAAATTATGAATACAAACGCATCGCAAGATATTGTATATCACCGTCCACGACTGCTAACGGACAACAATATGCACTATTGCCCCGGCTGTTCGCATGCCGCCATACATAAAATAGTTGCCGACGTACTTAGCGATATGAACCTCGGCGACAATGTTATTGGTATTGGTTCTGTGGGTTGCTCGGTGTTCATCTATAACTACATAGATATAGATTGGATAGAGGCAGCTCATGGACGCGCGCCAGCTGTAGCAACGGCCGTAAGTAGGCTCAATCCGAAAAAACTCGTCTTTACTTATCAAGGCGATGGCGATATGGCATCGATAGGCACAACGGAGATTATACACGCGGCAAATCGAGGCGAGAACATAACTGTCATATTTATAAACAATTCTGTGTATGGCATGACTGGTGGACAGATGGCGCCTACCACTCCACTTGGCATGAAAACCGTCACTTGTCCCGATGGTCGCAATGTGGAGCAAAACGGCTATCCGCTGCCAATAACCGACTTGCTGACGCAATTGCCAGGAACATGCTTCGTCTCGCGCGAGGCTGTGACGTCATACAAAAGAGTGCTACACGCTAAGGAGGCTCTGCGCACAGCGTTTCAGAATACGCTCGAAAAGCGTGGGACATCCGTTGTGGAGTTTGTAGCTACATGCTGCTCAGGCTGGAAAATGTCGCCTGTGGAGGCCAACGAATGGCTCGACACGCGCATGAAACAAATGAAAATGGGACGACTAAAATGACTACAGAAATACTTATAGCAGGTTTTGGCGGACAAGGTGTGCTCTCGTTGGGCAAAATTTTGGCCTACGCTGCAGTGCTCGAAGGGCGCGAAGTGTCGTGGCTACCATCGTATGGCCCAGAACAGCGTGGCGGCACATGCAACGTCACCGTAGTCGTCTCCGATGAGCGCATCAGTTCTCCAATTGTCGATTCGTTCGATATTGTTATTACGCTCAATCAGCAGTCGCTCAGCAAGTTTGAGCCGAAAGTAAAGCCAAACGGCATACTTATCTACGATACTTATGGCATAGTTATGCCGCCACAACGAACCGACATAAATATTTATGCCATGAAAGCTGCCGAAAAGGCTCGCGCAGAAGGTATCGACAAGATGCTAAATATGGTTGTAGCTGGTGCGGTGCTATCCATATCGCCATTGGTAGAGAAAGCATCGATAGAGGCTGCTTTGCAAAAAGTGTTGCCCGAACGCTACCACTCGCTCATTGCCGAAAATTGTCGCGCGCTTGAGCTTGGCGTTGGCTGCGTATAACTACTATTAACTAACACATCTCCCTAAAAAAACGTATTTTCGCGGCGTTTTCTAAAACTCATAGTAAGAGAGTGTTAAGCATAAACAAGAAAAAACTCATTGTTGCTCTGCGCCAAAAGAAGCAACGCGACGAACGCTCGTTGTTTGTGGTAGAGGGCGTAAAGTTGGTTTGCGACTTGCTGCGTGGTGGTTTGACGCCTACATACGTAGCGGCCACTACAGAGGCTTTGCAAACGCCAGCCATTCGAAATCTTGCTTGCGAAAAGGCTGAATGTACGCCCAAAGAGATTGCCGAAGTGTCGCTTCGTCAGTCGGGGCAAGAGATGGTGGCAATATTCGAAAAGCCAACGCCTAAAACCATCGACAAACCAGCCGATTTGGTTCTCCTACTCGACGAAATACAAGACCCTGGCAATCTCGGCACCATAATCCGCATAGCCGATTGGTTTGGCATACATACCATAGTGGCATCAAAAACCACTGCCGATGCCTTTGCGCCTAAGGTTGTGCAAGCGTCCATGGGGGCTATTGCGCGCGTGTCGGTAGTGGAGACCGACATCGTGGCATATCTCGCGCAAAACCGCAATGAGTGGCATTTGCCCGTCTATGGCACGTTTCTCGAGGGTGGCAATATCTATAGTACCAATGTATCATCACCAGCCATAATAGTTATGGGCAACGAGGGCAATGGCATCAGCAATGCCGTGAAACCTTTCGTGACCGACAAACTCTTCATACCCAATTTCCCTGCTGGCGAGATAACCTCCGAGTCGCTCAATGTGTCGGCTGCTACGGCCATTGTCTGTTCGGAATTTCGACGTCGCAATTTTCAATAGTATATATGAACGATAATAAAGTTTGGCGTGGCCATGTGGCTATGCTTGTAGCTAATATGATATGGGGACTTATGTCGCCCGTGTCGAAAGATACGCTCAACTACTTCATCGCGCACGACATTAGCCGTTTTGTGCTGCCGTCGTTTCGCATGTTAGGCGCAACCATCGCATTTTGGATACTCTCGCTTTTTGTGCCGCACGAGCATACCACACTCAGCGACAAAAAGAAATTCTTCCTCGCAGGCATGTTCAGCATTGCTTGCAACCAATGTCTGTTCATCGTGGGAGTGTCGTACACATCGCCAGTCGATGCTTCGGTGGTGACCACCATGCTGCCAATTGTAACTATGATTATGGCTGCCATAGTGCTCAAAGAACCTATAACGCATCTGAAGGTTCTCGGCGTAATTACAGGTATGGTAGGCGCGCTACTTCTTGTGTTTAGCAATGGACACACAACTGCGATTGGTGGCGACCGTCCCATTCTTGGCGATGCGCTTTGCTTCCTCGCTCAGATAAGTTTCTCGTGCTACTTGGTATTCTTCCGCGACTTCATAAAACGTTGGTCGGGCGTCACGCTAATGAAGTGGATGTTCCTTTTCTCTACTATCGTCTTCGTGCCGTGGCAAATTCCATCAATCCTTGCCATCGATTGGGCTGAGATGCCTTTGCAAGTGATTCTTGAGATATGCTACACGGTGTTTGTTGCAACATTTTTCACCTTCCTGCTAATAACTGTAGGTCAGAAGCGCTTGCGCCCAACGGTGGTTTCGAGCTATAATTATGTGCAACCAATCATGTCCACCGTGGTGTCGCTCTGGTGGGGACAGGCGGTGTTTGGTCCAGTGAAGGGCATAGCAGTGGCATTGGTATTTTTAGGTGTATATATAGTTACGCAGAGCAAATCGCGTCAACAAATGTTACAAGAGCAAAATGCGAAATAAACTTTTTATACTCAGTGTGTTATGTATATGTATGTATGTACATACGTATGCACAAATGAGCATCCGCGACAGCCTGATGCAGACAGGGCGCAACTGGCGCGAGATGGGCAACAATGGCGCTGCCATCAACGAATTTATGAAGGTTGGCGACGATGAAGGCGACTACGAGATTGCTGCCACCCACTATGCCATGGGACAAATAGCGCTTGCGTTGAGCGAGTGTAAAGCCATCATCAAGCGCGACAATCTTATGGTTGATGAGGCTTATCTACTTATGGCTGCATGTCGCGAGGTGCAAGGGTTCGACCGCGCCGCTAAGCATATATACAAGAAACTTGTCAAAAATGGCAATGCCATGGCTGCGTATAAATATGCTGCTTTTCTCTCGCGCGGCGGACATAACACTAAAGCTGTAGCACTCTTGCAAACGGCCATTTCGCGTGATCGTACCATAGCCGAGGCTCATCTATTGCTTGCTACGTTGCTTGCCAATCAGGGCGAACGCTTCAAAGCCATGATGCCGCTATATTATTATCTACTTATAAACAATGATGAAGCTACACAACTTACTGCATATAAACAACTTACACTGCTTTGGAAAAAGAGCGCCAATGTGATGCAGATGCTTCGTATGAACCACCAAGCCGATCCATTCAACGACGATGTTGATAAGCAAATAGCTCAGTGGGCCGTGTCGGACAGCATTGGCTCCGACGACGCTTTCGTGGCTGTGCCGCTCCTCGCTGAGCAAACAAAACGCCTTTTTTCGCACCTACGTAGCCAGGGCGAACTCAACCTCGATTTCTGGCAAGTCTATTATTCCGATTTCTTCGCGCTCATCGACGAACGTAATTACACAGAGGCATACGTACACTACATTTCCGACACGCGTTTCCATAGTTACTGTCTACTTTGGATAAACAACCACGCTCGCGAATTCGATGAATTCCGCTTGTGGATGGAGGCGCAGTAGGTTTAGGGTAGAGAGTAGAGGGTAAATCAATTTGCACTGAGAACACAGCTAACGCAGATTTGTATAGATTTCAGAGATTTATTATCTGCGAGGTTTTTGTTCTTTTTCGTTCTATTCGGTGATATTTTTTTTTATCCGAGAACTATTTCGTCCATTGCCACGTCGTGTGGGTCGGTGGGTAGGAAGTCGACAATTTGACAGTTGAAAGCAATGCCAATCTTATGTATGTTGGTGTGCTGTTCGAAGAAACGGTCGTAGAAACCGCCGCCTCGTCCGAGCCGTTGACCATTGCGAGTGAAAGCCACGCCTGGAACAATAATGCATGCATCGACTTCGTTTCCTTGCCATAGTGCGCCATAGGTGGGCTCGCCAATGCCGAAACGACTCTCGGTGCGAAGTTCACTCTCGCCCATAAAGCGGCGAAACTCAATCTCTTTGCCCACAATCACAGGTAGATAAATGTTGTGTTGCGAAGAGAGCTTTTCGATGATTTGTTGAGTAGGAACTTCGTCGAATAGAGCCCAATAGATAAGTATGTCGTTGCATCGAGCTATGTATGCATTGTCGATTAGTTGCGCCATAATATTCTTAGCAGCTGATGTTTTGGCTTCGCTCGTTAGGCTGCGACGAAGAGCATTTATATGCTTGCGTATCTCTTGTTTTGTCATTGCTTTGAGTGCTGGAGTTGTGCAATAATTTTGAAGTCGAAAATATGTAAAATTGCACTCGATACTATCATAATCATAACAATCACGATGAATTTGAAATATCATGTTCCGCCCGAGTTTCTCCAAGAGAGTGTAGCGTGCGACTATACCATTTCGGCAGAGATGAAAAAAGTGTGGGCCGTAGAGCTCGATTTGCTTCAAGAGTTGCTACGCGTATGTGGCAAATATAATCTACGTATATATGCCGATGGCGGTACGTTGCTTGGTGCGGTGCGTCATAAAGGTTTCATCCCTTGGGACGACGATATTGATATGATGATGTTTCGCGAAGATTACGATAAGCTTCTTAGTCATGCCGACGAGTTTGAAAATCCATATTTTTTGCAGAGTGTATATGCCGACAAGCACTACACACATAGGCATGCGCAACTACGCAACTCGTCCACTGCATGTTGGTCGGTAGAAGATGGACACTGCTTCCGCCGATATAATCAAGGCATATTTATAGATATTTTCCCAGCCGACAATATGCCTATGTCGCCGCGGCAATTCAACAAACACTACCTGAAAGAGCGATCAGCACGACAGAAGTTTCGCTTCGTGTCGAAGTTTACGAATGTGTTATCTGAGAAGCTCTACAATTTTTGTCGCAATCGCACCAAAATGCTAAGCGACGTCCGTCTCTACGAGAAATATGAGCAAGTGCTACGTGGCGTACCATTCAATGCATTGGGATATGTATGCGAGATAAGTTTTCGCCGTCATTATCCTATCATTCCAGTTGCCTATTTTGGCGAGCCGCTGTGGGTCGATTTTGAATATATACAAATCCCCATAATGCAAGAGTCGCATAAGTATTTGAAGGTGTTTTATGGCGATAACTATATGACGCCTTTACAATTGGCAGCCGAGCACGGGCGAATGTGCTTCGACACCGAGCATAGCTACTTAGAGCATAAGTAAATATTTCGAGAACATACGCCCTACACTTGTGTGCTCAAATCTTTATTCACGGCGGCGCAAATGCAGCTGTCCGACCAAACGTTTTCGGCTGTTTCGATCATATCTATGATGGTGTAGATGGGCAGAATCATGCCCAAAATGGCCACCGGAACGCCCATGCCCGACATTAGCGAGAACGTTAGAAAGTAGCACCCCATTGGCACTCCAGCATTGCCGATGGCCGACACTACCGATATTACAAGCCAGATGAGCATAGTGGAAACAGAAAGTTCTATGCCTGCGTTTTGCATCACAAAGAGCGAGGTTACTAAAATGAAAGCCGCGCATCCGTTCATATTCACTGTGGTGCAAATGGGTAGCACGAAGCGCGAAATGCGATTGTTGACATGTAGACGATTCTCGGCCGTCTCGATAGTCACAGGCAACGTGGCTGCACTGCTTTTGGTGAAGAGTGCCATAAGTATGGCTGGCGACATCGACGACATAGTGCGTATGGGGGATAGACCTTTGGATAGAAGGAAAAGCGGAAGAACTATGAAGAATTGGAAAATGTTTCCGCATAATATCACAGCTACATATTTACCCAACGACTCGGCTACGACGCCTGAACTTAGTTGTGCCGACAGCTGAGCTGCAAAGGCTACAATGCCTATTGGCAAAACCTTTATTAGCCATTTTATCAGATAAAACACCACATCTTGAAGCGATAAGAAAACCTTTGTGAGCGTCTGCTTTTGCTCGGTTTCGGGCAAGTTGGCAAGTGCAATGCCTACAGCGAACGCTATTATGAGAATGCTTAGCACGTTGCCTGCAAGAAATGGCTGTATGGTGTTGTTGGGTATTACCGATATTATGTGGTCGTAGAACGAAATTTGTTCGCCACTCAAGACATCGTTGGTGCCCGTGGTGGCAATGGCCTGTGGGCTGATGACCACATAGAGCAAAAGTCCAACTATGGCTGCTATGGCAGTTGTGAGAATTGTGTATTGTATGGTGCGGCGAAAGATGTGGCCTGCGCTGGCTTGCTTGCCCATCGAAGCGAGGGTGTTGACTATGGCAAGTGCTATGGTAGGTACGGATAGAAACTGAAACAATCTGGTGAATACTGTGGCTATGAAATCCATCGAATTGTTTAGCCATTCTATAGAAAACAAACCGAGCGTTGCGCCTACGATGAGTGCACTTATCCATAGAATAAGTTGCATGTTTTGAGCGTTTCGTTTGCTCAATTTGCTGCTTCCTTGTTGATGAATATCTGTTGTCGTCATCTGCGTAAATACTTATTTATATGATGGTTACGATGAAATGGTGGAACCAAAAAAACAGTGGGGAAATTAGTGCAACTTATTGTTTCTTGTAGCGCGGCTATGGAAGTTTTTCAATGCTGATAGAGGCTGGCCAAAGTCGACAGCCAACCTCCATCAAGCATAAAAAACAAAAGAATATGTAGATGAATCTAATTAGTAGCCTGGGTTTTGTGGTGTTATGCCAAGATCTTCGCCCGACAAACCAGTAGGTATAGGCTGACGATAATGACGCCCGCGCACGTTGTTGTATTTTGCTTTGAGGTGTTTATGAATTTTGGCAAAGAAAGAAGATACTTCGTTGCCATCGGCACCTACAGCACCTGCAGTGGCGTAGCTATCGTCGAAGTGTTTGTAGTTTGAAACTTTCTTTACCGAGCTAACCAAATCTTTCCAACGATAGCTGTTAAGAAGCGATTTTTGCTCGTAAGTAAATTCATAATCCCATTCGCGTTTTATTTGTTCGAAAGTAGGAGCCGAAACAGTCTCGATGCCAGCACGTTTGCGCAATTCATTGAAGGGCTCGGCAGCTTCGCTATTGCGTCCGAGTTGCACGAGAGCCTCGGCTTTAGTTAGCAGCACTTCGGCATAGCGTATTTCGATGCGGTCTACCGAGTTGTAGGTGATTTCAAGATTTTCGGCGTTGTCATACGATTGGTCTACGCCCTTTCCGTTGATAGGTGTATATATAGGCGAATAGTATGTATACGTATTGTTATCCTCCGGATTTGTAAGACTTGTGAAATAGGTTTTAGCAAGACGCTTGTCGTTGGGATATTCGGCATACCAATCGTCGTAGAGGTCATCATCGGAGACTTCAGTATGGTTTTCGGAGAAGCCTTGACCAAATTCGCCATTTTGGAAAGGGAATGTCCATGAGCAGTGCGTTTGGTGATTGCCTTGAGCATCGTTGGCATCGCCATCGTGGTGAATGGTGAAAAGATGCTCGTTGGTGCCACGTTTGTTGCTCTCGTAGTCGCGTCCGAAGAGTTTCGAGAAGTCGGGGTCGAGAGCCAACCGCCCGCTATTTATAACCAAGTTGGCATATTCAATAGCCTTTTCGAGTCGCGCCTCGTTGATGGTGAACTGAGGATCGCTTTGTCCGTCGGCGATAGCCGCAACCTCGTTATACGACAGAGGATTGTCGCCCCAAGTGAGGTAGGCGCGAGCCAATAGAGCTTCGGCGGCTTGCTTGGTAGGTGTGATAGGGTCGCCAGAATAGTCGTTTAGAAGGCTCTCCGCTTCGGTGAGGTCGCTTACTATTTGTGCATAAATATCATCAATCTCGGCGCGAACAGTAGAACTGCCGCCATTCTCGGTGATGAGTGGCACTTCGCCATACAGTTGCACAAGGTATAGATATGCCAAAGCGCGTAGAAATTTAGCCTTTCCCACAGCTGCGTTGTAGCCTGCTTGTGTCACTTGACCAGCTTCTAAAGCTTTGGTGGTTTCGCTGATGGTTTCGTTGTCGTTGGTTATGCCAAGAAGTAGGTGGTTGAATATCTTCACCTGATACCACGTGTCGGCTTGTTGCTCGAATCGCGAATTGACAGGGCCTGCTTCGCTCTCTTCACCTTCGAATGATGTCAACTTGTTGCTGTTGAGTTCTATAATGAATGAGAACGACGAACTTAGAGGCTGCCAGTGAGAGTAGACACCATTAGCCTTTGAGAGTGCTGTGGCATCGTCGGTTACGATTTCTGAAAGCACGCCAGTGGTCTCTTTATCGTCGTCGGAGCATTGCGCGAATCCTAATGCAATCGCTGCTGACGCAACGGTAGATAGCAAAAAATTAGTGTTTAGCTTTTTCATAAAATTCGAATTGTTGTTGTTAGTTTTTCTTGTTGTTTACAGAAGCAAAATTAGACTGTGGTAGAGGGCACGACAATCACTTTGTTTTGGCATTTTATATACCTAACTTATGTGATGCGCAATGATTTGTGGGGATAATGGTACCATAAGAAATGCTGTTCTTTGTACTATATCCTCTCACCACGTCCAATTTACATTTGCATAGAGGTTGCGACCTTTCTGCGGAATGTTGTTCCAATCGGAATAGGTTGAGTAGTTACGGTCGAGGAGGTTCTCTATGCCAATGGTGAGCGTTATGGAGTGTCTGCCAAGTCGCTTTGTGTATTCGCTATTCATATTTACAATGAAGTAAGCAGGCGTTTGTACCTCGGCATACTTAGGTGCGTAGTTAGTCTGCTTGGCAGCGCCCAATGCCGTGAAAAGAGTTCTCGTTTTGCCTATAGTTAGAGCAATGCTGCTTTGGTATTCCAATGGTGCAATAAGAGGCAGCGGATCACCTTCGTCGTCGCGGCCAATGCCGTAGCTGAGTTTAGCATTCCACGATAATGAGCGTAATATGCGCCACTCGGCATTTAGAGAGCTATTTATTATCTGAGCATTAGCAAGGTTGCGATAAACTTTCACGCCTGTTGCGCCTATAGTCATGGCACTGAGTCGGGATTCTTCACGACCAATTATGTAGTTAGAAAAGAGAAATATGTTGGCATCGGCGCTGATGGTGAGCCGATTGTTTCGAAACGCAATGGCGGCATTTGCCTCTATGGCCGATTCGTTGTGTAGGTGCGGATTGCCAATGTAGTCGAAGCGGTCGAAAGTGTTGTTGAGGTAATAGCCATAGGCTTCGGTCACCGATGGCGCACGACTTCCCCAGCCACTGCCAAGGCTAATTTGCCACAAGTTTGGCGACCACGTGACGTGTGCTGCCATGCGCCCAGTGAGTTGCTTGTAGCTGTTGAGCATGTGAGGAAAAAAAACTTTTTGCGCGTTGTAGCCCTCGTCGTTGTTGAGCCTTTGGTGTTGAATAGCTATTTTGCCAGACATGCCGAGGTTGAGTTTGTCGGTTATAATTATGTCGTCGGCAAAAGAGAGACCTCCGCAAAGTGAGCCTACATCGGGCCAAGTAACCATATACATAGGAGTAGCTTCGTCGGGATACATAGTCATGTCGGCGAATAGTCGATTGTAGTACATGTCGAAGTTGAAACGCAACGTGTGTCTTGCGCTCATCGCATTTAGCAAACTATATATGCCTGCCGTTTTGCTGCTTCCTGGCATATCCATATGCATAACTACATTGTGCCTATGCGTGTCGTCCATATTGTGTATGAGACGATTGGCGTAGACCTTTGTTTCCCACGAGGTTATGAAGCTATTGTTGTATGTATGTTTGTAGCTGATAGCCGCAATAATAGCTTCGGCTTTTGCCACGTCCATGGCGAGGGCGGGGTAGCCTACGTTGGTAGCGCAGTCGTAGATGAAACTGCCTTCTACGACGCTATTCTCTGACGAGCGAAACCCGAGATTGCAGAATGTATTAACTTTCTGAAATTGAGAGAATTCCAACTCGTCGCCGCCTCCTGTTTTGTAGTTGTTGGCATGGCGAAAAAAAACTCCAGTATTAGCATATACATTGCTACGCGAAATGGCTACATCGGCACCATAAACTTGCAAATGCCCATTCAGTTCGTGTCCCACAGATATGTTGCTACGCCAAGGTTCAGCGTCGAACCCAGCACGACGCAGTCGCAAATCGAGACTTCCACCAATATTGCCCGTAGATTGCGGATTGCCAGCTAAACCAGAGTTGAGGTTTATAGTCTGCAAATTGCCACTCTCTACATACGATGTCACAGGGTCCATCTTGTCTGTGCAGGCGTAGAATATTTTCATACCATCGATAGTAACAGATAGACGCTCTGTCTGCATATTGTTTACTACAGGCTCCCAAGCGTAGCTGCCTCTACGTATGAGTTCGACGTGCGATAGTTCGCGCAAGTGCTCATCGATGCTTGCCACTGAGCCTTTCAAACTTCGCTTCTTGCCTGGCGTAGAACTGCTGATGACCACCTCGTCGAGGTTGTGGCTCAACAAGATGGTATCAGAGTTAACAGACAAACAATTTATAATAGATAGAAAAATCGGTGTTAGCATCTCACTATATATTGATTATCACCGAATTGAACTAATATATACTAACCTAATTCGTTTCATTCGTAACTACCAAACTTCTACTAATTCAACGAATTTTAGGCAAATACTTCGTTCACTTCGTATTAATTCGGTGATACTTTTTTTCAAAATCACCGAATTGAACTAATATATACTAACCTAATTCGTTTCATTCGTAACTACCAAACTTCTACTAATTCAACGAATTTTAGGCAAATACTTCGTTCACTTCGTATTAATTCGGTGATACTTTTTTTCAAAACGTATTTATATCGTAACGTCCCAGAAAAGCGAGCTAAAGCCATCGCTTTCGTCGTCGCCGCCAGCAACTATTTCGTTAGTGTCGGCATTGCGCACGGTGAGGTGTATGCGCCATAATCCAGTCATAGTCAGATTGATATTGCCTACATACGAGCCGTCGTCTTGCAGCGTAAGTGAGGTGTTGTCGGGCGATGAATGATTGCCCATGTCGGGCATGGTAGGCACTTGCTCAACGATGAATTGTTCGCTTGCGAGGGCATAAGGTGTGGTAATAGGCGACGATTTTTTAGATATGTATGCTTTTATCTCGTTTGTTCCTGTCTGCCACTTGTTGGGCTCAACGAGCGAAAGAATGTATACATTGTCATTTGCCTTGAATGTCTTTATCCACGCTTGGCCATCGTCCAAAGCATCTACAGCGATAGTCTTCTTGTAGGTTTCGGCACCTTGGCTAAGTATATTCAAGTCGTAGCTTATTGTCCAGCCATCTTCGCCAGCGGTAGGCATAAGAAACGATACCCAAGTGCGTTTCAATGCCTCAGGAGCATCGCTCAGAGTGGTAGCGTTGCCCCCAATAGGAGTGGAGTGGCTCATCGTCTTTTCGCCCATGTGCATTGTCATGATAGGCGTGAGGTTTTCTATAGCTATGTCTTTTACATAGTTGGCATTTTTTAGTTTCGTAACTACAAAATATATGTAGTTGAACCCAGTCTGCAGTTTGCCAGAAGCGGTGTAGGCGTGTAAGCGATATGTGCCATCGATAGTGTCGGCCAATTCGGGAATCTCTTTGACGTTTTTCAGAAAATTGTATACGATGCGTGCTTCTTCGGCAGAGCAGCAGTCTACGTCGCCATCAATAGTTATTTCGTTGGTAAATCCGTCGTCGATAATGTCGTCGTTCTCGTTGCATGCTGTAAATATTGCAGCACTCATAAATAGACTTGCGAAAAGTGTAATATTTTTCATGGTAACTATAATTAATATGTTTATAGAGTTAGGTTAATGCCCATAGAGAAACTGCGAGCTGCAGGATAAGCGCCAGTGTCGGTGCCGCTCGACACTTCGGGGTCGTAGCCGCTGTATTTGCTAATAGTTATTAGGTTTTGTGCTGTTGCATATATACGTATCGAAACAGGCCAGTTTTCGAGCGTGGGTCGGTATCCGATAGTGATATTGCGCAGCTTCAAATACGATGCGTCTTCTACGTATCTACTATCTATGTATGAGAAAGGTCGGTCGTAGGAGGCGTATGGCAGGCGCGCATTCTGATTCTCTTCGGTCCAACTGTCGAGCACCGACGAAAGTAGGTTGTAGCTGTCGCCAGTAAGTTCGAGGCGTCTGCCAAGCGAATTGAATAGTTTGTTGCCATAACTACCTTGAAAAGCGACGCTAAAATCTATCTTGTTCCAAACTAAAGAGCTTGAAAATCCGTAGGTTAGCTTCGGTTGCGATGATCCAAGAACCACTCTGTCGTTGCCATCTATTTTGCCATCGTTGTTGGTGTCGACAAATTTTAGTTGACCCGCTTTAGGCGTCTCACCATTCACTTTGGGCAGATTGTCAACATTTTCAGTTGTAGAAACTATTCCTGCGAATTTCAATCCGTAGAAGCTGCCCAGAGCTTCGCCTTTACGCAATATCTGTTGGTTGCTCGAGCCCATTATTACGTTGTTGGTTGAGCCCATGTCGGTTATACTATTTATGTTATGCGCCAAATTGATGTTTGCATTCCAAACAAGACCTTCGCGCTTGAGCAATGTGCCATTGATTGATAGCTCTACGCCTTTGTTTTCAACGTTTCCTACGTTTTGAAGCTGCGAAGTGACGCCCGACGAAAATCCCATAGGAATCTCCAGCAGAAGGTCTTTCGTCTTTTTGTAATATATATCCATGGTGATGCCAATGCGGCTGTTTATCAGTTCGGTATCAATGCCAATGTTGTAGCTCGATGTGGTTTCCCACTTCAAATTGTCGTTGGCGGCGTTGTTTTTTGAATAGCTCGACGCACCATTATACTGACCTGTAGCGTAAGTAGTGGTGAAAGCATGGTCGCTTATCTCTTGGTTGCCTACAGTGCCCAGCGACGCTCTTATTTTTAGTGTATTTATGCTATTTATGCCACTAAAGAATGCCTCTTTGTCGACGTTCCACGAAATGCCGAGCGAAGGGAAATAGCCCCAACGATAGTTTTCGGCAAAGCGCGATGAATTGTCGGCTCGCAGCGTGGCTGTTACGTTGTATCTACCATGCAAAGTGTAGTTTACGCGAGCTATGATGCTATTGAGCGTAGCGTCGGATATGCCCGTCGATGGTGGATAGATAGTTGAACCATCGGCAAGGTTGTATTGTTTGAGCTCTTCGTTGGTGAAGTGCGTCACCATCACCGAGTTGTAGTTAGTTGTGCTCTTTTGTCGCGTGTATCCCACAAGCGCATCTACGCAATGTATGCCGCTGAGTTGCGGATTCCACGTAGCGGTGTACTCTTGTTGCCATATTTCAGTATAGCGGTTGCCAATGCCACCCATACCAGTGTTCGACAGACCAAGCGAAGTATACGAAGGCGAGAAATAGTTCTGCGTGAGTTTCTCGCGGTTGAGTCCTACCGACGCTTTTAGTGTGAAATCGCCAACGTTGTATGTAGCCCAAACATTGCTGAGCAAATAGTTGTTTATGCTCTCAGCAACGCTGTTCTTGAGGTCCGAGATGGCATTCGATGTCTTGTCGCCGATAGCAAAATAGGCATATTCGAAAGGGTTGTGATAGTTGTAGCTGCCATCTTCGTTGTATATACTCACAACTTGAGGCGTAAGCAATCCATAGACAAAGCTATTGGTTATGCCAGCCGAAAAAGGCGATGAGTTGTAAACCACCTCTTCCGAAGTGGTGAGCCCCTCTTGCGTAGCTTTGCCGAAAGTGGCGTTGATGCCAAAGCGCAATCCTTCGCGTATCTCGCGCTCAGTGTTGACGTGAAAGTTGTAGCGTTTTAGTCCCGAATTTATCACTATGCCATCTTGGTCGGCATAGCTACCCGAGAATGCAAAACGGCTCTTTTCGTTGCCTCCGCTCACCGACACTTCGTGACTTTGGTGAATAGCGGTGCGTAGCATAGCCTCTTGCCACGATGTGCCTTCGCCAAGTGCAGCAATTTCGTCGTCGGTGTAGCCGCCTTTGTTGAAGAAGTATTTCTTTTGAAAAGCTGCCCATTCCGATGCATTCATCAGGTCGAGTAGGGTGCTGGCTTTGTCGAATCCTACTGAATATGTATAGCTTGCGCTCGTTTTGTTTATGTCGCCTTTCTTTGTGGTTATAAGTATTACGCCGTTTGCTCCACGCGAACCATAAATAGCTGTAGCACTGACATCTTTCAGCACTTCTATCGATTGTATGTCGTTAGGATTTATAGTAGCCAATGGATTAAGACTACTTTCTATTGCGCCAAGGCCAGTGCTGTTGTCGTCGGCGTTGCGGAAGTATATGAATCCGTCCACTACGTAGAGGGGCTCGTTGGAGGCGTTCACCGAGTTGCCGCCACGTATGCGTATAGAACTCGCCGCACCAGGCTGACCGCTCGATGCCGTCACATTCAAACCTGCCACTTGTCCTCCGAGAGCTGCGTCGAGGGTAGGAGAGATGCTGTTGGCAAACACTTCGGAACGAACGGTGGTTACGCTGCCAGTAAGTTGAGTGCGTTTTTGAGTGCCGTAGCCCACCACTACCACTTCGTCCACCTGGCGATGCTCTTCTTGTAGTAGCACTTCATACGTAGAATTGCTGTTGTCGATATTCAGCTGCTCTGCTTCGTAGCCAATGAAACTGATGCTAAGCACAGCGGGCAAATCTTTCACTTCGAGGCTGAAATTGCCATCGATGTCGGTGACTGTTCCTTTTTGTCCCGAAGCATCATATATAGTAGCTCCAATAATTGCTTCGTGAGTGGTGGCATCGCCTACCCATCCACGTATATACACCGCCCATCCATCGGTTGTAGTCGCTAAAAATAGCGCAATCAATATTGTCTTTATTCTTTCCATCTCTATTGCTTTTGTTTGTCGATACAAAGCTATCGAGCTGGTCAGAGGGCATAAATACCACCTTAGTGGCATTTCGTATCGCTATAGTTTGGTATCTAAGTGTATATATATACCAAACGAATGGTCAATGCTGCCAAACGTTAGGCGACAATGGTTAGTTATGTATTCTTCCTCAAGTGTTATTCTGTTGTTGGCATCACACACGTATCCTTTCATACCAATAGATTTCCATCTCCATCAAACTTTTTGGAGTACTCAGAGAAATCTGCTGACATAATAATGTCTTCAACCTTTTCTTTCGTCATATCATTATTTTTTAGTTATCGCCCACAAAACAAAAACAGACCTGTGCCGATAGACAGCACAGGTCTGTGGAAAAATGATGGTGAGTAATGCTATTAGCTATTTTGAGAAGGCTTCATCGATAAGCCGGTCGAGTTCTTCAATAAATAAAGATGTGTTACTTTCCATATCTGGCGTTACTCGAAAACAATAATATATATCTTCGTCTGTGCCTTTGTCGCTTGTGGGATTGGGACGTTTTTTATAATATTCCCAATCATTTTCCATTAAATAGACATCAAGTTCATTTTCATTTGGATTGCCATACCATTGGAAGAAATAATCTTTGTATTTGAAATTGATGTCCCGCCCCCAAAAGAAATTGCTATCTCCCATTCGAGTACCCGTGGTAATAGACCCCAATAAAGACGAAAGGATTTTGTTCCTATGCCAATTCTCCCAATCCAAAGTCGCCATATCTCGCCCGTGTGGTTTATAGAAGCACAACCTTGGCCCTAACCAACGGAAACGTCCATTTGGTTCATTATTGATAAAATAATCAAATGGGAGGTCTTTTATAATTGGGGTAATAAATTTTTTCACATTTTCATCGTTTTTCTCATTGGTAGCACCAATATCGTTAATATTGCTAGCCCTAAGAATATTATGAATAGGAACAATCCAAGTTCTGACCGTTAGAATCCATTTCCAAGTTCTGGCATTTGGATTGAATATTTGTTTGTCATACAATTGCTTATTCCAATTATTACATTGAATTACTAATGACTTTGTTAATAATACCTTAATATCATTTTTGACTCCATTTTCATCAAAGTATTTCTGAGCATTATTCCATTTCGTATCAAAATCATCCCAATCATCTCCAATATCTTTTTGGGTAAACAAGAATCTTATTGCACCTTTGAAGAAGGCGTATCTCTCAGCCTCAATGATAATTTCTTCCCAAGTTTTTCCATCCGTGCGTTGTCCTCCGTTAAGGATTTGTTTTGCTTTGGCGATTTCTTCTGCTACTTGCTCTTGGGCGTGGTATTGATTTCCTAATTCAAAGGATTCAAACTCATTTGCCAAAGCATTGTAGATTGTATGGCTTTTTGCTGAAAGTTTTTCAATCAATCTTAACGCTGTATGATAAGGCTCTGAACTATCTATTGTTGAATTCTCAATAATGTTCCAAACAACTCGCATCCATTGTGACAACTTTGGGGTGTCTTTTTGTGTCGAAAAATACTTCATCAAAGCATAAAAAGCCACACGTGAAGGATAAGTTTCTCTATTATTATTGTTTTTATCTCCTTGATATAGATTCCATTTTGGGGATTCCTCTTTACGATTCCAAACCGCTTGGCAATCACTTAGTATGCTGTTGTCTTTCTCGCATAATGCGTCCCAAATATTGAATATTGGAGACAGACAAACATCAACGCCGCATTTATCAATCACATATTCATAAATATCAAATGGAACAAAATTGTCCTTTGTCGGATATAATGGCATTTCTTTTTGAATTCTTGTGTTGAATGTATCATATTCCTCCTTCTTTTCTGATTTTGAATTATTTGCATAGCAACATCTCCATACATTCATAAAATGTCGGTTGAAGAAACTCATAATCAATGTGTCCGGTAATTCTTTTGCACCTTCTTTCCCTTGTTTTGCAACTTTCCAAAACAAATCCAACCAAATGCCATCAATGCCTGTATATATTTGCTTGGGTTCGTCATAGTTACCTTTCCATCGATTGAGCAAATCAGTTTTTGATTTTTCTTCAAGATATTGCTCCAAACTTGCCTTGAAGTTCTCAAAAGGAGTCAATGTTTTTCCACGAGCATTCATCTTCACGTATGTCTCATCAGACATTTTATGCTCGCCCATATCAACAAAATGAAACGTAATTGGGCAGTTGCAACCACTTGTTAGTTTCTCGGCAAATGTTTTGAAATCGGTCTCGTTTCTCATTTGGCAATGAATTTCATCAAGCATAGTAAGCATACCCATTACAGTCGGGTCTTTTTCCCAGTCAGGATAGAACCACGATTGATTTTTTATATTGTCCGTTAATGAATTACCTGATATAATTTTCTCTTGCACCAATTTCTCACAAAATTCTCGTGAAGACTGCCGTGTGGCATAAGAAAATCTGCCGAGTATGCCTCCGCAAGAGCAATTGTCTTTATGGTTGCAACCTGAATCAGACTGACATTTTTCAAAAACATATTTATGAAAAAGAAAGAGTGTTGTCAGACGTTGTTGTCCATCAAATGGAATGAACTTGTTGTTGTCCACTCGCCCATAAACAAAGTCAAAAAATAAAGGTTTGTCTTCTTTTACTGCCTTTATCATATTATCAACAAGAGATTTTCTTACATCGGCAGCTTTGGAATTATTGCGCCCTTGAGCATAATCTCTTTGAATGATTGGAATCTCTATCTGATATTTGCTAATCAGTTGATAGAATGAATATATGTCGTTCATTTTTGTTCTCCTTTCAGTTTAATACCATATTGGAATTCTTTGTTTTCATTTGGCAGAATTGGTTCAAGTTTCAAGTATGCTGCAACAACTTTTGTCATCGCAGTGACGTATTCTTTTCCTGCCTGCTCATCCCAAAGCAAGGGATTGGTTGAATTAGGCGAATAGTGTTTGAAAAACACATTTCGTGTGCATATCGGTACAAACAACGATTCTTTCTCAACATTCTCGTATTCTGCCAATTTCGCTCTTTTTTCAGGATACAATTTGTTGTTGAAGGAAGCATTTTTGTCGCCCTGCAAAAGTGCCATATTGGTTAGATGGTCATCTTTCTCAAAATCTGACGAGAATGTTACAATTCCATTATTATCATTCTTATGAATAGGCTTTCCCATAAACGCGCCCATAATAGCTTTGTAAGTGTTGTCGTCAATATTTTCACTGGTATTCTTGCCTTCTAAAAAAATATTTAGGTCTTCGATCCCGTCAACAGATATTTTCTTTAGATACCCTTTTATAGTGTTGAATTGAGATTCATCCCAATTCGCTTTTTTCTCATTTTGAGCGTGAATATGTTCCAATGACCATTTCTTTTTTGCAGCTTCAAAGTGCTTGTTAAACGGATAACGAGACACTTCACTTATTTGGTTTTGGGTGGTAGCAAGATTGAACAATAATAAGACATTGTGAATTTCATTGTTGTTTTTGTTATATTCCCAATCCGAAAAATGCTTTAGAGTTATTTCCTTCCCATCTTTTTGCTTAACACCAATGCCAATTGATTGCTGACAACGCTTTATCAAAGAAGATAAAAACTCATCTTTTGGCTTATCTGCTTCGCATAATAAATCCCGAAGCATTGTCATTTTGTTTTCACCTTTCAAATTCATCAAATAACCCACATAATGGTATAATAGTCGGTTGTCGTACCACGATTTCATTATGCGAAAGAACCTTTGAATATTACTCCATTGCTTTTCCCAACCTTCTTTGACAATATGTTCAGAATAAGTCGAAAAAATGAAGTAATCATTCTGTTTTAATTCATTTTGAATATCATAACTGAATTCATTTTTATCATTCTTCTCACAACGCAGAACCATTTCCAAAAGGAAATCAATTCGTGTGCAGTTGAATCTCGCATCTTCTGGTTCGGGGTTTATAAAGTACCAAAACGAATTCTCGTGCAAAGCTTGCTCCATTCTGTCCCATTCTCCTGCCATTTCCAATTGTTTGAGACGCTGAGCATCAGAATTCAATCCGTTGAAATTGTCATCTTTCAGTAAAAGGGCTTTCACCAATTCAGCATTACTCAATGAAATTTTACCTGAATTAAGGCGTTTGAAAACTTCGTAGGCATTATCTTGGGTTTCATACCATATAACTTTGCAATTCTCTTTGAGTTTTTTGGCAAGATTTAATTTGTCCCCAGTCCATTCTTTTATAGTTTTCTTTGCTCCAATCATAAAATGATAATCAATGTTTTCAGCATTTTGGTCATCATTTTTAATCTTTTGCAGAAAAGTTTCGCTACCCGCACGCGTTTGGTATTTTAGAGACAATGCACTTTCAGAATCTATCAGATTTAATATTATGAAAATTGTGGTTAACCTCTGCTGTCCATCAATCACTTCATACCATTCTTCATTTTCCTCCAATTGACATTCTTTCTTCCGTTCTGTATTCATCTTCGATACTACTAAAGGTTGGAGGCAGTACCACGTTTTCTCGTTGGTGTCTTTTACAGTCTCGGGGTGAAACTCATTCACGTCATTCAGCAAATCCTTCACCTGCTGTTCTGTCCATCTATATCCACGCTGGTAGCTTGGTATAAAGAACTTCATTCCAAGAAGTTCGCTAACCGATTTCAATTTAATTGCGTTTTCTGCCATAAACTTTATTGTGTTTTGTTTCTTATTACACTTTCAAAAGTATAAAACCTTTATACACTTATTGATTAATATTCACAATTCAAAATCCAATCCTACATCCCTCTTTGGTATTGATACGTTCGCTGTCGCAGTATTCGCTGAGCCTATCGGCAATGTTTTGAGGCTCGCCGTGCAAGATGTTGCCAATGGTGTAGTGACGTGCAATGTTTTCAATCTGTCCGCCACTGAAGTCGTATTTATTTGCCAAGCGTGTTGCCGTGTCGCTATCCAGCGAGGGAATCATTTCGCGCCACATGTTCATACGAGCCTCTGTAGTTGGTTTCTCGAACTTGATTTTATAGAGGAATCGGCGTTCGAAAGCGCTATCCATATTCTGCGCGAGATTTGTAGTAGCTATAAGAATTCCGTTGAGCGTCTCCATCTCCTGAAGAATGATATTTTGGATAGTGTTCTCCATCTTGTTAACCGCATCGTTGACGCCCTCTTTTCTGGTGCTAATAACAGCATCGGCCTCGTTGAAAAGCAGAATAGGCGCAATTTCGCACTCGTTCACTTGCGCCCGATAGGTGTCGAACACTTGCTTTATGTTCTTCTCGCTCTCGCCCACCCACATACTTCTTATTTGCGAGATATTTACTTGCAGAATGTTGCGCCCAGTTTGCCGTGCCAATTGGAGCACGGTTTCCGTCTTGCCCGTGCCAGGCTCACCATAGAACAAGCACGTAAATCCGCTACGGAAGCCTGCCTCTTTCATGCGCGCACATATCTGTTTGTATTTGGCATCGTTCAATAGGTTGGTCAATTCTGCAATCTGCGCACCCACTTTTTCGCCATAGAACAATTTTTTAGGCGTGATATTCTCAACCTTCACCACATCGCCACGCATCTGACGCTGATAAGCAGAAGCGAGATTGAGCTCGGCAAACAATTCTCTCTTTGCACTGAATGTCATGCGGAACGATTCTCTATCTACCATGCCATTTGCATTGTTGTATTCTACGATTCCTGCCTCCATAAGCGAATGATCACCATCGCAAAGACCATACTTAGCAACAGACCATTGAAAGTGTTCATCATAAAGGAATTCGAGGTCGTGAAAGCCTATGTTGTCATCATTATTATTGACGAATAAGTGAGAAAAGAGTATTAGCATCATTTCGTCGCTTTCCATAAAAGTGTAGCTCTTCACTTTTTGGACGTATAGCAAATGTCTGTTGCAGTCGAATAGGCGGTGAATTCTTCTGACTAAAGCTTCGTAAGTCAGAGTATTATCATTGCGTAACTGAAAAAGAACATCGAGTTCACTAAACAGTTGACGACACGAAAGCCCATGATAATCCTTAGGACAATATTTTTTATTGTTTTTGAATGCATCAATAACTTCTTGGGGTACAGAGTATGTATTTTCATTTTCATGACAGCATCTAATAAGTTCTCTCTTTTCGAGTTCGTCAACGTCGATCATATATCTGAGAAGTCTGGTATTGCGGCATTCGAGATATTTACTGATGTCGCTAAGGCCGATTTTTCTGTTGCTACAATTATCGATGAATAGCGCCATCAGCACACTCTGCTCCTTGGTAAGTTCCAACATGTCTGATATGTATTTTATGTACTTACTAGCCTTACGAAAGAACTCGCTGCTAAGTCCAGAGCCTTTAGCTTTGTCCACAATATGCTCCACAGCCGAGAGTAAATCCATAGTCTTTGTTGTTGCCATAACACATAGTCTTTAGTTATTATAGTGCAAAACAAAAACAGGCCTGTGCCAACGAGCAGCACAGGTCTGTAGAAAATGGAAAATCGTGCAAAAGAACAGATTTTTGGATGTTGGTCTATTCAAACATGATAGTGAAAACTTTTTCAATTGTAGGCATAAGGTCTTTATCTTCCCTTATTTCTATCAAAATGTCATCTTCGCTAACTGCAACATCTTTAGCGTTGACATCGATTTCTGTTAGTATTTTATCAGCCAACAGCTTTAGATTTTTACGTTGTTTCTGTTGGTCAACACTGTTGCAAAGGAAAATGGAAAAACACCAATCCTCATACAAATAAGTAGCAGTAAGATAAATGCGAACGTAGTATTTATCTGTCTTTATTTCATACTTACTATCGTGGTTATAAATGTCGTGATCACAACTATCATAAGCGACGTATTTGGTCCATTGTCGGTCTTTCATGAGCTGCCGAATACCATCAAATGTTTCTCTATATACTTTCTTATGACGCCAATAGGCTATCTCGTTATCTATTATCCGTTGATTATCCATATTCTATTGTTACTTATTTACGCAGCGAAGGAAATGAGTGCCTATGCAAAATGGTAGCAGAGGAAAGTTGAAAATTGAAAGTTGAAACTTTGGGGAGACTCCGAAATGAACGAAAACAACGAAAAACTCTTGCAATTTATTGAGCTGCAAGAGTTTAGTATTATAACAAAACGAAATCATATATATAATTCAATTCAAATTGGTGATGTTTTTCAAAAGGTTACCCCACCTTCCATTCGGTGATGTTACGTTTCCTGCGTCCGAAGTTTACGCCCACACAAATCACTTCGCGTTTATCGGCGGCGTAGCGAGAGGCGTATTCGTGCGCTTTTATTTGCTGAAGCGCTTCGTCGGCTGAGGATTCTACTTTGAACTCGAATAGATATACATATTTATCCGTCTCTACTATACAATCGGCACGCCCGAGATTGTTTTGCACTTCCGAATATGTAGGTTGTCCCATAAGTAGAAAGAATATGTATATAACATTCTGGAAATCACGCTCTATGTACTTATTCAATACGTCTTGGCGGTCTTCCTCGTCCATATCCTCGCGATATACGGGCTTTATGTATGGAAGCGATGCATAAACACTCTTCAAAATGAGCATCATATCATCAACATTCTTAGAATTGAGCGCTTTACGCATATCCACAAGAGAAATGGTTGTGTCGCCGCGACTTGTAACCTCCGGTGCAAGCGAGTTGAGCATACCATACTTGACCTCTTCATTTGGGTAAGCAAGCGTGTAGATTTGCGTTGCAAGGTCGAACTCTTTTATAGTCAAATATCCGCTCTGATAAAGCAGAGGTATAATATTGGTATTGTCTGGGCGATAATCAGTTATCTCACCAATTGAGATAGAAACACCATCGCTCAACTTCTTGAAATCGAAGTCATTTTTGACCGAAGCCAAACGTTTTACAAGGAATGTTGGCGTGCCCGTAGAGAACCAATAAAAACCAAATTTACCATCGCCGAAAGCATTGAGTATGCTGAATGGATTGAACATGTCGGTCATGCGCTCCGAAAAGTGATAGCCGTCATAATACCGCTTGAGCAACGCAACGCATTCATCGTATGTCACTTTATTATATTCCGCCAATGTCGAAATATGCTCTGTGAAATTACTCAAGAGTTCATCTTTCGAAATGCCGCAGATGGTTTCATATTTTTCGTTTAGCGAGATGTCACGCAATTGATTGAGGTCACTAAAGATGGAGACTTTAGAGAATTTTGTTACGCCCGTGAAGAATACGAATTTCAAGTGTTCGTCGAGTTTCTTGAGGTTGCCAAAGAATCCTTTGAAAAGTGCTCGACTTTGCTCTTGTATCTCTTGACTTTCAAGTGATTCAAGCAGCGGTTTGTCGTATTCGTCAACAATAACTACCACACGCTTGCCAGTCTGCTCGTGAGCTTTGACAACTACGTTGAAGAAACGACTTGCAAGAGTGGTATTTTGCCTTTCTATAGGGAGACTATCAAAATCAATCGTCGAAGAAATGCCATACGTAGATTCCCAACCCTTTAGATGTTCATTGAGCATCGTGCGAAGCCCTTCTCCCTCACCATACACCTGACCATTGAAATCGAAATAAAGCACCGGATATTCCGTCCACTCCGTTTCGAGTTTTTCAATAGCTAAGCCTTTGAAAAGTTCTTTTTTGCCTTCGAAATAAGCCTTCAACGTACTACACAACAAGCTCTTACCAAATCGACGCGGACGACTAAGGAAGTAAACTTTTGCCTCAGTTACGAGTTGATGGATGACGACTGTTTTATCTACATAGAGATAATCGTCTTCGCGAAGGCCCTTGAATGTCTGTATTCCAATTGGTAGCTTTTGCATGGCGTAAGTATGTGGATTAGCGCAAAGTTATAAAAAATACCCGCTAACATATTGTATGGCGTTTTGCACATAGCTACTGCGCGCATTTGAAAAAATATCACTGAATTGGAAATATACGAAGCAATCACCTATATTTCATTTCAGTGATAATCAGCAAGTACAAGTCCGTGCTCCACTTTGGGCCACCAGCCATCGCGCAAGGTTTCAATACTCTCTGTGCCAAATAATGCTTTGGCTTTGTTGGGGTCGAGTTCTATCTCTACTCCGCATTCAGCAAGCATATCGACGAAAGGAGCAATGTCGGTAGTGTTGAAGTCGATATAGTAAGTAGTATATGGTGAATAGTAACTTGTCTTTTGGTATATATTGTAAACATGTTCATCTATGTACTTATGACCTAATAAAGCCTTGAGATATGGTGTTCTATCATTCTCGATTATGATGAGGTTTATGCCATAGCCAAGTCGGGCTGTTTTCTGCATTATTAGTTTACCAGAACCCGCCAAAGTGAAGGACGTTAGCTTGGCGAAATTGTCATTTTCAGTCGGATTGAAAATTCGGCGGCACGATGCAACAGCATAACTTTTCATCTTCGTAGTTATGTTTTGTGGCTTAAATGATGAAGGCAACATCACGCCATTGAGACGGCTTTCGCCCTTGTTTGATATGACGTTGAACGCCACAAGTCGGCCATGGTGCACATCTTTCAAGACAGCAGCTTTCAATATGTTACCCGTCAAGAAATAAAGTTTGACGCGATTGGCTGTAGCCTCTTTTGTCATTTCAGCCCATTCGCCTAATAACGCTTCAAATGACTTGTCTGTCAAGCGATAAAGAAGGCTCTCCAAGATTTCGTAACCAGCATCGGCAAGGTTATATTTCAAAATGCGCTGACTATCGGTTGTTGCCAAGAATATCGTGACATCCGATGGCCTCAACCTGCCATTACTTTGGGTATGTATGCGAGTGCCAAGCACGCAGCCTTTCAAATTGTTGTCCATAACAAATTGGCGTCCAGGGTAGAAATAGCGTATTAAGCGAAAACGACGCAATGCTTTTGATTCTTAGCGCCCAGCGCCTCCACTGTGTTGACGTACTTATTCAGAGTGCTAATGTATCGTTGTTCGATTGGCAAACCCAAGGTTTGCAAGGCTTTATTCATATCTATTTTGTTACTGCAGAGTTGCTTTAGTACGTTTTTTATAGTACTGATAAACGATGGGGAAAACTGAGCAAGGTTGAGCAACTGTGCAAGGTGCACACACAAATCTGTTTGCGCTTTATCGACGGCATCTTTATGCTCGTTTTCAAACGCCTCGGTCACCACATCGTAGAGCGACTGTGCATAGGCTTGTGCATCGGCTGCGCCATTGGTGAAACGGGCAACTTCAGCCTGTAGTTCACTTGTAGACAAAGGCTTACGCAGATTGTCGCATTCATAGCAATCGAGATAGACAGCGTCGGAGAAAATAGTGTGTCCATCGGGTTTTGGCGATTCAACTATCTTGCGCGATAGAAGTTTTGCGTTAAGAGGCAACTGCTCCACGTCAATGTCGTAGCGTCCTTCGGCCTTGGCTGTATTGACAATTTGTACGTATGTTTCGCTAACACTATCATAGAACCGCTTTTGTTGTTCTACGGACAGCACCGCCACGCGTCCGCTTGCTTTGCCGAAAAGACCTCTTTTGTTGCCTTCAGTATCAATATCGAGAGCGTCTGCAAGCTCTTTGTCGTCAGCAAGAACTGCTTCTGTAGCATCATCGCCAAACTTATTTAGCAAATCGATGCCTTCAGCGTCGGCAAAAATGCTATTGTGCTGATAGGCAGACGTATTGGCATCGAGGCTAAGGAGTTTTTTACGCATCATCTGCATTAGGCGTTTTTCTGCTGGTATAGCCGACATAATGTAGTCATACTCAGGTAATAATATCTGCCCAGTTCGATTGATGCGTCCACGTTTTTGCACCTCTTGGTTGATGTCGAGTTCCATTTGCGTAACTATCATGCAACGCTGTCGTACTTCCCGTTCTGGCACTTGTGCTGTAGGTATGGCGTGTGCACTTGCTCCTGTTGCTCCACTGCGATTCAGCAGCAGACAATCGACGCGATTGTTTTGAAACAGGGAATACGATTTACCCACCGTCTCCTTCTTTCGCACGCTAATTATGGAGTTGCCCGAGTCGTCAATGTCTATAAAATGCTTACGGCCAGTGATTTCGGCAACACTAAAGCCAGCCGACTCTATTATGCGAATCATTTTGTCGATAGACGAAATTGTCAATCCACTTTTGAACTCATTGAGTCGGTGCTGCATGTCGAGGTAGGCGTCTTTAGAGAGTTCCATATCGTTCCAATCTAAAATAGGGTCGATATCTTCAATATTATAGTGACGCATAGCTTCGAGCATACGTTTGAGTGTGTATGAGAAGTCGTCTTCAATCACACTGCCGACCTCAGAGCCAGACAAAATCAGGCTGTCTAGTGAAGCCTCCATAGTGTTGGAGAAAGCCACTACAACGGCTTTGCCTTGCTGTAGCCTACGCACCGCATGACGAGCCACAGCATCGGCTTTGATGTCAAAAAGCATCTGCCCAACAAGACCATAAATCCTTGAGCGAAAAGCCAAACGGGTGTACTTACGCTGATCGCCATGCTTACGCTGCGCTTCAACGAAAGCAGAGAAATCTTGCGCTACAAGTTGGTCTAACTTAAGCATATCTCTAACGACACTCATAATATTATCGGAGATGAACGTATGCTCTTTTTCGAGGTTTTCAACGGTCATGTTGAGATAGTTTTGTCCATAAGCTGCGCCTTCGGCATCGAGAGTCAAGTAGTTTACGTTGATGCCTTGTTGGTCATATTCACGACGCAGCATTTGTCCGTTGTGCACAAGAGCTTCGGCAAGCACTTCTTGCAGTGCTTCGCCACCATTATCAACGGCCGTACGAAGTTCCTCCGCGCTAAGTCCAGCTTCTGTTACGCAGGTGTGCGGAAGATATAGCTCCATATTTTCAGGACGTTTTGAATACGTAGCCGAGAGGAAACATACGTGTTTGGCAACATCGGCAAGCGAACGGAAAAAGGCGCCGCGCTTACTATTACCTGCTGCCGAATGACTTTCGTCGAGTATAAGTATGTTATCCTTAGCAATCTGCATGGCGAATTCGCGTTTCAACGAGGTTTCGCCATCATCATTGGTTTTGGAGAATTGCGAATATGTAGCCATAACATAATCTGTCCATTCTGGCAATTGTCCACTATCGAAAACAGCCTTTTGCTCGTTGAGTGGTAACGGACGGAACACCACCGCATCAGACGTTCCATTCATCTGACGTACATGCGTTTGCGCACTATCAGCATTGACAATGAAAGGTTTGTAATTGGCTGCTCCGATGTCAGTTAGGTCGCGATAGATGTCGGAGAAAAGATTTGACTTTTCCGTAACAAAAATTGGCTTCATACCATGCACTACTCCGTACGCAATGATGCATGCAGCCACACGACCTTTGCCGATTCCTGTCTGGTCGCCAATGATAGTTGCCTCGTGACGAGCCTCAAAGTTGTAAATAATATTGGCAACAGCCTCGACTTGTTCTTTGCTCAGACGCGCGTAGAGTTCCTTGTTGGTCCAGCATAATGCGTTGCATACGAAATTCTCAATAGAACCGCCCACGCTTTCCACAAGACGCGATGTCGCATGCGTATAATCGCTAGCCATACGTTGAGGGACAATAGTTCCAAGCGATTGAAGTGTATTGTTCATAATAGTATTATTTACTGTAGTTCTGTATTTTTTATTAATCCTGCTACTTCGGTGAAATTGCTGAAAAGGCTATGTAAGCATGCGTTAAACGTCTCACGTTCAGTGCCATGAGGATATGGGTGAATTTGTGTTTTTACTTCGGGTAACTGAACAAGATATTCGTTTTCCCAGCCTTGACCTCTCAACTTATCTTGTACGTATGCTTCGAAAGCGCGAGCAGCCATCTCCTTTGCATCTTCCCAATATCCACCAAGCACGCGCGAATCATTTGCCATTTGCGAGTTTGTCAGCGTTTTGACAAGAGAATCTATGGCTGTCATGGTAGACCAATTTTGACATTGGCGAGGTCTTTTAGTTACAGCAGTGCCTCCACCAAGGCAATAGTCGAGTGCATGAAACCACTCATGAGCTAAGCATCCAGCTCCATTTTTGCGAGTCAGATTAATTATGTTGCGGTCTGGTTCGTAGTGCGCAGCAGCCCTGCCGCCATGTCCGCGCGAACCAAAGCATATAGCGAGCCGCCCGCCCATAGCAATAGAACTTGGGCTGAACCCTAGCGCATTAGCCAAATCCATAAACGAGTCGTAAGTGCGGTTCATGTGCTGCCAACGCTCTTTTTGAGGCATTGTCTCGCCAAACTCAACGGATCGAAAACCAAAGACGTCAAGAAAATCTTGCTCTGTGGCATTGCGACCATTTTCGCGCCACATAGGAGCGTTACGAACTATAGCAAATAGTCCCGCCTTGTCTGTGAAGTCGAGTCCAATTTTTGTTGCGACCATGTCGAGCAGCTGAGTGTAGTGTGTATGTATATATTCCCAAGAACGAGCTTCAAGTAGCGTCGAACTGTGGGTACCAACAAGAGACCTATACTCAATGAAGTTGTTTGGTATTACAGCGCCCTTTTTTACCTTGCCAATGACCTTATACATTATTGATGAATAAGATGGACTAAAAAGAATTGGATAGCCATAGCGCAAGAAGTCGCACGCATCCATTTCTCTTTGCAACTCTTCGCGATGCTCTTCGAGATAATGATGAGCATAATTGCGCTGACCCGTCTCGCGAAATATCTCCTCGCCAGTGCGTATCATTATAAAACGTGTATGACATGTTTGATTCCTTATCAACAAATTAGCCCAGATATTCGCTTGATCACAACTAAGTTCCACTGAATAACGAGGCGTAGGCTGCTCTTGTTTATTACCATCGTCGGTTTGCGGTTGACGATGAGGAGCTGTTCGTACACCGAAATTGCGGTCCTTTACCGAATCGCCGAGTTTCTCGCCGAAATCGAAAATTTTGTTCTCGTTTGCCATGGTTTCAATCATTTTTTTACAAATAAGCAATTGCATGTTTTCGTATCCGGAACCATTCGTATGCTTATTTATGGCAAAACAAAAACAGACCTGTGCCAACGAGCAGCACAGGTCTGTAGAAAGTCGAAAAAAAATCGAACTTACATATCTCTATTTTATCGGATCGGCGCAGAAATCACGGCGGAGGCACGATTTGCAATGCTTACCTATCCATACCTCATCGAACTGCGCCATGGCACTGTCAACCATTTCGGGCATATCGGTAAGGATGCCAGCCTCGAAGTTGCGTTTGTTGGCGCCCTTCATACCTATGCCCGCGCCCGTGAGATTTGCACTGCCTACATATATAGTTTCACCATCGAAAACCATCATTTTGAAGTGCACTCGCGGACAAAGCACGCGCTCCAATCCGCCAAACAACTCGGGGTATTTATCAAAATCTTCGCGGAAATTCGGGCCAGGTTCTTTGGCATGTATGAGCCGCACTTCCACACCACGCTTGATGAGTTGCGCCAGCACGCCCAAAAACGACACGGTACTCGAACCGCTCTTAATATATAGGTCTTTGATGTCGGCCGTGCCAATCCAAAGGAAATGCTTCACGGATTGCACCCGCGCAAGCACCTCTTTGTAGTGGTCGGTATTGGAGATATAGGTGAGCATAGCTATTTGAACTAATTAATTTCTATATAGGTTTTATTCCTCATTTCCCCTTTCGCCATACCTACTTCGCATACTATCAAGTTTATCCATCACTTTCTCGCGCAAACATTGCGGCTCGAGCACTTCTATCGTGTCGGTATGCCAGAGGAGTTCTTGAATGAAATCGTATGTCGGGCGGAGGTGGTAGGTGAAGATGCTATACTCGTCGGTGCGCTTCGTCTCTTGCTGTGATGGATGCAACTGCAGTCCGCGTATGTAGTAAACCTGATTGCCGTAGGCCTTTATTTTTACCGTCTGAATGTCATCAACTTTATCTGCTATAACACCGAAGCAACCATAGAAAAACTCCTCTGCGCTCCAATCTTTAGGCATCTCAAAAGTCTCGTCCGTAGCACACAGATTGACAATGCGGTCGAGGGCGTAGATGCGCGGATCTGGGAAGACACTCATAGCCACCATATACCAGCGTTGGCGAAACAACTTCACACAATAGGGCTGCACATCGAATGTGTTTTCTTCTTGCCTCCAATAGCCATGATAGGTAATGCGGAGCACTCTGTTCTCCTTCATGGCATCGATAATAGGCTTTAGAAACTGCAGCCCCGAAGGAATATTTTCGAGCATAATGCGCTCTTTCACGCTCAAGCAGTTCGACAATGCACAACTTGCGCTAAACGTATCGAAAAGCCATCTGCGCAAATCATCACGGCCAATAGGATCTTCATTTTCAATATAATAGCGATACATGCCGCAGCGCTCGTTGGCAATGACGATTCCAAACATATCTGCTATTTGCGTTATCCAGTTGTAGAACGTGCGCTTTGGCAAATACACGCCGCCGCTCATCTCCACGTTTTGACACCACAAGTTGTTTAGTTCCTTGAACGTGATCATCTTCTTGCGTTTGATGGTATCTACCAACCATATCAACTTGTTCAAAATTCCTTGTCCAGAGTCGTTTGTAGCCATAGCAGTATAGTTTTTATGCAAAGAAAAGATAAATGTGTGCTAAATAGTGGCACAAGAAAATTGAAAATTGAAAATATGATCATATATAAAAAGCAAACAACCACTGCGACAGCGAAGTCACAATGGTTGTTTGAACGTATGTAATTGTATATATGAAGTACGCGTGGGTGTTTTATGTCAACTTGAAGGTTGAAACAATCTGCCTCAATTTCTCGGAGGTCAACGAGAGTTCGTCGGCATTGCTTGCAATATGTTTTGCGCTAAGTGCAGTCTCCTGAGTAACATTATTGAGGTCGAGCACAGCAATATTTATCTGGTCCGCACCAATGCTCTGCTCTTGGCTCGAAACGGCTATCTCTTTCACGAGAGCCGATACCTTGTGCAATTGAGGAGACACCTCATCGAGCAAGCTATTTATGTTCTGAGCACCAACGATTGATTTGCCAGCCTTTTCGGAAATATCAGAAGCCGTAATCTTGGTTTGCTCTGCCAAACGGCCAACCTCGCGAGCTACCACACCGAAGCCTTTACCCATATTACCTGCACGGGCAGCCTCTACTGATGCATTGAGACTCAATATATTAGTCTGGCTCACGAGTTCGTTGATAGCGGCAATTGATGTAGCAATGCGCTGAGTTTCGTTCATACTATCGCTTGCAGAATCGGCAATACGTTGCACAGCATCGTCGGCTGCAGCCATCTGTTGCTCGGTGAGGCAAGCGTTGTCTTTGTTGAGGTGGATATTACTTGCCATCTGTTGGAGCGATGAAGAAATCTGCTCGAGCGATGAAGCTTGCTTGGTAGCACCATCCGATAGTTGAAACGAGGACTTGCTCAAACCTTCGCTCGACGAGTGCAACAAATCGGCAGTTTGCGATATTGACAAAATGGTATCTGAGAGCGATTTCTGCATATCGCGCACACCTTGGCATAGCTGGGCTATCTCGTCGCTTGTTTGCGGCTGTAGCACCTCTTCGGTGAGGTTGCCATCGGCAATGCTGCGTACGGTTTGTGTCACACGTTTGATGTATTCAGTAATATTTTTACGAAAGAATCTGATAATGAAGCTCAGAAGTACAGCACCTATAAGCAGAGCAAGCACGAGCACTGTGGAGCCGATGGTTTTTACAATGCTGTTCATCACCGAGACATCTTCTGCCATGTTGGAAATGCCTATTACATCGCCCGTGTAGCCGATTATTGGCGAATAGGCCGAGAAATATGTGTCTTTGCCATAGTTCTCTACTGTAAGCATCACTTTCTGATGCTGATACACCGAGTCGGCTATGCTTGGGTCTTCAAGTTCCATGTGTACTGTCTCTTGTCCTGCAAATACACTCGAACCAACCAATGTAGTGCCTTCGTATACCGTTTGTCCCGAAAGTTGTAGCATCTCGCTGTTTCGTTTCAAATAATCGTTGTCGGTGGCGCGTAGTTGCACTACAATGAATGTCCCAACGGGTTCGCCAGTCTCCATATTTGGCAATACGTGTGCTGTAACCAAGCAAATACCCTGGTCGAGGAAGTTTACGTAGCCATTATACGTCATATCCTCCTTTGCGCATAGCCAATCTACAAAATCGCCAAATTCGGTTAGCTGCTTTCTGGTGCACTTCGTCTGATACGAGTTGTATTTGATGTTGCCTATCGCATCGGTGATTACGTATCCATCATTGCTCATAAGAGTTGATGTCTGTTTGGCTGTTTGGATTATGTAGTCGAAATCATTCTCGACTATTTTTTGCCCAAGCTCTGGAAAAACTATCGGCATCTGACCTACAAAATTATTAAGGTCCATCAAAGCTTTCTCGGTAAACCCTCTGTGCGATTCAATCTTTTCGTGCATCTGGTGGTTGAAGTAGTCGCCCAACACACGCTTGCATACAAATGATACCTCAAAAATGTTTGAAGTAACGATGATGATAAAGAATAAAACAATCGACAATGAAATTTTGGCCAATAGGCTAACTCTGAATTTGTCTCTAACCCTTTTTATGAATTGCGTAGTTTCCATAATTATATTATTTGTGTTTGTTTTTATTGCGTTCTTTCTGTTCGCAATCTCAAAAAAAAGAGGTGAAAAAACAATCGTTTAACCCTCAGCGTTAGCACAGTTTAACCAACTTTTGCGAAAGTTTGCAGGAGTAGTGTTAAGTGTAAATAAATGTATTTGGGTAAGGCTTTTTCTATGTATATAAAACAAACAAGCCGTGCGATAATTTCACAAAATGTGAGCACACTATTCCTATGTTCAAGAAATAGATACTACGCGTGAAATGATGTTGGTTTTTGCATATATATGTACATATAATTTGTATACCTTTGGCGCCAAAATTTATTTATATACATAAAATGAAAAAGTTACTCCTATCAACCCTTTTGGTATCCCTATGCCTTTCTTCGTTTGCACAGGATAACACCGAAAAAGAAGCAACAGGTTACAAATTCACCGATGTAAAGCGTTTGCCAGTTACATGCGTTAAGTCGCAAGACAACACGGGCACATGCTGGTCGTGGTCGACACTTTCATTCTTCGAAGCTGAGATGATTCGCGCTGGTAAAGATTCGGTAAGCCTTGCTCCTATGTACATAGTTTGGAATACGTATGACTACAAAGCAGAGAAATACGTACGTATGCATGGAAATATCAATTTTGCTCAAGGTGGCGCCTTTGCCGATGTCCTTTGGGCATTCCGCGAACGTGGTCTTATGCCTCTCGAGGCTTACAAAGGTCTCTCGTATGGCGAAGACAAACACCGTCATGGCGAGCTTGAGGCTATACTAAAAGCCTATGTAGGTGCAGTGGTAGAAAACGAGAATGGCCGCTTGAGCTCTTCTTGGCGTAAAGGTCTCGATGGTGTGCTCGATGCTTATCTCGGCGAGAAACCTAATGAGTTCACTTTCAATGGTAAAAAATATACTCCTCGCTCGTTTGCCGACAATGTTGTTGGCTTGAATCCCGACGATTATGTATGCCTTACCTCTTATACTCACCACCCATTCTATACCAAGTTTGCTATCGAAGTAGAAGATAACTGGTTGGGTGAGTTCAACTACAACTTGCCACTCGACGAACTTATGGATGTTCTCGACAAAGCCATCGACAAAGGCTATTCGTTCGCTTGGGGTGCTGACGTATCGGAAAGAGGTTTCTCTCGCAAACATGGCATTGCCGTTTCGCTCGACAAAAAAGCCATCGCTAAAACCATTGAAGGCTACGACAAAATGAGCAATAGCGAAAAAAATGAAGCTATCTACTCTCTCAAAACCATTCAGCCAGAAATCACTGTTACGCAGGAGTTGCGTCAGGAGGGTTTCGACAACTACGAAACTACCGACGATCATGGTATGCACATTATGGGCAAAGCTGTCGACCAAAATGGTAATAAATACTTCATCGTCAAGAATTCTTGGGGCGACTATGGCGACTATGAGGGATATATATATGTATCTTATCCATACGTAGCCTACAAAACTATGAACGTGATGATTAACAAAAATGCTCTTAGCAAAGAACTTCGCAAGAAGTTGGGTATCTAATACGTTATAGTTGATACATACATACAATGAGCCGCAGACTCCATCGTGTTGGACTGCGGCTCTTGTTCTATTCTGTCGTAGGTAATACGTATAATAAAAATGAGGCTGCCACTATATATATAGCCGCAGCCCCGCGTGATAATATATGTATGAATTATACGGAGAACTAAGTTCTATTTTGTCTCATCGGCGTAATCTTTGAACCAATGCCATATAGCCCACGGACATGCTTGAGGATCGTTCATGAAGGTGTAGCTGCCTTCGTGGCCCTCTACATTTTGAAATTGCACATATCTATGATGGCTTGTGGTGAATAGCAACCAACTGACGTTGCCACTCTCATCGGCAATTTTCTTGAACGGTTTGCCAAATGCGCTTGTGGTAGAACTTCCCCACGTGCAGAGGTGCTTATTTTCGCCATTTTCGATGTTATACTTAGCTGGTGCCCAGTCGATTTCGGTAACCATAATAGGCGCAAATTCACTCACACACCCTACTTGATTGTTCCAGCCCTCGCGGAAGCGAGCTTCGTTGCCATCGAGCGAAACAGTGAATTCGCCAGGCTGTGCCTCGGCGGGTGAGCCATACCAACCTGGGTAGCAATGTACGGCATAACCAATATTTTCACCCTCGATAGGGTATTGTGCATAGGCCTGATACTGCGACTGATAGCCTGTGCCAGGGACCCAAACTATATTGTTGCAATTGGCGCGAATGACATCGGTTATGCCCTGAAAATAGTCGTGCAGACCTTTGTTGTCGCCCTTGAAACGCACAGGCTCGTTGGCAAGCTCGAACATTATTTTCATGTTGTTCTTAATCTTAGGATGGCTCGATACGATGCTCCAAACTTTAGTAAGGAAACTGTAGTAGCTATCGTCGGAAGCCAACTCTTCGGGGCAAACTCCAGGTGGGCGCATAACTACATACTCGCCATTCTCGATATAATATTCTGCCATAGGTATAAAGACATTCTCGAGCGCCTGTTTGAATAGTTTGGCCGAGAAGCGCTCATGACCTTCGAAACGTACGTAGGCAAGAGACTGATCGTCGGACCAAACGGGATCCATGTGAAGGCGAACGAAATTGAACTTCCAGCCAGCAGCACGCAAGCCATCGTCGATTTGCTTGTTGTATTTCAAACAGCCTTCTACGTCGCCGCTTGCCCAAGCATTGTTGTTGAAATATGGACTGTAAGTCTGTGTATAACCATGAAGATTGATGGTCTTGCCATTCGAATCGACCAAATATCTACCATCCACATGCAAATCGAGCATTCCCGATGAAGTCGAAGTGGTATCGGGCGTTTCGGTGGGCGTGGTCGGCTCATCGGGTGATGGAGGTGTAACGGGTGCTGGATCGTCTTTGTCGGAGCACGATATTAGTCCCAGCAAGGCTAACATGCACGCTAAATTTCTAATGTTCTTCATAAAATTGTGATTCGCTAATTACATAATCAGTAAAAAAGCGACTTACGCAAAGCCTATTGAATGCGCAAGCCGCTAATCTTCTATTTATAGTAAAAAACTTATGCTTTACGATTCCAAAAGTATAAATCGTTTGCATAACAGAATGTCGTAAAAAGTACACAGATAATAAGTTGACGTTACGTCAATCTTGCATGTAACATACGCATGTTTTTATGTAACATTTGTGTAGTTACGAGCTACGAATTATAAGAACATAGATTACACAGATTCAACGGATTCTCACGGATAAAGAAATCTGTGTAAATACAATAAATCTGTGTCGTCTGTGTGCTTATGCTCGTAATTTGGAATTGGGAACTCGTAATTAGGAACTATTCCCCGACTTCCAACTCAAAGTCATCTACATCTACATATCCGCCCAAAGCTTTGGTTGCGTAGTTGAATATGGCAAATTTAGAGCCCATGAACATGCGGCGGTAGTCGAATGTCATCTTTATTGGGCGACCTATGTTGTGCCACTCCTGTCCGTCGAGGCTGTAGGCAAAGGTTGCCCAGTCGTTGCCGTAGGTGAAGTCGCCACTTATGCGTAGCCATAGCTCGTTGGTGCTAAGCTGCACGGATTCAATCTCTTCTACGTCGGCACGCTCTATTGCGCGATGGCTGGCAGCGAGGTCGGTTGTGGCAAGCACCATCTTCTGTTCGGTGAGCACCAAGCGTTTTTGTCCGTTTTCATCTTCGATGCTAAGTACGCCGCTGTCGCCATTGTAAGCCGAGAATCCGCAACGATCGCCATCGGCCATGCCTGTCACGTCGATCTTGATAGTGCCAAAACATTTAGGCCCGGGCATACGCTGAGTGAGTGTGTTGGGGGCAACGAAGATATTGTCGACAACGCGTGCCGTATGCATACGTATATGGCCAGCACGCTCGCTCAAACTCCAAGCACTATCCACGGGATTATGATTCCACTGCCAAAGGAGCGAAAGTTTCTCGCCCGAAAAATCGTCGGGTCCGTAAACACCCGTTTGGTTGATGTGAGGTTGCGATAAATCGGAAGGCACCTTGCCATTCTCGTCGCCAAGGATAGGCCAACCGTCAATCCAACGGCAAGGCATGAGGCAAGGCACACGACCAACGCCGCCACGATCTTGGAAGATAAGGCCGTACCACTCGCCATTCTTACCATCTACGATGCAGCCCTGACCAACGCCGCCATACTCCTCGAATGGTGTCTCGAGAATGACCTTCTTCTCGTACGGACCAGTGATATTGTCGGCACGGTAGCAAACTTCGCGACGTACGCGCCCAGGAACGCCCCACTTCATCGAAATCATAAGTATGTAGTATTTACCATTCACCTTGAACATCTGGCTGCCTTCGAGTAGTGCGCCAATCTCCTCTTCGTCGCGCTGGAAGAGAACGGTATCTACGCCGCCATCTTTCTTGTCTTGAAGGTCGGCACGGAGTTCAACCAAATGACCTTGATCGCATACTATATATACACGATTATCGTCGTCGAAGAAGAGCGAACCGTCGTGGAAATGTGGCGGACGCGCAACTATTTTCCACGGACCTTCGGCTTTCTCGGCCGAGAAGATAAAACCCTTATGCGGAGCGCCATTGGCTGTAAACCATACGTAGAAGCGATTGTTGTGGTAGCGAATAGACGAAGCCCACTGACCTTGCCCATAGACCGAACCATCGATGAGGTTGTAGCGGTCGCCATCGTCGATGCGGTCGAAAAGGTAGCTAATGGTTTCCCAGTGCATCATGTCCGACGAGCGCATTATAGGTCCGCCAGGCATGAGGTGCATAGTGGTAGATACCATGTAGTAGTAATCGCCAACACGCACCACCGACATGTCGGGCACATCGGCATTGATGATTGGGTTGCGGTAGGTGAGTTGCGGCGCTTCTGTCTGCTTGCAACCCACGAGTGTAGCCATAATTAGCGCGGCTACAAGACATAAAGATTTCATACTTACTTATAGTTACAAATGTTGTATTTCATTTTTTAGCACACAGATTCCACAGATTGAACGGATTTTCGCAGATTTATCTATCTGTTATAATCCTTTATATCTGCGAAATCTGTGTTTCTAAATATCAATTCTTATTAGTACTCCACTTCAATAGATTCGCCAGCATTCATATCTACATCATATTCAAACACTTGCTTTAGTTGAGGCCATGCGGCTTTGCCTTTGTCGCTTTGGTGTGGTTCGCGTATGTTGGCAGACTTCATCAACTCGTTGGGGCAAGCGCCTTTAGCTTCGCGCAGTCCGTTGCCGTGGAGAGGTACATAACTACGCAAACGGAGCCTACCTTTGCGACTTGCGGTGATGGTGGCTTTCTGTATCTGCCCTTTGTCCCACTGCATGCTCACTTCGTAGCCACCGCGTGCCTTCAGTCCGCTTACCTCGCCTTTGCTCCACACATCGGGTAGAGCTGGCAGTAAGTGCAGCGCGCCATCGTGACTCTGAAGCAGCATCTCAGCCACGCCAGCCGTATAGCCGAAGTTGCCATCTATCTGGAAAGGCGGATGGGCGCAGAAGAGGTTAGGGTAGCATCGACCGCTGCGGAATTGGCGACGCACCTTGTCAGAAGGCAAAAGCGATATGAAGTTGCTGATAATCTTATATGCATGATTGCCGTCGAGGAGGCGGGCCCACATATTTATCTTCCAACCAATGCTCCAACCCGTAGCCATGTCGCCGCGCTGGAGGAGTGTGGTGCGAGCAGCGCTGAAGAGCAGTGGGTGGCTATATGGCGAAATCTGGTTGCTCGGATAGAGTCCATAGAGATGCGAGATGTGTCGATGGTCGTCGGTAGGGTCGTCGAGGTCGTCGAGCCACTCTTGCAGCTGTCCGTACTGGCCAATTTGCATAGGCGGCAACTGCGCCAATGTGTTTTGAAGGCGTTCTATGTATGACTTGTCGCCGTTGAGCAACTTAGTGGCTTCGATGACCGAGGTGAGTGCGTCGAAGATAATCTGGTTGTCCATTGTGCAACCTTGCGTTATGGCAGTGCCAGTGCCTGCAGGTCCATGTTCGGGCGAAACAGATGGATTGAGTACAAGGTAGCCACGTTTCTCATCGCGCTGAAGAACAGATAGATAGAAGTCGGCAGTACCGCGAAGCACATCGTAATACTTACGTAAAAAATCGAGGTCGCCAGTGAATAGGTAATGCTGCCAGATATGTTGTGCCGACCATGCGCCGCCGTTGGGAAACATGCCCCATTCTGCACCGTCGATAGGACCCGTCACGCGCCAAATGTCGGTGTTGTGATGCGCCACCCAACCATCGGCACCATAGAGCATCTTGGCAGTCTCTTTGCCTGTCTGAGCCATGTCGGCCACCATGCCATAGAACGGCTCTTGAAGTTCGCTAAGGTTGGTCACTTCGGCTGGCCAATAGTTCATCTCGGCATTGATATTTATAGTGTACTTACTATCCCACGGAGCATCGGCAAGGTTGTTCCAAATGCCTTGCAAATTGGCGGGTTGAGTGCCTTTTTGTGATGATGATATGAGCAGATAACGACCATAGTTGAACAGCAACGCTGCAAGCGATGGGTCGCCACCTTCGCCAAATAGGCGTATGCGCTCGTTGGTGGGTAGTTTAGCTTGGTCGGTAGCAGGCAATGTGAACTTCACGCGGTCGTATTGCGCATGGAAAGCTGCCTTGTGAGCCGTAAGCATAGTCTCGAACGACTTACCTTTGACGCTCTTGAGCGCTGCAGATATTTTCTTGTCAGCATTGCCCGATACATCGTGGAAGTTCACGAAATTGGTGGCTGCGCTAATTATGAGCGTTGCCTCGGTGGCGTTGCTAATGGTGAGTTTGTCTGTAAGGGCTTTCGTCTTGCCATTTGTACGTACTTCAACTGTGCTTTTGGCCTCAATAACGCCCTTTATGCCCTCGTGGTCGACAGGCGCGCAAGTCCACGATAGCGACGAGCCCGAAGCCTTTACGGTAGTTGGCAGCGGACTCTGATGCGACAACGTGAAGTTGAGCGCACCGTTCTTGTCGGCTGTCAGGCGAACGACAATAACATTATCTACAAGCGAGGCAAAAGCCGTGCGAGTGTAAGTGACGCCATCGACGGTGTAGGTGGTTGTCGACACCGCATCGGCGATGTTGAGGTCGCGGCGGTAGTTGGTCGCATTCTCTTGCTTGTCGAAGTCGATGAAGAGCGAGCCGAGAGTGAGGTATTTCATGCCATGCACGCCGGTGAAAAACTTCTCGTCGATGATTTTATGAGCCTCGAGGTTGTGACCATCGGCAATCAGTTTGCGCACATGAGACAGCACATCGTCGGCAACGGGTTTGATATTGTTATGCGGACTGCCCGACCAATAGGTCTCTTCGTTGAGTTGAATCTCTTCGCAGCCCGTGCGACCGTAAATCATAGCACCCAGACGACTATTGCCAATGGGTAGCGCGTCGGTCCACTCTTGTGCGGCTTGGTCGTACCACAAAGTATTCTCCTCCTGTGCCACAGCATAGCTACATACGAGCAGCGCTGCCGATAGTAGAAACTGTTTTGTCATATTTATAATTACGAGTGGTTGCCATTTTGAGCGTAGCGAAAAAACTCCGAGTTGACGGGATTCTTCGCTACGCTCAGGATGACAACAATAATTATGAATTCTCAATTATGAATTTTCAATTTCCAATTTACTTCCCTGCTTCCTTTACAAAGAACTCACACATCTGCTTGAATGTGTCGTCGTTGAAGGTGATCGGACCATGCTGACCGTTAGGCACGGTGATGAACTTCTCGAGGCGACCTGCTTTTTCGAGCACTTCGGCAAAATATGAGCCTTGGCAATATGGTACCACATTGTCGGCATCGCCATGTATGACGATGAATTTAGGGCATTTCACGTTTACGTATGTAATAGGACTGATAAGAGCCACAAGATCAGGGTTTTCGGCTGGAGCACAACCCATAAGTGCAGCTTCTGGCGACTGTGCATCTTTCACCGTCTCGCAGTTCTCCATGCGTGCCATATCTACTGGTCCGAACCAATCTACCACAGCGTCAACCGAACTACTTTGGTCTAAGTTGCCACCTACCGAGCCTTCAATATCTACGGTGGTGTTGCCTACGGTGCGCGTCTTCATTCCGTTTGTCACGCCAGCCAAAGCCGACAAGTGTCCGCCTGACGAGAAACCAGTGATGCCAATAAACGATGCATCGATGCCATACTTGTCGGCATTGGCACGAATGAAACGAATAGCGCTCTTCACATCGTTGATTTGCGCAGGGAACTTAGCGTCGCCACTCGAACGGTGGTTGATACATACCACAGCAAAACCAGCCTCGGTGAGCGGTTTGCCATACGAGAAATAGGTTATGCCCTTCATGTTGTTAGAGAACCAAGCCGAGCCATAAATAGCTATAACGACCTTATGTTTAGCCGCGCCATCTTTAGGCAGATAAATATCGAGGCGATGTGCTTCGAGGTCGTCGCCAGCGTAGTTTATGTCTTTGAAATCGGGTTCCACGTGCGGAGGCATCTGTGCTTGTCCGGCATGAAAATCGGGTTGTGCCATAGCTAATGTTGCTACAAGCATCGATGCTATTGATAATACTATTTGCTTCATCATTTTATTTACTATTGAAATATTTACGATGTACGATTTATTTATAAAGTTACGAATTGTGAATTACGAATTACGAGAGATCATTCGCTACGCTCATGATGACATAAGGAATTTTCAATTTTCAATTTTCAATTTATTCTACCTTGTCATTTTTCTCAATTGTCCAGCCCTCGCGTTGTAAGAGCTTAGGTTGAGCGCCGAGAAACATCTGCGAAGCCTCATTGCTACCTTTGAGTTGCCAATCGAGCCAAGCCAATGCAGCCACAGCAAACTCGCCGCCATGAGGTTGAGCGTACGTACCACCATGGCCCACAGGCAAGTTGATGGCTATGGCAGGCACATGAGCTATGCGATGAAAATCGTCCATGCCGTTCTCGTAGGCGATGTCGGGCTTGCCGCCCAAGATGTAAATAACAGGAGTATGTATGTCGGCAAGTTTCGTTTTGCGCGGCATAGGCATATTAGGCACAGCACTCGCTGCATTTTGGTCGTTGAAGAGACCACTGTTACATATCATCAGCGCACTGACGCGGCTATCGGCACAGTTGTGGAGTGTCTGCAAACCACCGCACGACATGCCCGAAAGACAGATGTGCTTCGTGTCAATCTTCTGATAGTAAGGACTTTTAGGGTCTGCATTTTGTGCCATCACCCAATCGATAGACTGAATCTGCTGCTCGGTGGTCGACATCGGGCCTTGGTACCACTCATCGGTCATAGGTATGTAGCCCGTAGCTACCACGAGGTATCCGTGCGAAGCTATCTCGCTGAGGAATTTGATATGCTCGAATGGCGAATTGTTGCAAGCGCCATTGCCCCACACGAGCACTGGCAGCGGATTTTGAGCGTTGAACGGTTCGAGATTTTGAGGAGCAAAGATGGTATGAGCCTCGAAGCCTTCCACTTCGGTCATTATGGCTTTGTACGGACCAGTGCCACCATCTTCGACAATGCGTTGTTTAATCTGAGCTTCGGTGGACAATGCAATGCACAAAGCCGCTACCGATAAGAGAAACTGTTTCATAGATAAAAGATTAATTCTTTTTTTTGCTGTTTAGAAAATATTTCCGTTTGATGATAAGATTTTTCTGTAAATATATATATAAATATCGCTTGGCGTGTCGATTGATGTTACACATAGTATCGGTAAAAAGAACACGCCGTAACATATTCTTTGCGATTTGTAACACGAAGGTGGGTGCAGCGGGGCTGATGAATTTGAATGGAGAATAAATGCCTTGTAGATGGTATTTTTAGTAATTTAGCATTCGTTACAAACAAAAACTTAGCAGGGTGAGATATATAACACACGACTTATTCATATGGTTGATGTATAACTTTGTTGAGTTCAAAGAATGAATTATGGTACCAACATTTGATAAATTCTTATTTCCTGTGCTTAATATTCTAAAAGATAACAAAGAACACTCTTTGAAAAATCTTATGGAAGATATGGTGCAATTTTTCTCTCTGTCTGATACAGATATTGAAGAAAAAGTATCTAGTGGCATAGAAACTAAGCTACACAATAGAACACAATGGGCGACCACTTATTTAGGGAAAGCAGGTCTATTGCAACGACCTAAGCGTGGTGTCAGTATGATAACCGAAGATGGTTTGAAGTTATTGGAAACAGGAATAACAGAAATCTCGCCAAAGTTTCTTAGTGAACAATATCCCTCATTTGCTGCCTTTGCAAACGGGACGAAAGAAAAAAGTGGACAAGAAGATATTGTAATAAGTCAACAAACAAAGACTCCTTCAGAAATAATGAATGAAGCTTTCGCTGAGATTAACTCATCTCTTGCAAGTGAATTACTCGACCATGTAAAAAATCAATCACCGAAATTTTTTGAGCAACTAGTGGTTAATCTACTCGTTTCAATGGGCTATGGTGGTAGTCTTGACAATGCAGGCGTTGTAACTCAAATTTCGCATGATGGAGGTATTGACGGCATAATAAAAGAAGATAAACTCGGACTTGACAATATCTATATTCAAGCAAAACGTTACACGACTGGTTCTGTTCAAAAGCCAGACATTCAGAAATTTATTGGTGCACTTACTGAGCAAGGAGCTTCGAAAGGTGTTTTTATTACAACTGCTACATTTTCATCTGGCGCAATTGAAACAAGTACAAAATCATCTGGTGTAAAAATAGTATTGATTGATGGCGATATGCTAACTAAACTTATGATAGAGAACAATATCGGAGTAAGTCTAAAACAATCATACGAAATCAAAAAGATTGATACTGACTTCTTCAATGAAGATTAGTACGTTAAGAAAAATAAGTAGTAAATATTCAATACTCAATTGGCAATTGCCAATTGAGTATTCTCTGTGTTCTCCATATTCTCTGAGCGCTCTGTGTAAAATCATTTTTTCACCTTCTCCACATTTCTCGTCTCTGCATCTTTCCCAAGCAAAAACTTATCAATGAAGGCTTTCACTTCGGGTTCTTGCTCTTCGGGCAGTTGGCAATGTCCGTGACCACCCACTATTGAATAGCCCATGCGGTCGGCAATGCCAAAATGTTGCCACACTTTGCGTGCCTCACGTGCTGCCACAAGCATAGCCTCGTCGGCAAGCCACTTGTAGTCGGGGTTGCCAAGCAGGAGCAATGCGCGCGGACAAATCATGGCGCAGAGTTCGTGTTGGTCGTAGGGTAAGCGGTCTACATTGCCGCCGCCAAAGTTGGTGCGCTGACTCTCAAGAAACCAATGATAGTCGGTCTTGTCGATATTCTCCACGCTGTCGCTCAGCTGCGAGATGCGCCACGCCGCAGCACCGCCACCACCTGGTTCTTGAGCTATGGTGAGGCACACACGCTCGTCGAAAGCACCGCTATAGAGCGCCATCTTGCCAGCATAGGAGCACCCTGTAACACCAATGCGTCGTGTGTCGATGCGAGTAACGCTTGAGCCCAGCTGCTGCAAGCCGTCTATTATGCGACTGACGCCCCACGCCCATTCGCTATATGCACCATTTTCGGTAAGTTCGGGATAGAGGCGGTCGAAATTATGCTCGCCACGTTCTTTGTGTGGTCGCCACTGTGAATAGTCGTTCACCTGAGCTTCGTGGAAGATGAGCGTAGCCACTGGGCGACTGTCGAGCAAGTGCTTAGGCAAGGCAATCACACTCGTACCTATCATGAGCGCGTATGGTGGTTGTCCTATTTGCGGATAGTGTATCTCGGAGCGCAGCGTAAGCATCTGACTGCCAACGGTGACATCAACGATGAGCGTGTCGCCATCCATGCGAGCCGCAATCTGTTTTGGGGCAACAGTAGGTTTTGTGCCTATGCCGTAATGTTGTATTTGTGCTGCAATTACATTGCGGCGTTGCTCCCAATCGGCGAACGTACTTACACCATCAAGCGCATCTGGCAACTCCTCTATAACGGGTAACTCATTAGCAGGAAGCATGATAGGTAGTGGCAAATGACTACCCGAGTTTTCAACATCGTAGACCTGAGGAATAGTATTCTGTGCATTCACCACCACCGACGTAAGTAGCGCTGCTATACTCAAACTGAAAATATTGCTCATAATTATTATTGTTATCGAAAGAAATGCTGAGTATAAAAGTAGTAAAAAGTGTTGCGGAGCAAGCAGAAACTGACGGATAAATGTTTTGGAAAATGTTACAAATATTTATGCTATCGACATTTTCATAAATTTGCGATTGATGTTCAAAGTTTGCCATTCATATCTATGAAAAAAGAATCAGAAATAGTTAATGACAATGCTCAAAATAGTATCGTCGATATTGAAAAAATGATTTTCAACATTCGCGGCATGCAAGTAATGATAGACCGCGATTTGGCGCAACTTTATGGAGTTGAGACTAAACGACTAAATGAACAAGTAAAGCGCAACTTAGACCGTTTCCCAGATCGATTTAGATTTCAACTGTCTAATAATGAGATAAATGAACTGGTCGCAAATTGCGACCGGTTGCAAAATTTGAAACATTCTTCTGTTATGCCGTATGTATTTACGGAGCAAGGCGTAGCAATGTTATCTACGGTTTTGCATAGCGCAACAGCAGTTGAAGTCAGCATTCAAATTATGGATGCGTTTACCGCAATGCGACGGTTTTTGTCTGCAAACGCCAATATCTTTCAACGATTGTCTGTCATTGAGCAAAACCAGATTGCGCTCTCGGCTCATCAAATAATGACCGACAACAAATTGGCAGAAGTATTTAGACGATTAGATTCTGGAAATGCGCTGCCCACGCAGGGCATATTCTACGACGGACAAATATTCGATGCCTACACATTTGCTTGCGACCTTATTCGCTCGGCTAAAGAGCAAATCGTCTTGTTTGATAACTACGTAGACGACAGCGTGTTAACTATGCTTGACAAACGCTCTGTTGGTGTTTCAGTGCGTATCCTCACAAAAAACATTTCTCGTCAATTGCAATTAGACATCGACCGTCACAATGCACAATATCCGCCGCTGATAGCAGAGATATTTACTAACGCACACGACCGTTTTCTCTGCATCGATGACGCCGTATATCACATAGGAGCTTCGCTAAAAGATTTGGGCAAGAAATGGTTCGCTTTCAACAAAATGGAGATAGCTACGACTGAATTGTTAGTACATTGGCAATAGATAAATATCACCGAATTCAACTAATTGAAACTAATTCGTTTTGTTAGTGTGAATTCGGTGATAGAATCTGTGTTTCAGTTTCGTAAATCGTAATTAGAAAATCGGACCTAATTATGAATTTTCACTTTCTAATTTTGAATTAGAAATTTACTTCCCTGCTTTTTCAAGTAGCAATGCTTCGAGAGCAGTTTGGCGGTCTGCCCAAGTGCCGTATTTCGTAGCATCGAGGGTGATGGCGCCTGCTGAGGCTTTGCCTACAATGAGTTTTACGGGTTTTATCTTGCCCTCTGCAAAAAGACGGTCGGCTACTACGTTGGCATTTGCATTTTTGAACCAACTCTCGACCGTATCAAATTCGCCACCTTTCAAGTTTATCTCTACGAAATTGCTTGATGCTTCGGCTGGTGAGGTGTAAACTGCCTCAGTGTCTGCGCCAAAGCTGTATGCCACGTTGCCGAAAGCAATGTTGCTTGCATTGGCATAGCTATACTTACACTGCGGATGACATGCTATGCTTATTGGGCGGAAGCCTTTCAGAGGCGAAGCATACATATTATTGGGGTCGGCTACGCTAATGCCGTTTACAAGGAATGTGTAGGTAAAAGGCTTATCGATATTACTATTTACTGCAATACTCCACACGCCAAGCGAATCGCGCTGCATAGGTACATTTCCTGTTTCTGTCTGTAGCATAACACTCTCGGCATTTTCGGCTTTGAAGCGGAACACGATGTTGCTATCTGTGTATTCGGGCGAGATGATTGGCTTAGGGAACAGACGTGCCATGACGCCCGGTGTAAACTGAGCTTCGTTGCCCGTTGCCGGACGTGTGGGTTGCGCTGCTGTCATGGCTTTGGCTGCTGCTTCGGGGCGGAAGAGTAGGCGCAACGTCTTGCCAAGAAAATACTTAGCATTCATCCATGTGTGGCCATACTTATCATCAGTATATTCTTTGATGCACCGAATACCTTTTTGGTCAAGAAACTCGGTGTAGTCACGAGCATTGCCATAGAGGAAATCGTCGGTGCCAACGCCGAGCCAGAAGAGCTTGATGCGGGCATTGGTGTCGTCGGCATTGTTGTAGACGTCTGGAATGTCGGTTGTGGTGAATGAGCTATAGCTGCATAAATATGCAAACTTATCGAGGTGAGTCAAGCCGTTGGCGAGCGCCTGATTGCCACCGCGCGAGAATCCGCCTATGGCACGATGATCGGCATCGTTGATGGTGCGATAGGTGCGTTCTACGTATGGCATAAGGTCGTTGTTGAGGTCGAGGCTGAAGAGGTCGGCGCCGAAGTTGGTTTGTGGCACACTGGCTACGTCGGGCATGGTGGGCAGCAGCTTGTACGGATTGCCGTATGGCATAACTATAATCATCTCCTCCGCATCGCCTTGAGCTATCAGGTTGTCGGCTATGTTGTTGGTGCGTCCCACTTTGTAGTATACCTCTTCGGTGTCGGTTGTGCCACTGATGAGGTAGAACACAGGGTAACGCTTGTCGGTATTTTCTGCATAAGTAGGTGGCAGATAAACCACCGCATGATTCACGGCATTGATAGTTGACGAGAAGTAGTTGACATACTCCACCGTGCCGTGCTTCACATTAGTTATGTCGTGCAGCAAGGTGCTGTCGGGAGCGGCTATGCTGAGCAAACTATTTTTGAAACCCTCGTTAGGGAAATAGGCCTCGTTGAGTGGGTCGGCAATGCTTATGCCGTCCACAACAAAGCAATAGGGATACATATCGGGAGCTGCCGGACCGAGTGTGACCGACCAGATGCCTGTAACAGAATCGAGCACCATATCGTGACGACCTGCAAACTGCACATCAACCTTCACATCCTTGGCAGCGCCATTGTGATAACGAAAAGTAACGGTGCCATCGGCATTGCATTCCGCAGATTGATAATTAGGCCGCTCGATGGTGGTCTGCGTTGTTTTGGCACAACCAAGCAACGCCAAAAGCGAAAATGATAGGATTAACTTTTTCATACGACGATGAGATTTTTTCTGTAAAAATATCGAGATAAATATAGAGACACACATCATTTTTGTTACAAATGATATGTATACAATCACACTACGTTACAGATTTTTTACAATGTGTTACAAAGAGATACTCAATATTCGCAAGTAGTGTAATGTCATTGGCTTCGCCGAGTTGTCATCCTGAGCGTAGCGAAGGATCTCCCTGCGCCCTCCGTTAGAAGGGATTTGAAATCCGCAACTCGCAGATGGCGGATTACCTATACATAGCGGCCGCTAAATTGTTGACGAGATTTTGCAAGAGAAAAAATAAAAAAGAGACGCCACAATGTGACGCCTCAACTATTAGCAATAAATGACAATGCCTATTTCTTTAGTTTATATGTACCATTCTCATATACAAATGTTATTGTGGGTGTGTCGGTAGATCCTAACTTGTCGGCAATAACCTTATCATCACATGAAATGCTACGAATATAATGAGGACTATCAGCGTAGAAATTTTCTGGAAACGCTTGAAACCAAATAGTGAAATCGAAAATAAAAGTTTGGTCTGCTATTGATATTTTAGATTTAGTATGTGATTCATATATTCCAATTACAGCATCATTACTTTTCTCAGATTCATCAATATCAAGTAATACTGACTTTGAATTAATATCGGGAGCATCAGCTTCGAACATAACAATACCATCATCAATATCTACATCAACAAAACTTTTCGAGTCGCAGTTGTAGACCTTCAATAATGATGCGTATTGCTCCGCTGTCAAGAGATTGCCATACTCGTCTTCTACACCTATAGTAACTTTATAGTTATCAAAAGGGAGCTTTGACGATTCGTAGGCATTTACTTCATTATCGGAACACCCAATGGTAACAAAAAGGAGCAAAGTCCCTATTAATTTATTATTCAAACTCATAATATTAGTTTTTTTACTTGATTACAAAAAAGGTTCTGTGTTTCTACTCACAACAGAAAAGAGTTTTGCAACTTATCGTTCCTTGAACAAAAGATGCAAGAGAGCGTTTTTTTATTTTCCTTATATGATTGATGGTTAACATTTTATGACAGTCTGTTTTCTTCAATAGATTCATGCAAGAGTATACAAATATAGCTCTTATCTTTACAATTTGTATATTTATTCCTAAAAAAGATTAATGATAATTGCAGAATTGGGACATTATTCAAGTACTTTTGCTAAAAATAATTATTTATGAAATCTATTGAAATATAGAGACGCCACAACGTGACGCCTCTACATATTGCGCATCGTCTATAGCAACGAAATATCAATTGATGAGGAACACCTTCTCTTTGCCGTTGTAGATGCAGCGAACGGTTGCACGGCCGTCCTCAATCTTGCCAATCTTTATCTCTACGCCAGGAACAGTAGATTCCACTTTGAGCTCCGATTTGTTGGTAAGCGGACCGTAGACTTGATAGTGATTAGCCTCGGTGTAGCCGTTGGAGGTGGTGAAGAATACGGGCGTTGGTGGTATGTTCAATCGTTTACCATCGGCACTGATGATGATTTCGGGCACGCGTGGTGCTTCGAAATTTTCACCTGCTTTGCTAAAGCCTATGCCGTGAAGGTTGAAGAGTCCGTAAGGCTTGTTCGACATACGCTCCCATGGGTTGCGAGGCTTAGGTGCTTCTACGTCAGGACCTTCGGCAACGAGGTAGATGGCGTGTTTGCCGCTCAAACCTTCCACTTGTGGCACTTTCACCGAGTAGATAGTAGCTTCGCGTGGAGCATCGGCAGGCACATCGATAACGCCAATCTCCTTGCCGTTCCATGTGCTGTTGGCATACGGACCATCGAGCATAATGTGAATCTTGAATGCTCCGTGACCTTGCGACGAGAGGTTGAGGTTGAGCGTAGCGCCATCGCCAGCTTTTACGCCATCGAAAGCCTTGATGCCTTTGGTGTCGGCTGTCAAACCGCCAAAACCAAAATATTTGAAGCCTACTACGCCTTTGTTGGTGATGCCTTCGAGGTTCATGCTGTTGTTCCACACGTCGAAGTTGTCGCGCATCCATTCATTGCCGGTCATGTAGCAAGCTATACCAGCCGAATAATATTTATAAGGTTGCAAACCAAATATTTGAAAACCTTCGCTCGTAACCTCAGCGCCTGTGTAATGGTTGCCGTCGGCAGCCTTAGCGCTCCATTCGTTGTCGGCTGTGAATGGGTCGTATGCAGTAATCTTCACCACACCACCATCGGCAACTTTCTTCTTGTCCCAAGTAATCTTCACAGGCGCAACCATAGCTTGGCGCGCATTGCCAAAGCCACGTGGTGGACGATGGTAGAATACATACCACTGGCCGTTAATCTCTTGCAGTGAGCCGTGAGTGTTATGAGCAGCATTGGTAGTTACGAGGTGGCTACCATCTTCGTTTGGCACCACGCCGCGCGAATCGACTAACACACCACCCGAACGCCACGGGCCGAGAGGCGAGTCGCCAAAAGCATAACGCAGAGCCGAGTTGGTAGCTCCCACGCCATATTCTTGTCCGCTGTAGCCCGAGAATACCATTACGTATTTATTGCCAACCTGACGGATAGACGATGCCTCGAAGAAGTTGAAATCTAGCGGGTTCTGACCTTTGTAGAGCGCTTTATATTCCGAGCCCTCTTTGTCGAGCAACTTACCATCGCGGCTGCTGGCTGGTATGAATGGGTCGATAAGCTCAGTGCCAGGGCGCTGCGAATACATAGTGTTCTGGTCGAGTTCGCAAGCCGTTGAGTGTTGGAAGCCATAGAATACGTATGCGCGGAAGCCCTTCTTGTAGTCTTTGTCTTTTTTGTTGTTTACCGGTTCGATGAATACCGAAGGGTCGAAGTCGATGAGCGAACCCTCGAGGCATTGGCGACCATCGTCGGTGAGGTTGATAGGTACGAACGGACCATTGGGGCGGTCGCTCTTGCAAACCATTGCCACACGACGCCAACCACGCGAATGTGGATAGAGGTAATACGTACGTTTGCCCGTTTCGCGGTCGTTGACCTCCACAAGGTCGGGCGCAAACATGGTATCCCACTGCCCATCTACGAAATAAGAGAAAATAGGGCCTTCGTCGCGCCAATCAGAAAGATCTTCAACTGGGGCGCTCCACATACGTATGTCGTTGCCGCAATAGCCCGTGTAGCGTGTGTCGTGCGAACCAATGATGTAGGCACGATATTTACCCGGCTGATCGGGATCTTCGAAAACGCGTGGTTCACCATCGGGAAGATGTTCCCATAGCGGTAGATAAGGATTCTGAGCCGAAGCTGCAAGTGTGCATATCGATGCAATAGTCAGAAATAGTTTTTTCATTCAATAATAATTTTTTATTTCTCGTAAAAATATCGTTTGCTACACACAACAAACTTCGCTCATGTTACCAATGATATAGGCTCACGATAACACTGTTACATATTTTTTAGATTTTGTTACACGAACATACTACAAGCATATTTAAGCCGAACTTAAATGAAGAAAACCATGATTAGAAGCTAATTTTGCCTCTCTATGAGTCGGCAAACAATAAATAGCGAAATACTGCGTTTAGCAGTTCCCAATGTGGTATCGAATCTCACTGTGCCACTTTTAGGGTTGGCCGATGTTGCCGTTGCAGGTCGCATAGGTAGCGACGTGGCTATTGGTGCACTCTCGGTAGGCACGATGGTTTTCAATCTCGTCTATTGGAATTGTGGCTTTTTGCGAATGTCGACGAGCGGACTTACAGCTCAGAGTTTTGGCGCTCAAAATTGGGCTGAATGTAGGCGTTTGCTTACGCGTGCTGTAGTTTTGGCTCTCGCACTTGCTACTATTCTGCTTGCCGTTCGCAATCCGCTTACATATTTGTCGCTACGTATAATCGATGGTGATGCTGGCGTGCTCAATATGGCTCATCGATACCTAACAATTCGTTGGTTTTCGGTGCCTGCCGACATACTGCTTTTTGCTTTCAATGGTTGGTTCATAGGTATGCAAGATTCTCGCACTCCGATGGTCATTGCTATCATTGGCAACGTGGTGAATGTAGGTCTAAATATATTTCTGTCGTTGCATTTAGGTTGGGGCATTGATGGCATTGCAACAGCCACTTTGATAGCGCAATATCTGTCGTTGTTGATGGCTATTAGTGTGTATATGTTGCGCTATTCGCCGCGATTAGAGCGAGTGCGCTTTTTTAGTTGCTTCGACAGAGTTTCGATGCGGCGCTTTTTTTGCGTAAATGGCAATATTTTTCAGCGCTCGTTGTGTGTAGTGGCCGCATATTTCATACAAACTACAGTCTCGGCTCGCTTTGGTGCAGCTACATTGGCAGCTAATGCGCTACTTATGCAGCTATTCACGCTTTTCAGCTATCTTCAAGATGGTCTTGCTTATGCAGCCGAAGCTCTTTGTGGGCGTTATTTGGGAGCCCGCAATTTTGCCCATTTGCGCGCTGTTGTGCGGCATCTTGCGCTGATGTGTCTGACGGTTATGATTATTTATGGCCTTGTATATGTAGTGGCTTGGCGACCAGTGCTGATGTTCTTCGAACCCACAGAAGCCGTGCTCGAAGTTGCATCGCATTATATTGGTTGGGCAATAGCTGTTCCTCTTGTAAGTACGTTAGCCTTTTTGCTTGATGGAGTACTTATTGGGGCCACACAAGTTAGCATCTTGCGCAATTGTACATTTGTAGCTCTTGTCTCCTACGTATGTATGCTTGCTATAACTATTCCAACAGTAGGAAATACTGGAATTTGGATTTCGTTTCTTGTGTTTATGCTCATGAGGGGAGTGTTGCTCTTGAAGCCAACGCTACGGCTGATAAAGGGCTTTTCATTAGAAAATTCATCACCGAATTGAACTAAAACAAATTAAGTCCTCGCCTATAATTCGTTGATTAGCAAAAGGCAAATTTTCAAACCTCTTGCCTTAGGTTGATGATATGGCAGGCGGCGAGGGCTGCGGTCTCGGTGCGGAGGCGTTCTGGACCGAGCGATGCTGCGGTGAATCCATTTTGAGCAGCCATAGCAATCTCGTCGTCGCTAAAATCGCCTTCGGGGCCAATAAGTACTACGGTTGAAGTGCCAAGTGCAGTGGCGGCATTGAAGAGGTGCGGCTTATCGCCATCTTTACAATGAAGGATAAAACGCTGAGCGGCAGCAGATTGCTTGATTATATCGGCAACGGCGGTAGGCTCGTCTATTTGTGGCAATGTGCATTTTAGCGATTGCTTGGCTGCGGCATGAGCGAGACGAACTAAACGTTCGGTGCGCAGATTGGTGCGTTCGGAATGACGGCAAACTATTGGAGTGATGCGCGAAACGCCAAACTCAACGGCTTTTTCGACAAACCATTCAAAACGGTCGATGTTTTTTGTTGGCGCCACGGCCATGTGCAACTGATGGCGTTGAGGACGTTCCTCGGTGCTTTCGACATTAAGCTGGCAGCCACGTGCATCGGCTTTCACTATGCGGCATGTATACAACGTGCCATTACCATCGGTGACGAAAACTTGGTCGCCTTCGCGGTGGCGCATAACTTTGATGCAATGGTGGCTCTCGTCGGGCGAAAGAATCCCGCTCGCATTGAACGCTGTGTCGATAAGCAATTCCATCTGTACAGTTAATTATAAGTTCTTCCTATCTCGTAATTCGTAATTTATAACTCGTAACTCGTAATTATAAATCAGCCGTGGTAACTATCTCGTAATTCGTAATTTATAACTTGTATCTCGTAATTATAAATCAGCCGTGGTAACTATCTCGTAATTCGTAATTTATAACTCGTAACTCGTAATTATAAATCAGCCGTGGTAACGCATAAACATTAGCGTAATTATCAGCGTAAGTATGATAGTAAGCCAGAATGTCCAACCAACTATTCTTGGCTCCGATTTGCCAAACATCTCGGCCAAGCCCGACTTCAGCGTGCGTTTGTTGTGGTGGAATATCACAAATAGGTGAAGCACGAGGTGAAGATATATTTGGTATGCTATAGCTCCTATTATTATGCCGAGTAAGGCTCCGCAGACAATATCGCCAAAGTAGTGAACGCCGCAATAAATACGCGAATAGCAGTTGAGCATAGCCCACATAAATATCGACCAACTCAGAAAGCGATTTCGTACCATAAGTATTAGAAACGATGCTATTGCAAATGTGTTAGCTGCGTGGCTCGATACGAATCCAAAATGTCCGCCACGTCTACCATTTACTAAATGAATCAAATATTGTAGCGTGTCGTCGTGCGAAGGTCGTGGGCGTTCAATGAGAGGCTTTATCACGTGCGACGAGAGTTGGTCGGCTACTAATATTATTAATCCTATAAATATTATGGTGATGATGCCGCGTGTGCCTTGCTGCTTCATTATCAGCCATGCTAATGCTAAGAAAAGCGGAATCCACAGCACTGTCGACGTGGTGAGATAGAAGAAAAAGTCGGCTGCTGTGCTATGGAAACTATTGAGCCACAGCGTGAATTGTTTATCGAGAAATATTAAGTTGTCCATATCTGAAGCGAAATTTTCTGTGTAAAATTAATAATAACCATTATCGCGAGGGCTGCTACTTTGCTGATATTTCAAATCTTGTAGTAGGCTCGAGCTGATAGCTATCGAGAATGAGTATGATTTATAAGCACCCACAGGCACCATGTTGAAGTTCATGTTCCAGCAGTGCAAGTCGCGTGTTATACCTATGCTCGTTTGCGAGAGTTTATGTTCGTCGAAGCTATAACCAGTAGTGATGGAGAATTTCCACTTTGGCGTAGGCGATATGTTGCCCGTCACGTTGAGACTTTGCGACACTTTGTGGCTATAGAGACACGTCTCGGGGTTGAATTTGTTTTGCGACACGCGTAGGCTGTAGTTGAACGACAAACTCCACGGCATCGAAAATTCAGCGTAACCGCTATCGCCTTTGTCGAGGCGCGTGTCTTGCGTCTGGTCGTTGTGTGGCATTTGTGCGCCCTCTTCTATGCCATCGTCGCCAGCGTTGAGAGCCCAATCGTCATCTTCGCCTTCGCCCTTCTCGTCTTCGATATTAGTCTCGCCGCGCGCCAATTTCTTCAGCACTTCGGGCGAAAGTTGGAATCCGAAGCTCAAGCCAGCCGATTTCAAGTGAACAAGACGATGATTCTGTCGCAGTGCGCTGCGGTCGATGCGTATAGCCGAACCAGTCGACGAAGCTACATATCCATACTGGTCGAATGTGGCGTTGTAGCTTACACTTGTGCCAAAGACCTTCGTGCGGCCCGACATCGATATGTTGTCCCAGCGGAGCGAATCTTTCATGAAGTCGTAGCCCGAAGATAGGCTCAAGCCCTCGATAAGGCTGATTTTCTTGAAACCTGTAGAGTCTTGGTCGCTTTTCACTTTCATCTCCACCGTGTTGCTCAGCGATAGCGATAGACGTCCAGAACGTGCCGAACCTGGTGTTCCATACAGATAGCCATTGTAGTAGCTATACTTATAATTTACGATTTCGTTGGTCGATTTTTTATAGTATTCAAACGAGTCGTAGAATCCGTATTTGCTTTGGCTGAAGTCTGGTGTATATGTGTAGCTAACGCTTGGTGTTATCAGATGGCGAATGGCGTTAATCTTGTCGCCAAAGAGGAAACGGATAGGGCGGTAGAATACGTACACTTTGGTGCTCGTGCCAACCGAGAAGTTGAAGTCGTAGGCTCGATTAAAGCCTCGCTCTGGATCTTTCTTTACAATCTTTTGGTTCTCTTCGTCCCAATATTGTCGAGTTTTATTCAAATACCAACGTTCTGTATATGAGGCTGTTGGTGTGAATGTGAAGTATTTGAATAGTTTTATGGTTGTGGTTATAGGTATGCTGTGCTTCATACCATTTTTCCATGCCGTGGCAAAATCTTCAGGCGCAAAAGTTAGTTCGCTCTCTTTGCACGAAATGCTATTTTTCATCGACATGGAGTACGAGATATTCAAGTTGGTTATAGGGTTACCCGCACCAATCATCTTGTCGGGTTTGAAAGGGTAGAAGCGCTTCGACGACGTCACCGAGATGTCGGGCAAAGTGAGGCTTATCGATGTATCGCGGCTGTTTTGTGAATGCAGTAGCGATGCTGTTAGTCTGAATGGATTCCAAGGCCATTTTCGACTATACGACACGCTCGAACTCTTTTGGTTTGTAGCGAGCACCGTAGGGTTCACCACGTTTGTGATGCTATTTTTATTATACGAACTCGTAGAAAAGTTTACCGATGCCGAAAAAGTGATGTCGGGGTTAGCTTTGGAGTCTTGCGAATGATTCCATTTCACCGAGAAGTCTTTCGTCTCTGAATAGTCGGGCAAATCCTCTTCCGAAGTTTTGTTTACTATGTAGTCGGCGGCAAAACTGCCCGAAAATTTGTATTTCTTCTTATATGTAGTAGTAATATGAGTACCCCACGAGCCTTTTGTGTAAATGTCGGCGAGGAGTTTCACGTCGAAATAGTCGTTTACGGCCATATAGTAGCCGCCGTTGCGCAGATAGAAACCGCGCGTCGACTCGTCGCCATACGTAGGCATAATAATACCTGAACTATAATGTTTAGTGTTGGGTATTATGGCAAAAGGAATAGCCAGAGGCAATGGAACGTCTTCGATGACTAAATATGCCGGACCGGTAATAGTCTTCTTTCCAGGAATGACCTTGGCTTTGGTGAGGTTAAGGTAGAAATGCGGATGGTCGTGGTTGGAGCAAGTGGTGTATTGTGCATTTTTCATGAAGTAGGTCTTTTCGTCTACTCGTTTAGCACGATGACCAATCACGTAGCCTTCGCCTTGTTCAGTAACCAAGTGTGTAATTATGGCTTTTTTTGTCTCGAAGTTGTAGCGCAGTTCACGCATTTCATATTCACCACTTTTGTCGCTAAAGACGGGCAATCCTTCTTCTACGCCGAGCGAATCTTTGCGTCCGTAGGCGTAGGCAAGCGTACTGTCCATATCGAGTTCAATGGCGTAGGCAGTGAGTTTTATGTCGCCATAAGTAACCTCGGCATCGCCAAAGAGATACATTTTTTTAGTCTCAAAGTCGAAAGCAAGGCTGTCTTTAGCTTTGTAGTTAACCACAGCATCGAGAAACGGTGCTGAACCAGTCTGCGAAGGCTTTTCGAGTGCGATACTGTCGGTGGCCTGCGCTTTAGCATCGATAATATTTATAGAACCTACGACAAGAACTGCCATAAGGAGTATGAAATGCTTAATCCTCATGCTTGCGTCTTGCTCGGCTTATGTTGGTAAAATATAATCTGTTGTTGTGGCTGCATCATCAGAATTTGAACGTTGCACCAAGAGTGAAATTGACTTTTTGCGTGGTATATCCGAGCCACTGTTCCCAATCTTGAGCAGCAAGATTGTTTAGACGTAGATATGCTGTCCAACGCGATGTGATGTAATATTCAGCACCGATGTTTAGGTCGATAACTTTGTCGAGCTCTTTTTCGGCACGTAGCGTTTGGTCGAATGCATAGCGCTCGCCCACAAGACGCAATTGTGCATCGATGAGCAAACGGTCTGTGGGGAAGAATCTGCTTGTAAGGCTAATGTCGTATTGCGGCTTATACCACGGTTTGCTCAAGTAGTCGAGTCGATATTTGTAATATTCGGCTGTGAGCAAGATGTTGCTTTTTGAAGTTGGCTTTATAATAAGTTCGCCAGTTGCCTTGAAGAGTTTACCATTTTCAGCCACAACGCCAAAACGGTTGGTATATCCAAATACGGTGTCGTTGGCATTAGCTGTTTGTTGCTCGAAGCCTTTGTTTACGAAGAATAGCTCATCGTCGAAACTGCCGTATTCAATCTGAGCATTCAATGCCACTTTTTTGCTAAATGTAGAATTGAAACCAGCAGTAAATTTTATTGGCGTCTGAGTAGTAGGTATGTTGTATCCATTTGCGAAAATGTCGCTTACGAATACTTTTTTCGATGCTCGCCATACGTAGTTGAATGCATCAGCCGATACGTATCTATTGCGTGCATATAGGCTTCGGTAGCTGTTAGATGCATAGTCGCCTGTCATGCCTGCGTAGAATGTGAATATGTCTTCAGCAAATTTGAAATCGGCCCATATGTCGGGCATTAGGAACATATCGTCTTTGTTGTCGCCAACTTCGAAGATGAGTTTCAAGCCGAGGCGAAGGTTTACATGGTCGAAGTCGACTCCTACGCGTGGGCGAACCATTACGTCTGTGTGCTTACGATCTGAGAATGTGTATGCTGGACCTTCGTATGATGGCGATTTTATTGAGAAATTGTTTACGTCTACGCGGCTACTGAAAAAGTAGTTCTTCTTCAATGGCATATATATCATTGCACCAACGCGGATGTCGGTTTCGTGAAGGTCGGTAGTGTTGCCAAACAATCCAAAGCCAACGTTTACATCGAAGCGGTTATACGAACGGTGGTCGCGCATGGTGTTGCCAATGGTAAAGTCGAAATCGAAAGCCGAAGTGCGCTGATGCTGGCCATCTGTCAATTCATTTCCGAGGGCATTCTCGCCTGTGGTGGTTGTGTATGTAGAGTCGGCATATATAGTCTGCATACCATAATACTTGAAGATGTCGTTGTTGTAGTTCATCTTCATACCTACCACAACACGTTTGAACATGCGAGCGAAGTCGGCAGCAAGCCATGTGCGAGAGAGTGGCGCTTTCACTTTGCCGCTGTCGTTTGGCAGTTCCACTTTGCCAAATGTAGAACGATGTCCTCCATTAAGTGAAAGATGATATTTGGAACTTACACCTATGTTGTAGAATAGTTCTCCGCCAAACGTAGCATAATTGCCACCACCGAAGCGTAGCAACGATTTGTATGGACTTTCATCGCGCACAAAACGCATTGCAGCAGCTGAAATTGAGTCTGGCATTGTCTGCACATGCTCCACTTTGCCAATCGACCTATAGCGAAAGGCTGGGTGATAGCTCATCGTGTCGTCCATCAATGGTGCAACTTGCAATTTGCGTGGGTTGCCAATGGTTGGTAAATATGTGTTGACTACTTCTACGTCTTTTTGAAGTATTGTTGTTGTGTCGTTTTGTGCTTGCAATTCTACTATCAAGCCCATCAAGCAGGCACTTAGCAGTATGTATTGTCTTAACTTCATTTTTCTACTTATGTATAAAAATTGAGTTCTGTTTTTTCTGTTGTAAATATCTACTTAATCAATCTGGGAGTGCCGATGAACCAGCCTCAGCTCCCCATGCATCGAGGCGAGTCTTTATCATCTTGTTTATCTCCTCGTTCTCGTTGTAGCTCTCTTGTAAGCTTATGAGATACTGACAAGCTTGGAAATCGTCGCCGCGTTTATGGTAAATATCGCTGAGCAGCACAAAGGTGCGTGCCAACCAATACTGATGCGGCGTGCCTTTATCGATATAGTCGAACACCTCTTTCTCTGCTGTGTCGAGGGCTTGCGAGTCGAAGTAGTATTGTGCTAATAAGTATTTGGCTTCTGCGCCCTCTTCTGTCTTGGTGCTTTGAGCCAATTCTTTCATTGTGCTAATAGCTTCACCAGCTCTACCTGCCGCAATGAGCGATTTCATTTTTAGGAAGTTCGCTTCGCGCAGAATCTCAGGTGATGCTTGAGGCATCTTTATCACCTTATCGGCCGAACTGATGCAGCCTTCGGTGTCGCCCATCTTCTCCATACAACGCATCTGTCCGATGATAGCTTCGGTCTTGTTGGCTGCCACCTCTGCTTCATTCTCGAGGCGACCGAACATGTTGAGTGCCGAGTTGTAGTCTTTACTCTTATAGAGAAGTTCGCCCGTATGTAGCAATGCCTCTTCGGTAAATACGCTACGTGGCTGCGATGCTACGTATGTATAGGCTTTCAGCGCTTCGGCGTCGTTGCCAGTGGAGTAGTAGCAATTTGCCAAATAGTAATGAGCACCTGTGATGTAGCGGCCCGAAGGACATTCGCTTATGTAGCGGTTGAATGCCTCCTCGGCAGCCTTCATGTCGCCTGTAGCAAAACGCTTCTCGGCACTCACGAAGAGCAACGAATCTTTTTCGGCTGTTTCTACTTTGGCAAACGAACCAAGAGTGTTGGTGTAGGCTATGTAGCCATCGTAGTCGCCAAGTTCCATATATACATTGCGCAAACCAACGAGAGCTTCCGAAGCCTGTTGCGTAGAAGGATATTCGTTTATCACACGTTTGTAGAATGCCATCGAGTTTTCATACTCACTATTGTTGTAGTAGAGCAAACCGAGTTGCAGCATAGCTTTAGATGCGAGTGAACTCTTCGGATAGCGCTCTTTCACCACTTTGTAATTATAAATAGCGCCAGTGATGTCGTTTATAGCAATGTTGGCGCGTGCTGTTTCGTAGTATGCATACGCACAAAGTTCAGAATTAGGATACTTAGCTATCATCTCCTTCAATTGTGCAATCTTGGCGTTGTTGTCTTGCGTCAAGCCGAGGCAAATGCCTTTTTGCAATAGCGAATAATCGCCCGAAGGTGTGTAGGTTTGGTATGCTTTGTCGTAATATTCAACGGCAAATTGGAAATCGCGCTCCACGTAGTAGCAGTCGCCAAGGCGGTTATATGCATCGGCGAGCAAGCGATTTTCGGGTAAAACTTTCAAGTTTACATACTTCAAGAACCAGCGGCGCGACTCGGCGTACTTCTTGTTGTTGAAGAATGTATATCCAAGGTTGTAGTGTGCTGTGGTAAATTCGCTCAATTCCGATGCACCATATGTTTGTATAAAACTATAATACAATGCATTAGCTTCGTCGATGCGATTCAAGCGATAGAGCGATTCAGCTTTCCAATAATATGTACGAGCACGAATTGTTGGGTCGTAGTCGGCATATTTGAGGCTGTAGTCGAAAAATTCGATGGCCTGCGTGTATTTACTATTGTCGTATAGTTCAAGGCCGCGATAGAATGCTATACGTTGCATTGCCGTATATATTTTCAAGTTTTTATGCGGCATCTTCTCCATTGTCTGGAGTGCCTCTTTGTAGTTCTTGGTGGTGAGCAACGCGTGGCTCATGTAGTCGTAGGCCTCGTCGATTTTGTCGCTTTGGGGATATGTATTTATGAAGTTGACAAACTCGCCAACCAAATCTTTGAACGACGAATAGTTGAGCTCGTAGGATAGTTTCAAGCGGTTGAACTCGGCATCTTCCTTCACTGCGCGGTCGTAATCGTAGCGAGCAGCAGCTTCCATCGCGGTGCGTGCGCGACGTTTGTCGTCTTGTTTTAGGTAGCAATATCCCAAGTGGTAATATGCATTTTGCGACATTATGTCATCGTTGCTGGTAACCTTTGATAGGTTCTGTGCAGCAGCTGTGTAATCTTCTAAATAGAAGTTTGTTAAGCCGATATTATAGTAATCGTTACGCGTTAGGCGTTTTGTCGAAGAGACCAACTTCTGGTAAGCGGTGCGAGCCTCGGCGTATTCACCGAGAGCGAAATGAGAATCGGCCACTATGCGCATCATGTCGGATCCTTTCTTCGAACCCGATTGTGCTAATGGTTGAGCATAGCGTATTGCCTCGGCGTAGTGCTGCTGACGGTACATGATGTCGGCTACGTAGTACGGTGCCACATTGCCAAAACCTTCATCGTCGACAAGTGCGAGCATTCCTTTGAGCGCTTCGTTATAGTTGCCGTTTTCATATTCTACATGCGCGCGATAATATGTCACTGCTGATGCATATTCGCCGCCATCGCCATGCAAACGGTCGAAGAACGAAATGGCTTTCTTGTGCTGACCACGCATGAAGTAGCAGTAGCCCGTTTTGAATAGGTATGGCGAGTGAAATTCTTCGCTAATGCGGCGTTCCGAAACCTTCTCGAACCACTTGAGCGCCTCGGTGAACTTGCTACGCAGCAAGTAGAAATCACCCATCTGATAGAACATGTCGGAGCGGCGTTGGTGCTGCGGACACGTCTCGAGGAAGTCGAGCATGAGGGCTGGCGCATCGTCGTTGTCGTCCATCTTGGCGGCATAACCACGATAATAACGAGCATCGGCAGTAAGCGCAATGTCGTCGCCGTTGTGATTGTTGATGTAGTGGTCCATCTTGGTGCGAGCTGCACCGTACATGCCAGCCTCCACCAATGATAATGCTTCGTTGAATTCGGCTACAGCATCGGTCTTCACCATCGATTGCTGGCCTGTTGCAGTAGCTGTAACTATGGCGCACGCTGCTATTGCTATCAGTTTATAATAATGCATTCTCGAGAATGATATTGTTTTCGCGTCGCAAATATAATGTCAATTCAACTTTCGCTTATAGAATAATTCACACAGATTGCGATAGTAATCACGAAACTGACGTTTTAGTGTTTTTTCGTGATTGATGTTTGGTACACAGATTACACTGATTTGCCAGAACAAATATTCATTCTCTCAATTACAAAATGTCGTATGTTCATAAACTCATCGTAATGCCCGAATAAGCCTATCCATATATAAAATCAGTGTTTTCAGCCTTCTCTGTGCGATAAATAGAAAGCCCGCCATTTGGGCGGGCTTCCTGTTTTTTTGTGTGTGGTACTATTCGTATCTCAATGCTTCAATGGGGTCGAGGCTTGCTGCTTTCTTGGCAGGATACCATCCAAAGAATACGCCTGTTATTGTACATACTGCAAACGAGAGTATTACTGTGTATGCTTGTATTGATATTGGCCAAGCAAAAACAGCTTTAACCATATACGACGAGAATATCCCGAAAAGCACGCCTATCACGCCTCCCGTTATCGATATAAGAATCGATTCTATGAGAAATTGGCTCATAATGTCGCGTCCTTTAGCGCCTATCGACATACGCAGACCTATCTCGCGTGTGCGCTCTGTTACCGACACATACATAATATTCATTATACCTATGCCGCCCACAAGGAGCGAAATGCCAGCAATGCAAGCAAGTAGCACGGTCATCATGTCGCTTGTTGAGGTCATCATTGATGATAGCTCCTCTTGCGAACGTATGTTGAAATCGTCGTCGTCGTTGCGCCCGATTTTGTGGTTTTGACGCAGTATCTCGCTGATCTCTTCAATAGCGGCAGTCGTTTGCTCCTCAGCTATGGCCGAAGCATATATTGATTGAAGATATGTTATGGCGAGAACTCGTTTCTGAATGGTGGTATAGGGTGCGAGCACAAGATCGTCTTGGTCCATGCCCATGCTGTTGTAACCTTTTTTCTTTAGCACGCCGATAATTGTCATTGGTATGCTCTTGAAGCGAATCACCTTGCCAACGGCATCGCCATCGGGGAATAGGTTGTCGACAACAGTTTGCCCCACAACGCACACTTTTGCAGCCGACGATACGTGACTATCGTCGAAGCATACACCATCGGCTATTTCATTTTGCCGTATTTCTAAATATTCTGGAGATACGCCATAAACAGTAGAAGAGCAGTTGTTGGAACCATAAATAAGTTGACCACTACCATTCACCACTGGCGATACGCATTTGAGCAATGACGTTTGCTCACAAATCGACTTGTAGTCGTCGAGTTTTAGTGTCTGCATCGACGAAGCATCTTGGCGCACACCGCCGCGCATGTCGGCTCCAGGGTGAATCATAATTAGGTTAGAACCCATTTCGGAAATCTGAGCTTTGATGCTCTCTTTTGATCCTTGACCTATGGCAAGCATAGCTATTACCGAAGCTACTCCTATGATTATACCAAGCATCGTAAGCAAGCAGCGCATCTTGTTGTTTGCCAATGCTCTAAGGGCAATTTTGAAAAGATTGATGTAGTTCATCTCTATGTTGTTTGTGTATTGTCGTATATCTCAAAACGCGACAAAACTACATCCAACAATTTCTAATGGATATTAATATCGACAAAGCGGCATTTTTGTTCGACTTAATTCATTATCAGCCAATATATGTAAACAACAAAGGCTGCCTCTAAAGAAAGCCTTTACTTATAGTTATCTGTTGACGATTGATTTATAAATCGCATCATTGGGATTCAGCGATACTTGCATATTTGTATATTTATAACATGATACATACTTTTGTCTATATAGTAAAAATCATTATACTCGGCAATTGTATAAAGGCCTATATATGAAAAGATTAGCGCTATTATTGTTCTTGCTTTTTATGTGTATAGTTATCAATGCAGGGCGATATTCCGAGGAACATAGACTCTATTTACGTGATGGAAGTGTAATTACGTGCACTACCGTTGAATATGCAGACGAAGGTCGTTTACGCGTCGTAATGACGGATGGCAATGAGATAATTATTGATTTATCCGATGTCGTAAAAACGGAGCGAATCAAGCCCATTTCTTCGAGGTACTATGAGAATGTATCAACGGGATTGAAAGGCTTTGCCAATTATACTATTGGTGTTGGCGATATTGTATATTCTAGCGTAGGGGTAACCGTTGGTTATCAGTTCAGTACGCGCTTTTTCTTGGGCATAGGAGCTAATTATGGAATATCAGATGCAACCACATATAGAAGCTCATACGACTACGATGACGTTTATATGTCATACGACGATGGGGGTAAATATATACCCATTTATGGTTGTGCAAGGTTCAATATCATGGACAATCGAATAACACCTTTTGTCGATATAAAAATTGGCGCTGACGCTGGAGGGAAAACGCATTTCTATTCCTCTTACAACATTGGTTGTCGACTAAAACGTAGGTTTATAGCGTTGTGTCCAACGCTTGGTTGTGATTTTAGAAAAGTAAAACACTACGAAGGTCGTGGAATAACATCTATAAAAACCGCAATAGCCATAGCGATTGGCTTCGCTGTGGAGTTATAGAAAAAGGGCCACCACTCATCGTGACAGCCCTCTATTATTGAATTAATAATGTAATAGTAAAAAGAGCCGTAGCCCTTTTTGGCTTATTACTTCTTACTTCTTGCTTTTCAAGTATTCGTCCATCGAAGCAGCGGCTTTACGACCGTCGCCCATGGCAAGAATTACAGTAGCACCACCGCGCACGATGTCGCCACCAGCAAACACGTCTTCTTTCGTAGTCTGGAGGGCGTCGTTAGCTTCGAGCGTACCTTTCTGTGTGGTGTGGAGTTCAGGGTGAGCATTAGGAATGAGTGGGTTAGGCGAAACACCTACGCTCACTACAACCATATCAGTATCGATGGTTACAGTCTTTCCTTCAACAGGTACTGGACTACGACGTCCGCGCTCATCAGGCTCACCAAGTTCCATAACTTGTAGTACGGCTTGTTTTACACGACCTTTCTCGTCGGCAATGTACTCAATAGGATTGTGGAGAAGCATAAACTCGATTCCCTCTTCCTGAGCGTGCTTAATCTCCTCTTTGCGGGCTGGCATCTCGTCCATCGAACGACGATAAACAAGATAAACATGCTCAGCACCAAGGCGCTTTGCAGTACGTACAGAGTCCATTGCGGTGTTGCCACCACCAACTACAACTACGTTTTTGCCGAAGAATACAGGCGTATCTTTCTTCGGATCGGCAGCGCCCATGAGGTTAACACGTGTGAGGTATTCGTTGGAACTCATGATGCCAATGCAGTTCTCGCCAGGAATATTCATGAAACGAGGTAGTCCGGCACCCGAACCAACGAAGAAGGCTTTGAAGCCCTCGGCGCGGAGGTCGTCCATAGTAGCGGTCTTGCCAACGATGAAGTCTGGCTCGAATTTCACGCCCATCTTGCGGAGGTTGTCTATTTCGGCCTCAACGATCGAGTTTGGCAAACGGAATTCTGGTATACCATATTTAAGCACACCACCAATTTCGTGCAATGCTTCGAATACGGTCACATCGTAACCACGCTTAGCCATATCGCCAGCGAAGGTCAAACCTGCAGGGCCCGAACCGATAGCAGCCACTTTGATGCCGTTGGCAGGAGCAAGTTCTGGAATAGCCATCTTGCCCGAGTTGCGCTCATAGTCGGCTGCAAAACGCTCGAGGTAGCCAATTGCTACTGCCTGCTTCTTCGATTTGGTATATACGCATTGGCTCTCGCATTGCTTCTCTTGAGGGCAAACACGGCCGCAAACAGCTGGTAATGAGCTTGTTTGTTTTATAGTCTTGGCAGCTTCGAGAATCTCGCCGCGTTCGATATTCTTTATGAATTTAGGTATGTTGATTTCAACAGGGCAGCCTGTCATACAGCCTGGGTTAGGGCAGTCGAGACAACGTTTAGCCTCTTCGCGAGCCTGCTCAAGTGTCAAGCCTTCGTTTACTTCTACATACGATTTGTTGCGTACGTTAGGGTCAACTTCGGTCATTTTTACGCGCTCCAACGCCATACGGTCTTTGGGTTTGATGGCGTTGCGTACTTCAACGCGCCACGCCTCTTCGCGCTCGGCTTTTAGTTTTTCTATATCTATTGCCATGTTATTCTTTTCTTGAGGTTTTGATTATTTGTTTTGTGCAGCTTTCCATGCTTCGAGGGCTGCGGTCTCTTCGGCTTTGTAACCTGCCATACGAGCAAGCATACCATCGAAATCGACTTGATGAGCATCGAATTCAGGACCATCAACGCATACGAATTTGGTTTTGCCCCCAACGGTTACGCGACAAGCGCCACACATGCCAGTGCCGTCTACCATTACTGTGTTGAGGCTCACCACGGTAGGAATGTCGTATTTCTTGGTTGTGAGTGCTGCAAATTTCATCATTATGGCAGGTCCGATAACTACAGCTTCCGACACTTTCTCGCGAGCAATCACGTCTTCCATACCTACTGTTACGACGCCTTTTTTGCCATACGAACCATCATCGGTCATGATGATGACTTCGTCGGCGCTCTTGCGAACCTCTTCTTCGAGAATGATGAGGTCTTTTGTGCGTGCTGCAAGTACAGCTACTACACGGTTGCCAGCTGCTTTGTGTGCTTGAATAATAGGAAGCAAAGGAGCTACACCTACGCCACCTCCACAAGCGAGCACCGTGCCCTCTTGTTTCTCAATCTTAGTGGCTTGACCAAGTGGACCAACAACATCGGTGATGTAGTCGCCTACATTCAAGTTGAAGAGTTTGTTTGTCGATACGCCAATGCGTTGCACAACGAGTGTTATTGTACCTTTTTCTACATCGCTACCAGCTATGGTGAGCGGTATGCGTTCGCCATCTTCGCCAATGCGGATAATTACGAAGTGACCTGCACGACGCGATTTTGCAATGCGTGGTGCTTCTACAACGAACTTCGCTACATTAGTCGAAAAGAGTTCCTTAGCTACTATAAGATTCATCTTCTATAAATATTTGTTCTTTGGCTCTTAGCCCTTGTTATTTCTGCTTTTACTTTCTCATTGGTATATGAGGCTGCAAATTTTACAATTTTTCCTCCGTCAATGTCTTCAATGTGGCAATTTGTATTTTTTCTAAAGTCTCAATAATTACTTCTGTTGCTTTTATTATGTATGTAAAACATACGATTTACTTTTATTGTAAAAGCAAATCGTATGAATTTTGTTGAGTATTGTAAATTATACAATATTTATACGTGATAATATTTACGCAAAATACTTATGTAAAAAGATGTTAACCGATAAGAATCTATTTTTTTATGGTTACACTCAGTCCTGCGTTAGCATTTTCGCGTTCATGTTTTATACGTTTCGACATGTCGTTGTAGAAGAGCTTAGTCTCTGTGTCGCCTCCAGCGTATTGTGAAGCACGTTTTTCAATTTCGTCGAGCATCATGGTTACATAAGGATGGCTTTCGCTATCAAAGCTTGTTCCCCAAGAGTTTAGCAATACTTCAATAGCCTTGTTTTGTACCGCTTTGCGCCACTTGCTGATTTTGGCGTGAGAGTATAGCTCGCGGAATGTAATTTTGACAATGTCGTTGGCGTAATCGATTGGCTTGTAGGTGTTTTTGTGGTCGGCATATTTACAAATATTGTTTAGAACCTTTTCACTGAATACTCTACTTGCCGCGAATTCGCCTAATGGCTGAGTAAGACCCAGTTGCGAGCGGTCTATCTTCATTATGTATGGCAATTGTGTGAGCCAAGTTGGTTCTGTAAATGCATATTTATCAATGAATTCCAATGCCTGTTTTGCACGAGCCTTTTCTACCGGAGTATACACATCGCCACTCTGTTCTACACTCTTATATTCGTGGTATAGTCCGCCAATGTTGCTTGCTGCATGGCCGATATATCGTTTGTATTGGCCTATGAGACTTGTGAAGACTTGTCTTAAATTTTCGTATTGGTCGGCTTCCTGAGCAGTCCATTCGGGAAGTAGAGGGGCAATGCGTTTGAGATTGCGAATGCCATATTCTGCTGCTTTAGTAGGGTCGTTGCTGAGGTCTTCTGTTTGCGCATTTGGGTCGTTGTCGCGACCTTCGCCGCCAAACCACAATCTACGGTTGTTGTTGAGTCGCTCAGTGGTAATTTTGTTGAGTATTAGGCGCTCTTGTTCTTCGTTTTGTGCATCGGGGAAATATTTATAACCCCATTCTATCGCCCATTTATCATACGTATTTATGCGAGGCATCAATCCAGCGTAACCAATATTATCTTCAGGCTGAGCTACATAGTTGAAGCGTGCATAGTCCATAATAGAGGCAGTATGTCCATTTTTTTCTACCCATTCTTTGCAACGAAGGCTATCGATGGGAGTTGTGCTGCTTGAGCCCATATTGTGGCGTAGTCCAAGTGTGTGACCCACTTCGTGAGAACTAACAAATCGTATGAGTTCGCCCATCAATTCGTCGGGAAACACCATGTGGCGGGCAGCGGTGTCGATGGCTCCAACTTGTACTAAATACCAATCGTGGATAAGTTCCATCACATTATGATACCAGCCGATGTCTGAATTAAGAATTTCGCCAGTGCGAGGGTCGGAAATGTGAGGCCCATAAGCATTTTTTATTGGTGAAGCCAAGTAGCGAATGACAGAGAATCGAGCGTCTTCCATACTTATGCCAGTGCTATCTTCGGGCCATTCTTCTGCGTGTATTGCATTTTTCCAACCGGCAGCTTCGAATGCTGCATTCCAATCGTTCACACCTTGTATTAGATATTTACGCCATTTTTTAGGCGTTGCAGGGTCGATATAATACACGATAGGCTTCTTAGGTTCAATGAGTTCGCCACGTTTCATCTTCTCAATGTCGGCTGCATTTTTAGGCTCAAGACGCCAGCGAGCGGCAAAATGTCGGCGGCGAACTTGCTGCTGATCGTCGGAGTAGAGTCGGTCGCTCTCAGTAAAGTAGCCTACGCGAGCGTCGAAAATTCTGCGACGCATTGGGTCGCGGGGTAGCTGTACGAATGAGGTGTTGAAGCGAAATGTAATTATGCCCGTAATCTTGCCTCCAACGGCCTTTGTGGCTTTCTTACAGTTGTAGGTCTTTACCGTACTAACTTCAGTGTTTATAGGGTATGTATCTATGCGATCGATGTAGGAGAGGTCCGATTTTATGCCCGTAGCTCCTACTTCGTCGCGTTCGCGTTCGGTGAATCCGGTCACAATGTTGTCGCCTAAAAGAAACTGAGTAACCTTGATAGAGTAGCGCAAAGTAGAGTCGATAGGAGATTTCTCTTTCGATTCTATCTTGAACGAAGCCACTATAGGGTCTTCGGTGCTTACGGCAAGTGCGCGATTTATATCATCGCCGTTTGGTGCAGTGGCATCGTAGATGAGCGTGCGTAGATACAGTTTGTTGTCTTTTTTCTGCCAATAGTTCATCTGGTGATTTACCAACTCTCCACCATAAGTGCCAAGTTCTACAGGTGTTGATACGTAGCGCGTTACTGTCAGAAATGGTACGTTGAGCAAAGAGTCTGGAATTTCGAAAAACCAATCTTCTTTTTCTTTACGCACTGAGAAAAAACCCTCTCGTGGGGCTTTTTTTGCTTTCGGTGCAACTGTTGTCGTGTCTTGGGTAGCTTTCTTGCGTCCAAACCAAAGGAATTGTGCGTTCGAATCTGTGTATACATTCGTCAACGCAACAATAATGATGATAAGTGATGTTAGTCTGTTCATTATGTATATGAATCTATATTATGATGCAAAAATAGATTATCTACATATATGTAAATATTCGTGTGTAAATCTTTATGTAAGATGCTGATATTTAGATTGTTGGATTTTTATGCGCATTTGCTCGGTCTTTTATATTCATTTTTGAATAGCTATTTTGGTATAAGTGAATATGTTGTACAACATATTTAGGTTGATGTAAAAATTAACTATGTAGGGTTGAATGGTTAATTATTATTAATAATTTAGCGTTTGTAAAAACGCACTATTGTAACAAACCACAAACTTCATCCATACCATGAAAAAAATTTTCTTATTGACATTTGCGTTTTTCTTGAGTGTAGGGGTTTTTGCTCAAGGGAAACAATTAACTCGTGAACAAATTTTAGCAATGTCGACCGACGAATTGTCGGAACTTCCCCTTGAAGATTTGATGCAGGCTGTAGAAACACTTGGCGTTAGTAGCGTAGATGAACTCTTCGCTCTCATTATGAATAAGAGTGTTTCGTCGGCATCAAAAAATGAAGAGAGTTCTTTCTCTTCCCCATTGTCATCTACTGTAATTACGCGCGATGAGCTTCGTACCTACGGAATATCCACTATAGAAGAGGCATTCCGATTGATTCCTGGTATGATAGTATCGGAGAAAACCAATGGCGTATACGACGTGCAAATGCGAGGGTTGAATAATGTTCCTGATAATAACATGCTTCTTTATACCGAGAATGCTAACACGTTGTTGATGATAGATGGTCGTCCTGCATTTGCAAGTTCGATGGGTGCTATCAACTTCGACGTTCTGCATATAGGTATTGAAGATATTAATCGCATTGAAGTAGTGAGAGGTGCTTGCTCGGCGCTCTACGGAGCAAATGCTGTTCAAGGTATTATAAATATTATCACCGAAAACTCTCTCAACTCTAAGTCGGTTGTTTCGGGCGATGTTCAGTTCGGAAATCAAGGAACTACGATAGCCAACGTAGCGCTTCGAAAAAAAGTGAACGACAAGTTTGGTTTCGGCATAACGGCTAATGTGCAATATCGTGAACGCCCCACCGACAAAATCTTCCTTATACCATCAAGCAACCTCTATCTGTCGACAGATGAGAAAGTTGTCCCCAATCCTCGCAGAACTGTTTCCAAGCAAGAAGTTGGGGCTCTCATGCAGCAAGGCTATTTGTTGGATGTTTCGAAAGGTGGCTATTATACGGTGGACGAAATCGATCGTATAAAACAACTCTATCCATCATCCGATTCTACCTATCAGATATTGGGCGCGTCGGAACGAGAATCGCCATCTGCACAAATGTTTGAAAATCCTGGACTTGCTCGTCATAGCGAAGGCTACAATGCATATCTCAATTTTGCTCCTACGCCCGACATAGCTATTAATCTTTCGGCAGGTTTTCAACGTTCTATGGTCAACACGACTCCTGTTGGTGACGATGTATATTCATTCAACGGACGACAGTCGAAAACTTGGTATACCACACTTAATGCCGACATCAAAGGATTGAAACTTCAAGCTAATATCTGTCAAGGTCCGCAAAACTTTGCTATTGGTGCTCCTGGCTTCAAAGTGGCCACTACGACATTCAATGCTTCTGCTGAATACGATATACACCTTGGGGATTTGCTCATCCGTCCTGGTCTTGCTTATATGTATACTTATTACGAAGATTATTCGCCCGTATACAACAATCAAGATAATCCTGCTGCCGACAATTATGCTTGGCACTACGAAGATCCAGGTTATCGCTACGACGAAAGCAAATCGCACTTGTATGGATTCTTCAACTACGATGCTACAATGTCGTCGATTGCACCAAGTCTTCGCCTCGATTACAAACTTGGCGACTTGCGCTTGATTGGTGCTATCCGTTCCGATAAAACCAACATCCCTGATAAATGGAATCCTTCGTGGCAGATTGCTGCCAACTACTCCATAAACGAAGAGAACTTCATTCGCCTAGTTTATGGCCGTGCAAACCGCGGTCCTATTATGGTGAATACCAATATGAACTACATTTGGATTCGTACCGAAGCAATGTTGCCGACCAAGATTAGCTTCCAGAAAGATAAAGAGGCCGACCTCGTAAAGATTGACAACGTGGAGCTTGGCTATCGTTGGCGTCCTGTGCAGAACCTCTTGCTCGATGTTGAAGGCTTCTTCTCGAAATCGCAGAATTTTGGCGCTCTTATGGCTAAAGGTGCCTACATATCATTCGATAAAAATCTTATCGAGAGTACGACTAATAGATACCTAACACGCTTTGATGAGATTATGGGCCAAGTTCAATCTGGTGAATTGCAAAATCCTGTGCCTGCTATCACTCAAAATATTCTCGAGTTCTTCTTTGGCATGAAGGATGGCTCTATTACGAACGTTGATATTCAATATGGTTCGCTTCCATATAAAGTTTATCAAACAGGTTTGAGTCTCAACCTCGACTGGATTATTTCTTCGAAGCTTATTGCAAAACTCAATGCCAACGTTCAGCGCACATGGATTGATGACTATTATCAATATGTACAAAATGATGTAGCTTCTGCATTGCTTAATTACGTAAGTACTAAGATGACCGATATGCTAAATAAAGATGTGCTCGGGGCTGAGGATAAGGTTGGTGCTGTTAAGCAGTTTATCGAAAACGAGCCTAATTTCTACAACGAAAAGACAAAAGAGTATGAGATTAGCTCGGCAAACATTTCTGAAGAAGATGTTTATGCTTCGCTCAAGTCGCTTCTCGAACCTGCACTTTCTGATGGACACAAACATGAAGCTACTCCTTCGTTCTATGGTATGCTCGGCTTAGTTTACAAACCATTGCCACAACTCAATGTGTCGGCTTTCGCTAATTACATTGGCAAACGTACCTATTGCACTAAATACAATACAAAAGGAGATGAACTCGATCCTCGACTGACGGTAAACTTGAAAGTCGGCTACAAACCTTCAAATCAAGTTGAAGTGTTCTTCAATGCTCATAACCTCTTCAATGATAAGTCGCGCGAGTTTATTTACAGCGACAAGATTGGTGGTATCTACTCAGTTGGTGTGAACTTCGATTTCTAAAAACAACTTTTCATATCTTAGGTTTTATTTGCGCAAGTCCTTGTCATCGTAGTTATGATGAGGACTTGTTGCTATATGTATATATGCACACGAATCTATATTCTGCACCTCTCTGTGGCAAGTTTTAGGCTCTATAATTAGAGTAGTGCACAAAGCAAACGAGCCACCAGTCTATAAGACCGATGGCTCGATATGTATGTAAATATTAGTCTTATGAGAGCTTGAATGTTGTGCGACCAATAACGTTGCCTGCACAGAATATTTCTATTTCGTAAGTTCCCTCCATAAGTTCTCCAGCGTCTACATCATAGACGATATATGCCGATACATCTTCGCCACTATACTCCACGTTGCGTTTAGCAGAGTAGTTAAGTTGAGTGTCTTCGAAAGCAAAAACGTCGCTTTTTGAGTGCAGCAGCAATTCTCCGTCGGGGCGAGTTATGCGAGCGTAGATGGTAAGCATGCCCACCGAAGCAGCAGGGTTGCGCAGCACAGTGAAGTCGATTTTTATCTTGTTCACTCTGTCGGCTGATGATACTTTCTTGTCTTTGTAGTTAAGCCCAACGGCAGCCACATTGCTTGTTTCGAGACGCGAAGCTTCATCAATCTTATTGGCGAGAGTTTCGTTTTGCTTGGCAAGCTCGTTATACGATTTCTGTTGGCGATTTATTTGATTGCGAAGATTGCCGTTTTCGTCGGTAAGTTTGATATTCAGCTGGTTAAGAGAGTCGAGCTGATGCACGAAACTCACCATTACGTTGCGCATAGTGTTGAGCTCGTTTTGAAGCTCTTTTATTCTACGAGCGTTGGTAGCGCGTACAGTTTTGAGTTCGTCTTGCAACTGAGCAATGCGCTCGCGCTCTATGTCGAGTTTTTGGTTTATCTCTTCGTTGTTACTGCGGAGCGAATCGTAGTCTAAGTATAGATTTTGGAAATCGTTAATTAGTATTTGCTTCTCTTCGGTGAACACTTCGGTCATCTCGCTCATAGCAACACGGCTTTGGGCGAAAAGGATTATAAATACTAATAAAAGAACGGCTATGGCCGCGATGATGATAAGAGCTTTTTTGTTGAGGTCTTTCATTATTTATAGATGCTAAAAAGTCACGATTTTCTATTTATTCGTGACGGGGAATACTCTTGAGTAGGCATCAACTGAATATCGTTGATTGTGACGTGTGAAGGACGCGTAACAATAAATTCAACGGCTTCAGCTATGTCGTCGGGGGTTATGGCTTTGATGCCTTGGAATGCTGCGTCTTCTTTTTCAATGTCGCCTTTGTAACGACCTGTATTATAGTCGTTTTCGGCAAGGCCGAGAGTTAGCGATTCTACGCGTACACCATAAGGGAGCAAATCCAAACGCATGCTTTGAGTGATGGTGTCGAGAGCACTTTGCGTGGCACTGAATACGTTGCCTCCAGAATAAATCTTGCGATTGGCAATGCTCATAATATTTATAATATGACCACCAACGCCGTTCTCTTTCATGGTTTGAGCGGCAAGTTGCAGCATATATAGTGATCCTTTTATGTTTATGTCTATCATGCTGTCCCAATCGTGGTCGTCGGCAGTTTCGAAACTTGCCTCGCCAATGTTGATGCTCGAATTGTTTATCATTACTGAGAGCCGACTTTTGCAACTATCCGAAAGCATATCGTAGCTATCGAAAATGTCGTGTTTGCTTCGTATGTCGAAGTTGAGTATGTAGGTGTCGACCTTGTATTTATTCTCTAATTCGATGCATAACTTTTGCTGTTCGGGCAGACTTTTACCTATAACTATAACGTCGTAGCCATTCTTAGCTAATGTGCGACAGATGGCTTGCCCCATTTTAGAAGTTGCGTCGGTAATAAGTGCTGTTTTGTTCATAATTATATTGTTAATAGATTTTTAGGTAGAGCTAAGTTGATATGATTTATGGTGCAAATGTATTTCATTTTTATAATAGTGCGAGAATCGACGATTGTAACTCGTGTACGAGGTTTGGAGTGAAGGCTCCTCTGTCGATGTTGTCTAAGAGTTCTTGCTTGCTCCAGAAGCGTAGCTCTTCAACTTCTCCTTCGTTTATTGTGCGAAATGGCCCTGCGTTTTCGGTGACGAATGAGAATACGTATTCATGTTCCACATCGCTTCGCCATACGTATCGAGCTTGCAAACGAGCTTTGAAGTCGCGTAAACCAATCTCTTCCCACGCTTCGCGTCGTAGTGCATCTTCGAGTTTTTCTTGGGCTGTTATGTGGCCTCCCACTGCCGTATCCCATTTGTTGGGCTGTATTTTTTTTGTCTTAGGGCGTAGTTGCAATAGCAGTTTGTGGTTGTGTATGACGTGTAGATGAACCACAGGGTGAAGCCATAGACTGCCATTGTGTACAAGTGGTCGCGGAGCCACACCAACAATTTCGGCATTTTCGTTCATCAGGGGCACCCATTCGCAATTCTTATACTTACGTCGATTGATGTGTCCAACCACGAATTCCGTCGCTATGTATGCTAATAATACTACTACTACGACAAATAGTTGATATTCAGAATATTTATGTGTTATGCTTGGTTTTATATATACAATTGCTTCGAGAATAGCCATTATAACGCACCAAACAAGCATACGTAGCATGCTTTTGCGCATGTTCATTTGGTTGAACGGGCTACGTTGAATTTTTTTCATGTAGCTGCCGCCAATAGATGCAAATAAATCGAGAGGCGTAAGCAGTGATGCCAACATAAGCAATGCCACAACAATAGGAAGCACCACATACATCAATCCTTCTATGCCGTTAGTGATATGTTCTGCGAATCCGAATAGGCCAATCAATGCAATGTCGATGCAGGGCGAAGAGTCGATTTTTTTTGTGCGTATGTATTTTATTATCAATTCGATGGTTGAGTATGCAATGGCAACGGCCATAGCAGCTATTGCTCCACAGAAGTACTCTGCAACGAAGTATATTGCTATAGGAATGAGAAAGCGAATCACGTTTTATAGTTGTTTTTCAAGCTCTTTGGCTTGCGCGTTGTTGTCGAGCCTGAGGTTGATGTTTATGAGATATTTTATGTAGTCTTTGTTTTCGGGATTAATGGTGCGTAGTGTTTCAAATTTTGCTTTGCACTCGCGATATGTAGCCGAAATACGTTTCAAATCGCGACGAAGATATGCGTAAGTGGTAGCGTTTTTCTTCTTGTTGTATTCGGCCATGGCAGCGTTGTATTTTGCTTCTGCCGTTTTGTACTGATTTATTGCCATAAAGCGCAAAGCTGTCTCTTGCTTAGGAGCTAATTTGAGTATCTCTTTGCAAGCACTAAGCTTTTCGTCGTCGCTCATCGATGATGACGTAAACTTGAAGTAGTTGTCGAAGCATGCCACGCGCAATGAATCGTTGTCGATTTTGGAATAGTAGTTTACCAACTGACGGCTCTCGCGTTCGTTATGATATGCTGCAAGTCTGTTGGCTATTGCTTTTTCGCCATATTCGGCAGTGAAAATGCTTTCGTAGTTGAGTATAAGTACATTAGCTTTTTCTGTCATGCCCAAAGCGCAGAAACTCTTTTCTACGGCAGTAAGCAATTCCTTATCGTTGTTGAAAGCAAAAATAGCATGCGAAGTGGCGTATTTATAATTATGTGTATTATAGGCACTTATGATGGCGTTGCGACGCGCAATGGTGTCGGATAATAGCGCTACGGAGTCGATAGCGAGGTATGCATTGAATGCCTCTGTATAATTACCAGCATTGAAAAGCGCGTTAGCTTGGTTTGTCTTCTCTATTGTCAGTTTTTTGCTCGATTGACATGCAGACACTAAGGCTACTAATAATATTATTATGGCGTTTCTGATGCAGGTGTAGATGCTATTCTTGTTCATTTCCTAAATATATAACTGCATGGCCTACACAATAAAAAAGGCTATGCGTGGTTAAGCGAACGGCAAAATTAGTATCTCACCCTATAAAACGAAAACTCGTCAAAGAAATATGATATGCAATTTCATGTTTATTCATATTCACTGCAATCGAGTGACAAAATTTGTGCGTGAGTATAAAAACACTACGAAAACGCTGTTTTGGAGAGAATTCAAATGTTATTAGTGCCAATTTTGAGTATATATAGAAAAATCATCTAAAACTGAGCTCGGTTTATGTTCGGTGTAACTCGTAAATGCGACCTAATAATGTTAGAATGCTTTTATCTTGACGCGTTTTGAAGTAATTTCGACGAAAAATTTTTTTAGAACAATTCTACATCCCAATAATGAGAGTATTGAAATTCGGTGGAACATCAATGGGTTCCGCACAAAGCATAAATAGTGTAAAGAGCATTATTCTTGAATATGAAAAGCCAGTGTGCGCTGTAGTTTCGGCTGTTAGTGGCATCACTGATAAATTGTTGCAAGCCGCGCAGACTGCAGTGAATGGCGACGACTATACAGTTAACTTCAATGCTATATATGCACGTCATGAGCAAATAGTGAATGAACTATTTGCTGATCCTAAGCCTATTATGGATGCTCTTGCTCCAATCTTTGCCGAATTGAACAATTTGCTCAATGGCGTTTGTTTGCTCAAAGAACTCTCTCCGCGCAGCCTTGATGCTATTTCAGGATTTGGCGAACGCTTTAGTTCTCTTATCCTACATAAGTTGATTGATGGTTCTAAACTTATTGATAGTCAACAATATATAAAAACTCAAAAATTAGGCAATCGCAATCAGTGTATTGAAGATTTAACCATCAAGAACCTTTCAACGGTAAAATCTCAATTGGCTGACGTAAATATTCTGCCTGGTTTTATTTCTACCAATGAGGCTGGCGAACCAACAACGCTCGGTCGTGGTGGTTCCGACTACACTGCTGCCTTGCTTGCTGCAGGCTTGTGTGCCAACGTGCTCGAGATTTGGACCGATGTAGACGGCTTTATGTCGGCCGACCCGCGCATTATTACTCGTGCCTATAAACTCGATCATCTTACGTATGCCGAAGCTATGGAATTGTCGCATTTCGGTGCAAAAGTGATTTATCCGCCTACCATTTTGCCTGCTCTGCGCCTCAATATTCCTATTTATATCAAAAACACGTTCAACCCTACAGCGCCTGGCACTCTCATCGATGGTGTAGAATCGGAGTCGCCTAATAAAATAAAAGGCATATCATCTATACGTAATGTGAGTCTGATTACGTTGCAATGTATTGGTATGGTGGGCGTTAGTGGTGTGTCGAAACGCCTCTTTGGTGCGTTGGCCCAAGAGTATATCAATGTGATACTTATTTCGCAAGCTTCGAGCGAAAACAGTATCAGTGTTGTGGTTGAGGCTAAAGATGCGCAGCGTGCAAAAGAGCTTATCTACAATGAATTCAAAGATGATGTAGAAGGCTCTGGTCATGTGATTATTGACGATAATATGGCTGTGGTGGCTATTGTGGGCAATCGCATGCGTCATAACACGGGTGTGGCAGGAATGCTATTCTCGGCTGTTGGTGGCAATGGCATCAATGTATACGCCATAGCTCAAGGCGCAAACGAAGTGAACATCTCATTCGTTGTGAAAGACGATGATTTGAAGAAAACGCTAAACGTGGTTCACGATGCTTTTTTTAGTAGCCACTATCAAGTGCTTAATATTTTCCTTGCTGGCGTGGGAACTGTTGGCGGCAAACTGCTCGAGAAACTCATGTCGCAAGCAGAGAAACTCAAAAACACCGACCGCTTGGTGATTCGATTGGCTGGTGTCGCCAATTCGAAGAAGATGTTGCTTGAGCCTTACGGACTTGAGCCTTGCAATGTAAAAGAGAAACTCGCTGAAGGTTTAGACGCAACGCCAAACGAATTCGCAGACGCAATTCTAAAAATGAACTTGTCGAATAGCGTCTTTGTAGATTGCACTGCATCGTCGGCTGTGGCTGCTATCTATGATAGATTGCTCGAAAATAATATTAATGTGGTGACGGCTAATAAGATAGCTATGTCGTCGGCGTATGAGCATTATCAAAAATTGAAACAAACGGCTAAGGATAAAGGCGTTAAGTTCCATTTCGAAACTAATGTTGGTGCCGCACTGCCTATAATATCGCCCATCAACGACCTTATAAAGAGTGGCGATCGCATTGTGAAACTTGAAGCCGTCCTTTCTGGTACGCTAAACTATATATGTGGCGAACTCTCGGCCGACAAACCGCTCTCGAAAGTCATTGCAGAGGCAAAAGCAAAAGGTTTCAGTGAACCCGATCCTCGCATCGACCTAAGCGGCACCGATGTGGCACGCAAGATATTGATTCTTGCTCGCGAAAGTGGATATGCTCTCGAAATGGACGATATAGACAAAACGCCTTTTGTGCCTCAAGAATATTTAGATACACCCGATGTAGATACGTTTATGAAACGTGTTGCTGAACTCGATGATAAATATGAGGCTAAGCGTAAAGAGTTGGCCGACAAAGGTTTGGTGCTTAGATATGTAGCAACTTTCGAAAATGGCAAAGCTAAAATTGGCTTCAAAGAAGTTGGCGAAGACGATCCGCTCTATCACCTCGAGAGTTCGAATAATATCGTACTTATAAAATCAGATAACTACAACCAGCATCCAATGCAAATAAAAGGCTATGGCGCTGGTGCCGATGTAACAGCTTCGGGCGTGTTCGCTGATGTTATAAAGGTGGCCAACCTTTAGACACGATTCTGAAAAAACATTACTACAATGAAATACTTAGTCATTTTAACTGATGGCGCTGCCGATGAGCCTATTGCAGAATTCGGCGGCAAAACAATATTTCAGGCCGCATATAAACCCAATATTGATGCTTTGGCTAAGCGTTCGCGCATGGGTATGCTTAAAACTGTGCCCGATACGCTTCACCCTGGCAGCGAAGTGGCAAATATGACAATAATGGGTTACGAGACTGAAAAACTCTATCAAGGTCGTGGTGTGCTCGAAGCTGCTGCTATTGGTATCGACTTCGAACCTACCGACCTCGTTATGCGTTGCAATATATGCACTATCGACAATGGCATACTTGTCAACCACTCGGGCGGACACATAACTACCGAAGACGCTGGGCAACTTATCGACCTGCTCAACGAAAAACTCGCTAACGACCGCGTGCACTTCTACAAAGGCGTTAGCTATCGCCACATACTTATAATAAAAGGCGGTAAAAACGACTTCACAATGACTCCGCCCCACGACGTCCCAGGCGCTAAGGTTGTCGACGTGTTGCCGAAGCCAATAGGCTCATCAAGCGAAACTTGCGACCTCATTCGCGACTTGATGCAGAAGAGTCAAGCCATACTCGAAAGTCACCCTATAAATAAGGCGCGCAAGGCTGCTGGCAAACCTATGGCAAATACCATTTGGCCTTGGTCGGCAGGTTTCAAGCCATCAATGCCTACCATTCAGCAGATGTATCCGCAAATCAAGACGGGCGCTGTGATTTCGGCTGTCGATTTGATTTTTGGTATTGGACGTCTTGGCGGACTTCTGCCTATTCAAGTTGAAGGCGCTACTGGCCTTTATAATACCAACTTCGAAGGCAAAGCAAATGCTGCTATTGAGGCTTTGCGTAAGTATGACTATGTATACCTACACATGGAAGCGCCCGATGAAGCTGGACACGAAGGCGATGCAAAGCTCAAAAAACAGACTATAGAGGACATCGACAAGAAAGTTGTTGGTCCGATAATGAAAGAAATAGAAAAGTGGGACGAGCCAGTAAGTATTGCGCTTTTGCCCGATCATCCCACGCCGTGTGCCGTACGTACGCACACTCGCACCGAAATACCATTCCTTATTTATAGAACTAATATGGAAGGCGATGGCATACCTACATATGACGAGGTTTCGGCGCAGAAAGGCTCCTACGGACACCTTGTTTTGACTGACTTCATGAAAGTTTTTATGGGTAACGAATAATAGTTTTACATTTGTATCAAAACAGACCAAAATGTGTACGCAGTTTGAATCAATAAAGAAGTCGTATCGAAGGATTGGTAAAATAACCAACGATACTGTGGCTCAGGATATTAATAAGTATCTTGATTCTGTGTTAGAACTCTCTAAGTTTCTAAATACGTACATAGAGGATACAAATAAACTCATTTCGTTCACTCGCGAAAATTTCACCGAACTAACTGATACTCAAGCTCAATACATAGAAAAAGCTTTAGTAAGTATTGAAGTTGGAATGAAAGCCATCTACTACGACATACGAAACTCTCGTCAATATAAGGGAATGCGCTCGTTGGTTGAAAAATTCAACGATTGCATAGCAGACGTAGAAGAACTTCGCTTCGACGTAAAAGAGTGGCGAATAGAAGCCCCTCAAGATGGCAATTTTCAAGCAATACTGAACCAGTTAGACAATGCTATTATATGAAGTTTTATTGCTCTTCGGACTTCAGAAAGGCTGTCGAAATCTTAACCAAGAAACCTAAAAATGGCTACGGTTCTGTGATTGAAGACATTTGCAAAGCCTTATCTGCAATGCCAGACAATATTCTTCGCGACACAAACGAACGTATCATTCAAACAAGTAATCAACGAACGGTAAAACTAAGAGTCGCTAATAGTCTGCAAAATCTGACGCAGAAAGACGGCTTTAGGCTTATTTATTTAGTTGAAACAAATCGAGATAGATTGGTGTTATTGTACGTCTACCCTAAAAGAGGTGCTTTAGCTATGAATAATATCGGCAGAAACTTCTTAGGCGCTCTTCTTCAGAATCTTACGAAAGAGATAAATAATCTCGAAGAAGTCGACGTAAACAACCATTTATCATCATTATAAAGAGCATTACATAGATATATAAAGACTAATTATGAAATACTACAGCACAAATAATCGAGCACATGTGGCAGACTTGAAGACTGCCGTACTAAAAGGACTTGCTCCCGACAAAGGTTTATATATGCCAGAGCAAATACCTGTATTGCCAGCTTCGTTTTGGGATTGGTTGCCCGGCAAATCGATGGGCGAAATCGGTTTTGAAGTATTGAAGTATTACTTCTGCCCAGACATTCCCGAGGACAAATTCAAGGCTATGGTGGAAGATGCATTCAACTTCCCAGTGCCCGTTGTCAAAGTAGGCGACAATATAAGTTCGCTTGAACTTTTCCACGGACCAACGCTTGCATTCAAGGATGTTGGCGCGCGTTTTCTTGCGCGAGTGATGTCCTATTTTGCCGACTTCGGTGGACGCCCTATCAACGTGCTTGCTGCTACTTCGGGCGATACTGGCTCGGCTGTGGCAAATGGGTTCTTGGGCGTGCCTAATGTGTATGTGCACGTGCTATATCCTTCGGGTTTGGTGAGCGAAATTCAAGAGAAACAGTTCACTACGCTTGGTCAAAATATCACTGCATACGAAGTTGATGGCGTGTTCGACTCGTGCCAACGAATGGTGAAAGACGCCTTTATGGACGCAGAACTCAACAAAGAGAAGATTCTGACCTCGGCAAACTCAATAAATCTTGCGCGTTTCTTGCCGCAGAGCGTATACTATTTCCATGCTTTGGCTCAAATTCCGCGAAAAGATTGGGAGAAAACAGTCATCTCTGTGCCGAGTGGCAACTTTGGTGATATTACCGCTGGTCTTATAGCTTGGAAGATGGGCTTGCCTGTTGGTCGCTTCATTGCAGCAGTGAATGCCAACCGCGTATTTACCGACTTCCTCGAAACTGGCGTTTATAAGCCTATGGCATCTGTTGCTACTATTGCAAACGCAATGGACGTAGGTGATCCGAGCAACTTCGCGCGCGTGAGCGAACTATTTGGCGGCTCAAACGTCGAAATGAAAAAACTTATAAGTAGCTATAGCTACACCGATGATATGATTGGAGAAGCAATAGCTGAGGTAAAGAATAAATATGGCTATGTATGCGATCCTCACGGTGCTGTAGGCTATGCCGCATTGCGCGACAGCTTGAAAGAGGGCGAAATAGGTATTTTCCTCGAAACGGCTCACCCGGCTAAATTCCTTGCAACTGTTGAGAAATTCACCAACGACAACGTAAAAATTCCTGAACGTTTGCAAAAATTTATGACTCGTGAGAAAAAATCTATTAACATTGCAGCCGATTACAATCTATTGAAAACAAATATCAAGTAAAATTAACCCGAATGGCATGGGAACTATTAATCTCGTGCCACATAACATTAAACCTAAAAAATGATGAAAATCAATTTCAAATTAGCACTTGCATTGCTTATGTTGCCTATGATGGCAATGGCTCAAGAGAAAACAGCAGACGAATTCAAAAACGAAGGAAACGCATTAGTCAAAGAGAAAAAATTCAAAGAGGCTCTCGCTTCATATCAACAAGCTATTACGCTTTGGGGCGACTCTGTTGATGCTGCTACTGTATATAATGCTGGCGATTGCGCTCGTCGTATCGAAGATTTTGAAACTTCTAACAAACTATATCAACAATCTATCGATCTCGGATATAAAAAGGCCGACTTCGCTACATATTATATTGCAGAAAACTATGGTAAAATGAAACTTGTCGACGAGCGTCTTGCTCAACTTGAGAAAGCTCACGGCATAGTGAAAGATCCTAAAGTTGTTAACATCGTAAAGAAAGCTCTTACCAAAGAGTATGCTAAAAAGGCTAATGCTCAGATTGTTGATGGTAATAAGATTCTTGGCGAAATTCAAGCATCTACCAAGCCAGAACAGCGTACTGCTATCGAAGCTCGCGCAAAAGAGGTTTTCCAAGCTGCTAAAGAGTGGAACGACAAAGCTCTTGCTGTCGACCCTAATAGCGAAGACGCAAAGAAAATCGGTGAAATTATCGATTCTCAGCTCAAATAATATTTGAACTTGATACTCAAATGCGGCGTTTGTCTTTACGATGAGCGCCGCTCTTTTTTTGCTATTGATAGTGATATTGATGGGTTATTTTGTCAAACTATCTATTTGAGCAACAAACTCGGCTGATGAATAGTGTGTGATGTCGGAAAATTCGTAGTGTCGGCGGTCGTTAGTGACTATGTAATCACAATTAGCGGTTTTTGCACATTGATACTGAAGCATATCTTCAAAATCTTTCACTGGTTGTGCAATTGCTGACATAACTTCGATTTTACCTAATGGAAGTATTTCTACAATATCTGCCATCAATGCCAAAGCATTATACTTTTCTTCTTTGGTGCGACCTTTTATTATGTATGCCATATTAGCAAATGTGAGTGATGAGGCAAACAATTTGATTTCGCCAGAGAAACCACATGCAAATATCAATTCTGCATTATCGGCTCCTGTGCGATTATCGATATAGTCAATCAATATGTTTGTGTCAAGAAATACTCGCTTCATCGTTTCATAATATGAGCTAAACGTTCATCACGAGACATTTCTTCTTCTGTTATAGACACCATGCCTCGCAATTTTTTGAACTCAGACGATACTTCTCGTATAGGTTTGGGCTCATTCATAGTATCTACAAGGAAAGCTACAACAACTTCTTTTTCCTCTCGAGTCATGCCTCGCATTAGCGCCAAATACGGAGCCATCGGTGTTTGAGCTATTTTTTGTGCTATAGTTGTCATATCATAAGTTTTTACAACTGCGTAAAATACAAGCATTTTTTGAGTCAATCAAGATGCTATACCATTATCTTACGAAATAATGTGTGACAACAATTAATAACTCGACACGCAATCTTCATTTTATTCATACGGCAAGATTATCTACTTTTACCCTAACAATTGAAAAGCTAAGCTATAAGAATAAATATAGACCTGTAAAATATTAACTGTAAGTTCTTGTATTCCAATCAGAACCGCCAATTCTATTAGTAATACACAAGGACGAGCACTCGCAGTTTGCGCAAAATGGCGTGAACAATGCTTGTGTTTGCTTGTGTATGGCTCTTGGCGGTGCCAGATTGGAACGAACACAATGAAATTCACGCCATTTGTCTTATGATACATATAGGAGAAGAAATAAAGAAGGAGCTCGAACGCCAAGAACGCTCGCAAGCATGGCTCGCACGCAAGCTACAAATGAGCCGCACCACCATTCGCGATACTCTCAAGAAAAACAGTATTGACACAGCACTACTCCAACGCATAAGCACAATACTCGGCAGAAATTTCTTCCTGCTCTACACCCAAAACAGCACAGAATAACGCCCAAGGATGGCGAAAATCCGCGCTGAAGTCGGCGAAACCAAAACCTTGATAATCAAGTCCATCAAAGAAGCTGCTTATACCTTTGCATCGCACAAAAAAAGACATATAGGTCAAATGCGAGTCAAAATAATAAAGCATATTCTTTTAGCCTTAGGACTATCTCTTTCGCTATATAGTGCCAACGGGCAAACAAGTGCAGAATCATTGAATGAGACTATAAATGATTATCAAAAATTCATATCAGGCTTGAAGAATGGCCATTGCGCAATGTATCCTTCATGTTCGAACTATGGGAAACTAGTTTTTCATAACAACAATGTTCTAAAAGCATTTCCATTGATGTGTGACCGATTAGTTCGTTGCAGCCATGATGGAGAGCACTATAAATCTACATATGTAAGAGGATTTCGTTCTTATGTAGATTTTCCTCCTAACACAAGCGACATCAACATTAGTCTTTATCAAGAAATCACTCCCAGAGCTGTATCACTAAAGTTCACGCCTTCAAGCGATACTGTTGCATTTGTAGTAAAACGATTGATAAATGAGCATAGTTACGAATGTGCACTTATAGAAATAGAACGCGCAAAATTATTGCGAGGTTCTTTGTCTGCTGATTTAGTAGAGTGCAAAATGAAATGTTTGCGCGCATTGAACCGCCAAGCAGACGCACTATTTGAGTACGCGACACTACAAGATTCACTTAAGAATACGCCGAATTTATTACTGCAATCGGCTATGGCACATTATGAATTGAAAGACTACTCTTCATCATTGTCTATAATCACCAATTGCAATGCGAATAGCTCTGAATTTACAACCGCCATATCACCATTAGAAGCCATAAATAGCATCCGTCTTGGAGATTATAACACTGCATATTCTTATTGGTTGAAAGCCAAAGAATGCGGAGCGCCTAATATTGATGAGTGCATATTGTTAACGGATAAGATAACGAAATCAAAAAACGAAAAGAATCCTCGTGTAGCACGAGCTTTATCTATCGTCGTGCCTGGATTAGGTTATTTGTATTCTGGGCACAAAGGCAGTTTCATAAGTTCTTTAGCAATGAATGCATTAATGGGTTACGCTACATATACAAGCCTAAAGAGTGAGAACTATGGTGTTATGGCATTATGTGGCTTTCTATCTCTTTCGTTCTATGTCGGAAGTATTGGAGGTTCAGGAAGGGCTGCCATTCGATATAACGAATCAAAGACTGAAAAAATGCTCAATAAAATAGAATCATTAACAATCTCTTATTATTAACATTTTTATCTAAAAACATGATTTGTAAAATTTTGAAATCGGCTTTCGTAAAGCCAACCGCCATTTTGATGGCAACCGCAACTCTACTTATGTCGTTCACATTCCCAGGAAACGAGGGAAAAACAATTGTTAAGATTAAGGCAGGTACTCCTATTGCACTTGAACTAACAGACAACATTTCGTCAAGCACTGCTCATGAAGGTCAAGTCGTCAATTTCAAAGTAAAGACAGACGTTAAGCAAGACGGTAAGGTTGTAATCGCTGCTGGTGCAACTGCAATGGGTCAAGTAGTAAGTAGCCGCTCAAAAAGTCTAATGGGTATTGCTGGCGAATTGGAAATAGTTGTAAAACAGGTAACCGCAGTAGACGGTTCTGTTGTCAACGTTTCAAGTTCTTCTATGAATGCTGAAGGCAATTCACGTATGGCTGGTGCAATTGTACTTACCGTATTTTGTCTTTTCGGTTTCTTGATTCATGGTAAAGATGTAACTATTGCAGCTGGAACTCCAATATCAGCAACAGTTTCTTCTACAACTGAAATAGAGTTGTAAAAACTTCTTTCGTCAGAAACACCATCTCGCCTTGAGATGGATAATTATAGATAGTCCATTATACGCTGAAGTATTATGGGCTATCTTTTTTATTGTGAAATAGAAGTTGCAAATAATAAAATTCGCTTACATTCGCGTAAATGGCTTATAAAGAGAAACAGATGACAATTACAAATTTAGGAGAATGTATAAAGCCCGTTACCTACATGAAAACAAACGCAGTGGACATGATGTCGTTTGTGAATGACAGGAAAGAGCCGATGATAATTACGCAAGACGGTGAGTCCCGTGCGGTTTTGATGGATATTGAATCGTATCAAGAGATGAAGAATGCATTCAATATGTTGAAAATGATACAAATATCCGACAAAGACGTTGCCGCTGGTCGCACAAAAAACGCTAATCAAGTTTTCGCGGAGCTAAGAAGCAAATACTTGCACAATGGAGATTGATAGTGTTATAATCTCCCATTTTGCCGAAGTAGACTTGATTGATATTATTGAATATTACAAGTCGCTGAGTTACACGTATGTACAAAAGACAATAGAGGATTTTGAGTGTAATATCAAAGGCCTAAAACAGTACCCTTGCAAAGGACGTATTGTACCTGAATTGCAGAAACAAGGCATTGAAAAGTATCGAGAACTTATACAGGGCAACTATAGAATTGTGTACGAAATATCGGGTAATACTATAATAATACATACCATATTAGATAGTCGCCGCGATTTTGAATCGATAATTGTCGCAAAATTGATAAAGCACTACATGTGAAACAATAATTTTCAACTCTCAATTTTCAATTTTACATGTTTAGACTCTCAGTTCGCGAATCGCGATTGCAATTCAAGCAGCCTGCTGGCACGTCGCGAGGCGTATACACTACGCGCGATGTGTGTTATATAGAAGCAACCGACGAAACAGGCTTCGTGGGTGTGGGCGAAAGTTCTCCATTGCCCGACCTCAGTTGCGATGTCGTGCCCAATTATCCCGAGTTGGTGCGCTCTATTTGTAAAAATGTTGAAGTTGCACAAGCTATTGATTATGAGCGTTTGCGTAACTATCCATCGGTTTTGTTTGGCATCGAGACGGCTTTGTTGCATCTCAAGCATCGTTCTACTGCGTTTTTCGACACACCATTTTCGCGCGGTGAACAAGGCATACGTATTAATGGACTTATTTGGATGGGTACGTACGACGAGATGTTTGCTCGTATAAAAGAAAAACTTGATGCTGGCTTCAAATGTGTGAAACTCAAGATTGGCGCTATCGATTTCGACAGGGAATTGGCTCTTATTGCATACATACGCCAACATTTTTCAGCCGAAGTGCTTGAGTTGCGCGTCGATGCCAATGGTGCTTTTCCTCTCGATGAGGTAGATGATAAACTTGCTCAATTGTCTAAATATCAGATACATTCTATCGAACAGCCAATAAAAGCAGGTCAGTGGAAGGCTTTGGGCGAGATATGTGCACATACTCCCATACCTATTGCTCTCGATGAAGAACTTATTGGTGTGAATGAGAAGGCACAGAAAGAGGCAATGCTCGACACAGTAAAGCCGCAATACATCATTCTGAAACCAACACTCCACGGAGGAATGCGTGGGTGCGATGAGTGGATAAGTATGGCTGACGCAAGAAATATTGGCTGGTGGGCTACTTCGGCTCTTGAATCTAATGTGGGATTGAATGCTATTGCGCAATGGGTGGCTACTCATAACATATCTATGCCTCAAGGTCTTGGCACAGGATTGCTATTTACTACCAATGTGCCTATGCCATTGCAAATAGTTGGCGACTGCTTGTGGCGTAGATAAAAGAAAGGCCACCCCCAAGGGCAGCCTAACATTTAGATTAGTAGCATTTCGTCTATTTATAAACTCGTGATATCTTTTCTCGTAGTCTGTAAGCCATCGGCCTCAGCTTCGATGGTTATTTCACTGGCGGTGCGTCCTGCCTGAAGCAGTGCAGGCGCTATTCCTGCCGCAGGTTTCACTGTGATTTCTTTGCAATAGCCATTTTCTGTTACGAATGTGGCATCGCCTGTGGCTATACGAAGCGTAATAGGCATATCGGCAGTGGTGACGACGGTCGAGTTGGCATCTGTTACGTATGTATATACAAACACAGCGTCGTTTTTAGCGGCTTTCAGAGCTATGTCGTTGAGCGCCACGTCGATAGTAAGTTTTTCGGGCGATTGCGGCTTGCGACGTTCTTGTCGCACGACCTCTTTTCCGCCTATGTATCCCCACGCTTCAATGAGTTCAGGCGCTTCATCTGCATAGAAACTAATCGATGGGTGAGCCACTTGTGTCATAGTTGTTGAGGCTTGAGTGAGCAATTTGCCATCGGCTTTCACACTGATAGAATCGCAATTGCTGAATATGCGAATCTCTTTTATGTTATTGTCTGTTAGCGCATTAGCTATGTATAGCATAGGTTCGCTTTTGTTTACGCCACGTTGCGATGCGAAGAAGTGGTATGCGGGTTTTGGCAAGCGGAAGATGTCGGCAATGCCCGAAGTTTCGAGGTCGGGAGAGTAGCCGCGGTTGTAGTCGAACATTACCCAGTAGCCATCGGCAAAGGCGTGCGTGAGGCGGTTGTCGTTGTGTGCCTCTTCTATGTTGCGTGCTTGTTGTAGTAGGCGTTTGTCGCCGCTGTTGCGCGCTTGACGCGAGGTGCGTTCCTCTTGCATCAAATCTTGCCAACCCTCTTGGTTGAAGCCAGCGTTCTGTGCATAATATTCCCAATCGCCATATTCGCTTACGATGAGTGGGCGCAGCGAATCTACGGAGTGTCGATGCTGACGAGCTTGAAGAAAAATGTCGTAACCCTCTTTTTGCCAACCAGCCGTATAGGTCGAAGGAGCCTCTACGTCGCGAATGCCAGCAACTTTTGAGGTGAACGACTTTGGCATCATTGTTTCGTTGACTGAGAGTTCCCATGCTAATATGCATGCGTGATTGCGATCGCGACGAAGAAGTTGGTGACAATCATCAATCGTGTGCGACTCGAAAGCCTCATTGCCAAAATATTGCCAACCGAGAATTGCATCGAGCACCAAGATTCCAATTTTGTCGCAAGCATCGAGAAACGCGGGCGATGGCGGGTAGTGCGAGCAACGTACGTAGTCGAATCCTGCATCCTTTATTAAGCGAGCATCGCGCCACTGTGCTTCGTCGCTCAGAGCATAGCCAATATATGGATACTCTTGATGGCGATTGACGCCTCGCAAAAATTTCTCTTTGCCATTTAAGAGTAGACCATTGGCTGATACTTCGATAGTGCGTATGCCCACGTGAAGTTCACGAAAATCGACCAATCGGTTGTCTATGAATACGCTCGTTTGTAGTGAGTATAAATATGGGCAGTTGGGACTCCAGAGGTGCGGATTGCGAAAATCGAGGTTGTGTGCAAATGTGTACGACGATGAACTTTTTACAATTTGCTTCGACGACTGACGGGCAACTACTGTTCCTTCAGCCGAAACGAGCGAATTGAGCACTGTAACTTCCACATTGTCGGTGCTTTCGTTGGCTACATTAGTCTTCACCTCAGATGCAGCCGATTGGTTGTCGATGCCTACGGTGCGGAAGTAGATGCCAGCATCGCCACTGGTAACATAATTGGCATCGGTGATGTAAACGTCGCTGCGTTTTTCGAGCCAAACAGAGCGATACAGACCGCCATAAGTATTGAAATCCAATAGTTTTAGAGGTTTTGGACCAGTGATGGCGTTATCGCGGTTGTCGAGGCGAACAACTATTGTGTTGTTACCTTCTTTTGCATATTCATTGAGTTTCACGGCAAAAGGTAGGTAGCCGCCAAGATGACGAGTAGCCTCTTTGCCGTTTATATACACAATGGCTTCGTTCATGGCTGCATCGAAGCGTAGAAAAAGGTTGCAGCGTAAATCTTTGGCAGTGAGGGCTATTTCGCGGCGATAGTAGCAGATGCCTTGCCATTGGTTGTTGACCACTTCGGGCTCGAAGTGCGGCGTGTGAGGCAAGTTGACATTGTCGCACGATTGGGAATCGAAATTACCATTGATAAAACCGAGCGAATCGTTGGTGCTCACTGCAGAGTCGGCTCTAAAGAATGTCCAATTGTCATTGACGTTTTCTACGCCAAAGTTTGGTCGTTCTGTTATGCCGCAAGCAGCAAATAGAGCAATTGCAAGTGTTGTACTTATAAATAATCTAAAACTCATAATTATGTTGAAAATGATCTTGTTGATTGTCTAATGTTTCATATTTATTTGGCAAAAGGGTCGAGCGCTGCTGTTGGTTTGTTGTCAGCATCGAAAGCACCAAGTGCGTATCCGTTCCAGTTGTAGCATTCTGGTTCCCAATACATAACGCCCTTATATGTAGAGATGGAAGAGGTGCGATCCATAATATCTTGCAGACACTTTTTAGCCTCATCGGGTTCGTTTACGTCGTAGCCATATTCCACAAGCATTACATCTTTGCCATAAGTAGTGGCCAAAGTCTGTATGTTGCTGATAGCTGCATCGTTGGCACCTTTCCAATCGGTTATTCCCATAGCCGCACCGCGTGTAGAACTCGGCACCTCGCTGGGGTAGTGCGATAGACCTATGATGTCGTAGTTTACATTGTTGGCTTTCATGATGTTGCAAACGTGTTGAGCATTAGCCAAATAGAATGCATTTTGAATATGTATGATTGTTTTGATGTTGGGAAAAACAGCTTTTGCAGCCTCGCATCCAGCAGCTACGTATGCAGCAAAATTGGTGTCGGTGTAGCCCGAAGTAGCGCCATCGGTGCGTTGCATATCGCCATCGGCGTTGTATTCCCAAGTCCACATCATGCCACTGCCTACTTCGTTGCCAATCTGCACCCATTCAGGGGTAATGTTGAGATTCTTGAGCATGTTGAGAGTTTTTGTGGTATGCTCTTTCAATGCGACAACGATTTCGTCTTTGCTGAGGTCTTTCCAAGCAGCAGGCATAAATTGTTTGCCAGGGTCGGCCCACGTGTCGCTGTAGTGAAAGTCGATCATGAGACGTAGTCCCAGAGCATTAGCGCGGTAGGCTTTGTAGGCAACATCCATAGCATTGCAATATCCATTTGAAGGGTTGACCCACACGCGCAGACGAATGGCGTTGCAACCGAGTTCGCGCATCAGTTCAAAGCAATCTGTTTCGGTGCCAGCGGCATTGTAGAATTTGTAGCCAGCGTCTTCCATCTCAGTAATCCAACTGATGTCGGCGCCGCGTACGTTTCCACTCATGTCGTAAACGCTCTCTTCGTTTGTGTTGGGCGTGGTAGTGATTATGGTTTTGTCGCTATATTCATCGTCGCAGGCACAGAAGAGTGCCATTGCGGCGGCTGCGTATGCAATAAATCTGCTTTTCATTTGCATAATAATTATAGTATGAATAGCTACGGAAGGTGTTGATGGTCAGTATCTTCCGTAGCTATATTATTCGGTTATTCGTTCAAAACAAAATTATATGTACCATTAACTACATCTACAGTCAAAGTGTAAGTACCAGCATACGTACCTTTCAATTCTTGAATATTGCCAGTAGATGATGATAGAGTGCCATATTGACCACCCCATTTAACACTCCAATTCGTGTCGAGGATAATCTGAGGACCATATTCCGAGCCATTTGTCACGCTGACGGTAGCAGTCCAAGTGCCGTCGTCTTGCTTGGTGAGTGCATGAAGATCCCAATCGTCGAAGCCCGAGTAGTATAGCTCTGTGACGGTAGCTCCTGTAACATTGGCATCGATGGTGGTTTCTGAGAATGAGTATGAACCATCTTCGAAATTGGCAACGAGGGTGTATTTGCCATTGTATTCGCCCTTCATACCATCGTCGGTGAAGTTGGTCGTTGTGCTCGACAGGTAACCACTTGCACCACCAACTTTATTATCCCAACTACCATCGACTATGAGTTGCGGACCATATTCCGAGCCCGAAGCTACATCGATTGTGGCAAACCAAAGTTTTGCATTCGATGCCGCTTGATACATAGCATGCAAATCCCAATTGCCATCGAAGCCAGTGTAAGCAACCGAAGTGGGCGACATAGCTAAGATAGCTTCATCGGCCGAAGATGTCTCTTCTTGGTTGCCATTGCCACCTGCTGTGTAGCCTTCGGTAGAGAATTCATAGGTGCAAGTGTTGAAGTTGACTATCAATGTGTAGGTGCCAGCTTCGAGAGTCTTGTCGTCGGTGATGTTGCTCGTTTTGCAACCGAAGTCGAGAAGTTTGCCGTTTGAACCACCAAGTTTGTAGTCCCAATTGTCGTTGAGTATGATTTGTCCACCCCATTGTGAGGCAGTTGCCAATGTCAGTTCGGCGTAGAAAATCGACGAGTTGTCTTCGGCTTGAGTCATACCAACTAAATCCCAGCTATCGTTGAATCCTGTGTATGCAACACTTGTTACGGGAGTAGTGGTGTAGGTAAGATTTTTAGTATCGACGTCCCAAATGAAGACTCCCGTTTCTGTGAATGTGATGTTGTCATTACTAACGCCGAGCTCAGCCAAAACGCCATCTTCGGTAGTAGCCTTGTAGGTGTCGCCCCAATTTTCATATTCAGTGCCGAAGTAGTATCCCCACGGACACGAAGTGACGCCAAATGCACCATGGAACAACCAATCGTCTTTGACATCTTTGGTGAGCGGGAAGTAGAATTTCCAGATGTCGTTCAATCCGATTATGTATAGGCTATCGGGTGCTGTGGCTATAACCTCTTCAGCGCCAGCGGTGATGGCGTAGCTCAGATTGTTGTAGTCGCTAAGGTAGAGCGAAATGGTGTATTCGCCAGCCGTCTTCACGTTGTACGTGATTGCTTCGGTGCTGTTGTAGGTGACTGCGCCTTCTTTGTCGCTGCTACCAAATGAGACTGTAGTTCCAGAGCCAGTGCCATCGCCGGTAGCGTTGTCGAAGTAGAGTGCACTGTTGGAGCCAAAGGTGAAGGTATAGTCGCCTGCTTCAAGTGTTTTTGTCGTCATCCATCGATTTTCGTCCTTTATAAAGGTCATCTTGGTGGAGTCGCTACCGCTAACAATGCTCAACGATGGAATATTTACAGCATTCCAATATTTATCTTTTGTGTTGACAGTCACAAAATATGAACCGCCATTTATTGGATACCAGAAATTCCAGATTCCATCGTCTTTTGTGGCAAGTTTGAATGCGGAACCATCAACAGCAACGTTGCCCCAAACCGTTCCATCGTTCTCTTGCAAATACCAATTCTCCCAAGCCGAAACAGCCGTAAAGCCTATGTATATTCCATCGGAATTGGGTGAGTAGAGGCGTGTGCTTGTAGCTTCAGATTTATTGTTGAGCACTACGGCATACGAGTAGTCTACTTCGTATGTAGTAACTACAATGGTTTGTGTTTCGCTATAAGTAATCTTGCCATTGGTACCGAGTTGTGCACGAACGCGTATGTATAGGTTGCTTTTTTCTCCTACCTTAAGTCCTGCATTTGAGGCTAAAGTGTTGAGCTGACGTCCTGTAAGTATGAGCGGTTGTGATGTCGGAACATACTCTTGAACGTTGGTAAACTCGCTCGAAGCCGAAAATTCAACTACATAATTATCGATGCCCTCGGGCACAATGCTACCGAGATCGCTGTTGCCGAGTAGTGTTATGCCGCTCTCGGTCCATGTCATGATGAGCGCATTTTGGTCTGATGTAGATGCACTTAGCACCAGATTGTCGTAGGTGAGCGATAGTGTGCTCTCTTCCAGTCCCGTAACGGTGAAGTGCTCCAAGTCGTCGTCGCAAGCTATGGTAGCAAGCGACGCAAGAGCCATTAGGCTATATATGAATCTTTTCATTGCAATCTATTTTTTAGTATTCAGCATTTGACAAATTCGGATTTGCAGTGAGCTCGTTGGCAGGTATCGGGTAATAATTATACTTACTCTCGACAGTCTTGCCGCCAGCTACACCGCCTTTGCTATCCCATAAATATTTATCAGTAGTCAAATAATTATAGCGAACAAGGTCTGTTCGGCGTGAACATTCCCAATAGAGTTCGCGCGCGCGTTCGTCCAACACGTCATCGAGGGTTATCGAAGCATATCCATGATTAGAATCGCCGTATGCACGTGCGCGTATCTTGTTGAATAGTTCGAGTGCTTCGGCTGTGCTACTTCCCGAGCCTCCACGAAGTACAGCTTCGGAGAGTGTAAGGTAGACTTCTGCCAAGCGTATCATTGGGTAATCGATAGATGCACCATAGCTCTTGGTGTTGCTGGCTGTTGTGCCGTCGTCGTAGAGGTTGCTCCATTTGCAGCATAAGTATCCGGCCGATTGGTCTTCGGTGTCGCTGATATTTACGGCTTTCGTCTGACTTCTGCACCAGAATCTGCAACGCGTGTCGTTGCTTGTGTAGCCTTCGGCTTGACTGTCGTCGATGGTGGCATCGAACTTGTCGAAAAATTCGCCACATACGCGAAACATTCCCCAGCCCGAGGCTACGCCCCACATTGCTGACGAATAACCATCATCGGCATGATCGCTTGCCACCTGTCCGCAAACTAAATATGTAGTAGCACCCCAAGTCATATCGTATGTAGCATCAACCACGAGCGGGAAGATTATTTCGTTGGTACGCAGGTTGTTGCTGGCATTGAAGAGTTCGGCATAACTACTGTTGAGGCTATAGAGCCCGCTGTCGATAATCTTTTTGCAATAGGTGATGCAGTCGGTGTAGCGAGCCTCGTCGTTCCAAATTTCGGCATTGAGGTAGAGCTTCGATAGCAACGCCCAAGCTGCTGCTTGTGGTGCATGACCGTATGTAGGGGTTGCTGCCATCTCATCGGCACACGATTTTAGCTCGCTCTCTATGTATGCAAAGAGTTCTTTCTTGTTGGCTACGTTGGGTATGTATGCTCCTACTTCGTCGTTCTCCGTAACCATAGGTCCTTGACGATAGAGGTCAAGAATGTGGCTATAGCACAATGCGCGAAGGAATCGCGCCTCGCCTCTATATTGGCGCAATGTTGTCTGTTCGTCGCTGCTAAATCCCGATATTGAACTCTCGGTGCAGTGGCGTAGAAATTCATTATAAAGCGTGATGTTGTAGTATATACGCTGATAGCAATCTTCCACCCACGAGTCGCTTGCGTCCCACGTCATGTATGTAATGTCTTTCGTTTGGTCGCCTGAAGTCCATGTGTTGAAAATTTCATCCGTTGGCGACTCTTGCAGGTTGAAGTAGTTACGTATGTATCCTTGTCCGTTGTTGCTCGATAGGTCATTCGAACCATCGGTTTGTTGACCTGTAGTTACGAAGAGTGCATAGCATTTTGCAAGCACGCTCTCGTAGTTCTCTATGTTGGTGTATACCGTTTCGGCAGAAGTCTCTACATGTGGATATTGATCCAAATCTTCGCACGAACTTAGGCTCATTGCTATTGCAGCTGCCACGATGGCTGATATATATATCTTGTTCATATCGATTGTTTTTCTGTTTGGTGATTAAGGTTAGAAATCGAAACCAAGACTAAGCGAGAATGTGCGTGGACGTGGATAGAACGAACTGTCCATTCCATTGGGCACTTCAGGGTCGACGCCTGTGTATTTGGTTATAGTGAATACGTTCTGTACCATAAACGTAGCATTCATGCTGAACAAATCGGCCAATCGACCAAAGTTGTATGAGAGTGATATGTTGTCCATCTTCAAGAACGACGCATTTTCAAGATAATAGTCCGAAAGCTGCTGGCGATCTTGGAAATGTGTATCCAAATAGCTCGAGCTAAGATTCAATATCTGGCTCGATGCCCAAGTGATAGTGCCAAGTGCACCACTATTCATCTGCGTGCCATTGTATACATAATTGCCAATGTTAGCTCTCAAGCTTGTAGCAAGAGTGATGTTCTTGTAGCTAACGCTCGTGCTGAATCCGAGAATAAAATCAGGATCTGGCTTATGTATATGGTATAGGTCGTCGGAATTGATTTGTCCATCGCCCGAAATGTCGGCATAAGAGCCTTCGATAGGTGTGCCGTTATCATCATAGAGCTGATGATAGAGATAGAACATATATGGCGCTTTGCCCTCGGTGAGTCGTTGGAAATAGTAACTGTCTATTGTCGGTCCAACGCTTGTTGATGTGATTTTGCCATTCTCAACTATCGAAAGGTTTTTCACCTCTTGATTCTGATACGACATGTTGAACGATGCGTCCCATTGCCAATCTTCCGATTGAATCATTGCTCCATTGATGTTGAATTCCCATCCATAGGAATCGACGTTGCCAACGTTCGTAAGTATCTGTTTGTCGAAGTTCGTTCCCGCTGCTGATGGAACGGTAGCGAGAAGGTCTTCCGTCTTACGCGTATAGAAATCGAAGCTACCATTGATTCTGTTATTTATGAAGCCGAAATCTATACCGAAGTTCCACGCTTTGGTGGTCTCCCATTTCAGATTAGCTACGTATGCTTCGGGGCGTAATGTGCCAACTTCTTTGCCGCCAAACACGTAGCCTGCGCCAGCTTGCGATTCGGTATACATAGCCTGATAGGCATAATTGCCGATGCCTTCTTGCTGACCAGTAATACCGTATGAGGCACGGAGCTTCAAGTTTGATAGGCTCTCGATATTTCCCAAAAACGATTCTTCGCTCACGCGCCATGCTAATGCCACCGATGGGAATGTGCCCCAACGCTCACTTTCGCTGAAACGCGATGTCCCGTCGCGACGAATGGTGGCTGTGACCATATAGCGGTCGAGAAGTGTGTAGTTCAATCGTCCATAATACGATAGCAACACGTGACGTTGGTCGGTGCGTCCTATCGACGAAATCACATTGCCTTGTGCCGTTTTGGTCTCATAATATGGCGATGTAGATTTCCAATACTGATAATCGTAGCCTGCTGTAGCATCTATATGGTTCACTCCAACAACTTTGTTGTAGTTTAGGTATGCTGTGAATAGCTCGTTGGTGAGTTTTTGTGGGCCATATTCATAGTCGCGTCCGCTCGAAACTACGCCGTTCGACACAGAATAGTATTGCGCAGCCAAAGGGTCGACTTTCACAGTGCCTTTACCTTCTGCATAGTCGTAGCCAAATGTTATGTGAGCTTTCAGTTCGGGCAGAATGTGCAATTTATATTCTGCATCGAAGTTGCCAATTACACGTTTTATCGTGCTCTTGTCTTCCGTTTGCTCTATCACGCCCACAGGGTTGAAGAGTGCGCCGTTTTCGGGTGCATAATAACCAGCTTCGCCAGTCTCTGCATTTGGTGCTATCCACGTTACACCTTCGGTATATCCATTGTAGTATGCACCTTGCGATAGGTCGTCGGTTTTTATTGGTATCGTTGGGTTGTAGCGCGATGCATAATATATGGCGCCTGTTGGAGCAAAACGGTTTTTGTTCATCGTGCCCTTTACGCCAAAGTTGAGTTTCAAATGGTCGTCCAATAGGCTTGGTGTTATATTCAAGTTGCCCGAGATGCGTTGTGCGTTATCGGTGTTGAGTATACCATTCTGATTGTAGTATCCTATCGATAAGCGCATTGGCACACTGCCTGCACGTCCACTAATAGATATGTTGTTGTCGGTGCCATAAGCCACGCGGAAAATCTCCTCATTCCAGTCGGTGTCTGCTTCGCCAATGAGGTTTATGTATGTGTCGTTGTTGGTGCTCTTAACAACGTCGATGAACTCTTCGCGCGAAAGAAAGTCTGCTACTTTGTCTTTCACCTGCAGCGAGTGCGTTGTCGTCAAGCTGACGTTTAGCTTATCCTTTGCACCTTTTTTAGTAGTTATAAGTATGACACCATTCGAAGCGCGCGAACCATAAATAGCAGTTGACGATGCATCTTTCAGCACTGTCATGCTTTCTATGTCCGATGGGTTGATGAGCGCCATAAAGTTGCTGCTGTTGCCCGATATGCCGCCATTTTCCAATGGAACGCCATCGAGCACTATCAGTGGGTCGTTGCTCGCACTCAGCGATGCACCTCCTCGAATCTTAATTGACGAACCTGCACTTGGCGAACCTGAGTTCGACATTATCTGCACGCCTGCCACTTTACCATTTATAAGCTGCTCTGGCGACGATACCAATCCTTTGTTGAAGTCATCGGCCGTGACATTAGCTACCGAACCTGTAAGGTCGCCCTTCTTTGTTGTACCATAGCCAACCACAACCACATCGCCGAGTTCTGTCGATTCGTCCTTCAGCTCTACGTCGTATGTATTGCTTGCTCCAATGGTTATCTCTTGCGAGGTGTAGCCTATGAAGCGCACAACAATTTTGTTAGCGCCTTCGGGCAATTGCAGTGTGTAGTTGCCGTCGAAGTTCGTAATTGTGCCATTTGATGTGCCTGCTACAATAATGTTGGCACCTACAATAGGCTCTCCGTTAGTATCGTGCACCTTGCCCGTGATTGTGCGGGTCTGTGCCATAACGCTTGTCGCACATATTGTTGCTATTAGTATTAGTAACAATCTTGCGACTTTTTCAATCATATTTATTCTTGCCATGCTAATATGTATGAATGTTATTATTTGTCAAAAACGACGGTTTCAAACATAAATAAATGTTAATCTACGCTGCGCAATTTTTAGGACAAAAAGCGCAAATTTTAGGACTTCACACCGATGGTGCTCGAGTGCAAATATTTGATTATTAGAAGTATGTGCGCTGCGGTGCGTTTATTTGTGTACATAATGTGTATAAAAAATGCTTACGAATTATTCGTTTCGCAAGCATCGTTTTTTTATGATTAATATTTATGGTCTAAAGTACTATTTCATCGAATGTTTGTTTATGTATTCGACGAAAGCATCTTTATAATTATCGCCCACGGGAATAAACTCTTTACCGTAGACGATGCGAAGACGTTGTATATCAGTGATATTACTTAGATTGACAATGTATGAGCGATGTACGCGCATAAAAGTGTCGGAAGGCAAAAGCTCCTCTAATCGGTGCATAGATATGAGCGGAGTGAGTGGCTTTTCTTTGTTTAGTAGGTATATACGTACATATTCACTCATGCTCTCAATATATTTTATATCAGATAGTTGCACGCGAACAGTGTGGCCGTCGGTACGTACGAATAGTGCCCCATCGACAATGGCATTCGATCCGTCGTCTTGTTTTTCAGTTTGTGCAGCTGGCATAAGCCTACGACGCGCTTTTTCGGCGGCTGCAAGAAGTTGTTCAAAACTGAACGGCTTAAGCAGATAATCAACGGCTTCTACTTTGTAGCCATCGATAGCATATTTAGAATATGCCGTTGTGAAAACCACAAGTGGACGCGGATTTAGGTTCTGAACAAACGTCAAACCATTGAGGTCGGGCATATTTATATCTACAAACATCAAGTCGATTTGTTTGTCTTCCATCTCGCGCATTGCTGTCAGCGCATCGGGATAAGCATCAACGAATTCTAAAAAAGGAACTTTCTGAATGTAGGTAGAAACTTGGTGGAGCGCCAATGGCTCATCGTCTATTGCTATTGTTTTTATTGTCATTTGTGCGTAGAGTTATTGTTCAGCAGCCAATATTAGTGAAAAAAGTAGGCTAAAGGAAACTGATTTCGGTGAAATGCGTGTTTGCTTCAGCAAGACCAAGAAATCCTTAGTGTTAATTCGTCATATACATAGGTATAAAAGCGCAATAAATCTGACTATTTTTGCAGCCGCAAAAAATGGATAACAACAATGTGGTGTCTCTTAACTCTACTTTCGGCTATAAGCCTTGGTTTTTATGATGTTCTGCGCAAGCAATCGCTTCGTGCCAATGCCGTTCCACCCGTACTTCTCATTAGCACAGCCACGTCGTCGGTGGTGCTCTTGCCTATTTTGTTGGCATCGGCCAACGGTCTCATATCGCCCGAAAGCAGCATATACATAGCGCCCATCACTCTTCATCAGCATTTGCTTTTGGTGTGCAAGGCGGCCATCGTGCTGTCGTCGTGGGTGTTCGTCTACTACGGACTTAAACATCTGCCACTCAGCATAGTATCGCCCATTCGTGCCACTGCTCCAATTTGGACTCTGATAGGCGCATTGATAATTTTCGGCGAGCGTCCCAACAGCATTCAGTGGGTGGGATTGGTAGTGACTATGGTGTTCTTCCTGCTCTTTAGTAAAGCTGGAGCTCGCGAGGGAGTTAATTTCAAACACAACCGCTGGGTATTTATGGTAATCATAGGTACGCTCATTGGTTCGGCGAGCGCGCTTTTCGATAAACACATCATCGTGTCGGCTGACATTCCACGCATGAGTGTTTTGTGCTACTATTCGTTCTATCAGGTGATTATGGTTATTCCATTGCTATTTATAATGTGGTGGCCAAACAGAAAAGCTGAGCCAATCCTCTTCTCGTGGACCATACCAGCCATAGGCGTCATAATTATCCTGGCCGACTTCTTCTACTATGGCGCCATAGCCGCGCCCGATAGCCTCATTTCGCTCATTTCGCCCATTCGCCGAAGCAACGTCATCATCTCGTTCCTTATGGCGGCTCTCATATTCCACGAACGCAATATGTTGCGCAAGGGTTTGTGTTTGTTGGGTATCTTAGCGGGCATATCTATAATTATTTTAGGAAGTATATAAATAGTTGATTATAAATATTATACATACATATAAACAATGAAAACAGTAGCAATAGTATACGGCGGTTACTCGTCGGAGGCTGGTGTTAGCGAAAAGAGTCTCGCTGGTCTGCTAACTTTCATACCTACAGATGTTTACAACCTCGTACCAGTTTTCATCAGCCGCGAAGAATGGAGTGCTGTAGTTGACGGCAAACATCTACCTATCGATCGCACCGACTTCTCGTTTGTGCTCAATGGCGCAAAACAAAGAATAGACTACGCATACATAACTATACACGGCGAACCTGGCGAAAATGGACAACTCGTAGGTTACTTCGAGATGATTGGTATGCCGCATTCTACTTGTCCTGCGTTGGCTTCGGCTATGACCTACAACAAGTTTGTTTGCAACACATTCCTTGGCGCTTGTGGCGTGAATGTGGCTAAGCGTCACCTGCTTCGTAAAGATGATAATATCGATGAGGCTTCTCTCGTTGCCGAACTTGGCTTGCCGATGTTCATCAAACCAGCGGCTGGTGGTTCAAGTTTTGGCGTAACTAAAGTGAAGAAAGCCAGCGAAATAAAGGCTGCCGTAGCTAAGGCTCTCAACGAAAGCGAAGATGTCGTTTGCGAAGAGTTCCTCAATGGTACTGAAGTTACTTGTGGTATGTATAAGGCTAAGAATGAGTATGTTATGCTGCCGCTCACCGAAGTTGTCAGTTCCAACGAATTCTTCGACTATGAGGCTAAATACACGCCCGGCAAAGCTCAAGAAATCACGCCAGCGCGTGTCAGCGACGCCATTCGCGACAAAGTTTACGCAGAAGCTCGCAAGGTTTATTCTCTTATGCAGATGCATGGCATTGTGCGTATCGACTTCATCATCGTGGGCGAAAAACCTTACTTGATGGAGGTCAACACCACTCCTGGCATGACGCAGACGAGCTTCATTCCTCAGCAAATTGCAGCTTCGGGTCGCACAATGAAGGAAGTATTTACTACTATAATTGAGAATTGAGAATTCAGAATTGAAAATTGAAAATTCTGAATTCAAAATTCGTAATTCGTAACTAATAAATATAAAAGCATTGCCACAGAAATTTCTAATAGTAGGCCTTGGCAACATTGGCAAGGAGTACGAACATACGCACCACAATGTTGGTTTCGACATAGTAGAAAAATTGGTAAACGAGGCTAATGGCGAGTTCCGTTCGGAGCGCTACGGACAAGTGGCCGAACTCAAACTCAAGGGCAACACACTCGTTGTGCTTCAGCCTAATACGTATATGAACCTCAGTGGCGAAGCTGTACGCTATTGGGCTCAAAAAGAGAAAGTTGCACTCGAAAACATACTTATTGTTGTCGACGATTTAGCTATTCCAGCTGGAGCCATTCGTCTAAAAGGCAAAGGTTCGCCTGGCGGTCATAACGGTCTGAAAAACATATCGTTGCTGCTTGGTACTGATAATTATGCGCGCTTGCGTTTTGGCATTGGTAGCAATTTCAGCCGTGGAGGTCAGGTCGATTTTGTGCTTAGCGGCTGGAGCGACGAGGAGAAGCCTATGATTGACGAACGCATGAAACTTGCTGCTGAGGTTGTGCGTCAATTTTGCCTACAAGGTCTCGAAAAGACTATGACTCAGTACAATAACAAATAAGTATGGGTGACGTTCGCATAGATAAATTCATTTGGGCTGTGCGCCTTTTCAAAACGCGTTCGTTGGCTGCCGATGCTATTAAGCGCGGTCGCATAACTATCAACGGAGCGCAAGTGAAAAGTGCTCACGTTGTGAAGGTTGGCGACGTTGTGGCTGTGCGTCTTGGACCTGGCACTCGCTCTTTCGAGGTGCTCCAATTGGCTCAAAACCGCATGGGCGCCAAATTGGTGCCACTTCATCTCAAAGAAGTCACGCCGCCCGACCAGCTCGAAGCGCTCGAATTGGCTCGCATGGCTGCTTCGATGAATCGCCGAAAAGGTCTTGGACGCCCTACCAAAAAAGAGCGCCGCGACATCGACGAATTCTTTGCTCCCGAAGACTCCGAATTTGACTTCGACGATCTCGACCTCAACTTTGACGAGGAAGATGACGATGAGGAGTTGTAAATATATTTAGTGTCATTCTGAGCGTAGCGAAGAATCCTCTAAGTATAATAAATACGTATGCTCTGAGATCCTTCGCTTTGCTCAGGATGACAAGCATAAAATTCAATTATCAATTTTCAATTCAAAATGTTTGTAGCACAAAATTGCCGTCATAAGAATGTCATTCAATACATATTATATATGTGGAATGTTGAGGATTTGATTCGTGCGAATCACCTCAATATGAATGAAATAGATAAAAACGTAATTTCTGGGTACAAAATCACCGATGAGACTGTGCATCAGCAAGTTTACGATTGGTGGGACAACCTGTGCGAGATGATGCGTCTCGAGAAATGCGAGGAGAAAGGTCACGTGCAAGTGCTCCGCGGTCTTTCCAACGACATTTATAATTTTCATCTCTACCTACTTACGCAACCTACCGAATTGGCCTATCAAGAGGCTTTCAAAACCGCTTGGCCCGATCTTTCGCTATTTATGACGAAAATTCCTGGCGGCGACAAAATGCATCATATCGACCTCGCACTAACGGCGCTCTATGAATTCTATCTGCTAAAATTGCAAGGCAAAACTATTTTGGCCGACACCATGAATGCCAATGTAAGAATTACGGCTTTTCTGAATATCTTGTCGGACCGCTACCTCAAGGCCGAAAAGGAGCTCGAAGAAAAACGCCGCGAAAAATAAAAGGGCATTTCCGTTTGCATTCAATATTATCGGTTGTAGCAGAATAAATAGTAATAAAGCACTTACAAAAGCTGAAATAATGCATTTGTAAGTGCTTCAATTTTCTATTTATCGCTTACTTTTTGGTGCATAATTCCAAATAAATATAGTTTATATAACTAAAACACACATTGGAGTTTATTTTGCATAGAATATAATGACAACGCAGAATGAATTTCATATTTATATCACCTCATTTCCCTCATACCTATTGGGAGTTTTGTAACCGGCTGAAACAAAATGGCGTAAATGTTCTTGGCATAGCTGATGTGCCGTACGATAGTTTGTCGACGAACCTACGCAATTCGCTCACAGAATATTACAAGGTAGGCAATTTGGAAAACTACGATGAGGTATACCGTGCAGTGGCGTTTCTCGCGTTCAAGTATGGCAGGATAGATTGGATAGAGTCGAATAACGAGTATTGGTTAGGTCAAGATGCGCGACTTCGTACCGATTTCAATATCACAACAGGCTTGCAAGCAAAAGATGTTAGCGCCATACGAGAGAAGTCGGCCATGAAGGCATATTATGCAAAAGGCGGCATACCTACAGCGCGTCAGGTGCAATGTTCGCTCGGCAAGGAGGCTGTAACGAATTTTGCCAAGGAGGTCGGTTTTCCAATTATTGGCAAGCCCAATATCGGTGTAGGAGCGGGCGGCACGCATAAGATAAATAATGAAGAAGATCTAAAACGATTTTTTGAGATTGGGAGCGACCTTCAGCAATACGTAGTAGAAGAGTTTATTACGGGCGACATTTGTTCCTACGATGCTATTATCGATAGCCAAATGCAACCACTATTTGAATCGATGACGGTGTGGCCTCCATCGATAATGGATATAGTCAATCGTCAGCTCGACTTGTCGTATTATGTATCGCCCACCATGCCCGAGTCGTTGCGTTCGCTTGGACGCCGCACGGTGGAGGCTTTTGGAGTGAAGAGTCGTTTTGTTCACTTGGAGTTTTTTTGCATCGATCGCGAGCGAAAAGGTCTTGGCGCAAAAGGCGATTTTGTAGCTCTCGAGGTTAACATGCGTCCTGCTGGTGGCTACACTCCCGACATGATTAATTTCGCACATAGCACCGATGTATATCGCATCTGGGCTGATATGGTGGCATACGACAAGTCGCAAACGGCAAGTAGCTATCAACACAATACGAGTAATGCATTGTCGTTGCCATGGCGCAATGAATACTATTGTGCTTTTGCATCGCGACGCGACATACATAGCTATAAGTATACCGACGATGAGGTTCGTCGTAGATATGCCAACGATATTGTCATGTGTGAGCGAATGCCAGAGATTCTCTCAGGGGCAATGGGGCAACAGATGTTCACCGTGCGATTGAAAACATACGAAGAGGTTGAGATGTTTGTGGCCTTTGTTCACGAAAAAGCTTAAGTTTATACACATACACATAAATATTATTCACACATAGAAAAGGAGATAAAAACGATGTATATAACCTATAAAAAACACTACAGTCGTGCATTGGGGCGCGATATGGAATATAAGAGCTATGGCGAAAAGGGGCATCCGGTGCTCGTGTTTCCTTCGCAAGATGGGCGATTCTACGATTACCAAGATTTTGATATGGTGGGCGTATTGTCGCGCTTTATTGATAGTGGGCTCATTAGGCTGATTTGTGTGGATAGTATCGACCGCGAAACATGGTCAAATCTCTCTGGTGACTATCATCAGCGTATCGACTTGCACGAACGTTGGTATCATTATATAGTGGACGAACTTATTCCTGAAGTACGTCATTTTTCAAACGAGACCTTCATCGTTACTGGCTGTTCGATGGGTGGATTTCACGCAGGCAATTTCTTCTTCCGCCGTCCAGATTTATTTGATACACTATTGGCACTCAGCGGATTGTATTATGCTGGCTATTTTTTCCCAAACTACAACGATGGTCTTATCTACGATAATTCACCCTACGATTTCTTGCGCAATATGCCCGACGACCATCCATATTGGAATATATATCGCAGCCGTCGCATAGTGTTGTGTGTAGGGCAAGGTTCGTGGGAGGACGAGCTACTCGACAGCACTCGTCAATTGGACGCTTTGCTTAGGGAGAAAAATGTGCCTGCTTGGGTCGATTATTGGGGATTCGATTCGGCTCACGACTGGGCTTGGTGGCGAAAGCAAATAGTCTATTTCATGGATAAATTGGTTGAGATTGAGCACAGTGTGGACTATATAATATAACGGCATTAGCATTCTATTTATACATAGAATATTGTGTATCAGTCGATTACACGAACAAGCAGACTCTTATGTCTCGTCTGTATTATTTATATCATCTAATAGCTCTCATTGAAACGAACGCTATTTATAGCTACATTTGTACGTATAGACATAATTCAATTAATCCTATGAAAACACTAAAAACTCTTTTGTTACTCAGCATTGCAGCCATATCTATGTCGAGCTGCAGCTACAACTCAATGGTAGAAAAACAAGAATCGGTAGAAGCGGCTTGGTCGCAAGTGGAGAATGTTTACCAGCGCCGTGCAGACCTCATTCCTAACCTCGTAGCTACAGTAAAAGGTTATGCCGAACACGAGCAAGAAACGCTCACGGGAGTTGTAGAAGCGCGTGCAAAAGCTACTTCGATGACTATCGATGCTTCTAAACTCAACGAACAGAGCCTCAAGGAGTTCCAAGCTGCTCAAGATGGACTTACGCAAGCTCTATCGCGTCTGCTCGTCGTTCAAGAGCAATATCCCGACTTGAAAGCAAACGAGAATTTCCGCGACCTTCAAACTCAACTCGAAGGCACCGAAAACCGCATCACTGTTGAGCGCCAGAAATTCAACGACACGGCTCGCGAATACAATACTTACATACGTAAATTCCCTAATAATATCGTAGCAAGCATTTTTAGCTTCGAGTCTAAACCATATTTCACGGCTGCAGAAGGCGCTTCTACTGCTCCAAAAGTAGAATTCTAATGGGCAAGAAGTTTTTCAGCAAAGAGCAATGTCGCGTCATTGAACAAGCCATCGAGCGGGCCGAACTCAACTGTTCGGGCGAAATCCGTGTGCATGTGGCGCGTCGTTGTGAGGCTAATGTGCTCGACTCGGCAGCCCAGACGTTTGCCTTGCTTGGCATGCAACGCACCAAACTGCGCAACGGCATTCTGTTCTATTTCGCTGCCGACGACCACAAGTTTGCCGTCATTGGCGACTGCGGCATCAATGCCAAGGTTACCAACGATTTTTGGACTACCATTAGCGGCGAGATGGAACAGCAGTTCAAAAAAGGCGACTTCGTTGGCGGTCTATGCAACGCTATCGAACGTTGCGGCGAGCTGTTGAAGCAATATTTCCCATATCAATCTGATGATGAAAATGAGTTGTCGAATGAAGTTTCGTTTGAATAGTAATGTACTTGCAATCAGACTGTTATGTATATGTATGTTATATATATATGCAAAACCTATAGTTGCAGCAGAAATTCCCGAGCGTCCTAATCCACCGCATTTGGTTAACGACTTGGCTAACTTGCTAAGTAGTAGTGAAATACGCATGCTCGAAGATTCTCTCGTGGCCTTCGACAAAAGCCAAAGCACGCAGATTGTTGTGCTAACCGTTTCGTCGCTCGAAGGCTACGAAATTGCCGATTTTGCATACCGCGTCGGACAGACGTGGGGCGTTGGTCAGAAGGGAAAAAACAACGGCGTTGTGATGGTTGTGAAGCCCAAAACTGCTGATAGCCGCGGACAAGCCTTCATCTCAACAGGCTACGGTCTTGAAGGAGTCTTGCCCGACATTACTTGCTCGCGCATAGTCAACAACGAAATGATTCCTCATTTTCGCGAAAACGATTATGCATCGGGCGTTGTAGCTGGCGCATTGGCTATTATGAAAGCAGTGCGTGGCGAATACACCAACGACAGTTTCGACGAAGATTTTGACGATGTATTTGTAGCAGTTATTACCATAATTGCCATATTGGTCTTAGCCTTCTTTGCTGGTCGCTCCGACAAAAACGGCAATGGCAAAGGTGGCAAGCGTCGCATTTCAGGCAGCGACTTTTTGACGGCTGCGCTCTTTGCCTCGCAACTTGGCAAGAGTAGCAACTCAAGTTGGGGCTCGTTTAGCTCTGGCTCTGGTTCGTTTGGCGGCTTTGGAGGCGGCTCATTCGGTGGAGGCGGAGGCGGCGGAAGCTGGTGATAACGCAGTAATATCTAAGTGTTAAATGAATTTTAGCTAAATAGATAGGCGCTACCGCAACGTGATTTGCGATAGCGCCTAATGTTTTATCTCTCAGATGTTTTTATTGTTTTACTACTTTCTGTCCGTTTATTATGTATATGCCTGGATAGGTGATCGATTTCAGTCGGCGACCATTCAAGTCGAAAATTACATCGGTTTGAGTGGCGTTGCTTCTAACGGGGGTAACGTCGGTTACTGTTCCAGGATCTTCTGGCGTATTAGGTTCGTCAACCTCTGAACCTCCATTGCTTGAAACAGTCTTGCGATAGAGAGTAACCATTTTCATTCCACCCGACGAAGCCTTGAAATAGCGGAAACGCTCTTGCTTGTTTTGTGGATTGAATTTCAAGTGCATATCATTGCTTACAATATCAATCATTTGTCCGTTCGACAACATGATATTATTCTCAATGGCGCTTTCGCTTGTGGCTATGCCGTTTTTGCCTTTTTCTCCACCTATATACACACCATTGCTCGTCTTGATGCTGTAAGTGCTGTTGCTATTTTTAGTAATAATTATTTCGGCCTTTTCAGTCTCGTCATCTACAGCTATTCCGCCATTCTCGAGCGTCACTTTTATGCTGTTTTTCTTGGCGTCGATGTCTTCCAAACTGCTGTTGAAAGCCACTAAACTACTTTCGTATACAACGAGATAAGCACCGCTCCAGTCGTTTGGCTCTTCGGTGACTTTTATATATACATCACCAGAAGTAACAATTGGCTCTGGCGTTGGAGTAGGGTCAGGCGTAGGGTCGGGCGTAGGTTCAGGCGTGTCGTTGCCACTTTGACCAGTGTATGGATTCACGTAGTTGCTTGCGCTGAATGGCACATTTTTATACGACCCCCAGATGTACTCTTCCAAGCCAGGGTAATCTATGAACGGATTGCGATTTTTCTGTAGCTCATACACCGCTTCAACGCGATTTGTCTCTTTAGCACTTACAACGTCAGCAGTCGACCACTTGATGAGCATTTCGCTTGCCCAAGAGCTGAGAGTATTATTGCTGAACATGCCATACTTTTTGAACGATGACATATTGCTTGCGTAGCGTATAACAAAATAGAAATACGTACGTGCTATGTCGCCTTTATACTCATCGTTTGGCTCAAATACAATCGACTCTTTGCAACCAGCATTTTTCAGTTCGCTTGTAGGGGTGCCAGTTTTGCTGAAGCTGTTTTTAGAAGCATACTTAACCGAGGCCACTTCGCCAAAACAGTAACTACCGCGTTGATTGTTTACATATCCATCGGTAGGAATGACGTGGTAGAGGTCGGTGCGCATAGGCTGTTGCTTGTTGAACACGCTTTGAGGAATGCTATGCTCGCGGTTGTAGCAGTCGCCCTCTTTTTTGTAGTTGCCGCCGTGGTTTTTTGATGGGTCGTAGGCCGTTACGTTGGAATAAATATCCCAAATAGTGCCATCTTCGCGTACGTCGGTTGTAGCGTAGGCGCTCCAAAGTTCATCGTAGCTGAGTACTTTACCATTTGAGCTAAGTATTTGGGTAAGTACTTTGCGGAGCTCTTCGCCACATTTGCCATTAGCGCTACCGTAATACGCTTCACGGTCGAATGGTTCTGCCAACGCGACCAATGTCACCCAAAGCAGAATAAAAATAGAATTAAGCTTTTTCATTTGTTTTATGTTGGTTCTGAGGAAAACGCCGCGAATGTACACGTTATTCACGAATAGCAATGTCTCTATTTTGATATTTATGCACTATAAAACACTATTTATGAAAGCGCCTTTTCGAATAGAAAACTTGACTATTTTTACTCTTTATCAAAATCAACACTATTTATATGAAAATAATATCAACAAGTGATTGGCACTTGGGGAACCTTTTTCATGGCAACGATAGACTCGACGAACATAAGCATTTCTTATCGTGGCTACTAAATCAAATAGCTATTGCGCAGCCCGACGTGTTACTTGTTGCAGGCGATATATACGACAATGGAAATCCATCGGCAAAGGCGCAAGAGGCCTACTATCGTTTTCTGACCGATGCCACGCGTCTATGTAGTCAGATGCATATTGTTATTATAGCTGGCAATCACGATTCTGCCAGCCGACTTGAAGCTCCGCGTGCATTGCTTAGTATGCACAATATTGAGGTTCGAGGCGAGATACCTCGCGTTTGGAGCGAATCCGAGAAACGATGGCTGATTAACTTCGACGAACTTGTAATACCTATAAGTAGTGCTCAAGGTGAGCATCTTGTGGTGCTTGCTGTGCCTTATCTGCGTAACGATATTGTGCAAAATGCCAACTATTCTCAAGGTGTGAATGCAATCTTACACGATTTGACTAATTATGCGCGTGCTAAATATCCCAATTGGCCTATGCTGATGATGGCTCATATGTATGCCAAAGGTGCCGACATTGCCAAGGAAGACGCCAGTGAGAAGATTATCGTTGGTGGACAAGAAGAGGTTTCGCTTAGCAACTGGCCAAACCATCCCGACTATTTCACTTGCGGACACATACATAAGCGTCAACGAATTTGGGGCGTCGATTGGGCTCGCTATACCGGTAGCGTGTTGCCGATGTCGTTTGCCGAAAAGGACTATTCGCATGGTGTTGATTTTATAACTATAAATAGTATTGAAAATATTGATGTTCAGCATATTATATATACACCGCAGCATCCTTTGCTCATCTTGCCTGAAGGCGACGAAGAGATTTCGCCTAAGAAGTTGGCCAAGCTGCTAATCAAAGAATTGCCCGATCGCACTGATGGCAAACTCAACGACAATGCTGCATACGTATTGCTGAAAGTGGCTCAAGACAATGTGAGCAACGACGAGATAAAGGAACTTGAAGATTTGTTTGCCAATAAAAACGCAGTGCTGTGTCGCATTCAGAAAATCAACCATGCGCTAAACATACATACGCTGACTAGCGACCACGAAGTGCAGAGCGTAGATGAGGTGCTCAATCGCGACCCAATGGAGACTCTGCGCGAGGCTTTTACCATTAAGCATGGAACTGAAATGAATGAACAGCAAGTGTCACTGCTCTCCGACTTGCTTAGCAACATTAACACCGACGAAAACGATTGACGATGAAACTTCTGAAACTCGAAATACTCAACCTCGCTTCACTCGATAAGCTTGAGGGCGAGGTGATTAGCTTCAACGAAGGCGCACTTGGCGACAGCAACATATTCAGTATTGTTGGTCCGACGGGAAGCGGAAAATCGACCATTCTCGATGCCATCTGTTTGGCTCTCTACGACCGCACTCCGCGCTATTCGCGCCAGAAGGGTGGACGTGGACGCATAGAGATTTATGGCGAATCTGATGACGCTGAGAAAAATCGCCTCGCGCCTACCGATAGTCGCAACATACTTACGCGTGGTAAGAAGTTCGGCTACAGCAAGTTGACATTTCTTGCAAACAATGGTATCGTCTATCGAGCCGAATGGAGCGTGCGTTTTCAGGTGAAGAAATACTCCAGCACAACCACAGAGCTCTACAAAATCTCTATCGACTCCAACGGCGTACAGACCGAAGAAACGGCCGATTGGAATGATTTACCAAAGATTATTGGTCTCGAATATGAGCAATTTCTTCGCACCGTACTTATTGCGCAAGGAACGTTCGCTAACTTCCTGACAGCCAAAGAAGATGAACGTTACGAATTGCTTGAAAAACTGATCGGTTGCGGCGAGAAGTATTCGCGCATAGCAGCTGAAATAAAGAATAAAAAAGATGCCTCAGTTGCCGATTATAACCAGATTAGCGCACGCTTCGAACTTGCCAAACAGAACATTCTCTCGACCGAAGCTCTCAAAGAGCTCAAGGAGCAAATAGAACATCTGCAGCAACAGCAAGAAGAGATTCAAAAAATGCTGAAAAGGGTTGATAATGAACTTGTTTGGTATGCAAATAACGAAAAATATCTAAAAGAAATCTCCCAATACAAAAATGCGTTAGAAACGGCTCAGCAGAAACTTACTGAATTTCAAAGCCAAATTGTGCGGCTAAATATGCACGATGCCTTTGAACCTGCAGTAAATATCCAGCGCGAAGTGAATCGCATAAAAGCCGAAATTGACAAACTCAGCGGCAGCATAACTAAATTCGATGCTGAAATAAAACAAGACGAAACGCAGATTAATAGAGAAAAAGAGACACTTACCAATCTGCAAACCGACGCTCATAAAGCGCAACAAGTTATCGAACAAACCATGCCGCACATCCTTAGTGCTCGCGCTCTGAAGGTAAAAATCGACGCTGCAAAATCGATATTAGATAATGCTGCAGTGGCGAAGCAAACAGCTGAAAAAGAGAAAATTACTGCTGATGCTAAAATGTCCGATAATGAAAAAAACATCAATCAAGCGCAAGCCGATTTGAAGAAACTTCAAGACAACTTGAATGTCGTGCTCGAAAAGATTGAGGAAAAGAGAGAGAGACTGAATAAAAACATTCTCGGCTTAGAAGAAACACTCAAATTGGAAAGCAAAAAGATTGATGGTCAGAATATTGATGCACTACAAAAGCAGAAATCTGTAGCCGACATCACCTTGAACGATATGCAGAATGCTAAGACGCTGATTGTAAATATTTATAATTATAGAAAAGAATTTGACAACATAAGTACTGAATGTGCTAATTTGAAAGCTGATAATGAGCATATTACTACTGAACTTAGTAAACTGAATATAGAGGCTCTGAGCAATGAAAAAGAGGTTTTGCAAAAAACATATACACTGCTTTCGAGTGAAAATTGGGTTGTACATCGTATGCATTTGGTATCAGGGGAGCCTTGCCCACTCTGTGGCGCAACAGAACATCCATATCACGCTGATAATAAGAAGTTTGATGATGCTAAAAACGATATGCAAGCGTTGCTAAATGCCAAAACTGACGAACTTCGCCGACAACAAGAAATAGAAAAACGCCTCTCCGCGCAACTCTCTGCCAATCAAAGTGCGATGGCAGAAAAACTAAAGCGTAAAACGCAACTTGAGATAGATATTACGAATATCGAAACCGATTTGAATAAGCTCAGAAGCAAGTATGTCGATTTGCCGCAAAATCAAGATGAGGCTGATGAACGTATAAAATTCGCTGAATGTCAGCAGAAAAAAGCTGCCGATGATCTGAAATTTTTCTTCGAGACACAGAGGAATATCAATACTTACAACGACCAGAAAACCGAAGCGCAAAAAGCGAAAGACAAGTTCATCTTAGATGCGGAAAACTACGTAAACGCTGAAAAACAGAAGGTTGACAACCTCAAAAACGACCTCGCTGGATATGAAAAAGTTGCGCCTGAACTTCAGGATCAACAAAAGCGCGCCGTAGAGCTCGTACAAAATGCTACAACCAGTTGGCGGCAAGCCGAAAACGCTCTCAAGGAACTGACTTCCCATTACAACGCCGAACTTGGTGGCGCTGACCCCGATGAAGTAGAAAGTCGCATAAATAGCGCAAAACGTGCTGCTGATGAGTTTGTTACAAATAGAGATAAACAGATTAAGAACCTTAGCGATTTGCTAATCGAAAAAGTGAGCAAGCGCAACACTTGGTTCGAAAGTCTTACCAACGAAAACGAGCTATTCGAAGGCAAAACCCGCGAACTCGCTCAGTGGATAAGTACGTACAACGCAAAACCCGACAAACTCAAGGAGATAACTACCGACGATGTGAATCTTATGCTTGAAGCCAACGACAATTGGAATCTGATACGCCAACAGAAAGAGGCCTACACTTCAGCATTCAAGCAGAGTGAAGCTCTTTATGAGAAGTCTCAACATACATACGCCGAGCATCAGAAGAGCAAACCCGAAAAGAGCAAGGAGGCACTGACGACAGAGCGCGACGAGCTTCAATCGAATAATATTTTCGAAGCGTTGGTGAATGCCAAGACTAAACTCGAGAATCATACGAAGGCCGAACAAGAGCTCGGCAACAACCTCGAAGCACTCCAAAAAGCCGAACAGCTCAAGAACGATTGGGAGAAGATTAGCGATGCTGTGGGCGGTAGCGAGGGCAAACTATTGCGCAAAATAGCACAATGCAATACGCTTAGTTTCCTAATTGCTCATGCGAATGCTGAAATTCGTAAGTTCAATTCGCGCTACGAACTTATGCAGGTCCGCAACTCGCTTGGCATACGAGTCATCGACCACGACCGCGCCGACGATATTCGCGACACCACATCACTTTCGGGCGGCGAAACATTCATCGTCAGTCTTGGACTTGCGCTGGGACTATCGTCGCTGTCGTCGCGCAATGTGTCGTTCGACAATCTGTTTATCGATGAAGGCTTCGGAACACTCGACCCCGATACGCTTGCCTCGGTTATCGATTCTTTGGCTATGCTTCAGTCGTCGCAAGGTAAAAAAGTTGGCGTCATAAGCCATACTGATACCATGAGCGAACGCATAACCACGCAGATTCGTATTATAAAAAATGGCAATTCAGGCAGTAGCCATATTGAAATTTACCCGAGATAATTACGAAATATGTAGTACCAAACAATTAGCATCATAGTGTTAACAACACTAAAAGCGCAGTGGTTAACTACTTAATTGCATAAATTTGCGCCCCGTATAAAAAATCAAAAAAATGTCTGCAGCAAATCAAATAGCGCCAAAGAAAGTAACTACCTATTCATTTGGCGAAATGAAGCAGCGTGGCGAAAAGATAGCCATGCTAACATCATACGATTATTCTATGGCCCGCATCGTCGATGGTGCTGGTATAGATGCAATACTTGTTGGCGATTCAGCGTCAAACGTTATGGCAGGTTTCGATACTACACTACCTATCACCCTCGATCAGATGATATACCACGCTCAATCGGTGAAACGTGCGGTGTCGCGTGCCCTTGTGGTGGTGGATTTGCCATTCGGTACATATCAAGGAAACTCAAAATTGGCTCTCGCCTCTGCCATACGTATTATGAAAGAGACTGGTGCAGACGCCATTAAGATTGAAGGTGGCGAAGAGATTCTTGAATCTGTAGAACGTATTCTCTCGGCTGGTATTCCTATTATGGGTCACCTCGGACTTACTCCTCAGTCAATACATAAATTTGGCACATACACAGTGCGTGCTAAGGAAGAGGCTGAGGCTGAGAAACTTGTCAAAGATGCTCACATACTCGAAAAGGCTGGCTGTTTTGCCGTTGTGCTCGAGAAAATTCCAGCTGCCCTTGCTACTCGTGTTACAAAAGAGCTTAGCATACCCACGATAGGTATTGGTGCTGGCAATGGCACCGATGGTCAAGTGCTTGTGGCTCACGATATGCTTGGCATTACCAACGGATTCTCACCTCGCTTTTTGCGTCGTTATCTACATCTTTATGATGATATTTCGAATGCAATCAGCTCGTATGTTGATGATGTGAAAAATGTTGATTTCCCAAACGAAAAGGAACAATACTAAAACTCCCAAATTATGGAAGTACTCTACGAAGACAATCATATTATTGCTGTAAATAAGAGCAATAGCGATATAGTGCAGAGCGACAAATCGGGCGATACAGCACTCGAAGATGAGGTGAAAGCATACATAAAAAAGAAATACAACAAACCAGGTGATGTGTTTCTTGGTGTGGTTCACCGCATCGACCGACCTGTGAGTGGGGTAGTGCTTTTTGCTCGCACAAGTAAGGCTTTGGCACGTCTCAATCAGATGTTTGCCGACCGCACAGTGCAAAAGACCTATCTTGCTATCACCAATGAGCGCCCTGCCGAAGTGGAGGCTGAATTGCATCATTATATGGGGCGCAACGAAGAGAAAAATCGTGCTTTGGTGTCGAATCGTCCGCGCACTGGCTACAAAGAGGCCATACTCAGCTATCGCCTTTTGAGCTCTACCGAGAATCTCAATTTGCTCGAAATAGCGCTCAAGACTGGTCGCCATCACCAGATACGTGCTCAGCTCGCTCGCATCGGTTGCCCTATCCGTGGCGACCTGAAATATGGTTCGAAGCGTAGCAATCCAGAAGGTGGCATTTGTTTGCATTCGTGGAAATTGGAGTTTGTTCACCCTGTGAGCAAAGAGCCAATAAAAATTGTAGCTCCTGTGCCAAACACGAATGTTTGGAATGCCTTCAAGGAAATAATAGAGAATTAAAAAGTTTATGTTTTTCATAATTATGCATCTCGGAGCGCAGTGATTGCGTTCCGAGATTTTTTGTTTTTTGAGTGTTGAGATTTTATAACTCACAATCTAATAAGATTTTGGTGTATACATCTGAGAAATGTGTGTATGAAAATCGTTTGCTCTGAAGTTTAGTTTTGTATATATATACCCAAATTGTTCTTTTGGTATTATTTATATACACAATTCCAATTATAGCTTACATATTGAAAGTGGAATATTTATATAACTAATGAAAAAATATATGCAAACGTTTGTAATATTATGAAGTATCGTATATATTTGCTTTCGTTCAACTAATAAAACAAATGGAGGACAATACTATGATTGGATTAATTACGTTTCCGGTTGTTTTGTGGAGCGTTGTTGCTGCCATATTCGTTGTTGCTTTTATTGTTTCTGCTTATTTGAAACTTAAGTTTCCTAAGTATAATAAGTATTCGATGGAGTGAATCCGATAGTTTTCTGGTTGAGTATATGATTGACTGTATGTATAAAAAGACTTCAACGAGGCGATAGTGGTTGTAGAGACATCACGACAATGAGATTTGTGATGTGAGCTAAGCAAAACGATCAATACGGATGAAATCAAAGCGAGGTGCATTGTGTAAATGTTGCCTCGTTTTTTATGCTTCTTACTCAGATGTTTAGCTATTCGGCGTTTTCGAATTAGCGTCGCTCTTTGCCCGATTACTGCACCTATTGGAGGCTTGTCTATTTGTAATTTTGCTGTGTAGTAACGTAAAAACCGACTCGTTATGTTAAACATGAAACAAACATTGGTGCTGCTTGCCGTTGCATTTGGCGTGCAGCAAACAGAGGCTCAAGTGTCGTTTGGCAATGCCAAGCTTATAAATGATGATTGGCAATTTGCTGTGGATGTTAATGGCACCGACTCAACAGCTGCCACGCTCAACAATTGGCGCGTTGTGAATCTACCTCATGATTGGAGTGTAGAACAACAGCTGAGTCCTTCGCTTGCTTCGTGTACGGGCTATTTGCCGGGTGGCATTGGTAAATACAAAAAAGTAATCAATGTCGCAGCCGATAAGCAAGGCGAAAAGGTGTTTCTCTATTTCGAAGGTGTCTACAATCGTAGCCGTGTTTATGTAAATGGCAATATGCTTGGCTATCGTCCTAATGGTTATGTCTCATTTATGTACGATGCTACGCCATATATACATTTTGGTCAAGATAACGAAGTTGTTGTCGTCGTAGATCATAGCCGTTATGCCGATTCACGATGGTATACTGGTTCTGGTATCTATCGCAACGTATGGCTTATTACTTCGAACAAACTTCACGTAGCGCAGTGGGGTATTTATGCATATACAAAGACATCTTCAGAGAAAAAAGCAGTTGTTCATGTGGCTGTCGACTTGCAAAACGAGACTACTAAAGATGCTAAGCTACAGGTGATTAGTAACCTGAAAAATGCCGAAGGAAAGATTGTTGGTAAAGCTAAGTCGGCTGTAAGTGTCAAAGCTAATGCTCAAGGTAAAGCCGAGTTCGACATTGCTGTGTCAAAACCAAATTTGTGGAGTATTGATAATCCATATTTATATACTATTGAAACTCAGGTTGTTGCTGATGGTAAAGTTGTCGATGAAGTTGTTACTACAACAGGTATCCGAACCGTAGCATTCGACCCCAACAAAGGTTTGAGCCTTAATGGTAAAAACATAAAGTTGAAAGGTGTGTGTCTGCACCACGATGCAGGAGTGCTTGGTGCGGCAGTGCCTCGCGAAGTTTGGACTGATCGTCTTGCAACGCTTAAGCAGATAGGTTGCAACGCCATACGTATGAGTCATAATCCGCAAGCTCCCGCACTTTACGAACTTTGCGACGAAATGGGATTCCTTGTACTCGATGAAGCTTTCGACGAATGGGAATTTGCTAAGCGTAAATGGCTTCAAGGTTGGAATGTTGGTACGCCAGGCTTCGATGGCTCGTTCGATTTCTTCTATGAATGGAGCGATAGAGATATAACAGATCTTGTGCGTCGCGACCGCAATCACCCTTCGATTTTTGCTTGGAGTATTGGCAACGAAGTCGATTATCCCAACGACCCATATTCGCACCCCATACTCGATGGAACAACCATTAGTCAGCCTATGTTTGGTGGCTACAAAAAAGATAGCCCCGATGCAATGCGACTTGGCACTATAGCTAAGCGTTTGGCTGCCGATGTGCGCGCTGTAGATCCAAATCGTCCTGTTAGTGCCGCCCTTGCTGGCGTTGTGATGTCGAACGAAACAGAATATCCCGCTGCACTCGATATTGCTGGTTATAACTATACAGAAGATCGCTACGACATCGACCATAAAAAGTATCCCAATAGAGTAATTTATGGTAGTGAAAATCGTCATGATATGGCTGCGTGGAAAGCAGTTCGCGACAATGAACACATATTTGGTCAGTTTCTTTGGACTGGCATCGATTATCTTGGCGAGTCGGGCAGATGGCCAGCACGTGGCTTCTACTCTGGCCTTGTTAGTTTCGATGGCAGAATAAAGCCTCGAGGCTTGTTCCGTCAAGCTCTATGGAGCGACAAACCTGTTATCAATATAGGTACATATCCAACGCCTAAGCGCGACTACAAATCGATGGACGCGTGGGCTACGTGGAATTATAAAGATGGAGAGAGTATTCGCGTTGTGGCATATACCAATGCTGCCTATGCGTGCCTATTGCTCAACGGCAAAGAGGTTGGCGAAGTGAAACCATACGATGATGCTACAGGCATTATATCGTGGGATATTCCCTACAAAGCTGGAAAACTCGAAGCTGTTGCTCTTGATGCTGACAAGAAAGAGATATGTCGTACATACATTCAAACATCTAAGCGTCCTGCAGCTCTCAAAGCTCGTGTCGTTAACAATGGTATTGACAAAAATCGTGGCGTAGCTATTGTTAGATTGACTATTGTAGACGAAAACAATGTGCCTGTGCTTATGGCCGATGATATGATAACATGTCGTGTAAGTAGCAACGGCAAACTGCTTGGACTCGAGGCTGGCAATAATGCCGATATGACCGACTATACCGACAATCGTCAGCGTGCTTTCGGTGGTGAACTTACTGCCTATATCGAAGCATGTGGTTCAGCAGACGACATAGAAGTGAGCTTTAGTGCTCCTTGGCTCGAGAATGTAGAAGTGAAAGTAGAAGTGAAATAATTTGTGTGTGTCTCCCTAATTCCCTAATGAGGAAAGAGCTCAGAGTGTGATACTTTGAGCTCTTTTTCTATTTTAGGTTTCTTTTAGTTACACATTGCTTCTAATTCGCCATTCCTTTGGGTAATAGTTGTTAGCTCTACTACCAACCGACTTGCACAAACCGAGCGCCAAACCGTTGTGTTGCACAACAAACCACCCTTGTGGTAATTCCGCAGAAGCCAAAGCATCGCCATGTAGAAACTTGAGAGCTGCGTCTCTGTCTACGTTTAGCAAAGGAAGCGACTCGTGGTTGAATGCTAAGCTTAACGGAAGAGTAGGCGAGGGGGCATCTCCTTTCCGAGTTACCTCGCTTACCTCTATGCCCATGCGCAAAGGTCGTAAAGCCGACGACAGTGCAACTGCTGTTTCTGATGTTTCGTTTGGTATGGCAATTTGCTTATTATCAATAATATAGAAGTTGTAACTGTCGCTATTAATAATATTATTGGATGCCAGACCCTTTTGCATTTTGGGCAACTTGAGTTGTTTTCGTTTCCGCCCTGATGTCTTGCGCATCACACAAACAAAAAATCCTTCGCCGCGCACTTTATGAGGATAAAAGGCATAGCCTTCGCCATTCTTGAAGTGCAATGTAGTTATGCCACTATTCTCCGAAATGGGTATTTGTATGTTTTCAAAATCGTAGTTGTCGAGTAGCCATTGCATATTCTCCTCGTTTTCTGCTGGATTGAATGTGCAAGTTGAGTATATCATATATCCACCCTCGACGATAGAGTCGGCAATGTTTTCAATAATCTCGCGTTGGCGATTAGCACACATGTTGGCGTTGGCGGGAGTCCATTCGGCTATTGCCACATCGTCTTTTCTGAACATGCCTTCACCCGAGCAAGGAGCATCAATCAATACCACATCGAACATAGCTCCCAATTGGGCAAACGATGCAGCATCGCCATTAGTTATCATTGTGTTGGCGAATCCTTGTTTGGTGACATTTTCTGCCAAAATCCAAGCGCGTGAGCGTATGTATTCATTTGCAATTAAAAGTCCGCGTCCGTTCAGAAATTGAGCAACGAGAGTCGATTTGCCACCTGGCGCAGCGCATAAATCGAGCACTATGGGCTGCTGAGGGAGTTCACTATTTATATTATTGAAAATAGTTCGCAAAAACATGCTCGAAGCCTCTTGTGGATATATAGCGCCAGCATGAAATTCTGGCATCAGCGTATAGTTGGGGCGCGTGGATAAATAATATGCATCATCGCACCATTGCACTCTGTCTGACAAGTCGAGAGAAAGCTGAGCAGGCTTGCGCGTATTGAGACGTATGGAGTAGAAAGGTTCGTTACTTATGGCGTCGAGAAACTCCTGCGCGTCGGCATGTGTTTGACGTATGCGTTGCTCAAATTCTGCTGGTAACTTTTTCACTTTTAGTGCTTTATGGGTTATTGCTCAATTTTATAATATAGCTTATAGAAATTCAAATCGCGCCCTTCGTCGTAGCCCTTCTCCATGTAGTAGCGGCCTCCATGTACGTATACATGAAAATTCTTATCGAGCTTAATTACCGATTTGAAATTCTTCTTTTCGCCCTTCACTGCATCTTTAGAAATCTCAAATTCGGTTGGCAACGCTTGTGGCAGCTCGTGCTCCTCTTCATATTTCTGCTTATACTTATCGAATTCACCAATTATGTCGAAATCGTTTATCGACTCGGTGTCCGACATCACCTTTTCTTGAAACTGCTGTTGGCTGAACTGAGGATTGTTGTTGAAAAACTCAATAGAGCGATTCATCAAATCGATACGTTCGGTGCGCGGAATGTGATTCTCATCGTTGAACACATCGTTCATGAAGCCCTTGCACATCTGTAAATAATTGTCGGTATAGAAATAATTATCCTCACGCGGCTTCAGACCAAGAAAATCGTCCATCCAGAAACGCGCCTCCTGCCCTTTGTTGATGTTATCTATGGCGCACACGCGGTATCCTTCTTCCGATTCTATATTGAATATTATGCAGCCCTTATCAAGTTTTTTTATGCTTATGCCCTCTTGTGCGCCAAGTTCTACGCGCCCTTCGCCTACAACCACGCGCAAAAAAGTCTCCTTACTCTCCGACTTGAATATGCCAATGGCATCGCAGAGTTGTCCGTCTACAGCACAATCGATAAAGTGGGCTATGTACAGCTCTCCTCCGCGTATGTTTGGATTGTTTGAACATGAATCGAGCAATTGCGCTATGCTGACAGATGTCTGATAGAAGAGCGTTGCGTCGGCAAAAAGCTCGTCCATTAGATGCTTCACGTAGTTGTTGCCTCCTTCTGGAGCTGCCAAATTGAAGTAAGCTTCAGTTTTGAATGGTCGGAAAAAGAAATCTTTCAAAATATCGGCAACACCCTCATATTCCGAAGGATTCATTGAAGTTTTCGATAGTCGCAACTCTTCGCCAAGCGACTTGCAGCCCATCTGATGCACCACAAGGTTGTCGATGCTGGCATTTATACTTTCAATCATAGCAATACTCTAATTTTTAGGCAAAGTAAATTCATAATTGACAATTAGCAATTGCAAATTGAAAAACTAAATGTTCAACTTCTCTTACCGCCATCACCCATAACTAAATACTTTCCTACTTCCCTCTTATCATGTAACTTTGCCAAGCTAAATAAATATTATGCGCATAGATATACTTACGCTTTTTCCTGCCATTTTCAATGGCCCGTTTTCCGAATCTATCATTCGTAGAGCCGTGAGTGCCAAGCATGTAGAAGTCTACACCCACGACATTCGCGACTATTCTACCGACAAGCATAAGCGCGTTGACGATTATCAATTTGGCGGTGGCGCTGGTATGGTGATGATGATTGAACCCATTGCGGCAGCTATCGACGATTTGAAGAGTCAGCGTAATTATGACCATATTATATATATGACGCCCGATGCTCCAACGCTCAATCAGCAGAGAGTTAATACTTTGTCGCTCTCTGAGAACATAATGATTCTATGCGGACACTATAAGGGCATCGATCAGCGCATTCGCGACCACTACATCACCGATGAAATCTCTATTGGCGATTATGTGCTCACTGGTGGCGAATTGGCAGCTTGTGTATTGGTAGATGCTGTGGTGCGCCTTATCCCAGGTGTGCTCAACGACGAAGAATCGGCTCTTACCGACTCGTTTCAAGACAATCTCCTTTCGCCGCCTATATATACGCGCCCTAAAGATTTCAATGGGTGGGGCGTCCCAGAGATACTTCTGAGCGGACATCAAGCAAAAATAGAAGAGTGGCGTATGCAGAAGGCTGTTGAGCTTACCAAGAGGTTGCGCCCCGATTTGCTGAAATGATTCATAATACCATTGGCAACGTCGAACTTCGCTTTGTTCAGAAGCGAAGTTTTTTTGTATTGCATGGGCTACGTTTTAGTGGGTTTATAATCCGCAACCAATGCGCGGTGATAGCAATTCGCTTAGAATGGAAAATCGCTAAAACGCTTTCGCACGCGATAAAATGCGCTAAGGCGCCCAAAAGCGCCAAAAGATGTGCTTATGTGCGCTGCGATGCAATAAAATGCGACATAATGCACTATATGGCTTTTATGCGGCAAAATGACGGCGAGGGGCTTACGCGAGGCTTAGGATGTGCTTACACGATGTGCAGCAAATGTTTTGTATAAAGTTTATATTTGGTACTGAAATAATTATGTAGAACTCTGTTCGTTCGGATTTGAAATCCGAACGCATAGAATATTAGCATTTATAATGCGAAAAACTAAAGCGATATGTCAGTATTAAGTTTTACCAAAGACCTATGTTTTACAACTTCCACCGTGATTGATTGGATAGACCTTTTCACTCGACCTATTTATAAGCGTATAGTGGTAGATTCGCTTCGCTATTGTCAGGAGAATAAAGGCTTAGAACTATATGCTTGGGTGCTAATGTCTAATCATATACATTTTATTGCCGGCATAAATGATGACAATTCAATAAGTGACATTCTGCGCGATTTCAAGAAATATACCAGTAAGCAGTTGGTAAAAGCAATACAAGAGAATCAACTAGAAAGCCGCAAGGAATGGCTAATAGACAGATTATCATTTCGGGCAGCTAACGACAGAAGAATTACCAACTTCAAACTATGGCAAGATGGTAGCTATATAGAGACTATATCTACATATAATTTCTATGAACAGAAGCTAAACTATATACACATGAACCCAGTAAGACAGGAGATAACTGAGCAACCAGAAGAATATTTGTATAGCTCTGCGCGTGACTATATAGGGCAAAAAGGCTTGTTGGACGTGATAGTTATGTCATGAGATATGAATGAACGCATTACAAATGCTTGTACTCAATGTTATGCCAAAGAAAGATGAAAATGAATCGCATTATAAATGCTTATACTCGATGGAGCGGGATTACAAATCCCGCTCAACAGAAAATTCTTAAGTCAGGTGATTATGCCATATATAATGGGCAAGTATATCAAATCTCATTTGACTCTCAAATTGTTTCTCCATTCAGAATAGAAGGAATACATTATTATAAAGCTATTTATAAAATCTATAATATAACATTGCAAGATAATGATGGCAACAAAATACCAATTACTTCTATATCACAATTAGAATCGGTATATCATATTTCGACTTATATAGAAATGTCATTCACTTCTTGTACCGTTCGCGGAGAAACAAATGATGGCTTGTTGTTTGTAAATGTTAATGGAGCACAATTAGAACAAATAAAAGAGAAGATTCTATCACATTCTCAATCCGAAATAGACGCTTTTGATGTTTGTGTTTCAATAGATAAGATTGATTCAATTTGGTATAAGCGGAAGCCATTAGATGAAAATTTTTTATATGCCGAGCCTATTCCCTTCAATTCTCCCAAAATTACATACATCAAAATGTATGGTCAGTGGCTTGATGAACCTTTAGATGAATAAATCAGCTATCCCCACTCGGCGTACTTCGATACGTCGCATCAAATAGCAAGGCTCCAGCCTTGCATAAAGCAAAATAATAAATGACTCCACTCTATAAAATACTATCAATCAGCGCTATCTGTGCTATCAGCGCGAGCAAAATGTTTGCACAAGGTAGGAGCCTTGCTTTTAGCTCGGACGTAGGCGCAGCCTATGCCCAAACGGGGGAAAAGTTTGCGATTTCTCAAAATCAGGATTTACGGCCAAATACATATGTAATAACAATGATTCACGCAATGAAGACAATATAGGGAAAGACAATTTGTGGACTTGGTCTGATTTACAAACAAATAATATAACAATTAAGTATGCAGAGATTTATTCTACCAACGATTAGTGTAGCCATCGCTATGCTTATTTCAATTACGGTTGATGCTCAGAATCAATTTGAGACATATTCTTTTGACGAATTTTCTTCTTTCTTTCAAAAGGAACAAATAAAAACACCAATTAGTTCTGATGAATTACTGGAAATAGACCTTTCGATTTGTCGTCAAATAGATTGTGAGTCGTATAACTACATTGTTATAAAAAGCCAAAAGGAGCGAGCAAAAAGGAGAACAATTGAAGGTCGTGATTTTCATATTACAAGATATGGGTTAGTTGATTGTAAAGGTGTAATGCGTAATGGATCTTTGTTTTATGAAAAGATATACGTATTAGGATGTCTAAAAAATGAAAAGTATAAATGTCTCATAACAAGAATAGAATCTGTTATGAACACATTTGTTGATTTATACATATTCAATAACGAAGGAAAATTCTTGTCTTTTCTTGATCTATATGAAGATGAAAATTATGAAAAAAACGGAATTAGAAATATAGATAGTGTATATATAAGAACTGAAATTACGACTGATGGAATAATTCACTACGAAGAGAACCGCTACGGAGTAAATGTAAAAATAGACTATCAACTACAAGACGATGGAATTCTAAAGGAGGTCGCAAAATCAATAATTGGTCAATATGAAGTTGTTGATAAGGATGGTTATGTAAACGTGCGTGAAAAGCCAGATGCGAAATCAAAGGTTCTGTACACAATAGAAAGCGGATCTGTCATTATTTCCCATTCAGAAAATGGTTCTAAATGGGAAAAAGTAATTAGCATAGAAGATAGTGACAAGAAAGGTGGATATATTCATTCAAGTCGCCTTAGAAATTATTGGTAGTCATAGTATAATGGTAAGGCTCGAGTTTTGCAGAAACAATTGCGGCAAAAATGAATGTGCAACAAAATGATATAGTAAATGTGCAAGGCAGGAGCCTTGCTTTTAGCTCGGATGTAGGCAGAGACTACATCGAACGGTGTAGCAACTACAACAGATTTCATCTATCAATAGCAAGTACACGAAGGCCGAAGTAAGACTTTTGTGTGTTTTGACATTGAAGCGTAATACATTATGCGCATAGCTACCAATCAAAGAAAACTAAGAGAACTATTGTGTCCATAAATAGTCAAATAGTAAATGGAGAAATTGTAAATATGTTTACTTTTGCGCGTCGAAAAAACAAGAACGACGCATAAATACTTACAATGATAAAGATTACATTTCCTGACGGTCAGAGCCGCGAGTTCGAAGCTGGTGTTACGGGTTTGGCAATAGCAGAAGCCATTAGCCCGCGCCTTGCGAAAGAGGTACTCGCCATCACTGTGAATGGTCAGTTGTACGACCTCACAAGACCGATAAATGAAGATTCTGCTATCGTATTACACAAATGGGAAGACAAAGAAGGTAAACATGCTTTCTGGCATTCATCTTCTCACCTTATGGCCGAGGCTTTGCAAGCTATCTATCCTAATATCAAATTTGGTATTGGCCCGGCTATCGAAAATGGTTTCTACTACGACGTAGATCCAGGCGAAGGTGTGGTTATAAAAGATGCCGACCTCGCAGCAATAGAAAAGAAAATGATTGAATTGGCTCGCGAAAAGAAAAACTTCGTTCGCACCGACATCAGCAAGGCCGATGCTTTGAAGCGTTTCTCTGAAGCCAACCAAACATACAAGGTAGAGCTCATCAACGACCTTGATGATGGTACCATTTCGCTCTACACCCAAGGTTCGTTCACCGACCTTTGTCGTGGTCCACACATTCCTAGCACTGAACCAATCAAAGCCATAAAATTGCTTTCTGTGGCTGGTGCTTATTGGCGTGGCGACGAGAAGCGTCCACAACTTACGCGTATTTATGGTATATCGTTCCCTAAGCAAAAGATGCTCGATGAGTATTTGGTGCTTTTGGAAGAGGCTAAGAAACGCGACCACCGTAAGATTGGTAAAGAGCTTGAACTCTTCATGTTCTCCGATATGGTAGGTAAAGGATTGCCTATTTGGTTGCCTAAAGGTATGTCTATCCGCCTACGTTTGCAGGAGTTCCTTCGTAAGATTCAGAATAGCTACAACTATCGCGAGGTTCTCACTCCGCCTATCGGAAGTAAGAATCTTTATATTACATCGGGTCACTGGGATCACTATGGTAAGGATAGTTTCCAGCCTATCACCACACCTGAAGAGGGCGAAATATATATGCTCAAACCTATGAACTGCCCTCACCACTGTACTATTTACCAAAACTCTCCACGTTCGTACAAAGACCTTCCACTCCGCATAGCTGAGTTTGGTACGGTAAGTCGCTACGAACAGAGTGGCGAGCTCCATGGTTTGACTCGTGTGCGCAACTTCACACAAGACGATGCTCACATCTTCTGCCGTCCTGACCAAGTTAAGCAGGAGTTCCTCAATGTAATGGATATTATCAGTGTGGTATTCAAAGCACTTAACTTTGAATCGTTTGAGGCACAAATATCATTGCGCGATAAAAACGACCACGAGAAATATATCGGCTCTGACGAGAATTGGGAACGTGCCGAGAATGCAATCATCGAAGCATGTAAAGAGAAAGGACTGCCAGCAGTAGTTGAATATGGCGAAGCTGCATTCTATGGACCAAAACTCGACTTCATGGTGAAAGATGCAATCGGACGTCGTTGGCAGTTGGGTACAATTCAAGTGGACTACAACCTTCCAGAGCGTTTCGATCTTGAATACATCGGTGCCGACAACCAGAAACATCGTCCAGTGATGATTCACCGTGCGCCATTTGGTTCGTTGGAACGTTTCGTAGCCGTACTTATAGAGCATACGGCAGGCAAATTCCCATTGTGGCTTGCGCCAGAGCAAGCAGTGGTGTTGCCAGTAAGCGAAAAATACAATGCATACGCACAAAAAGTTGTGAATGTGCTTAATAATTACGACATTCGCGCCGTCATTGACGACCGCAACGAGAAGGTAAGTAAGAAGATTCGCGACAACGAACTCAAGCGCATACCGTATATGCTTGTAGTTGGAGAACGCGAAGAGGCTGAAGAGACCGTAACAGTGCGTAAACAAGGTGGCGGATCTGAGCAGAAAACAATGAGCTGCAAGGAATTTGCTGATGTTGTGAACGCAGAAGTTGCAGCCGCAACAGACAAAGGAAAACTATAAACCAAACATATTAGGAGGACTTAAGCTATCAGTACAATTGATAACAAGCCGGAAGTACGCAACGATAATGCGTCTCGGCGTCGCACCGATGAACCGGAGCACAGAATAAATAATAAGATTCGCGTTCCTAAGGTTCGTCTCGTAGGAGATAACATTGAAGAGCCAGGTGTATACGCTACCGCTCAAGCTCTGAAAATGGCAGACGATATGGATCTTGATCTCGTCGAGATATCTCCAAATGCAGATCCTCCTGTATGTCGAATACTCGACTACCAGAAGTACTTATATCAACTTAAGCGTAAGCAAAAGGAGATAAAGGCAAAGGCAGTCAAGGTAGTGGTTAAGGAGATTCGTTTCGGGCCTAACACCGACGATCACGACTACGAGTTTAAGCTTCGTCACGCAGAGAAATTCTTGCAAGAGGGCTCTAAAGTGAAAGCTTACGTGTTCTTCAAAGGACGTTCGATTCTTTTCAAAGAGCAAGGCGAAATCTTGCTTCTAAGATTTGCTAACGACTTGGAAGATTATGCTCGCGTAGATCAATTGCCAGTGCTCGAGGGAAAGCGCATGATACTTATGCTTGCGCCTAAGCCTAAGAAACAGTAATAGACCTTTATGTTATAACTATAAATACAGAAAGCAATGCCAAAAATGAAGACTAATTCCAGTGCCAAGAAACGTTTCGTTCTTACTGGCAGTGGAAAAATCAAGAGGAAACACGCATACAAGCGCCACATCCTCACCAAAAAAGGTACAAAACAAAAACGTAACCTGACTCATTCAGGTCTCATCGCTCAGTGCGATGTGAAGGAAGTAAAACTCCTTCTCCATATTTAATAATCGGTTGATGTAAATCGGCCATAATTACAAACCGAATGGAGATTGCAACTAAGTTTCGCCCGAACTAAAGCGAACGCTATCCATTCTAAAAACAAGAAAGAAAATGCCAAGATCAGTCAATTCGGTAGCTTCTCGCGCACGTCGCAAAGCCATACTGAAACTTACAAAAGGTAACTTCGGTCGCCGCAAGAACGTCTGGACAGTAGCCAAGAATACTTGGGAAAAAGGTCAGCAGTATGCTTTCCGCGACAGACGTAAAAAGAAATCTCACTTCAGAGCATTGTGGATTCAGCGTATCAACGCTGCTGCACGCCTCGAAGGTTTGAGCTACAGCAAGCTAATGGGCCTCATCGCTAAACAAAACATTGAAATTAACCGCAAAGTCCTCGCTGACCTCGCTGTTAATCACCCAGAAGCGTTCAAAGCTGTTGTAAACAAAGCCAAAGAAGCTGCGAAATAATTGAAGTAATAACAAGTTACAACATTTAGGTATAGGTCTGTACATTGAAAAGTGTACAGGCTTTTTTTTGCTTCGTTATTCTTGTTCGCCTTAGCTACTTATTGAAGAGTTGTATGTATAACTTTCAACATATGACTAATTACGCTACATTTGCTATTGCCGTTAGCAATTGAGCCTTCGGTTAAATATTGAACTAAACTTAATTATATGAATTCTGATCCCAAAGATTGTCTCTATTGTCAAAACAACGAGACGCTTCATTCGCTAATGATAGAAATAGCTCCGCTAAAAGTGTCGAGAGTATTTCTATTCAAAGAACAAACATATCGTGGACGTTGCCTCGTTGCCTATAATGATCATGTAGACGATATGAACCTCCTTACTCCAGAACAATTGCACGATTTCATGGACGATGTAACGCGTGTTACTCGTGCTATGCAGAAAGCTTTTCACCCCGACAAAATTAATTATGGCGCTTTCTCGGATACGCTTTCACATCTTCATTTCCACCTCGTTCCAAAATATCAAGGTGGTCCCGATTTTGGTAGCACATTCCGCATGAACCCTAAAGAGGTTTATCTCTCTGATGCTGAATATCAGCAGATTATAAGTGAAATAAAGAAATATCTATAACATATAGGTATACGCGTAAATATAGCCGTGCCACTTGTTCGTTTAGTGAGCACGGCTTCTTTGTTTCTAATAACGAAGTGAGCGTTTGACTTTTGTAGCTATCGGACTTCCCCCGACAATTTATTCGTTGTCGGCGTTTTCGATGTGTTTTATGTATGCCGAAGGTGTTAAACCAAATTCGTCTTTGAAGCATTGGCGGAAATATGCCATACTATTTATGCCTACCATATACGACACTTCCGATATTGTGTATCGACCTGTTAGTAGCAGTTTTTCGGCGTTGTGCATACGTACCTTACGAATAAATTCGTTGGCGCTCATGCCCGTTAATGCTTTTATCTTGCGATAGAGAGTAGAGTGGCTCATTCCCACTTTGTCGCCAATGAAGCTCACGTCTATTTTATCGCTTTCGATGTTGTCGTTGATTACCGATGTGATTTTCTCGATAAACTCCGCATCGATGCGGCTAATCGATTCGGTAAGTTCGGCTTTTTTGTTGCTATCCGAAGCCTTCGAGATGGCTTTTATAATGCGTTTTCGGCTATCAATAAGATTTTCTACGCGGCTTTGAAGCACCGATGCGCTGAAGGGTTTAGTTAAATATGAATCGGCGCCTTTTTGATAGCCATCGGTGCGCGCTTCGGTTGAGTTTTTGGCTGTTAGTAGTATTATGGGTATGTGGCTCGTGGTGACGTCGCTTTTTAGAATTTGGCACATCTCTGTTCCGTCCATTTCGGGCATCATAATATCGGAAATAATGATGTCTGGCAAAGTTTTGCGAGCTATGTTGAGACCTTCAGTGCCATTGGTAGCGGTGTATACTTCAAATTGATTTTCGAAAGATTCTGCTATGTATTTGAGAATTTCTTCGTTGTCTTCCACTACAAGCATAATTGGTTTGTGTTCCGATTCAGATGCTTCTGAAGATGCTTCTGTTTCGGAGGCAATGGCAGAAACTTTAGGTTCATCTTCGTTATCCTCCAGGCGAATAGCCCCTTCAAATTCGCTGCGTATGGGAATGTATATAGTGAACGTGGTGCCTACGCCAACTTGGCTGTCGACCTTAATTTCTCCACTATGCAGCTTGACGAGGTTGCTAACAAGCGCCAGACCAATGCCAGTGCCCGAGGTGTGGTGGTCGCTATCTTCCACTTGGTAGAATCGCTCGAATATATGTGGTAATGCATATTCTGGTATGCCGATGCCACTATCGGCAACGCTGATTTTGAGCTGTTGTCCATTGGCTGTCGTTGTGGTGTCGAGAGAGACGGAAATGCTTCCTTGCTTTGTATACTTCACAGCATTCGATAGAAGGTTGTTTACCGTGGTTTGTATGACATCGGCGTCGAACAGCATTTGTTGAGGCACAGAGGGTGATATGTGTAACGAATAAGTAAGGTCGCGATTGCGGTTGAGCTCTTTGTAGGGCGTTACTATTTCGTTGATTATGCGTATTATATTGCCGTTTTTTACGCAAAGAGATTGCTTTTGCAATTCAGTTTTACGGAAGTCGAGAAGTCTATTTATGAGACCCAATAGTTTCAATGCACTATTGTATATAAGTACGATTTTATTTGCTTGACGCAAAGGTATTTGAGTGTCGTTTTTGAGATCTTCGAGAGGACCAAGTATGAGAGTGAGAGGCGTGCGAAGTTCATGCGTCATGTTGGTGAAAAAGCGTTGACGCTCGTCGTCGAGCATCTTCTGGCGCATATTTTTTTCGCGTTCCAAATCGAGGGTATGAGATAGAGTTATGTGTCTATTATATATATTGAAAAGTAGCCATACTAATCCAATAAACATTATGATATATAATAGCTTAGCCCACCAAGTGAGCCATAGGGGAGGGTAGATGGTTATAGGAAGCGAAGCCTCTTCGATGCCCCATTCTCCATTTCGTATTCTCACTCTGACGCGATAGGTGTATTTGCCATAAGGCACATTTCTGTAAGTCACTTCATTGCTTTGATGCACCGTATGCCAACGCTCGTCGAAGCCATCGAGTTTGCACGAAAATTCTACTACATCGGCAAGAGCGTAATTCATCACGTTGAACTCTATAGAGAAAGTATTGTCGGTATGCTCGAGGAAGATATTGTGCGTAGCGGCGATGGTTTCGGGGAACGCACTCTCGCCATACACATGAAATCCTGTAATGTGTGGTTTGGGTATATCTATATGATAGTTGTTTAGGTTAGGCGAAACGATAGCCACACCGTTTTCAGAGCCAAAATATATCGTACCATCAATGCCCGTAGTTACAGCGCCACCATGGAAAATGCCACGCGGTAGCCCATCGCGATGATCGAAATGACTGATGCTTTGATTTTGAAGGTCGATGCAAGAGAGACCTTTGTTGGTGCTAACCCAGATTTGTCCATTGTTGCCCTCTACAAGTCCGTAGGCTATTACGCCGTTAATCTTAAGTTGAGTGAAATTTTCGTATTGGCCATCTTCGAATACTACAACGCCATTTCCAGTAGCAACCCACATGCGGTTTTTGCTATCGCGAATTATGTGGTAAATGGTGTTCGAAATGAAGTTTTCATCTGATATGAATGCAATACTCTGCGTAGGATCTTTGGGATTGATAATGGTGATGCCTTGACCGAATGTGCCTATCCAAATGTATCCTTTGCTATCGACAGCTACGGCACGAACCAAATTGTCGCGCAAAACGCTATTTTGTTGTGTGATATGTTGCTTTATTTGATGAGTGTGTCTATCGAGACAGAAAAGTCCATTGTTGGAGGCTACATACATAGTAGTAGAATCTTGCATAATAGCACGAATGTCGACAGCATCGGCCGTAAGCGCGACACGACTAAAAGAGTGACTTCCTGCAGCGCAAAAGTTGAGACCTCCCTGAAACGTTCCAGCCCAAATGTTGCCATCAGAATCGGTAGTGGCAGAAAGTATAGCATTGTCGGACAGATGACTGTTGGAGGTGTCGAGGTGGTCTATTCTATGACCATCTTTGAAAATGTCGAAGCCTCGACCATCTGTACCAACCCAAATGCAACCATCGCTCGTAGAGGTTATGCCCCAAGCAACGCGCCAACTTAGCTCGCCCGACGCCCGATTCCATTGCTTTATTGCCTTTTCACGATTGCTAATGAAATATACGCCGCTGCCGAACGTAGCTAACCACGTGTTGCCATATTGGTCGACATCGATGTCGCTTATGGTTATGTTGTTGAGTGCTTCGATGGGGAGCTTTTCTATTTCTAAGTCGTCTATAGACGTGAAAATGCCGTTTGTTCGCACTACACTGACACCCCCATTTTCTACGCCAACCCACAGACTGCCATCGGGCATCTGCTTCATGCATTTTACACGCCCTTTTATCTGGCTCACACGCGTGAATTGCCCATTTACAAAATATGCTAAGCCTCCATCAGTGCCAAGCCAAATGCCTTCGCGTGTGTCTGGCAGTATGGCGTAGATTTGGTCCGATGGTAACGAGTTGTCGTCGTTGCGTATGTAGCGGTAGTTCTTCACCTCATGAGTGGCTATGTTTACTACCGAAAGGCCAGCATCTACGTGACCTATGTATATCAAATTGTGGTCGGCTTTTATAGTCCAGATTTGATTGCTGCCAAGTCCGCGCAGATTGTCTACGGAATAGTGGGTGATTATGTTGGTGGTGGAGTTGAGACAGTCGAAACCTTCCCAGTAGTACGAAATCCATACGTTGCCATTGCTATCAGCGCACAAATCGGTTATGTCGTTGGCTGTGATAGCTCCATTTTCGTGGTTGAAGCTGCTAAACGTTTCGTTGTTGCAGTCGAATACCGAAAGTCCGTAGCGTTGTGTGGCTATATATACAGTGCTCTCCGTAGCAATTACTCGGTTGAGCTCGTTGCCGTTGATATGACCTTTGTAGTATGAAGTGAATTTGCTGCCATCGAAACGATTTGCTCCCAATTCTGTAGCAAACCACATATAACCATTAGCATCGTGGCAAATGCTGCTTACGAAGTTGTCGGAAAGGCCATTATTTATGTCGAGTATCTTTATGTCGGTGGTCGTAGCAGAAGCTATCGACATTGCGGTGCACATAGTCAGCACCGAAACAATAGACGTAGGTTTTATCATTTTGACAATTTGGGCTGTTATGATTCTTAGAACCAAATATTGCTATACGTAGCAAATAAAGCAAATAATTGACCACGAAACACACGCTACATGCGCAATCGTGTCATTTGGACGATTTACTATTTGCCTTTTGAACGATTTGCAGACTATTAAACTAAGGATAATTACGAAAAATGCTCGTTTGGAGTGTTATGCATAAACTGGCGTATTAGTAGGAGATTGTAAATTATTTCATGCGTGTAGGAAGGGCGAAGTGTGAATATTTGTAAAAAGATAAGGTAGGTATAAATACGCATGGGTAGTTTTACTACCTTCGTGGCGCTTTGTGACGCATTATAGGGCTCTGTGCGTCGTATTGCGCGGGAATATTATTTATTAGTTGAATAAGACCTATTTTTTTTAGAGCTCCACATATTGTAGATGTCTCATAGGTGTCGATGGACGAATGAGAGGCATCGTAGCAAAATAACTATGAAAAGGAAAGTTTTTTCCATTTTGTTAGCGGCAGTATGTATGCAGTCGATTGAAATGTATGCGCAAGAAGTTCTGACGAGAGAGCAGATACTTGCGATGACAACAGAAGAGTTGTCGGAATTGCCTCTCGACCAGTTGATGCTGGCGGTAGAGACTCTCGGGGTTTCGTCGGTTGACGAGTTGTTTGCTCTGATTATGAATAAAAATGTTTCTTCGGCGTCGAAGTCAGAGGAGAGTAGTTTTACTTCGCCACTTGCAACGACAGTTGTCACACACGATGAACTTCGAATGTATGGCTGTACCACAATAGAAGAGGCCTTCAGACTAATACCAGGCATGATAGTTCAGCAGAAGACCAATGGCGTATATGACGTGCATCTCAGAGGTCTTAATAATATCCCAGATAATAATATGCTTCTCTACACAGAAAACAACAATACCGTTTTGCTTGTTGATGGTCGTAGCGTTCATAACTATGGCATTGGAGCTTTCAGTCCGGAGCTTTTGCCAATATCTATAGAGGACGTAGAGCGCATTGAGGTTGTTCGTGGCGCAGTGTCGGCACTCTATGGCACAAATGCAGTAAATGGCATTGTAAATATAATTACGAAAAAGCCCGACCAATCGGCAAATTCGAATGTGGCAGGAGGAGTGCAGATAGGCTGTCAGAATACATATATAGGAGATGTGGCATTCAGACGTCAGTTCTCGGATAAGTTTGCGGCTGGTTTGTCGCTAAATATGCAGCAAAGACAGAGAAACACAGACAAGTTGAGAGTGCTCTCAAATGAGACTATGTATCTCGATATGAACGATGTGGTAGATCCCACAGCTGCGCTTACAAAGTCGCAACTCGAGGGTTATATAGCTAATGGTACACTCGTGCCCGTAGAGGGTAATGCAGAACTCTCTATTGAAGAATTCCGACATCTTCGCAGCGTAGGCTACAACACAATGACCTTTGCTAAGTTGGTCTATCTACCTTATTGCTTGGCAATGTACGGTTCAAGCTACATACAGATGCTTATGGGCTATGGATATACGCAAGAAGAGGCAGAGCAGATGTTGCCAATTGTTTTGGCGCAAGGCATACAGCTCAATGTGCAAGATCCTGATTTGTATCAGGTGTTCAATGCGTTGCCAGTGGAGTATAGAGATATGAATAAGTCGTTCCCTGAGCCATCGTTGGCGCGTAAAACAATGGGTGTTAATGGCTATCTTGCTTTTACACCATCGACTGATGTCAGAATAGACCTTACAGGCGGCTACAGCCAAAGTTTGACTAACAATAGTGTGCTTGTAGATTTCCCATATTCAATGTGTTTCCGTCAGTTCAAAACTGGCTATGTCAATGCCGATGCGCATATCAAAGATTTGCATTTGCAGGTTAGCTATGCTGGCGGTTCGGAGGATTATTGTTATGGCAGACCGGGCTTCAAGATTTTCAATAACAGAATATTCGGTACTGCAGAGTATAGTTTGAATCTTGGTGATGTAGATACGTGGGGTGCTCTTGCTGTGCAGCCAGGCGTGCATTATCAGGGCGTGTTTGCAGAGGATATAGACCAATATTATGGCGAAACAAAGCAACCCGGCTTCCTCGATGGCAGTGATAAGTTGACCAGTGTGGCTCCCGTTTTGAGACTTGACTATCGCAAGGGAAAAATCAGAGCCATTGTGGGCATTCGTTCGGATAAAACGAATATTCCAGACAAGTGGAACACCTCGGCACAAGTTGTACTTAGCTATATGGTGAACGACAAAAACTTTCTACGTATGTCATACGGCAGAGCAATGCGTTCGGCAAGTATCACAGCAGCGTGCTGCAAATATCGTTGGTTGAGAGATAGTCAGGACGACAACAGCGGATTGAGTATGCCAGATGCAATACAGTTCAACGTCAACGACAATGCGAATATCATGCACTTGGACGGATTCGAACTTGGCTACAGACTTCAGCCAACGCCAAAGGTGCTGATTGATGCCGAACTTTTCTATTCTAAGAGTACCGACTACACTGGTATGATGGCCAGAAGTGCAACATCGGATTTCGACATGGAGTCGACATTGATTGGTGCTATAGAGCAGAACACAAATAGATCTCTCAGCACGATGAGATTGACGGGCAATATTCAGTTCGACAATATGCCTTATGAAGTCTCGCAGTATGGCTTTGGTATGAATATCGACTGGATTTTGTCGGATAAGTTGATAGCCAAGTTCAATATGAATACTCAGCAGACCATCATTGATAATTACTATGTATACGATAGAAATAAGGTGATGGGCGAACTTTTGAAGTATGCATCTCTTGATGCGATGATGACAGCAACAGTCGTTACAAATGAGATTTCAAGCATCGAAGATATTGATGCAAAACGTGCGGCAGCAAAGGCTGCTTACGAGCGACTTGGCAAGGCTGGCGATGACGGTCGCGTCAGAACTGGCTTCAAAGACGTCAAAGAACTTGATTTGACTAATGAAAATGACAAGTCTATATACGATCTACTCAATCCAGAAGTCGAGAACGGACATAAACACAAAGCTACTCCAGCAATCTATGGTATGGTAGGACTACTTGCAAAGCCTAACAGCACCTTCAATATCAGTGCTTATGCCAACTTCATCGGTAAACGTGAGTATCTGACAGGTTATGGCAAGCAAGAGTTGTCACCACGTATGACGCTAAATATGAAGGTTGGTTACAAGCCAGCCGATGGCTTCGAGATATTCTTCAACGGCACGAATATCCTCAACAACAGCAAACAAGAATTTGTGTTTGGAGACGAAATAGGTGGCCAATATAATGTTGGTATGAGCTTCTCGCTATAATGAGTGAATAACAATGAAAAAATCTAATACAAAAAACTAATCGACATGAAGAAGATTCTATTTATGTGTCTGTTTGCCATTGTAGGTATAGCAGCGCAGGCGCAGATGGCAAAATTTCAAGCTTTGTACATATTACAGTTTGCTAAGAATACATCGTGGCCATCCGACGACAATTCGAAGCCTTTTGTGATAACCGTTGTTGGCGACAATGCCTTGGCGAGTGAGTTGAAATCGATAGCCAACACAAAGACGATAGGAGTTCGTAAGATTACAGTGACAGAATCGGCTACGGCGACAGGTTTGGTTAAGAGCGACATCATTTTTCTTGGAGAGTCGAAGAGCTCGCAGATAGGAGCGTTGGTGTCGGCACAAGCAAACAATAGGGTGCTGATAGTGAGTGGCGCAAAGGGAATGTGTGCTCATGGCGCAGGCATCTCGTTTGTGCCAGAAGGCGGTAAACTCAACTTTGAGATTCATGAAGGCAACATAGCCAAGCATGGATTGAAAGTCGGGCAGAAGATTGTGTCTTTAGGTAGGCAAGTGTTCTAAGTATTAAGACTATATTGAGGTTAACCTATCTTATTATGTAAAAATAGGCTCCACACCGAGTTGACCTTTTCATGATAAGATAGGTTGCTTTTATATTGTCTCTACTGCTCCATAAATCGACGGCGTATGTATGCAACCATCGACTTGGCATCCTTAGTTTCGCTGAAACGGTGCTCGTCGATGCCAATAACGACTTGCGGTCCTAATGTTAGGTGGTCCTCTATGCATTCGCGAGCGTTGAGTAACTGATTGTATTCTATTCCATCGGTCTGTATTATGTTGAGATGCATCTCTTGTGCAGCCTCCAGAATTAGCGGCGTAGTAGCCGAAAATGCAGAACCAGCCTTGGTAGATACGTATGTGAGGTCGTAGTTCTTGAATATGAATATGTTGCCGCCAATTGTACGTATGGCTCTCTTAGCAGCGTTGAATAGCAAGTAGTCGTCGATGTTGTTGGGTTTATTCTGCGTAAGAAAATCAGACTCCTTTTGTAATCCGCTCGACGATGTGGCTACGGAGTTGATTTGAAAATCGTATAGTGGCGATAGGATGAATGGCTTTTGCGGAATTTCTATGGGGCTTGTGTCGTGTGGTGTGCGCTTTATTATGTAGTGTAAGTGCTTTGTTGCCGACATCCAAAGCGAAATTTCTATAACAGAGTATTTCCCCACATATCTATTTCTTGCAGCTAATGCTTTTATGCGGTTTAGCAAATCAGTAGAGCTCGGAAGGTTGAAATCTTCGATTCCGAGCGCACTAAGGCGATGTTGAATATTGCGGTAATGATAATCGTAGCGGAATGGAGTATCAGAACGACACCAAAGTGTTTCGTTTATAGTGCCATATTGTGCAGGAATTTCGCTTAATGTCACAAATGGCGTATCTGTTTTATAGAAAGCACCGTCGTAGCATACGTATTCAACAGAGCATTTGTGTGGTTGCTCTTGCTTGTCAAAACCGAATTCTAAATCCATAGCCATAGTTATATAAAAAATCACGGACAGCCAACGTGTGGTTTCATTGAACTGCCCGTGTTGTATCTATTCTATATAATTAGTTATGCAATGTCCTCTAACTTGCTAATGCCGCTGAGTGTCATTGTGTTGTTCGTTTTGCGAATCAATCCTTGAAGCACTGCGCCTGGACCTACTTCGGTGAATTCTGTTACACCATCGGCAATCATGTTGAGCACGGTTTGTGTCCAACGTACTGGAGCAGTAAGCTGAGCAACGAGGTTACGTTTGATTTCCTCAGGGTCGGTAACAGCTTTAGCTACTACGTTTTGATATACAGGGCAAACAGGTTTGTTGAAAGCGGTTTGCTCTATAGCTTTTGCAAGTTGAGCGCGTGCAGGTTCCATAAAAGGAGAGTGGAAAGCGCCACTAACTTGAAGTTTCAAAGCGCGTTTAGCACCTTTCTCAGTAAGAGCAGCACAAGCGGCATCGATACCAGCAATAGAACCCGAGATAACGAGCTGACCAGGGCAGTTGTAGTTAGCTGGAACAACGCCGTCGATTTCGTTGCAAACAGCTTCTACCGTAGCATCGTCGAGACCAATAATAGCAGCCATGGTCGACGACTCCAATTCGCAAGCTTTCTGCATAGCTTGAGCGCGTTGCGAAACGAGTTTTACGCCATCTTCAAAATTCATTGCACCAGCAGCCACGAGAGCCGAGAATTCACCAAGAGAGTGGCCAGCTACCATGTCGGGCGTAAATTTAGTACCGAGCACTTTAGCAAGTATTGTTGAATGTAGAAATATTGCAGGCTGAGTAACTTTGGTCTGTTTCAAATCGTCGGCAGTGCCATCAAACATAAGATCAGTGATTTTGAAACCAAGGATTTCGTTGGCAGTGTCGAACATTTTGCGTGCTTCGCTGTTGGCTTCGTAGAGGTCTTTACCCATGCCAACATATTGAGCACCTTGTCCAGGAAATACGTAAGCTTTCATTACTTATATGATTATTAATAATATGCAAAAATAGCAGAATATATATTACTATATCAGTTTTGAAGTTATAAGAGGAGTTACTTGGGCTTCACTTCTTTCGAATACAAACACTTTGTCGAAGCGTGAATGATAATGGTGGCGAAGGGCGCGAGCAGCAGCCACAGGGTCGTATTTTTCGGCCATGAGAAAACTGTTTTGAATAATTATCAGCCACTGATTGTCGCAAGTGGCGTCGTAGCCAACAATTTTTTTGTCCTTGTCGTGTATGCGTTGCGAGATGCTTTGAACTGTAAGAGGTTTCACTCGAGTTGATATGCTTGCAAACCAAAGAGCTTCCGTTTGCCGACCTGTTACGTTTGTAATATTTATGGCATCAATCATAGAAGGAAGGTTTACGTCACCATATTTCGAAGTGCGATTTACTACGTAGTGTTTTCCCGTAGCTTCAGGAAGATTGTCTATCACAATGCGGCTTATAGATTCCGACAGCCCTTGTTTTATGAGGTTGGCATCATCTCCACCCATATTTACGCAAAGAGGAGCAATGCAATCGGAAAAATGTACATCGACAACGAGATATAGATTTTTCTGCTTGTTGTAAATTGCTTGAGCGTTGTCCATAATCTCGCTAAGGAAATCTTCATGTGCGCGCATGTTGAACTTCGTGTCGCCACGTTCATATTTTAGCTCCGTAAGTTCAATGCCAATTCGCTTGTTTTTAGTAGTAAGAATAAAATCAGGGCGTTCCGACTTCTCTAATTCTCCAATAGGAAATTGCTCGTAAGCCGACGAAAACAGATTTATTATAGTCCATTCTCGCTTGTCTTTCTTGATCTGATTTTGATTCTTTTCGGGAAACATGGTGACGCGAATTTATATATCAAGAATTGTAGAACTATATGGCACAGTATTCCCCATCGACGCGTGTAGTCTCAGCCAGACTGCGATAAAAATGGCAAATACTACAATCACAGCAATAAAAGATGTCCGATTTGTTAATTTGGGGGAAGTCGCTATAATCGGAAGGTAGAATGCTTGTGTCGCTGCAAAATACATACCGATTCGAGTCGCATAGCCAGTATACATTCCGAGAAGTTCCGACATGGTTGATACTATGCATATTAGTGTATAGTTATATGATGTGCGTCCATTCAATATTCTCATATAATAACAAGTGACAGCTAAACATATACAAAGAATATTGCCTAATAAAAGTATAGTAGAGATGGTCGGAGTGAATGAACCACTCGCCTTTCCATAGGCTTCATAAGTTTCAAATCGTCCACCTAATAATGCTATCATAGACAATAGAACCCTGAAGATTATAATGATAGCAGTGCACACAGAAATAAAAGAAACGCTAAGTATTATTCTCAATTCTTTTTTCTGTACAGAAGCAAAATGTATAAATAGTAAAAACAAACCTCCTATGACTGCTGTCTTGTGCCAGAAAAATGAGATAATTAGAAAGACTAAATACTTCTTGAAATTATCGTTGCGTAGTAAATATGTATATCCGAGCATTAGAAACGCAATCGCCAAACTCTGTCTCATTAGATTGAATGATAGTGCATAAAATCCTATCAATAACAGAGGGTATGACATCCACATAGGAATAATGTCTCGAAGTTTGTAAGAGGCAATATAGAAAAAAAGTAAAATGAATAGCTCTATGTTGAATAGCGCCATATTGAAAGTGCCAAACAGATGATAGGTCGCGTACATCAACATTGAGAAAAAGAGATCAATATCGCTACTTTCATAATATTTGATGAACGAATCGTAATATGCAACTCTGTCAAATGCGGGCTTACAATATACAAGGATGTCTACGCCACAATGAATTCCTCGAAGTCCTGCAATGCATGCTGGAACTACAATGGCAATTATCGATGTTACAAAGAATACAAACTTATTGGTAGTTGCACTCTTATGTGCGATAAATGTGCTTATGATGCATACTATGAGTATTAGCGCGTATGTCAACATGATACTTGCTATTCCTTGTCCACCGATAGTGAATGATGGACAATATGATATTCATCTAATGTATATTCTGAAGATAGTGATTCTTCAATCGCCTTTTCTGGATTGAAGTTTTCTATGAGTCTCAGCGATTGTTGAACGTACAACCCAGGAATGGAGAGCGATTTAGATGCAGTACTTCCTGCGCCGAGACAAACGCCATTTGCGAGAGTGACACCAGGGCAGATGATAGAACGGCTGCCTATGTTGCAATAGTCTCCAATGATAACGGGCTTATCTACTCGGCATCTTCGCGAAGATGTCTGGCTGTAGTAGAATGAATGTGTCCAAACTTGAGTATGTAGTCCAGCAAAACAAGCGTACTTACCGATTATAATATCGCTCGTAAGATCGAACGTGTGACCAACGCCAATTCGAGAGCACTCTTTGAGTGTCAAAGATGATTTGTTGGGGTTGAATTTCGGGGAGGTTATCTTGTTTTGATTGTGGATTGTTGCTCCAGTGTCTATGCGAAAGTCAAATTTGCCTTTTATAATATTCAAATGAGAGATTGATCCGTTGTTTGAATATAATGAGCAGCATGAAATGATGTTGAGGTTGCCTATTCTTGCCCCATTCTCTAAACGCAATTTGTCGACTAATACCAATGAGAACCCGATTTTGCAGTTCCTTCCAATTTTGTATCTGCTCGACCAAATCATAAGGCGAGCAATGCTTGTTGGCAGTAAGAATAGTAGAAATGCAACGAAATGCTTCATCTCTTTATCGAGTTTTTATTATACGGTAAACTGCAGTGGTTAATCTTGGCCCAAGATACATGAGTACAGTAATCAGTCTATTCTTCATGCGAGCACGGCTGTTGAATAGAACACCTTTGCGGCGTTTTTTCATCTCTTTCCAAACAAAATTTTTTTGAGGATGATTGATAGGCATACTGAAGTATAGTCGAGAAATGATAGATAGAAGACGGCAATCAACGGCTTTTTTTATTGATTTTAGCCTTGTGTCAGAATCTATTTTGTTTACCACCTCAAATACACTTTGATATTTTTTTTCAGAGAACCCGCTACCTTCTGTACTATTGTCATGCATAATGTAAGCATACGAGCAAATAGAAGTATATGCTATGTTTTTGCATGCAAGCATAAGATCTGGAAGTATGAATAGATCTTCAAATATTAATCCTTTTTTGAATCTATGATTATCGAATAATTCCTTAAGATATATCTTTGTGGGAATAGTAGACTCGATTTGGTGTTGATAGAACATTTCTTCGATGCACTCTATTGGATTATAAAGACGTTCTGTTGCCTTTTCTCTATCATGGAATGGTATACATTCATTTTCATTCACCAAAGCAAATGGCGATACTCCCATTTCACAATTGTATTTGCTAATCAAATTGAATAAAGTTTCGATGTGACATGGTAAGATATAGTCATCGCTATCAATAAAGACTAAGTATTTCCCTTTCGCATTGTCAATACCTTTATTTCGAGCATCACTTTGTCCGCCATTCTCTTTGTCAATGATTTTGATCCGAGAATCTTTACTCTCATATTCTGCCAATATCGTGCGAGTAGAGTCGGTCGAGCCGTCGTTGACAAGAAGAATTTCAATATTCTTATATGTCTGATCTATAATGCTATCGACGCATTTCTTTACGAAGCGTTCGCTATTGTAGCAAGGAACTATTATGCTTATCAATTCGTTCATTTTTTCAGCGTTTTATATAGATCCAATGCAAACAAAGCTGCTTTGCGAATCATAGCATTGTATCGCTTATGGCTATTTCTCCAATAACGCACAACGAAGCAGCGAGCGTCGTAGGTAGCCATAACATCGTAAAGTTCCTTACTGTACTTGGCAAGTGTGTTCTCCAATGTGTCGACAACCTCTGCATTGAAGTCTTTGTCGCTTGCTGTAAGCAATGATTGTGTATATATCAAGAGCGCTTTTCTACAGACAACAAAATCGGCAAACTCTTTCAGCTTATTTGATAACGTGCTTAGTACTTTCTGGCGATACTCCATAAGAGAAACCATAAGTATATTCTCCTGTGTCAGCGACTTGATTATCACCTTGGGATCCATCGTCTGACCTATTCGACCTACACGGTATCTGTAAACATTGTAGTTCGACACGTCTACCGTCTTGACGTGCAAGATTGGTTTGTATGCCCACTCTGAATCGGTATATGATATGCCTTCTGTCTGAACATAGTTTATATCTCGCAGAAGTTGAGTTCTATATACAATTCTGTGCATTGGTAGAGTCAAGTTCGGTTCTTCCGAAAACAACTCCTCTATTGTCATTATCCCAGTTCTATTGCCAACAAATGACCAATCTGTAGCATTACCAGTAGCATCGATAGTCTTGAATGTAGTCAACGACATGTCTACGTCGATTTCTGAGAGATGCTCAAGGTATTGCACTAATTGTTCTGTCTCCACCCAGTCGTCGGCATCTACTACGCGTACATATTTACCGGTGCATTGTGGTAGGGCGGCGTTGATGCATGAGCCATAGTTGCCATTGGGCTTGTCGATAACTTTGACGATGTCGGGGCGTTTTTCGCGGAACGAGTTGAGAATGGCCAATGAGCCATCTTTGCTGCCATCATTCACTGCTATCACTTCGAGGGTATCGGGTACTTCAGAGGACGTCATCGACGCGAGACATTGCCCCACATACTTTTCCATGTTGTATGTGGGTATAATTATCGATAGTATTTTGCTCATCACAATCAGGTTGTTTTTTGACTTTTTATGACCAATTCGGCAAAGGTAAAATCTTTTGGCCAATCTATGTCAATGCCTTCTACGTCGTCGACAATGGCAAAAAAGGGTTTGAAGCCGATTCGTTGGTGATGATCGACCCAAATATTGCGGTTGAATATGTAGAAAGCGCTTGTTTCTTCATACACTGGTTCTATCGTCTGCGTGTGAGGAATCGATTTCAGATCGTAGTTGAGTGGCTTGTTTTGATACCAAGTGAATGTTTGGATTTTCTTGCTGCTAAAAGCAGAATCGTATTCGCCACTTTTAACTTTATTTATCGCATCGTTGATAGTGTCGACCTTTATGAAAGGAGATGTGGTATGTGCAAGCACGTAAATGTCGGCATCGATGGTGCGAGTGAACGCATCGTAGATGTCTTGTCCGAGAGTTTCGTCGCTGTCGAGGTTTTCGGGGCGTTTGAGAAATTTCACACCTTGTGGCAGATGCTCTTTGATACTCTCTTGGCTGCAGTATACATACACTTCGTCGATGCTGCTTGCAGATGTTAGCGTATCGAGTATGTAGCGCAAGAGAGGCTTGTCGCCAAGCATTTTGAGATTTTTGCCAACCACGCGTTTGCTGTTAAGACGAATAGGAACGAATGCGACTGTTTTCATGGCGTATATATATGTATGCTACATACAACTAAATGAATCAATAAGTCCAGCCAATTGTCCGTTGTCGTCGGTGACGACGAGCGTGTGGATATTGTTTTGGCGCATGAGAGCCGAAGCTTCTGTAAGCTTTGCATTCTCGTTAATCGTCTTTGGATTTCGACTCATTATGCTATCGACTGTGAGCGAGAAAAATTCATCGCGTTTATTTTGCATAGCACGGCGTACATCACCATCGGTTACTACACCGAGAATCTCTCCATCGACTGCAACCACAGCAATACCTTGTTTCGTCTTGCTTATCTCTATAATAGTATCACTCACGAAACTGCTTGGCTTAACTATAGGCAAGTTAGTGCTGACCATATAGTTTTTCACTTTCGAGAGCAGCATTTTGCCGAGGTTGCCACCTGGGTGGAACTTAGCGAAGTCGGAAGCTTTGAAGTTACGTATATGTATGAGAGCAATAGCAATGGCGTCGCCCATGACGAGTGTGGCGGTTGTAGATGAGGTGGGAGCCAGGTTGAGCGGTTCGGCCTCGCGCTTCACCGAAATGTTGAGGTGAGCGGTAGAGTATTCGGCCAATAGAGAATTTGGGTTGCCCGTCATAGCTATTATAGGTATGTCGCGTTCCATAAGTAGCGGAACGAAGCGAAGGAGTTCGTCTGTTGTGCCTGAGTATGAGATAGCTATTACTACGTCATCGGAGGTGAACATGCCCAAGTCGCCGTGGAAAGCATCGAGAGGATTGACGAAAAACGACGGAGTGCCCGTGCTTGCCAATGTTGCGGCTATTTTTTCACCAATGTGCCCCGATTTTCCAACACCTGTCACTATGCAACGCCCTTTGCTGTTGGCTATTAGTTCTACTGCTTTGTTGAAGTCGTCCGTGAGGTTGGGGATCATGTCGAGAACGGCTTGTGCTTCGTCTTCGAAACACTTAACTGCGTATTTGATTGTGTTTTCCAAGTTCGTTTCTGTTTGTTTGTGATGCAAAAGTACAACTTAAATGTTAAGAGAACAGTTTGTGAGCCGATAAGTACCTCGATTTTCGATTTTCAATTGTCAAATCTCAATTGTAGATTTGCCTTGATAAACGAAAAAACAAATAAAACAAGTGGAGTCTGTTGAGCTTTATGCCTTAGTAGCTTTTGGCGTCGTAGCTATTTTGCAAATATTCTATCAATCATTTTTCATGCTACGTATGCGCAGCCGCAAGGAGTTTTCCGATAAGCGACCGCCCCTAAGTATTGTTGTTTGTGCACGCAACGAGGGTGGTAATATATCGCGTCTTATCGACTCGTTGATGCAGCAGAAATATCCCGAATTTCAAGTCGTTGTTGTCGACGATTGCTCTACCGACGATACTCTTATGCAACTTGCAGAAGCTCATCAACGTTATCCTCAACTATATTATACCAGCATACCCATCGATAATCATTTCAAGCATGGTAAGAAACTCGCTGTTACCGTTGGTATAAAAGCCGCCAAATATCAACATCTTGTTATGACCGATGCCGATTGTGTGCCATCGTCGGACAGATGGCTCGAAAGCATAGCGCAGGCCTACACGGAAGGTAAACAGCTCGTTATCGGTTATGGTAAGTATCGCAAAATAGGTGGTTTGCTCAACTATATCATTCGATATGAAGCCTTTTGGAATGCAGTGCAGTATTTTGGCTTTGCGGTTGCTTTCCGTCCGTTCATGGGTGTTGGGCGAAATATGTCCTACAAACGCGAACTCTACGACGCAAGTTCGAAATACAGATGTAACATCAAAGTGCTATCGGGCGACGATGATCTCTTTATCTCTGAAATGGGTACGCGTGCGAATACTTCAATAATGTTTTCGGCCGATTCACAAACTGTTAGTGAGCCAAAGCATACATGGAGTCAGTGGGTGGCTCAGAAAGCTCGTCATTTGCAAACGGCCTCATATTATCCCAAGAGTGTAAGTTCTATACTTATGCTTGAGCAAATCACTCGTCAACTTACAATTTGGGGTGGAGTAGCATTGCTTATATGTATGCCCAACGTAATTATATTATCGTCAGTAGCATCAGCACTCTTCGTTCGTGAAGTGCTCATATATATATCATTATATCGTGCTCAGAAACTTATGGGAGAGCGCGGACTATGGGGAGCTGCTATTATTATGGACACACTCTTGCCGTGGATTCAACTTCTTGCATGGATCTGTGGACAATCAACTAAAAAAAACACCAAATGGAGATAAATGAAAACGTTGTATACTCACAAAAAGCACTCCACGACATCAATCTTGTGGAGCGTGCTATAAATGGCGATCAAACAGCATACACTGAACTTCTCTCGCGTTATCGCGACTCAATATATTTCTTGCTTCTCAAAATGGTGGGCAACAAGATTGAAGCCGAAGACCTAACAATAGAAACTTTTGGTAAAGCGTTCAAAAACATCGATTCGTATTCAACCAATTTTGCCTTTAGCACTTGGCTATTCAGAATAGCCAGTAACAATGCTATCGATTTCCTACGTAGGCGCAGAGCAATGATGGTGTCGATAGATAGCAACGACGAGTCGGAAGAGTCCTACGTGCCAACTGTAGTTGATAAAGGGCTTAATCCCGACGAAGAGATGATAAAGTCGCAAATGATAGATGCCGTTAGAGCTGTGGTTAGAGAACTCAAACCACGTTATCGTCGGTTGGTGGAAATGCGCTATTTCCAAGAACTCTCCTACGAAGAGATTGCCGAAACGCTTGCTATACCTATAGGCACGGTCAAAGCTCAACTCTTTCGCTCTCGCGAGTTGCTTTATAATATGCTTAAGAATACCGAAACCGCTAAAAATAGATAATGAACATAATAGACAAATATTTCCCACAGCTCACCGAGCAGCAACGCTCGCAATATGAGCAGTTGCAAGCTCTCTATACCGAGTGGAATTCTAAAATCAATGTCATTTCGCGCAAAGACATTGATATGCTTATGGAGCATCATGTGCTTCATTCGCTTGGCATAGCTCGATATACACCATTTACTGCTGGCTCTAATATTATTGATGTCGGTACGGGTGGTGGCTTCCCTGGCATTCCGCTTGCCATAATGTTTCCAGAGGTGAATTTTACACTTGTCGATTCTATTGGTAAGAAGATTCGAGTAGTCAACGAGGTGGCTTCGGCACTGAAACTGAAAAATGTTACTGCCTTGCAGAAGCGTGCTGAGGAAATTCGTCAAGAGAAATTCGACTTTGTTGTTAGTCGTGCGGTTACTTCTTTTCCCGCTTTTGTGGCGCAGACGCGTCATCTTGTGGCCAAGCAGAACAGAAATGGTGTGGCAAATGGCATATTATATCTAAAAGGTGGCGATTTTGCTGATGAAGTTGCTCCTTTCGGTCGCTCGGCTGAAGTGTTTGATCTTAGTAGCTATTTTGAGGAAGAATATTTTTCTACAAAACGCTTAATACACTTGATTGTGTAGTTGTCTACATATACATTTGCACCGCGAAATGCGATGCGGTAGTAGCTCAGTTGGTAGAGCACTAGCTTCCCAAGCTGGGGGTCGCGGGTTCGAACCCCGTCTACCGCTCTTCTATTATTAGGAACGCCGTTGGGTGTTCCTTTTTTTATCTATTGAACTTTTCCATCATACTTATTTGTGTAGTGCAGAAGTCGATCTTGTAGCGCTTCTGCTCATGTGTGCTGTTTGTTAATAGAGTGCTTAAATGTTAATTTGTATTTATTTCTATATGTAACATTCCTTTTCTCTATATACCATTTTACGCATTTCTGGTGTCGTTTTGCGGATTTTGAATATGATGAAAATCAATGCAATACGCAAAATGTGGCTAAAAAATCGCAAATAAGTGTCATTTTAACACTTAAATCGATTGTTTGTGTTAAAACGTGTATATATTTGCGTTGTTGTGTTAATACTGAATAGTATTTATTTGGTGTATCATAGCAAAAAATCAGTTAGTGTAACAAAAAACAAAACTTATGCGAAGAAACATTTTGTCAGCCCCATCCCTCGTCAGGGGAGTTTCTGCGATCATTATGATGTTTGCTCTATGCATAGCAACATTTGCGCAGGAAGCAGGGAAAATCTCGGGTAAGGTAGTTGATGGTAGTGGTGCGCCACTGCCAGGTGTAAACGTTGTAGTGTCGGGTACCACTAATGGTACAATCACCGATGCGGACGGTAATTATACCTTATCTGCTCCTGAAGGATCTGTATTGAGCTTTTCGTTCATCGGATTCAAAGTTTCGTCGGCAACCGTGGTTGCTGGTCAATCAAAGTATGACATCACCTTGGAGGAAGATGCATCCGACCTTGAAGAGGTTGTTGTTATGGGTTACGGTGTACAGAAAAAGAAACTCGTAACAGGTGCAACAGTGCAAGTTGATGGTGAAGACTTGCAGAAGTTGAATACCACATCGGCTCTCGATGCATTGCAGTCGTCTACTCCAGGTGTGCAAATTACCACAACGTCAAACCAGCCTGGAGGCGGTAGCTTCAAGGTTTACATCCGTGGTGTAGGTACTATTGGTGATGCTTCACCTTTGTATGTAATAGATGGTGTATCTGGCGGTTCGCTCAGCAATGTTGCTCCAAGCGATATTGAGAGCATCGACGTGTTGAAAGATGCTGCTTCGTGTGCTATCTATGGTGCCCGCGCTGCCAACGGAGTTATCCTTGTAACTACAAAACAAGGTAAGAGCGGTAAGGTAAAGGTTACCTATGATGGTTATGTAGGTTGGTCTAACGTTTACAAACGTCCATCTACTCTTAACGCACAAGAGTATATGGCTATTCAAGACGAATATTCGTTCAATACTACAGGTCAGAAAATCGATTGGAGTACCAAAGTTCCTGCTGACATCTTGAAGAAGTTGAACGATGGCTGGGAAGGCACCGATTGGTGGGAAGAAATAACCAACAAGAATGCATTCCAGCAGAGCCACGCTGCAAGTCTTACTGGCGGTAGCGATCGCTCTAAATTTGCTCTCGGTTTCAGCTATACAAGCAACGAAGGTGTTATGGGTAAACCACGTGAGTCTAAATACGATCGTTTTACTGGTCGTATCAACTCTGAGCACGTTATCTGGAAAGGCGACGATCGCGACATCATTACTTTTGGCGAAAACCTCTCGCTCTACTATACTAAGAGCAATACTCTCGCTGAGAGTAACTCATATTGGAACAACATCCACGCATTCCTCATCGCTTGTCCTCTCGTTCCTGTATACGATGACAATGGAAAACTTTACGACTTCGCAGGTCACAGCGATGGCTGGGATGTTGACCTCTTGAACAACCCAATGGTTGCATTGATTGGCGGTACATATGATAGCCAAAACAAAAACCGCAGCTTCGGCTTCGGCGTAACTCCTTATTTGGAGATTGAACCAATAAAGAACCTTCGTATACGTTCTCAGTTCAACGTTGGCTATAGCGCAAATAGTTCACGTTACTACTCCACACCATTCTCTGCAAGCTCAACTTATCAGCCTAATACATATAAAGTACACCAAGATGCAAGTATGGGTAGCAGCTACTCAGTAGAAAATACCATTACTTACAAGCTTCCAGAATTGGCAGGTAACCACATTGATGTGATGGTTGGTCAGGCTTGGAACTCATCTTGCTGGGGCAACAGCCTTTCAGTAGACAACTCTGTTACTGAAGATACCAAGCTTTCGTTGCTCACCGACTTCGACCACGCTTGGATTACCAACGTATCTAACAATACCGAAACGGTATCTATCTCTGGTGAACCTTGGGGCGAAAGCCACTTGAGTTCATTTTTTGGCCGTTTGAATTGGGACTTGAACGAAACTTATATGGCTACCGTAGTTCTCCGTCGCGATGGTTCTTCAAACTTTGCTGAAGGTCATCGTTGGGGTACTTTCCCATCAGTATCTGGTGGTTGGGTGCTTACCAATAACGACTTTATGGAGCCAACTAAAGAGGTACTCAACTTCTTGAAACTCCGTGCAAGCTGGGGCCAGAACGGTAACTGCAACATAGCAAACTTCCAATACCTCGCTACTGTTGCTTCGGACCAAGCTAACTCTTATAAATTCTCTGATGAAGAGTCGGCTACTGTTTCCGTAACAAGCGCTAACTATGGAGCATACGCTAACATTCTTCCTAACCCAGATGTAACGTGGGAAACTTCAGAGCAGATTAACGTAGGTCTTGACGCTCGCTTCCTCGACAGCCGTCTCGGTTTGACTTTCGATTGGTATAAGAAGACTACTAAAGACTGGCTTATCCAAGCTCCTGTTCTTGATGTTATGGGTACAAACGCTCCTTATATCAATGGTGGTGACGTTGAGAATAAGGGTATTGAATTCGATATTAATTGGCGCGACGACATCAACGATAATGTATCATATCACGTTGACTTCAATGGTGCGTTCAACAAGAATGAGGTTACCAAGATTGCTAACCTACAAGGTGTTGTAGAAGGTGGTCAGCAACTCGTTCTCCAAAACGGTTTCTATACCTATCGTGCACAAGTTGGCGAGCCTATTGGTATCTTCTATGGTATGAGCACCGAAGGTGTATGGCAAAACAATGCTCAAATAGAGCAAGCTCGTGCTAATGGTAAAGCCGTTCGCGACGATGCACGTCCAGGCGACCTTATTTGGGTTGATAACGATGGCGATGGTGTAATCGACACCGACAAAGACCGCCACAACATTGGTAATCCTAATCCAAAATTTACTATGGGTCTCTCGTTCGGTCTTGACTTCTATGGTTTCGACTTCAATGTAACTACTCACGGTGCATTCGGTCAGCAAATTCTCAAAGCATATCGTTATGCTACCAACTGGAATGAGAACTACACCACCGACATCTTCAACCGTTGGCACGGCGAAGGCACTTCGAACAAGTTGCCTGCTATGAGCTCAACCTCAAGCGCTAACACCATGACAATTTCGGATATTATGATTGAAGATGGCGACTACTTGAAAATTCAGAACGTAACTCTCGGCTACGACCTCCGCAAAGGTTTCTGGCAGTCTTGCCCATTGCAGTCGGTTCGTCTCTATTTCCAAGCTCAGAACCTTTACACCTTCACCAAGTACACTGGTTGCGACCCAGAAATCGGTTCTTCAGCTGGTGCTGACTCTTGGGCTGGTGGCATCGATATGGGCCTCTATCCAAGTTCTCGTACTTATTTGGTCGGTCTCAGTGTCAAATTCTAAAATCAAACATTTATGAAAAAGTTAATTCTATTGACAGCTGTTTCGGGTTTGGTTTTGGCGTCATGCGACGACTCACTCGAAACCGAGAGTATGACACTCTCTAACACAGCAAATTTCCCTACTTCGGAAGCTGATGCTGCGCAAATGTTGACCGCTGCATACGCATCGCTCAACCACCAAACGGCAGCACCTCTAACTTCATACTTTATGGCTTCGAACATTGCTTCCGATGACCAGCTTGCTGGTGGTTGCCCAAGCGATAACGAAACTAAGGCCATAGAGCACCTCACACTCTACAATGTAGACCAATATGAGGCTTTCTGGAAGGTTATGTATCAGGGCATCTATCGCACCAACGTAGCTATTGAATCATTCGATAACTTCCCTTGGAGCAGTACTGATAAACGTAACCAAGCAGTTGGTGAGGCATACTTCCTACGTGGTTTCTATCATTTCTGGCTCTGCCAAATGTTCGGTAACATACCTATGCAGATCTCTTCTGCTGTGGTTGATAAACCTGATGACGATGCTGCTACCGTAGTTATGCCTCAAGTGATGGCAGACTTCCAATCGGCAGCAAACTTGATGGCTGGCACTAAGAGTTCTGGTCACGTAAATAAGTATGCCGCTGAAGCTATGCTTGCTCGCGCTTACCTCTTCTATTCTGGCGTTTATGGCAATCAACCAGATATGCTCTCTGGCGACTGTAGCGTTACCATTCCTGCTGACCAAGAAGGCATAAAAGATGCAACACTCAACAAGGCTACCGTTGCTAACTATTTGAAAGACGCTAAAGATTGTGGCGTCTACAAACTTCTCGACGACTTCCGTTCATTGTGGCAGTATTCTCACTCATTGGTAGCATCTGACTATGAATATACCAAAGACGTTACCGAAACCTTCAAAAACGGCAACGATGAGGAAATGTTCGGTATTCAGTATATGAATTATGCAGGTTGGAAATACGACAATCAAATGGGTTATTCAAACCAGTTCACCCTCTACATGGGCTTGCGTTGCTCAAACAATGGTGGTGAATCTACCTTCCCATTCGGTCAAGGTTGGGGTATGGCTCCTGCATCGCCAAATACCGTTGATGCGTGGAAGGCGGCTGAACCTACCGACAAACGTATTAACGCTACCATTCTCGATTGTCAAAAAGAACTTGAGAAATACTATTTCGACGATAACTGCGAAGATGGCGGTTTTGCTGTGAAGAAGTATTTGCCAGTTACTTGTATGAAGAATAAGGAAGATGGACACGGTACACCATGGGATACGTTCTGGTGTTACATCAGCGACAGCTTCACCTCTTCTAACGAAAACAACATGCAAGGTTCGCACTACGAGGATGTTTATCTTATCCGCTATGCCGATGTGCTTTTGATGTATGCCGAACTTGCAAACGACCAAGCGTCATTCGACAAGGTTCGTGCTCGTGCAGGTCTTGGCTCTAAAGCACTTACGTTCGATAACCTCAAGGCAGAGCGCCGTTGGGAATTCTTAGGCGAAGGTTTGCGCTGGAGTGATATGCGTCGCTTCTCGGGCAGCAGTATTACCGAAACGAGCTACATTGCTACCTGCCTCGAAGGTGAAGCTGGTGCTATCGTAAAAGATGGTTCTGGAGCAGATATACCTATGGCTCACTTGGGTGGCGGCGGTTCGTGGAAAGCACGTTTGGTTGCTACTCAAGCTCTATTTGCAAAACCATATACTCAGATTGCACTATCTAATTATATGACGCAAAATGCAGGTTGGGTTAACCAGTCTGATTATCAGTATAAGGGTTATTAATCAATGATAATTAGTAACGAAAATGAAGAATAAAATATTTATGCTCTCTATGGCGTCGTTGGCAGTTATTGCCTGCGACCCCATATTGGACGAGGAAGATTGGTCATATACCAACTTGAGCCAGGCTGAAGTAGATGCCGACGACTTCGTTACCATTATTCAAAAAGATGCGAAGGGTAATGAGGCTTCTGATGGTAACTACATCACCTTTAGCGCCAAGAACAATGTGATGGTCTACGTGAAAGATGCCAACGGCAATAAATCACAGAAGGCTTGTGGTAGCGGTGGTACGTTCACTCTTACCAAAGCTCGCGGCGAAGAGCCTGATGTAGACCTCTATTTCGACATTATGAATGGCGAAGATTTCATTACTACTAAACGCTCCATCAAAGTATCAGTTCCACAGCAACTTGCTCCAGAACTCCGTATGCTCTGTAGTGAGAATGGCAAGCGTTGGACGTGGGGTACCGATGCTTCTGGTCGTTGCTGGGGTAATGCTGGTAACTCAGGTGGCGTTTGGGATGGCTCTGCTATCTGGTGGGGTACTGCTCCTATCGGCGATCCATTAACAGGTAAGAACGAAGATGGCTCGGACAACAACTTCATAAAACAACTTCAGCATTCAAAGGTTGGTACGCTCACTGGCGAAGAAAACTACGGTGCTTATATGATGTTCTATGAAAATGGAACTGTAATTAAGTACGACAATGAAGGCAAAAAGTTGCACGAGGGTAAGTATGAGTTGAACGACTACAATCCTAAGGCTGAAGATTGGATTGTTGCAAAACTTATCACTAAGGATACCGACAATGGTGATATTCTTTGGCCATACATGATTAATGGTAAAGGCAAAGTTGTTACTGAGTACAATGTTTCTCAAATCACTCCAGAAGAACTTACTCTAACATATTATGAAACCGAAGTTGGCGGATGGGGCGAAACTACATGGTGGCGCTTTGTTAGTACAACTGATACTTACTACAGTTTGTCTAATAATAGCGCAAAGAAATGGACCTGGGGTACCGATGCTTCTGGCCGTTGCTGGGGTAATGGCGGTAACTCTGGTGGTATTTGGGATGGTAGTCAAATTTGGTGGGGTACTGCTCCTATTGGTGATCCATTAACAGGTAAAAACGAGGACGGCTCAGATAACAACTTTGCTAAACAGATGAACCATAGTGGAAGTGGAAATGAGGATGAAACTAAGTTAGGTGCATATATGACATTTGATTGCACATCAGGTAAGATGTATGTTACGAAGTACACTCCTGAAGGTGAGGAAATAATCAAGAGTGAAGTTACTTTGACCGATCCTGATTACAGCACTTGGGCATATTATGGCACGCTATCGGTAGAACCAAATTCTGCAGGAAACGATAATCCAATTCTATTCCCATTCATGATAAATGGTAAAGGTAAGCTGGTAAATACGTTCAATATTTCTGCTGCATCTGCTAATTCGTTAGTACTTACCTACTATGAAACCGAAGTTGGCGGATGGGGTGAAACTACATGGTGGAGCTTCAAACCTTTGGAAGAATAATTAAGTGTGCAAAATGTTGCGCGAATATACCTTAGGTTCGTCTTTACATAAAGTATGTAACGTGTAAACTTTAGTTTCCATAAAAGTGAGACCGTGCAAGTTTTTCTTGTGCGGTCTTTTCTTTTTAGTTAGAAATGGCATAAACTGATGCTTATGAGCGTTGGCTAATTGTGAAAAAATGTTGAAATTCGTATTGCGAAAGCACTTTCATATCAAATAAAATCTGTAATGAAAAAACTGTTATTCTTATTGTCTTCGTTGGTTATGTTCTCGTGTAGCAACCATAACACGTTTACCATCGAAGGAGAAGTTCCCCAAGAACGTTTGGAAGGTAAATGGGTCTTCATTGTGCCACTCGATAGTGCTGTGAAGGCTCAAATTGGCGTCGATTCCACTATCATCAAGGATCATAAATTCCGTTTCATTGGCAATCGTGAGTATGTGGGCGATATACGTATTGCAGCACATTTTAGGTATGGCACTGAAAATCTTCTTGTGGTTACCGAGCCTGGTACAATTAAGGTTTGCATTGATACGGTTAGCTATGGCGGAGGTACACGTCAGAATGATCTGCTTCAGCGATATAAAGAATTTATGATGTCGACAAATAAGGTGCTTGTAGAGCAAAATCAGCACTATCGATACCTTATTCACCAAGGTGATACGGCTTACGCATCAGCACTTCGCGATTCCATGATGCAATATATGAAGTGGCGTCGCACTGAGGCTCAAACCTTTGTCGACAAAGCTGAAAGTGGCACTTTGCACGACTTTTTGAAACAGTTATACAACAGATAAAACGTCAAAACGCCTATTTCAACTTCCTGAAACCTAAGGGAAAACGAATGAGTATTTGAGACAAAACACTATGTAATATGAAGAAATCGAATGTTTACGTGTGTATGTCGGCTGCATACGCCATTGCGGTGTTTGTTTTTTGGCTGCTACATGCCGAATTTCTGTCATACCAAGAGCAATATCAACTATTTCTCTTTTCAGCAGACTATGCGGCAGAACGATTCTCTGTAGCCGGAGGTTTGGCTGACTATGTAGGCGAATTTTTGACACAATTCTACATATTGCCTGCCGCAGGAGCTGCTATTGTTGCGCTTGTGCTTGTTGGTCTGCAATTGGCAGTCTGGAGTTTGGTGCGTGAGCGCAATTTGCATACGTATGTTTTGTCGTTTTTACCATCGGTGTTGATGGCTGGCTATCTGCTCGACGAAAATGTGTTGTTGTCGTTCCCTGTAGCAGTGACACTGTCTCTTTTGTCGGTGAAATTGTTTAGAAAGATCACGGCAGGAGCAGCAGCTCTTCGAGTGTTGTTTGTTGAGGTATATTTAGCACTCTATTGGCTTTTAGGCGCAGCATCGGTTCTATTTGCAGCTATAGTTATAGTTGGCTGGTTTGTGCGCGTTCGCAATGGTGTGTGGCTTATGGCATTGTGGCTTTTGGTGGTTGCTCTGCTACCGTATGTGGTGTTTGGCGTTCCGTTCCTCAATCAATATGCGCCAGCACAGATTTTTGCTGGCATCAACTACTATCGTGTGCCCAACGTTTTCCCTGCTTTGCAGTGGTGCGTTATGCTCGTGGCATTTCTACTCAGCATAGGTATAGACTATTGCGCGCGCATTAAGTCGGCGCGAATGTCTGTAATTATAGCTACCTGTATTGCTATAGTAGCTGGAATAGCTTCGTTCTCTGCTAATTACGATGCCGATAAGGCTCAAGTCTTTCGCTTCGATTACCTTGTGCGCAACCAGCGTTGGCAAGATATAGTCGACTATGCCGACCTCGTTCAGCCGCGCGACAATTTCAGCCTCCAATGCACAAATTTGGCTCTTGCAAAGCTTGGTCTCCTCGGCGAACGCATGTTCGATTTTCATCAAAACGACATCGGTAGCCTTGTTGCAGCATACGAGCGAAACAATACTACATGTCTTGCTACAGCTGAGATTTTCTATCATCTTGGTATGATAAATTCGGCTTTTCGCTACAACTTCGATTTGCAAGAATCTATTCTCAACAATCGCAAGAGTGGTCGTTTCATGCGCCGAATGGTTGAGTGCCTTATTGTAAATCATAAATACAAAGCTGCTTCTAAGTATATAAATAAGCTGAAACAGAGCCTGTTCTATCGTAGTTGGGCTCTGCGTGCCGAAGCTTGTCTCGGTAATGACGAACTTGTGGATGCGCATCGCATTTGGGGCGAGAAACGCCGGTTGCGTTTCAAAAACGAGTTCCTCTATAATTATAGCGAGATAGAGAAGATGTTTGGTCAGTTGGCCGTTCAGAAGGGCTCTAACAATCTCTTAGCATGGAATTATTTCTGCGCAGCACTCTTGCTCAAAGGTCAGTTGCAAAATTTTGCTGGCTATTATCATTTTGCTGCCGATAAATATAATCAGACGATTATTCCTATACATCATCAAGAGGCGCTGGCGTTTTTCTGGACTCTCGGCCATTCCTCGTTCGATGGTTTCCCATACCAATTGTCACCCTCGCTAACTCAGCGCCTGATGTCTTTTGCGCGTGTATATCAGCAGCATCCCAATGAGCCTCAACATTGGCGCGAAAGTTATGGCAATACATATTGGTTCTACTACCTAACGCATAATATGCAGCCCGACGCAATTGGCGAACATCAAGGTGGTTCGGAGCGCGAAGGATGAATATAGTTACGAGTTATGAGTTACGAATTACGAGTTACGAGTTTTTCAATTATGAATTTTCAACTTTCAACTTTCAACTTTCAATTTTCAATTTTCAACTTTCAATTATGAAATACAAGTTCTCCATATTATGCATATTAGGTATACTTACGGCATGTGTGCAAAAACCAGAAAATGCCTTGGAAGTCAATTCTTTGCCTAATATTTACCCTGATTATATTGGAGTGACTATTCCCGCCGAAATAGCCCCAATGAATTTCGATGTCGTTGCCGATTCAGCCGAAGTCGAGCGTGTCTTCGTGGTTGCAACTGGCGCAAAATCTGGCATGTTGACATCAGGAGGCCGCTATATCGATTTTGATATTGACGATTGGCACGAACTTACTGCTGCAAATGTTGGCGACTCGATTTTGTTTCAGGTCTTTGCCAAAGCCGATGGTAAATGGCTTAAATATCAGCAGTTTAGTATGTATGTGAGTACGTATGCATTGAACGATTATGGCGTTACGTATCGCAAGATAGCGCCTGGCTTTGAGACGTTTAGCAAAATTGGTATCTATCAGCGCTGCCTCAGCACTTTCGACGAAGAGCCTATCATAGAGGCTTCTGCTGTCGATGGTCAGTGCTTGAATTGTCATTATGCAAATCGTGGAAATCCCGATTTTTTGTCGGTTCATGTGCGTGGCGCTCATGGTTGTACGCTTGTTCGTGCAAATGGTAAGGATACATATTTGAATACTAAAACTCCCACAACACCAGGCAGTTGCACTTATGGCTATTGGCATCCCGATGGTAAATATTGTGCATATTCTCTCAACCGTATATTTCAAAATTTCTACGTTGGCGAGGATAAAATCATAGAACCTTGGGATGCAGTGTCGGACGTGGCTGTGTTGAACGTAGAGACTAACGAATTGCTATGTCCCTCGCAACTCTCAACGCCCGATTTCCAGACTACGCCAGCCTTCTCTGCCGATGGCAAGAAAATATATTTCTGTGCTGCGCCGCTCTGCCGTATGCCTGCCGAATACGACAAGTTGCGCTATAGCTTATGTTCTATAGATTTCAATGCCGATAGTGCTACGTTTGGTGCTGTAGTAGACACCATTCTCGATGCGCGTGCACTTGGTAAAAGTGTCTGCTTGCCTCGCCCTTCCTACGATGGTCGTTATATTATGTATTGCCTAACCGACTATGGCACTACGCCCATCAATAGGCAAGAGTCGGACCTCTATATGCTCGATTTGCAGACTGGAGAGCAACGTCTGATGTCGGAAGTGAATAGCGTCGAGACCGATGCATATCACAACTGGAGTTGCGATTCGCATTGGTTTCTCTTCGGCAGCAAACGCGAAGATCACCTCTATAGTTTGCTCTATTTCTCTTGCGTCGATGGCAATGGCGTTGCTACTAAGCCCTTCCTTTTGCCGCAGCGAAGACCGCTTCACTACTACCGCGAGTCGTTATATTCCTATAATGCACCCGACTTTACCACGCGTCATGTTGAGATAAACGTGCGCTCTCTTCATAGTCGTGTGCTATCCGACCAACGTATACAAGTGAAGGCCCTGAATGTGGATTGATTTTGAGAGCCGCTTTTACTCTCTTTTCTGATATACACGAACGTAGTCAATCTCGTAGCGCATAGGCATAGCCGAGTCGAGAATGACGCCGCCGTTATCACCGCCAAGAGCAAGATTGAGCAGTATGTATTGTGGATGTCTAAAAGGCGATTCGTAGTTGCCTATGCTGCCGTTAACAGTTTGCGATTGAGGAATTTCGTTCAATAGCTCGCCGTCGAGATAAATACGTATGTAATCCTCGTCCCAATCCATGCACCATTTATGGAAACGCGATGCCCAAAACGGATCTATTTCAATGAAATGCTGAAAAGGTGTTTTCACTGAATTCCATTCGGCGCTCCAATGCTTTTCGTTGCCCCAAGCGGCGTTAGCAAGTATGTGAGCCACGTTGTCGATGCGATAGAACTCCATTATGTCTATCTCGCCACACGAAGGCCATTCTGCCCAACTTCCGAGTGTCCATATTGCGGGCCAAGCGCCATAACCAACGGGAATGCGTGCGCGAACCTCCATTCGACCATACAGAAACTCATATTTCCCATTTGTCTTCACGCAGGCCGATGTATATTCTATCTCCTTACGATACTTTCGCCAATCGTCGCTATCTGGGTCGTAATTGGGGTTCTCCTTTGTCTCTTTGCGGCATTCTATTACGAGCAATCCATCTTTCTGGTATGCATTCTCGCGCTGATACCATTGTGCTTCATGATTACGCACAAAACCCTCTTCAAAGTTCCATATCTGCGAGTTTAATGGTCCGTCGGTGTCGAATTCATCCGACCATACGAGGTCGTAGTTTTGCGCGTAGCTATTTATTGAAAGAATTGATATTGCTGCTAAAAGTAGTTTTCTCTTCATTCGGGTAGTTTTGTTTCGTTTGCGCGAAAGTACAATATTGTTGCTTCTTTTATCGACGACTAAAGCAATAAATCTCGATGCTTCAATTTTAGACAACGACTTTTGAACTCTATTTGAACGTCGTTCGAGAGCTGTTCAAAGAGCGTTTTGTCTTTATTGATTATATCGATGCACTGCTCTGGCGATGTTGCAAGACTGGCAAAATCATACTTATACACACCTGATTCATAACGTATTACATCACAACTAACAGCTAACGAGAATAATTCCCAAGACGTTTGATATGCAAAAGGAACAAATGCAACAGACGAGTTAATCTGCTGATAGCGAACATATTTACTATAAATATGAACATCGCAAAAAAGAGTATCATTAGCGTAACGCGGATGGCGCAAGCAGATGCGATGGTCCTCTGCGCCAATATTCAAAGCCCACCATTCGACTGGAGCATCGCTATTTTCGGGCATAAGTACGTATGGCAACGAAAAGATTAGCGCAACGTGTCGCTCGCGAGCAATATTGGCAAGGTGTTTCAAGTTTTTACGAAAGACGTCTGCGGCATCGAGGACGCTATTGCTTGAGAGGAGCGAGTACATTTTGTCGATAGCAAGAATATCTACAGAGCCACTATTTATTAGGCGTTTGGCAACATCGAGCGCCTCTTCGCTCGATTGCGCTTTGGCATATATAAGATTATCGTCGACGCCACACTGACGCGCCATGGTCGACAGAAATTCATCTTCGCAATCGATATATGCCGCGACGAGGTTACTTTTCTGCGCATTTGCCAATATCGTAAGTAGCAGCGCTGTTCGCCCCGACGATGTTTCGCCCACAACGCTCACCACATCGCCCGATGCGATGCCGCCACCAGCCAACCAATTGAAGGCGAGCAATGGCGTAGGAATGACTATTCTCTGTGGACTTGGCATAAACATAAAATCTCGGTTAGTCAAAATTAATCGACCGGCCGCGTAATCGTATCATTTTTATTTAGTTAGTGAGGGCAAAATTTTCCAGGCAATTATACGCACCACTCAAATAATAGCAGCAATAAGAGGTTGTACATCTTTTGTAGACGTACAACCTCTCCTTTTTGCAGCGTAACTATAGCTATTGATTTATCGCGATTTAATTATTTTATACACAAGAAAGCCTAATAAAACGAACACTAAGAACATTATGGTGCCACTGACAAAAGGCAAAGGCCAATGAAATATAAACGGAATGGAAGCAATAGGCGTACACCACATCGCAAATGCCAATACTATAAGCAATAAAACGATTTTCTTTGTTCGATTGCTTTTCCTTTTTTTGTCTTGATTGTCATCTTCGCCATCCTTTCCTGAAGTCTCGCCATCACGCTTTTGTTCGTTTTGAATCTCCTCTTCAAGTGAGTCGGGTGTAATCTCTTCGCCTTTCATCAGAAGTCGATCTCGTGCAGTCTGAGCTTCTGGTGTAATTATCCACATAACTATATATACTAAGCCAAGCGGAAGAGGAACTGTAAGACACGCAACAACAAATAGCACGCGAATCAATGTAATATCATTAGCACCGAAATAGTATCGCAAACCGCTAAGTACGCCACCAAGTTTTTTGTCTTGTGAATCGCGGAAGAGTTTGCGTGCTGTTTTGTTCTTCTCTTTGCCTTCTTTCTTGTCAGTTTCCGACTCGTTTTGCGCTGCATCGTTGCTTGTCGTTTCGTTTTCCGACAGTTGCTCAGGTTGACCTATCTGTTTCAAGATGGTTTTTATGGTCATAATATCGATTGTTTCCACACCAGCTTCCTTGCGTTCCCAAAGCAATTCAGCAATGCGATGTTCAATATCATCGGCTATTTCTTCGCCACCATCTTGTTGGCTAAATCGATGCTTAATGTCGGCTATATATTCCTCTAATAGTTTGCATGCATCTTCGTCTATAGAGTAGATTGTGCCGAACATGTTGATGTTTATATTCTTTTTCATATCTGATTAATTGTTTGGGTTTGTATTACGTAGTATGTTAACAGTTTTTTCAAGGTTAGTCCACGATTGGTCGAGGACGCTGAGAAATTCTTTTCCTTTTTCTGTAAGGTTATAATATTTACGTGGCGGACCGTAAAGTGACTCTTGCCACTCATAACCTATGTATCCTGAGTTTTTCAGTCGCGTAAGCAGTGGATAGAGCGTACCTTCTACCACAATGAGGTCTGCTTGCTCTAACTGCTTTATGATGTCAGCAGAATAAGCTGGTGCTCGCTGCAATAGAAGCAAAATGCAGTACTCCAACATTCCTTTGCGCATTTGCGATTGGGCGTTTTCTGTATTCATGCTTATTAACATTTGGTTGAACATCGGCAAATATATGTATCAACATAGTATTATGCAATACATAGTAGTGTGTATTTGTATAATAGATGTTTGTTTTGCGAGTTTATTGTCTTTATAGTCAAAAGGTTAGTGGTGTATGATTGTTTGCTGTAAGATTTTTGAAATGGTATAAGTAAGATTTTTCTTTTTATGAGGTTGTTTATTTGTAAAAAAATGTAAATTTGTAATGGTTAAATGTTTGTTAACAAATTATAAAATAGAAAGGGAAAAGTAGTCGAGCAAACGTGCTCATTAGAAAAAAGTATCATGTATCATAATGCATGATACAAAAGGGGGATCTCTCCACTGGGATAGTGGAGAGTTTTTTTTTATATATACAATAATGTATTCATAATTAGGGCTTAGCACCAAAAAAGGTCAGCCGAAATCAATCGACTGACCATATAATTCTATCATTTTTATTTAGTTAGTGATGATAAACACGCAAAAAATTCAAATTATCTAATAAGCGGCGTCATATTGCCGAACAGAAACAAGCCAAATTGCAGAATAGAAATAAGCCAAATAGCGGAATAAAAAATGGCTAAACTGCCGAATGGAAATAAGCCATATTACCGAATAAAATTAAGCCAAATTACCGAATGCGAATGTAAAATGCTATTCGACCTTACTCAGATTGCCTATTTGATTTGTCGAGGAGGATGGCCTAAAGCTGTATTACAGAGTGATGATATTGCACTTGAACGAGCTTTTGAATATTTTGATGCAGTTGTAAATGCCGATATTTCCAGAGTAGATGGAATCGTTCGCGATACGGAAAGGGTCAAAAGACTCATGCGCTCATACGCTCGACAACAAGGTAGCCAAACCGCAATATCAATAATTAGAGCCGATATGCTAACAAACGACCATAGCACTCTTGACGAAGATACTGTGTATAGCTACATCAATGCTCTGAAAAAAATATTTGTTATTGAGGATATGCACGCTTGGAATCCTAATCTGCGTTCAAAAACAGCTATTCGAACAAGTGACACACGCTATTACACAGACCCTTCTATTGCTACCGCATCGTTAGGCCTCGGACCACAAGATTTGATAAGTAACTTAGAGACTATGGGCCTCTTTTTTGAAACCATGTGTGTTCGTGATTTACGTGTGTATGCTGATGCGATAGATGGCGAGGTCTTTCACTATAGGGACAAAAGTGGGTTAGAGTGCGATACGGTAGTTCATTTGCGAAATGGCAAATATGGCCTTATAGAAATAAAACTTGGAGGCGAGCAACTCATTGCCGAAGGTGCAAAAACATTAATATCACTTGCCAATAAAATAGACACTGATAAAATGTGCAAACCATCTTTTCTAATGGTTCTAACTGCAGTAGGCGACTTCGCTTACCAGAGAAAGGAAGATGGTGTTTTCGTTGTACCCATCGGATGCTTGAAGGAGTAAATGTTATTTGAAAGCAATCTGTCCTTTGGTCTATTTTTAGTAATTTCACGCGATTTTTCAAATTTCACGGAATGAGATAAACAGAAACATATAACATATTATAAATACGCGTTTGCTATTTATTCGAGATGCTCTGAAAATTTGGCGATTAGAAGTGCAGTCACACGAATAAGTTCAGTGAACGTTCACGCTTAGCGTGGACGGAACTTATTTGTGATTGCGGGTTACGCCAAATACCTCAGAGCTCAATAAGGGAAGTTCGCGCTTTCTTTATGTCCTTTGAGGTATTTGTTTGTGTACCTGCATTCATCGGTAAGTGGCTGAACGCTGAAAAAGCATAAATCTATGAATGCAACCAAGCAAACGCTGATTGCCGAGATAGAAAAACGTGTCTCGGACAAAATCCTTGAGCAAACGAACGCCGATTTGCTTATCAAACTCATCAACAATGCCGACTCACTCGACGAAGCCATCAACATTGCGGCACTCGGTACTACCTACAAGCGCACTGGACTCCATTTCGACAAGCGGCTCGAAAAGATGAGCGACACCATTAAGTATTTCAAGAAAAACGAAGCCCTCTCGTTTCATACCGACGACAGCAAGCCTACGCACAAACTTATTATAGGCGACAATTACGAAGCCTTGCAAAATCTTCTGATTCAATATCGCGGCAAGATTGATGTCATTTATATTGACCCACCATACGGCAAAGACAGTATGGGCGAGTTTGCCGCAACCAATTACAACAATGCCATCACGCGCGACAATTTGCTTTCAATGCTATATCCTCGTTTGACGCTTGCAAAACAATTGCTGTCCGACGAAGGTGTAATTTTCTGCTCAATCGACGACAAGAATCAAGCGTATGTGAAGTGCTTGTTTGATGAGGTAATGGGGGAAAGTAATTTTGTAAGTAATTCAATAATAGTAAATAACCGAGGTGGACGGGATTATGGAGGAATTGCGATTCAACATGAATATCTAATAATATTTGCAAAGAATATTTTCGAATATGAACTAAATCCAATTGACGATGCAGAAAAAATTTTTCAATATTCAGATGAGATTGGAGGTTTCAATCTTATGGAATTGCGAAACCGAAATGTGAAATTTAACGACAAAAACCGTCCCAATCTTTTCTATCCTTTTTATCTAAATCCAAACAAAAAAGATAAAAATGGTTTGTTTGAAATTTCATTAGAAAAGGACGACCAATTCTGCATTGAGGTTTTACCTGCTATTTCACAAGGTATTCAAACTGTTTGGAGATGGGGAAAAGAAGAAAAGGCAAGAGAAAATCTAAACAAAGTGATTTTTGGCAAGGAAAACCAAAATGGAGGTTATATGATTGTCCAAAAATACAGGAAAACGACTAAGATGCAACGCAGCATTTGGGATGAGAAAGAGTTTGTAAATGAGAGAGGAACAGAATCGGTGAAAGATATTTTAGGTTCTGGCATTTTTGCATACCCAAAATCTACTTATTTGATAAAACGAGTTTTTGAATTAAGTACAAAACACGATTCAATAATTCTTGATTTCTTCGCAGGTTCTGGCACAACAGGTCACGCCGTTCTCGACCTCAATCGCAGCGAGGCAAAAGAAGGTGATTTGCTCAATGAGAAAACACCCGAAGGCAACCGCACATTCATTCTTTGCCAGCTCAACGAAAAGACCGACACCACGCCAAACGGCATTGCCTACGATGTAACAAGCAAACGCCTCAAACGCATTATGACTGGCGAGTGCTACGACGGCACAAAAGATTTTGAGTGGATAAAGAAAAACAAACCTTACGGCGGTAACCTCGATGTGTATGAAATAGAGAGCGTTTCAAACTTTGAATGGACAGAAGGCAAAACGCCTTTCGATGTGATAGACGAAACGCTTTATGGCAAAGAGAAGTTTGCAAACATAAAGGAGAAAATCGAGTGGGTTTGTGGCAACTTCGATAAAACGCAAAAGTACCTGGAACAACAAAAGACGGAGGAGTAAGCTATGTTGCAGGAAGCTAAAGATTTACAGAATCGTGAGGTGACCAAAATGGTCTCTGTACTTTCGCAAGGAAAGAAAGAATACACGTTCAAAGCTCCTACCGGCAGCGGCAAAACGTACATGATGGCAGATTTTATGAATCGTATTCTCGCCATTCAAAACAATGTCGTCTTCTTGGTTTCATCGCTTTCGAAAAGTGAATTGGCGGAGCAGAACTACAACTCTTTTTGTGCATTGGCGCAAAACGGCACATTTCCAAAACTCAATCCGTACCTGATAAATTCAGAGACAAGCGGCGAAAGTTCGTTATACATCCCAACAGACTACAATGTCTATGTCTTGCCTCGCGACCTTTACAAAGACAAAAGCAAACTCAAGGAAGAAGGCACGTTTCTGAATTTTCTGCAAACAACCACAGGCGATTTGCTAAGTGGCGGCACAGCGGGGAAATCCATTTTTGTCATAAAAGACGAATGTCATATTGCCACTTCCAACCTTGATGAATTAGGCAGTTTTTTCTCGGTTGTCATCAATTATTCCGCAACGCCGAAACTGTCGCGCAAACAGTTGCCCGATGTAGAGATTTCAAACGCCGATGCCGAAGAAGCAAAATTGATAAAACAGGTGGAGTTTCAGCCCGAAACTGATTCGCTTGACGCAGCCCTTGACAAATTCGAGGAAATCAAGGCCGATTACACCAACAAGTTGCGTGTGAATCCGTGTTTCATCATTCAGATTTCCAATAAGGACAAAGCCGAAGAAGAATTGAACAACAACATTTTCCCAACGCTCAACAACACGAAACACCAAGATTTGAAATGGGTTTACATCACTGGCGACCAATCGGGCAAAGGATGCCGCACCAACGATTCGGGTTTGAACAAACTCAAAGTATCGAAGTGGAAAGAGTACATGAAAGGAACAGAATCGAGCATTTCGGTCATCATTTTCAAGATGGTCATCAGCGAAGGTTGGGATATTCCGCGTGCCTGTATGCTCTATCAAGTGCGCGATACACAAAGCAAGCAGCTCGACGAGCAAGTTATGGGACGTGTTCGACGCAACCCACGACTGTTGGACTTTGAGCGATTACCCAAAGATGCACAAGATTTGGCTTCAACTGCATGGATATGGGGCATAAAGCCAAAAGAGGCAGGGCTACCTAAACAAGTCAATCTATTTAGCAATTACGATATTGAAAATGAAATACGCGTAACTCCGACAAAACTGAAAGTCGAAACAATCAACAACGATATTGATGTAGAATCCATACTTGAAGGCAAAAAGGAAAAATTAACTGGAGGAAACATTTTTGAAATGTACCGCAATCTCTCACAGACAGAAAACGAAATCCAAGATATTTGCTACAAGTATGCCGATACATACGAGAAATGGCGTTTGTGTGTCGAAAATCTTGGCGAGATTAAGAAGAAATATCACTCCTACATAACTGATTATGAAAAGAGTATGGAGGTCTGCGAGCCAGTAAGTTTTCCGTACGGCAGTTGCTACAACGAAACCGAAAAAACACTTACGCTTGATGATTGGGTTTGGTATAGAAAAGAAAATGATGAAGTCGCCGATGAGTTTTCATTCGACAGCGAAGCCGAAAAGAAGTGGGCGGAGGTGTTGAAAGATATTCGGCAAAGTAGTATTGGGCAAACCCACCTTTTGCAGGATAACAAATTCCTATGGGGCAAGAATTTCCCGTTGAATTCCGAAATAAAATATGAGTATTTCTCCGATGGCATTCATGCTTCATATCCCGATTTTGTCATGAAAGACAAAAAGGGCAGAATTCATATTTTCGAGGTGAAAAGCGTGAATAAATCATCATCACTCAATATCAGCGAAGATGAATACGAAACTAAGGTTCGCAACATAAAAGATTGTTATAAAGTTTGTTCACAAAAGACGAAGCATATTTTCTATTTGCCAATTTTAGACGGCAATACATGGAAAATAACCAAGTTTGAAAATGGAGAAGAAACAACGATAGATAAGAAAATATTTACGGATGGATTGAAAAGCTAAAAATATCCATCCATTCTGCCATGTACATTACTTTATATAAAAAAAGGTCAGCCGAAATCAATCGACTGACCATGTATACATATCTGCGTATATACTAAATTATTTATGCTCGAGTTGCAAAGTCTTGGTTGTCTGATCAGCAACTTCAGAAGGACCGAAGTATTGGATAGGACCTGGGTATACGTATGCAGTCTCGATAGCCCATTCGTCGCGTTTAGAAGCGAAGAATTTGAAAGGACCACCATCGAGCTTAACGAGAGCCTTTTGGATAACAGGCTTCATCTTACCGTTACGTTTCTCCATGTTCATCATTGCGGTGATAGGTATACCACCAGCGAGCCATTCAGCAGCAGGTTTGGTAGTGTTGCGAACCGATGACATGTAGCCAGTCTTGCCACTTGCGATGAGCAATGCAGCTACGCGACCGAGTGAGTAGCAGTAGTCGGCATCGAAGTTTGAAGGAGCAGCGCAACGACCTTCGTAACCGAAGAAGTGGTGCTGAGTAGCGAATTTGCCAACGAACTTACCATCTTTCTTCCATGCAGCGAGTTTCTTAGCTACCATTTCGGCAAGGAGTTGCTCGGTTTCGATGAGCGAAACTTGCACGTTGCCGTGTGGGTCGCGCTCGAGAGCAAGCTGTGTAGACACTGCGGTAGGAAGGCTCTTGAAGAGTGCTGCGTTTTCAGCTGAAAGGTGCTTAACAACGTAGTCAATCTTGTCTTCTGCAGCAACTTTGTCGAATTCTGCTTGGTTAGCAGCAAGCATATCGTTGAGCTCAGAGATGAGTTTCTTGATAGCTGGGATGAATTCGATAAGACCTTCTGGAACGAGTACTGTACCGAAGTTCAAGCCTTTAGCTGCGCGCTTTGCAACAACATTGGCAATGTAAGTAACAACGTCGTCGAGAGTTTGGTTCTTAGCCTCAACCTCTTCGCCGATGAGGGTTACGTTAGGCTGAGTTTGAAGAGCTGCCTCGAGGGTAACGTGGCTTGCTGAACGACCCATCAACTTGATGAAGTGCCAGTATTTCTTAGCAGAGTTGGCGTCGCGCTCGATGTTACCGATAACCTCAGAGTAAACTTTAGTAGCGGTATCGAAGCCGAACGAAGTCTCAATCATTTCGTTCTTGAGGTCGCCGTCGATGGTCTTAGGACAGCCAATAACCTGAACGCCAGCATTCTTAGCCAAATAATATTCAGCAAGTACGCAAGCATTGGTGTTAGAGTCGTCGCCACCGATGATGATGATAGCTTTGATATTGAGTTTCTTGCAGATTTCGAGGCCTTTGTCGAACTGCTCAACCTCTTCGAGTTTCGTACGACCAGAGCCGATAATATCGAAACCACCAGTGTTGCGATACTCATCGATAATATCTGAAGTAAGTTCGATATATTTATGATCTACGAGACCGCTAGGGCCACCGAGGAAACCATAAAGTTTAGAATTAGGATTCTGAGCCTTGATGCCATCGAAAATACCAGAAATAACATTGTGACCGCCAGGAGCCTGACCGCCAGAAAGGATAACACCAACGTTGATAGCCTCAGCTGATTTAGCTGCCTCACCCTTTTCGAAGGTTACGATAGGCATGCCGTAGGTATTAGGAAATAGTTTTTTGATGTCGGCCTGATCGGCTACAGATTCGGTAGCCTTGCCTTCAACGATTTTGGTTGCGCCGCAAATCGATGCCGGAACTTTTGGCTGATAGCTTGCGCGAGCTACTTGAAGTGCACTCTTGTTCATTTTTATATTATAAGGTTTGTTTTGTGGTTTCTGCTTTTTGCCGCCGCGAATTTACAATTCATTTACGATTTGTCGGTTTTTATGTCGTTTAATTGTAGCAACTTTTGTATGCATGTGTTGTCAGATTCCGTTTATGTTACAATGCTCGTTGCTCTAAATACTCATCTTTACCAACGAAGTTATCTGAGCCGATAGCTCCACTCTCGTATACAAATAGTACCGTATCGTTGTATTCTATCTTTGAGTATTCTGAAATTTTGTTTTTATGATTTTCCCAACTTGATTTATAATTGTTTGATAATGGTATTTCGTAACTGTATGCGCCGAATCCGACTCTTTTGTATAAAATATGAACCGATTCTTTGGTTATACGAATGCCTTTGCAGTCGGCTTTTCTTATCAGCCTATTTATGTGTTGCTGTTCAGTGTCGTTTAATCCAATAAGGACACATTCGGCAGAATCGGGCATTTTGTTGTTGTATGGATGAAAAAAATCATATTCAATATTTAGACAACAAGAATCGTTGATTGCTTTTTGCGCGTAGTGTGAAAGATTGAAAATATCGTCTCTGTTGTCTTCGTAGTTTTTTTCCATCTCGATTGCTATTGGCTCTGAGCTTGGTATTATTAGTATTAGAATTAATGTGATATTTATTATGTGTAGGCTCAATATCGCTTTACGCCACTTATATGCGACGCAACATGAGTATATTATCGAAAAAAATGCGACTAATGCTACAATGGGCAAAAAGAAAACGAAAATGAAACCAAAAATTAATGAAAAGAAATCATCATAAATAGCACACAAAGCAGCGAGTGTGATAGTAAGTGTAGGAATAAGATTAAGAATGAACTTTTTCATCTCCTAAAATTGTTTTAGTGTTAGAAGGACAAAAATATACCTTTCGTGTAGAATACTGTCAAGTTCTTAATTGCCAACTGACGTGGAGAATTTCTCTCTTTGACTAAAACAACGTCTTAATCAAATCGATTTTGCTTATTCAGGATCTTTTCGCTCAAAGAGAAATCGAAGCGAAGCCCACCTTCTGGGCGGTTGCTGACGCCTATTGTGCCGCCATGGAATAGAATGGCATGCTTGACAATAGAGAGTCCCAAGCCAGTGCCACCGCGCTGTCGTGAGCGTCCTTTGTCGACACGATAGAAGCGTTCGAAGAGGTGAGGAAGTTTATCTTCGTCGACACCGCAACCATCGTCTTCGAAGCGTAGGTGGTATTTGCCATTGTTGTGTGATAGTAACGAAATGTAGATGTTTTTGCCCCCCGAGTAGGAAAGAGCATTCTCGGTGAGATTTTTGAATATCGACACAAGTAGCGCGTTGTTGCCTTGTATAATTATGGGTTCGGGCAAATCGAGATGCAGCGTCATTTTTTGATCGTCGGGCAAGTCGTTAAGTTCGCTGGCTATTTCGCATAGAATGTTGTCGATGATAACACTCTCGCTATCGATAAAATGTTTGCCATCTTCCATGCGAGTTATGAGCGAGACATCGGCAAGCAGTCGGCTGAGTCTGTCGGTGTTGGCGCAGCAGCGTTCAAGCAATTCTTTACGTTTTTCGACGCTCAATTCTATATTAGATAGCAGCGTTTCGAGACAAATTTGAATAGATGCAACAGGTGTTTTCAATTCGTGGTTGAGGTCGTTAGTGAGTTGACGTTTTCGTGCATATAGTTTTACTATGTGGTTCGAGATGGCTCCAAGTTCGTCGTTAGGGAATGGCTCATTTTCATCGAATCGGTCGCCATTTTCGACTTTAGCAGCGAAAAGGCTAAGACGTTCTATAGTTTTGCCTATTCTACGCGTGGCTATATAGGCCATGATGCTCATAATTATGCTAAAGATAAAAATCGTCCAAAGGAAAGCCCAGTCGGCTTTTAGCAGCTCGTTAAGCGAGTCGGAGTATGGTATAGCAGATCTGAAGATGACGTTTTGGCCTTTTGTGGCAGAATAGAAATATAGTCTGCCATCGCTCGAGGAGTGTCGGCTGATGTTGTATCCAGATCCATGTTTCATGGCTTGCAATATCTCAGAACGGTTTTGGTGGTTATCCAAAGAGTCGGGAGAGAGCGTGTCGTCGTAGAGCACACGGCCAGAGAAGTCGATTATGGTGGCACGAAGTCCTTCGAATGGCATTTCGTGACGATTCAATATGTATGTAGTATCTTGCTCTTGTTCAATGAGTTGTAGTTGATGTCGGTTGAAAGCTTGTAGTTGAGCATTAAGCATGTCAGACTTGCACTCTTTCTCTCTATAATATTGGAAAACAGCGAAGCAAATAAGCATAATCCAAGCAAAAGAGAGTAGAAGCAGGAATAGCTTATGATGGTATGAGAGTTTAACAACGGAAGCCATAGCCAAATCCAGGACGAGTTACGATATATGCGCCATATTGTCCTAATTTCGGACGAAGACGAGTGATATTTACGTCGATAGTGCGATCGAGCACAACAACGTTGTCCCATACTCGAAGCACAATTTCGTCGCGCGAGAATATTCTGCCAATATTCGACATAAGGAATTCGAGAAGCTCAAATTCCGTCTTAGTCAGTTTCACCTCTTTGCCATCAACGTAGCATTGCTTGAGGTTCAAATCGAGCATCAGACCTTCGATTTTCAAGATATTGTTAGACTCCTTATCCGATTCATCTTGCTGCTTTCCCGAGCGACGTAGCACACTTCTGACGCGCGCAACGAGATTTCGAATAGAGAATGGCTTCATTATGTAGTCGTCGGCGCCCATATTGAGGCCTTGCACCATGTCGTCTTCGCTATCGCGAGCTGTGCAGAAGATTATAGGAATTGAAGCCGTGGCGGGTTCAGCCTTTAGAATTTTTGCCATCTGAATGCCACTTATCTCGCCCATCATAATGTCGAGAAGAATAAGCGAATAGCTTCTCACATCGTAGGTAAGTGCTTGCTCGGCACTATTGGCAACATCTACTTCATAACCTTCGTTCTGTAGGTTTAGTCTCATGACGTCGCTCAGAGTCTCTTCGTCTTCGACGATTAGTATTTTATCTCGCTTCATACTATTCTATTTCACGTAACAATGATAATAGGGAAAACAGCCATAATTATATCCAATATTTATGATATTAGGCAAACGCTATAAGTATTGAACGAATATTTACGCGCAGAATTTTATAATGCCTCTTTGCAAGTGGCGCAGACTGCTAAGAAGCACATGCGATTCTTGAATAATATTTAGATAAACCATAGTCGATTCAATGTTTACGCTGTTTTTTTGCATGCTATCGATAATTTCTTTTCTGTAGTCGGATAGCATTCTCATTAGCTCCTTTGTTTGAGTTCTAACTTCTGTCAATTTTTCTTTGCTTATGACGGAAGGTATGAGCGCATATTCTGTTTTTAGAAATACATCTAAAATAGATTTTTGAATGTTTTCGAATCTGCCAGCCATCTCTTTAGATACGGGAGTGAAGTTGTTTCCTACATGTTCGCGACATGGGTCGTTGATGCGTTTCAAACAGTATAACATCTGTTCCACGGAGCCGTTGCTGAGGAAATACCATGTGTTTTTCTCCATAGCGAGCATAGGATCAACATTGCGAAGACCGATTATTTCTCTACGGCGTTGGCGCTTCAGTTGTTTGCGAGCAGTGTCTATTTCGTGAGTCGATTGGCGAAGTGGACTATAATCTTCGTTCAAGAAGGCATTAGTTACCTTTTGAAAACATGATTTTGTGAATTTGAGTTGATTCACCACGCCTCGGCATACATACAACTTCAGAAGTTGCCAACGTTCGGCCTTGTCGGTGGTTTTGTTTATCTGATTAAACAGAATATCTGATTCGGTTGCTTCGCTGCTGCTTTTGAATTTTATATTGCTGCGAATAAGCAACACAATAGCAATAATTATAGCTAAAGCCATAGCTATAAAAGATCCAAAGAATAGCGCGTTGGCTATGATGTAGCATAATATGAAAGCCGAGCCAGCAGTGATGAACCAACCACCAATGACGCTCAAAACGCCCGTAATGCGGAATACCGCGCTCTCGCGACTCCAAGCTCTGTCGGCGAGGCTCGAACCCATAGCCACCATAAAGGTGACGTAGGTTGTTGATAGCGGGAGCTTGAGGCTTGTGCCCAATGCCACTAAAAGTCCGGCAAGAACTAAATTTACCGATGCGCGAATCTCGTCGAAGGCGGCTCCTTCTCGCAGTATGGCTTCGTTGACGTTGAAGCGTGAGTCGATCCAGCGTCCAATGGGGCGCGGAACAATTGCCGATATGGTTGTGGCGGTCTTTTGCGCTGTACGCACTATTAGTCGTGCGGCTGCACTCGAGCCAAACATTTCGTCGCCCTCTTCTTGTCGTGATAGGTTGACCGAGGTATTGACTACATTTTGTGCCTTCTTCGAAAAGATGAGCGAGAGCACCATTACTATTCCTGCTATAAGTAAAAATATAGTGGGCGTTTGTGCTGAGTCCATAAGTGATGTCATCAAGAACGAGAAGGCATCACCATTGCCGTTGGCCATATAATCTCTGTAGGATTCAAGTCCGGCTAAGGGCACGCCTACAAAGTTTACCAAATCGTTGCCAGCAAAGGCTAACGCAAGAGCAAAAGTTCCGAGCAAGACAATATATTTGAGTACGGGCCTTTTCATTAGGCTTAGAAGCGTCATTATAACAGTGAAAACAGCTAAACCAGTTCCTAATATCTGCCATGTGTATTCATCGATAAAGCCTTTTAGTTGAGGTGTCATGATTGTTGAACCTTTTAACCCCTTTATCAGCAGAAACCAAACTATGCTCGTCATAGCCATACCACCAAATACACCAATCTTTATTGACGACTTAGCTCTATTGTACATCGCACCTTTAGTATGTGCTATAGCTCCGTTATCTTGGTATGTGAAAGTGAATACAATACGAGCTATCCACTGAACCAACGAACCAAAAATGAAAGCTACAGCTACGCTTAGGAATATACTTAGGATAACGCTAAGAGCCTTTTCGGTGTTGATTAAATCGCCAAGTGTAAGTAGCACTCCATTGGCATCGGTGGCTCCGCTGAAAATTTTTACTAATGCTATGGCTAAAGCACCTCCCAAGAGCTCGAACACCATGCTGACGGTTGTGGAGGTTGGCAATCCTAAGGTGTTGAATATGTCCAATAGAATGACGTCTGTTACCATAACAGCAAGAAATAGGCACATGACATCGTAGAATGTGAAGTAGGCAGGAGTCATTATGCCATGGCGTGCTACGTCCATCATGCCATTGCTCATGACTGAGCCTGCAAAAACGCCTATTGCCGCAATAACAATTATCGTTCTGAATTGGGCTACTTTGGCGCCTATTGCCGAGTTGAGAAAATTCACTGCATCGTTGCTGACACCAACTACTAAGTCGAACACTGCCAACACGATGAGGAATATTACTATCGCTAAAAATAATGTGTTCATATTCGCATAATTTGTTCGCAGCAAAGGTTGAAACTGAATATTACAATTCGATTACAGGAAAATGACAGTGCTGTTGCACGAATTAATTATGGCAAAAGTAGACCGATGCTTTTCGCCAATTCTCCATATTTTTGCTAAGTAACTAAATCATTATCCCGATGAAATATCTCTCATTTATCCTTTTATCGCTTCTACATTTCACAGTAAGTGCACAAACCGTAGAGCAACAATCAGATACTATTGGTAACGATGACGCATACCAACAAATACAACTTGCAATAAAATATTTAGATGGCGACAGCTTAGAACAAGACATTCCACAAGCTATTGCAATACTTACCGATGTTGCCAATAAAGGCAATGCGTATAGTCAGGCAATGTTGGGCGATATTTATACTGATTATAATTACAAATCTGTCGACTACAACAAAGCCTTTCATTTCTATAGCCTTGCTGCCGATAATGGAGAATCCTATGCTCAAATGCAACTTGCTAATATGTATAGAGATGGCCATGGCACCACACGCGACGTAAAACGCGCTTTCGAATTGATGAGCTCTGCCGTTTCTAACAATGATGAACTTTTATATGCCAAATTGCAATTGGCACAATACTATTATGCTGGCTGGGGCACCGAGCGCAATAGCACTAAAGCTATAGATATTCTAACCTCTCTCAAAGGCTCGAAAGTGCACCTCTACGCCAATAAATATCTTGATGATATTAAGGGCGACACTATAAGTGTTAGCAACTACAATTTCCAATTTCGCTGGTTGCCGAGTGTCCTTTTTGCTTATGCTGAAGGCAATGCTGATGAATCTTTGTTGACTGATGTTTATGGTATGCAACTCTATTTTGAAAAACAGATGGTTACGCATTTTGATTTCGAATGGAAAGAAATTTCTGCCACCATGCATCATTGCAAGAATGACATTGACATCATTCTATACAAAATGCCGTATCCTCAACGCGTGCCTCTTTGTCTCTATATTGCTGCACTCGTCGATAGAAAAGATAATACTTGCAAATATTTCACGCTCGAAAAGACACTTTCGCTCGATAGCGACGATGATAAATTCATGTTTTGTGGCGTTGCTCCACAAAGTCATTTGAACTATGGTATGTATGATGGCAAGAAAACGCCAGAAGCCTTTATAGAACGAGTTCTCGATTTCTATAACAATAAATAATATGTGAAGATGCTTACGCGTGCCGACTATACATCGCGCTGAGCAACGATGAAGCAGATTGTGGTTTTGCGGTAGACTGTGGCGGCATAGGCCTAGAGGTGCTCATTATGATGGACTTGAAATGCCAATTCTAATTACGAATTGGACTGCTGAGGAGCTTTGGGGCAAGCCCCAATAGTGAAAAAAATTAGCCATGAGTGCGCAAACTCATGGCTAATATTTTCTATCAGCACCATAAAATCATTTAGCAACTTTGCTTTATCTAAGCAATAAACTATATTTCAAGATGATGTGAAATAACGTGATTATTGCTTATATAACTAACAAGAAAAACTGATTCTCCACTAACATTATAGATGTTGAAAACACATACCACGTTGTGTGTTTATTCTTGGCTAGAATATGACATATTACTTCCAAGTACAATAAAATACGCAGGGGCTTTTCTATGTGCTTTGATTGGTAACTTTTCTTGTATTTCATAGAATAAACTTTCAGTGTATTCAATAGCAGTATCAAGAAAGCTCATATAACTCTTCTGATATAATATTCAGCATGTTCAACAAATTGCTGGCTGACCTCATTTTAGATTTGCTAATCAAAGAGGTTATGACGAACTATGATCTTTACGATAATCCTCAAGACTCGTAAAAGTTTCGGTGCTACCTCCACCCTATTTAAATTGTATTTTCATGATACTTATAATATTTACAAAAGTACTAATACTTGTCGAATTCTAATTTTTCTGAAAATTTCCTTTTCAAATCATCGACATCAACAATAACCTCCTCCGAACATCCATTTGAAATATCAAGCGAATCAACTAATACAAACCCGTCTGCATGCTTGGTATTTATAATTAATTTGCAATATGGATATACACCTGCTTTCCAAGCTATCGCTTCACGTTTTTTACCATTCGGGCGTCGCTCCCATCCATAATATTTTGGTATGCCACCTTCAAAGGAGCCGCTACAAAAATAAAAATCTCTTGTGCGGATCTGTCCTGGCGCCCAATCAAATGGATATACAACACTTACATAATATTTATGAAAATAACTATTTAATGAAACGCTGTCAGATTCGATATAATGAACTATTTTCACCATGTGGCTTGGACTATGTGATATGTATGCTTCAGTATATATCTTTTGACCCCAAGAAACAGTTGTGCATAAAAGCAGCAAACTAATAACTAATGCTTTCATAATAATCTGACAATTAACCTATACATTGTGAGGTTTTTTCCCTAAACAAATACCTATTCTGCCGAAACAGCAAGTGAATCCCTGACTTTTGTAATGTTTAATTTGCTCATTTATAATAGTGTTATGATGGATCGAATTTGCTTTTCTGCAAGATTTCTTTCGCGTTCTGGCAAATCAAAATCACTTTTGGGGTAGTTAGAACAAAACATGCAGCTAAAGTTTGAACACTATAGAGTGCATGAGTCACAGAAATATGATTTAATATTCTTCCGCCTTTTTTATTTCCTTCCAAAATATCCTAACACGCGTATACAAAGTCTTATATTTTTTTCGAAACTCATACTTATCCATCTCATTTCCATAATATTCGCCATCATTTCGCTCAACTTTTTTTGAATCATCAAAGTAGTAATTTTCTACCCTTCCGTTTCCTTCGATGCTACACATTGCTACACTTCCATTATCATGAAAAACGTATATTCTTGTTAGAACTCCTCGATCAACAATAATTTTCATAGTCGCCCCATCGCTCGACCACGCAGTACCGCTAAACAATTCACCATCTTTGTAAATAATATCTAGTCTATCAACACTCTTTCGAGTCAATTGAGAAAACGTTGTATAGAATGTCGAGTTAAGTTTTGATTTAACCCAATCAAGTTGCTCAACGTGTAAGCAATTGTCGGTTATCGACCTAATAGCCATTATTTGCGGCATGACAAGGAGAAGGCAAACCAATGTCAAAAAAATGTGTTTCATACGTAAAAAGTTATCTCTTATATTAGTCAAATTATCTTCACAAAATTACCTTCTTCTCTTCAGACATACCCGAAAGCACAGTACGCCAATCAGTACAGTTTTGTACGGTAATAAGTACACTAGGAACGGATGTCGGCGGAGAGGAGGGCGAAGAAATCCTTGCTAAGTAGGAGGCTTATGCGGTGCAGGAGGTGCGTGTCGATGCTATTTTTGCGAAATATGTCGTAGAGCGTGGCGCGGCGCATCCCAAGTTGCTTTGAAAGCCACGTTACGCTGCGTCCTTGGCGGCGGAGTTCGGTGCGGATTTCTTTCCCTATATCTATCATGGCGTGCTAAGTTTTCGCAACAGCCACCACTCATTATCATCATTTATATCGATAAACTGATATGCTATAAAGAAAAGGCGTGAACCATTCTTTCGCATTCACGGGAAGCCTGGAAGAAACCCGTCCCTACATGAAGAATGTATTCACACCTTACGGCGTGAACATCAATTCTTGTAGGGATAAATGCTCCCGATTTGCGATAGCACATAGCTAATCTCAAAAGATTCGAGAAATCAGTTTCCAGGCTTTTTCTTGAATGCGAGTAATAGCTTGATGTTGCTTTTATGTATTATGTACTAGTTTTCTTTAGTTATATGTATATAAGTAATAAGTATTAAAAATTAGTGTATAAAGTTACTATACATCGCGCTGAGCAACGTAAGCCCTCCAGCGTTCTATGCATTGCTGCATGTCGGTAGGTATGGGCGAGTCGAATTGCATATATTCACCCGAAGTGGGGTGCACAAAACCAAGCGTCTTGGCGTGTAGGGCTTGGCGTGGAAGCACTTCGAAACAGTTCTGTACAAACTGTTTATACTTAGCAAATGTTGTCCCTTTGAGAATCTTATCGCCTCCATAGCGAGCATCGCTAAAGAGAGGATGACCAATATGGCGGAAGTGTGCACGAATCTGGTGCGTGCGACCTGTCTCGAGACGGCATTCTACCAATGTGACATAGCCCAAACGCTCGAGCACTCGATAGTGCGTAACGGCATGTTTGCCTATGCCGCTGCCTTCGGGGTAGACGTCCATCTGCAAGCGGTCTTTGGTGCTGCGGCCAATATTTCCAACTATGGTGCCTTCGTCTTGCTCCATCTGACCCCAAACAAGGGCTATGTAGGTTCGAGTGGTCGTCTTGTTGAAAAACTGCTTCGAGAGGTTCACCTTTGCCCCCTCGGTTTTGGCTATCACGAGCAGACCTGAGGTGTCTTTGTCGATGCGGTGAACAAGTCCAGGGCGGAAATTAGTTTTGTCGCCAAAGAGTGGATTGTCCTTCAAGTGCCAAGCAAGGGCGTTTACGAGAGTTCCCTCAAAATTGCCATGACCAGGATGAACCACCATGCCTGCGCATTTGTTTACAACTATTACCTCGTCGTCTTCGTAGGTTATTTCGAGTGGAATATCTTGAGGAACAATTTCAAAATTGTGGCGCGGATAGCTAAGCACAATCGACACTTCGTCGCCAGGCTTCACGCGGTAGCTCGATTTCTCGGGCTTGCCATTCACACGTATGCAACCCGCATCGGCTGCAAGTTGAACTTTGGTGCGCGATGTGCGCATGAGCCGACCTGCCAAAAACTTGTCGAGGCGCAGAAGGCCTTGTTTAGGGTCGGCTGTGAAATGGAAATGCTCATATTCGCCTTCGGCTGTCTCTTCTGAAACAAATTCGGCTTCGGCGTCGGACTGTTCGTCGTCCAATTCGTCACTCAGTTCATCGTCGAGTTCGTCGTCGTTGATTACCATCTGTTGGGCGAAAATGTGTTATTCTTCAACCATCTGCTTCACCACGAGGCTCGCATCGTTGGTCATATATAGTTTTATTTGAGTGCCAGCAGGTGCTGAATGGCCATTGCCGCCAACTGGTTCTTGCTTGTATACTTGAGCCGTATTGCTATGCTTCTTGCTTTCGTCGTTGTCGTATTCGATTATTCCTACGTTGAATCCCGACGACTCGAGTGTCATTCGTGCGCTGTAGAGAGTTTCGCCAACCACATTGGGTATGCCTATGTAGTTTTGCCCCATTTTGCTGCCCACTATAAGAGTTACAACGGTGCCTTTGGGTATGCGAGCGTTTTGTGCAATGTCTTTGCCGTCGACTTGTTGCGAAAGAACTAATCCGTCGAATTCACTTGGTTTGTATTTTATCGGACCCAGACGCAATCCAATGGTTTCGAGCACCACTTGAGCATTTCGAATCGAGTAGTCGACGAGTTGTGGCATGTTGACCATCTCGCGGGTGTAAGGGTTTATTGTAAGTAGTATTGTACGACCTTTTTTTACTTGTTTGCCAGCTGCTGGTGTCTGTGCAATTATTTCGCCAGGTCGAGCGCCATTTACATACATAGAGTCGTTAATCTCGTAGCTGAGTTCGACGTTGGCAAGCGCTTCATCAATCTCATTTACCAGCCGACCTTCGACGTTTGGCACCATAATTATTCGTCCACTGCGCGTATATATAGTGAGCGACCACGAAACCAAAAAGAGCAAAACTATCGACAAAACGATGGCTAATGCGATTTGCCAAAGGAATAAACGAGATTTGATAAAACCCATATTCTGAATATTTACTTTGTATGTACAAGACAGACGCGAAAGTAATAAATCTAAAGATTATTACCTTTTACTTTTCTCTGTCGGCGCAGAGAAAAGTAAAACAAAATAGAACTCGTCGCTGTAGTCGGTTCGCTAAAGATTATCTACTTTACGCTAAACGATTTAGAACTCGCTATGTTCGAACAGCAGATATTATTTATAATAGCGAGACAAAAAAAGCCCCGATGAAATTCGGAGCTCTTTGTTTTCGTTAGAATAACTTCTCGGCTTAGTATGCCTTACCTTTTACCTCGTCGCTAACGGTAAGTTTCTTACGGCCTTTAGCACGACGTGCAGAAAGTACGCGACGACCATTAGCGGTCGACATACGAAGACGAAATCCGTGCTTGTTTATTCTTTTGCGGTTTGATGGTTGAAACGTTCTTTTCATCGCCTATATATTTTTCTTTTTGTTGTTTATTTCAAAATGCGACCGCAAAAGTACTCTTTTTTATCTACATACAAAATATTGTTGACTAAATTTTCCTAAAACCCTTGGTGCATATATCTATACTTATCTTGTATGTAATGTTTTTTATCAATGTTGAAATATCATGTTTATTTATATGTATAGTCAATGTGACATAAATATTTCTTTCCGTTAATTATTACAAAACCCTTACTCCGCTTGGGCTATTTGGCATAACTTCGCTATCGGAATAAGAAATAGAAACCTCAAATAAAAGTGAAAAATAAGACTAAAAAGAGACAGAGTTTACTGTTTCGCATCATTGCAATTTTTATCATTTTTTCAGTAGTACTTAATGTTGCTCATATTATAAATATTAACCATTCGTGTGGTGATATTTTGGGCGATTATTTTGAAAATCAAGTTATTTCGATGCATCATACGCTCGAGACGCGTACCAATACTGACTGCGAGTGGCTCGATTCGTACATAACCGATATGACTACGAGTTTTCCAGAGTTGAATGAGGCGCTCACCGAAGGCAATTATGAGCCGCTCGAAAAGGAACTTGTTATAGGTCAGCGAGTTGTTCAAATGCATGGATATGTAGTCACCGATTTGAATGGTGATATACAATTGTGCTCCTACAAAAACTATTCTGCAGCCGAGGAGAAGAGCTTGCAACAATTTGCTAAGTATGTGATTTTCAGCAAATCGCAGAAATATTCTGGTTTTGCACGTGTGCTGAACTTGGGCCCTTGTATTGTGTCGGCTCATGTTGTAAAGAATAGCGAAGGCGACGATGCCGCGTTGATTATTGGTGTAGAAGAGTCGTTTTGGGATAATGAGAATCTTAAGAGCCAAGGCAATTTTGTAAATATGACTATATCGGTATACGATAAAGATATATGTGTGGCTTCGGGTGCTTACGACGTGACAGAGGTTAAGGTTATAGGAATGAAGATGCCTAATGAATGGGTGGTGGATTCGTGCTACATAAACAAACACATGATAAGCACCATCGATTCTAATGCTGGCATATCATATCAGTCGGTGTTCAATCCAATCATCGACTACCGAGGTGAGGTGATTGGTATTATTCATGGCGGATTAGATATAAATGTTATTACCGATGTGCAGCACAGTATCAGCGCCAATGTAGTTATGGTGGCAGTGGTTATCAGTTTGTTGCTGCTTCTGCTTGTAATGTCGTATCTACGACACAGAATGACGAAACCTCTTGCCAATTTGGTGATAGCTTCGAAACGAATAGCGCAAGGTGATTTGTCTGCCGAGAAAGTCGACGACAAAAACTTCGACCGAGAGATTTTTGCTCTCAGTGAATCGATGAATATCATGCGCAACTCGCTGCGCGAAACTATAGGTTCGGTTATCAATTCTGCCAATCTGCTACAGACGTCGAGCGAGGAGTTGAGTAATGCTTCATCGCGCCTTTCGGAGGGTGCCAATCGTCAAGCTGCTGCTCTTGAGGAGATTTCGAGCTCGCTCGAAGAGATGACTGCCAATATCCATCAGAATACCGATAATTCGATAAACACTGATAATCTTATGCAGGAGGCCGATAAGGCTATAGAGGGTATTGTGGAGTCGGCTAACGATAGTATGAATAAGTCGAAAGAGATTGCTTCGTCGCTTGTCGACATCAACGATTTGGTAAGCCAAACAAATATATTGGCACTCAATGCATCTGTTGAAGCAGCCCGAGCTGGCGAACTTGGCAAAGGCTTTGGGGTGATTGCTAAAGAGGTGGGGCGTCTTGCCGACCAGACTCGAAACACTGCGGCAGGAATAAATGGCACTGCAACCGTGTCGATTAGTAGTTCCGAAAATATTGCTACTCAACTCGATGCTGTGTTGCCGAGCATCAACAAAATCACCAGTCTTGTGCGCGAGATTACGGCTGCCAGCAAAGAGCAGGGCATAGGAGCCGATCAGATCAACAACGCTATAACCGATCTTAATAATGTGACGCAAGAGACGGCCGCCAACTCTGAAGAGGTTGCAGCAAGTGCCGAAAATCTCTCGGCTACAGCCGATCAGATGATGGATGCGATAAAGAAGTTTAGAGTTTAGGTTTTGAAATATTATCACCAATTAGAACGAAAATAGACGAAATAGTCACTTGTAATTTGTTTCATTCGTAAAAGCATGGCTATTACGAATGAAACTATTTTTATTAGTGCGAATTTGTTCTCTCTACTCTCTACACTCTACACTCTAAACTCTACACTTTACTCTCTACTCTTTATTATCTTCGCCGCAGTTTTTCTTACATACTTATAATTATGACACGTCAAGAGCTAATAGAGCAAATCTTCAGCAAGAAATCGTTTCTATGCGTCGGTCTCGATACCGACATCAACAAGATTCCAGAGCACTTGCGCCAACGCGAGAATGCAATTTTCGAATTCAACAAAGCCATCATCGATGCTACGGCGCCCTACTGCGTGGCCTATAAACCCAATTTGGCGTTCTACGAATGCTTCGGTGTGAAGGGCTATATGGCTTTTGAGCAGACGATAGAATATTTACATAAAAACTATCCTAAACACTTCATCATTGCCGATGCTAAGCGTGGCGACATTGGCAACACTTCGGCTATGTATGCACGCGCATTCTTCGAGCGTCCGGGCATCGATGCAGTTACCGTTGCGCCCTACATGGGTGAAGATTCGGTGAAGCCACTACTCACCTACGAAGGCAAATGGGTTATCTTGCTTGCCCTCACCAGCAACAAGGGTTCGCACGATTTTCAGCTAACAACCGATGCTGAAGGCACTCCGCTTTTTGAGCGTGTTATGCGTACGGCTCAAACTTGGGCAGGGACAGACCAACTGATGTTTGTGGTTGGCGCTACGCAAGGCCGCATGTTTGAAGATATTCGCCGCATAGCTCCTGAGAGCTTCCTCCTCGTGCCTGGCATTGGCGCACAAGGTGGCTCTCTCGAAGAGGTTTGTAAATATGGTCTTACAAAAGATTGTGGCTTGATAGTAAACTCGAGCCGTGCTATTATTTATGCCGATGGCACCGAGAACTTTGCCGCACGCGCTGCCGAAGAGGCTCACAAGGTGCAACAGCAAATGGCCGAGATACTTGGATAAGAGTAGAGAGTAGATGGTAAAGCGTAGTGTAGATACCATTCCTATTTACACTCAACTCTAAACTCTAAACTTTACACTCTAAACTATACACTCTCCACTATAACAATGCATAGCAAGATACAACATAACAATTCTATACGCTGGCAACGTTGGAGCCGCGCCAAGTGGGCTGCTTTTGCCAGTGTGGGGCGTGTCGTAACTATTGGTGTAGTGTCGACGTCGATATGCTATGCCGCAATGCGCAAAAACAATGTCGTCTCCTCTTCGTTGTGCGACTTCTGCAATCTCTATTCTACTGAATACACTCACGACGACGATTCATCTACAGACGACATTCAATCGTTATTTATAAATAGTGTTATAGAGATTATGGGCGTTCGCAGCAGTTCCGATATTGCTGCGCCTGCGTCTTTATATATAAATACGAACAATAATAACTCGCTGCATGTCGGTAATAATAGCCTGATTTGCAGCGAGTTTTCTTTTTGTATATACATAACAAAAAAGCAATAAAATGGATTTGAAAGCATTAACAGAAAAAATCAAAAGTGGCTACCTAATCACTGAAGCCGAAGCGCTCGAAGCCGTTCAAACACCCGACGCGCAAGCACTTTACCACGCAGCCGATGAGATTCGTCAACATTTTTGCGGCAACACGTTCGACACTTGTTCCATTATCAACGCCAAGTCGGGCCGATGCAGTGAAGATTGCAAATGGTGCGCTCAGTCGCACAAACATCACACGGGCATCAACGAATACGACTGGGTGGAGCCGCAGCGTGCCATAGATATGGGAGTGAATAATGGCGAGCGTGGAGTGAACCGTTTCTGCCTCGTCACGAGTGGACGCAAACTCAACGACAGCCAGATAGACAAAGCTGTGGCCATTCTTCGCGAGATAGGTCGCCGAAGCAATATTCACCTCTGCTCGTCGATGGGCTTGCTAAGCAAAGAGCAACTGCAGCGATTGAAAGATGCGGGCATTGGTCATTATCATTGCAACATTGAGACTGCACCTTCGCTTTTCCCGAAGCTCTGCACATCGCACACCATAGAAGAGAAACTTCAAACCATCAGTTGGGCAAAGGAGATTGGCTTAGAAGTCTGCTCGGGTGGCATAATAGGTATGGGCGAAACGATGGCTCAACGTGTGGAGATGGCCATATTTCTTCAGAAAGTGGGTGTGCACTCTATACCCATAAATATACTTATGCCGATAAAGGGAACTGCGCTCGAGAATCAGACGCCACTTACCAATGAAGAGATATTCCGTACGTTGGCAATGTTTCGACTCACCAATCCAAAGTCGCTCATACGTATGGCTGGCGGACGTGTCTTGTATAAAAAAGAGCAAGACAAAGCTCTAAGTTGCGGTGTGAATGCATCAATTGTTGGTGATATGCTCACCACCATAGGCACGCATTCGATAGAAGAGGATTTGTGCGACTTCCGTAAGGCGGGTTTTGAATTATGAAAATCGAGTAGACGACACACATAGAGGCCCGTGTGTATATGCATGGGCTTCATGTGTAGTCTGTCACGAATGCTGCTGAATTAATTTCGAACTCAAGTTCGTGCGAATAGGTTAAACAATCGATGAACTCAAAATATAGCCTAATGCATTATCGGATTTTTATCTTCTAAAATGACTAACTTCGCGCACATTTTATAATCGAAAAACAATAGACATATATATGCACAAAATTGGTCTCGATGTAGGTTCCACTACAGCCAAAATAGTTGTACTAAACACGCAAAACGAACTTATCTATTCCTCATATAAGCGCCATCAGGCAAATGTGCGAGGTGTGCTTTCGGAGTTTATCGACGATTTACGAGGTGTGTTGGGCACGTCGGAGTTCACTTTTTCAATAACAGGGTCGGTAGGACTTGGTTTGGCCGAGCGATGCAAATTCAACTTTGTGCAAGAGGTTGTTGCCGCTACCGAATTCACAAAGCAAGTTCACCCTGAGGTCTCTACTATTATAGATATTGGTGGCGAAGACGCTAAAATCGTTTATCTGAAAGATGGTCAAGTGTCCGACTTGCGAATGAATGGCAACTGTGCGGGTGGTACGGGAGCATTCATCGACCAAATGGCTCTTTGCCTTGGTGTGGACGTTACGGAAATGGATTCGCTTGCGGCAAATAGCAAGACTATTTATCCTATAGCATCGCGTTGTGGCGTATTTTCTAAGACTGATATTCAGAATCTTGTAGCGCGCAATGCAACCAAAGAAGATATAGCAGCATCGATATTCCGCGCTGTGGCAGTGCAGACGGCAAGTGCGCTCTCTCACGGATGCGAAGTTAAGCCAAAGGTGCTCACTTGTGGTGGCCCGCTAACCTTCATTCCTTCGCTTCGTAAAGCTATAGCCGACTATTTCGAGCTCGATATAAATAAAGATTTCGTAGCCATACCTAATGCTAACTATATACCAGCTTGGGGCACGGCGCTCTCTCAAACCGATGGCAAAACCTACACGGTGACGTCGTTTGCCGAGTTGCTCGACAGTCCTGAGGTGAAAAACGAGTCTCAGTATGTATATACGGTGAAGCTTCCTCGAGTTTTCGATGGCGATGATGATATGAAAGCCTGGAAAGCTGAGAAAGCTCAATCGGATATTCACTTCCTCGATCTCAGTGCGGCTACAGGTCCAACATTTCTCGGCATCGATAGTGGTTCCACTACGACGAAGATAGTGCTCACTAACGAGCATGGCGACATACTTTTCCGCTACTATTCGCATAACAACGGAAATCCTGTGCAAGCCGTGCAACTCGGACTTGAAGAGCTCCGCAAACAAAGCATAGAAAAGAATGTTACGCTCAACATAGCTGCTGGGTGTTCCACTGGTTATGGCGAAGACCTAATAAAAGCCGCTTTCTCGCTCAATTTTGGCATGATTGAGACCATGGCGCACTACGTAGCTGCTCATAGCATCTGTCCCGATGTGTCGTTCATTCTCGATATTGGTGGACAAGACATGAAAGCTATATATGTCGACCACGGAGTGCTCACTCGCATGGAGATTAACGAAGCGTGCTCGTCGGGCTGTGGCTCGTTTATAGAAACTTTTGCTCAAACTCTCGGTTGCGACATTGAGGAGTTTGTTCGTCAAGCGTGTCTTTCGACCAACCCTTGCGACCTCGGCACTCGATGCACTGTGTTTATGAACTCGAAGGTGAAACAGGCTTTGCGCGAAGGCTATTCGCTTAGCGACATCTCGGCGGGTTTGGCCTATTCGGTTGTGAAGAACTGTCTTTTCAAAGTGCTGAAAATAAAGAACTACGACGAACTTGGTAAAAGCATTGTGCTGCAAGGTGGCACCATGCGCAACGATTCTGTAGTTAAGGCCTTCGAAAATCTCACTGGTCGTAAGGTTTATCGTAATAATATACCAGAACTTATGGGCGCGTATGGTTGTGCTCTCTATGCCATACGTAAGGGTAAAAACCAAGCCACTCGCCCGTTAGAATCGATAGTAGAAGCTGCAAAATTCGATATAAGCACGCTTCATTGTCATGGCTGCGAAAATCAGTGTCAAATAACTAAGTATCGATTCAATAGCGGAAGCATATTCTTCTCTGGTAATAAATGCGAACGCGTGTTCTCGAATGCTTTGCAAGCCAAAGAGAGCGGCGTAAATATGAGTAAAGAGAAATACGACCTACTATTCAAGCGCACGTCGAATGTGCCCGTCACGCGCAACGTGAAAATTGGCATTCCTCAGGTGTTGAATATGTTTGAGGAGTATCCGTTTTGGCATACCTTCTTCACTTCGCTTGGCTTCGAGGTGGTGCTCTCGTCTACATCGACATATCAGCGATACGAAAAGGGTGTTCACTCGGTGATGTCCGACAACATCTGTTTCCCTGCTAAGCTTGTTCATAGCCATATTTACGAACTCGACGAAAAGTGCGACCGCATATTCTTCCCTCGTGTCGTTTATGAGAGCGTAGAGGATAAAAATGCATACAACTCGTTCAACTGTCCTATTATCATTGGCTATCCCGATGTTGTAAGCAGCTCTGTAACCACCAAGCATCCTGTAGATTCGCCAATCATTGCATTCAAGAACGAGAAATTGCTCAAGAAGCAGTTGGTTAAATATATGCAGACTCTTGGTGTGCATTCGCGCGAGACGCAGGCCGCTATGCAGAAGGCGCTTGTAGAATGGCACAAGTTTGCTGATACTCTGCGCGACAGAAATCTCGAGATTCTCAAATCGTCGAAGACTGCAGGCCGCATGATTATTGTGTTGGCTGGTCGTCCTTATCATACCGACCCTCTTGTGCAGCATACCATTTCGGATATGATTGCTAAGATGGGAGTAGATGTCATCACCGAAGAGATTGCTCGTGGTGGCAATGTAGATAAAGATGTGGCTATCCCTGAGGCGTTCCATGTGCGTCAGTGGACATACGTAAACCGCATTCTCAATTCGGCGCAATGGGTTGCTGAGCAAGGCCCCGACGTGCATTTCGTTGAGATGACCTCGTTTGGTTGTGGACCTGATGCTTTCCTTACCGATGAGGTTCGCGCCATACTTAGCCGTCACGGCAAACCGCTCACTCTTCTCAAGATTGACGATGTAAACAATATTGGTTCGCTCAAGTTGCGCGTGCGTTCGCTCATCGAGAGCCTTAACTATAGCACTCCACAACGCGATTTCGAGGTGCAACCTTTTGTAAAGACTTCGCAATTTGAGGTTGGCGATGGCGCTCGCAAAACAATTCTTGCGCCATTCTTCACTGAGTATATGTCGCCTCTGTTGCCTTCGGCTTTCAAAGCTATTGGCTACAATCTCGTTGCGTTGCCTATGGGCGATGCCGAGAGCAACGAAATGGGCTTGAAGTATGCCAACAACGAAGTCTGTTATCCCGCTACCATCATCGTGGGCGACTTCATCAAAGCGCTTAAGAGTGGTAAGTATGATATTAACAACACGGCCGTAACCATCACCCAACTTGGTCAGTGCCGCGCTACCAATTATCCAGCGCTCATCAAGCGTGCTCTCGTTGATGCTGGTATGCCACAAGTGCCGGTAATTATTCTCGGTGGTCTGGACAAGACCGACAATCCAGGCTTCGAACTCGATTTCAAGGTGGCTGGTCCTATCGTGCTCAACTCGCTCCTCTATGGCGATTGGATTTCAAATTTCTATCATGCCACTGCCATTCACGAAATTCACAAAGGCGAGGCTATGGCTCTGCGTCAGAAGTATCTCGACCTTGCTAAGCCTTACATCGAGGCACGTCATAGCAAGCAACTTGTAAAACTGCTTCGCCAAGCAGCTGAGGAGTTCAATACTATCGAAGTGGATAACAAAACCTATCCTAAAGCGGGTATCTGTGGCGAGATATTCTTGAAATTCAACCCGTTCTCGCATAAGCACGTATCCGATTGGCTTATGGCGCACGGTGTGCAAGTTATTCCGCCTACGTTCCACAACTTCTTCTTGAAATTCCTCGTCAATGTGGAGTACAACCGCAAGAACAACATCACCAATCCTAAGATTCCTTCGTGGATGATGGATATTATATATAAGCTGATATACAAACGTGTGCATCAGTTCGAGAAGGCGGCTTCGGTGTTCCGCTATTTTGAGCCCGAACCCGACATACGCACCATCAGTAAATGGGCCGAAGATGTGCTTGCTCTCTCTGTTCAGAGTGGCGAAGGTTGGCTCTTGCCTGCCGAGGCTATTGCCTACATCAAGTCGGGGTGCAACAATGTTGTTAGCCTTCAACCTTTTGGATGTATTGCCAACCACATTGCAGCTCGTGGCATCGAGAAGAAGATTAAGACGCTCTATCCTCAACTCAATATGGCTGCGCTCGACTTCGATGGCGGTGTGAGTGAAGCAAATATTGCCAACCGCTTGTTGTTGTTCATCTCCAATATGAAATAGAACTTATAGGATAGATATATCAATTGCAGTAGTGCGGTGTGTGTATTTAGTTACATGCACCGCTTTTTTTATGCGCATTCGGTGTGGCATTCCATATCTATTGAAGACACCGAATTGAACAAATTCCCACAAATAAAATTCGTGTCATTCGTAAATAACTATGTTTCAACTAATCCAACGAATTACAGGTGGCCAATTCGTCTATTTTCGTTCTATTCGGTGATGCTTCTTTTCGAATGAAGAGCCCTTGCGCACTGGAGGCGTGGGCGTTGTGTAGTTATGTCATGTATATATAAAAAAAGAGGGTCGAATATCACATCCTACCCCCCAGTATATTGCTTTTGTTCTATTTGTATCGCAATGATACTAATATTTTGGATTAATATGCAAATTATAGAATGCAAAAGATAGAATATTGGCATTTTCTTCAATCCACTTCGATGTTGGTTTGCCTGCTCCATGACCAGCATTAGTCTCAATGAGAATGAGCGTAGGCGCAGAACCCTGCTGATGCTCTTGCAGCGTGGCGGCATACTTAAACGAATGCGCAGGAACGACACGGTCGTCGTGGTCGCCAGTGGTTACGAGGGTAGCGGGGTAGGCCACATCGCGAATGGTGTGCAAAGGTGAATAGCTAAGCAGATTCTTGAACATTGCCAAGCTATCTTCGCTTGTGCCATAATCGGTAGCCCAGTGTCGACCGATGGTGAACTTATGATAGCGAAGCATATCCATCACACCAACGGCAGGAAGCGACACTCCATACAAGTCGGGGCGTTGGTTTACTACCGCGCCAACGAGCAAACCTCCATTTGAGCCGCCTTGCAACACTATGTTGCCTGCTGTCGTGTAACCTTCGGATATCATATATTCGGCTGCTGCTATACAGTCGTCGAACACATTTTGTTTGTTCATCAATGTGCCTGCTTGGTGCCATTGCTCGCCATATTCGCCTCCTCCACGTAGATTCATCATGCAGTATATGCCACCTTGCTCGAGCCATAGCGCACGTGTAAGGCCAAAACTTGGGGTTAGCGTTATGTTGAAGCCTCCGTATCCATACATCCAAACTTTGTTGTTGCCATCGAGTTTGATGTCTTTTTTGTGTACTATAAACATAGGCACCTTTGTCCCGTCTTTGCTTGTGTAGAACACTTGCTTGGTTACATAGCTGCTACCATCGAAATTGATGCTCGACTTTTTGTAGAGCTCCGATTTGTTGGTGTTCACGTCGTATTTATATATGGTGGTAGGCGAAGTGAAGGTGTTCATGGTGTAGAACGTAACATTGTCGTTCTTGTCGTCGCTGAAGCCTTCGGCAGTGCCAATCTCTGGTAGCTCTATGTCGTGTAGATATTCACCGTTGAGCGTGTATACTTCGTAGTGGCTATGAGCGTCTTGTGTATAGCCAGCAATCAGTTTGCCTACTTTGATGCTAACCGATGCGAGCACATTATCTTTTTCGGCTATCACTTCGCTCCAGTTGCTGCTTTCGGGGCGGCTTGGGTCGATAGCTACAAGATGATATTTCGAAGCGCCACAATCGGTCAATGCCAGAATCTTACCATCGATAATATCTACCACGCCATAGTTGTTGTCGAAGTTCTCTACAATCTTCTTTATTGGCGCGTTGTTCTGCAAATCTTTTATGTATAGTGCATTGCCCGAAGTTGATGCGAAAGCATAAATAAATAGCATCGACTCGTCTTCGGATACGTCGACGTTGAACATGCAACTTGGGTTCTCTGGATCTTCGTATATCAATATGTCGGCATCTTGCGGTGTGCCAAGTTTGTGATAGTACACTTTGCAATTCTCGTTGGCTTGGGTTAGTGCGTCGCCATCGGCTGGCTGAGGGAATCGTGTGTAGAAGAATCCATCTTTATACCATGGCATCGATGAGAATTTAACCCATTCAATGTGGTCGTCAAGTGTCTTGCCTGTGGCTATCTCTTTTACGTATAACTCGTTCCAGTCCGACCCCGCTTTGGCAATGCCGTAGCCTAAATATCGGCCATCTTTCGAAACCGACGTTGTGGCAATTGCCACTGTGCCTTCGTCCGACATGGTGTTGGGGTTTAGCAGCTCAATGCCATCGCTGCCTAATGTGTCGCTGTAATACAATACAGATTGGTTTTGTACGCCATCGTTCTTATACCAGAAATAGTGATTGGCTCTTTTGCTTGGAGCCGACATCTTGGGGTAGTTGTATAGTTGCTCCAATCGATTTTTTACCTGTTCGCGAAAAGGAATCTTTGATAGATAGTCGTTGGTTATCTTGTTCTGTTCGCGCACCCATTCTGCCGTCTCGGTGGAGTTGTCGTCTTCGAGCCATCGGTATGGGTCGGCTATTGACTGACCAAAATATACGTCGACGGTATCAACTTTTTTTGTCATAGGATAATTGATTTTGTTTTGTTGGCAGCCAAACGAAATCAGCGCTACAGCTGCAACGGGAAATAACATCTTATTCATAATAGCTTTATTTGGTATGGCGAAAGTAGTTAGAATTTCGCTCGATAGGCATATTTATGTTCGTTGTATGTAGAGACGTTTCATGAAACGTCTCCACGTACAACGCCGCCATTATGTAGGGACGCACCGCGTGCGTCCGCAATTAGAACACAGATGCCGCTGATTGAACAGAGTAGAGTGTAGTGTGTAGTGTAGTATGTAGGGCTGTCGTATCACGGCAGCCTTGTTAGAACACAGATTCAACGGATTGAACAGATTTACGCAGATTATAAATCCTGAAAATCTGTAAGTTGGGCGTAGCGTTTCGCTACGTCCTAAATAGGTTGTCATCCTGAGCGAAGCGAAGAAACGTAAGTTCGGCGCAAGCCAATCTCCTATAGTGATGGGATGTTTCGCTCCGCTCAACATGACAACACTATTTTGATGGTTATAATGGCAGGGGTTTACACCCCAGCCTAAGATGTGTCGCCACTTCGTGGCTATGCATAACACCATGAGTGTCATCCTGAGCGAAGCGAAGGAACGTAAGTTCGGCGTAAGCCAATCTCTTAGAGTGATGGGATTCTTCGCTTCGCTCAGAATGACAATGGGGCACGGACGCACGCGGTGCGTCCCTACATAACGGGCTGCCACGATGTGACAGCCCTACATACTACACTATCCTTTACCTTCTCCACTCTACACAAAAAAAGGCGACCACATTGCTGCAGCCGCCATATTTACGTAACAACGGGGCATGCCCCATTGTCTAATTCTCAGTTTTCGTCTCTTCCTCGTCGCTCTTCGCGGGCTTGTCTATATAATACTGACGCGCGTAGATTTCCACGCCTTTCAATTGGCTGACGAGAGCAGTGAGTTCGTCAGTTGGCAGAAGCTCCTGCATAGCCATAAGCATCTTGTAGAGGTCGGCCACAGCCACGTCGGTAGCGCGACGAGCATCTTTCATTTCGCTCTTCACGTACTCGCCCTTCGTCTTAGCGCGCTCGCTCAATAGGTCGCGCACCTCGCGTGCAGCCTCAGCCGCCTTCTGGTAGAACGCCCACGCACCCACCTCGGTCAGGAACGCCTCTTGCGCCCGCAGGCGGTCGCCCATCTGTAGAATCTTATCCGCCTCTGCGCCGTAGGCTTCATTTGTTCGGAGGTCGAAATCTTTGAACACTTGGTCGCACTGCATAGCTTGAAGCTTCGTGGCCTCCGTGTCGGGCAAACTGGCATACGCCATAATTATGTAGCGTGTAGCTACTATGTAATTATCCTGACGTTTGTCGGCAATTTCAAGCTGCTTCACCACAGGGTCGCGCTGCGATTTCTGCCACACATCGTCCTCCTGTTGGCGGCATTGATGCAAGACAGTCATCTTCTCTTTCAGTTTGCTATTGTCGGTTACGAATTTTGCCACGATGTCGTCTATCTGTTGCGTAGTGCCATCGTGATGCGGGTTGGTCAATCGAGCCAACCACGCTGTGTTTAGTTGATTATTTTCTGCCATAATTTCAAGATTTTTATATGGTTAACTAAAAAGTGACATTGAAAAGTTGGGTATTCTGTTCGTTACAAAACTTCGCCGTAACCTCCGGCAAACTTTCGCGTCGTTACAAAACCTCGCCGTAACCTCAGGCGAACCTTTGTCATCATTACAAAACTTTGCCGTAACCTCCCGCGAACTTTTGCGTCGTTACAAAACCTCGCCGTAACCTCCGGCGAACTTTTGTCATCGTTACAAAACCTTGCCGTAACCTCCCGCGAACTTTCACCATCGGAAGGTTGGGCGTTTAGCCATAATGTATTTATGTAAATATTCAGAGTCATGGGGTTGGATAATTATGATTAGACGTTTATGTATGATTGGGATAAGTAGCATTGTAATAGCTACATATCAGACGTTTAGCGAACACAAAAATAGGCGGAATGTTGAGAAATCAAAATTTTTGTTTAGAGCGTAGAGTGTAGAGTGTAGTGTAGTATGTCGGTTGGGGTGTAGGGCTGTCATATTATGGCAGCCTTGTTAGAACACAGATTCAACGGATTGAACAGATTTACGCAGATTTTTTTTGTTTGTAAGTTGGGCGTAGCGTTTCGCTACGTCCTAAATAGGTTGTCATCCTGAGCGAAGCGAAGGATCTCCTATAGTGATGGGATGTTTCGCTCCGCTCAACATGACAACACTCTTTTGATGGTTATAATGGCAGGGGTTTACACCCCAGCCTAAGATGTGTCGCCACTTCGTGGCTATGCATAACACCATGAGTGTCATCCCGAGCGAAGCGAAGAAACGTAAGTTCGGCGCAAGCCAATCTCTTAGAGTGATGGGATGTTTCGCTCCGCTCAACATGACAACACTATTTTGATGGTTATAATGGCTGGGGTGTAAACCGTAGGTTCAGGCGGATTTGAATTCAGCCGTTCGTGAATCGGGGGGGGGAAAATCCCACTCCATCAAAAATCCGTTCGAATCTGTGTCATCTGTGTTCCTCTTCCCAACAAACAAAAAAGGCTGCCACCGAAGTGACAGCCTTGCTATTGCGAGTTAGTAGAGAAGTTCCGTGTAACGTCTCGTTGTATCTACACTACTCTCTACCCTCTACTCTAAAAATCTTACTTCACAAGCGCTTTCTTGCCATTGCGTATGTATAGGCCTGGCGTAGAAGGTTTGCCTTGTAGGCGGCGACCTGAGAGGTCGAACCAAACTTCCGTTTCGGCATTCTCTACATCGACGTTAGCCACTGGCGTAACCACATCGGCAGCAAATACTGCGGTGACGGTTGTGTTGTCGGTTATGGTGATGGTTTGAGTGTCGTCTTCGTTCAGAGCGGCGTCGTTGCTCCAGCTTGCGAGGTAATAGCCTTCGGCTGGCTGTGCTACTATCGTCACTTCGGTGCCCTCAGCTACGGTGTAGGTGCCGTCTTGGTTATCTACTATGCCTTCGCCTTCTACTATTACCGAGCCCATTGCTAAATCGTTCACGTCGAGTGTGAGGGTGTAGGTAGTCGGATCATCGGCTTTTTCGTGAACGGCAACCGTAAACTCTTTATTCACAGCGGCCGTTACTACGAGACCGTCCGAAATTCCCGTAACCACTAATCCTTCTCCTTTAGCAAGATTGGATAATGGATAGAAATCATTGTTCTCAGCCTTGAATACGTAAAAGGCTCCATCTTCTGTTTCGGTTACCACAGGATCATCAAAGACACTTTCCTGATAAATATCGGCACGAATCAACTCGTATGGTCCCCAAGTATTTCTAAGGACGTAACCATTGATACCCCATGATCCATCACCTTCTGCAGGTACCTCTATCTTATCGCCTACTTTGATCACATCCCCCACTGAGAGCGAAGTCCAAGTCGTCGGCGTTGAACCGCCGCTGATAGCCAGCTGGAGCGTACTCTCTTTCTGGATGTTGTAGTCCGCGAGCGTGCGATCATCCTCCAATAAGGTTGAATTGAAATAGAGCGTCTGGTACTCAGGAGGGATACTCGTCTTGTCTTGAATCTTGCCCTTAACGTTTTCGATATTATCGCTTGGCTCAACATCAAGTGCGAGCAGATCTTGTTCGGGCACGTCGATATAAATCTGCATCGCCCAACTCATGCCTACGCTCATGAGCGCGGCAAAGAATAGTGTAATGAATCTTTTCATGTGTATTGATAAATAAATAGTTAATAATTTGTTTATGCTTAAGCGAACAGAATGTTCACTGGTTTTTACGTATGTATTGTTAGTGTAGAAATTTTTTCCCCTCTTTCGCAGGCGCGGTGGCCTGCGTACCCAGAGACAATTTTTAGAAATCTAACCTATAGAATATGTTAGGTAGAGAAATGCCACTCTCTTCGGTGCGTATGGTGCGCGTTCCCATGTCGAAACGTTGAGCCAGAGGAGCTTTGGCATCAAGAATGTTCACACCTTCGAAAGCTATGGTGTGGCTCACGCGTTTGCAATTGATTTTGAAGCTTATAGTTAAATCAATCATACCAGTGGCATCGAAGCGCTTCGAGAAGGCCTCATTTTCTTTGTATACAGGTGTTTCGTCTATTAGACCATTATCGAGGTTTTGGTTCATCTGGTCCACATCGATAGGAGTGTAGCGCAATCCGCCCTGAACGGAGTATTTAGCGCTGACATTAAGCACGTTTTTCTTTTCGCGACCGACCATCCATTCTTTTCCAGCTAAGATTTTATACATGAATCCACGGTCGTAGAGTTGGTTGCGCCATATTTTGTCCAAACCTCTGTATTCCGATTTATAGAGCGAAAAGTTTGTTTGTCCATAGAATCCTCGGCTCATGTAGTGTTCCAAAGTTATGTCGGCTCCATAATTACGCGTGTTGCCTTTCGACGATAGCGGTTCATCGGTGTAGGCAAAAAGTCGATTAGTAACGCAATATGTGCTGCCATTCACACCCACAGGAGTGTTGAATCCATATTGATAGAAAGCATTAGCGCGCACATTGAGGTTGTCGTTGATTTTATACATATAGGAGAACAACAGATGGTGCGATTTCGTCATGCCAAGGTCTTTGTTGACAAGGTCTCCTTGCTCATCTTTATAGAAATAAGTGTCGAGCTTCTCGGTCATAGAGTGCAAGCCGTAGCCCATCGAGAAGGAGTTGTTGTCGGTTGGTTCCCATTTCAGACTGAATCGAGGTTCAACGGATAAATCTTTCGACAACTTGAAGTAGTTGAAGGCGATGCCAGTAGATATGCTAAACTTCTCGTTGAATTTGAGGAGGTTTTGCCAGTAGATATTCATCAAACTGGTATTGTCTTTCATATTGGTGTACTCCTGCATTGTGCTTTCGGGTGCATATACATAGTCGACAGAACGATAGTTTAGGTTGAACGCGCGATGCGAATATTCAGTACCAATCATAAAGAACCACAAAGGTGAAATCTGCTTCGAAAGTTCGGTGCTGAAGAGTATTCTGTCTTCGTTTTGCTTCTGTTTGCTGAAGAGGTATTTATTCTCTGGTTCTTCGTAAGTGAGAGGATCTTTCAGAGTGCCGTCATCGTTGCGCTGCAAGCCATAGTAGTATGTATCTATACCGATGTGCTGCATGTTGTAGGCAAGCGTAGCCGACCACGACCATTTGTTGCTTGTGCGCAATTTGTATGATACACCAGCCAAGATGTGCGACAACTTGCCATCGGTGTCCGAAGCATCGTAGGCCGAATGAACATCGTCGATTTCCATTCTATCGTCGTAAGTAGAATCGTGAAAGCCGAGGCCAAAAATCGAAATTGAGCCCATCTTTGTTGGGAAATTGAGCTTCATAGAAAAATCTTGAAAGCCTAAGTGTGCACCGTCGGTGTCGATGAGTCCTAATTGGTCGACTAATGTAGAAAAACCGTAACGATAGTTTATTATGTAGCTCGACTTGTGCTCCTTAGAAATAGGTCCTTCAAGAGTGAGCTCCTCCGACGTAGAGCCAATTTGAAGAATATTTTCATGTTTTGTGTTGTTGCCAGGTCGCATTTTCACATCGAACACGCCGCCGAGAGCGTTGGAGTAGTTGGCATTGAAAGCCGAAGTAAAGAAGTCGCTATTGCCAATAACGTTGGCATTGAGAGCGCTCACCAATCCAGCCCCAGCATTCCACAAGTCGTTGTAGTGATTTGGTGTGAACACTTCCACGCCCTCGATGCGATATTGCATACGTTCAGGAGCATTGCCATGCACCGACAAACCGCTGCCATCACTCTCGCCCGACACACCAGCGTAGGCCATAACAAGACGCGCAGGATCGTTGTAGCCACCAGCAAAACGCGTTGCTTCTTCCATCGATAGCATCACGCCGCCAGTTAGCACGTTAGGGTTGACTGTAGCAAGTTTGTTTATGCGAGGCTTCACCACCACTTCGCCAAGTTGGTGAGTATCTTCGCGCAGCAAAAAATCTATTACACACTCTTTTGCGCCCGACACCAGAATCTCCTTCATTATCATAGGTTCGTATCCTACGAAATTTGCCTCTATGGTGTATCGTCCGCCACGTTCAATATTGATAGTATAATTACCATCGAAATCGGCTACGCCACCTACTCCCGATAATTCTACAATTCTCACCGTAGCGCCAATGAGGGGCTCTCCTGTGTTGGCATCGGTTATGCGACCGCGTAATGTCTCAGCGTTGGATATTGCTATATTGCTTGATAGAATAATAGTAGCTAATAATGTTCTTAAGTGTGTCATAATCTGTAATGTGTTTTTTATAACTAAAACGAAAAACAAGTAGCACGCTCTTCTATGAGAGAATGCCACTTGCTAACCAAATGTATTATGAAAAAAATCTGTTTTGCAAATTGGTTCGACACAAATGGTTGTGTATATATGTAACTGTGTGTGAAGTTTTCCTCATAATTCAAATTCAAACCTTGTCTACGCTGCCAATTCCAAAAGGTTACACGAAAAAGCAAAAAAAATATCAGTGGCTCTTCATTTGAATAATTATCATCTAATTGGTTTGCTCACAGATTTCACCGATAAGAACAGATTCTCACAGATAATAAACCATTGGAAAACCTTATAAATAGCGTTGTCTGTGATCACTGTGCGAAAAATGCAAATGAAAAAGCCGTGAGTAGCATCGCTTTTGCTGTTACCAATCTTTCAATTATGCTAAATTTGCAAGACTATTTACCCTATTGCATGATAAGACGAATATTTTGGAGTTGGGCATTGCTTTCGGTGGCTGCGGTGGCTTCAGCTCAACAGATTGTTACCGAGAATGGCAAAGCGTATAGACTCCATACAGTAGAAAGTGGCGAAGGCCTCTACAGGTTGAGTGTCAACTATAACGTTTCGCAAGAAGATATTATTGCGGCCAATCCGCAACTGAAGACTACGGGTTTGGTTGCTGGAGTCGAGATACGTATTCCGTTGCGTCAGACGGTTGTAAATGCGGCCGAGGTAGCTAATTATACTACATACAAAGTACAAAAGGGCGAAACTGCCTATTCTATAGCTACGCAGCATGGAATGAAACTCGCCGAATTTTTGCAACTCAATCCGCAAGCGCAAGCGGGTGTCGTTGAGGGACAGATGGTGAAGATTCTCACCTCGTCGAAACCTCAAAGCTACCTCATACATACCATGATGGCTGGCGAAACGCTCTATCGCGTGGGCGTCAACTACGGCGTGAAGGTCGACGAAATTATAGCTGCTAATCCTTCGCTCGATGTAAATGCCATTTCAGTAGGTTCGCAAATTCGCATTCCTATGTCGTCGATACCTACCGACGATGAACATTACTATTATCATCGTATTGCTGCGGGTGAAACACTATATGCCTTGTGCTTGAAATACAACTTGTTGCAAGAAAAGATAATGGAGGTCAACCCCGATGTCGATTGGCAATCGTTGCAAGTTGGTCAGGTGATAGCTGTGCCTAAAGCTACAACAAAGGTCGAATACATAGTGCACAAAGTAGAACGCGGCGAGACTCTCTATAGCATATCTAAGCGCTACGAAGTGGAAATAGCTGATATTGAAAAGGCTAACGAAGGCGTAGATATGTACAGCATACAGCGCGGACAGAAGATAAATATTCCACGTTTTGTGAATGTTACCGCATCGCCAGCAACATCGAACCCCGATTACGTTGGCATTGATGATATTGTGAAGACGCAGTTTGAGAACTACGACTACAAAAAAGCTGGTTCGCCTACTATAAATGTGGCTGTTATGCTGCCTTTCAATGCTGCCAAAGAGATGGCTCGCTTGCGTGCTGCAAATAGCAGTGCAAATGCCGACATTAAGTCGAAACGCTACGTAGAGTTCTATGAAGGCATAGCTCTTGCTGCCGATACTCTTTCGCGCGATGGTGTAAATATTGCTCTTCGTGTGTTCGATGTCAACAATCGTCTTGATGCGCTCAATGCTCTTGGCACCAACGAGCAGACGAATTTCGACCTCATTATTGGCCCTGCGCATGTTGATGAGATGAAAGACGTGGCTGAATATGCATATAGAACGCATACGCCCGTTGTGCTGCCTTTCGCGCAGATTGATAGCACCATTTTGGAGAATCCATACCTCGTGCAAGCGAGCGTAGTAGATACGCTACTTATGAAGTGCATAGCCGAACAGATGGTGGCCGATTGCCGTGGTAAGCATGTAATTATGCTCAATGCTGGCGGTAATAACAGAGCTGATGTCATGCGAGCTCGATATATGACCGACCTCTGTGAGCGTGAAGGCGTAGATATAACCACATTCACCTTCAAACCTGCCGAAGCTGCCGAACTACTGCCGTTGCTAAGCACCGAGAAGGAAAACGTGATTTTCTTACCTACGAAGAGTGAAGCTCGTGTAAATAGTACCGTTGTGGCCATAGCAAGCACTATCGACCAACAACCTGAAGCTCGTGTGTCGCTCGTTGGATTTGGCGAATGGCTTATGTTTCAGACAATTGAAGTGGAGGTTTTTCACAAACTAAATACTCGTATTTACTCGACATTTGCTCTCGACTACAACGACGATCGCGTGTTGCAAATTATGCGTCAGTATAGAAATAAGTACAAGAGCGAACCTGTAGCATTCATGCCTTATTTTCAGAATGCAGGATCGAGCGGCTTTAGCGAATACGGACTTTGGGGCTACGACATAGCTATGAAGTTCATTGGCGCGCGTGTTAAGTATGGCTCGACGTTCTTACCTCGTATCAACGACTACGACGTGAAGCTTGCGCAGTCTAATTTCAAATTTGTAAACCTAACAAACTGGGGCGGTGCGGCTAATGTCGGATTACGCACCATAACCTTTGGCAGCGACCTTACCATCACGGTAAACGATGTCGCTAAATAGTATAAAATGATAGCAATAAATCAGTTAACAGTAGACTTTGGAGGGTTTAAGCTCTTCGAGAATATTTCATATAATATTGATGCCAAAGATCGTATAGGTCTTGCTGGTAAAAATGGCGCTGGCAAATCTACGATGTTGAAGATTATAGCTGGTCTTCAGCAACCTACGAGTGGCACTGTAAGTATTCCTAAAGGATATAAAATTGGTTATCTGCCACAGCACATGCTCCACAACGACACGCGCACCGTGTTCGAAGAGGCTGAACAAGCAATGGTGGAAATCAAAGAGTTGCAAGCTCGCGTTGACGAGATGAATGCCGAACTCGCTCAGCGTACCGACTACGAGAGCGATAGCTATATGAATTTCTTGTCGGAGCTCACCGAAAAGACTGAACGTCTGAGTATGATGGGCGGCGATAATTATAAGGCTGAAATAGAGGTTACACTCAAAGGTCTTGGCTTCGAGCGCTCCGACTTCGACCGCAAAACGAGTGAGTTCAGTGGCGGTTGGCGTATGCGTATCGAACTTGCCAAAATTCTTCTCGCGCGTCCCGACATCTTCCTCCTCGACGAGCCAACCAACCACCTCGACATTGAGTCAATACAATGGCTCGAAGATTTCTTGAAGAGTTATAGCGGCGCTGTGGTTGTAGTGTCGCACGACCGCGTTTTTCTCGATAATGTTACAAATCGTACCATAGAAATTGTCTTAGGTAAGATCTACGACTACAAGGCTAACTATTCTAAATATCTGATTCTGCGTCAAGAACGGTTCGAGCAGCAGATGAGCGCTTATAAGAATCAGCAGAAGATGATAGAAGACACCGAAAAGTTCATTGAACGATTCCGCTACAAAGCAACAAAATCGGTGCAAGTGCAGAGCCGCATAAAGCAACTCGAGAAAATAGAACGCATTGAAGTTGACGATTTCGATACGTCGGCATTGCATATAAAATTTCCACCTGCGCCGCATTCGGGCGTCATTTCGGTGAAGGGAAAACATGTCACTAAAGCCTTTGGCGACCATGTGGTGCTGAAAGATGTCGAATTTGAAGTGCCTCGTGGAGAGAAAGTTGCATTCGTAGGTCGCAACGGTGAGGGCAAGACTACTATGGCGCGAATGATTATGCACGAGATTCCTTTCGATGGCGAAATTGTGTTGGGTCATGGTATAAAGATTGGGTATTTTGCTCAAAATCAGGCAGATTTGCTATTCCCCGACGATACCGTTTTCGACACAATAGATAGAGTAGCTGTTGGCGATATACGTACCAAAATCCGCGATTTGCTTGGTGCGTTTATGTTTAGTGGCGAAGATGTCGACAAGAAAGTAGCAGTGCTTTCGGGTGGCGAGAAAACACGTTTGGCTATGGTTCGCTTGCTTCTTGAGCCTGTCAATCTGCTTGTGCTCGACGAGCCTACCAATCACCTCGACATACGTTCCAAAGAGTTGCTCAAAAAAGCCATAAAAGAGTTTGACGGAACGGCCATCATCGTTTCTCACGACCGCGAATTCCTCGATGGCTTGGTAAGCCGTGTCTATGAGTTCCGCAATCAGAAGATGAAGGAACATATTGGTGGTATATACGACTTCTTGAACGATCGCAAACTTGAGAATTTGCGCGAACTTGAGCAGCGTAAAGCACCGCAGAAAACAGCATCTGCAGCACCTCAGAATATTGAGGCAAAATCTGCCGATGATAATAAAAATGGTAAACTCACCTACGAACAGCAAAAGGAACTTAGCCGCCGCAAAAACAAAGCCGAGAAAGCTGTGAAGGAGACCGAGCAACTCATCGAAAAACTTGAAGCCGAGATAGCCGAGATGGAAGAAAAAATGAGCGCCGATAGTAGCGAAGCCATGAAACTCCTCTCGCGCTACGATGCTGCTAAACGCGAACTCGACGACGCTATGGCTAAATGGGAAAAACAGTCGGAGGAACTTTCCAAGTTGTAAATATATAAATACGTAAACAGTGGAAAATCAAGAATATATATTCGGCATAAGAGCGATTATTGAAGCTTTGGCTGCTGGCAAAGTGATAGATAAACTTATTGCTCGCAAAGGCTTAAATGGCGAATTGTTTGCCGAACTCCAGCAGGCATGCAAAAAGAAAGATGTACGCATTCAATATGTCGATAATGCCGTGCTCGATAAGGTCACAACCGCTAATCATCAGGGTGTTATCGCATTCCTAAGCAAGATTGATTACATAAAACTCGAGCAGATACTTACGCTTCCGCATCAAGAAGGTAGAGAGCCGCTTGTGCTTGTGCTCGACGGCATTACTGATGTTCGCAATCTTGGAGCCATAGCGCGCAGTGCACATTGCGCTGGTGTCGATGCTATAATAGTGCCTACAAAAGGTTCGGCACCCATCAATGGTGAATCGGTGAAGACCTCGGCTGGCGCGCTTCATCACATACCTATATGTATGACGAATAACTCATATTTTGCAGTTAAGTTTCTGAAAGATAATGGTATGCGCATTGTTGGTGCAACTGAGCATGGCGCCGACGATTATTACAAAGTGGATTTTCGTAAGGCTATTGTAATTATTATGGGTAGCGAAGACAAAGGCATCTCCAACCAGTTGCTAAAACTCTGCGATGCTAAGGCGAAAATTCCTATGGTTGGCAATATAGAGTCGCTCAATGTGTCGGTGGCAGCCGGCATTATTCTATTTGAGACACTCCGTCAGCGTAATAGTAAGTAATTGATAGTTATATACATAACAACGATGAAAGATAAAATAGTAACATTTGGAGAAATTCTACTTCGTCTAACCCCCCCGGGATATTTGAAATTCTCACAGTCGCATACGTTCAATGCAACATTTGGCGGAAGCGAAACGAATGTGGCCGTTTCGCTGGCGCACTTCGGTTTGAAAAGCAAATTTGTTACGCGTTTGCCAGAAAACGACATTGCGCAATCTTGCCTAATGGACCTCACTTCGCATGGGGTAGATACGTCGGAAGTGATATTTGGCGGCGAACGCATGGGATTGTATTATTTCGAAAATACTGTTGCTATGCGTGCTACAAAGGTTGTTTACGACCGTGCAAACTCATCTTTCAGTGTGGCAACGCCTGGAATGTACGATTGGAATCGAATTTTTGCCGACGCACGTTGGTTCCATTGGTCTGGTATAGGTCCAGCACTGTCGCAGGCTTCGGCAGATATTATTGATGAAGCAATTACGGCTGCCGAAAATGCAGGTTTGACAATCTCTTGCGATCTCAACTTCCGTAAGAATTTGTGGCGCTATGGCAAAAAAGCCGAAGAGGTGATGCCGCATCTCGCTCATCGTTGCGACATTCTGTTTGGCACCGAAGGCGAATACGAGAAGGCTTTTGGTGTGAAACCTGTTGGCTTTGACGTTGTTAAGCGTGGTCAGCAAATCGATGTCGATAAGCATATTGAGTTTTGTCAGCAAGTTATGGCCAAGACGCAGAAGTGCAAGAAGATGTTCATTGCGCTTCGCAATGTGCTCGATGCCAATCGCCACGTGTTGACGGGTATAATGTATACGCGCGAAGGTAAGTTCTACAAATCGCATATCTACCACATCAAACATGTAGTTGACTGCGTTGGCGTTGGTGATGCTTTTGCTGCTGGCATGATATATGGTTTGCTCAACTATCCTAACGATGATCAGATTGCGCTCGACTATTCTGTTGCTGCTGCGACGTTGAAAAATACTATCCAAGGCGATTATAATCTTGTCTCTGCCGATGAGGTGAAGTCGCTTATGAGCGGCGAAACTGGGAGCATACGTAGGTAAATTGAGAATTGAAAATTGAGAATTGAGAATCGACTTTGAACTTTGAACTCTGAACTCTCAACTTATAACTTATTCACTTACAACTTATAACTTGATACATAAATATTATGAGTAGGACGTTAATTGGTTATGTGATATTTATAGCCTTAGTTGCTGCAAATGTTTTTAGCACTAAGGCATCAGCGCAAAGCGTTGTAGATATGAAAATCAAGGTTGATAATTATTTTAACCAACCAATTGTTTTGGGGTACTATTTCGATCAGAAAATGCTTGTGAAAGATACCCTTGTAACCAACGACAAGGGCGTGGCGCATTATCAGAAAGACGAACCGCTACAGCAGGGCGTTTATGTAATCTACTTCCCCGAGCGTTCCTATTTCGATATTATGATAGGCGACGATCAGACGTTCGAACTCTCGTGCGACACACTGCCCGATATGGTAAGTCGAGTGAAGGTTACGGGTTGCACCATGCTTTCGGATTTTGTCGAATATCAAAATTATCTCAATGCTCGTCAGAAAGATATTCACGCTCTCAACGAGCAGTATAAATTGCTCAAAGAGTCGCAAGTGGCAGAACGTGATGCGCTGAAAGCTAAGTATGATAAAATCGACAGCGAGATAAAAGAGCGCAACGAAGCGGTGATAGCTAAGAATAAAAACAATTTTCTAAGCGTCTTCTTGACTGCGCTGAAAGAGGTAGAAATGCCCGATTTTCAAGCAGAGTCGGCCGAAACGCTTCCCGATTCTGTGCTGCAACGTAAGCGCTACGACTTCTATCGTGCTCACTGGGCCGACAATTTCAACTTCGCCGATGATCGACTCTTGCGTACTCCTTTTTTCATAAGAAAAGTTGATGACTTTTTCGAAAAAGGACTCCTTCAAGTGGCCGATACTGTTGCTAATGAAGCTATTCGTGTGATTGAACTTGCACGCCCCAACAAAGAGGCTTTCCGCTACTTCGTGTCGCATCTCTATAATATGACTAACAATAGTAAGATTATGGGTATGGACGGCGCTTTATGCACCTTGGCCGAACGCTATTACCTCAGTGGCGAAGCCGATTGGGCCGACGAAAAGTTTATCAAAGATTTGCGCGAGCAAGTTGATGGCATAAAATACACTCTCATCGGACAAATTGCCAAAGACTTGAACATGATCTCTGTCACCGATGAGTGGTTCAAACTCAGCGAGGTTGATGCGCCGTATACTATTCTCGCCTTCTGGGAACCAAGTTGCGGACACTGCAAAAAGGAGATTCCAGAGCTGAAGAAAAAAGTTTGGGATCGTTTTGCTTCGAAAGGTTTGAAAATTTATGCAGTATACTGTCAGGTAGAGCGCAAAGAATGGGAAGATTTCATCACCGAGCACCAACTCGAAGAGTGGATGAATGTCTACGATCCATACGGTCGTTCGGGGTATCGTAAGTATTATCATATCAAGAGTACGCCACAATTCTTTGTGCTCGATAAAAACAAAAAAATCATTGCAAAACGACTCGGCGTAGATCAAATAGCCGAAATGCTCGATTATCTATTTACACATCCCGACGTAAAATTATGAGAATTAGCTATTTATGTATGGTTGTGCTGCTCTTGGCAGTGGCTTCTTGCAATAGCGACGACGTGGTCACTCCTGCACCTACAATATATTTTTCTTCCGATGGTGAATATGAGATAGGTCCCACCGACACGCTGATACTTGAGCCAAAAATCACCTACGATCGTAGCTCAGTCTATTCTTGGTTCGTTGATGGTAAGGAAGTTAGCTCTGAGTTGAATCTGGAATTTATTCCTGATGGTATGCGTGAATATTATCTCACATTCATGGCCACCAATGCTAATGGTGCCGACACCTTCAATGTGCATGTGTCGGTGGTGAAAAATATTGAGTTCGACACCTTCGACAATTTTACCGTTTCTTCAAAATCGGCTCTTTACATGCAGACCGATACGGTGCCCAACGAGTATTTTGTAGCAAATGATGTGAAGTTCCCAACTCAAATAAATGCCGACACTACTATGTGGGGTGGCATGGCTTTTAGCAATCGCACTACCACAAGCTCGACATTAAGTACAGCTGCTATTGGTTGCGCATACACTCTCAATGGCTCTACGTCGACAAGTTATGCTGCTATGAGTGGCTATGGTGATATTATGTATGCACTATTTACCGAGCGTACATATTCCGTAAAATCTATCGACATAACAAACGATAACTTTTCATATCTCGTAAGTAAATATGGCTATACATCAGCCGATTCTACTCTCATTATCAGCCATTTCCAAACCGACGATTATCTTCGACTAAATATTTATGGACTGAATTTTGATGGTAGTGATGCTTCGTCTGTTTCGTTCGATTTGGTTGATTGTCACTACGATAATCCGGCTAAATATGTGCGTATATCAGATTGGACAACAGTCGATTTGACACCTCTTGGCCAAGTGTTTGGCTTGCGTTTCGAGCTTGAATGTTCGAAAGAGAACTTTCCACCATTTTTCTGCATTGATAATCTGAAACTCCAAGATTGATGACTACCGAACGTTCTCTTTTGTCGCTTTTTTGGTCATTTTTTCGTGTCGGATTCTTCACCTTTGGTGGAGGCTTGGCTATGATACCATTCATCGAAGACGAGTTTGTCAATCGTAGGAAATGGATTACGAGCGCCGAAATGAGCGAAAATGTGGCTCTGTCGCAATCGTTTCCAGGCGTAATAGCCATAAATGTTAGCATAATTATTGGCTATCAGATGGTTGGTGTGATTGGCGCAATAGTGGCAGCAGTGGCAACCATTTTGCCTGCACTTATCTCTATTGTGGTAATACTTATGTTTTTGCAAGGTTTCGAGAATAATAGGTATGTACAGATGGTATTTCTTGGCATCAAAGCGGCTTCGGCAGCGCTCATTCTCGACACCGTCATTCGTCAAGCACGGCATTCTATTCACAACCTTTTTGGATGGATTGTTGCAGCATTGGCGCTCATAGTTGTTATGTTCGATTTTAGTGCCGTTTGGAGCATTATGCTTGGTGTGGCGGCTGGCTTTATTTTCTGTCGTAAGCCTCAAGAGAAATGATATACTTGCAACTCTTCTACATATTTTTCAAAGTCGGTTTGGTTGGCTTTGGTGGTGGATATGCCATTTTGCCTATGATATATCAAGATGTGCAAACCTTTGGCATCATCACAGCCGACGAATTTTCGAACCTTGTGGCGCTTTCGCAAGTTACGCCAGGTCCAATAGCCATCAATGCAGCAACATACGTAGGTTTCAAAAGTGCAGGATTGCTTGGCGCGATAGTAGCTTCTGTGGGTGTGTCGATGCCTTCGTTCATAATTATTATGATAGTGATGTCGTTTATTGCCCGATTCAAAGAGAATAGGGTAGTGCAAGCCGTTCTTGCTGGAATCAAACCTGCCACAGTTGGCCTTATGGCAAGTGCTTTTATGTTTATGGCATCAACAGCACTATTCAATAGCGAAGTTTCAATTTGTAACGTACAATCGCTTATTGATAGCATTAATGTTATAGCTATTGCGATATTTATATTAATTTTCGCACTAATTAGACTGACGCGCTTAGGGGCTATCACTCTTACTCTGCTTGGTGGTGTGCTTGGTGTGGTGCTGTGTTTAATTATTTAGAATACAACTCTTTGCGTTTTTTTTATACGTATGTAATATGTATTTAGCGAAAGTGAGTATTTACAATGGAGGCAACAATGAAAAAAATTTTAGTAATAATAGCAATATGTGTAAGTATTGCGATGGTTGCTTGTCAGCACCATTTTGATGAATTGAAAGTTGGCTCGCATATTTCAGAGATGAAGCGTTTGGTAGGTTCGCCAGATAGCATTCGCGATGACTTTTTCAATCAATTGTGGTTCTACCCCGACTATGTCATCACCGTAAGCAACGACACCGTTTCGGTGATACGTACCAAAGCCCAGATGCAAGCCGAAGTGCAAGAAATGATGGACGCTTACAAAAAACTCGATTTGAAACGATAAATATTTATAACAAGCATAAATGAGCAAGAAACACAATCTCGGTACAATCTGCGTACAAAGCGGTTGGCAACCAAAAACTGGCGAGCCTCGCGTGCTCCCAATCTTCCAAAGTACTACATTCAAATACGAAACTTCTGAGCAGATGGCCGACCTATTCGACCTCAAAGCTTCTGGCTATTTCTACACACGCCTGCAGAATCCTACCAACGATGCTGTTGCTGCTAAAATAGCTGAACTTGAAGGTGGCGTTGGTGCTATGCTAACTTCAAGTGGCCAAGCTGCAAACTTCTACGCCGTCTTCAATATTTGCCAAGCGGGAGACCACTTCATCACTACCAATTCTATTTATGGTGGTACATATAACCTTTTTGGTGTTACGATGAAGAAGCTCGGCATCGACTGCACTTTTGTCGACCCCGATTGGGACGATGCCAAGATTGAAGCTGCCTTTCGCCCAAACACTAAATGTTTCTTCGGTGAAACAATCAGCAACCCTGGTTGTAATGTTTTCGATATTGAGCGTTTTGCCAAATTAGCACATAAGCATGGTGTGCCTCTCATCGTTGATAATACCTTTGCTACGCCTATTAATTGCCGCCCATTTGAATGGGGCGCCGACATTGTAACTCACTCTACTACCAAATATATGGACGGCCACGCTACGGCTGTTGGTGGTGTTATAGTAGATAGCGGCAACTTCGATTGGGACGCACATGCAGAAAAATTCCCAGGTCTTTGCACTCCCGATGAATCGTATCATGGACTTACATACACCAAAGCTTTTGGCAAAGCCGCTTTCATGACCAAAGCAACTGCACAACTCATGCGTGACCTCGGCTCTATTCAAAGTCCGCAAAATGCGTTCCTGCTCAATCTTGGTTTGGAGACCTTGCATCTTCGTATGCCACGTCATTGTCAGAACGCACAAAAAGTGGCAGAGTGGCTCGAACAGCGTCCTGAAGTCGCTTGGGTTAACTATCCAGGCTTGAAGAGCAATAAAAACTATGCCCTCGCGCAGAAGTATTTGCCTAATGGCTCGTGCGGCGTTATTGCATTCGGTTTGAAGGGCACGCGCGAAGATGCAATCAAGTTTATGGATTCGCTCAAATTCATTTGCATAGTTACACACGTGGCCGATGCTCGCACATGTGTGCTTCACCCTGCAAGTCATACCCATCGTCAACTCTCTGATGAACAACTCCTCGAAGCAGGTGTTCGTCCCGATTTGATTCGCTTGTCGGTTGGTATTGAGGATGTTGAGGATATTATTGATGATATAAAACAAGCTCTCGAAAAGTAATTATTATCACTATAACCTTTATCAAAATGGACTTGGCAATATATTTGCTAAGTCCATTTTGCATTTTTATAGCAATTGAGCATCAAAATCTTAACACTTTTTTTGATTTACTACAATTCAATTATTAAGTTTGCTAAGGAACAAACTCTGAAAAATAATAGTTCAAAGAATTACATAATCGATAACTATAAATCTTTGCGATATGAAATCAACAATTATTACGTCTCTTTTATTGCTTGGGATAATGTCTTCGGCATTTGCTGAAACATACCCTTATGAATATGGTGGTGTCAATTATACTATTACGTTTAACAATATGAGTAACCTTTATGTTACGAATATTGATCCAGTACCTTCTACAGAGAATTTTGTTTTCCCTGAAGGATTCAAAGGCTTGAACACTACTGTGTTGCAGAATAGCACAACTAAAAATATTGGGCTAAGTACTATAACTACCATTAAGGGAAATAGTTTCAATGGAAACAAATTCATTGAGACTATTGATGGTGATATAGTATCGACAATAGAACAGAGTTGTTTTGAAGGCTGTACGTCTCTAACTACAGTGAATATGCCTAAAGCATCTTCAATTGCTTCAAGTGCATTCAGTGGTTGTACGTCGCTAACGAAAATATCCTTCCCTGAAATTTCAAGTATTGGCCCTAATGCGTTTTCAAATTGCATCGCGTTGAATACTATTTATTTAGGTGGTTTGTCTGGTGTGGAAAGTGATGCCTTTGCCGATTGCAACTTCGCTACCTCTAAGCCTGCTATTAGTGTAAAGTGCGAGAATACAGATGAAAACAAGACCACTCTTACCACAATATTTGGAGTAAGCAAATGGGCCTACGATAGCGAAAAAGGTGTTATGTATGCCGACTATTCCGTGCCTGTTACAACATACAATGTTACTATAGACAGCAATATAGCTAATGGCTCTGTAGAATCCGATGTGGCATCAGCTGTTGAAGGAGCAATAGTTACCGTTACTGCTAAGCCAGCAACTGGCTACGAATTGGTTGAAATCAGTGTGGTTACAACTTCGAGTGAATCTGTGCAGGTGGCTGACGATGGCACATTTGTGATGCCAGCAAGCGATGTCACTATAACAGCTTTATTCTCAAGTAACACCGTTACTCCTATCTGTGGCAATGTTGGTGAAGCAAATAATGAAGTTGTAGCATCGGGTAACAAAATAGTAGCATCAGGCAATGGAACGTTGAGTGTATACAATATCCTTGGCAAACAAGTGTATAGCGCACAAGTGTCGGGACGTGAAATGGTAACATTAGCAAAGGGTGTATACATAGTTAAGTTTGCCGATAAAACCACCAAGATAGTTTTGAAATAATCATATATAAATACTACTCTATGAAATCTAAAACTGAGCAGAAAGATGTCTTGATCGAGCAGAAGCAGAAGGCCTATGCATCGTTTCTTGAGAGAATAAAGGTGTTGACAACCGATGATAACATAGTGGCATCGATGAAAGACGATGACATTTCGGGTGTTATGAAGGAGGTGTTATATCAGGTGATGCAGCTTCGCCTCTATGCCGATGAGGCTACCATAAAGGTGGTGCTTGACAACGTGCGTAAGATTGTTGTTGTCACTAATAATTTTGCTTCGGAAAAGCAGCAGTCCAAGAAGACTCGTTTGCCGCATTTCTATTCTAAGTACGCTATGGCAATATCGAATATTGCACAAGCGCTGAGCAATAATATTAATGATATACCCAACGATAAGGGCGTTAAGTACACGCAAAAAGAGAATGTACTCGATTTGCTTCATGAGTATGGACATTCTATCGATCCTGTCGATTTTGATAAGAAAGAGGTCTATCTATGCTTTTGGGAAGGTCTCGAAAAGATGCTTGCAAAGCGAGGTTATAAAGTTGACATGCGCGATCGCTCTGCCGAAATAGATGCATACTATAGCTCGGCTCGTGCGCGTCATCGTTGGATGGGCTTGACGTTTAATATAAATCCGAACAAAAATGGTCGCCCAGTGCGTTTCAAGATTGAGGTCGGAAACGATTATTACTATGGAATAATGAAGAGCGAGAAAGGCCATACGGTGCAAATAGTGAATGAATCGGTCAAGCCATTGCTACTTCCAAGTGATCGTAGCACCGATTGGTGGTATCTGTGTCGTCAGCCGCAAAAAGCCTCATTGCGACTCGATTTTTGGACGCTTAAGAGCGAAGGTTTTGCTCGCCTTCAGGACATCAATAAGCGCGATGCTTTCATAACCGAAGTTGTCGACGAAATCGATTCGTTTATCAAAAGCGTGCAGACCGAATTGAAAAAAAGAAGCGTATAATGCGTTGATTTTTATTATACTTAAGCACTTTTTCGTGATGAAAGAGTGCTTTTTTATTTACATCCAAATTCCCTCACAATGAAGAAAAACAATTATTCGCGGTTGGTAAAGGCTACACTTTGGTCGAGGCTGCCAATCTTGCGTATTGTGGCTGCAATGTCATTGGGCATTGCGTGTAGCCACTATTTTGCATTCGACCATTTTGTTGGCAGCATTGTGGCAATGTCGATTGCTATAGTGGTGACAATGGTCGCTCTCGCGTTCAAAGGTCGCGAACTATTACGTCAGTCGTCTGTATTTATGCTTATGATAGGCTTCTTTGCCTATGGTTTGGCTAATGGAGCATTGCATACGCGCCCTATAATAGCTGAAACTGGCGGCAGCATCGTCTATGGCTATGTGTCGAAAATTGTAAAGCACGAATCGCAGCGTTGTAGAGTTGAACTATTTGCCGATAGTGTTGTTACGTCAGCAACTAAATACTATGCAATAAATGGCTTGCTAACCATAGAAGACTCTACCTATTTACCCCATGTAGGTCAGCGAATGTGTGCAGTGGCTGAGATTATTGAGCCTGTAAATAGAAATTTTGGAGCATTCGACTATGCTTCATACCTACGTAACAATGATATTCAATTTATGTCGCGTACGGAAAACTATGAATTATTGCCTTGCGACGAACAAAACTTGTGGACTTTCATAGGCTCTATACGAGAACTGGTGATGAATCAGTTGCGTAGGTGCAACATAACAGAAGTAAACTTGTCGTTTATTCAAGCGCTATTTCTTGGCGATAAAAGTAGGCTCGATGCTGAAGTTCGTCAGGCGTTTAGCGATTGTGGCACTATACACGTTTTGGCTGTTAGTGGCTTACATGTGGGTATAATATACGGATTGTTATATTTCATCTTTTCGCGGACTGTAGCTCGTTTGTCTCGCAAAGTTTCAATAGTGTTGATACTTATGGGGCTTTGGTTCTACGTATTGCTCACAGGTTGTTCGCCATCTGTTATGAGGGCAGCTCTGATGATGTCGGCTGTGAGCGTAGCGCCTCTCTTTGATAGAGAAACGAATGTATACAATTCGTTGTGCATTGCGCTTTTTTTCATTCTTATTGTCGACCCCAATGCGCTTTTTTCTGTTGGCTTGTGGCTCAGCTTTTTAGCAGTGATGGGCATTGTGTCGATGTCGCCAGTGCTGAAACTTTTCTATTGGCCACAAAACAGAGTAGGGCAGTTCATAGCTGGTTCACTCTACGTAACACTCACCGCCCAGTTGGCCACGCTTCCAGTGATTTTGTATATATTTCATCAATTCCCTAATTATTTCATCGTCAACAACTTGGTGCTTGTGTCGCTTGCTGCGCCTATTCTATATATAGTAGTACTTACGCTCATACTTAGCGCATTGCCAATAATAGGTTCATTACTTGGAGAATACGTAGTGAACGGCCTTGTAGATTTTGTTATGAAGTATGTCGATTTTGCATCGTCTATGCCTTATAGTGTGACGCGCGGAATCTATTTTGGAACTCCAGAATTGTTGGCTCTGCTGATGATAGTAGCGAGTATCATGGCTTTATGTATAAAAGGCAATTTGCGTTCGTTTGTTTGGCTTGTTCGTGCGGTTGTAGTTTTTTGTGTGGTGGAGATGGCGGTTACTGTTTTTGAGTCAAATAAGACTGATGTTACTGTGTTCGATGCCTATGGTCGAACTGATATAGCAGTCCGCCAAAATGGTCATGTGACGCATTTCTTGTCCGACCTTGAGTTCAACCCATTGCTTACGATGGTCGATAATTATAATGTAAAACATCGTGTGGCATCGACGCAAATGAAACAAATCGCAACAGGTGATGTAATTATTGTGGGCTCTACGAAAATTAGCTATGTATGCGATTGGTACGACTACGATGTGGTCGACGATTCTACATATTGTGTCGTGTCGGCCGATTTGTTGCCACCCATTGGCAATGTGTCTCACGTACATTTCATAAATACGCAAGGTGTGCGCAATCGTCATATTTGGCAGCGGGCTGTTGAGCGCGAGCAAGTGGCTTCAGTCGATTATGTGTCGGCTATCAATACGTATGTGTTTGAGCCTTGAAGCGCTTTAGCCGCGCAACTTCTCGTACAGCTCAAACAGCCGCGCCACAATCTCTTCCTCTGACAAGGGGGCATGCCCCCTTGTTGAGGTCCAACCGTATGCAGCGAGGACGGCTTCATCGTTGGCGCGATGGGCTTTGCGTAAGTCAGCTGGCATAAATGTATCATCATACAAATCCGCGAGCGTATCTGTGGAATGATTTGCTCTTGCGTCCAAAATTGCTTGCGCTGATTTTTCGATTGCCGCCTTTTGCTCGTCTGTCGGATTAGGCCATGGAAAATTGTTGTAGACGATATTGCCAGAATACTGATAACGAGTTTCCAATCTTCCTGCGACCACACGCATCCAGTCGTTGTGCACACTACTAATAAGAACGCCGAATTCATAAAGGGTGGCATCTGGAACAATAAGAGTGCTTCCGTTCACGATTATCTTAGGAGAAACGAATGTGATAGGAATATACTCTCTGCGTTCTGAAGAAACTTTTGGAATTGCAAGCATTGAATTTTCCGGCTGACGGATTTCACCAAAAAGCCACGGTGTGTCAGCAAGTTTCAATGTCTGCGGTCGGGATGATTTGCTCCGAAAATCTTTTGTCTCCTGAACACGCGCAGAAATCAGTTTTGATTGTCTTAATTCTTTTACAGACGCATCTTTTAGCCACAGGCAGAAACGCTCACCATTATTCAAAAGTTCATCTCCTCCAACATATTTTCTAACGAACCTTTCATTCGCAGGATTCTCAGCAATGACAGCTTCTGCCTCTTCTTTTGAAAGAATTAGGTGATTATCATCAATTGGCATACTTCCGTAAAAAATTTGAGGAACATTGCATAATGCTTTAGCTCGATTCTCTATGAAAACATCCACTCCATTTATTAGATAGCCATTGATGTTTTTCGCATTTATTATTGTTCCATCGGCGTTGAAAATACGGCGTTGTAGGGACGCACCGCGTGCGTCCGTATTTTTCGCGTCGGCGGACGCATTCAATGCGTCCCTACACGAGAATCCTACAATCACGCAATGCACGTGCGCTTTTTGGTTCGATTCTGAATCCCAACGAAATGTGCGCCATGCAAAATCGATTTCAATTCGTTTTGAATGAAGATATTTCCACAATATTGGAACTTGTTCGCCTTGAGTGATTGAATTAGTTGACACGAACGCACATTTAGTATTCGAGTCCTTTATCAACTCAATAGCTTTTACATACCAGCCAGTGACATAGTCAAGATTTCCAACACCTTTTACAGTTTTTGGGAAAAGAGCCACAAGTTCATCTTTCTGATTCTTTGACTGCTCTTTCTTTCCCACAAACGGCGGATTCCCAATTATGTAATCATAATGATGCGCCGAGCCGTCGGTTTGGGTGGTGAAACCGCTAAAAAGGTTTGGCTCTTGGTTGTCGACAAGGGGGCATGCCCCCTTGTCTGTTTGGAGTGTTGCCCAATCGGTGCGTAGGGCGTTGCCTTCCACTATGTATGCATTGGTCTTGAGCGGCAAGAAATCGAGGTTCATACCAAGAATTTTCTCCGTCTCTTCCATCATTTGGCTCTCGGCAATCCACAACGCCGTTTTCGCCACCGTCACGGCAAAGTCGTTTATCTCTATGCCGTAGAATTGACTGATTTTCACGTAGATAAAATCATCAAAACCAATCACTTTTTCGCCTTTGTTGAGCGTAGAGATAACCTTGTTTTCAAGTCGGCGAAGGCTCAAATATGTCTCAGTCAGGAAGTTGCCGCTGCCGCAGGCTGGGTCGAGGAATGTGAGCGAACCGAGTTTTTGCTGAAAATCAATCAATTGCTGTCGCAGAGACGTGGCGCGTCGCGTCTCTACAATCGATTGATATTCAGCATTCAAATCGTCCATGAATAGTGGGTCGATAACCTTATGAATGTTCTGAACGCTGGTGTAGTGCATACCGCCACGGCGGCGCGTGTCGGGGTTGAGTGTCGATTCGAACACAGCGCCGAAGATGGTTGGCGAAATGTCCGACCAGTTGAACGGTGCGCAGTGATTGCAAAGCACATCTACAATCTCGTCCGTAAAGTTCGGAATCTCAATATTTTCAGCAGCAAACAAGCCGCCGTTTACGTACGGGAATGGTTGCAATTTAGTGTCGTAGCGGTCGCGTTTGTCGAGCGGCGTGTCGAGGGCGCGAAAGAGTTTTATTATGCCGTCGCGAAGGTTGTCTATTGTGAACGAGCGTATGTAATCTTCAAAAGCAGTGCGCGTGGCGAAAAGTCCTGCGTCTTCGGCATATAGGCAGAATACCAATCTGACACACAGTATGTTAAGCGAGCGCAGACTCTGCTCGTCTTTAGGATTATAATATTGCTTAATTAGCGCGTCGTAGAGTTTGCCAACCAGTACACCAGCTTGCAACGAGAGTTCCTCTTCGCGGCGCAGATAGTCGTGCTTTGCATCGGCAAGAAACTGCAGGCGATAGTGCTCTTTTTCAAGGTCTTTCAAGAAGATTTGTTCGGGCTCAGAGCCAGGTTTCTCGAGGTCGTAGACAAGAAATTCTTGGAAGTTGCACACCACAATCCAGCGCGGCTTTTCCGAGGCTTTCATCTCGCTCACATAACGCTTGGCCTGCTCGTAGGGCGTAAGTTCCTCGCCATCGCTCTGCGCGTATTTTTTATGGAGGTCGATTTTTGCGCCTTTCTGCTCGATAAGCGTTTTGGTATCAGGAAGATATGCATCGATAAAGGAAGTGTGCGAGAGTTTTACGCGTTTCTCGAACTCGATGTATTTTGTAGGATTCTCGATGCCTAAAACGTCGCTAAGCAACTGAATCCAAAAGCGTTGTGTTTCCTGCTTCTCGTCGCCTTTGTCTGCCCAGAATGCGGCAAACTCAGCGGCAGCAGCTTGTTGTTGCTGTGGTGTCATGGGAAAGTGGTTTTAGCGCATCGGCTACCAACCACTTCCCATCGGGACGTAAAAAAGGTGTGAACCTTTCTATCACGTTCAGGGAAAGCCTCGGAGCGAAACCCCACCAATGCCAGAAGAGCCCACACCAATTGGTGCGAGCATCAGCGTAAAGCATTGGTTTTGCTTCAAGGCATACTTACCTGAACATTAGATTACCCGACTTTCAAAACGAGTTTCCGAGGCTTATTTTGAACGTGAATAAATAGCTAATGCCTTATTATTAATATGTTATACTAAATAGTAGTATCTGGTTCTTGTAAATATTTATGTTCAACAATACGTTTATATATATTATCGAAAACTAATGCGTAAGTATCTCGCAGCCATTTTCGGTCATGTGGAGCGTGTGCTCCCATTGAGCTGAAGGCAAGTGGTCGAGTGTGGTGACAGTCCAACCATCTTCGCGGCTGAAGTGAACCTCTTTGCGACCCATATTTATCATAGGTTCGATAGTGAACACCATGCCGGGCACGAGCATCATTCCCGTTTTTGGTCGACCATAGTGAGCTACTTCTGGTTCTTCGTGGAATTCCAAACCTACGCCGTGTCCACAAAGTTCGCGTACTACAGAGTAGCCATTCTTCTGCGCGTGGCATTGTATAGCATAACCAATATCGCCAACAAAGCTATATGGTTTGGCCGTCTCAATACCTATTTTCAAGCATTCCAATGTGACGTCAACCAAACGCTGTTTTTCAGGCGTGGTCTCGCCGCCAATGATATACATACGCGAGGCATCGGAGAAGTATCCATTGTAAATAGTAGAAACATCGACATTAACTATGTCGCCAGGCTTGAGAATTGTCGTGGCGTTGGGAATGCCGTGGCAAACCACATCGTTGATGCTTATGCAGCTGTAGCGTGGATAGCCTTCGTAGTTGAGACAAGCCGAAACAGCACCATGGTCAGCAGTGAACTGTGCAATTTTGTCGTCGAGTTCGAGAGTCGACATGCCTTCGCGGATTTCCTTTTCCACCATGTCGAGAATGCCTGTATTTATTACGCCAGATGCGCGAATACCTTCAACTTGTTCGGGGGTCTTAATGAGTTTTCGGGTAGGTACGATATGCCCACTCTTCTGGGCTGCAAGAATTTTTTTGTCCATCTCGGTCGGCGTCTTGCCTTTTTCTACCGACCAACGTTTTCTAAATATCATATTTTATTTGTTGTTGTTATTTACTTGTCAAAATAGTTGTTTGTTCGCGCTGTGCATCATGCTTTTTCATTAGCCATCTGAAGAAGCGGAATACTTCACCAACCACCAATATAATCGATGTTACGCCGATAATTATTAGCCAATCAGTAAAACTTAGACTAACCACATTGAAGAGTTTGCCTCCAAAGGTCACTATAAGTATTTGTCCAATAAGTATGGCCGCTACAATAATGTGGAAAGTGCTTGTTTTTTCGAGTTTTGTAAAAACAGAGCGGTAAGTGCGAAAGGCCTTCATATTGAACAAGTTCCATAGGTGAATGAGAACAAAAATGGAGAAGAAAGCCGACAATTCGTATGGCGTAAGAGTGCCGTTAGGATTGTAGGTGAAGAAGTGCATACGATAGCTTCGTGTGAACACATCGCTAAGGTCTATTATGTTGTTGCATTTGAAGTAGTGCAGTATGGCCAACATAATTACGATTAGTCCAACCGATGAGGCTATAATTCTATTGCGAATGCCGTTAGGTATGATGTTATCGTTGTTGCGACGAGGAGCTTCAGTCATCACTTGCTCTTCGGGTGGAAGCGACACGAGTGCTATTGATGCAAAAGTGTTCATAATCATATTTACCCAAAGCATCTGCGTGATGGTGAGCGTTATCTGCCCTTCGCTGATTATTGTACCTAAAAGCACCACAAGTCCGGCAGTGAAGTTGATTGTAAGCTGAAACAGCAAGAATCGTTGAATGTTTCTGAATAGTGCGCGACCATACAGCACAGCTCTATTGATGCTGTGGAACGAGTTGTCGAGTATGGTGATGTCGCTTGCTTGTTTTGCTACGGCCGAACCATTACCCATAGATAGTCCGACGGCAGCTGCATTGAGAGCGGGTGCATCGTTGGTTCCATCGCCAGTGACGGCAACTACTTCGCCGTGCTTTTGCAGTAGCTTCACAAGGCGCAATTTGTCCATTGGTCGAGCACGCGACATAATCTTAATCCTTTTAGCGCATTCGTAAGCATCTTCTTCGTTCATAGCGCTAAACTCGGCTCCGGTAACATGGCAGTCGGTGGTGTCGTATTCAGATAAAATGCTTGTTTGTCTGCCGACCTCTAAGGCCGTTGCTGGGGTATCGCCAGTCACTATTTTTATCTTGATGCCTGCGCTGATGCACTCTTTCACAGCGTCGGATACGTCGGGGCGGATAGGGTCGACAATAGCCATTACGCCAAGCATGGTAAGTCCGCGTTGAAGTAGTTCACCATTGTCGTCGAAGCAACTTGAACTGCGTTTCACAACTTTATAGGCAAAGGCCAGTGTGCGCATGGCATGAAGCTGATATTCAAGGAGTATGAGCTCTATGTGTTGTCGAAGTGCAGGTTCGAAAGGTGCAGCGCCTTCGGGCACTTCAAAGTAGGCACTCATGCCAATGATTATTTCCGGTGCGCCTTTTACGAGAAGTAGGTCGGTCGAAGGATTGTCGGTGTGTATGACGGTGGCCATATATTTCTTCTCGGTCGAGAATGCGCATTGCTCGTGAATTTGAGTACTGGAACGAATGGTGCGGTAGTCTACGCAGTGGTCGATGAGCCAAATGAGCAGAGCAGCCTCTGTTGGGTTGCCAATAGAGAATAGACCAGAATCTGTGATGTTGAGGTTTGCAGTAGAATTCACTGCTATGTTTTTTACCAAAGCATCCCAAGCACGTTCATTCTCTTTCAGGTTTTTGAAGTTTATGCAAGGTATGTATGTGCTATTAACGCGCATTTGATTGCGAGTGAGCGTGCCTGTTTTGTCGGTGCAAATGACCGTGGCTGCGCCAATGGTTTCGCATGCTTGCATATTGCGTATGAGGCTTTGAGTGGTCAGCATTTGTCGCATATTGAGCGTCAAACTTAGATTTATGCCGAGCGACAAGCCTTCTGGTATCATAACTATAATAATAGTTACGGCTATCATTATAGAGTCGATGAAGTATTTGCTAATGTGTAGAAGAGATGCTGAGTCTTGATCGACGAAGAATAGTATGCCTCTGCCAACTAAAAAGAGAATAGCCACGGCATAACTAATAGTAGCTATAAGGTTGTTGAGCGACTTCAGTTGCTTAGTCAGTGGCGATTTTGCTTCAGTTTCCACTTGAGCACCATGGAACACTTTGCCATATTCGGTTCGGTCGCCCACCATGGTTACTTTCATAGTGCCATGGCCATCGGTGACTATTGTTCCTCGCAACACGCGGTCGCTTGGATACGTAGCGTCCATGTCGAATTTGCTTGAATCGGTAGTCTTGCCAACGAGAAGTTCTCCCGTAAGTGCGCTTTCGTTGACGTGCAGCGCCACAGCTTCGAGCAAAATACCGTCAGCTGGCACTTCGTCGCCTACTTCGAGCAAAACAACATCGCCCACAACTATGTCGTTGCGCGATACAATGCTAAAGTTGCCATTACGAAGCACTTTTACCGATTGCGCTTCGTCTTCTTTGTTGAGTAACTCGAATCGACGTTTGGTGCGCAATTCGAGCATAAAACTCGTTAGCGTAGATATAAGTATTGCTAATAGTATGCCTACAGGACTGTAGAATACTGAACTTGAACTATCTGTAGCGACTGTTTGATATATAGCTGTGGCAAACGAAAGTAGCATCGTAAGCAGCATTATCATTATGAGTGGGCTTGTGAATTTTTTTAGCAATAGGCTATATGAATTCTTCCCCGCTGGCGGTGCTATGATGTTACTTCCAAACAATTTGCGATTTTCAAGTACTTGTGTGTTGTTTAGACCATCTATCTGTCTGTTCTGTTTCATATTATCGCTGTTATGATTGCAAAGATAAACTACAATAGCTTATCTACTTTAGAATAGTTATACAATTTTATTCGAATCTTGTGAATGATATTGGTAGTATTTGTTAACATACTGTACTTGGCTTGTGAATGTTTGTTAACAAACTATGCCCTTTGATTCTTTTCTATGCCTCTAATTTCGTCTTGAACCTATGAAGAATGTGTGTTTGCTAGGGTTCAAATAGGAAACTAAAATGTATAGAAATGAAGCTATCTAGTATTTCTTTTAGAAAATTATGCTTGTATTCGAGGCGAGTTTTCATACTTATATGTATGAGTATAGCACTTTGCACTTCGGCCTTTGCGCAAGTAGAAGTGACGGTGTCTGGTACTATTGTCGACGACAGTGGACAACCTTTGCCAGGTGTTAATATTGTAGTTGAAGGTACCACTATAGGTACAATATCAGATGCCTCGGGACGTTATACTCTTCAAGCTCCCGTTGGGGCGAGTGTAGCTTATTCGTTTATCGGTTTCGACACTGAAAAACGTGCAGTAGATGCATCGCAAAAAGTTTACGATGTCACACTCAAAGATCAGTCGAAAAATCTCGATGATGTAGTGGTTGTGGGTTACGGAGTGCAGAAGAAAAAACTCGTAACTGGAGCTACAGTTCAAGTTAAGGGTGACGATATTCAGAAACTCAATACCACAAATCCGTTGCAAGCTATGCAAGGACAGACACCTGGTGTGCAAATTTCGTCTACATCGGGTCAGCCTGGTGCTGCTATGAGTGTTTCTATTCGTGGTTTGGGTACTGTAGGCAATGCGCAACCTCTCTATCTTATCGATGGTGTAGGTGGTGATATATCAACACTTAACCCAGCCGATATTGAGAGCATAGATGTGCTGAAAGATGCGGCTTCGGCTGCTATATATGGTGCGCAAGCTGCTAATGGTGTTGTGCTTGTTACCACCAAGAGTGGCAAAGAGGGACGTGGCACTGTGGCTTACGATGGCTATTATGGTGTGCAGAAAGTGCAAAAGATGGTGCACATGCTCAACTCTACAGAGTATATGCAGATAATGGACGAAGCTGCACTCAACTCGGGCAACTCCGTATACGATTGGACCAAATATTCGCCTCTCATCGATGCTAATGGTAAACCAGTTTACAATACCGATTGGGTCGATCAGATGTTTGTCGACGATGCCAAAGTGCAAAGTCATAACATATCAATAACGGGTGGTTCTAAGACGTCAAACTTCGCTATGTCGCTCGGATACACAGGGCAAGAGGGTATTGTTGGTGGTCCATCGGTATCGAATTACGATCGTTATAACTTCCGTATCAATTCTGAACATAAACTCTTCGATAATCATCTGACAGTAGGAGAGCATGTGAGTTTCGTTTGGAAAGAGTCGCATGGCATTGGCACTGGCAACATCTACAACAATAGCCTCCGTGGTGCATTTGGCACATCGCCACTCACACCTGTTTATGACGAAGATGGCGAATTTTACAACACTGCCAATTCTCCATGGAACGTGCAAGATGGCAACCCATACGGCAGTATGATGACCAATCGTTATAACAAATCGAAAGGTGCTACATTGGATGCCAATATATATGCTGAACTCGAACCTATCAAAGGTCTGAAACTTCGCACCGTGTATGGCATTAGCTATGGTACAAGTGAGTATCGAGCTTTCTCGCCAATCTACCAATTGTCGTCTACAAGTCTCAACTCGGTTACGAGTGTATCGCAAAGTCAAGGACATGGCATGAGTCAAACGTGGACCAACACGCTCACCTACGACTTCACCATTGCCGAGCAGCACCATATCAACTTGCTTGGCGGTATAGAGATGACCAAATACGATGGTTCTGGCATTTCGGGCTCTAACACCGATCTTATTGCTGGTTTCGACGATTGGAAACATGCATATCTCGATAACACCGAAGGAACAGAAAACAAGAATGTGGGTGGTGCTCCATACGACTCTACACGTGGCGCAAGCTACTTTGCGCGTCTTGGTTGGAACTGGAACGAGAAATATATGCTCAATGCTACGTTCCGTGCCGATGGTAGCTCTAAATTTACTGAGGGCAATCGCTTCGGTTTCTTTCCTTCGGTTTCGGCAGGTTGGACATTCTCCGAAGAGTCGTTTATGGAGAATACAAAATCGGTTCTCTCGTTTGCCAAGTTGCGCGTCAGCTGGGGTCGTGTAGGTAATGCTAATATCAATTGTTTCCAGTATACAGCTCCTGTAACTACAGCCAATACTAACTACAACTTTGGAGCGAGTGGCGGACAAGATGCTTGGGTGACAGGTTCGTATGTATCGCGATTGGCCAACGAAAAAGTTAAGTGGGAAACTTCGGAGCAAATCGACTTAGGTATCGATGCTCGTTTCTTAGATAGCAAACTTGGCTTAAACTTCGATTTCTATAAGAAAACAACTAAAGATTGGCTTGTCGTAGCACCTATTTTGGCTACAACGGGAACTGGTGCTCCATACATAAATGGTGGCGACGTAAAGAATACTGGTGTTGAAATAGCTCTCAATTGGAACGACTCTTTCGACAATGGTATTTCATACAACGTTGGTGTTAATTATGCATACAACAAAAACGAAGTTGGTAGCATACCTACCGAAGATGGTATTATACACGGTGAGACGAATCAAATTTGGAACAACGCGCCTGAATATTATCGTGCCGAAAATGGTCATCCTATCGGATACTTCTGGGGATACGAAACAGCTGGTATATTTCAAACGGCTGCCGAAGTAACGGAGTGGAAAAACGCAGGCAATGGCGTGCTTCAGACAAAAGCTACAGCTGGCGACGTAAAATTTGTTGACCAAAACAAAGATGGCGTTATCAACGAAGACGACCGTGTAGACCTCGGCAGCGGCATTCCAAAATCAACTTTTGGACTCAACTTATCGGTGGCATGGAAAGGTTTCGACTTGAGCGTTGTTGGCGCTGGAGCTATGGGCTTCAAGATTGTTCAAGTCTATCGTGATGCTGGCTCTAAAAACGCTAACTATTCACAGAAAATATTGGACCGTTGGCATGGCAAGGGCACAAGCAACAAAATTCCGCGTGTGCTCGAGTCGAACAATGGCAACTGGAACTTCTCTGACCTCTATCTGCAAGATGGCGACTATTTCCGTGTGCAAAACATCACTCTTGGCTACGACTTCAAGCAACTCATAAGTTGGAAATATCTATCGCAGTGCCGACTCTATGTGCAAGTGCAAAATGTGGCAACATTCACCGGCTACGATGGTATGGACCCAGAAATTGGTTCGTACAACGGCACCGATGGCAACAGCGCCGACTCGTGGGTTTCGGGCGTAGATATGGGCTATTACCCTCATCCGCGCACTTTCCTTGTTGGTCTTAATCTCAAATTTTAATCGGGAGGGAAGAATATTATGAATAAGAAATTTTTCAACATAACTACCATAGCTATTGTAGCTATTGCTACTGTCTCTTGCTCTGATGAATTTTTCGAAACATCATCAAAGACAACTATGAACTCCGAAACAGCCTATAGCAACGTAACTACCGCTCAAATGGCTCTTATCGGTTGCTACGACGGTTGGCAACGCACAATATCCGACGAAGGTGTAGGCATATATATGATGGCCGAAATGGCTTCCGACGAGTGCTTTGCTGGCGAAGGCGTTGGAGATGACAAAAACTACTGCATCATTGATGAATTTTCTATGGAGCCTGCGTCTTCATACGTCAGCCTCTTCGAAACAGATTGGATTAATTATTACAATGCAATAAATCGTTGCAACACGCTCATAAAGAGTGAAAACAATATCGATTGGGGAGGCGACGAAACGGCTCACCAACGCATAATGGGCGAATGTCGAGGCATACGTGGCATACTCTACTTCGACCTCGTGCGCATGTTTGGCGATGTGCCTTTACTCACCGAACCTTCGGGCGAAAACATTCCTCGTTCGGCTGCTAAAGATGTCTTCACTGTGATATTTGAAGATCTAAAATATGCAGCTGCCAATGTCCCTGCCGATGCCTACAATGGCACTAACCTCGACAACACCGACGGACACATGAGTAAGTATGCTGCAGAAGCACTTTTGGCGCGTGCATATCTGTTCTACACAGGTTATTATGGCGCAGAACATCCATCGTGCACCAAAGCCGAAGCCATTGCCGCAATTGACGACATTGTCGATAATGGTGGTTACGCTCTCGAAGCTAACTATGCCGACCTTTGGATGCCTGCTTGCACCGAAGATGCTACTGTTGACGGTACGTATGCTTGGAAAACTACATACGCTGGTAAATACTACAACGATGGTTCTTGGCATGCTGGACAAACAGGATTGTCGAAAGAATTTGTGCTAAATCTCAAAATGAATTCGACAAGCGATTATAGTGGCAATGGTGATGGCTTGGTATTTCAAGTATTCTTAGGCACACGCAATGTTAGCAAAGCTCCTATAGCCACTGGCTGGGGAATATGCAATCCTAATCCACAATTTCTAAATACATATATGAATGGAGATCCACGTCTCGAAGCCAGCGTTGTCGACCATGCGGCGCGAGGCTTTGAGAGTCAAGGCAACTTCAATCAGTGCATCAGCGATAGCTATGAATATACAGGCTACAGCATAAAAAAATATGCTCCACTCTGCTTCAGCGATGGCACGCGCGAAGCTGAAGGATTTCAACTCGGCATACAGCACATGAACCTAACCTATTATCTCGACTACACCATCGTTCGCTATGCCGATGTTCTACTTATGCACTCCGAACTCCACGAAGATGCTACAGGACTCAATGCCGTGCAAGCGCGTGCAGGCGTGGCTACTACAGGTTATTCGCTCGAAGCTATTCGTAACGAACGTGCTCGCGAATTTGCTTTTGAAGGAATTCGCTATTGGGATATTCTTCGCTATGGCGAAGGTGGTTCCTATGCAGCCGATGTACTATATAAAAATCAAAATGGCGTAGCTATCAAAAATGGCGGCAACGATGCAACATTCGTTTTCGACGCTTCAAACTTCACATCTAAGAGTGGGCTAATGCAGATACCCAATTCGCAAATCACACTATCGGGCAATGTGCTTACGCAAAATGCTGGATGGTAATAGTTTATAGAGAATCAATTTATCAACATCAAAATTGTAAATCATGAAAAAGAACATTTTCTGGTTAATGACCGCAGCAATGCTTTGCTCGGCTCCCGTCTTCACCGCATGCGACGACGACGATGATGACAATACTTCAACAGAAGAGACCACTGGCGTCAATCCTGTAAAAGACAAAGATTTTACTGTAGCGGTATCTGGAAATAGTGTTACCGTAGCTTCAAGTCTTGAATATGGCAATATGTGGGTTACTTACAATGGTACTCAATACAAACTTACTGATGGCCAGGTTGTTATAACCATACCTACTGCTGGCGACTACACTATGACATTCTCATACTACAACACAACTACCTATACTTCCGATGAGTTCTCTGTAACTATTACAGCTACCGACCTCTCGTTCCTCGATGAAGGTGTATTCAAAACACTTACTGGTGGTAAAGCAGTCTACGAAGCTGCAACTGCAGATGCTAATGGCTACAAGTTCACACGCTCATGGCGTCTCGACGCATTCCTTTCGGAAATAGGACAAGAATACACCAAAGCTGGTTACAACGATGGAGTAGGCTTCTTTGGCGATGGCACCGATGCTTGGTGGGCTTGCGCTGGTTCATACAAAGGTTCATGGCAAAACGATGCTGCAAATGGCATTACCGATTGCGCCGAAGATGCTACAATTGCATTCGACCCTGTTAACAATGTAGTTAAGTTCACTGTTGTTACTGCTTACGATACTACTTATGTAACAGGTATGAAAGCTAATGCTGGTGCTTATGCCGATGGTAAACTTGCCGAAGGTACGTACTATACACAATTTACCTACAACGAAGTTGCTGAACAGTATGGTTCGGCTGGTGCTGCTGCTCAAATTGCAAGCAATGCAGGCACAACACTCTCTGATAGCTATCTCGAAATTAAATTTGCAAAAACTGCAATTGGCAACAACGGCTTCGTTCGTATGCCACTCAACAAGATTTATGCTGGTTGGACGTCTATTTTCGAAAACCAATTCCTCAACATTAAGATTATGACCGACGAAACTGGCAATGCGCTTCACGCCGTTCTTGGTCGTTCTGTTGATGGTGGCGCAAAAGCTGGTGATTCTGAAGGCGATAACTGCTTGCTCTTCTATACCTATGTGGCCGATGAACTCGATGCTGCTGGTGCTTATACCTACGAAATACCTTCATACACTGTCGACAATGTGCTCGCTTCAAGCGTAGAAGCTTCTGCTATTCAAGGCACATGGAAGATTACAACTACTGGTTCTCCATTCGGTTGGGTTAATTGGGCTAATAATATGGTTTACGATGCTTGGGCCGACTTCGAAACTGCAGCAAATACAGTATTAAGCTGGTGGGCATTTGGTAACCCTGATGAAGAGGCTACTGTAGCTAAGAAAGATGCTACAATTGCTGCATATACAGGTACTTACGTTACTCTCAATTCTGATGGCTCATACGTTGTTAACGATGCTATGAACGAGTATGCCGAAGGTGCATATACAGCAAAAGAATACACAGGTACATATAAATACAATGGTGGTTACATCACATTCAGCGACGACGTAACTATCACATGTGCATCGGTAACGCTCTCTGGTAAAGAATTCTATGTGGTTGCACCTGAAGGCAACGCTTCGGCAGGCAACGAAGGTGAGGCCGACAATGAGGCTGTAACAGGCGGACTCTGGATCGGTCAAACCAATGGTGACAAGACCGAAACCGCAGCTATTCACTTTGCTAAAGCAGAATAATCAAACAAATCTCAACCATTGACGAGCCCTCCGCCCCACAGATAAGCGGGGGGCTTTTTTTTTACACGTCGACATGATACATTGCGTGGTAATAATTTAGAACAAAGAAATGAATAACAAACTAATACATATTGCACGTATAGCTGTAGTTATGCTATGTATGGCTGCCTTGCCTTCGTGCGATGATGACGAAACAAAAGCCCAAGAGGCATCAACGCCTTCGCTCAATGCATCACCAACATCGCTTGCTTTTTCAAAATTGGGAGGCTCTTTGTCGCTTTATGTCAATTCAACTACGGAGCCTGCCATTCTGACTTCCGACTCGTGGCTAAAAACACAACTCGTTTCGAATGCCGACACTACTTATCACTTCAGTGTTACTGCCGAAGCCTATACTACTGGCTCTGCCGACCGCGCATCGTCGCTAACCATTCTTGCTGGTGAATTGTCGATAGAAATACTTATAACTCAAAGCTATACGCTTGCGCAAACCATTGAAGTAGATGCTAACGGAGGTAGTTTTACTATTAATATTGACAACACTTCCAATGCCACTATCTCCACCGACGCTTTGTGGCTAACAAGCCTTGCCGATGGCTCGTACACTGCTGCTGCCAATACTAACAATAGCACTCGCACTGGTTTCATAATATATACACTCGATAGCTCTGCGGATACCATAAGCATCGTTCAAGCAGCTGGTGCTGAGCCATCTCTTTCAATTAGTAGCACTGCTATGGATATAGCTCCTTATATGTATCCTGCTTGGAATCTTGGCAACACCATGGAGGCTACGGGAAGCGGATTGAGTTGCGAAACATCGTGGCAATCGACAAAAACTACACAAGCCATAATAGACTATGTGAAAGCGTCGGGATTCAAAAGCGTACGTATACCTTGCTCGTGGTACATACATAGCGACAAAAACAATAACTACACAATCAACGCCGATTGGATGTCGCGTGTGAAAGAGATTGTAGATTATTGCATCAACGATGGGCTATTCGTAGAACTCAACGACCATTGGGATAGTGGCTGGCTCGAAGAACTTGGATTCTCGCAATCGTCGAGCTCCTATACTGCCGTTGATGATGAATGGGTGGCTGAAAAAATTGTAATTCTCAAAAATATTTGGACTCAAATTGCTAATGCTTTTGTCGACTACGACTACCACCTCGTGCTTGCTGGTCAGAATGAACCTTTCCAAAACTATTTGCTCTTCAATGGCAGAGCCGAAACTCTAACGCCAATTCTCGAAAAATATAATCAAGCATTTGTTGATGCTGTGCGAGCTACTGGCGGCAACAATGCTCAGCGCGTGTTGGCTGTGCAAGGTCCGGCTACGAATATCAATTATGCATATAATTATATGAATATGCCAATCGATGTGGCTACCGATAAACTGATGCTTGAGGTCCATTATTACGATCCGTACAATTTCACGCTTAATACAGGTTCGGGCTACACCACAACATGGAATTCGGAAAACTCTGTCAAGACTCAATTCGCTAAGTTGAAGACAAAATTTGTCGACAACAACATTCCTGTTATTCTTGGTGAATATGGTGCCAATTGGCGTGGTGGATTAACTACTGCTAAGCAAGAGTCGCACAACAACAGCATCAAAGCCTTCTACAAAGCTGTGAATAAATGGGGCCCATACTACGGCGTGATACCATTTGTTTGGGACACCAACTATGTGCCCGATGTGCGCAATGCTACCGACAAAAGTTCGATGACGATAATAAAAAGAGCCAATCTCACTATCTATAATCCTTATGCTTATGCGGGCATAGTGGAAGGCTCTGGTGCCACAATGTGGCTGAAGTGAAAACGCTTGAACTTATTTCACCTATGGAGCAAAAAGGTTAGACTCTGAATAGAATCTAACCTTTCTCCTTTTTTGATTTTGACAATTGATGGGATTTGAAATAAAAACTAACTAACTAAAAAGACAACCGTCTTTTGTCTAAAAAACTTAAACCTATCCTCTATATTTTATTGATTTCTAAATAGTTTTCGGGTCGTAGCTTGGCATTGCACCATTTTGCGTGCAAACAAAAGCCGACACTTTCACTGCTATCTTATGCGCTTCAACGATATTCATACCACTAAGAATCGAAGCTATGAAAGCTCCTGTAAATGAATCGCCTGCGCCAACAGTGTCGGCAACTGCCACATGGGGCGTCGGTTCAAAACTGCTCTGGCCATCGGCTGTAAACAGATAGCTACCTTGCGTCCCACACGTCAATATGAGCATCTTCAGATTGTACCTTTTTATCAACTCTTCGCATATTGCTCTTGATGTCTCCAAATAAACTGATGCAGAACCATTTAGCATTTGGCTTATTATGATAAGTTCTTCATCGTTTATTTTCAAAATATCACACATGCGCAACGATTGTTCAATTATCTCTTGTGTATAAAACGACAACCGAAGATTGATGTCAAATATCTTTAGTGCATCGGGGTGCAGTGCTGCTATAAACTTGTAAATCGTATTTCGACTAACAGCATTTCGCTGTGCCAATGAACCCCAACATACGGCTTTGGCTTGCTTTGCCAAATTGAGCATTGGCTCGGTCAACGGAATGTTATCCCACGCAACATCTGTTTTTATATCGTATTGAGGAACGCCCTTGTCGTCCAATTTTACTTGCACTGTGCCAGTTGGATAATCCACAACCGACATTATATTTCTGACCCCTTTGGCTTGCAAAACATTAATTATTTCTGTGCCCAACTCATCGTTGCCAACGGCGCTTATGGCGTATCCATTCAAGCCAAATTGGCTAACGTGATAAGCAAAATTGGCAGGTGCACCACCTATTTTTTTCCCATAAGGCAAGCAATCCCAAAGAGCTTCGCCTATTCCTACTACAATGCTATTATTCATGTTGTTTGCTCATTTTTTGTGAAAAGAAAAGAAGATATAAAACACCAATACTCATGACTATTACGGCGCCTATTTGTCCGATAGCGTCGCTCGCAAAGCCCATTACGAGTGGGAAAATGGTGCCTCCAAATAGTCCCATTATCATCAGACCCGATATTTCGTTTTGCTGGCTATTCTTTGTTAGCAATGCTTGCGAAAAACAGATGGGGAATACATTTGAATTGCCCAAACCTATCAGTGCTATTGCTACATATAGCAAATTTTGCGATTGCGATATTGCTAATATGCCCATAGAAATTATCATAAATACAACGCTTGCTATTAAGAACGAACGCTCAGAAATATGACGCAGAATAAACGAGCCCGATAAGCAGCCTATGGTGCGGAATATGAAGTATAAGCTTGTTGCAAACGAAGCTTCGGCAAGCGTCATATCTACTCGTTCAATCAATATTTTAGGCGCTGTTGTGTTGATGCCAACATCGATGCCTACATGGCATACTATACCAATGAAACACATAAGTATGCCCTTGTTTGTCAGCAATTTGAATGTAGAGCTGATGCTTGTAGCCTGCTTTGTAGGCGTAGTTTCGGTAATGCGAGTAAACTCCAAAATGATTACAGCAACTATAGATATTGTCATGTAAATAGGGAAAAGAATGCGCCACTCTAATCCTAACGATGGTATGGCGTGTGTTGCTCCCCACATGGCTATGTATGGTGCTAAAAATGAGGCTATTGCCTTGATGAATTGCCCGAATGTGAGTGAGCTTGCTAACTTGTCGCCGCTTATCACATTGGCTACCAAAGGATTGAGCGACGTCTGCATCAGAGTGTTGCCTATGCCTAAGAGCGAGAATGCTATTAACATTGCTGCGAAACTGTTGCTGGCAATTGGTATCAACAATGCGATGAATGTAACATAAAGACTTAGCTTAACCATATTCTTTCGCCCAATTCGGTTCATCAGCATGCCAGTAGGTACCGAAAAAATAAGAAACCAAAAGAATACCAACGAAGGGAAGATATTAGCTTGCGCATCGGTTAGGTTGAGATCGGCTTTTACATAGTTGGAGGCTATGCCAACCAAATCGACAAAACCCATGCAGAAAAAGCATAGCATGAGAGATGCTATTTTGTTGAAATTGCTATTCATTATCATTATAATAATTACTGAAGGTTGTAAATAGAGTATGAAATATTTTCCCCTGTTGTAGTAATAACAGAATATGGCTCGGTAGGGAAAACTAAGTTTGTCATGCAGAATTGTCCGTTGCTATCAAATATTTCGATGCTCTGTCGGTCGACAATTATCCTAATTCTTTGTTGTTCACATTTATTTATTGATGCCTTGGTTATAGCCTTGAACGATGGTGCGAAATCTGTAATTCCGCTTTGAGTGCGGTCCATAGAGAATGTTCGATTAGCAAAATCGTATTCGAATGTCACTTTCTCATTTTTCCGATTCTGAAGTGTTATGATTGATCTTTTTTGGTCGTTTGGCTCAACCACAATATCAATTTCGTAGGCACAATTTTTCGCATCATCAATTGAGTCGACACGTTTTTTTAGCTTGTCTATTTCGCTGATAGGCTTAACAATCAGTCGATAATCATCGTCGTCTTTTTGTATCGACAATTCAGTTGGTATAGCCATACAACTTCTGAATGTGGTAGCTGGAATTGCTGTTGCATATTCCCAATTGTTGAGCCACGTAATGGCTATGCGTCTGTTGGCGGGAGCGTTGTTGTAAGTTACTGTAGCATAGTGGTCTTTGCCATAATCCATCCAACGCTGAGAACCTATGTGGTCGTCGGCAATGAAACGTTTGCCATCAAAATTGCCTACAAAATATTGTGTTGCACTTCCACCCCAAACACCACCGGGATTGACGCTAACGATAAGCACCCATTTGTCATCGAGCAAGAACATGTCTGGGCACTCCCACACTCCCTGATGATTGCCATATCCATATCCAAATGAGCTGATTTTTCCCCATTCTTTCAGATTTTTCGATGCATAAAAATGTATTTCACCTCCTGCAGCAAGGAGCATAATCCACTTTTCATCTTTTTCGTACCAAAAAACTTTTGGATCGCGAAAATCTGGGCAATCAGCCGTAAGAATAGGTCTGCCTTGATTGTATTTCGAAAAAGTTTGTCCACCATCGGTGCTGTAAGCAATGGCTTGTGCTTGCGTAGTGGAAGCCACAGTGTAGATGGCAACTATGGCATTATGCCCGAAGCCAGCAGTGTTATGTTTATCAACCACGCAGCTGCCACTAAAAATCATTCCGATGCTGTCAGGATAGAGTGCTATGGGCTGATGTTGCCAATGTATAAGGTCTGTGCTTGTGGCGTGGCCCCAATGCATTGGAGCCCAAACAATTGTGTCGGGGTTGTGCTGATAGAAAAGATGATATTGTCCATCAAGATAGACTAATCCATTGGGATCGTTCATCCACCCATGCGGCGGTGTAAAATGCAATGATGATGGACGATAGTCTTGTGCCAATGATGGCAAAAGCGAAATCGTAATTATAAGTATTGTGATATATTTTTTCATTATCGATATTAATTTACAAATTAATACGTTTTTGATTTTTGCTTATAACTAAACCTTTGGTTGTGGCTGATACTCTTTGCCCCAAAAGATTGTAGAACTGGTTATCTGATAATGATTTGGGTGCTGCTATGTTTCTTGCTCTCGTTATCATACCGTTGGTTGTTAGCGAATAAACGCTTGCCGACTTTATTGTTTGAGGCGAATTGGAATACAAACTAACCGAGTTGGCACCAGCGTTGGTAGGAAACAGACGTACGGAGAATGCATCATTGTCGTTGACAAAAACGTCGAGAATGGAGCCATCGAGAATGGCGCGAACAGATATTTCGTCGCCATTATTTGCCGATGGCAATGGTATGCTATATATGCCGTTGTACACGCCGTTATCGTTCGCTATTCGCTCTAAGTTTGTTAAGTCTACATTTATTTTGCCTTCACCAACATATAGTGCAGCATAGTTATCTCCATTTTGCAAAAATCGGAATCCTTGTATTGCATTAGGACGATAAGTAAAAGTGCCACACATTTCAATTTGAAACCCATTTATGCCGAGAGGCATTTCGCCATCTACCTCTATGTCGCTGTTGCTAAAGTAGTTATCTCTGTTGCGAAGTTGTTGTATGTCAGTGACAAATTTCTGTTGCAATGTAGTTCCATCATTATTCAACTCTATTTGCCGAGGAAGCGAATAGTTGTGCGCCCATCCCCAATTATAGTTATCGATGCTACTGACCTTGTCGGGAACAATGCCGAGCAACATTGTTTGTCCGTTGTGTTGCCAGATGGTTGGCGACAGCAATCCGTAGCCATGTTTTGAAGCACCTTTCATTTCAAGTTCTTGTGGATGTTCGCTTTCAGGCACAAATGTTCCATTGGCTGCTATTGTGCCAATCCAATAAAGTGTTTTCACTCCATCAGATGTTTCGAGAGGTGTGCAACAGAATAAGTATTTACCATTTTCAATTTCAACAACTACTGGCATTTCCCAAAATCTGCCACATTCGGCTTGGGTAGTGCCTCTAAAGAATATGTCGCCATTGTTAGTCCATTGTTTTGTTGTTGGGTTGTATTTATGTAGCGTGCAAGCTCCTATGTTGTCTTTGCTTGTACCTACCACAATGTATTTTTCTCCATTTGCGCTGAAGAAATAGGGATCTCTGAAGTCGTCGCTCAATCCGCTTGGACGGCCATCAATAATTACACCATTTTTTTGCCAAGATGTAAGTTGGTCGTCGGTGGGCGATGCCATGCAGATGCGAGCTTTGGCATTATCGACTCCGGTGTATAGAATAAATGGTTTGTTATTAGTTATTTCGGCGTCGGAGAAAACGCAACCGCTCCAGCAACCTTTTATATCGTATGATTCGGAAGGAACAATGGCTATGGGAGCTTCGGTCCAATGAAGAAGGTCGGTCGAGGTCAGATGTCCCCAATGAAGCCGAGCCATGTAAGGTCCGTTGGCGTTTTTCTGGAAAAAGAGATGATATTTCCCATTGTAATATGTTAATCCATGACATTCGTTGGTCCATGCATGAGAGGGCATTCCGTGGAATTGAGGTCGGAGGATATTGTTAGCAAAGGCTTCTTTGGCACTATTGAATTGTGGATTGTGAATTGATGTGGAGCTATAAATAGAAATTATCTCCTCTGTTGTAAATACTTGATTGTCAATTCTAAGTTCGTCAATCAGTCCGTTGAATGTGTTAATTATAAATGGTCCACTAAGAATAGTTTCTTGACTTTTCCCAATCATAAAAGGAGCTGCTCCCAAACTCATTTCATAGGGGCATTTAGCACTACCTACTTGTTTGCCGTCGACGAAGAGTTGTATGCGATTGCTTTTTTGGTCTACCGTAGCGGCAATGTAACTCCATTTGCCGACAGGAATTTTTCTATCAGAAGTGCATATAAGTTGCCAACTATTCAAAAAACATTTGAACTGCAAATCGCCTTGCGAACTAAGCATCAGGCCAAATCCTGTTTTGGCTTTTTCGTCAAGGTTGCCTGCTATGAGTGTAAATGAAGGCGATGTCTCGGCTTCGTTTACGTTCATCATTGGGTATGTCTCGGCAGCAATCCACATTGAAAATGTCATTGCTGATGTTGATATGTCGTTGCTAAGCTTTGTGCTTACATAGTTTGAATATCCATCGAGGTGAAGCGCTTTTCCACTTATTCCGTCGGCAAATGGTAAAGTGCGAACACCTTCAACATTGCACTGTGTACCAGAGATATGTTCATCAACAGAGTTGTCGAATTTGAAATACAATGCTTGCGCACTAATATCTATAGTGCATAACGATAGCAACGATAGTATCGGAAAATATTTATTCATTGTGGTTATAAGATTTTTGGCATTAGTAGTTTGATTGGTTATAAGAAATTCACGGGGCAGAAATGCGCACTTCTGTTTATCCCCGTGAAAATCAGGGTTTCTTATAACCTCCAAGTTCCTATTTTAGGTAATCGATACAGTTTTTAGTGAATAGCTCAATATTGCTCTGGTAGGCATTGTCGGTACCATCTTGAGGCTCGTTTTGCTTAAATTCATAAGCCGACAAACCGCAAGCTATTATTTTGCCTGCACAATTGTCTGTTGGAAAGAATTCAACCACTCCGGCTACACAGAAGTCGGCTACATGTCCCCACACAGCTAAAACAGACGAGTTGGTAGCATCTTCCCAATTTACGATAACGTTGGGCTCACGACTAAAACTATATGCGTTTAGATCCCACATGCAGTTATGGTCTTCGCGAAGTCCAGGACCTTCCATTGGATACGTTTCGAAGCCGTAGCCGTTGGGGTCGCCTGCTTCCATGCCAACAAATATCGGATGATTGCGATGATCGTACGAGACGTCCATTTTGCATCCTATCACACTGTTCATACACCACACGTCGGTGCCTACGCCGCCTTCGCCATCGCCAAAAATGCCAGGTGCATATTGGCTATCGATGCGCTCTAAGGCTGTTACAAGTTGTGTGGCATGTTTGGTTAAGAAAAGGTTGCCACCAGCGTTCAGATATTGTTTAAGAGCATTGATTTCTGACTGACTGAAAGGCAGGTTATCAACTCCGTAGCCTATGCCTATGCGATCTATCTGTATCCACAATGCCGACACTTCATCTTTATTCAATGTGCTCAAATCGGCCGAATGAACAAATGTGCCAATGTTGTTGGCTATGTATGTTTGCTCAAACCATTGTGCGGCAGCCACTTCGTCATCGTCTGGCAAGTCGGTATAGTTGTTAGTCGTAAGGTAGTATCCGACCTTTATTTTAGCTTCTACAAGAGCTGTTATCGTTGTGCCTTCTGATATTCGACCGTCGACGCCATAGATAGCTTTCACTGTGTAGTAGTGCTCTATGTTGTCATCGGCATTTGCAATGGTATACGTAGTTTCGGCATTGTTGAGCGAAGCAATCTGTATACCGTCTTTGAATATGGCTGCTCCTGTAGCATTTTGTGGATTGCTCCAAGTGAGTGTTAAGTTACGTCCGCTAATTGAGTAGGTTAACTCTGCAACTGGCGACGAATAGGGTGCATTTTCGAGCTCAGTATCGTCACACGATGTTAGTTGTAAGCCGAGTGCTAAGCATATACAAGCTGATAATAATGTTACTTTTTTCATGATAAGTTATTTTTATAGATTAATTGGTTAATTGATTTTTTATGGTTGTGTATAGAGTCCGTTTGAATTTGTTATTTCATCTAATGGAACTGGGAAGAATATCTCTTCGTCGGTCAATGTAGCACCTTGCAAATAGGGTCTGATGGCGCTTTCTGTCTGATAATATTTATTCATAGTCTCAACGGCTACTCCCCATCTAACAAGGTCGAACCAGCGATGACCTTCCATAGCGAGTTCAAGTCGGCGTTCGGTGCGAAGTGCCTTGCGTGCATAGTTTTGATTCCAATTATCGGCAGAATATAAGCCAACTAAGTAGTTGGTATTAATGGGGTCGATGTCGATAGGTGAATAGCTTGGGTCGACACTATTAGAAGCCTTTGCTCTGATTTTGTTGATCCATTCTCGTGCTGTGTCGAGCTCTTTGTTTTGCTCAATGAGACTTTCGGCGTATAGCAGAACAATGTCGGCATAACGAAGCAGGCAGAAGTTAAGTTCAGAACAGCCCCAAGGCCAAATCGTAGTAGCTCTGCTATCGTTGGGGTCGATGAGCCCTTTTTTGCCTGAATATTCACCATATATATCGTAGGCGCGGCACCAGCCTTGGGTGTAGGTGTAGCCTCTGAAGGGAATACCTATACGACCAACGGTGAAGTCGAGTCGAGGATCCACATTACCACTATAGCTACTGCTAACATGTTCAGTTGGTTCATCATTGTTGAGATATGGAAGTCCGTTTTCGTCGGTGCGGAATGCGTCAACTAAATTTTGACTGCCGAGAAAGAAGTCGTCGCCAGTGCCAAAAAGGTCGCCATCGGAGTAGGTGGTGTTGAGCAGGTTCGACCAATTGATGTGTGCATTATTATTGGCAGTAGAGCATTGAATGGCAAGTATCGATTCTTTTTGATTGTTGAAATCTATTTTCGACATGTCGAGATAGTTATCATAGAGCTCATACTGTCCGCAGTCGATAACCACTTTTGCCCAATATTCGGTTTCTGGCCAGAGACATTGTTGAGCCGACACTTTGGCAAGCAGTGCCGCTGCATCATATTTACCCACTCTTCCCGCCGATACTGGCTTTTCGCTCATTTGATCGAATGCCTCTTTGAGGTCGTTGGTGATGAACGTGTAAATGTCGGCTTGGCTATATTCAGTATTGCTTACCGTGTTTGGGTCTGAGTTTTCAGTTAGGTAAGGCAAATATTTATATATACGCACGAGGTCGAAATAGTAATAGGCACGCAAGAATTTTAGTTCGCCCATTTCTATTCTGAAATCTTTATCCGATGCATCGAGAGCGAGCATTGCTTTGTGCACGCGCGATATGGCGTAGTAGTTGTTTTGCCACTTATTTAGGCATGATACATTGTCGCTTGTGAGGTTGGCAATCTCCAATTGATGGATGTTAGCCTCCATCGATGTTGCTCCGCCACCTTTATACGCATCGTCGGAGCGCACGTCGAAAATCCAGTTTGTCGATGGGCCAGCAAAGGCTTCGTTGTTGCCGAAATAGTGAGCTTCGAGTCCAGCGTAGGCCGAGGCCAACAAGCCTTCGGCAGTTTCATCATTGAGTTGTTGTGCAGTGAATTGTCCGTATGGCGATTGGTCGAGCAAGTCGGAGCACGCTGTGGAGGTGAGCCCTAATGCGAGCAATGATAGTGCTATATATTTTGTTGTCATAATATTCTGATATTATAATAGTTATTGAAATGTTTTAGAATGCTACATTGATACCGATAGAGAATGTGCGACTGCGCGGATAGGGAGCGTTGTCGGTGCGTGAGCCATAGGTGCCGAATGCTATTTCAGGGTCAAGACCAGAATAGTTGGTTATGGTAAAGATATTCTCTACTTGTCCGTAGATGCTAAGCGAAGAAGCGTGTATCTTCTGACAATAGTTCAGAGGCAACTGATAGGCTATCTTGGCATATTTCATTTTTAGGTATGATCCATCTTCAATGTAATATGTTGACATGCGCATTTCGTTATTGTCGTCGGTTACCGATAGTGCAGGTATTGAGGCGTTGGTGTTAATTGGTGTCCAAGCGTCAAGAGTGCATTTGCCTCTGTTGGTTGTGGCATTTCCGTAGCTGAAAAATTCGAGCTGCTTTTTTGTCGCATTGTAAATATCGAATCCTAAGTCGCTATTGAAAAACAATGACAGTGTCCATTGTTTGTAGTGGAAGTCGAGGTTAAGACTTGCAGAGAGGTCTGTATTAGGGTCGCCAATGATGCATCTATCAGCCTCGTTGATAACGCCATCGGCATTGAGGTCGCGATATTTTATTCGTCCAGGCGCAGCGCCTTGTTGTGTGGCATGGTTGTATACTTCGGTTTGGTTTTGGAACAGTCCGTCGGCTACATATCCGTAGTATACGCCCATTGGTTGGTCTTTCATGAGTCTAATGTCGCCACCGATGCTATTTTGTTGGTTGTTTAGCTTGATAATCTTGTTTTTGAAGTGCGACAAGTTTGTTGTAGCCTCCCAAGAGAAGTCGCCATACTCTCTTGAACGATAATTGAGGTTAAGTTCAAAACCGATGTTTTGCATGTCGCCGGTGTTTTGCCACATCACAGCATTTTCGCCAGCTACAGAGAGCACTGGTGGTTGAGTGAGCATGTCGGTTGTTTTCTTTATGAAGAAGTCGGCGGTTAGTCCGAATGTTCTATCAAAAAGTTGAGCATCTACACCTATGTTGGTTTGGCTTGTTGTTTCCCATTTGATATTGGTATTACCACTCGAAGCTAAAACCACACCAGCTACAGTCGACGAACCAGTTCCGTAGAGGTCGTAAGCGGCGTTGCCTTTGTTGAATGCATACATACTATATGTAGCATAGTTGCCTATTTCAGAGTTTCCGTTTTGTCCCCAAGCTACGCGCAGTTTCAAATCGTTGAGTATGTTATTTTCGTTCCAAAAGCCCTCTTCGGTGAGTCGCCAAGCAAAGCTAACAGCAGGGAATATGCCGTCGTTGTTGGTTGCACCTAAGCGAGAACTTTGGTCTCGGCGCATCGTTACACTGGCCAAATATCTATCGGCATAGTTGTAGTCTATTTTGCCAAATATTGAAAATAGGCCCCAACTTGTTTTGTTGCCGTCGTTGGTTTGTGTGCCTTCGCCGGTGCCAAGTGTCATGTAGTTTTTGTCTTCAAATGTGTATTGATTTCTCCATGCCGAAAAGCCATCATATTTGTAACTAATGGCTTCAGAGCCTAATAGGGCAGTGAGCGTGTTGTTTGCCCACGTCTTAGTATAGTTGGCGGTGTTCGTCCAAGTCCAAGTATCGCCTTTGCCATAGGCGCGGCTCAAACTTGCTTCGTCGCTTTGCGCTATTTTGCGTGTATATGTCGTGTTGTCAAACTGAACGTGGTCAATGCCTATGTTTGTTTTTATTGCCAATTCGCTTATTGGTTTTATTTCGAGATAGGCATTGCCGAATATGCGCCACGATTCGTTTTCATTGTCGCGACTATTGTAGAGTTCGTGCACTGGATTAAGTATGTCGCTTCCCAATATTTGTAGAGGCGAACTAAATGAGCCATCGGCTTGATGCACTGGCATACCTGGAAACTGACGCATTGCATTGAATGGTATGCCACTGTCAGAACCTGTTGCTCCTATATTGCTACGCCACTTCGACAGCATTAGGTTTTCGCCTACTCCAACATATTTACCAAAGTCGTATGTAGTGTTGACGCGAGCAGAGAATCGTTCGTATTTACTCTCTTCCATAATGCCTTCTTGGTTGATGTAGTTGCCCGATAGCAGTGCCGTGCCATTTTCAGTTGAATTGCTTATTGAGGCGTTGATATTGTGAGTAAGTGCCGTACGATAAACAGCATCTTGCCAATCGGTATCATGCAACTGATATTCACCAACGTTCTGATTCAGATATGCATTGCCATCAGTGTCGTAGGTAAACCAAGCGTTGTAGGCCGATTGATTTGAATAGCTTTTGGCTCTGTAGTAGGCCGTTCCCCATTCATTGGCATTGAGCAAGTCGAATGTGTTGGCTATGGTTTGCAAACTTGCAGTATAACTGATGTTGATTTTTTGCTTGTCGCCTCTACCAGATTTTGTTGTAATTACCACAACGCCATTGGCAGCTCTCGAACCATATATTGAGGCCGAACTTGCATCTTTCAGCACTTGCATCGACTCTATGTCTGCCAAATTGAGTGAACTCAGATTCTCGTTGGTTGCCACTCCATCAATAATATAAAGTGGTGCGTTGTTGCCATTGAAGTTGCTCATACCTCTGACTTGAATTGTGGAGCCGCTTCCGCCTGGTGCTGGGTCGGTAACAACGTTTACGCCTGCTATGCGTCCTTGCAATGAATTTAGCATGTTGGCCGTGCCCTCACTAAGTGCTTGTTTCATGTCCATCACACCAACCGATCCTGTCAAGTCGGCTTTGCGTTGCACTTGATAGCCTGTTACTACAATGTCGTCGAGCACTATGTCGTCAACCAATACTATATCCATATTAGCTGATGGTTGAAGTGTCTGATTTTCAAAACCAACAAACGATACTGTTATGGTACTATTGGCATCAACATCGATGTTGAATTGTCCGTTAATGTCTGTGATGACACAATTGCTGGTGCCTGTTTCTATAACAGTTGCTCCAGGTAGTGGCTGACCGTCTGATTGCGATCGAACTACTCCTGTGGCTCTTATTGTTTGACCAGTAACCGTAGCTACTATGCCAAAAAGCAATACGATGATAATGGGAAATGATTTATTCATATCAGTTGTTTTTTTGAATTGATTTCGAGGCAAAACTATAACTAACGTTAAACGAGGAATGAAACATTTGTTTCAGCGAGTCACAAAAATGTTTCACTGAAACATTTTTGATAGAAAATGAACCATAATTGATATGTAAGTGTAGAATAATGCAAAAAAATGAGCCATCAATAGTTTTTTCTTGATGGCTCATTTGTAAGACTATGTATACTATATATGTATGTATGCTAAATATTTCAGTTCCGAAGCGATTCGGTTGGGTTCTTACCAAAGTAATCTTTATAGCATTTGGCAAAATATGATGGCGAAGAGAATCCTACTTCGTAAGCCACTTCGCTTATAGTTTTTTGTGTTTCGTGCAGAAGTTTATAGGCCTTATTGAGTCGCTGCGTGCGCAATGTCTCATTAGGGCTCAACCCGCAAGCAGCTTTTGTTCGTCTGTATAGCTGCACTCGGCTAAGTCCCATTTCAGCGCCAATTATCTCAACGCTCAAATCTGAGTTGCTCATATTCTCGTCGATAACCTTTTTCAGCCTATCCATAAACATATTATTCTCTTCGTTAACCATTGTGTTGCTTTCTGGTTCCGTTGCCGATGTGGCTTGCAGCTTTTCACGCAGATAAGGGTCAAGCGATTGCTGAGTGGATTGGTAGGACGAGGAAGAGAGAGTGGACGGCGGAGGAGTTCGGGGAAAGGATGGAGATAGTTATAGGGTGAATACCAGTCGTTTTTTTGCATTAAGTGTGTAAAATCAAAAAGTATGTGATAAATTTGCATCCGATTTAAGCCCTGCTTACTTTACGAAACATGATGTGTTATGCCCTCAGATTCATATTACTATCTATTGTTCTAACTTTGGTAGAAGTATCATCATTTGCCCAATACAAATCGGACGCTATAGTAGGGGTGAGAGCGGGAGCGGGTCTTAGCAAAGTGACGGAGATTCCGAAGATGCTCGTGAGTGAGGGTTACTACTCAGGTTACAGTTTTACGGACGATTTCCGCCCTTCGATAACAGCAAATATTTTCCTTTCTTATAAAATTCCGCAATCTCCGATTGGGATTGAGGGGCGCATAGCGTATGATGCGATGAACGCTCGTACCACATATAGTGACATAGAAAACTTCACCTACACAGTGGACGTAAAGTTTCAGACCATAGGAGCATCGGCGCATATCAAAGGTTATGTATATAAAGGGCTCTATTTATCGGCGGGCATAGGCTATGGATGGAACTTGACATCGAATATTTTTTCATATTCCTCCAATTCTTCAGAAATAGATTGGGGCGATTCGTATGTCCCGTCAGATGAAGAGACGGCAGAAGAGTTTTCGGAGGCTTTCAGCGGGAACGGCTCTGTATATCTGCCGTTGGCTCTCGGATACGAATTTCCACTTGGATTGAACGTGGAGGCGTTCTACCGTAGAGGTCTTAACGATGTCATAACCACACGCACCAACCGCCACGACTTCGGCGATACCGACAACCGCATAAACTCATTCGGATTGCTTGTGGGATGGGGATTCCCCATGGATAATCCAGACAAACATAGGCGCAGATGAGAAACAGAGTTGTGAAATATACACTGATGGTTCTTGTATGGAGCGTAGCTGACGTGGCGGCTATAGCACAGACATCAGATGGCGTATTCACAACGGGAGTGCGAGTGGGCGCGAACCACGTAAGCATAACCAACCTCAAGCAAACATTCTGCACCGACGATAATCAACCGACCTACGAGCTGCACGAAAAACAATATGTGACGCCCACCGTCTCCGTAATAGCTCAATACCGTTTCCCAATAAGCCTCGTGGCAGTCGAGGGAGGCATAAGCTATTGCCAGACGAGAAATGAGATAGAGAAGACTACCACTCACAACACCGAAACATACGACATAAAACTCAACCACATAATGCTCAGCGTAGGTGCGAAAGTATACCCAGTGAAGGGCGCATTTGCAAAGGCTACGATAGGTGCAGGACCTTGTCTCAATAGTTCGACCTGCGTGAAGTATGACGCTACGGGTGTGACAAATGCAGCCAAGATGCAAGTGGAGGAGCATATAAGCCAGACAGTCAAAGGACGGACGATTGTTCGTACTGACCTGTCATTGGGCTACGATTTCCCAATGGGGCTAACCATTGAGGCGTTTTACGGCAAATGCTTAGTTGATCTTTTAGAAGTCGGCATCAATGGTTATGGCTTCAGCGAGCAGCGCAACGACAGTCAGTACATAGGTATGAGCATTGGTTGGCTAATAACGAAAAACGGATTTTCGAGGAGACAATGAAAATGAGAGCGTTCGCCATACATATAGCTATGCTGTTTTGCCTCGCGGCGAACGCACAGAATATGCCCGGCGGAGTAGCTATGCCGCAAGTGTGGAGCAAGACTAACAAGAGCATCTCTGTAACAGACACATTGTCACAAAACACGATAGGCATAACAGCATTTCAGGTAGTCGTTCCGACGGCGGAAAGCGAGAATGTCACAATGACATCCGGGCAGACACTTGTCACATCGCACCGCGTGGCAGAACCAAGTAGTGGTCAGTACATCAATTTTTTGGACAACATACCTACAAATATCCCACGAATAATATCAATCCGCAGACGATTGACTGAGACTGACACAACGACTATATTGGCAGCCAACTTGCCTCTCTCGGAGAGCGCAGATAGTATATGTGAGAGCATTATATATAGCAGAATGCTGAGCAGCCGCGAGAGACAGAAAGTAGATACCTATCTCGCATTGAAATATGGCGTTACGCTCGACCAGACTGTGCCGACATCATATGTAAGCAGTAACGGACGAGTGGTGTGGGACGCAGTGGCAAATGCAGAATTTTCACACCGCATCTTTGGAATGTGCAATGATACAATTTCGAAGTTCTATTCCACTAAAGCCTCAAATGCCGAGGAGAAGAATCTCGTAATTATAAAAACCGATAGCATCGAATCGATGAGCTACGTAGTTTGTGGTGATGACAATAACGCACTGAAATACATACGCAAAGAAGGACAGCCCAAACGACTCGGACGCACGTGGAAACTAATGACGACGGGCAATACACCACAGAGCGTAACAATAAGATTCAACGCCGAACGCATAGAGGAAGCCTTTCCGCTTGAAGATGGCGAGCACTATTGGCTTGCTATAAGCGACACTGTATATAAGAAAAGTGCGGAGCTCGGTTCACGCAAAGCACAATTCAGCGATGTGCCACTGCGCGACGACATAACCTTCACGATAGTGGCTGCGAAAGGCGATGAGCAGCCAGAGATAGAAGAATCTCAAGAGAACAAGAGTGGTATATATGCAGTAGCCGTCACACCCAACCCGACAACAGACGGGCATGTCAATCTACGTATTCGACTGCGTGAGGAGGCTGCGGTGAAAGTCAGTCTCTACGGTTTGGACGGACATCAGTATGCCACGATGAGCAGCGGCGACAGCGATTTTTACAACGTTACGGTTACATTGCCGAGCGTTGGCGTTTGGATAGCCACAGTTGAGAGTGGCGACGGCAAGCAATCTTATAAACTGATTAGGAAGTAGCGGAATGAAGAGACTAAGCAAATATCTTTCTATAGTCATGGCGACAATCTTAGCCGCCTGCGCAAACGAGACCACAAAAGTCTCGCAAGAAGGAGTTTGCGCCGTCGATGCAGATAGCGTAGTTGCCATATCGGTAGACACTATCAGGAGCGAAAGAGAAACAACAACTACCAATGTCATAGCCACTCGTGAACTTCAGTGTCCACAGATAAAGCTACCTGTCACCCCGACAGATTCGGCAAGCGTCAGCCTGATGGGTGCGACACTCAGCGTGCCACTCGGAGCGGTAGAGAAAGAGGTCACGCTAAGCATAACAGCGTTGAACTCTGCCGACATAGCCAAGCTGCCACAAGGCATGGTCAATGTCACACGTAATGCCGCTGGCTTCCGTTTCCTGCCACACGGCAAGCACTTTTCGAGTAAAGATGCCCATATCACTTTGCCCATAGACACGCTCGCCATTCCGCGAGGATATACAAATAAAGATGTCTTCGTCTACTTCTACGACGAGGAGCGTAAGCGTTGGACGGCATTGGCTCGCGACACAGCGAACCACGACAGACAACTTGCTTGTGCACTGACGAGCCACTTCACCGACATGATAGCAGGTGTGCTGCAAGTGCCGGAGATGCCCGAGACGCAAGGCTTCGTGCCGACAGCCATGAGCGACGTGAAAGCAGCCGATCCCTTGCAAGGCATCATAAGCGTACAAGCACCACAAGCCGTGCAGAGCGGAGCTGCAACGATCTCATATCCGATAGCCACACCCGCAGGACGAAACGGCATGCAACCAAACCTTGCACTGACATACAACAGCGAAGGGCGTAGCGGCTGGTGCGGATATGGCTGGAGTCTGCAAACACCAACAATCGACATCGACACCCGTTGGGGCGTGCCTCGCTTTGATGAGAAATACGAAACAGAGATATACATCATCAATGGAGAACAGACTACACTTCAACCACACCGGTCGCCCGAGAGCATAGAGCGCACGGCGGAGCGGGAATTCTTCCCACGAGTAGAGAATGCATTCTCGAAGATTATCCGCCACGGAAACTCGCCAAAGAACTATTGGTGGGAGGTAACGACAAAAGACGGCATAGTCTACACGTACAAAGATGTAGTCAAAAACGACGACGGGAACATCGTACACTGGTCGCTCTCGAAGGTTGAAGAGCCACATGGCGACAACGTGACATACACATACACCGAGAAAAACGGCTACCTATATCTTACGGAGATTCGCTATACCAACCATAACACGACGCAAGGTGTATACAGCGTGAAGATTACGCTCGCCGAAGGCACGAAGAACATACGCCGAGACATCACCACGAGCTACCGACTTGGAATGTTGCAGACCGACAGTGAGCAGCTTGGCGAGATTGCAGTATACTACAAAAATGAACTTCTTGCCCGCTACGTGCCAACATACGAGAGCGGAGCGCTACGCAAGACCATACTCACCTCCATAACCCAATATGACGGCGATGGCAAGGATGTAGGTGTTCACAAATTCGACTACTACAACGATGTGAAAGACGGTCTGTTTGGTGAGGCGGAGACGTGGAACATAGGCAATGACGAGGCATTGGAGGGCAAAGTCATCGACCGCATAGGCATGACCGACGGTCTGTCGGCTATCGGTGGCTCTCGAAGCACTGGTACGACCAATGGCGGCGGTGCAATGGTAGGCGTAGGCGCGAGTCCGATACCGAACGTTGCAGCTGCACTATCTGTTAGTGCTGGTTTTTCAAAGTCGTTTAGCCATAGTTGGGCGCACAGCGATGTGTCTATGACGGATATTGATGGAGATGGGAGGCCAGATAAGGTTTTCGTCGACGACGACAAGCTATACTACAGAAAAAACATTTCTAAGAATGGGAAAATCGCTTTCGCAGAACCAGTTCGCATAGAAGGTGCCAACCGCATGTCGCTGAGTGAATCCAAGACAAACTCGACAAGTTTTAACATTGGGGCAGGTCTTAGTATCGGCAATTCAAGTAAAACTATGTCTTTTGGATTAGGTGGCGGCTTTTCAAAAGACGAGAGTCGAACATGGGACTGGACGCATAGTTATATGCAGGATTTCAATGGTGACGGGCTTGTAGATATTGCAGAAAAAGGCGTTGTTCTATTCAACCACATAGGAGACGATGGACGACCTTATTTCACTAAATCGAGCGAGACGACACCGAATCCGGTTTGGACAAACGAGAGTGTAGCCCCAAGCGAGGAGTTCCAAGTAGACACGGCTGCTGAACGCAGAGAGCAGGAGAGACAGAATCCGTTAATTGATGCCGTTCGATTGTGGCAAGCACCATACACAGGTCAGATTTCAGTTGCTGGAGCTGTAAGTTTGACATCTCCCACGAATAGCACGGATGGTGTTTATGTAACCATTCAGCAGAACGACAATGAAAAATGGCACTCAAGACTGACCAAGAGCAAGACTACCGACAGTCATAATCTTCGATTGACAGTTAAGGCAGGCGACAAGATAATGTTCCGTCAGCAGTCGGTATACAGCGGCAAGAGTGATGCGACAGCGTGGTCGCCAACGATAACATACGAGAAGTGCGACAGCATAACCACGGAAACGCGCTACGACTCCAATGGTGAAGATCGCAAGACATATTCCGCTACGAACGACTTCCTTCACGCTGGTGGCGGTAGCGCAGTACTGATAGGCAGTGGCGCTAAGATAGAGATGGCTGTGAATAAGCCGCAGATGCGCGATGATGTCACATTAATCCTCACAGACAATAGAGGTAATACCGTTTGGAGCAAGAAGTTTGCAGGCGCAGAGGTTGTCAACACAACCGAGACGATACGTCCGTCAATGTCGGCATCGGACACACTCTTCGTCAGCGCGAGAGTGGACAGCCGAGTGCCACTTGACTGGAAAAATTTAGATTGGACGATAAGAACCGTCTCGATATTGGATGGCGAGCTTGACACCATGTACATAGCCCCAGAGATAGAGCGTATGTACAACAGAACCATACGAATGGCTTCGGCGCAGGAGTTGACCGACAATGCGAAGCCGCAGTTCGATTTCAAAGCCACAGAGACCGATTCAACCGCCATTGACAAGACATGGAAAAAACAGAAAACGGAACTTGCAAATGCCATTTTTGATGACGAGTTGAGGCTCATTCCTTACATTGATGGTGTGCGATTCCTTTCGGATACTGTAAAGACAAGCAAATACGCACTTTCGCTAACATCTGTTGCAGAGAAGAATGTAGTTTTCGCCGATACCACGGGAACTATAGAGAATGGCAACACAAAACAAGCAAGTCTACCATTAGCGCTTGACAATATAGGCAAGGAGTTATGGGCAGATTTCTATGTAGATAATGAGATAAAGACAATAGGCAAGACCGAGATGCATGTAGGGCGGTGGACTACGCTGATATATACCGATACATATATAGACACAACCAACGTGGCGCATGGCATACGACGAGAAGAGCGCCAATACTATCCACTTGACACGATAGCGGCGACCTTGTTGTGTAGAGTCACCCGTCAGGAGCTTGGTAGTCTGTACAGAGGCTGGGGACAATTTGCTTGGAACGACACGACGGAGACGCTGATAAAGACATCAAAGCTTAAGTACGATGAGAGTAAGTACAGCAGCATCAACACCGACAACCTGAGCGATGACGACATCTCGTCGCTGACAGATGAAGCCGACTCACCACTCATGAGTATGGCATACGATGCAGAGCATAAACGCTGGGTAAGCGTAAAAGACAGCATCTATGTGGCTGCAAATGAGATTTGCACATCACGACAGTTGGAGTCGGAAATCGTAGTGGAGGCCTTTGACTATAGCGCGTCAGGGTACGCTATGAACGCCATGCGTATGCGCACATTGAGTGAGTCGGAAGGCAAATCAGGCTATGGTTCATTATCAATAGATTCTAAAGGAACAGACAAGTTTGGTGGAAACGGAGGCTATGGACACAGCACTGGAAACACCACCGTTCGGACTTATCAGTCGATTATAGACCTAAATGGTGACCGCTATCCCGATTGGCTTACAAACATTGATGGGCAGATAGGTAGCCAGTATACGCGTCAAGATGGTGCAATGGGCGACGTTCTGAAAAAATTTGATTTGGACGTTGTCACTTCGGAGGGTGAGTCTACGGGAAATTCGGTTAGTGGTTCAATAACATTACCTTATGCCGTAAGCAAAAGCGACAACAAGACATCAAATTCAAAACATGCCATTCATGCAGGTGATGCGGCACGTGTTGGTGGCAGTGTGAATGGTAGTATAAGTGAGAACTCTGACGAGACTATCAACGACTGGACCGACATCAATGGTGATGGACTGCCAGATATACTCTTCAACGATGGTTCGGTTCGCTTCAATATAGGCTATGGATTTACAGAAAGAACAACTTTTGGTCACAAAGCCATACGCAAAGGAAGCTCTGAAACCAAGGGCTTTGGTGGTGGGTTCAGTATACCAATTTGTTCATACGCGTCGCTCTCTGGTGGCGTTAGCTACTCCAGAACCGATAATGAGACAGATGCCACGCTTATGGATGTTGATGGCGACGGGTTGCCAGACATGGTAGTAGGCGACAAGGTCTATTTCAATAACGGCTCGGGCTTTGAAACATCGTCCGCTTCGTTTGGTGCCCTATTGACCTATGGACGTTCCGTAGCAAAAGTAGCAAATGGCAGTTTTGCTGCTGGATATGCATTCCCCGTTTGGTTTATATCTATCACTCCTTCGGTTAGCTACCAAGGCTCTGGCTCTACCTCGTTCAACCGCACCGAGCGTCAACTCATGGACATCGATGGCGATGGCGTGGCAGACATAGTCGAATCCGATGAGAATAGCAAGGTTACCGTCAGCCTTGGCAAGATAGGCAGAACCAACCTCCTTCGCTGCATCACCTCTCCACTCGGTGCGACGACGACCGTGGAGTACGACCGCGCGGGTAACACCTACGACCTGCCTCAGAGCCGATGGGTGATGAGCAAGGTGACCACCCAAGGCGGCGACAAACGCAATGGCGCTACTCGTTTTGCAACCGCATTTGAGTATAACGACGGCTACTACGATAGAAAAGAGCGCGACTTTTTCGGCTTCGGCGAGGTGAAGAGCACGCAGCTCGACACCGAGAACAGCGATGCGCCTTACCGCACAACGGCTCAGAAATACGACAACCGCACCTACGAGACTCGCAACCTCGTCACCGAGACAACGACAACTACCTCCGACGGCAACCTCATAAACAAGACCGAAAATACTTACGCTAAGAAATCCGTCCACGACGGCAAGTCGACTTTCGTTGCGCCAAGCCAAACAAAGACAACCACCTACGAAGGCACTGAGAGCCTAAGCATAACAGAAAACTACGCATACGACGAGCGTGGCAACGTGGTGAGCTACACCAGCACTACGCCAAATGATAGCTACACCACGGAGATAAAATACCACAGCCTCGATAAGCAAAATATCTACACATGCCCAAGCGACGTTAAGGTGAGCGCGGACGGCAAGACGGTGCGCCACACCACCTCGCAGGTGAACAGCGTTGGCGACCTCACGCAAATTAACCAAATAGCTGATGGCGTTACGGCAACCTTCGACATGGAGCGCGACGAGTACGGCAACGTGACCAAACTCACACGCCCGCAAAACGCCAATGGACAACGTTTCTTCCGCTCCTATACCTACGACAACACCCACCACACCCTCGTAACGAGCGTTACCGATGCTTTTGGCTATAGTTCAAGCACTGAATATGATCTGAAATGGTGCGCACCTACCAAGCTCACCGACATCAACGGCAATGAGATGCTCTATACCTACGACAGCCGTGGGCGCTTGACGAGCGTATCCGCGCCATACGAGATTGAGGCTGGCGGACAGGCAACGATAAGCATTGAGTACGACGACAAGAACCACGTTGCCAAGACGACCAACTATGATGCTAAGACGCAGAACTCGATAGTAACATACCTCTTCACCGACAACCTCGGGCGTGCCACTCAGACCAAGAAAAGCGGCATAGTCGATGGCAAGGAGGTGATGATAGCCTCTGGCGTGGTGAAGTTCGACGCTTTCGGACGCAAGATTGCCGAAGGACAGCCCGTGACCGACAACACGACTGCGCTCAACACAAGTGAAATACTCAACCCAACACTCACTGAGTACGATGCACAAGACCGTCTAATGAAGGTTACGTTGCCCGACGGTACGTCCTCAACGGCTGCATATTCGATTGTTGAAGACTATTTGAAAACCGTTCAAACAGATGCCAACGGACACGTTACAGATAGCTATAAAGACATCCGTGGCAAGGACCGCAAGACTGTGCAGCACGCCGACGGGCAAGAAATAGAGACGAGTTTCTACTATAACGCTATTGGCGAACTGCTCTCTGTAATCCATCCGAACAAAGAAATTACGACGTACGAGTATGACGGACTTGGTCGCAAGACCTCTGTGAATCACCCCGACGCAGGACTGACCACCTTTGAGTACGACGCGGCTGGCAACATGACTGCCAAACAGACACCGAACTTGCGTACGGCTAACGGCAAGATACAGTACACCTACGACTACGAGCGACTGAGCGAGATAATCTATCCGAAGAACATCTATAATCGCGTAACTTATACATACGGCGACACCTCAGAGACAAAATACAACCGCGCAGGACGCTTGAAACTCGTTGAAGACTGCAGCGGCGGCGAGGCTTATTACTACGGCAAACTGGGCGAGGTGACCAAGACAATCAAGTCGATTATCCTTGCCGAGACCAATATCCGCACCTACATCTGGGAGGCTGACTACGACAGCTGGAACCGTGTGCAGACCATGACCTACCCTGATGGCGAGGTGGTTAGTTATACGTATGACAAAGGCGGAAATCTCAACTCCATAACCGCCGAGAAAGATGGCGATAAACAGACTCTCATAGCCGAGCAACGCTTCGACAAGTACGGCAATCTGACCTATCGCAAGATGGGCAACGGCACGGAGACTACGTATAATTATGACGAAAAACGCCTCCATCTCAACACCATGAGCCTCACGAGCAATGGTGTGAAGATGATGGAGAACGTCTATAAATACGACAACGTTGACAACATACTCGGCATAAGCAACGCAGCCGCTCCAACAGGCGAGATAGGCGGCACGTATAGCCACTCATATCAATACGACGAACTCAACCGCCTTGTAAGTGCCAGTGGTACAGCGAAAGATAAGAATTACGAGCTGCTCATGCGCTACGACCTGATGAGCAACCCATTGCAGAAAGACTCTGTAAGCTATGAATACAACACGCCAAACCACCCGAACGCAGTTAGCAGCGCAGGCAACAAACTCTTTACATACGATGCCAACGGCAATCCTATTTCAGTTGAAGACACCGCAGCCAATACGCTCCGCGTTATGCAGTGGGACGAGGAGAATCGTCTGCAATCTCTCGGCGATGATGGCTACGTAAGCCGCTATACCTACAACCACGCTGGCGAGCGCGTGATAAAGAGCCATGGACCAACGACAGTAGCCTTTGTGAACGGCGCTCCGCAGGGCATCTTGTGGCACGACAAGGACAACTGGACTATGTACGTGAGCCCGTACATGGTAGTTAATGCCGACCGCTTTACAAAGCACTACTATGCAGGCTCTCAGCGTATAGCAAGCAAGATAGGCGCAGGCGAGTTCAATAACCTCTACGATGCCTCAAAAGCATGCGTGACGGCTGGGCAAAAAGACTATGCGGAAAGATTGAACCAGATAACCGAGTCTCGCAATGATTACTACGCCGCCCTTGGCATACCGCCCGGACCACCGACCGCAAAAGGTATTTATGGCGAAGCCGAGTATAGTGGCGCATACGGAGATTATAGTGTAGAACCGCTTGGCAACTATGATGTGCCGAGTGGTTGGCCAATGAAACCATACAAACGCCCTTATGGTGGCACGCCAGGAGCACCAGTGATGTACGAAAAACCAAGCGACCCAGAAGATGAAGGGGCTGGCTACGGCTACACCAACGCCGAGAATATTCAAGAAAAGGACATCTATTTCTACCATTCAGACCACCTCGGTTCTACAAGCTACATTACTGATGCTAATGGCAATGTCACGCAGTTTGTATGTTACAAGCCTTACGGCGAAGCGCTTGTAGATGAGCATAATACCTCATACGAGCAGCCTTGGAAGTTTAACGGCAAAGAACTCGATAGCGAAACAGGTCTGTACTACTATGGAGCACGCTACTATGAGCCAGTGTTGGCATTGTGGTATGGTGTGGATGCGCTCACAGAGAAGTACCCAAGCATGGGTGGGTATGTCTATTGTGCGGGGAATCCTGTGAGGTTGGTGGATCTAGATGGAAATGGTTGGTATTCAAAAACCGATGAAAGCGGAAATACTCAAATGGTTTACGACAGAGATATCAATTCTGATATGGATCTGTACGATAAGCATAAAGAGGGAACTTTTAGGGGACTCATCTATGAAACAGAAAATACTTATTACAGTTTATTTGGACAAGAAATAGATAAGCAAGAATCCTTGGAGTCAAATGTGCGAGTAAATAAGGCCGAATTGACTAAGAAAATAGATTTGGCAATATATTTTGAATTATCCCAAAGTAAAGAACGAGTTGATTTTTCTGGACTATGCAATTGGATTGAATCTATAATACCAACAAGAGAGAATGAGCATTGGTTTGATGAAAATGCTGATTGTTATAATGGTGCTTCAGTTATACTAAATGTGTTCAAGGATAGTGAAGCTATGGTTGGTTATAAATCGACACTAGGAAATATGCAAACCCAAAAGAAATATTATGGGGGGTATGATAAAGGAAGATACTGCTATCATATAAATTTCCAAAATAACAAAGAATGGAAAAGTAAATCTGCTGATATTGTTGTACTTACTTTTAACTCGAAAAACATGTATATTCAATTCAAGAATAAAGTAAACTATCTTAGGTCAACTATAAAAAATAAGTGATATGACAATGAGAATGTTGATTATCATGTTATTGGTTATTCAATGTAGAGTAGCGATTTCGCAAGGAGTAGAAACATTTACGCCAGAAGTAAGAAGAACGATGCATTTTCTGTTAGAACAAACGATATGTAAATACCCTTTGCTAAGCAATGATTTCGACAAAATACTTAGGGACTGGACGTTAGATGCAAATAATCACGTACCTCAATCTGTAATAGATAACAAGGATTCGTTATACGTTTACATCTATAGAAATGGAGAGTGTGCTGATATTTATTTCAATTCTCATCATATATGTAATGCTTGTGGAACTTACTATTTGCGTGATTGGACCTTCTTTGATAACTACAATTGTTGCCTCTCTGATTTGTTTAGATTATATGATGAAGATGGGACCTATTTGCAATCAGATGAAGTAAATGTACTCGAATTGATTAGTGAATTGCAGAATATATATAATAGCATATACGTCGAATATGAAGAAAATTTGTGTTTGCCAACGGTGGGAATGAAACCTTTGTTAGAGTACTCTTATTATAGTTTCGATAAGAATGGCGGATATAGACTTTTGAATTCAGCTTATGATGGAAGCTATATACAACAAATTCCATCGAATATTTGTGCCCTTATTCAATCTTTCTGCAAAAGATACAATCTGAGTCAGATCATTTGTCCTATTCTACAACGGTCATCCTTTGAAGAGTTCAGAACAAAAATTTTTGAACAGAATAGAGTTTCTGAGAAAAATCTCATCTCCCAAATAATAGGCACAGAAATGGAAACTAAAGGAGGTATTAGTAATTGGATGGGGCATAAATTCTTGGGGTTTAAATTGGATTCAATTTCCAAAGATACTGTATGTCAGTATTGGCCAGAAAAATTTATGAGAGGAATAAATCTACAATATGCCTCACAAGCAGAAAAACTATTGTATAAGTACAAGGATAAAATACTGCTTGAATCAAATGAACCTAATTACATAGATATAATAGTCGATGATGTTATTTTGTGGAAGTATAATTATGATGAATGCTTAAAAGATTATGAATAAAATCCGTTCCAGCGGATTTGAAATCCGCAAATTATATTTAACCACAAATGTTCAATGTCAAGAAACATACCCCCCCTCTTGGCAACTATGATGTGCCGAGTGGTTGGCCAATGAAGCCATACAAACGCCCATACGGCGGCACTCCCGGACCACCCGTGATGTACGAAAAACCAAGCGACCCAGAATACGAAAGTGCTGGGTACGGCTACACCAACGCCGAGAATATTCAAGAAAAGGATGTTTATTTCTACCACTCCGACCATTTAGGAAGCACTTCTTACATTACCGACAAAGACGGTAATGCTACACAGTTTGTATGCTATAAGCCATACGGCGAAGCTATTGTAGATGAGCATAACACTTCGTACGAACAACCATGGAAGTTCAACGGAAAGGAACTGGACAACGAGACAGGGTTGTATTACTATGGGGCGAGGTATTATGAAGCCTCGTTGACGGCTTGGTATGGACCTGACAAATTAGCTGAAGATTATCCAAGTATTGGTAGTTACGTATATTGCCATGGTAATCCTATACGTTTTGTTGATTACAATGGTAATGAAGATGGAGAACCAGAATTCTCTATTAGTATAAATCTCAATGTCGGTGTTCAAGTAGGTGCAGAAGCTGCATTAGGTCCATTACAAGCAGGAGCTTCTGTAAGCTTATTAGATCTTGATTTGATAGGTGCATCTGTAAGTCAAACTACGGACGATAATGGACCTATAAAATTTGATGTTACATCTTCTTTTACATCAAAGGGAATGCGTATGCACCAAGGGGTCTCTGCGGAAGTTGGTGTTGATTATTTAGGCAGTTTAACAATTGTAGATTGTGGACAGTCATTTATAGGAAAGTATACTGATGGGTATACTGATCATGAAGTTCACACAGAATTCTTTGAATTGAATGGGTTGAATAAAGATTTATCTCCTAACTATGAGGTAAGACAACCCTCTACTAATAATACTTCTAAAGGAAGTTTTAGAATACATTTCTCTGTCAGTGTTATTGTAAAAGTGGAATTCGATGTTAACTTTAGGTTATAACATGAAAAATATTGTAGTATTGAACTTATTGGTATTAGTAACGACAATTTTATTGTCGTTATGCGACGCAAGAGAAATTCTCTATATTGGAGTGTATTTATTTGATATTGTTATCATTGTTCGTTTTTGTAAAAACAACAAAACAACCATAGGTGTTGTCTATTTGAAAAAGCACAAATGGCTATTCGTAGCTATCTTGGGTTTGCTAATTTCAAACATACTTGCAACGATATTTCACGATGCCGTAAAGTGGATAGCCAGACCATTCTTTTGGATGGTATCAATATCGTATGTGGCATTATTATTCTTTTACGCATATGCTTTCATGTTCGGGAAAGCTAAGTTGCCAGAATGTGTTACTATGATTGTGCCAACAATGACCGCATTATTAATATCATTGCCAATATATCAATATTACAGATTGTCGTTTTCTATAAAATACCAAAACAACGTATTGGTATACAAACACTATGCTGATGCATTATATGAAGAAACGACATTCTATAGCGACGATTCGTGCTGTTATGTAAAAATTGTTAATAATGAGAACTTGATTACAACCATATATTACAGCAACTATCCATCTAACATCTCCCATATTGACACTACCTTTGTTGGCAAATAATTTCGAGTACGATGCGGCAGGCAACATGATTGCCAAACAGACACCGAACTTGCGTACGGCTAACGGCAAGATACAGTACACCTACGACTACGAGCGCCTGAGCGAGATAATCTATCCGAAGAACATCTATAATCGCGTAACTTATACATACGGCGACACCTCGGAGACGAAGTACAACCGCGCAGGACGCTTGAAACTCGTAGAAGACGGCAGTGGCGGCGAGGCATACTACTACGGCAAACTTGGCGAGGTGACCAAGACCATAAAGTCGATTATCCTTGCCGAGACCAATATCCGCACCTACATCTGGGAGGCAGATTATGATAGTTGGAACCGTGTGCAGACCATGACCTACCCCGATGGCGAGGTGGTTAGTTATACGTATGACAAAGGCGGAAATCTTAGCACCATCACCACCGAAAAGGATGGCGACAAGCAGACGTTGATAGAGAGCCAGAAGTACGATAAGTACGGCAACCTGACCTATCGCAAGATGGGCAACGGCACGGAGACTAAGTACGACTACGACGAAAAACGCCTGCATCTGAACTCCATGAGCCTCACGAGCAATGGTGTGAAGATGATGGAGAACGTCTATAAATACGACAATGTCGACAACATACTCGGCATCTCTAATGCTGCTGCACCAACAGGCGAGATAGGCGGCACATACAGCCACAGCTATCAATACGACGAGCTCAACCGCCTTGTAAGTGCCAGTGGTGCAGCGAAAGATAAGAATTACGAGCTGCTCATGCGCTACGACCTGATGAGCAACCCGCTGCAAAAGGATTCGGTAAGCTATGAGTACAACACGCCAAACCATCCGAACGCTGTAAGCAGCGCTGGCAACAAACTCTTTACATACGATGCCAACGGTAATCCTATTTCAGTAGAAGATACCACAGCCAACACGCTCCGCGTTATGCAGTGGGACGAGGAGAACCGCCTGCAATCTCTCGGCGATGATGGTTATGTTTCAAGATATACTTACAACCATGCAGGTGAGCGCGTTATTAAGAGCCATGGACCAACGACAGTAGCTTTTGTGAATGGCGCACCGCAAGGCATCTTGTGGCACGACAAGGACAACTGGACGATGTACGTGAGCCCCTACATGGTTGTGAATAGTGATAGATTCACCAAGCACTATTATGCAGGCAGCCAACGCATAGCAAGCAAAATAGGCGCAGGGGAGTTTGACAACCTATACGATGCTTCCAAGGCTTGTGTAACGGCAGGGCAAAAAGACTATGCGGAAAGATTGAACTTGATAACTCAGTCTCGCAACGATTATTATGCTGCCCTTGGCATACCACCCGGACCACCAACAGCCAAAGGTATTTATGGCGAGGCCGAGTATAGCGGCGCATACGGGGATTATAGTTTAGAGCCTCTTGGCAACTATGATGTGCCGAGTGGTTGGCCAATGAAACCATACAAACGCCCGTACGGTGGCACACCAGGCGCACCAGTAATGTACGAAAAACCAAGCGACCCAGAAGATGAAGGTGCTGGGTACGGCTACACCAACGCCGAGAATATTCAAGAAAATGACATCTATTTCTACCATTCAGGCCACTTAGGCTCTACCTCGTATATTACTGATAGAGATGGCAATGCCACGCAGTTTGTGTCATATAAACCTTATGGAGAGGCGTTAATTGATGAGCATGCGACGAGTTTTGAATCTCCGTGGAAGTTCAATGGCAAGGAGTTAGACAGCGAGACCGGACTCTACTACTATGGCGCACGCTACTATGAGCCAGTGTTGGCTTTGTGGTATGGCGTGGATGCGTTGGCGGAGAAGTACCCGAATATTGGCGGATATGTATATTGCGCGGGGAATCCGGTGAAGTTGGTGGATCCTGATGGAAATGCTCCTAAATCACGAATTGAATACCGAGGAAATGGGACTTTCGGGATTAATAAAAATAATATGTCTAGATTCACGAGATTTTATATGAATTTAGCGAATAATGATCCGAGTTGTTGGCGTTCTGGCGAAATAGGATTGAACACAACCGTTCTTTCGTTCTCTTATAAACCATACCAATACGACAAAAAATTACCTGGTATAGATCCTGCAGATAGGAATAGAACTTTTTCTAACGACGCAACTCCTCCGTTGTGTTCGAAGCTCCCAATAACCCTTTGGTAGGTAAATATCGGATTCAGATTATTCAAGATGGGCAGTATCGTTATATGATCCTATCTAATGATTTCACATATTTAGTTTGCTCACAGAATACATTCTATTTGTGGTAATTTTATTAGATGTTATGCTCCGTTCGGCATACCTTAGGTTTGTGATGTAAATACAAAAAGATTGTGCTAAATGCTAAGCACGCTTAGACATATAATGCACTTGCTCACCGACATCAACGGCAATGAGATGCACTACACCTACGACAGTCGTGGGCGATTGACGAGCGTATCTGCGCCATACGAGATTGAGGCAGGTGGACAGGCAACGATAAGCATTGAGTACGACGACAAGAAGCACGTTTTCAGTTCCAGCGGATTTGTAATCCGCTGGCAGCGAGATGCGGATTTGAAATTCGCAAACTACATTTGCACATAAATGCTCAACGCTCATAAATACATAATATTGGTTTTGATCATACTTCTATGGTCGTGTGTTTCTGTGCGTGCAAATGAAGTGAGTGTAGCCTTTGTAAACGGCGCACCGCAAGGAATCCTCTGGCACGATAAGGACAACTGGACTATGCAGCCCTAGGCATACCGCCTCAGTTTCGAAGCGATTCGGTTGGGTTCTTACCAAAGTAATCTTTATAGCATTTGGCAAAATATGATGGCGAAGAGAATCCTACTTCGTAAGCCACTTCGCTTATAGTTTTTTGTGTTTCGTGCAGAAGTTTATAGGCCTTATTGAGTCGCTGCGTGCGCAATGTCTCATTAGGGCTCAACCCGCAAGCAGCTTTTGTTCGTCTGTATAGCTGCACTCGGCTAAGTCCCATTTCAGCGCCAATTATCTCAACGCTCAAATCTGAGTTGCTCATATTCTCGTCGATAACCTTTTTCAGCCTATCCATAAACATATTATTCTCTTCGTTAACCATTGTGTTGCTTTCTGGTTCCGTTGCCGATGTGGCTTGCAGCTCTATCAGTTTGTCGCGCTCGGCTTCAAGTTGGTCGCGCTGTTGCTCCAATCGCTCTTTTTGCTGCGCCAACTGGTTGTTCATGCGTGTAGAGTTTCGGTAGGCTTTTATCGATACCCACAGTAAGCTGCACGTAAGAATGGTAATTATAACAAAGGCTATGAGAATGGTGCGTTGAGCTTCGTAATCTCTAAAGAAATCGTTGAGCTTATTATTCAAAAACTCAATCTTATTGTTTTGCTCGTCGATATGCTTTGTTTGAATGGTCATCAGATGAACGTTCGACTTATCTACAATGCTGGTCTGAAATATATTATTACGATTGTATGGCTTGTTGTTCAATATGCAGTCGGCAATGTCGATAGCTTTGGCGCCACCCGTCTGATACAGAAACGAGGCTCTGAGCATTCCGTCTTCTATTCGCCCAATGCCAATGCTATCGTTGCGAAGTGCGTCAACGCCTATGTAGGGTATTTGTGCAAGTTTGCTCTGCGGATAACGTGTCTGCGCTGCCTCTTTGGCTCCTATTGCCATGCGGTCGTTGTAGGCAAAGACCAAATCGACATCATCGGGCGATATGGATATTGTGTCCATTATTTGCTTGGCCTTATCCTTGAGCCAGTCGGCTTCGAAATTTGCTACAACTTTTATGTTTTTGTATTTATCTATAACCTCATGAAACCCGTTATGCCTCTCTTGCGACGACGATGAACCGTCTAATCCCTCAATCTCAATAATATTTCCTTTGCCATTCAGCAGTTCGGCTATGTAGAGTCCAGCGGCTTTTCCCACTTCTACGTTGTCGCCTCCTATAAAAGCTGTGTATTTGTTGCTATTTATTTTGCGATCGACTAATATGATTGGTATGCCCGCGTCGAAGGCTTTTTCGATAACTGGGCGCAAAGGTTCGGCTTCGTTAGGAGCTACAATAATAAGGTCGACGCGCCTCTTGATAAAACTCTCTATCATGGCTATTTGTTGCTGCGAATTATCGCTCGCTGAGTGTATTTCTACATTCATGTCGGTATGGAAGAATGCTTCGCGCAATATCTCTTGGTTCATTTGGTTGCGCCAATCATCGATGCTACATTGCGACACCACAATAGTTTTTTTTGTTGTAGATGTGCACGATGTCAGAATAAAACATAGAATTAGTAGATGAATAATTTGTTTCATGAGATATTGTGGTAAATGCATGCAGTTTTCTTGTCAAAAGTAATAATTCGTTTAGTGTCTGTAATATTGCTATTACTTATAAAATGTATAAAATTGCCTGATAATGAGCGGTTTCGTTGAGGTTTTTCATAATAATAATTACTATATGGAACTAAGCCGACATAATCAGTTTTTGTCGAGCTATTAACCGTTCCTATTCATAGACCTAAAAGCATCTTCGCGTTGCAAAGCGCCGTAGGCACCCTCCGATGCTGTTTAGTGGCTATCGACAATCTTAACCACTTTGGCTTCTATTCGGCGGTTGAGCGCGCGACCTTGTTCGGTAGTGTTTTTAGCTATAGGCTGTGTAAGTCCATATCCTTTACATGTTATGCGATTGGCATCGATGCCATGTTCTACAATGTAGTTTTTCGTAGAAGTGGCGCGGGCTTGACTGAGTTTCAGGTTATATTCAGCCGAGCCGACATTGTCGGTGTGTCCGCCAATTTCTATATGTATTTTCGGATTCTTTTTCATGAATTCCACAATGCGCCCAAGTTCAATGAACGATTCCTCCTTCAGTACGTCCGAATCGGTGTCGAAGAAAATGTTGCGAAGGGTGATTTTCTCATCTTTCACAATAGGCGACAATGGCACATCGAGAATTATTGTTTGCGAAGGGTCGCTAATGTTTGACGTAGAGAAGTTCTGCGAGAAGAATAGATACCCTTCATGGCTGACTATCAGAGCGTAATCGCGTCCAGTAGGAAGGTTTACTATGTACGATCCACTTGTCGACGACGAGTAGGCGTGTGTCTGTAGTTTTCCTGTCGCGAGGTCGATGAGCTCAAGTTCGGCGCCAATAGGTTTTTGCGTTTTGGCGTTGAATACGTGTCCTTTCACGTGTGGTGTGGTCTTGGGTCGCGATATTTGCGGCATATCAAACTCCATCACACGAAGCGTTTTGCCCCATTGGGTTTCAACCTCCGAAGCATAGTAGCCTGTCTTACCATCCGACGAGACGCGTAGGCTGTTGTCATCGCCTTTGGTATTTATGGGGTAGCCAATATTTTTAGGTCTCGACCAAACGCCCGAGTCGTTGCGTTGCGAATAGAAAATATCTTCGCCGCCGAGCCCTGGGTGTCCGTCAGACGAGAAGTAGAGCGTGCGTCCATCGGCATGTAGGAATGGTGTCGATTCGTTTCGTCGAGAATTGATAGAGTCGCCTAAGTTTTTGGGCATGCTGAATCGGGGTAGGCCATCGGTGCGGAATCCTACAATCTGCGAGCTCCAAATGTCGCGACCTCCTTTGCCTCCAGGACGGTTGCTCACGAAAAATAGCGTTTGCCCATCGGCCGAGAAGCAGGGCTGCGATTCCCAACCCGATGTGTTGATTGGCGCGCCCACATTTATGGGCTTTGACCAACCCGATGCTATGCGCCTTGAGAAATATAAGTCGCAACTTCCGTAGGAGTCTGGGCGACCGCAGGCTGTGAAGAACATCCAGTTGCCATCGGCCGAGAGTGCTTGCGCTCCCTCGTTGCTATCGGTATTGATGCTTGTGAGCGGTTTAGGCGCTTGCCACTCGCCATCTACTTTTCGTACGAAGTAGAAATCTTCTTGGAAAAAGCTGCCACCGCGTTGTCTTATCATAATAGGATCGCGCTTGAACGCCGTGGTGTCGCGTGGCAATAGCATCGTGACAACCATTTCGTTGCCATCGAGAGTAAGGCTTGGAAAATAAGTGTCGTATGGCTTTTCGAGCGTTTTGCAAGCAGGGCGCGGGTTGAATGGCACAGGGTGACTCATTATGTCGCGTATTTCACTGATGCGGCGTTCGAAACCTTGTGCGTCGTATGACATTTTGCGATTTGTCTGCTTGGAAAATTGTTTGTATTTATTCAGAAACCACAGCGCCAAGTCGAATTTATCGAGCTCGAATGCACTTTCGGCAGCGAGAAAATAGCCTGCTACGTAGCGCGTGCTATCGAGGCTTATGGCTTTGCTGAATTCGCTAATGTGGTTTTCGTATTCCTTTATGTTGTAGTATACTTCGGAGGTAAGTATGTATGCTTCGGTGAAATTTGGGTCTAAAAGTTTTGCTGTATTCAGACCATTGAGTGCAGCCGTATACTTACCAAATTCGTAGTAGTTGACAGCTTCTTCGTAAGCTCTAATTGCTCTTTTGTTTTTTGAAGCATATTGTGCGTTTATGTCGATGGTAGCCAAAACCGCCAGAGTTATCATTATTATTCGGTGCATCATTATCAGTTTTATCATTTATAGCTGCAGTACTGCAAAAGTAACGCAGATTATATGCATTTTTCTATTTTGATATTAGGTATTACACATAATTCTGCCAACTATTGCTGATGTCGGTGTATTGCCCTCAATAGCTATGAATATGTTTTCTTGCAAAAAAATGCACTAAAAGGTAGATGTTGTATACCTTTGTGGGTAAAATATTGCACGAAGCAGAAAAACTATGGACAAGGTAAAAGACATAATGAAGCGATGGAACTCGCTGTTGCCTTTCTCTGATAAAGACAGGGAAATGTTAAGCAGAAGATTCTCCATTGACTTCAACTATAACAGCAATCACATAGAGGGCAACACGCTGACATATGGTCAAACTGAGATCCTTCTTCTCTTTGGCAAAGTTGTAGGAGAAGCTGAAGTAAAAGACATTCAGGAGATGACAGCCAGCAACGTCGGATTGAAAATGATGACAGAAGAGGCGCAGTTCAAGGACGTCCCATTGACGCAAAACTTTATCCGCACACTTCACAGAACTCTATTACGCGAGGATTATACAGTCTATCGCAATCTACCTGGCGGTCAGACAACGAGTTACGTCATACATGCTGGGCAATACAAGACTCGTCCCAATAGTGTCATCACTCGCTATGGCGATCGTTTTGAATATGCCTCTCCAGAAGAGACTCCTGCTTTGATGGCGGATCTTGTCGAATGGTATAATGAAGCTGAAAGAGAAGGACGTTTAACACCTGTAGAGCTCGCTGCCATGTTCCACTACCGCTACATTCGCATACACCCATTTGAAGATGGAAACGGACGAATTGCGCGCTTGATGGTTAACTACATCCTTTCACGACATAATTATCCTATGATTGTCGTCAGGAGTCGGAAGAAACAGCAATACCTTGAAGCATTGCACAATACAGATCTCACAGTGGGTGCAGTGCCGTCAGATGGCGCGCATGCTTCCAAGAGAGACATACAGCGTTTTCTCACTTACTTTACAAACCTATTCGTTGAGGAGGTAAACTATAACATTAGGTTTCTGACGGAACGCGGTGAAAACGTTTGGTGGTTCGATGGCGAGAGAATCAACTTCCGCAGTGACTCCACTTCAAAGATACTAAACCTAATGTACGCTACACCTGATATTACAACACAACGTCTTTCTGATGAAATCGGCATCAATATCGCAGCCGTCAACAAGCATATCAAACAGCTAACGAGCAAAGGCTACATACAACGAACAGATAAGGATAGGACATGGAGGGTGGTCATAACACCTTCAATATAACAATGAGCCAATTCAAAACTTTTAGTATATAAATGCTCAACGCTCATAAACATATAAACTACACCATCTGGACAATGAAGCCATACAAGAGACCTCGTTTAGGCTGATTTGAAATCCGCAAAACTAGCAATCGGGGATTGCAAATCTCCTCGAACTGATATTTATAATTTGATGAATGAAGAATCGGGCAAATTGTACATAGTTTATATTTTTGATAACGATTTATGTATTCAGAAAAGATGAAAAAAACGGTTATGAATTACGAAAGTATGCGCTTTACGATATTCTGCGTGAACAATGTGGCTGAACATCTAAACAGAAGTGCTACAGAAATCTATCACATGATGCAAAATGCTGATATTATAGATGGCTATATTGTGCCTTGCTACGACGTATTGCATTCTTATTCAAAAGAATACATAGTAGAAGATTTGATTTCATTTATGCAGAAGAAAGGAGTGTTGGCATGATATTATATCATACTTCGACTGTTGAAATTCGTCGCCCTGACTTGTTGCATTCTCGTCCACGACTTGACTTCGGCAAAGGATTCTACCTTACTCTTTTGCGCGACCAAGCAGAACGATATGGTGAACGTTTCATAAAAAGAGGCGATTCAGCCATTCTGAATATTTATCAATTAGATGACAACAGAACAGATTGCTTGCATAAAATATTTACAGCTTACGATGGTGAATGGCTCGATTTTGTGACGGCTTGCCGAAAAGATATGCCGCACACTATATACGATATTATTGAGGGTGGCATTGCCGACGACCAAGTATTCGATACTATCGACTTGTATTTTGCCGGCGTATATACTCGCGAACAAGCTCTCAATCAACTTCAGTATAAAAAGCCTAATCATCAGATATGCATCACTTCGCAACTTGTTCTCGATAATTATTTACATTTCCAATCATCTACAATTTTATAGCTATGATAGCCAACCCATCAATATTACAAATGAAGTATGCGCGCATCGTAAAACTATTTGCCGAATTGGCTGGGCTCTCATACGAAGAGGCTTTGGGCAAATTCTACGACTCGAAAACGTACTTTCTTATAAGCACTGGCGTAGCAGATATGCACTGCTTCAGCGATGAATATCTTGCTGACGAACTTTTATTGGAATATGGCTACATGCAAACTTCAGAGAAATAAGCGTCTTCTACCTATTTTGCATTGCGAATTAGGTATACCCAACTCTCTATAACCGCAGTGCTCACCGTGTAAAATCTCAATTTTTGCCCATTCTATCCAACTTCTCTTCGATGCGTTTTAGTTGCTCTTTTATGTCGTCGTTGTTGTCGCTTACCATCTCGTCTACGAATATGGAATTGACAAGCGACATACCTATGATTCCGCCCATTATAAGTACCAGACTAAACGCCACTTTTGCCACTGCACCCCACACGGGTTCGGTTGCCGTAGCTATGGCATTGGGCACTTCGTACCAACCTTCAATGGTGCACATGCGAAATATGGTATAGATGGATTCTCCTGGATTGCCAAAATATTCTGGTACAACATTTTTGAGCAGTGAAGTACATATTAGCGATGCCACTATTAGGCAAAGAGCAAAAGCGCATAATATGCCCCAAGTCTTCTTCATTGCACTCCCAAAGTGCTTTACTATTATCGGAAAATCGGGGAAGTGATGAAAGAGACGTGAGAATTTTATTATTCGCAGTGTACGAGTTATTTGTATAGCGTCGAAGCTATCGTGGATTGGAATAAAGAACTCAGCAACAGATGGAAGCGATATGGTAATAACAATGAAATCGAACCAGTTCCATCCGTCTTTCCAATATCCTTTCCATCCCAAGTGCGATATTTTTACGCAAATCTCTGTTACAAAAAACAGCGTACATAGAAAATCGATGATGTTGAGCCAAACGACATCAACGCCACACTCTTGTATGAATATTATTATGGCGTTGAATACTATAACACTCAGTACAACCCTTTCGTTTAGAAATATGCTTTTCATTACTCTTTTGGGTTTATCACGTTGGCTAACGCAGCGCTAAAATTAAGGCTCTTGCATTGCACAACCAATCATCAATATCCAATTTTCAACTTTCAATTTTCAATTTACAGCCTTCTCGTACAGTTCAAACAGCCGCGCCACAATCTCTTCCTCTGACAAGGGGGCATGCCCACTTGTTGAGGCCCAACCGTATGCAGCGAGGACGGCTTCATCGTTGGCGCGGTGGGCTTTGCGAAGTTCTACGGGCATAAGCGTTTCGTCGTAAAGGTCGGCAAGCGACGAATCAGGATAGAGCGCGCGAGCATCGAGAATGGCTTGTGCTGTCTTTTCAATTTTCAATTTTTCATTTTCAATTTTCTCGGGCCACACAAAATTGTTGTAGACAATATCCTTGCTGTATCTGTAGTCGCTCTTCAATCTGCCGCACACAGCACGCATCCACGCCATGTGAACCGATGAGGTTAGCACACCAAAATCGTAAAGCGTGGCGGAAGGAATTAATCTTATAGCATTACTACAAAAAACATTAGGAGACATAAAACCTATTGGTACATACGCTCTATTTTCTGAAGATGTCTCGGGAATAATTATGTATGTAGTACTTGGCATATTTTCAACGTGGAAGCGCGTCGGTGTATCAGCAATTTTCCTAGTTCCTTCACTTTTGCTTGCCAAACGCAGTTCGCGTACTTTTTGAACTCGTTTCAAACATTCTGGCATTGTCCTTATTTCCGTAGGAGAGCAATCGCCTAACCATAAACACCATCTATACCAGCCATTTATAAATTCATCTGCCCCTAACCATTTGCGGAAATATTTTTCGGCATTCGGTTCTTTCTTCACGAATTCGTTCTTTTCTTCTTCTGTGAAAAGATAGTTACCTCCATCGATTGGCTTATTTCCAATGCCAATTTCAGGAACGTCACAAATCGGATGCTGGCGGCTTTCTGCGAACACATTCGGCGCATCCAATAAATACGCATTGATATTTTGGGCGTTTATGATTGTTCCATCGGCGTTGAAAATACGGCGTTGTAGGGACGCACTGCGTGCGTCCGTATTTTTCGCGTCGGCGGACGCATTCAATGCGTCCCTACACGTGAATCCAACAATCACGCAATGCACATGTGCCTTTTGATTCGATTCGCTGTCCCAACGGAATGTGCGCCACGCAAAATCGATATGCACGCCAAATTTTTCAAACAATGGTTTCCAAAGAATCGCCACTTGTTCGCCTTGCGTAATTGAATTTGTGGAAACGAGGGCTGCGCGTGTATAGACGCGGTGTTCCATGCCTGTAGAGACGCGGCGCGCCGCGTCTCTACAATAGGTTGCCATCAAATCGGCAGCCTTTTTATACCAACACGCCACATAATCGAGGTTGCCTACATTTTTTGTGTTGCCGAAAATAGAAAATACATCTTTTTTCTGTTCCTCGCTCATCAATCTCGCTCCTACAAACGGCGGATTTCCAATGATATAATCGTAATGATGAGCCGTGCCGTCGGTTTGGGTGGTGAAGCCTGCAAACAAATTTGCTTCTCCGTCTCTGGCAAGGGGGCATGCCCCCTTGTCAATAGGTAAAAGCGTACTCCAATCGGTGCGCAAGGCGTTGCCTTCCACTATGTATGCATTGGTCTTGAGCGGCAAGAAATTGAGGTTCATGCCAAGAATTCTCTCCGTCTCCTCCATCATCTGGCTCTCTGCAATCCACAACGCCGTTTTCGCCACCGTCACGGCAAAGTCGTTTATCTCTATGCCGTAAAATTGGCTGATTTTCACGTAGATAAAATCCTCAAAACCAATCACCTTTTCGCCTTTGTTGAGCGTAGAGATAACCTTGTTTTCAAGTCGGCGAAGGCTCAAATAGGTCTCCGTCAGGAAGTTGCCGCTGCCGCAAGCTGGGTCGAGGAATGTGAGCGAACCGAGTTTTTGCTGAAAATCGTGGAGACGTTGTTGTTGATGTTTGCGTTGCTGAGACGATGTACACATCGTCTCTACAATCGATTGATATTCAGCATTCAAATCGTCCATGAATAGTGGGTCGATAACCTTATGAATGTTCTGAACGCTCGTGTAGTGCATACCGCCTTTGCGGCGCGTGTCGGGGTTCAGCGTGCTCTCGAAAACTGCGCCGAAGATGGTTGGCGAAATTTCCGACCAGTTGAACGGTGCGCAGTGGTTGCATAGCACATCTACAATTTCGTCCGTAAAATTCGGGATCTCAATGTTTTCTGCTGCAAAGAGGCCGCCGTTTACGTACGGGAATGGTTGCAATTTGGTGTCGTAGCGGTCGCGTTTGTCGAGCGGCGTGTCGAGGGCGCGGAAGAGTTTTATTATGCCATCGCGAAGGTTGTCTATTGTGAACGAGTGTATGTAATCTTCAAAAGCCGTGCGCGTGGCGAAAAGTCCTGCGTCTTCGGCATATAGGCAGAATACCAATCTGACACACAGTATGTTAAGCGAACGCAGACTCTGCTCGTCTTTAGGATTATAATATTGCTTAATTAGCGCGTCGTAGAGTTTTCCAACCAGCACACCAGCTTGCAACGAGAGTTCCTCCTCGCGGCGCAGATAGTCGTGCTTTGCATCGGCAAGAAACTGCAGGCGATAGTGCTCTTTTTCAAGGTCTTTCAGGAAAATTTGTTCGGGCTCAGAGCCAGGTTTTTCGAGGTCGTAGACGAGGAATTCTTGGAAGTTGCACACCACAATCCAGCTCGGTCGCAACGAGTTTGGCATCTCATCGGCATAGCGCTTAGCTTGCTGATATGGAGTAAGTTCCGAGCCGTCGCTCTGCTCGTAGGCGCGGTGTAGGTCTATTTTTGCGCCCTTTTGCTCTATAAGCGTTTTGGTGTCAGGTATATATGCATCGATAAAAAGGGTATGCGTTTGTAGAGACGTGGCACGCCGTGTCTCTACCTTCACGCGTCGTTCAAACTCGATGTATCGTGTAGGATTCTCGATGCCTAAAACATCGCTAAGCAACTGAATCCAAAAGCGTTGTGTTTCTTGCTTCTCGTCGCCTTTGTCTGCCCAGAATGCGGCAAACTCAGCGGCTGCAGCTTGTTGTTGCTGTGGTGTCATCTGCGCTAAGTGTTGGCGCTCGCTTATCTGCATCGGCTGACGGACAATCACTTAGGGCAAAAAGAACGTGGACTTAACATTATCCACAATCCTAAGGCCCTGAGACTGCCCGTCCTCACAGATAAGTCAAGCCCACGCATACGCGCAGGCATTCACAGACTTATTCGAGTGAAGACTTTTCTAAAATTTCTCAGGTTTTAGGATTATACCGAATAAATAGCAAACGCTTGATTAGTAATATGTTATTGTAAAATTATCTTCTGTTCAATGTCGTTTTTATAAGATTGATTTCACGCCCGCTAAGATACTAAATAAGCTACTAAAGCTTAGCGCCTCGCAGAAAAAGGTAACATTTACAAGGGCTGTGAAGGGGTGGAGTAACTATCTAAATTATGTATGACTTTTCGTTGCTAAGTTACATTTTTATGTACGACCTTTATTCCTGTTGTGACATTTTTATGTACGAGTGGCTTCGATTATGGTAATAAAATCTGTGTTCTCAGTGCGAAAAATGTAAATGAAAAAGCCGTGAAGCAAATTGTCAAATAGTAAATGGTCAAATAATAAATGATTTTACCTTTGCACTTTATTTTTCAATTAAACGATAAATATGGATTTACAACAGCTTACTGCCGTTTCACCTATCGACGGTCGTTATCGCAATAAAGTCGACGATTTGGCTAACTATTTTTCTGAGTATGCACTTATCAAGTATCGCGTTCGTGTTGAAATAGAGTATTTCATTGCTCTGTGCGAGATTCCTGTGCCAGCACTTTCGTCGGTCGATAAGAATAAATATGAAGCACTTCGCAATATTTATAAAAATTTCTCTATCGATAATGCGAAGAGAATCAAGGAAATAGAGAATACAACAAATCACGATGTTAAGGCAGTAGAGTATTTCCTCAAAGAGCAGTTTGACGCCCTTGGCATGAGTGAGGTGAAAGAGTATATACACTTTGGCCTTACATCGCAGGACATCAACAACACCTCAATTCCTTTGTCGCTCAAGGAGGCTATCGATGAAGTATTCTTGCCTCAAATCGATGGCTTGATTGCCGAACTCGCACGCTATGCCGAAGAGTGGAAAGATATTTCTATGCTTGCCAAAACTCACGGACAGCCTGCTTCGCCTACGCGTCTTGGTAAAGAGATTCGTGTGTTTGTGTCGCGTCTTCAGACACAAGTGGCAGAACTTCGCACGATGGTGCCTCCCGCTAAATTTGGTGGCGCAACGGGCAACTTCAATGCCCATCATGTGGCTTTCCCTGCTATCGATTGGGTAGCTTTTGGTAACAATTTCGTTAACAATACTCTTGGTCTGCAACGCGAGCAGTACACCACGCAGATTTCTAACTACGACAATCTCTCGCGCATATTCGATTCGCTTAAGCGCATCAACGTAATTATGATTGACCTCTGCCGCGACTTCTGGATGTACATAATGATGGAGTACTTCAAGCAGAAGATCAAAGCTGGCGAGGTGGGTAGTAGTGCCATGCCACACAAAGTGAATCCTATCGACTACGAGAACGCAGAAGGTAACCTCGGTATTGCAAATGCCATTCTCGAGCATCTATCGGCTAAGTTGCCAGTTTCGCGTTTACAGCGTGACCTCACCGACTCTACCGTTCTTCGCAATGTAGGTGTGCCTATGGCTCATAGCATAATATCTATAAAATCGATAATGAAAGGTCTTGGCAAGTTGCTTTTGAACCCAGAAGCAATTGAGCGCGACCTCGAAAACAACTGGATGGTTGTGGCAGAAGGCATTCAAACGATTCTGCGTCGCGAGGGTTATCCTAATCCATACGAAACGTTGAAGGCGTTGACTCGCACCAACACAAAGGTGAACCACGAGACAATTGCAAAATTCATCGACGAACTGAACGTTTCGGATAGCGTGAAAGCAGAACTCCGCGCCATCACTCCGCAATCGTACACAGGTATTTATAAGTAATTATTAACCCGAAAAAACAGAATCTTGCGATACTTTTTTAGCTTTCTTCGCCGCTATCTGCCTCCATACAAGTCGAAGGTCGTAATTACTTTGCTATGCAACATCGCCTCAGCAGTGTTTTCGGTGGTGTCGGTGGCTTTGCTTATACCTATTCTCGAGATAATATTCCAGCAAGATAGCGAAGTGACAACGCTGCTGCCATGGACACTCGACTCTAAGGTTGTGATAAACAACTTTTATTACTACGTAACCTCAGTGAAAGTGACCTATGGTCCTGGCTATGCGCTGCTATTTTCAGGATTGTTTATGATTATTGCTACGATGCTGAAATGTGGTATGGCCTATGCAGCGTCGTATTCCAACGTAGGGTTGCGCAACAATATGGTACGCGATATACGTCGCGAGATTTTTGCCAAGATTGTTTCGTTGCCAGTAGGCTTTTTCAGCAACGAGCGCAAGGGCGACATTATGCAGCGTGCTACAGGCGACGTGGCTGAAGTGGAAAACTCTGTCATGGCATCGTTGGATATGTTTGTGAAAAATCCCGTGCTTATAATTGTATACATAGCATCGATGTTCTACATCAGTTTAGAACTGACAGTTTTCGCATTTGTTATGTTGCCAATAGCAGGGTCGCTTATTGGTCGTGTGGGCAAATCGCTCAAGCGACAGTCGAGCGAGGGTCAAGCTAAGATGGGTCTTCTGCTTGGTATTCTCGAAGAGACAATTGGCGGTTTGCGCGTAGTGAAGGCTTTCAATGCCGAAAAGCATATTGTCGACCATTATAGCAAAGAGACACAATCGTATTGCAACATTGCTAAACGTCTTAGCCGTCGTCGCGACTTGGCTCATCCTATGAGCGAGTTTTTGGGTACTATCGTAGTAATTATGGTAGTATGGTTCGGTGGCACGCTCATCTTGGGCGGAAGTGGTACGCTATTTTTCAGCGATAGCGACAATGCACTTACTGTGGCTAAATTCCTCGCATACTTAGGCATATTCTATCAGGTTATCAACCCCGCAAAGAATTTTTCATCGGCATACTATAACATACAAAAAGGTATGGCTGCTATGGAGCGCATCGATAAGATTCTTCTTGCCGATGACCACATTTTCGAAAATGCCGATGGTACGCCTATTAAGCATTTGCAATCGGGTATAGAGTATCGCAATGTTACGTTCTCATACAATGGTGAGATTGATGTTCTCAAAAACGTCAGCCTAAAAGTTCCCAAAGGCAAAATGATAGCTCTCGTTGGTCAGAGTGGTAGTGGAAAGTCAACATTTGTCGACCTGTTGCCACGTTTTTGGGATATTGAAAAGGGCGAGATACTTATCGATGGTGTGAATATCAAAGATTATCGACTACACGATCTTCGAGGCTTGATGGGTAATGTGAATCAAGATGCTTTGCTCTTCAATGATACCATATACAACAACATAGCTTTTGGTGTCGACAATGTTACGCAAGAAGATGTAGAGCGAGCAGCTCGCATAGCTAATGCCCACGACTTCATACTTGCGCAACCTGAAGGCTATCAGACAAATGTAGGCGATCGCGGTTCCAAGCTATCAGGAGGACAGCGTCAACGCATATCTATAGCGCGTGCTGTGCTCCGCAACCCCGACATACTTATTCTCGATGAAGCAACTTCGGCTCTCGATACCGAGAGTGAACGTCTTGTGCAAGATGCCCTCGAGAAATTGCTCGTGGGTCGTACGTCGCTCGTCATTGCCCATCGACTATCTACCATTCGTAATGCCGACATGATTTGCGTGTTCCACGAAGGACGTATTGTGGAAGTTGGTACACACGACGAACTTGTGGCTTTGGGCGGATACTATAAGAAACTACATGATATGCAAGCACTATAAATAGCAATAATATGTTCGAAGGTCTGCGTCTTACTCTGTCGTCAATATCGTATATACGCCAACATCGTTTGGGCGGCATATACATCTATACCATCATAATTGGCATAGCATTCACCGTGTTGTGTAGCTTTCTAATGAGATGGGGTGCGAATAGCATTTATGATTGGGTGTCGCAATCGGCCATCGCAGAGGATATGCCAACGCTTCACACTGTGATTTCCTACAGCGCCTACCTACTCTCGTGGCTGCTGATGCTTTTGCCATACGTAGTGTTTGGTGCATCAATAATATTGGTAATTATGGGTCCAACGTTGAGCATAATAGCCGAAAAAACAATTGCCGTGGAGACTGGAGCAAAACCGTTGTCGCAGAGCTTGTGGCATAATATTTTGCGCACTGTAGTTGTGGTTGTGCTGAATTCGCTTTTGCAGCTTTCGTTGCTTTTGTTGCTCTTCGTAATAGGCTTCTTCGTCGGACCGTTCAAAATATTTATACTACCATTGACGTTGGCTGTGAATGCCTATTTCTACGCCATGTCGATGGGCGACTACGCTATGGAGTGGCTCAACATGACGCCAAGCGAGAGCCGACGTTACTGCCACAAGAATATGTGGCGATATATTGGACTCGGCTTGCCATTCGCTTTGCTTATGCTCATACCATTAGTAGGCTCGTTTTTAGCTTTGCTTATCGCTCCCGCTACTACAGTGGCTTGCGCAAGAAATTTCTACCTAAATAAAGACAATAATAATCAAGCATAATGGATCTTGTAATCATTCCCACTTACAACGAAAAAGAAAATATCAATGCTATCATCAGTGCAGTGTTTACGCTGCCTGTAGAGTATCACATACTTATAATAGATGATGGTTCGCCCGACGGCACTGCCGATATAGTGCGCGACCTCATGACGAAATATACCGACCGCCTATTCATGATTGAGAGGTCGGGTAAATTGGGCTTAGGAACGGCCTATTTACGCGGATTTCAATGGGCTATTGAGCATAAATATGATCTTATTTATGAAATGGACGCCGATTTCTCGCATCCACCAAAGGATTTGCTAAAACTACATGAAGCATGTACAGATGGTGGTGCCGATCTCGCTATTGGCTCGCGATACATCTCGGGTGTGAATGTGGTAAATTGGCCTATTGGTCGTGTGCTGATGTCCTATTTTGCATCGGTCTATGTGCGTCTTGTCACTGGTATGAAGATTATGGACACCACAGCGGGCTTCAAATGCTACACGCGCAAAGTGCTCGAAACCATTCCGCTCGACAAAGTGAAACTGAAGGGCTACGGATTTCAAATAGAGATGAAATTCACAGCTTGGAAGTATGGCTTCAATATTGTGGAAGTGCCAATCATATTCACCGACCGCAAACAAGGTTCGTCCAAAATGTCGGGCGGCATATTCAACGAAGCTGTTTGGGGCGTAATAGGTATGAAAATTCGCAGCTTCTTCCGTAGTTATAAACGTATAGAGACTGCCGAAGAATAAATACGAAAAACGTTGGGTATGAGAATACTTATAAAAGATATTCAGCTCGTTAACGAAGGCACAATCCGACGTGCATCGGTGCTGGTGGAAGATGAATATATCAAAGCCATTCTGCCCGTTGGTGCTCAAGTAGATGCCGATGTTGTGATTCGTGAGAAGGATTGTTATCTCTTTCCGGGTGTCATAGATGACCAAGTGCATTTTCGTGAACCTGGATTGACGCAAAAGGCTGATATTCATAGCGAGTCGTGTGCTGCGGTGGCTGGTGGCGTTACATCTTTTATGGATATGCCCAACACAGTGCCCAACACAACCACTGTTGATGAACTCGAAAAGAAATACGAGCGAGCTGCTCAAACTTCGCTTGCCAACTACTCATTTTATATTGGCGCTACCAACGATAATCTTGCCGAAGTAGTATCGGTTGATTATAGCCAAGTGTGTGGTATAAAGGTATTTATGGGTTCGTCGACAGGTAATATGCTTGTAGATAATGAAACTGCGCTTGCAGCTCTCTTTGAGGCACACCCAGCGCTCATAGCCACACATTGCGAAGATGAGCAAACCATTCAGCGAAATCTTGCTGAAGCTAAAGCTAAATATGCCGACAGTGCTAACATTCCTTGGCGCTTGCATAGCCAGATACGTTCGGCAGAGGCTTGCTTCTTGTCATCGCAAAAAGCTGCAACACTTGCGCGTAAGTATGGCGCGCGCTTGCATATTTTGCATTTGTCTACAGCTCAAGAGGTTGGGTTGCTCGATACTGGCAGCATAGCCGAGTGTAAAATAACTGGTGAGGCATGTGTTCACTATCTGCTTTTTAGTGATGCTGATTACGATACACTTGGCGAGCGCATAAAATGGAATCCTGCCATAAAGACGGCAGCCGACCGCGATGCACTCCGCAAAGCTGTTGTCGAAGGTGTGATTCCTGTCGTGGCAACCGATCATGCACCTCACACTCGCGAAGAGAAGTTCGGAAAAAACTTTTTCAGCACCCCTTCTGGAGGCCCTATGGTGCAACACTCTTTGCTCGTGATGCTCGATCTTGCAGCCGAAGGCTATTGGTCGTACGAGACTGTGGCTCAACGTATGGCTCATGCTCCAGCCGAATTGTTCAAAATAAATCGTCGTGGATATATTCGTGAAGGCTATTATGCAGATTTGGTGATGGTTCGCAAACGCGATTTTGTGGTCACCGACGATAATGTTTTTTACAAATGTGGTTGGTCGCCGCTCAATGGTCGCACGTTGCATCATCAGGTGGTGCGCACCTTTGTGAATGGCAGAATAGCTTTCGAAAATGGCTATGTAAACGACGATGTGCGTGGTAAGCGTTTGACATTTAGTAGATAACAAGAACTGTACATACATATATGAAATACTTATCAATAATATCAATAATTGTTGGGGCATATGTAGCTGTAGGTTGCAGCGAGCAGAAAACTCCTGCCGAACAAGCAGAACCCGCAACGACTGGTGGTTTTGTGACAAGTAGTAGTCCAGAAAACAATGTTGATGAACTTACTACCGTTAGCGTAGATACCATTCGATACAATGTATCGCTTATTGCCGAAGAGGATTACGAAAAGGATAATTTGCAGTATCTCAATAGAATGCAACTTGTTGATGCCATTTTTAGTTCTGTATATAATGGCAAAGCGCAAGCATACAAATTTCGCGATGGCTCGCCAATAAGCATCGATGAGATGCGAAGAATAGAGATTGAAGAGCCAGAATTTCGTCGCAATCTTGTGTCGCTACTTCAGTTTACCGAGGCGTGGGAATACGATGCAGCGCAGGTGGCATTTCGCAAGCGTGTAATTTCGGTGCATGTGGCCTATGCAATATTTCGCGAAGGCAAATTGGCAGGCTTGCGTGCTGGATTTGTGGTGAAGATGAATAACCAATGAAGAGGGTAGGGCAATGGTGAATTTGTTACTCATAGTGTCGATGTTGATTTTCTCGGCATTCTTTTCGGCAGGCGAGATGGCATTCCTATCTTCCAACAAGCTGATGCTTGAGATTAATCGTAAGCGTCACCCGCATTTTACTCATATCATAGATATATTCAACGCTAATGCCTCTACGCTCATAGCTATCATATTGGTAGGCAACAATATAGCTATGGTTGTTTATGGCTTGGCATTTGGCGAAGAGTTTGCGCAATTCTGCAATTTCAGTAGCGATGCGCTGACGCTTTTAGTGCAAACGCTCGTCTCCACAGTCATAATTATTATTGTGGCCGAATTTTTACCCAAAGCGCTTATACAAACCAATCCGGCGGCAATGCTTAACGTATTCTCCATGCCGCTGATGTTTTTCTACATTGTTTTCTACCCAATTGGCCGTTCTATGCAATGGCTTGCCGACCTGGTAATCAGAAGTTTACTGCCATCGCGCAAGACAGAAGATGTCGACAAACAAGTAGGACGCTTCGACCTCGACAAATTGTTGCGTACGCAAAGTGATGATAGCCACGAGTCTAATTCGCCTATCAGCCAAGAAGCCAAACTTATGCGCAACACGCTCGACTTCGCCAAAATTAAGGTCCGCGATTGTGCCATTCCTCGAACAGAAATTGTTGCTATAGATGTCAACGACCCAGTGTCGGAGCTGAACAAACTATTTATAGAAACAGGTTTTTCGAAGATTCTCGTCTATGACGATAGTATTGATAATATTATAGGTTTTGTGCACGTTTCGGCAGAATTTCATCAAGCCAAGAGCATACGTGCTATGATGTCGCCTATTGCCATTGTGCCCGAAACTATGGGGGCTAACAAACTATTGAAACTATTTACAGGGCAGCATAAGAGCATAGCACTCGTTGTTGATGAGTTTGGCGGTACTGCTGGTATGGTTACGCTCGAAGATGTGCTTGAGGAAATTTTTGGCGAGATAAACGATGAACACGATGTGGCTGAGTATGTAGAAAAACAACTCGGCGAGGGCGATTATATCTTTTCTGGACGTCTTGAGATTGACTATATCAACGATAAATATCATCTCGATTTGCCTACCAACGACGAATATGATACCATTGCTGGCTTGATACTTAGCACCACGCAGTCGATACCAGATATTAACGACGAAATAGACATTGACAAATTCCACTTCCGCATACTTATGGCTTCGCATACCAAAATAGAAAAGGTGCGTTTGACCATGAGTAAATAACCGATATTGAGAAAGTGGTACATATAAAATTGAGGCGAGCTGAAGTGCTCGCCTTTTTCATTTTTGTGGTTATTGTGCTGGTGCCCATTTGCAACGAACCGGCGACACTATAGCGCCATCTTTTTTCAACTCGGCAAATGCCTTATCGACTTCTTTGCGGTCGGCATTTAGAAGTTTTGCTACTTCACCCGCCGAAAGAGGTTTGCCAGCCTCGCGCATGCATTTTAATACTTGATCTTTCATAGTAGAAATATTATAGTGTTAGATAAAAATTAATTACCCGAAAATAGGAAAACATATTGTAAAAAAGGGCGACTATGCATTTCGCAATAGCCGCCCAACACATATATAGATTTAGTTAGTAGTTACCAACCTTCATTCTGACCAAGCGAAGGAACCATTTTCGTTTTCGCTTTCAGGAATTGGGAAATAGTAGTTTTTAGGTGCATTGAACACACGAACCGAGTGCTTCGCGTTAGCCACTACAGAGTATGTAGGAGCATCAGCTTCGCCACCTACCGAAGTGCTGTAGAGGTTGAAAACCTGTTGGCGAATAGGCTTCGACTTTTCAGACGATGCAGAACCATTCTCGGCAAAGAGCATCCAACGGCGTTCGTCGAAGAAACGATGGTCTTCGAAACAGAGCTCAATGCGACGTTCGTTGCGAATTCGTTCGCGAAGTTTGTCTTGTGTCATGCCAGAGTAGGCAGGCATACCAACGCGAGCACGAACTTGGTTTACATATTGGTAAGCATCGGCTGTAGAACCAGCTTCGTTGAGAGCTTCAGCAGCATTGAGCAATATTTCGGCATAGCGGAATATAGGACAAGCATGCACGTAGTTTGTAGGCTTTTTGAAACTCATGTTGTTCAAGATAATGCGTTAACCGCCGCTAAGCGTGGATAGATCTGCCCACCTGCTGGTGGATCTTTTTCTCCCCAATCCTCGCAGGCAATGAGCGAACTTGCAACAATGGCTGCAACTGCCAATTGTGCTCCAATTCGCTTTGCCGACAACGATTTCTCAACTGACCTATTTGTCAGGAAAAGATTTAGTCTGTTCATAGATAAGATATGACTTGTTTATTCATATTTCTTCACACTATTTATGTGAAGTCTGAAAAATTATCGGGGTAAAGTTATCAAGTGTTAAATATTACAAAGTGTATTATAGTATGCGTAGAGCATTTGAACGGATTTATATCTCTATTTTGACTAAAAAGTGACTTTTTTGTGTTTATTATTCGTGTGTTTGTTGTTGAAATTTAACATTGTGTATAAAATATATAATAGAATATGAGCACACAAGTCAATAAAAAGAGAGAAATTTGTTGCATTGTTTATACCCAAAATTTATGGAAATAAGATTAGCAAAAACAGACGATGCGGAGGCGTTGCTTGCGATATATACGCCTTATGTAGAAAAAACAGCAATAACGTTTGAGTATGATGTGCCGAGTATTGACGAGTTTCGCAATCGCATCATTGCAGTTAGTGCTAAATATCCGTGGCTTGTAGCTGTCGATAATGGTAATATTGTTGGCTATGCCTATGCAAGCGCATTCAAGGAACGTGCGGCCTATCAGTGGTCTGTCGAGACTTCTATTTATGTCGATAAGGATAGAAAACGAAGTGGAATAGGACGCCTTTTGCACGATGCATTGGAAGAGGCACTCAAGCGTCAAGGCGTGTTGAATATGAATGCTTGTATTGCATATTGTGAACCTGAAGATGAATTTCTCACGCTCGATAGTGTGCGGTTTCATGAACGGTTAGGCTACAGTTTAGTAGCTCATTTTCATAAATGTGGCAAGAAATTCGACCGATGGTATGACATGGTTTGGATGGAAAAACTCATAGGTGAGCATAAATAACAAAACCTTGCAGTGGTAAGCGCTGCAAGGTTTTTTTATGTCATTTATCAATTATTCGGTGTAGTAGTGGTTTTGTGAATCCTGATCGTAGTAGTAGCCTTTGCTATGTTCCTTTTTTCTTCTACTACCATAATATCCGTATCCATAACCATATCTATGTCCATATTTATATCCGTAGCGAGCATCTTTGCTGTCGACGTCGTTGAGAACGTGGCATAGATTTGGAATTTTTTCGTCCCACAATATTTGTAGCGTGTCGCTCAGTAGATTTTTCACAGTATAGTCCTGACGAACCACAAAAACCATTGCGTCTACGTATGGTATTATAGAGAGAGCATCACCAACAACGCCGAGCGGTGGCGTGTCGATGACTACGACGTCGTATTCTTGTTTGAGCTCATTTATCAGATCGATACTACGTTGCTGAGCTATGAGTTCGGCAGGATTGGGTGGTACATCGCCCGAAAGAATTACGTCGAAGTCTTGTTTTATATTTACAATGATGTCTTTCTTTTCGCAATCGCCAATAATATAGTTGCTCAATCCGAGTTGATTCTCAATGCCAACAACTTTATTGAGTCCTGGCTTTCTGAGGTCGTAGCCCATAAGGACGGTCTTTTTACCGCTAATGGCAAAGGCCGATGCTATATTCATTGACATGAAAGTCTTTCCTTCGCCAGGAGATGTCGAAGAAACCAATACGGAGAGTTTGCCATCGTTGGCATAAAACGAGAGCTTGTTTCTTATGCGTCTGATACTCTCTGCAATATACGATCGAGGAGCATTGAATATCAGCATGTCGCCCTTATCATTGTTTGGTATGCGACCGATAATTTTGTTACGCGTAAGTTTTTCAAGGTCCTCTTCGCTTCTGATTTTGTCGTCGAGCAATTGGCGTATAATCAAGAAAGCCAAAGGTAATGCCAAAGCAGCCATGAGGCCTATAGCAAAGTCGAAGCTAACTTTAGGTGATATAATGCCATTGAGTTTTGCTTTGTCGAGAATCTTGTGGTCAGGCGTATTAGAAGCTTTCTGTATTTGTGCCTCGCTGCGTTTTCTCATCAAGAAGTTGAAAACATCGTTGTTAAGTGCATAGCGACGGTCGATGTTTAGCAAAACGCGCTCAGCTTCAGGAAGTTTCATCAACTCTTTAGTAGCATATTCATATTCATAATTCAAATCGCTGATATGCTTGTTTATCATTGCTCGGTGGTTGTTGATGCTATTCAAAAGTGTATTGCGAGCAATGTAGAGTTTTGCTGTAAGTTGTTTGCCAACAGGGTTTTCGCCTCTGCCATACGTCTCTTCATAGGTATGGCGCTCGGTGCTCAACTTCATAATTTCGTTGAGTTGTGTAATTATCGAAGCGCTTTTTGTGTCGTAGAAAGCAGGAGCTATCACGCTATGCATCACGCTATCGTCATTGAAATATTTTTCAAGATAGTCGTAGTAGGCAAGTATGATTTTTTGTTCTTCTATTTCTTTGTCGTAGCGCTTTATCTCTTCGAATATTTGTGAGCTCTTAACTTTTGCGTCTTGTTCCAATCCGTGTTCTACACGATATGTACTTAGTTGACTACCAATGTTATAAAGCGTGTCGCCAAGAAATATCAACTGCTCATTGATGAACTTTATCGTGTTTTCTGCTACTTCGTTTTTTTGCTTTAGGTTGTCGTTGATAAACGAATAGGCTGTTTGGTTGAGGTAGTCGAGCATTTTGCTTGTGCAAGTGCCAGTGGTCGAAATCGTAAGCACCGACGATTCGTTGTTTCTACTTTGATGCTTCGTAACAACAGTCGACGATTTGAATTTTTGGGCTAAGATCTCGGGCGAATTGAAAACAAAATATCCTCTTGTGTCGGGAGACTGTTCTTTTCTCTTATTTACCGAAAATGCGCACCATGGCGTAATTATAGGTTCGCCATATTTATGTTTTGCTCTATAGTGTATTTCCTCTATTGGCTCACCGCCATTTTTTCTTTCTGAGTATATATACAGTGCAGTTTTCCCCGCATCTACATCAAGATAGAAGTATTCGTCGTCGATTGGGTCGACATGCATTTTTGCTCCCAATGGTTGACAATGAGTAGAGTCGAACACTACCACAAATTGCGAACTTTTGTACGTCTCCGATTCTCTCACACGTCCAATGGAATAGTAACTCACGTATATATTCAGAGAATTTACTACGCGCTCTGTCATCGATAGCGATGATAGAATTTCAACTTGGTTGTCGAGGTTTCGCATCATTGGCGAGAGCATAATGCCACCAATGAGGCTATTTTGTGAATTTTGTAATGATGTTTGCGATGTAGCGTCAGCATCGATAATAAGAGTTAGGTCGGCCGAATAGACAGGCTTCTTGAAACGATGGTAGACATTCACTATTAGAAACGCTAAAATAATGGTGATGAGAAACAACCACCAAAATTTCAGAACATCGTTGAGTAACTTCTTTAGGTCGATGTTGAAAAAAGAATCGTCTTCTTGTGTGTTGTATGACGATTGCTGCATATCGTTGTTATTTATCATAATTGTCTTGCGAGGAGGTATAGAGTAACAAGTGATGAAACTAATGTTAGTGAGAATGTTTCGCCCCAACCGAACATCTTTATTCGCATCGGACGTACGTATAGAACATCGTTAGGATATACGTAATATAAATCGGAGTTTATTATGTCGTCATCGGTTAAGTCGAGTGTGTAAACTTTCGATTTGCCGTTTGCTTCTTGTCTTACAATTTTTACTTCTCCGCGGCGTGCATACGATGTGAAACCTCCTGCATTAGCTATGGCCGACAATATTGTCACTTGGTCGCGACTCATAGTGTATACGCCCTGCTTGTTTACTTCGCCAAGCACCGAATAGCTATTGGTAGCTAAACGTACTGTGAGCGAGAATTCACTTACATAATTCTGAAGAACGCTTCTGATTTTGTCTTTGGCCATCTTCATGTTGCAGCCTGTGAGGTCTATCTTGCCTACAAAAGGAAAATCTATGCGCATGCTATCGTCAATCATGTAGTTGTAGTAGCGTTGAACCTCGGTATTGTTTATCGAAGAACTATACGAACTCGACTGCATAGGGTTGAAAATCATAGAGATCTTCTCGTCTGGCGATTTTACATTTATATATAAGTAATCGTTTGGCTGCAAGTAATATCTATCAGTGATATTATCTTGTGCATCAAACTCAACTTTTTCGTCTTTATTCTTGTCCTGCATCAAAACAATCTTACGCTGTGGTATGCAAGCCGTAAACAATAGAGCGCATACGAAAAAGGAAACAACTTTAGTTACGTGACGCATGTATGTTTGTTTTGTTCATTTTAGCTCGCAAATATACGTATTAATAAAAAGTAACGTTAATATTTAGTTGGTGTAAATTACCTTCGCATCGCAAAAAATACACTTTATAAATGCTCAATTTATTTGGTAAAGTAGCTATAGTAACTGGAGCTTCTTCAGGAATTGGACGAGCTATTGCTATTTGTTTCGCGCAACGTGGCATGCGTGTGGTGTTGGCTGCTCGTAATGTAGATAATTTGAATGCTGTTGCTTCAGAGATTGGCTCTGCCGACACTCTTGTTGTCCCTACCGATGTTACAAAAGTCGAAGATTGCAAGCATCTTATTGATGCTACGATAGAGCATTTTGGTAGTATTGATGTAATTGTGTGCAATGCTGGTATATCTATGCGAGCAGACTTCGACAAACTCAATATTGACGTTATTCATCGTGTTATTGATGTCAACTTTTTTGGCGTAGTGCGTTGTGTCCGCTATGCCATACCATATTTACTTAAGTCGCGAGGAACTGTGGTGTGTATCAATTCTATAGCAGGCTATTTAGGTCTTCCAGGTCGTAGTGGCTATTCTGCTTCTAAATTTGCTTTGCGTGGCTTTTTTGAGACTCTTCGCACCGAGTATATCAATACAGGACTTAATGTATGTATGGTCTCTCCTTCTTTTACGGCCTCTAATATTAGACTGCATGCACTCACTGCCGATGGCTCGGAGCAAAAAATGTCGCCGCGCAACGAAAAGAGTATGATGACTGCTGAACATGTGGCTACTGTGGTCTACAAAGCTATTCTGTATCAGAAGCGTGAGGTGATTCTTTCTTTTGGGCAAGGACGTTTGCCTGTGTGGTTGCACAGACGATTCCCTAAGTTGACTAATTATCTGGTTTATAAGTTTATGAGTAAAGAAAAAAAATAATATGATTACCACTGAAACAAAGGTTCGTGTTCGCTATGCCGACACCGATAATATGGGCGTAGTCTATTACGCTAATTATGCTGTATTCTTCGAAGTTGGTCGCACAGAGATGTTTAGAGAACTTGGCGTGCCATATTCTAAGATGGAAGAGGAGGGTATAGCTCTTCCCGTGGCTGACCTTCATGTCTCATACAAACGTTCGGCTCGCTACGACGATCTTCTCACCATCAAGACCACAATCAAGGATATGCCAACGGCAAAGGTGGTGTTCAACTATGAGATTTTCAATCAGAAAGATGAGCTCCTCTGCACTGGCGAAACCACTCTTGTGTTTGTAAATATGCAGACTGGTCGTCCGACTCGTATGCCTCAGTCTGTTGCTGATGCACTCGCTTCACGCTGGGTATAATCGTTAATTTATCGATATATGATTACTGTTAATGCGCTTACTTTCAATGCTATTCAGACAAATACCTATCTGCTTAGCGACGAAACTGGTGAGTGTGCCATTGTCGATCCTGCCTGTCAAACAAAGGCTGAACAACAACTCCTCTCCGATTTCATAGCAAAGCAGTCGCTAAAGCCTGTAGCTCTGTGGTTTACGCATTTGCATTTCGATCATATTTATGGTGCTCGTTATGTTATTGATAATTACAATCTTACGCCAATGGCTTCTGCGAGCGACCTCTATCTCTTAGATGTAAATAAACGTTTGATGGAGATGTGGGGCATTGATGCTCCTGAGCAATTTGCTATAACGAGTTTTATCGATGAAGAGTCTTCGTTGTCTTTTGGCAATTCACGCTTTCGTGCGTTACATATTCCTGGCCATTCGGCAGGAAGTCTTGCATTCGTTTCCAGCGATGAATCGGTATGCATTAGTGGTGATGCTCTATTCCGTATGAGTATTGGTAGAACTGATATTGGCGGCTCAACCGAAGAAGATCTTATTGCTTCTATTCGTACCAAGATTTTTGCTTTGCCCGATAACACTGTTATCTATCCTGGCCATGGACCTTCGACTACAGTCGGATACGAACGTCACTATAATCCTTATTTCCTATAGATTAATTGGTGTATATATATTCAAAAAGGCAGACTTGTAACGAAGCCTGCCTTTTGTTTTTTATGTGTATACCAATTCTACTTGCTCGAACTGCTTTTTCGCCCTTTCGATGTTGTGCCAGTCGACGTGGCTTGACCTGCTTGCTGTGCACTCGAATTGGTTTGTGTAGCCGACGAACTTGAGACTTTGTTTTCTGAAGTTGTGCTTGTCGATTTTGTTGTTGTGGTGGCTGTTTTTGCTTTGCTATGCGAAGTTGTTGTTGTTGCCACGCCGCAAGCTGTTAACATTAGTGCCGATGCTGCTATTGCTGCTATGTAATATAAACGTTTCATACTCAACTATTTCTGTTTTTATTGTCAATCAATTTACTTGTCTTCTCTTTTTAGCTAAAACGGCTTTGCCTTCGTCGCTTTCGCACCACTTAAGGGCTTTGTTTTTGAGAGAGCCCGAGCGTCGGTGAGCCTTAATCATGGCTGAAATCTCTTTTGGAGTGTAGGTATTAGGCGCAGCAATTGTCACCGCAGTTGGCGATGGAGATTCGCTGCTGGAGCGCAGTTTTGCTGACTTGTTGTTGCCTATGGTGCTTGTGATTACACCATTTTTTATGGTAAGAGGTTTGCCGTCGCTCGTTGTGAGGAAGTAGAAGTTGTTGTCTTCGTTGTCTTCTGCCACGCTGCTGAACGCATCGGCAATCATAACTAAATAATATGAACCTGTTACGTTGGGCATTTTGTAGCCCCATTCAAATGGGTCGTCATTGCCATACACAGCATGAGAAACGCTCTCTCCTCCATATACATCTACATTGCTCCAGCAATAACCTTGAGCCGTCACGCCAAGAAGTTCTTTAGCTACGTTTTCGTCCCAGTTTGGGTTGAAGTTTTGTTCCTTGCCAGATTCTGGGTCTACATATTTACCAAAGACATCTGTATAGAGATCAACAAGCAGAACTTGGTAGTTGTCAGCTTTGTAGGCATCGTAGAGTACATATATAATACCCCAAGGATTTTTAGGAGTAATAGTTTGACTACCAGCGTTATATACATTATAAATAATAGAACGCCAAGTAGGGTCGTCAGAATCTTTGTCTGAAGGATTGTCGTAATCGACATCGGAGAGTGTTAGCGGAACGAGGTCGTAGCCACTCGATGTGTTTGTAACAGTATTTTCTGTTTCGTCTACAATGATCTCTTCGTCCATTCCATAAGCAACGAAGCCAGTGTAAGCAAATTCGCCACTGCAGAAGAAGTTGTAGTCGACCCAAATGTAGCCATTGTCGCCCCACGAAGAACCCCACGAATTGACAACGCGGAATGCGCCATTAGCACCTTTGTTATCGTCGTAGCCACAACAAACTATAGCATGATAGCCATGCTGCCCAGTGGATTTGAATGTTGTCTGTTTGGTTAGCACTGTAGCATCGTTGCTATACATAAATTCATCGCCGAGCTTTGCGCCGAACACCACCAATCGTCCATTGGCAAGATAGCGTTTCACAGTGTTTACGTCCTTAATGTTTATCTCGCGATAGGCCTTTATCTTGTAATTATTAGCTACCGAAGTGGCAGCCGAAGAAGGCGAGCACGAGCACATATCTTTGGTGTATGGTACGTCGGCTTGCGTAGCTACACCGCGAGTTTGCATCACGTCGAATGCATAGCGAATGTTAGTGCCACCGCAATTAGAGCCTTTGTCTTTGGCGTCGATGGCCATAAATACATCAGCGGGCGAAAATGTGTTTTGGTCGTTCAGTTGGCTTGTCTTCAGTCCGTTAGCTTTGGCATATAGCCACGTGCGGCAGTTGTATGCCGTAGCCCAAGCCACGCAAGTGCCATACTGACCCTGATCGCCTATTCGAGGAAGGTTTTTCGATAGGTCGACTTTGGTTGGCAATTCTCCTGACAAATCGTTATCGACGTCGTTGAGGTCGATGTCATCTTCGATGGTCTCTGGATCTTCGTCGTCGCCAAGCCATCCGAGATATGTGCCGTCGTCTGTAGCTATGGTTGTTGAGCCATCGTCGCTCAAAATGTAGCCGACTATTTCAAGCACTGTGCCGAGGGTCTCTTCGTCGCACGACGTGAATGTTAGCCCCACGCACATAGCTATTGCGATGTTTTTTAGTTTAGCCATAATGCTCTCTTATTGAAGGTTTATTTGTTGCAAACTTTTGTTGTTAATCATCTCGCAGTGGCATTTTTCGCCTTTTACGAGTGTAGTTAGGTCGGGCACTGAGCCGAATATGTTGTCTGAAAGTTCAAATAGCTTGTTTACTTTGGCATTTGTCAAGTTTAGGCCACTAAGCATTCTGCATTGAGTGATGCTAAGGTTGTCGAAGAATACGCATTTTGCCAATTTCAATTGCCCTAAGTATGTAGCATTGAGCATAACAACACGTGCACCAAATTGAGCGTTGGTGAAATCGCACAAAGCACTTGCGTGCGCGTTCGAGAAATCTGTGTAGCCGCCAAAATGAGTATCGGTGAAACTTACTATGTTGTTGAAATGGCAATACTGAAAATTGGCTCCTTGAATGAATTTTGTTGTCGCAAACGATGAACGTTGGTTGAACGTAGAGCTAACAAAGAGTGCGTTGTCGTCGAAAGTGCAGCCACTAAACGATGCTCCGTTGACGCTTATGGCGCAAAAATCGCTTTCGCCTTTCACGTGGCAATTCTCAAAATCGAGCCTAAAAGCGCATTGTGCTTGGCGAAACGAAAAATTCTTGAGAAATGTGCAATTGCGAAATGATATGTTGCGCATAAATATGCTATAAATCAATTTGTTATTGCTTGACGTGAAGGCAGAAAAGTCATCTTCGAATACGCACCCGTCGAATGTTATTTCGCAATTTATATATGCTGTAGTTGAGTTTTTGTTTGCTATTTGAGTTAGGTCGATTGCTCCTACTATATGTACGTTGGTATAGTTGACTGGTTTTCCTTTTTTGATGCGCTTTACAATCTCTGAGGCCTCTACCGTTGTTGCTTTGTCGCCACTCATTTGTGCGCTACACGATGTGCATAACAAGAGTGCAGATAATATTGATATGAATGATATTATGATGTTTTTCATTACTCTGTTTATTAGTGTTTTATGGAGTGTTGTGTATGTATATATGACCATATTGTTATTGAGTAACGAGAACGAAGTTACTAAAAAAATGAAGCCGAAAGTAGCATGTAAGTATCTAAAAACAAGAGAGGTCATCACGATAGACGACCTCTCTTGTGTTGCGGCAAAAATATTTTTATGCAGAAGCTTCAGTCTTTTCGCGTTCCTCATTTTCCATTTGGTCGACGAGGAAGTGCAAGCGGTTTTCGAGGTTAACTTTGGCAACACTCGAATCGATGTCCAAGAAGAGCATACTGCTTGACGGACAAATTTTCTTCAATCGGTTTTCGATGCCTCGTGCCACAATATGGTTGGCAATACAACCAAACGGTTGTAGGCAAACAACTCTATCGATGCCAATTTTGCTAAGTTCTATCACTTCGCCAGCAATGAGCCAACCTTCGCCAAATTGGTTCACAAGGTTTAGCACATTCGATGCGTCTTTAGCAATAGAGAATATGTTACCCTCTGGGCGATAGAATCTGAATCTCTTTTTCACCTTTTCCCATTTATGAGCGCGGCTGTCGACATACATACGTATCATATCAGTAACAGTACGCTGCATGAATGTGGTGTTCTCGATATTGTTTTTATTATTTACAGGATCGTTGATGAACGACTGCAGAAGGAAACTAAATAGTGATGGTACAACCACTTCTATGCCACGGCTTTGCAGCCATTCGGTTAAGTGCAATTGTCCGTATGTATTATATTTTATGTATATCTCGCCGACCAAACCTACGGTGTGAGGCTTTACGTCGCGAATTTCCATACTATTATATTCTGCAACAGCTTTTTCGAGAAGTGTTATGAGCTCTTTTTCGCGCATCTCGGCAACGAGCGTATTACCCATTTCCAAGTAGCGATTCATAATCTCTTTTGATTGACCAGCAATCTTCTCTCTTACGACCATAGCACGTTGCATAGCTGCTAAGCCTTCCGAGAAGTGAATGATTTTTATGGCTAACGAGAGTGCCACTTTCCAATCGGCTGTGAATGCTGGCTGGTCGTTGCCATACGCTGTGCCAGTGTTGATAGATAGCACAGGAACGTCGGCAAAGCCTGCTGTAATCATAGCGTTCTTTATAAGAGCTAAGTAGTTAGTTGCGCGGCACTGACCACCAGTCTGCGTCATACCTATGACATATTTATCGCGACTGTCGCGATGGGTCGTAAGAAACTTCATGATGTCGCCAAGCACAAGTGTGGCTGGATAGCACACTTCGTTGTGACCATATTTCAAACCCATTTGTATCGACTGTTCGTCGGATTTAGGCAAGTTTTGCAAGCGGAAACCGAGGCGAGCGAAGTAGTTAGGCAACATTGGCGAAAGTGAGTCGCTGAACCAAGGTACTACTATGGTGCGTTCATCTTTCTCCTTCTGTGTGAATGCGTTATGTAGCGCTTTGTAGTCGTGTGTGCTACGTTGCATATTCATTGCCGAACTCTGGCGTAGCGATTCTATGAGCGAGCGTAAGCGCAAACGCACTGAACCTGGAGAACTAATTTCGTCAACGCGAATGACTGTATGGTTTTTACCTGCTGCATTGAGTATGTTCGATGCCTCGTCCATCAAGAAACTGTCTGGACCACAACCGAACGAGTTGATTTGAATGAGCTGAATATTTGCAGGCAATTTAGCTACGCCGTGAGCCGCATGAATCACGCGGTTTGGATAGGTCCATTGCGATATGTAGTTCATCTCAAGACAACCATCAACATCTTCGCGGAACACATCGTCGGAGATAATGTCGGCGCCGAGATCTGTTACAATCTGAGCTACGCGTTGATTTATAAGAGGATCGATATGATATGGACGACCTGTCATCACAAAGAGCATCTTGCCACTTTTTACGGCTTCGTCGAGCAATACGCGCTCTGTGTCGATGAGGTGTTGTTTTGTCTCGTGTTTCTTTTCTACAGCTTTACGTACGGCTTGCTTTATCTTTTTGCTACTTACGCCGAGTGTTTGCAAATAATTCTTGCAACTGTTGAAAAGTGCTTTTTCGTCTTTGAACGAAACAACAGGTGTGTCGAATTTTATACCATGCTTATTCTCAGGGTCGACAGCCGAGCGAATGACATCGGGATAGCCACTGACAACTGGGCAGTTGAAGCAGTTGGTGTCGTGCTCGTGCTCTTTGCTTTCCTTTATTACCAATGGATAGAATATGCGTGCAACTCCTTTGGATATGAGGTTCATAATATGTCCGTTGGTAAGCTTAGCTGGGAAGCAAATGTTGTCGGACATTATCGAGAATATACCGCCGCGATAGAGCGTTGTGTTCGATTCGTCGGACAATACAACGTTGAACCCACATTCGGTGAAAAGTGTATTCCAGAATGGGAAGTTCTCAAACATATTCAGCACGCGCGGAATGCCTATTGTGCGTTTGTCTCCATAATCCACTGAGGCGTTGGATGCGCAGCTAAATGTGTATTTGTATTTTTCTTCTATTTGGTTATGCCCGCTCTGTTCGCTCTTGGCCTTGCTATGGAAAATGCGCTCGCATTTGTTGCCTGCGAAACTCATATTCCCATTCGGGAATTTGAAGCGTACTACCTGACAATTGTTCGTACAGCCTTTGCATTGCACATTGTCGGTTTTGATATTCGACAGTGTGTCGAGCACTTCGCGGCCAACAAACGACGATGCCTTATTGTCGATTTTATATTGGTCGATGGCATATAGAGCAGCACCATATGCACCCATAAGTTCAGGAGCATCGGTGGTGTGAACCTCTTTGCCCGAAAGTATTTCCAATGCACGTAGCACTGCGCGGTTTTTGAAAGTTCCGCCTTGTACTACTATGGTGTTACCTAACTTATTGAGATTCTGTAGTTTGAGAACTTTGTATAGGCAATTTTTCACTACCGATATTGCCAAACCAGCAGCAATGTCGCCTGGCTCAATGTTTTGGCGAAGGGCTTCCTTCACCTTCGAGTTCATAAATACGGTGCAACGAGTACCAAGGTCGCACGGATGTTGCGCTTCGCATGCAGCTTGTGCAAACTCACTTAGTGGCATATCGAGCATACCAGCGAAACTCTGCAAGAACGAGCCACAGCCCGACGAGCACGATTCGTTCAACTCGATGTTCGATACTGTACCATTATTTATAAATATCGATTTAATATCCTGACCACCAATGTCGAGAATGAACGAAACATCGGAAGCCACGTAGTGCGCTGCTTTGAAGTGCGCCATGGTTTCCACTATGCCGTGGTCGAGGTTGAGTGCGGCTTTTACCAAATCTTCGCCGTAGCCTGTTACGCAAGAACCTATGAATGTTACGGTTGCACCAATTGTGTCGAGCGTGTTGTAGAACAACTGTAATGCCTCTGCTACTTTCTTCAGCGGATTGCCTTCGTTGTTGGCGTACGACTTGAATAGTATATTACCCTCAATATCAGTTATTAGGAACTTCGTGGTGGTAGATCCAGAGTCGATACCTAAGAAAACTTCGTAGTGTTTCCCCTTCTCAATCTCGGCATATTGCAAACGCCTAACCTTTAGATTCTTAGACCATTCTGCGTATGCTTCTTTAGACGTGAAGAGCGGCGAAAGGAATTGTTCGCTTGCTGTGATAACATCTTTATGAAGAGCACAGCTAATTTCATCGATGGTCATCTTAGGCTCTTTGTCGACCGAAAGTGCAGCTCCACGCGCTGTAATTACTTCAGCATTAGGCAGAACTATGAGGTCTTCGGGCTTAAGCTTCATAACACGTACGAAAGCTTCGCGCAACGCAGGTAGGAAGTTGAGCGGTCCGCCCGTACATAAGATAGGAGTAACAATGTCGGCACCACGCGCAAGTGTAGTCATGGTTTGCATGGCTACAGCATTGAATATCGATGCTGATATGTCGGCTAACGAGAGTCGGCGGCTGAGAAGATTCTGCACGTCGGTTTTGGCAAATACGCCACAACGTGAAGCGATAGGGTATAGTTGTTTGTAGTTAAGCGCTGCATCGCTCATCTCTTTGGGTGAGATGTTGAGCAATGTAGCCATTTGGTCGATGAAAGCGCCTGTGCCACCTGCACAAGAGCCGTTCATACGTATATCGGGGCTTTTGCCTTTGCGGAAGAATACCATTTTGGCATCTTCGCCTCCAAGGTCTATTTGTGTAAAGTCGGTGTGCGATAAGGCTTTCATCACTTTGCCAGCAGCCAAAACTTCTTGAACAAAAGGAAGTCCGCTGCGTTCGCTAAGACCAATACCTGCCGAGCCCGTTATGCATACAGCGTAACGAGCATCTGCACCAAGTTTCTCCGCCATTGCTGCAATTTGTCTGTCGAGACATGCGCGTATGTCGGCATAGTGGCGTTCGTAGGAGCTATAAGCTACTTGACCTGTATTAGAATCTATTGCTACAAACTTTATTGTTGTAGATCCTGCATCGATTCCGATTTTATATTGTTGCATGTTATCGTTGTTATCTCCCTTCGAGTTTTTTTTCGGCGCGAAATTACCAATTATAATTCAAATAAGAATTGCTAACTAAATTAATACTCTATAGTAGTAGCCGTGAGCTTGGAGCTACTAAAGAAAAAGCACGAAGACTAAAGATCTCCGTGCTTCGTATTGTATTGATAAATCATAATTATTTTACTCAATTCAGTCGTCCTGCTTCGCTTAGCATGTTGCGAACTTTATGCGTAAGGTGTTGATAGTGAAGCTCCATGTCGTCGAGGTTGAATGGTATGCGGTAGCACCATTTGCGGTTAGGGTCTGATGGCTCGTTTATGCGCTCCTCGAATGGAAGTAGGTGAGGCATCTCGTCAATCAATCCAGCGTAGTCTTGTATTGGGTTGATACAAAGCATCGATGGCGAATTGAGATGTTGTGCTACAATTGGCGTAATTATGCTTGCATTGGCCACCTTGGGCGCTTCTCCGCCCAGATGAAGTACATTGTTGTAATAGTATGCACTCTCTTCGTAGTTCTCTTCCCACCAGCCACGCAGCGATGATATGTCGTGTGTTGATGTTGCACATACTGATAAATATGGGAAATGTGAGCAATCGCCATAGCGTTGCCAATTCTCTTTGGGCATTCGTTGTAGTTCGAGCGATAGTATTTGCATACGTTGCATAACCACTGGAACAGAAGCTGGAATCATACCCAAATCTTCGCCGCAAACGAGCATTTTGCACTTTTTGAGCATTCCTTCGAGGTGCTCCATTGCTTTGGTCTTCCAAAATTCGTTGTGACGCGAGTAGAAAAAGTCATCGTGAATGGCGCGCAAAATGTTCTGATCGTTGGGCGAAAGCATCGCAAAACGGCGTGTCTCTGTCAGCATGATGCGTGGATGATATTCGTTGTCTACTACACTCACAAAGAGCACATTGTGTAGAATGTCTGAAAGATTATTCTTTATTCGTTCTGCCGACATTTGTCGAACGTTGGCGGTTACCCATTTATCTACTGCGGTGCGACTGAAGTATTCATCTTTCAATCGATACAAGCCATCGTCCATCTTGCGGAATAGTTCGTGTTTGGCTTCCTCGGCATATTCTTCAAACATTCTATTGAGCGTATCTTCTGTCTCAACAGGACGTGAAAAGAATTTTGGGTCGTGGCAAAACCCTTTGTCTTTCAATTCGTCGGCAGTGTAGGGCAGTGCAGGTGAAAAGATGCCCATCAAGCCACTTTTGAAGTCGCTTGGAATAGACCAAATGCGGAAGAAACCAAGTATGTGGTCGATGCGGAATGCGTCGAAGAACTGCTGCATGCGGTTTAGTCGGCGAGCCCACCAATCGAAGCCGTCCACTGCCATCTTGTCCCAATTGTAAATAGGGAAACCCCAGTTTTGGCCATCGCGTGAGAAGAAATCGGGTGGTGCTCCTGCTTGCAATCCGAAGTTGAATAGTTCTGGTTCTACCCATGCCTCAACCGACGAAGGATTTATGCCAATAGGAAGGTCGCCTTTTATAGCCACGCCAAGCGAATGTGCATAGTCGACCGCTTCGCGCAGCTGTAGTTCAAGATGATATTGAATAAATATTTTGAACAGCACCTCTTTGTACGTATCGGAATCCTTAGCGGTATACTTAGCAATAATTTTTTTACTGTATTGAGCGTCGTCGTGCCATTCGTGCCAATTGCAAGTGTTGTATCTATCGCGTAGCGTGGTAAATACGCCGTAGTCGTAGATCCACGCTTTGTTGAGTTCTGTCCACTTGTTGAATTTGTCGTCGCTAATTATTTGGTCGTAGGCCTTTTCAAATACGTATTTCAAGTTTTTGCGTTTCCAATCGCGTGTGCGGTTGTAGTCCGAGAAGTTTATATCGTTCAAAAACAATCCTGATTCCTTTTCGAGCACTGGCATACGTACGCCATAATAAGCAAAAACGCGGTCGAGCGATATGTAGTTAGGGTGCAATGCGTTGGTAGATATGGCGTTGTAGGGGTAGCTGTCGCGCCAACCGAACGTTGCTGTGGTATCGTTGATAGGCAGAAGTTGAATTACGCGCAATCCCGCAGCCACGCACCAATCGGCAAGAGGCTTAATGTCGAGGAATTCGCCACAGCCGCGGCTCTTCTTCGTACGTAGCGAGAATACTGGCACGGCCACACCTGCTGCGCGCCATTCGTTGCCATAGTTGAATGCGTTGAAATTCACCATTTGTGTCTCGCCCGAAACGAACATAATCGTGTGGTTTAGTCCATCTTCGTAGCGCTTGAAGCAGTTGTTTTTGGTATCCCAAATGCCGAATTTGAACTCAAACTCCTTCATCAATATCGATGCTTCTATTTCGTATTGCCACACGTTGCCCATGTAGCGCGTCATGATGAACGAATTTTCTGTGTTCCAGTTGATTATCTGTTTGCTAATTATGCAAAACGCCTCATCAGCACCTATTCGAGGTTCGTCGAGTGTGATTGTTAGCGAACCTTGTTTGACTTTAGGAAAAGGCTTCTCATTCTCGTTGGGTATAAATAGAGCGGCTGCAAAAGCTTCGTATCGCAAAGCGTCTTGAGCCATCTGAGGTGAGCGCCATTCATCGTATATTGTTAAGTTGTCTGATTCGCCTATGTGTCGTTCGTGGCGTTCTGCTATAGTGCCATCGCGTGTAATTAGGGCATATTTATACCAAAAGTCAGCTCCTGTGGTGTCGGTGTAGGTGTGTATTCCTCCGTTGTTTGTCATTTCGTGCATCAATGGCTCCGAATTTTGTGTCGCGCGAGTCCATATCACCATTTTTTCGCCATCACCGACGTTATAATGTAATTTGAAAAGCCTTGCCATAAGCAATAAGATTATTTTTATCGTAGCGTGCAAAATTATCTATTTTTGCTCATTCATAATCTAAATTATAACTCAATGATTCAACGTAAACAATCACTATTTCTGTTCGTAAGTCTACTATTATTAATCTCACTTTATTTCATTAGCCTCGGCTCGCTTTCGGGCGAAGTTGGCCTCTTCGACATCCGTTTTTATGGACTCGTAGATGTGGCTGATGTCGAAAATCCGCAAACCCTCATTGTTCTCTGGCCTCTGACGGTGCTGCTCGTGGTATCTACGCTGCTCAATTTGCTCGATATTTTTCTGTTTTCGAATCGTCCGTTGCAAATGCGAGTTTGTGGCATCAATATCACCATTGTTGTTGGTGTGGCTATAATGATTTTGGCTGTGAATATTCTTTGTGCATCGCGTCTCGAATTGGATTGGCACTTCTCTACTGCTATGATTATTCCGCTTTTTTCTGCCGTGCTGCACTATTTTGCCTATCGCCGCATTGGCATCGACGAGGCCATTGTGCGTAGTCTCGATCGTTTGCGATAAATACGCCAGATAAATGGAATAATGTCATCCTGAGCGTAGCGAAGGATATAAGCGAAACTAAAATTTAGAAGATTCTTCGCTTCGCTCAGAATGACAACAAGGAAGCAATAATTCATAACTCTTAACTCGTAATTATTCCAAGGTGTTTCTAAAATCTGTTGCACAATACTATTTAGACCGTCACGCAGCTTCCAATTGGAGCGACTTGATGTTTGTCTTTCCGAGCCATCGCGCGGGAGTGCTATTTATGAACGAACTCCGCAATGAGTTGAAGCAGAGACATAAAACTATTTTTGGTGTAAATACAACCACCATAACCGAGTTTCTTGCTTCGCGCTCCAACTTGATGGTGGCCGACGATATTACGCTTGCATTTGAACTCTTTCAGGTCTATCGCGATATATATAAGCCCGAAACCGATTTCGAAACGTTCTATGGCTGGGCTCGCACCTTCATTGGCGACTTCGACGATATTGATAAATATCTCATCGATGCTGGTGATATTTTTATGAACACCTTAGACCTTGAAAAATTAGCCGATAAGTATACGTATCTTACAGAAAATCAGCGTGAAGCAATAAATGAATTTTGGAACGTAATATTCAAGCGAGGGTGTAAAGCCGACTCCGAGAAGAGCGAATTTGTCAAGCTCTACGAGAATCTTAACTCTATCTATGTGGAGTTTCGTAAGCGCTTGGAGCAGAAAGGTTTGGCCTATTCTGGCATGATATATAGGAATGTAGCTGAGTCGCTTGTCGATTCGTTTCCCGACAATGGAGTTCGCTACGTATTTGTTGGTTTCAACGCGCTTACTCGGGCCGAGGAGAAGATGTTTACATTCTTTCGCGTAGCTGCTCGCGCCGATTTCTTTTGGGACTACACTCCGCAGATGCTCACGCCAATAGTCCCTGGCGACGAGCACGGACCTGGGCGCTTTGTGCGTAAGTATGTAGAACTCTATCCTTCGCCTTCCGACTATCATCTACCTTTGCCGCAGGAGCAACCATCTATAAACATTACCACTTTCGCCTATCCGCAAGGGCAGCTCAATTTTGTGCATGACTATCTTCTGCATAATTACGATGGTGGCACTCGCTCGGCTGTGGTGCTGACCGACGAAAATATGCTTCTTGGCGTGCTTAGTGCCATGCCCGATAATGTTAGCTCGGTGAACGTAACTATGGGCTATCCCATAAAAATGACGCCTCTCTATGGCTTGCTCGATTTGCTGCGTCGCTTGCAATCCGATGCCTACTTGCGACGTACGGCAGAAGGTGAATTGGCTTTTTATCACAATTGCGTTCTTAGCATTTTGCAACACCCAACAGTGCTCTATATCTGTGGTGATGAGTGTGTTGGCAAGTTGCGTAAAGCCATAATAAATGGAAATGCTATCTGGATAAAACCTTCTGATTTATCGGGTCACGAACTGCTTAAGGCCATATTCAAGCCTGTTGAGGCTGCCAATCTTATCAAATATTTGCTCAATATTTATGAGATTATATATGAGAGTCTGCAAGAGAACGACCAACTTCAACGCGAGTGCTCGTTTGCAATCATAAATGCAATACATCTGTTTGAGGCTCAAATAATTAAGGTTGGAGTAGATATTTCGAGTGTAGATATGCTCTTTGGTATGGTGGACTGTGTGGTGGCAAGTAAAACGGTCGATTTTTGTGGTATGCCTCATGCAGGTTTGCAGGTGCTTGGTATTTTGGAAACGCGTGCGCTCGACTTTGATAATCTTGTAATTCTCGACCTCAACGAAGGCGTTTTCCCTAAGAATGCTGTTTCGCCGTCGTTCATTCCATATAATTTGCGTTTAGGCTTCGGATTGCCTACGCGCGAGCATCAAGATAGCATATTTTCATACTATTTCTTCCGTCTCATTCAGCGTGCTAAGAATGTTCATTTGCTCTATTCCACAAGCATTTCGGGCGATAGAGTAGGCGAGAGCCGATTCTTGCTTCAACTGCGCCACGAGTTCAATATGCACACCACGCAACGTGTGTCGTCGAATGCTATTTCGCAGTTTGAGAAAAGTGAGAATGCCGTAAGAAAAACGCCTGAAATATTGCAGTTGATGAATGAAAAACTCACTCATATTTCGCCTACCAGCATCATTAGCTACATATCGTGTCCAATGAAATTCTTCTTTTCGAAGATTTACAAGATTGGTCGAGCCGATGATGTGCTTGAGGAGGTCGACAATCGCATGATAGGCCAGATTTTCCACGGAGTGATGGAAAATGTATATAAACTTGGCGGTCGACAATTTCCTGTGAAAGTCACACAAGAACTACTCAACGAAATAAAGAGCACTGGCGAAATAGAGCGGCTTACGCTTCAAGGCTTTGGCGAGCAGCTGATTAGAAATAAGAATTTCAAAAAGGAGGATTTGCAAGGTCGTAACATATTGCTCTACAATGCAATAGTTGATTATGCAACAACAATGGTCGAAATTGACGCGAAACAAGGTGTCACAATGCTTGCAACCGAAAAGGAACTTTTGGTGCCTATTGCGCTTGATAACGGAAAGACTATCAATATCAAGGGTAGTATCGACCGAATACACGAGTGCGGCGGTGTTACTTATGTATGTGACTACAAAACTGGCAGCGACAAAAAGTTTGGCTTTGACGATTACAATAATTTGTTTACTGCCGAGAAAATTGGAGATTATAAGGCTGTTTTACAAGTTCTGATTTATTGCTATATGCTCTGCCACGACACGCAAAATCCTCATTGTGGCGATATGAAATTGCGAGTGTATAAGGTGAAAGAGCTGCCTAAGTATAACGATGGTACTACATTAAGTTATTGCAAGAAAGAGTTTACGTATAACGATATTCGAGAAGATTTCGAAGCTCGTTTGAAGGTGTGTCTCTCGTCCATTTTCGATGCTGAAGAATCTTTTGTGATGTGCAGCAAAGACGATACTTGTAAGTATTGCGATTTTATAAGTTTGTGCAATCGCGAAGCATAATTATTAGCCATCTGCTACAATAAAAAGAGCCGAACGTTAGTAAAAAGTTCGGCTCTTGTTTTATAACTATAAGTCGATAGCCTATTTCAAATCTTGTTGTTTCACCCAAATGCTGTAATTGCGGGCTGGTGCACTAAGCTCCACTTGGCCATTGGCATCAACAGTAATAGTTTCTGCTGTATCAATCAAATTTACAAGAGTTTGCTTAGCCCAATTTGTAAAACCATCAGCATTGACATTTACTGTGAGCGATTTTGCTTCGTAGTCGTCGTTGTTTATGACCACTATAGCACCATCTTTCACGCCGTTGCCTTGTCGGCGAGCAATGTAAACATTTTGCAAGTTTTCCTTAGGTTCGGCAGATGGTTGTTCGCTAAGTACAACGAGATTTCCACCTAAATATGTTTTTCGAATATTTATAAGCTGAGCAATAATCTCGCCGAGGTTTGTAGGCGGTATGATGGTGTACTCGTTGTCTTGCGCATCGGTCATAATATCGCCAAAGAAGTGCGGGTAGAATATGCATGGCGTGCCTTCGTGAGTGAGTATGTATGCGTATGCAAGGTGCATATCGTGAGTAATCCATTTGTCGTACTCTTTGCCAGTGTCGTGATTTTCGACGAAAGTCACCACCGAATTGCTTGGAAGCGATGCGCCATATTGGTTGCGAACGAGTCCAGCGTGGTTGAGCCAATACATATTGAACTCCGAACCGCTTTTGTTGCACATGTCGGTAAGGATAAACTTGAGCGGAAAGTCGAATGCATGAACATTGGCTCCGAGGCTTGCAACAGTTTCTACCCAATCTTTGATGTAGCGACTATCTTGAGCCCAATATTCACCCACAACAAATGGTTGCTTGCCTTCTTGCTTGGGCAAATTGTTCACCCATTTGGCAACAAATTCCGTGGTAAGTCCGTGCACAAAATCCATGCGGAAGCCATCAAATCCGATGTCCGATTTTAGCCATTTGCCCCAATCGCACAGACGTTGGCAAACCTCTTCGTTGTTCAAATCGAGGTCGTTGCCAAAGAATTTTGTGTTGGGACGCAGCACGTCATCTGCAAAGTCGGTGAGAGAGTCGGTTGCCGACGACGGGTGGAAGTGGTTGTAGTGCCACTCGTAGTTCGGCTCGTTGGCATGTGTCGGATAGAAAATATTGGTGCGTGTGTGAGCCACCGAATCGTCAGACCATCGAATTTCGTCGTCGGGGTAAGGCTCATATTTATAATTATGCTTTGCGTAGTCTGTTACGGCAGGATTAGCTTCAAAATTTTCATCACCACCATAAAGATGGTTGAGCACCACATCGCTATATACATATATACCATTCTGATGCATAGTGGCAATCATCTGTTCGAGTTCAGCACGGCTGCCATAGCGAGTTTCCACTGTTCCTTTTTGGCTATAGTTGCCGAGGTCATAATGGTCGTAGATGCCATAGCCGCTGTCGTAGATGCCCCAATTGCCTTTTGCTGGCACTGGAGTCCAAATTGCAGTTATTCCCGCATCGTGGAGCTCGGGTGCCACTTGAGCAAGGTGATTCCACCAATTGCCATTTTGGTTGGCAGCATCTACAGGCACGTCCCAATAGAAGGCTTGCATAATGACATCAGTGTCGGGTGTCGGTTCAGCTGTGTTAGAACAACTGAAAAGCAGGCAACCTATTGAAGTAGCCAATAGGAAGCCTGCCATTTTTGAGCTTATATGCATAAATAATTGTTTAGTATTCATATAGTTATCACCAGATAAAACGAAATTATACTTTTTGTATTAATTAGCAAGACTTATGATGTTCATGCCAACTATTCGTTTTATCTGGTGATATATATGCTATTCTACCGTAGCGTAAATCTCGTCTTTTGTAGTACGGCAAGGATAGAGCTTGATGGTAGTGCCAACTGCGCTAAGGTTGCCGCCATTGCTAACGAGGTCGTTCAAGTCGCCACCAAGGTTGATGTCCCAAGCATTGTTAGCTGTAAATTTCCAACCATCGGCAGTTACTGTTGCGCCAGTTATCTCGTAGCATAGGTTAGTAGCATTCCACGTCATCTGCTGCGTATCATCAGCATTGTTCCAATCATTGAAAACGCCAACGAGGTTCATGTTGGTAATTGGGGTAGCCTTGAGGTCGCCATTAACTACATCAACTTCGAAGTAATAGAGACCAGAGACGCTATTGATGATATTGCCACCATCACCTTTTTCGAGGCTGAAGCCTTCGCTTGCGTTTTTGAACGCTCCTGCATTGTATTCAGAACTCCAATTGCGAGCGCGAGTAAACTTGAATTCACCATCCATATATGCAAAGCCGGTGTAGATGCCATTGCCTTGATGCTTGAGTGCAGGTGCTGTTTCAGGGCTCCAGCTCTGAGCATTGCCTGGCAAATAGATATAATTCTCGAACATGAGCGGAGTAACTTTGTAGGTGTATTCCATCATATTGAGTTCAATCTTATAGAAGAGAGCGCCATCGGTAGCAGGCATCTTGATGCAGCCATCGCCTTCAATTTCATCGACCATATAGAGCTTGCCTTCGAGGTCTTCAGTGCCATTTTTGAGGCAACCGATAGTACCAGTCCAATCGGCTTTTTCGAGCGATGATTGAGGTACGAAGCGGAACCAATAATCGTCGCGAATTTTATTGCCATCTTCATCAAGAACAAATTCACCAGCATCATCTTTCTTGTATGGTGCTTCCATTGTTATGGTGAAGATTGGGTCGTCGTATACATTAACGTCAGAATGCTCGAACTTAGCCGTTGCAGCTGCTTCGAAACTCCAACCAGGAACAGCTCCAATGACATAGTATGCCGATTCGATTACAGGTGCTTCGAGCGTAGCCTTTATCTCAATCTTAGCTGTGTCGCTCTTCATAAGTTGACCATCGCGATTGATGAGAGCTACAACACTCGTTGGGAGTGTGCGCAGTTCGGGAGCTTTGCCGTAGATTGCCTCAATAACTGAAACGAGGTCATCTACAAGCACATTACCATTAGCATCGGCACTGATAGTAGAACCATCAGAGAACAATACGTTGAAGTTGTTGACAGTGGCATTGTCGTCGGTGAGATCAACTGTAGGAGTGAAAACTTTCACAATGTTGGTGTCGATGTCGGCAAGGTTGATGGCATCAACGGCAGCAGCACTAAAAGTGAAGTTTTGTGAAGCCTCTTGTGCATTGGTTATAGGCTGAGCCCAATCGTCGTAGCTTTCGTCGTCGCACGAAGCGAAGCCGACAGCCATGAATGCGAGGGCGCTATATATTAACTTTTTCATTTTCGGAATCTTTTTTAGAATCGGATGCCGCCGCATGGCAAGCAAAACGGCACCCGATATTTATATAAATAATGTTTATATAAACTGCTCTACTCTTGAGTTATGAAGGTGTAGTAACCAGTAATATCGTCGAAGAGTATCAAGTATTTACCAGCAGCCACAGGAATGTTGTCGCCTCCATTTACGCCCCATCCAGTAGGGAATGTAGTAGTACCCCAGTTGGTGTCCCAGCTGCCAGTGGTCTTGAACTTGAGCTCGACATCTTCAGTTGCTTCGAACTCGTATTTCCAAAGGTGGTTGTGAGCCTTTTGGTCGTCGGTGAGCGAGAATACAGGAGTCATTGGTTGGTCGCCCCAATCGTTGAAGCTGCCTGCGATAGATATTTCGCCAAGTTCTTTTACTTCTTCTGCTTTAGTAATTTCGAGTACATCAGTAGCCGTGTTGAGCAACACTTTGTAGTAGCCAGCCGAAGGAACAACAATGTTGCCAGCCCCGCCATCATTCTTCTTGAATGAACCGAAGGCGTCGCCTTGTGCCCACTGAATTTCCCAGTTGCCAGGAACATTTATGAGTTTGAATTCATCGTCGAAATATGCTGTTATGGCTATTTCGCCACGACCAGTCTTCTTGTCGTATTCAGCATTTTGAATTGGTTCGAGAGGCACTAAGCCATTTCCGATTTGGTCGGTTCCGTTCGACCATGAAGCACTACCAATATTTGCACCAACCAAATACCAGAGTTCGATAGGCGCTGGAGCAAGTTCTACGTAGTATGGAGCTACATTGAACTTTACTACGTTCGATGTTACTGCATATTTAGCAACCGACTGAGCCGAAAGTCCATTCGATGAGTTGGTGCTTGGTGTAGCAACTATGCGTACATATATCTCCTCTGTGGCAGGCACATCTTCGTCGCCTTCCCAACCATTGAGATATGTGAGTGCTGCTGCTAAATTTTCGGGCACGATGGCCAAACTTGCCGAAGTGATAGGGTCGAGAGCGTAATAATCGGCCTTTGTCTCGCCCGATTCATCGGCATCAGCAGTTTCATTAGATATTTTGTATTCGCCGTTTAGCGACACTTGAGTTATATAGTTTACAGCCGTAGGAAAGCCCCATTCAGGTTGCGAACAATAGAGGTTTACACTCTCCGAAGATGCTAAATCGACTATCGACGAAGCGTAAGCAGGCGTGTTGAGAACGAACTCAACATTGGCATTATCGCTGAGTGTAGGGTTGTCATCGCGATCATCGTCGCAAGCAGTGAATGTGCCTATGCAGCTCAGCATCAATGCGCTATATAATAACTTTTTCATTTTCTAAGTCTTTTTAGATAATTAATAACCTGGATTCTGAACGAGATTAGAGTTTGCATTCATATCATCGTCAGGAATAGCGAATATGTTGAGGTGTTCATCGAAGTTTGCACCTGCTTTTACGCCACCTTTCCACTGCCATTTGTATGAGTTGTTGCCACCGAAGAAACCGAAGCGGATAAGGTCCGAACGACGGCGACCTTCGTAGTAGAATTCGCGGCACCATTCGTCGCATATTTCAGCAAGCGTATAGCTGGCTTTTTTAGTAGCATGAGCACGAGTGCGGAGTGCATTGAGTGCATCGAGAGCCTCTTGCGGTGCTGTGCCACCATTCTGACGTGTAAGAGCTTCGGCGTATGTAAGATTAGCTTCAGCAGCACGCATCATGAAGAAGTCGGCATCAGGGAATTGAGGATCTTTGGGCGAACTTCCATCTGAGTAGAAGTTGGTGAATTTGCATACAGAATAGCCTTCGGTAAACTCGGTAGTATTGGTGATGTCGAGGCTACGATCTTTACCCCAGAAGAGTGCGCGGTCGTCGCCTGCTTTGTCTATCATTTCCCAAACATCAACTTGTGGAGCATCGCCATTAGGGAAGAATTTTGCAACGAGTTCAGGACGAGCTCGGTTGCCGCCCCAAGCCTCTGAAGTGCCGTTGGTAGCAGTGCCAACCAAAGTCATATCAGCCTTGAAGGTCGAAGCCATAAGGAAGAGTGTTGTGCCCCAGCTGGTTGTCTCTTTTCCATCTTGAAGAATAGGAAGAATGGCTTCAACTTGAGCACCATTTTCACCATTATTGCCCATAAAGAGCATCTGATATGCCGACCAACCGCTTGCGCCTTCGTAATTACCACCATTGTCGAATACTTTGTAGCCCGATTCCATTACTTTTTTAGCATATTCGGCAGCCTTATCCCATTGTGCTGTGCCTGTGTATACTTCAGCATTCAAATAGATGCGTGCAAGAAGCATCCAAGCGGCAGCTTTATCGGCACGACCGTAGGTGTTGGTGCGAGGCTCAGCCATATCGTTGAGACATTCGAGAAGTTCGTTTTCTACAAATGCAAATACCTCAGAGCGAGATGCTTGTGGCGCATTGTCCGAAAGAAGTTCGGTTGCAAAAGGTACGTTGCCGAAGCAGTCCATAAGTTGGAAATAGTAGAATGCACGCACAAAACGAATTTCGGCAGTCATTGTGGCATCTACAGCGCTACACTCGCTGAGGTAGTGGTTGCAATATGAGATACCAGTAGTAAGTCGGTTGTAGAAACCTTTGAGCATTGGGTGAGCAGCAGTCCATTGGTTGAAGTTGAACTCAGGAATGCCAGGGTCGCCCCATGCGCATATCGATTCGTCGGTAGTAAGTTCGTTGGCGTTGAACATCTGACGCACAAAGCCTGTTGTACCACCATCGAGGCCGTCGATGTCGCAGTCGCCATTGGCGCCGCTGTTGCCAGCCACTGCCATATTAGCATAGCACTTGTTGAAAAGGCCGTTAGCATCAACAATCATCACTGTGCTTGGATCGATAGGTGTTACGTCCAAGTCGTTGACGCATGAGCTCATTCCCATAGCTGCCACAAGAGCCGAAGGCAGAATATATTTGAGTTTCATGATAATTCGGTTTTTAGAAGTTAAGTGAAAGACCTACAAGGAACGTGATAGGACGTGGATAGATGGTATTGTCGATGCCACCAAACACTTCAGGATCGATGCCCTTGTAGTCGGTGATGGTGAATACGTTCGATACACTACCATATACACGACCACTGAGCGGAGCCGAAGCTATGTTCTTGAAGCTATAGCCAAGTGTGATGTTGTCGCACTTGAGAAACGAAGCATTCTGTACGAAGTAGTCCGACAAAGCCGAGTAGTTTGAGAGTGCGCCCCAGTTGCGTTCGAAAGCATATTTAGGACGATTCGATAGATATTCGAATGAAGAGTTCCACAAACCTGTGCTTTGGCTAAGGTCGCTCGAACCAGCTTCACGGTCGTTGTATACATAGTTACCTATGCTTGCACGGAGTGAGAATCCGAAGTCGACATTCTTCCACTGAAGTTTAGAGCTGAAACCAAATGTCCAAGGTGCTGTAGGTTGCTTGTAGAAGTAACGGTCGTCAGAAGTTATCTGACCATCGCCATTGCGGTCGACAAATACGCCTTCGAGTGCTTTGCCGTCAGAGCCATAAACTTGTTGATATACATAGAATGCGCTTGCTGCATGACCAACGGCGTGTGCTTGACAGTAGTTACCAGTACCCGAAGATATACCACCAGTCTCTACATAATAACCTTCGTCGTTGCTGATGAGTTCGGTGATTTCATTCTTGTTATATGTAGCGTTTGCGCTCACTTCCCAATGCCAATCGTCGGTGTGAATTGGGTGGCCGGTGATGCCAAGTTCGAAACCTTTGTTCTCGAGCGAACCGATGTTTGAAGTTACTTTGTTGCGGAAGTTAGAACCTGCAGCAACCGAAACAGTGTTCAAGAGGTCGGTTGTCTCGCGATAGTAGAAGTCGGCATTCACAGTCAAACGGTTGTTGAAGAAGCCGAGGTCGAGACCAGCATTGTATGTGGTGGTAGTTTCCCATTTGAGGTTTTCGTTGTATGCATCAGGACGATACATTGTGCCATCGCCAACGAGGTTGTATTTGCTACCTACGCCCGAGCTGATGTTGTATGACGCGAAATAGTTATAGTCGCCAATGCCTTCTTGCTGACCTGTTTGACCATAGCCAAGACGTACTTTCATATCCGAAATAGCTTCAACATCTTCGAGGAATGCCTCTTGCTTAACACGCCATCCAAGAGCTACTGATGGGAAGAGTGACCAGTGGTCTTTGAATCGTGACGAACCATCGTTACGCAATGTTATGGTAAGCAAATAGCGATCGAGAAGCGAATAGTTCAAACGTCCAAAGAACGAAACTAAGTAGTTCTCTGTCTTGATAGTCTTAGCACTACGACCATATTGCGTACCAGCAAGGGCTGATGGCTGTGTAACGGGGTTGCCGGCTTCATCTTTTACTACTTTGCCATCTGCATCTTTCACTGTTTCTACATATGTGCTCTGATAGAGTCCCCAACCATCATATTCTTGCACTTTGTGGAAGTGTTGCCACTCATAACCAGCCATTATATCGAAGTGCTGAGTCTCGGTGAAGTCTTTGCTGTATTGTGCGTAGGCATTGAGCGACAGGTTGTATTTGTCGATCTTGTCCCAACCGTCCCAACCGAAGTAGGTGTTTAGGTATGAATATGGACTAACAACGGTTGTCTGCTTACCAGTAGATGCGTCGATGCCAATGCTACCATGAATGCGCAAGTCTTCAAAACCATGAATCTTGTAGTCGCCTTCTAAGCTGCCAATAAACGATTTAGAGGTTGCTTTGTCTTCCTTATCTTCAAGATACGAAACAGGGTTGCCTGGAGCATTGCGGTTAGTGTTGTATGCCCAATTAGGGTCGCTAAGCGATTCGCCATTTACAGTCCACTGGAAGAAACCGCCGAAGTTTTGATACTTCTCGTCGTCGGTCTTCACAGGCTGTGTTGGGTCCATACGATAAGCTGCCGAGATAGCTCCCGTATCAGCAAAACGGCTCTTTGCTAACATACCTTTTGCAGCAAGGTTGAAGCTTAGGTGTTTGTCGAGGAATGTAGGATTAACGTTGAGCGAAACGGTGTAGCGCTCGAAGTCTGAGGTATCGAGGATACCATTTTGTTTCGTATAGCCAAAGCCAACGCGATAAGGAACATCTTTCACGCCACCGCTGATAGTGAGGTTGTGGTCGGTGCTGAGTGCTACACGGAAAATCTCGTCTTGCCAATCGGTGTTTGCGTCGCCGAGGTTAGCTTTGATTGCTGCATACGTCTTCTCGTTGTAGTACATACCACCTTCGCCATACAACTCCTCAATCTTTGCGCGATATTCATCGCCATCGAGCAATTCGAGTTGATTCTGTATCATACTTACAGACACGTTGCCGTTGTAGCTTATCTGTGGACGACCGCCGTTGGCTTTACCTTTTTTAGTAGTAATAATGATAACACCATTCGAACCACGCGAACCATAGATGGCTGTAGCCGAAGCGTCTTTGAGTACGGTGAATGTCTCAATGTCGGCAGGATTGACCATCGAAAGTGGGTTGGCCAAACCTTTCACACCGCTTTGGTCCATTGCAAGACCGTCGATGACGATAAGTGGGTCGTTAGATGCGTTGAGCGAAGAACCACCACGAATACGAATGGTTGAGCCACCACCTGGCGTACCGCCATCGCTTGTTACGTTCACACCAGCAATCTTGCCCGAAATCATATCTTGAGCATTGGTAATCATACCTTTGTTCATTTCGTCAGGCTTGATAGCTGTAACTGAACCTGTCATATCGTTTTTCTTGGCCGTACCATAACCAATAACAACTACATCGTCGAGTTCTTGAGCATCGCTAACAAGGCTTACTTGCATGTTGGCTGCTGCAGCAAGTTCTTGATTGGTGTATCCTATAAATGAGAATACGAGCACATCGCCTTGGTTGGCATTGACACTAAAGTTGCCATTGAAATCGGTGATGGTGCCTCTTGTTGTGTTTTTGACAACGACCGAAACGCCTGGAATTGGCGAATTGTCGGCCGCATCACGAACAACACCTTTGACTGCAATCTGCTGAGCCCATACTGACAATGCGCCCATCATGCACATCAGCGTCAAAAGCGCTTCTTTGAGGAATTGTCTTCCATTCATGATAGATTGATTTTTAGATTGATAAATAATTAACATTCTTCTTTTTAGTTTTTTGGACTTATTTTTTCTGCCGTAGTGTTCTGCTTGTTTTAAGACTCGCATCGCTGCGCCTCTCTCTCACACTCCAGCAATGCAAATTTTCACTAAAAAGCAAGTATTGGCAACATTTTTTCACACAACTAAAGCATGTTTAACCGCCATAAGAGTGCAATCGGTTGCGGAAACGTTTGCGGAAACGTTTGCATGTCTGCATCCGCTTAGATATTTAACAATTGAGTTGTTTTGTTATGAGTCACATATATGTTGAGTGGTATGCAAATAAAAAATGCAAAACAATCTTCACGACTGTTTTGCATAGCTACTATTCTAAATGCTATATAATGTTTGTATGTGTCTGTTTATATGTAAGGTTTGCTGATTGTATTTATTTCAATTCTACTACTAATGCTGTTTTTGCTTTTATGGTGATATTGTTGATGTCGACAGACTGTCCGCTGATGATGTCCTTGCCATTAGTGTATTGCGCAAGTTTTTCGGCATAGCGTGGTGTGTCGAGTTTTTGCTCGGCATCGCTATTGTTCATAACTACCATTACGCACTCTTTATCGGTGTAGCGGAAGTATACATACACCTCGTTTACAGGTAGGAAGTGAAGCAGTTCGCCATGTCGCAAGGCATCGCTCTGCTTGCGATAGTTGAAGAGTCGCGAGGTGTAGTCATACATATCGGCTGCTGCACCTTTGCGCGCAGTGAAGTTGTTCTCTTTGTCGCCTTGCCAGCCACCCGCAAAGTCGCGGCGAATGTAGGCGTGTTGCACTGCGTCGCCTTCCATAAGCACCTCAGTACCAACATACCACTGCGCTATACCACGCACCGTAGCCAGGAATGCAGTCGCCATTTTCAGGCTATTCACATTGCCGTTGAGCTTGGTAAGTAGTCGACCGGCGTCGTGGTTTTCGCCCATCACCATTATGTGCATTGGGTCGGCATAGAGATAGTCGTTTGCCAGCGAGTTGTAGAGGCGGATTATGCCGTCGTCCCACGAAGGTTGTTCGTTGAATGCTCGATAGATGGCTTCCATAAGAGGAAAGTCCATTATTGTAGGTAGTTCCGAGTTGTAGCCATCTTTGTTGTTTGCATCTTTTTGCCAATAAGCAAGTTTGCTTGCTTCGCTAATCCACGCCTCGCCTACGATGTTGAAATTTGGATACTCCTCGCGCACACGCAAGTTCCATTCGCGCATTGCGTTTTTCTCTGGATAAGGATAAGTATCTTGTCGAATGCCATCAAGACCAACGGTCTCAACCCACCATATACTATTCTGTATGAAGTAGTTCTTAACCAATTCGTTACCAAGGTTCATGTCGGCCATCGAGCTATCGAACCAACCTTCGGTAGCCTGACGTAGGTCGAACTGCGAGCAATGCGTATCGGCCACTGTAGAAAGACGATACGACGAGCGCATTGGGTTGCCGTTCCATTGGAAAATCCAGTCCTTGCATGGCAAATCCTTCATCCACCAGTGGTTTGTGCCGCAGTGGTTGAACACCATGTCCATAATCAACTTCATACCATTCTGATGAAGTTTATCGCTCAATTGTTTGTATTCGTCGAGTGAGCCAAGGCGTGCATCAACGGCATAATAATCGGTGATGGCATAGCCGTGATACGACGATTGTGGCATGTTGTTTTCCAACACAGGTGTCATCCAAAGGGCTGTCATACCAAGATTTTTTATGTAGTCGATATGTTCCATCACGCCTTGCAAGTCGCCACCATGACGGCCATAGTCGGCTTTGCGGTCGGCTTTTTCAATCAAATTAGGCATATCGTCGTTGGCAGGGTTGGCATTGGCAAAGCGGTCGGGCATGAGTAGGTATATGGCATCGTCGGAAGTGAAACTCTCTCGGTTGGCAGAATTAGCTTCGCGAGCCTTGAGTTCGTAGTTTACAACGGTTACCTGCTTGCCATCTTTCATAAACCGAATATCGAATTTGCCAGGCTTGGCATCGTGCGCAATATTGAGGTTTAAGAATATGTAATTTTCATTGTCGGTAAGCGTTGTGCTGCTGATAGTTACACCAGTGTAATCTATTTGTGGACGACACTCAGCAATGCCTTTGGCATGAACGAGAAGTTGCAGATTGGGATTGTGCATACCCACCCACCAGTTCATAGGTTCTACATGCTGAATAGCGATGGAGTTCTTTTGAGCTTGAGCCGTGCCAATGGTAAGGGCAGCAAGGGCGAGAAAGAGAATTCTATTCATTTATATATATAATATTTACGATTAAACCATTCGTGTAGGTATAAAAATTATGTATATGCAAAATTTTACGCCTACTCTGAACTAACTATATGCGAACAAAGATAGCAGTGCCATTACGATGATTTTAGATTTATTCACACTAAAACGGCCGTAGTCAACCTTTTTTACTCGCAAACGATTGCGATGGAAAATTGAAAATTGTAAATGCATAATTAGTTGGCGCATGTAGGGACGCGATGCATGCGTCAGCAGAAATGTTCCCGCAAGCATAATCCTTACCATAAAATAGAAAATGGCGAACACATTTCTGTATCCGCCATAATAGTAAATTGCTCACTTACAATTTATTACCATACTAATTCTTTCTTGCCATTGTGCATATACACACCCGGCGTGGTTGGTTTTATGTTATACTTACGTCCTAGCATATCGTACCAAATATTGTCAGAAGTGTTGTTAATCTTAATATTAGCCACGGGGGTAATCTCTGAATCTGGCGTAGAAGGCAATATAGGTATATCGAATACCACTTTGGTCTGAGTAGAAAAATGAGCATCGTCGAATACCGCAGTGTAGATATGCGAACCTTCTTCATCTATGGTGGCTGGCTGATCTTCTTCACTTGTGATTTTCCCGTTTTCAACTGTAGCTTTTTCGCTAATTATGTGGTTTGCGTTGTTTACGCATACGACACTTGCTTCGCACGACATGCCGTCTTCGCTCCATGAGTAAGTAGGCTCTCCATAATTATGAGTATAAATATCAGCATCAGCGTCAATTCCCATAAGTTTTAGCATCTGTGATGCATATCGACTACCAATAATTCGATAACCATCGGCAGTAAAATGACAAATATCCGCTGCGGGGCAATCTTCAGATGATATTACATATGATGTAGGTATTACATCTGGTAAAGTGGCAATAATACTATTGAAATTATAAACAACGCCACCTTGCTCTTTGCGTGCCATTTCACCAGATAAAATCGGGACATTTTCAGCTTCAAGATCCAATTCCGTAAGAATGCGTTCATATATGATTTTGACTTTATTAGGCCATTCGCTGTCACCACTATTACTTTCACCTTGATGCAACAATATGCCTTTTATGACGCCATATTTTTGAGCTAATTTGGCCATCTCAACGAGACGTGTAAATGGCTCGTTATTGTATAGAGCCATTATTCCTTTGAGCCAATAAATTTGGTCTACTAAATAGTCGGCTACACATTCATTTATAAAGCCTTCTATCTTAACGCCACCAACAGACACGTTAATCACACCAATAGTGACATCTTCTGGCAGATAGTCGAGCATTGTACGTCCAAACCAATCGGCTGGTGTTAGACCTGTATTCTGGCGACAGAGAGGAGGTATAGCAGTGTACCATTTGCCTTTTATGCGGTTCTGCTTAGGAAAATCTACAGCAGGCATCATCTTGAAACGTTCAGGCACATCAGTAATGTCCATTTCTTCGGGAGTTGCATTACCTTCCATATTCGACTGACCAAAGCATAAGTAAATGTAAAAATTTGGGTCTGGCGAATCTGGTACGCCAATCCATTGCTTAAGAGCCGCCGTTGCGGCTATTATTTTATCAGCTTCTGTTTTGTATTCATCATCATTGTCTACCACAAGAGCCATTGCTTCTTCTATGGCATCTATCAGTGCTTGACGAGCGTCAAGGGCTTCCGCGTGAATGCTATTAGCTGTAGTATCTATTGCTGCTTTAGCATCGTCGATAGCTTGTAACAAATCGTACCACGATGATGTTGTAACGATTTCAAAATTGATGTTCTGATTGGATATCGTTTCCCAACCCGTAGGTATTTCATTCTCGAAATTGTCATCAATAAGGTTCGTCTCAGAATAGTCAGCAACGAGTGTGACATCGTCAAAATAGAGATTGCCGTTGAACTGCCCCAACAACCAATCAAATTCATCAATAGGGTAAGTTGTCGTGAATGTCCATGTATAAGTCTGCCATTCTGTTGTAACGTCAAAGGTCGCTAAATATTGCAAATCTACACTATTACCCAAGTCATCTCTATTGGTGCTCTGTGTATCAACAACTTTCAGACATACTTGGACAATCGCAGATGCCTTCATGCGCATGGTGAGTGAATAATTTTGCTCCGCAACAAGAGGTTGCGACAGTTTGTAGCACATCTGTAAATTTTCTACTTCAGTTTGTTCCTCTTGCGTACTTATCAGTAATGCATTATTCGAAATATCACTAATGGAAGTCGAAAGCGCAGTCATCAACTGTTCGAGTGTCTCTTCTGCTTCTGCGTATTCTATAGGCGATGTAGAAACAAAACTTTTGAGCTCTTCTGCTTTTTGCATCAACTCATTGCGAGTGGCTATCACCTTTGCATTAATCTGTTCAGTAGCATTCTGTGCCAATGTTTCTGCAGCTGCAATTTTTTCAGTTAGACTTCTTTTTGTAAGTGTGGCAGTAGAATTGTCGCTATCGTCTGTCCCTATTGTATAGGTAAGTATGTATGAACTAAGTGTATTCCCATTAGCATCAACAATATTGCTCAACTCAATTGTGAGAATACCATTCGAAGGCTTATCTGCAAGTTCTATAATTATAACATCAGTATTTTCTGTTTCTTTTATTGTAGCTTCTATGGTTGCTTCTTCTTGCTTTGCTATTATGCTTATGACACTCGTATCAATTGGTGCATTGAAAGTTACTGTGTACGTAGTTATAGCATCGAGGTCGAATGAATTATTGTCGGGCTTAGAGAAAACTACCTGAGGGCTGAGTGAATAATTTTTCAAAAAAGACCATTTTACTTCGCTTGTTTTCTCACCTAAAGCCATTGCAACAGTCGAAAATAATAATGCGATAGAAATTGTAGTAAACTTACTTATCCTCATATGTTTATGTTGACTTTTAGACTTGTACATGTTGTTACATAAGTATGAAAAGAGGTTCATAATTGTCGTATTCAATGCGTGTTGATTGTTTTTCTCGCATGGCAAAAATAGGTTATAGCCACCACAGTACAGTCATAATTGTCTCAATTTTGGAAATTATAATATTTCCCTTGCAATCCATGCGCATGCTTCTGCATCGGCTAAGGCGTGGTGGTGGCTTTCTAATATATATCCACATCGAGCTGCTACCGTATGAAGCTGATGGTCGGGAAGATCCTTGAAAACACGACGTGATGCAGCAAGTGTGTCGAAGAATTCGTAGTCGGGATAGTCCATTTGATAAACACGAAAAACGGCTTTCAAACAGCTCTCGTCAAATGGTTTGTTGTGCGCCACCAGTGGCAAGCCTTCTATACGTGGTGCTATCTGTGCCCATACTTCAGGAAATACTGGCGCTTCATCGGTGTCTTCGCGACAAAGTCCATGCACTCGGCTGCACCAATAATTATAATAATTTGGCTCAGGCTGAATGAGCGAATAGAACGTATCTGCAATCTCGCCGTTACGTACAACTACGATGCCCACCGAGCATACCGATGAACGCACATTGTTGGCTGTCTCGAAATCTATTGCTACAAAATCCGTCATTGTTTATATGTATTCCGTCGCTGCAAAGCTACATCTAAAACTTGGCTATGATGTAGATGAAGCATGAGTTACTTGTAAATTGGTGTCTCATGTTGAGCGTAGCGAAACATCCCCCAAAACGCAAGGAGATCTTTCGCTTCGCTCAAGATGACAACTGGTTGCTGGCTGAGCCTGTCGAAGCCAACGATTCCCTTGTGTATTATATGCGATGTAATATAAAATCACACAGCACAACAGAAATTATATGTGAAATAATATAAAGTCAAATATCTTTTGTAATTTTATATCCGATATAATATAATTTACTTTATGGCAAAGACACAATTATCGATGGTTGTAAAGACTCTGCGCAAGGAAAATGGGCTTACACAAGAGGACCTTGCTATGAAATCGGGAGTTGGGTTGTGCTTTGTGCGAAGTGTTGAGCAAGGCAAACAAACGTTGCGCATGGACAAGGTTAACCAACTTCTTGATTTGTTCAACTATGAACTAACGGCATCAAAGAAATCATGAGACAAGCACGCATTTTCCGAAAAGAAATTTTCGCTGGTATACTGACCGAGGACGAAGGGGAATACCGTTTCTGCTACGACAGTTCGTATCTAAAGCAAGACGGTGCAAAGCCCATAAGCCTAACATTGCCTTTGCAAGAAGAGGCTTTCGTTAGCACGATACTTTTCCCATTCTTCGATGGCTTGATACCAGAAGGCTGGTTGCTCGATGTAGCACTCAGAAATACCAATCTCAAAACATACGACCGCATGTCGCTGTTGCTGCTGTGTTGTAAAGATTGCATTGGAGCAATAAGTGTTGTGCCTATAATTAACGGAGGAGACGAACAATGAGTAAGTGTTTGTATTGCTATAAAGATTTGGACGACGATTGCCAAGATTTTCATCCAAATTGCATAAAGAAATTCTTCGATGTTCGAGAAAAGCCACTGATTGAATATAGGCATGAAGACCTCGATAAATTGGCAGAGCAGATAATTCGTGCACAAACCACATTGACCGGAGTTCAGCCAAAATTGTCGCTGAACCTCAACAAGCACGAAGGCACTAATAGGCTAACGATAGTTGGGCTTTGGGGCGACTACATCTTCAAGCCACAAACCGACTCTTATCCGCAACTGCCCGAAAACGAAGATTTGACGATGCACCTCGCTGAAGCCGCAAAAATAAAAGTTGTGCCTCATAGCCTCATTCGATTAGCCGATGGAAAACTTGGTTATATCACCAAACGCGTAGACCGCTCTACGGCAGGAGAGAAAATTGACATGGAGGATATGTGCCAATTGACATTACACCCAACCGAATATAAATACAAAAGTTCGTACGAGCAGATAGCAAAATGCATCAAACAATATTGCTCTACACCAAAACTCGACTTGACAAACTACTTGCATTTGCTGCTATTCTGTTTCATTACAGGTAACAACGACATGCATTTGAAAAATTTTTCGCTTTTCTGTCCCAACAACGACTACCAACTTTCACCAGCCTACGACCTTATTAACGTTGCCATCGCCAATCCGAACGACAAAGAAGAGTTTGCTCTCACACTCAGTGAACGCAAGGCAAAACTGCAATTGAGCGATTTTATAAAATTCGCAACATCAATAGGAATAGAAGAAAAAGTTGTAAGGCGTTTGATAGATAGCATATTCAAGGCTGTGCCGAAATGGAAACAACTAATAAAAGATTCATTTCTTAGCGAAGAGCTAAAAGGCCAATACGAACAACTAATTGATGATAGATTAGAGAGGTTGACGAGGATTTGAGAAAAAGCAATTCAAAATGCATAATTCACAATTCATAATTGGATGGTGCATGTAGGTTCGCAGGCCTCTGTGCCTGCGGGAAAATAAGGTTGTCATGTTGAGCGTAGCGAAACATCTCCCCAAAACGCATGGAGATCTTTCGCTTCGCTCAAGACGACAGAGTGGAATGACGGTTCTCTGTGACTTTAGCGTTTTTCGCGCTTTTCGTAGTTATCTCTTGACAGTGGGGCATGACCCACTGTCTAATACTAATTTTCTGAGCCTTTTGTGCTTTCCGTGGTTAATTACATAAAAATTCTTTTTCGCAGTTATTAACTTTTACGTACTTTTACCACCGCAAAAACGAATAAACAAAACGCATTTCCTCTATTCTATGTTGCTGTACATGCACTTACACATTAATTATAGATCTCTTCACGAGGATTTAGGGGGGGTAACTGCCTAAATATCAACGATTTGCATAATCGTAACAATTCGCCACCGTGAGAAGGTTTTCTATTATTCGAAGCCTTTTTGCGGCTTTGCGCTTTTATATAGTCGACATAAATCTATGTGTCTTCCGAAAAGAAACTCAAACATTAACTACTAATTATAAATACGTTATGAAAAAAAGTCTATTAATCTTATTAACCCTAAAATCCGCAACTATCATCCAATACACGATTAAGGGTAGATTTATGAGTCGTTAGTAGCAGCTTTCAGTAAAA
>SUWW01000017.1 GCA_015061285.1 Bacteroidales bacterium | reverse complement strand
GTCAACACCCGAAAGTTTGCTGCTTAATTTCTGTGGCTATTTTTTTTGAGAAAATGTTTGGATATAACCTATAATACAGCGCGAGCAAAATGTTTGCACAGAACTCATGTAACCTGCGCTATTACTAAGATTTCCCGTGATTTTTGTGGTTACTAACATAAACTATTAATGTTTACTAAAAAGTAGAGCTAAAAATAACTAACTTCGCGCCCGATTTATAGCCTTAGTAAGGCTCTATTAACCATAATAAAACAAAACGATTATATATGAATATCATCAACAGCGTACTTACCAAACTCTTTGGTACTAAGTACGACAAGGATATGAAGGAAATTGAGCCTATTGTGGCCAAAATCCGCGAAATATATCCAACCATTTCCGCCCTAACTAACGATGAACTTCGTGCTCATACAAAGGCTCTCCGTAAGCAGATTAGCGATGCTATCGCCGAAGATCAGAGACGTGTTGAAGAGCTCAAAGCCGAAGCAGAAGCTCCAGAATGCACTATAGAGCGCAAGGAAGAGTGCTACAAAGAGGTTGACGAGATAGAGAAAAACATCGACAATACCGTAGAGGAAGAACTCAACAAGATACTCCCAGAAGCTTTCGCTATTATGAAGGATACGGCACGCCGTTTCTCTCAGCAAACCGACATTCGTGTGACCGCTACCGATATGGATAGAGAGCTCGCTACGGAACACGATTTTGTTGACATCGAAGGCGACGAAGCTGTATACCATAACCATTGGACAGCAGGTGGTTCGGAGATTCATTGGGATATGGTTCACTACGATGTTCAGCTCATTGGTGGTATTGTGCTGCATCAGGGCAAAATTGCCGAAATGGCAACTGGTGAAGGTAAAACACTCGTGGCCACCTTGCCTGTGTTCTTGAACGCACTTCCAGGTCGTGGTGTTCACGTGGTGACCGTCAACGACTACCTCTCAAAACGCGACTCGGAATGGATGGGACCTATCTATCAATTCCACGGTTTGACGGTAGATTGTATCGATAAGCATCAGCCAAACTCAGAGGCTCGTCGCAAAGCATACGCATCGGATATTACATTCGGTACGAACAACGAATTTGGCTTCGACTACCTCCGCGACAACGGCGCTACTTCGCCAAGCGACCTTGTGCAGCGTAAACATAATTATGCAATCGTCGACGAGGTCGACTCGGTTCTTATCGACGATGCTCGTACGCCGCTCATCATCTCTGGTCCGGTGCAGAAGAAAGACGATCAGCAATTCGACGTTCTTCGCCCTCGCGTGGAGAAACTTGTTGAAACACAGCGCGCGCTCGTAACTACATACCTATCGGAAGCTAAGACGAAACTCAAGAGCGAAGACGAGAAGGTTCGCGAAGAAGGCGCTCTTGCACTTTTCCGTGCATACAAGGGTCTTCCAAAGAACCGTCCACTCATAAAATTCCTTTCGGAGCAAGGCATCAAACAACAGATGCTCAACACCGAAAACTTCTATATGCAGGAGAATAACAAGAACATGCATATAGCTACCGACCCTCTCTATTTCGTTATTGATGAGAAGGTTAACTCTATCGAGCTCACCGACAAAGGTATCGATGCGCTAACATCGGCTTCGGAAGACTCACAATTCTTCGTTCTTCCTGATGTAGGTACGGAGATAGCCAACATAGAGAAGTCGGACCTCAGCGACGAGGAGAAGATCAACAAGAAGAACGAGCTCATGCAGAACTACTCTGTTAAGAGCGAGCGTGTGCATACCGTTACACAACTTTTGAAGGCTTACACCCTCTTCGAACGCGACGTTCAATACGTAGTTATAGATAACAAAGTAAAAATCGTCGATGAGCAGACTGGTCGTATAATGGAAGGACGCCGCTACTCTGATGGACTTCACCAAGCTCTCGAAGCTAAGGAAAATGTCAAGATTGAGGCTCCTACGCAGACATACGCCACCATTACACTTCAGAACTACTTCCGTATGTATCACAAACTTGCGGGCATGACCGGTACGGCCGAGACTGAAGCTGGTGAGTTCTGGAATATTTACAAACTCGACGTTGTCATCATTCCAACCAATAAGCCTATCGCACGTATCGACCGTGAAGACCTCATATACAAGACCACGAAAGAGAAATACAATGCTGTAATAGAGCAGATTGTAGAATTCGTAAACGAAGGTCGTCCTGTGCTTGTGGGTACAACATCGGTTGATGTGAGTGAACTTTTGAGCCGCATGTTGAAACTCCGTGGCATCAAGCACAACGTACTTAACGCTAAACTTCACCAACGCGAGGCCGAAATAGTGGCTCTTGCAGGTCAGAAAGGTGCAGTGACCATAGCTACCAACATGGCAGGTCGTGGTACCGATATTAAGCTCACCGACGAAGTGAAACAAGCCGGTGGTCTTGCAATCATAGGTACGGAGCGCCACGAGAGCCGCCGCGTAGACCGTCAGTTGAGAGGTCGTGCAGGACGTCAGGGTGACCCTGGTACTTCGCAATTCTTCGTATCTATGGAAGACAACCTCATGCGTCTGTTCGGTTCCGACAGAATGGTTAAGATTATGGACCGTGCAGGTTTCGAAGAGGGCGAACCTATCCAACACAGCATGATGACGAAGGCCATCGAACGTGCTCAACGTAAAGTGGAAGAGAACAACTTCGGCATACGTAAGCGCCTCCTCGAATACGATGATGTGATGAACTCGCAGCGCGAAGTTATCTACACCAAGCGCCGCCACGCTCTCTATGGCGAACGTATGGCAATGGACATCATGAATATGATGCAAGATTCGACATTCAAGACCGTTCAAGATGCTAAGGATGCCGACGACTTTGAAGATTTCCGTCTCGAAGTGCTCAAAACCTACGCTATCGAATTGCCATTCAGCGAAGAGGAATTCCACGAGAAACGCGCTGAGGAACTTGCCGATATGCTCTACAAAGCCGTTCAAGAGGCATTCAACCGTCGTTGCGAAGCCATTGCAAATCAAGCATATCCAGTAGTAAAACAAGTATACGAAACCCAAGGCGATAAGTATAAAAACATTGTTGTACCTATCACCGATGGCCCACGCGTATACCAAATACCTACCGACCTCAAGAAAGCATACGACACTCAGGGCAAAGAGGTAATCCGCGCCATCGAGAAGGTAATTATGCTTGTAAATATCGACGATGCTTGGCGCGATCACCTCCGCCAACTCGACGACCTCCGCACCTCGGTTCAGAATGCTACTTATGAGCAGAAAGATCCGTTGTTGATTTACAAATTCGAGTCGTTCAACCTCTTCAAAGGCATGATAGAGACCATCAACTCGAACATCGTGTCGTCGCTCTCGAAACTTTCGATAGCCATCACCGCCGACAACCGCGAAGAGCAACTCCAACGCGCACGCGAAAGAGCTCAACGCGAATTGGCTGAACGTCAGCGCGAATTGGCACGCTTGCAAGCTATGCACAACCAAGCGACCCAACAACAGCAAGTTACCGGTCCACAAGCAATGCCGCAAGGGCCACAACGTCCACGCCCAACAGCTCCTATACACGTAGAGAAGAAGGTCGGCAGAAACGACCCATGTCCATGCGGCAGCGGTAAGAAATACAAAAACTGCCACGGCAAGGATATGATTGGCTAATTGACTGATAGTTATAAATACAGATAAGTATGTCGCTACTATTTATAGATTGGAATGTCGACCCGGTACTCTTCGGCATCGGACCTATACAAATACGCTACTATAGCATATTGTATGCGATGGCGTTTTGGTTTGGCTACTTGCTCGTCAGCAAGATGTTCAAGCGCGAGAAATGCCCCGACACGTGGGCCGATTCGGTATTTCTATACATGCTCGTAGCGGTGGTTGTAGGAGCACGCCTCGGCCACGTAATTTTCTACGGCTGGGACTACTATTCGCAGCATCCGCTTGAAATACTGCAAGTTTGGAAAGGCGGACTTGCAAGCCACGGCGGCGCAATAGGCATACTTATAGCACTATACTTATTCAACAAAAAAGTATGCAAAAAAGGCTACTTATGGATTCTTGACCATTTGGTTATTCCAATCGCGTTGGCAGGCTTTCTCATACGTACGGGCAACCTCTTCAACTCCGAAATATGTGGTTCGCCCACCGATTTACCTTGGGCATTTAGGTTTCTCCGTCTGCACGCAAGCGAAGCCCTCATTCCGCGCCACCCAACGCAGATTTACGAGGCGCTCTACTATTTATGTGTATTCGGTCTGCTTTCGTTTCTCTATTGGAAGAGAAATTTCTCGGAAAAATATCAAGGCGCAATCTTCGGCATATTCCTCATCACAGTGTTTGGTTTCCGTATGCTCATAGAGACCATCAAGATGGACCAAGAAGATTTTGAAGCCGATATGGTGCTGAATATGGGACAATTGCTCAGCATACCATTTGTAATCGTAGGTATTGTTATACTTACGAGACTATATATGAAAAATCGCTCTAACGAGACGAAATAAAATCAAATAGAATAGAACGAAAGAAATCGTTCTATTCTATTTATTTATTGCTTTGATAACCAATTTATTACTAATAAAATAACAGACTTTTTATGAAAAAACTATTAGCAATTAGCCTTACAGCAATTGTTGCGGGGGCATTCTATCTAACAAGCTGTAACACAACCTCTAACGAGAATACTACAGAAGAGGTAAAAACAGTACACTTCAGCATCAAAGGAAAGACCATTGAAAACCGCAAACACGTCTATGTTGTTGACCCTAACCAACGTTTTGCAAATATCATAACCGTTCCGGTTGATAGCGTGGATATGACATTCAGCATTGAAGGCGACACCACCGAAAACACAGAACTTTGCCTTCGCTACGATGGAGGAAAGGTCTTCTATCGATTCTTCGTCGATGAAACGCCACTCGAAGTTGACCTCGTAAATAACGTCACGCTCAAGGGATCGGAACAAAATATAAAAGTTAGCAGATACCTAAACCAATTTGATGCTCTACAGAAAGAACTAACCGAAACCATGGCGCCAGTAAGAAATTTGATGATGTCTGGCGAATGGGACAGCAAAAAGTCAGAATATCCAGAAATTGACGCTGCCTTGACAAGAATTAGGCACTCGCAAGATTCGATTGTTCGCGATGCTGTAGAGAATAATCCAGACAACTTTGTCCCTACATTGTTCTTGTTTGACTATAAATACTTAGATGACGTTGACAACGAGAAAATCAAAGCACTTGTTGCGGGCAACGTAGCATACAAAAACTCGTCTGAAGTGAAACGTATTCTCAAATCCATTGAGAAAGAGGAACGTCAGAAAAATCTTGCAGGTCAGAAGTTTGTAGACGTCAATTTGCAAAACTTAGAAGGTCAGCCAGCCAAGATTAGCGACTTCTGTGGCAAAGGTAAATATGTACTTATAGACATTTGGGCATCGTGGTGCGGACCATGTCGCTTCAGCATGCCGCATTTGGCAGAGACGCTTGAGACATACAAAGACAAGAACTTCGATATTCTTGGCATCTCTATCGATACCGACACCGCCGCTTGGCGCAAAGGCGTTAGGGATTTGGAGGTATCGTGGAATAGTCTCTGCATACCTACCGGTCAAGATGGTTGGGAAAACGAATTGACTGATAGCTACGGTGTCGAAGGCGTACCAACTGGCGTTTTGGTCTCACCTGATGGCGAAATACTTAGTATCGATCATCCTATGAATTTAATCCAAAACTTAGACGAATATATCAAGTAGCATCACCCTACTGAATTAGTATAAAAAGCCACAAAGTTTTTGCTTTGTGGCTTTTTTGTCCTACAATACACTATTAACACACACGTAACACACTACGAATACGCAAAAAGCCTTGCTAATAAATATGAATAACATTTTTTATGCTTTCGTGGCAAAATATTTGTAATCCTCGAGGTACACAGAAATTATTAACCATAACTCGTAAAATTGAGGCACATGAATAAGTTTAGTGAAAAGGGTAAGAAGAGATTTAGCGAAGCAAAACACTTCACCAAAAAAGCGTTTCGTAAAGTTCGCCAAATTCGAAAAGGTAAGACAAGTCTTCAACGCAAATTACTATACATATTAATAGCTTTTGCATTAATAATTACCACATCGTTCGTTATAAATGTCTACGTACGTTGCGACAGTGTATTCAACAGCTATTTCGAAAAACAATTGCAAGAACGTACGCACTCCATTATCGATGGCTTACGCTCAGAAGCCAAACGTGCCGATATTGCTATCAACACAATGGTCGACAACGACACAGCCTTCGCTACGTTGGTAGAGAAGCATCACTTCAGCGGGTTGAGCCAAAAACTCGAACGCCTTTGCCGCTATTCGGGTTCGCGCGCCTACCTTTTGCTTGGCGAAGACTACAACATAGTAGGCACCAACATAACAGGACGGAAATTCAAGGATATATACGAACTACAAAGCATTGCTAGAATCATGGAAAAAGGCAATGGTATTTTTGCCGACATGACTAAAATGATAGCTGGCGAACTTGCAGTGGTAGGCGGAAAAACGTTGCGCGACTCGAATGGTCAAATGGTGGGTACGGCCTTCTTGATTGTGCATTGGCTTACAGAAAACGAATACCTTGACGCACTGAAAAAACGTCACCTCACGGACATCACCATTTTCGAAGACGACAAACGTGTAGCAACAACCATGTTCGACACCGATGGCGAAAGAATGGTAGGCACTAAGCTCAATAACAAAGAGGCTCTCGAATCGGTGTATAAGCACGGTATGCCATATAGTGGCAAAACGTATATAGGTGGGCATTGTATGTTTGTGCATTATATGCCAACCACCGATTCAAGCAACAACATAAATGGCATATTCTACGCTGGCGTTGATGCCAACATAAGTGGACAACTTAAGTGGCTTATCATAATATCTATGACTATAGTCGGATTATTTATAAGTGCTCTGCTTACGTTCGGAACGTTTATATATGTGCGAAAGTCGATAACACGCCCAATACGTTCATTAGCAGCTTCGGCACGACAGATTGCCGAGAAAGATATTTCGCAAAAGGTTTATATGTGCAATTCGGAAGACGAACTGCAAGAGCTTAGCGAAAGTATGCGTGAGATGCAACTATCGCTCTCCGACACCATTTCGGAAGTGATGCACACTGCCAATATTCTACGTCAAAGCAGCGAAGAGATGTCGCGCGCCTCAACAGAGCTATCTGAAGGTGCGAACAAGCAAGCCGCTTCTCTCGAAGAGATTGCTTCGTCGCTCAACGACGTCAAAACAAACATAAATGCCAACACCGATAGTTCGCTTCGTGCCAAATCGCTTATCGAAACCACCAACGACAATGTGGCCGTAATGGCGAACAAAAGCGAAGAGTGTATGACAGCCAACAAGAACATCGCAGGAGCCATACGTAATATCAATAAACTTGTAAACCAAACAAACATCTTGTCGCTCAATGCATCAGTAGAGGCAGCACGCGCTGGTTCGGCAGGAAGAGGCTTTGCCGTTGTAGCAAAAGAAGTTGGTCGTTTGGCCGAACAAACCAAGACTACAGCTGCCAATGTGAGTGCCACGTCGCAAAACAGCATCGACGGCAACAACGCCATAAACAACGAGCTGAATATAGTAACGCCACAGCTCGCCGAAATGGTGGCTCTGATGAAAGAGATTACTACTAATAGCATTGAACAACGCACAAGCACAGAGCAAATTGTGGCTACGATGAATGGACTTAACAAAAGCACGCAAACCGCTGCAGCAAATGCGGAAGAGATTGCCGCCAATGCCGAAGAACTTAACGCCGCAGCTGAACACCTACATAACCTGATAAAAGGCTTCAAGGTGAGCCAAACTGAAGAATAAGAAGAAGTAGTATAAATAATAGTTATTTGTTTGGAACAGAGATGGCCGCTTTAGCCAATGGCAGCGACCTTCTCTGTTTTTTTGTATCAATTCTGCAGACATATCCAATCATAATTATATTTATAGAAAACATTCACAACACAAATCGTTATTTTTTATTGCTTCTATTCCTATATTTCAAATTATAGAAATCTGCGTCATCTTGCTTCATCTGAGCGAGAATTTGAGAGCCATCGCTATGCTCAAGGTGGCACACGGTTTCGCAATACGTAATTTGGAATTTGGAATTCGTAATTATTCATAGGTATATATATAAAAAAAACAAGAGCCAAATGGTTTGCACCACTTGGCTCTTGCATCTTTATATGAATAACTCACTTAGAGAGCGAAAAGAACTGAAAGCCAGTAACGGCGTTCGTTGCAACCGATATTTGTAAGTTCGGTGTAGTTGTTGTTCATATCAGGTTTGTAAGTAATACCAGGACGATCTTCGCCAAGAATATTGTTTACAGAGGCTTGAATTGTAACAGCATTGGTGAGACGATAAGCAACTGCGCCATCGAGCATTGTGCGCGACTCGAAGTATACATCGTGATAGTTTTCGTGGTTCTTCTCGTTATCCTCGAGAGCTGGCTCGAATTCAAACTGAGCGTTGAGCATAAGTTTGCGCGAGAAGAAGTATTGTGTAGCGTCGAGTTTTAGCATCTGCGATGGGTGCTGAATGTTATCACCATAGCTATCGGTGAGCGATTTATTGAGGCTATAGCTTGCACGAACGAGAGTATTGGTAGGAGCGTTAAGCGTAGCAATGAGTTCGCCACCAATAATCTTAACATCTTCACCATTGTTTACGTATGCGCCAAAGCTCTTAGTTTGACCAGTTTTCTTTTTAGCAGAGCTACTTACATAGTTGGTCATGAAATCGTTTTGCTCTTCAGCAGAGAAATATTTCTTACCCGTAACGGTGTAGTCGCCAATGTAAGTATTGTCTTCAAGATACTTATCAGAAGTCCAAGTAACAAGGTTGTAGTAGTCGATTATGTCTTTATAGAGGTTGAAGTAAGCATTAGCTTCAATCTTTAGCATATTGTTTGCAAAGTCGCCAATGTAGTTAACCTCTACAGAATGCAACTTCTCAGGCACAACATTGAAGCGGAAACCGCTATAGTCCTTATTAGCTTTAGAGAGAGCATATATAACTTCGGGAGCCTTTTGGAAAACAGTCTGACCAAGAGAGTAGAAGTCGAAGGTGCGGAAGCCCTGCTGATAAGATGCCTTTACAACATGACTATCGTTAATTATGTACGACAAAGCTAAGCGAGGAGCAAGGTTGTCTTGTACATCGTCGAAATTCGACACATAGAAACGGTCGTAGCGCAAGCCAAGAGCAGCAACCAATTGCTCATTGAATTTGTATATATCCTCAGCAAACACCGCAAACTCGTTCCAACGACCATTAGGCATTTGACCACTTGCCCACAAATAGTTAGCATCAGCTTTTCCTTTATCGTTTGCATAAGAGTTGCCCGTAAGAGGATCTTTTATATATGCATTGTCGGCTTCGGTTGGATCGATGTCGTGACCGAAATAGAATTTTCCAGCATAGAACTTACGACCACCAATCAAAGCACCTATAGCAAGAGAGTTGTTGTTGAGGCGAGTTGTTTTGGCAATAATTTTTGCTTCTATATGGCTCTCAGCGCCACCAGCTTGTGTCGATTGAATACGACCGAGGTCGTTGAGCTCGCTGCTAAAGCGAACTGCGACATTCTCATACTCAGTAACATCTTTATTATACTTAACAGAGAGATTCAATTGACGTTGGAACACATCCTGTTCAACTGGTTTCGAAGAATATCCAGAGAGATAGTTCTGCATATAACCAAAGTTGAAAGCCAAACCATCGAAGTTGGTGTGAGCAGAAAAACGCATGTTAGCACGTTTGGTGTAGTTCACATTGCGATTTTCAAGCATTTCACGAGTAATTTTTTTAGTAGTGAAATTGCTGTCGGCTTGCCAACCATTGCTGAAATAGTAGCCAGCATAGATATACGCGTTGCGTTTCTCGTTACCGAAGCCGTAGCCGACTTCAGCGCGTGAGATACCCGACATCATATTCTGCGCATTGGCCTCATACTCTTTTTCAACGGTTGCATAGAAACCTTTGTCGTTGTAACCGTTTTTAGGCACCATATTTATGTAGCCACTGATAGCACCAGAGCCGTGAACGATAGCGTTAGGGCCAAGGCTAACCTCGAGCGTCTTAACGTCGCCGAGAAGCTTTGATGAGAGTCCTACGCCATAACCAACGTTAGAACGAAGGTTCAAGTTCTGGCCGTCGAACATAACCATAGTCTTAGAGTTGTCGACAGTCTTCATGCCACGCACACCTATGATGCGGGTGTCGGGGTGAGCACCTTCCGATACGCCAGGCATCGACATGTTAGCAATTTCGATGAGCGAACGCTGACCGTGAACTTCGCGCATATCGCGACTATATATATAGCCAGGAGTCTCTTTGGCCGAGAGGGTAAAGAAGCTCGACGAAGAAATCGACGTATTCATCAAATCTTCCAAGTCGATTGCGAAGAGGTCTTCGATAGTCATTGTAGCATCGACTACTTTGTTTTGACCAACCTGTAGCTCAGCAGCAGTATAGCCATCGCGCTCAAACACGAGCACATCTTCTTCGCTATTTACAACAATAGAATAGTGACCATCGGCACCAGACAAAGTTGTTGTGTTAGAACCCTTTACACTAACTTTTGCATTAGATATTACTGAGCCCATATCACTCACTACGGTGCCTTCTACTACGCGCCCACCAACAATTTCTTGGGCTGCAGACACAGAGGCACACAAAATGCTCAACACCCCAAAGAGGCTTGCACAAATAAAAGTTTTCATCTGAATCACGTAAAAAAATTAGTCTGTTGTTAAATCTGGCGCGAAAGTAGTGTGTGGATTCCCCAATAGAATAAGGACTACAGCATATTTATATCTATTTATAATATGTGTAAATTTTTCAAAAACATCATAATATTTAACACAAATATCGTTTGCGACTGATATTCAAACTATAATACTTCACTTAACTAAGTGAATCACTCGAAAAATTCATCTGGGAAATTGACTAAATAGAGTTTATCGGTAGCACGAGTTATGGCAGTATAGAGCCATTTGAGAAACTCAGTATTGCGCATTTCGTCGGCAACATAACCAATATCAACAAACACAGCATTCCACTGACCGCCTTGTGCCTTGTGGCAAGTAACGGCATAGGCAAATTTCACTTGCAAGGCATTGTAATAAGGATCTTCGCGCATAGCCGCCATGATGCGTGCACGATTGTTGAGTTCGGCATAATCTTCTGCAACAGTTTGAAAGAACTGCATCTCTTCATCGCGCGACATACGTCCAGCATCCGACGATAGACCATCGAGCAAAAGCATAGCATCTACATCAACATCGTTGTGCTCAAGGAATCGCAACGACACATCGGCAAAGCGCTTGTCGTATAATGTTTTATAACCATTTATACGCACCACTTCGCATATATCACCATTAGCAATAAAATCTTTACTATCCTTACCAAGCCACTTATAGTTATTCTTACACACCATAAGCAAATCGCCACGCGTGATTTCCTCTTCAACAAACATCACTTGAGCACGAATGCCAAGATTGAAACGCGTTGCACGCTTATTGCTTCGCGTCACCACAAGAGTGTTTTCGGTGCCATATCTGTCGTTGCACGTAATTAGCGTTTCAATGAGTTCATCACCACCAAGCCGTTCTACCTCGGTGCCATACTCAGCAAAGAGGTGAGGGAACCCCATGAAATCGGGCTCGTTTTCGATGATGCGTCGCAGTTCCACTGCATTTTTTAGAATAGCGCTTTCAGTCTCCTGACGCACCACATCGGTAAGCCACACTTGAGCCACATCGAGGCCACAACCTTGTAAGTAATTAATATCGAGCGCGGGAGCTATATTCAAGCCCACAGGAGGCAGCTGAGCAGGATCGCCCACAAGCAAGAGTCGGCAATTATCTTGGCTAAATACGTACGAAATGAGGTCGGTGAGCAAGCGTCCGGAGCCAAATTCGGTTTCTCCAGTGTATGCATTAGAAATCATCGAAGCCTCGTCGACAATAAAAATTGTAGAACGCGAAGCATTGTAACCAATCTTGAACTGACTATTAAGGTCGGCAGCAGTTTCTTGCCTATATATAGTTTTATGTATGGTCAGCGCCGTACGCCCAGTGACATTCGAAAGGACCTTTGCAGCACGGCCAGTAGGAGCCATCAACACAAGGCGAAAGCCCAAATCGGTAGCCACATCGCAAAGCGCACGCATTATGGTAGTTTTTCCAGTGCCTGCATAACCATTGACAAGAAGCGTAGGACGCAATTGCGCCGACAACAAGAATTCGGCCATAGCATTGAAAGCCAGTTGCTGGCTATGCGTAGGCGTAACAACCAACTGCGAAGAGAGGCGAGCTACAAGTTCACTTTGCGTAATTATCACTGCGTATATATTGAAAACAAGAAAAAATGTGAATAGACAGATTCAAAAAGTCAACTAAAAATCAACAATGCTGATATTGGTTTACTCTTTTTTATATTTTTGCGCTAATTCTTAATCAATGCAAAATTATAAAGCTATTAGATAATGAAAAAAGTATTTCAAGTCATTTTCCTCATCATCATTGTGGGTTTGATTTATTTAGTTTACGAGAGTATTATGCAGCCAATTCGCTTTCAAGAGCAATTCGACAAACGCAAGGCTGCAGTAGTAGAGCGCTTGAAATTGATTCGTGATGCTCAAGTAGCATACAAGACGAACCATGCCGACTACACTGGCAGTTTCGACACTCTAATCAACTTTGTGAAGACCGAGAACTTCAAACTCGTAAAAATGGAAGGTACTCTTACCGATAGTATGTTGAACGAAGGCATGACCGAGAAAGAGGCACTCAAACGTGGTATCATCAAACGTGATACAATCACCATTTCGGTAGCCGACTCACTATTCAAGAACTTCTCGCCCGACTCGCTTCGCTACGTTCCTTTCACCAACCACGTTGAATTCGAAATGGAAAAAGCAGCCCTCACCACAAGTTCTGGTCTTGTAGTTCCAGTTTTTGAAGCTCGTGTAACCAACAAAGTTTACTTGAAAGGTCTCGACAACCAAGAGCGCATCAACCTCGACGACGAAGCTGATAAACTCGGTCGCTACCCTGGTTTGAAAGTTGGTTCTATCGAAGAGGCAAACAACAACGCGGGCAACTGGGAATAAAAAACAAAACTCTCTATGTCTGACATACGGATAATTGGCTCTAACTACAAAGAGCAATTGTCGACATCGTATAATTTGTCCATTCGACTTTGGTTGGGTGGACTTTCTTTTTCGGTATACGATTCGGTGACAAACAAAATATTGGTGATATGTAGCAATACATTCAGCATGCCCGATGAGCACTACGCACATCAGGAACAAATAATGATGTGCGATGAATTACTAAACAAAGAATACAAACGCGTAATAATCAGCATAGAAGGGCGTCCGTTCACCATAATGCCACAGATGCTCGATGACGAGAGTCGCAACAAACAACTGCTCGACTTCGCTGGCATACCAACAACCGACGAAGACGTTATTCTCACCGACCACCTCGATGAAGCGGGAGCCAAATTGCTCTACCCTATTTCGAGATTCCTCTACTATTTCTTGCGTTCGCAATATAAAAATGTGGAGATTCGTCATGCGGCATCGCCAATAGCAGAATGGCTACTGACAAAACGTATCGACAACAATCGTCGCGGCACTATATGCATAAATATAACCGACCAACGTCTGCTTCTTGTAGCTGTAGATGGCAACAAATTAGTGCTATGCAACGAATTTGAGTGCAACGACACGAACGACTTTGTATATATGGCTATGAACGCCATAGAACAGATAAAATTCAACTCAGAAGGATATTATATGGACATTAGCGGCGACATAACTAACGATGACGAACGCGTACGACTGCTCAAACGCTTCGGTAGAAATGCCGAACTCGCAACATTTCCTTCTCTGATCGACTACGACTTCATCATACCCAGCGAACAGCATAGGTATATTAATGTAATAAAAACGGCATTATGCGTATAGTAAGTGGAGATCTTCGCGGCAGACGATTTACGCCGCCAGAAAATTTTTCGGCTCGTCCTACGACCGACTTTGCCAAAGAAAACCTTTTCAACGTACTGGCAAACTTCATTGATTTTGAAGAAATTAAGGTACTCGACATCTTTTCGGGCACTGGCAGTATTAGCTACGAATTTGCCTCACGCGGCTGCCGCGACATCACAAGCGTTGAAAAAAACTTCAAGCACCGGCAGTTCATAGCCAAAACCATCAAAGAGTTTGGTATCGAAAAACAAGTGCGCTCCATAAAGGGTGATGCATTTCGCTTTGTGCAGACCACCGAAGCTAAATACGACCTCATATTTGCCGATCCTCCTTTCGACCTCGATGTCTCATCGTTGCCCGATATTATTTTCGAACGCAACCTACTAACCGAAAATGGGTTGTTCATTTTAGAACATTCGGGCGAAGGAAAGCACAACAACCATCCAAACTTTTCACAAACAAGATGTTATGGCAAGGTGAACTTCACATTCTTCAAACCATTGCAACCAGAAGAATAAGCCAAAAATAGTTTCATTCTGTAACGTCCAAAACATGAAACCCTTCACACTCAACATAAACGGAACACTTCGCACCTTCGACAAGCCACAGATAATGGGCATACTGAACCTCACGCCCGATTCGTTTTTCGATGGTGGAAAATATATCGACAACTGCGATGCCATTCGCAGCCGCATAGATAAAATGCTTGCCGACGGAGCCAATATCATCGACCTTGGAGCCTACTCCACTCGCTATGGCGCCGACGATGTCAGCGAAGACGAAGAATGGCGTCGCTTAGAACCAGCATTGAAGATATTAAGTAATCACTACCCCAACACTATTGTTTCTGTGGATACGTTTCGCGCTCGAGTAGCGCAACAATGCGTTGAAAGTGGTGTGGTAGGCATAATAAACGACATCTCGGCTGGCACACTCGACGCCAACATGTTTGCTACCGTAGCTCAATTGCACGTGCCATACATACTTATGCATATACAGGGCAATCCGAAAAATATGCAGAATGCTCCTACGTATGATGATGTAACCACCGAAGTTATAAAATTCTTGAGCGAGAAAGTGCTTGAGCTTCACCGCCTTGGCGTGGCCGACATCATCATCGACCCTGGCTTTGGCTTTGGCAAAACAGTGCAACATAACTATACGCTGCTAAAAAACCTTAATAATCTAACTATATTTGATATGCCAATATTAGTGGGTATATCGCGAAAATCGATGATATACAAACTATTAGGCATAACACCTCAAGAATCGCTTAACGGCACAAGCATTCTGAATACCATATCGCTGATGAATGGTGCAAGCATATTGCGTGTGCACGACGTAAAAGAGGCTGCTGAATGTGTAAAAATTGTAGAACAACTTGCATAACAAAGTATGTTTCAGCTAATTGACATACGTATAGTTGATATTATAGACGTGCTTATAGGCGCATATTGTATGTATGCTGTATATAAACTCGTAAAGGGCACAGTAGCAATGAACATCATCGTAAGCATCATTGCATTTATGCTGGCGTGGTTCATTGTGAAACAATTGAAAATGAACATGTTGTCGGTAATATTCGACAGTTTCATGAACGTTGGTTTGTTGGCCCTCATAATAATATTCCAGCAAGAAGTGAGACAATTTTTGGTGATGCTCGGTTCGCGCTACGACTTCCTGCGGCGCAACTTTCTTTCGAAAGTGATGAACGAAAGCGAAGCACCACAACAACTGCTATATGTAAACGCAGTGAGCAAGGCATGCGAAAACATGTCGCGCACTCACACAGGAGCACTTATAGTATTTACGCGCAACGCCTCACTCAACGAAATAAAATCTACAGGGGAAGAGATAAATGCAGACTTCTCGCAACAGCTCATCGAGACAATCTTCTTCAAAAACACACCACTTCACGATGGAGCTATGATAGTAGATAAGAATCACATATTGGCTGCGGGGTGCATATTGCCTGTGTCGCACAACATGGACATACCGAAGCAATTCGGACTACGCCATAGATCGGCACTTGGCATCACCGAAGAGACCGACGCCGTGGCAGTTGTAGTGTCTGAAGAGACAGGCAACATAACAGTGTTTGATGGCGGACAATACACAATGATAAATTCAGCAATAGAACTTGGCGAATATTTAGAGAAGATATAAGTATGACAAGCAAAAAAGTAGCAATAACAGGAGCCTCTACCCCACTTGGCAACGTGCTCGCAGCTCTTCTTCGAAAGAATGGCTACGAGGTGGTAGAGCTCTCGCGTTCGCTACTATTGCGACCCATACCCGACATTACAAAACACATCGATGGTTGTGAAGTGCTGTGCAACCTACAAGGCGTACCATTCGAAAGTCGTTGGACTGGACGCTATCAATATGATTTATATGCCGACCGCATAACAACCATACACAACCTCTCGCAAGCACTCAACTACTGCAACGTACGTCCAAAAGTATTTATGGGTCTATCGAATGCTATGATATACGATAAATACGACGTACACACCGACTTCTCTACAGCCTACGGCGATGGATTCATGTCGGAAGTGGGACGCATGGAGACGATGGAAATGATGAAGCTGAAAAAGAAGTACAAAGACAAGCGACTCATCATATTGCGGAGTGGCTACGTCATGTGTCGTCGAGGTGGAGTATACCCCATTCTGCGCCGCCTCAGCCGACTACACCTCGCTGGTGTAATAGACGATGGCTATCAGTGCATACCCATTGTGCATATCAACGATGCAGCAAACGCCATATTGTTTCTCATAGATAACGAAAACGCCGAAGGTATTTTCAACATAAGTATACCAGAAATGTGTTCGATGCGCGAACTTGTCGATTCGATAAAAAAATATCAAAGCGGATTTCAACTACCACTGCCACGAACACTACTAAGATCGTTGGCTGGACGAGCTACTGAACTATTCGAACAAAACTGCAAAGTAAGTCCACAACGATTGACGCAGATGGGTTTTCAATTTCTCTACCCCAACATTGATAGTGTAATACACGCACTATCTAAAAAGCAATAAATCAGCACATTGTAGACCTACAAGTCGCTCACACCACCAATATTTCTAATTATGTCGGCTTGCGACTTAGGAACATATAAGTTTATGCAGCACGTCATATCATAGTTTTGCGAAACGATGCGCGCTTGCGTAGTTGATATTTGTTTCAGCACATAGGTAAGTTGCTCATAACTACACGTGACGCACAGCCCTATTTCTTCATGACGTTCAACAATTTCAGCCGCCGACAGAGCATCGGAAGTAGCGGTCTTGTAGGCAACAATAAGCCCAGAAGTGCCAAGTTTTATACCACCAAAATAGCGCACCACAACCACAAGCACATTAGTGACATCAAACGAAAGCAACTGACCTAAAATAGGTCGGCCAGCAGTTCCACTCGGTTCACCATCGTCGTTGGCTCGGAAATCGGAACCATTAAGGCCTAAGCGGTAAGCATAGCAATGATGACGAGCATCGTGGTATTTTTTCTTTAGCTCTGCTACAATTTGCATAGCTTCATCGACGCTGTTTATGGGATAGGCAAACGCAAGAAAACGGCTACCTTTTTCTTTGTAAATTCCCTCCGAAGGCGAGGCTAAAGTTTTATACAAATCGTTCATTAGAAGAGAAATCCAATATTTACAGAGAGGTTGAATTTATAGTCGGGCGAATAGGCCATAGTGAACTCAATTGGCAACACAGAAAGGTTGTAACCAGCCGATATACCACCACCTACAAGAATCTTTTCTGGCTTGAATACATTCCAATCTTCGATGTAATAATCGAGATTTTTGAACGTAACAGCACTATTCAAATGAGCCGACAAATAGAGTTCGCCAACTAATTTGTATGTGGTAGAAAAACGCGCCATAACCAGAGTAGGAATATTCATCTGCGCTACTTCGAGGCCATAGAATGTGAAATGCGACGGCATAAATGCATACGCACCACCTACATAGTTTTGATATACAAATGCATTGCAACCATACGAAGCACCTATGCCAATTGTCTCATTCAGAATGAATTTATCACTTGACTGCTGATACATTTCACCTAAGAATGTATAGCGCATCAACATTTTAGAGTCGGTTTGCTTCATATCGTCGGTCACATTAGCATAGCTGACATGAAGACGCGACGGCGTTGATACGTATATATCGTGAGTCAAGCGATTTCCAGTCTGCGGCATATAGGGGCGATTGAGCGTGTTTTTGCGATGTTTGAACTCTACGAAAAAGTTGTTTATACGACCTTTCATAGCATTAGGATAACCACCATTTACATCGGTGTCGAGCCAAAAAGCATCATAGCCACAAAAAAGTTGAGCATCGGAACGCTGCGATGTAATGATGCCACCAGATGCAGTGACGCGCAAATGCTTATACGAATATGAATATCCTTTTTGGCTACCAGAATACAAAGGCACATAGAAATGGTTGAATTGGAGCGCTTCGTCGACATAATAGTTATGCAGCTCACCAAAATAGTTTCTATTCAGTGCGCGAAAGCGAAACGACTCTGAGACAGCCACCTTGAGCGACGACGTAGAGTGCTTACTCGTCATGTTTTTTCGCTCATAACCAAGCACAATAGCGGCACTCGTGAAATTGTTATAAGCAAATCCAACTTTCAGAAGCGATAGAGGCCTCTCGTCGACCATACAATGCAGACACACACGATTGTCATCGGCATCGTTGCTAAGAGGCACAAGGTCGTAGTTCAAATTGCTATAGTAGCCCGAAGAGAAAGCACGCGAAAAGGCTTTGTTTATATCATTAATATCATACAAATGACCAAGGTCAAGATCGAGGTTTTGCCAGAGTAGCGATTTAGTGGTGTAGTGCAAGCCGTCGACTTCAAACGCGTCAATTTTTACCTTGTCGCTATATGGTTTCATTCTATTGAGAGGCTCAGCGTATGGCACACCATAAGTATCGTGCATATAGTCGGCCAACTGCTTGAAGATTGGATAGAACTCATCGCCTTTGCGCTTTCCAGCAGCAAATATTGAGTCGACAGAATCGAAGCTTGCAGCTGTATATTGTGCCACCTCAGGTTCAATGACGACATCGCAGATGCCCTTTTCGTTCTGCAAATCTACGGCATCGCGGAAGTTCATTGTCTGCATCATCACGTCGAGCATTGTGGTCATGTCTTTAGTGTCTGTTAATCCACTAAAAAGATTAACACCAATGACAAAGTCGGCCCCCATTTCGCGCACATCGCGCACTGGGAAATTGCGCACAATGCCACCATCGACAAGTTTCGTATTCTTATAATCGACAGCGCTTACCACACCTGGTATAGCCATACTGCTACGCACTGCATAGGGCATACTACCCTCTTTCAGCACAACGGCTTCGCCACTTCCGATGTCGGTGGCTATGCAACGAAATGGTATGCTGAGCTCTTCAAATTTTCGTATTTTATATATGGGATAAAAAACCTCGTGGAACTTAAGCATCAGACCTTGTGGTTCCAAGATGCCCGTAAAAGGCTTTATTCGGCGATTCTCTATAGGCAATTCCATTATAAAACTGCTATAATCGTCTTTACGCTCTATAGACACATCTTGATACCTATCGGCACTCAACATCACAGAGAGCCAATCCATAGTGTTGGCAATTTCTTCAATTTGGCGTCCTGAATAGCCAGATGCATACATAGCACCAACAATAGCGCCCATACTCGTACCAGCAATATAGTCGATATTGAGTCGCGCACTGTCGATAGCAGCCAATACGCCACAATGCGCTAAGCCCTTAGCACCTCCTCCACTCAACACAAGTCCTATCTTAGGACGTTTTTTATATATACTATCCGCTTTGGTCGATACCACCTCATCGCCTTCCCGATTTTGACATATACACAGTGTGGAACAACAGTAGAAGCTTATAACCAACAACAATAATCTCAACCGCATCTGTATGATTGTTTTACTTATGCGAAACTAAGAAATATTTACATGAGAGATGTCACAGGAGAGATCTCTTCTCAAAACTATAATCAATGTTGTAATAGCCTCTGCTATTGGCAATGCAAGCCACAAGCCTACAGAGTCGAACCACATTGGCATAAATATGAAACATGGTATTGAGAGTATAAATCCGCGCATCAGTGTGTATATAGTAGCCGCTACAGCCCTCTCGGCACTCTGCATCAGACCTACGGCAACAATATTAAACGAGATAAACAAAAAAGATAAAGAGAAATAGGGCAATCCGTCAACACACAATGTATATGCTCCACATTGGTCATCTAAAAACATCGATGAAATAGCACCAGCCCCCAGCATCATAATTATCATGCTCATGATACCAGAAGCGCCCGCCGTAACGTAAGCCACCCGCGCCGACGATGCAAATCGAACTTTATCGCCTTGACCATAAGCAAAACTTGCTATCGGCTGCACACTTTGCACTATTGCATTACCCATCATGAACACAACTGGCAAACAATAACAACCAACAGAGTAGGCAGCTACCCCATCTGGTCCTAAATATTGCATAAATACATAATTGCCAACCACTATCACAGCAGCTATGGCCACTTCACCAAGCAAAGCAGAAGCCCCTATACGCACATGATATGCTATGTTGCGAAATGTAAGTCTTGCACTAGTAAGCGACATCTTGAGTCGGTAGAGCTTGAGAGATTTAGCAAAACGTAGGAAATAGATGCCAATAGGAATAATGGCTATTGAAAAACTTATAGTAGTGGCTATACCAGCACCTTCGAGCCCCATACGCATTGGGAATATGAATATGTAGTCGAGTAATATGTTCAACCCAGCAGCCATGCAATTTATTGCCATAGCAACACGTGGTGAACCATCAAGACGTACCATAAACATTGCCACTATGCCAACCATGGAGAATGGAGTGAGCAGCGAAATCCATTTCATATACGAACACGCCAACGGCAAAAGTTCTATGCTGCAACCAAAGAGCATACACAACGGCTCTTGACAACTATAGAACAAGACAGCAAGCAAACAACCTATTGTTGCCGACGCAGACAAAGCTTGTGTCATATTTATGCGTGCTGCTTTCAAATTGTCTTGCGACCAATGTATGCTTGCTGCCACACTGCTACCTATGCCCATCATCAGCCCAATACCACTGGTAATAAGGAAAATAGGAGCAACTATATTAACAGCTGCCAATGCATCGCTACCTACGCCTCGTCCAACGAAAGCGCCATCGGTAACGTTGAGTACCACCATACTTACCATGCCCACCAGAGTAGGCAAAAACATACTACGAAAAAGCACACCAACTGGCGCACTACCAAAATCTATTGAATCTCTATTGTTATACATAACTATGCCGCAAAGGTAAGAAAGATAGTTCCTCTAAGTGCCTATTTCGCGCTCTTCAATCTTACCTCTTTCTGGACGCCTTCTGGAGAGCTAAATTGGAATATCGCATCTTCGTTTTGCAACTCAGCAAGAACGCGCGTCAATATGCAAATGTCGGTAATAGGCTCATGGTCTATACTTATAAGATAGTCGCCCGTGCGAACGCCTTTGCTATATGCATCGGAACACTTGCGAACCACAACTCGTATGGCTCCTATCGAATCGGCAGTATCTGATGGCACAAATGATACACTACCCGATTCGCCATTTTCGGCTCTTATGTTTTTTTCTTCGTGCGGAACAAACACAAAACGTTGCTTGTGCGCATCGATAATCAACGATGTATGCTTCAACAAAGCACTTCCCACTTTAGTGAAACCTCGTTCCGTCTTTACATATAAATCGCTAATCGGCAACTTACCAATCTTTGTTGTTGCGAAATGTAAGTATCTGGCAATCATAGTATCTGTATGCATACCATAGAGTCCTGCTTGAGCATTTATAGTAGTATCCATCAGCACTGTCAGATTTTCATATTTCATTCTATTCTTAGCATTCTTCAAGCTCCAACTATTCATATCATAATCATTCAATACGAACCAAACATTGGTTGCGCCCGAGTCAAATAGCGATTCCACAACGCCAAACGGGGTCTCAACTTCGATTATTGGTCGATAGTCGTTGTGTGTCTTATATTTAGCCTTGGGAAGACCTTTACTCTCTTTGGTAAAGAAATTCTTTCTATCGGTAACTATTAACAGGCTATCTTTCGTATCAAACTTAAACGACAACCCTTTGCCAACTAAATTGAAGCCTATCATACCATCGAATCTACCGCATACGTACTTATTAATTCCTTCTTCATTCAAAATCGTTGGATAGTTATATATATGCAAACTGCCCATTTTCATTTTAGGTATGTAGTATATAGACTGTTGACGTCGAACATGATTTATGTCGCTAAAAGATAGAGTGTCAACTTCGGCACGCTTCATCCATGGCTCTTGCCGTCCAAACCAAACGCCAGTTGGGCAACCTGTATCAAACAAAAAATTTTTCACTTTACCCTCTATCTCAATAGGAACCACTACAGCTCCATTGATCACCTTGATGCTGATAGTATCTACAAAATTCTTTTTCGAAAATCGTATCTGTTCAGTAGCCGATATAATAGGATTTTGAGCCCAAACTGCATTCACAAAGGATAGAACAAACAACGTAGACAACAAGACTTTATTTTTCATATTCATACAGATTAGAATAGCTAATAAGAGTTATATACTGATGAAAAACAACTCACACAAAAGTAAACAACTATTAATAGTAATTATATGTAGTTGAAAAGGTTCAACAAATTGCCTTTTGTCAATAATTTTGCACTATTATGACAATTACAGAATCAATACAACAAATAAAAGCCTCACTACCTTCGGGTACAAAACTCATAGCCGTATCGAAAATGCATCCAGCATCAGCCATAGAGGAGGCCTACGCAGCTGGAATGCGCGATTTTGGTGAAAACAAAGTGCAAGAACTCGCAGCCAAAGCCGAAGTCCTTCCCAAAGACATTCGCTGGCACATGATTGGCCACTTGCAAACCAACAAAGTGAAATATATTGCACCGTTTGTGCACCTAATTCACTCAGTAGATTCATTGCACTTATTGCAGACAATCAACAAAGAGGCGATAAAAAACAATCGCATAATCAACTATTTACTCGAAGTTCACATTGCGCAAGAGGAGTCGAAATTTGGACTTTCGCCAGTTCAAGTGGTGCCACTAATCGAAGAAATAAAAAGCGCCGACTTGCATAATGTCCGTCTGTGCGGATTGATGTGCATGGCCTCCAATACAGACAATCGAGATGAGATTCGCCAAGAATTTCGTTCCGTAGCTACACTCTTCAAATACATCAAAAGTGCATATTTTGCCGACGACGAAGCCTTTGCACAACTTAGTATGGGCATGTCGCACGACTACCAGATAGCAGCCGAAGAGGGTTCTACATACGTTCGCGTAGGAACTGCCATTTTCGGTCAACGCGACTACAGCACAAACAAATAGCCATAAATAGTCAAAAAAAAACTGCCCAACCCCATGAATTTCACAATATTACTCGACTATATAGGCACATTTGCTTTTGCCATAAGCGGAATAAGAATGGCTGCCGCAAAAAAATTCGATTGGTTTGGCGCTTACGTTGTCGGTTTGGTAACAGCGGTTGGCGGCGGCACTATTCGCGACCTACTGCTTGGCATAACACCCTTTTGGATGCAACAGCCATCGTATATCATCATTACAGGCATTGCTCTTTTAGTGGTTATAGTATTCGGCAAAAAACTTGTGCGTATGAACACCACAATGTTTCTTTTCGATGCCATCGGCTTAGGATTGTTCACTGTTGTTGGTTTCGAAAAGAGTCTTGACGCCGAATTCCCCATTTGGGTAAGCATAATTATGGGTACGCTAACAGGCGCTGCAGGCGGCATAATGCGCGACATACTGATAAACGAAGTGCCACTTATCTTCCGCAAAGACATCTACGCAACAGCCTGTATTTTAGGAGGTTTAATATTCTACATTTGCATGAAAATAGGCATCAGCAATGCTATGTGCGAAATCTTTGGTGCCGCATCGGTAATTATAGTACGTATCTGGGCCGTTAGAAAAAGCGTCAGTCTGCCTCTTATGAAAGACGACTCTTCCGACGACGAAGAGGAGATGAAAGGCCGAAGCTGAGTAAACTTTTTGAAGATGAAACACGAAGTAAACCCGCAAGAGACCAACCGCGCTCAGGCCTTTGACCTATGGATGAAATCTCCTATGCCAATGGTCACGCTCACCAAGACTTTCGACGTAACTAAAGTTTGCCAAATTAGCAAACGTAAAAATCTGAGTTTCAACATGCTACTATGTTGGTGCATAGGCAATGCGGCAACTCAAATCGAGCAATTCTACACACTTCCCGAACATGGCAAGCTTTATAAATACGACCGTCTTGCTATCAACGTAATAGTGAATAACAAAAATGGCGGCATAAACTCATGCGACATACCATACACCAATGATTTAGAGCAATTTAGCACCAATTACAATAGGCTAACACAAACCGTAAGCGAAACGTGCAAAAGCATTTTCGATTCCGAAGCAATGATTGTTGGCACATCGGCTATGATTGCTACAGAACTCGATGCCATTGTCAATCAATACACCGAATTGTTTAACAATCCTATGGTTATGTGGGGCAAATACCGTAAAGGTTGGTTCAAAACAACACTACCTATTTCGTTTCAATTTCACCATGTCCAGATGGATGGCGGTCATGCAGCACAATTTTTAGCGATGCTGCAAAATGTCATAAATAGGCTGTAAATTCTCACAAAAGAAAAACCGCACAAACACCTAACAATTAAGTATTTATGCGGCAATAATTTGAAGTGCCCGAAACAGGACTCGAACCTGCACGTCGTGAAACACACGCACCTGAAACGTGCGCGTCTACCAATTCCGCCATTCGGGCTTCAAAAGCGGGTGCAAATATAGTTTGTTTTTCGACTTACAACACTCCACCCCGCGAAATAATTAGACATTTGTTAGGTCATAAAATTTCTTTTGTCGAAAAATAATCACTAATATGTAACACCATTTTTCAAACAAAAAAACACTATGGCAACACTAATTATCGTTCTTCAGTTACTTATTGTGCTTGGTGCCCTTTGGGTTGGCTCTCGCTACGGCTCATTGGCTCTTGGCGCTATTTCTGGCATTGGTTTGGCAATTCTCGTGTTTGGCTTCGGCCTAAAGCCTGGCACACCACCAACCGACGTAATCTACATAATCATTGCCGCTGTGACGTGTGCTGGCATTATGCAAGCTTCGGGTGGTATGGATTGGCTCATTCAGTTGGCTGAAAAACTTCTGCGCAAACACCCCGACCGCATCACATTTTTGGCGCCACTATGCACATTCTTCCTCACGGTGCTCGTGGGCACGGGCCATGTGGTTTATACTCTCATGCCTATCATTTGCGACATCTCGCTCAAGAAAGGCATACGCCCCGAACGTCCGTGTGGCGTGGCAAGTATTGCTTCGCAAGTAGGCATCACTTGCTCGCCTATAGCTGCGGCGGTGGTAGCATTTGTATCTATATCCAACGCAAATGGTTTCGAGGTCACTATTCCTGGCGTACTTATGATTTCCATACCAGCATGTCTGTGCGGACTTATGGCTGCGGCTGCAGCTTCGTATCATCGTGGCCTCGACCTCGACAAAGACCCTGCATTTCAAGCAAAACTTCAAGACCCAGAGCAACGAAAATATATATATGGTAGTTCGGCCACTCTGCTCGACAAGGAGATTCCGCAATCTGCTAAAAATGCCGTATTTATCTTCCTTGGAGCGCTCAGCGTGATAGTGTTCTTTGCTATTTTCCAAAACGTTTTGCCTACTTATAGCACATTGCGTGCTGTGAAGGGTGCAGAAGTGTTAACTCTTGCCGATGGAACAACACTATCGCCCGAACAAATGGTAAAATCGGGCATTCAAGTCTTTGGCATGACAGAACTCTATCAAAAGCCTCTTCCCATGAATATTGTCATACAAATAGTTATGATAGCCGCAGCCGCACTAATGATAATCTTCTGTAAAGCATCGCCCAAGAAGGCTGTTGCTGGTCCAGTGTGGCAGTCGGGAATGGTGGCTGTGGTAGCTATTTATGGCATTGCATGGCTTGCCGACACTTTCTTCTCAAACTACCTCGGCGAGATGAAAACTATGCTGACAAGCATAATTGAACAATATCCATGGACTATTGCGTTTGTCTTCTTCTGCGTGTCGGTACTCATCAACTCGCAAGGTGCTGTAGTAGTAGCTATGCTTCCTTTAGCCTATTCGTTAGGCATTTCGGGCTGGGTATTGTTAGGCGTACTTCCTTCGGTGTATGGCTATTTCTTCATACCAAACTATCCGTCGGACATAGCAACAGTCAATTTCGACCGCTCTGGCACAACCGTCATAGGCAAATATCTGCTCAACCACTCTTTTATGATGCCTGGATTGATTTGCGTGACAGTATCTACTTTAGTTGCCTATGCTCTTGCTGCTATGATTTACTGACATATATAGAGTGCAAAAGCTCTCATATTTACAAATCTTTTCCTGTCACAAAGCCATTGGCATCATCGACAAGAAAACGACAAAGACGCGCCACTTCTTCGGGAGTGGTGTCGTTTTTTGGTGTTATCGCATTAACACTCACCCCATAGGGCTTGAGCGATTCAGACAAATGTTGCGCCACCGATGCTACTGCGCCATTGACAGCAGCCGATAAAACATCTGTAGTATTACTTTTTATGCATACAATACGGCCATAAGCATCAACTCGTTTGGCAATTCTATTTTGCGCCATTTTTTGTATGGGTATGAGCATTGCTGTGGTTTCCCTCGCCACTCGCTCCGCAAAATCGCCAATACTTGCATTTTCTATTTCCGCACTACTACTTTGCCAACCATTGTAAATAACAATATCGACATCGCCATAGTTAGCGACAAACTCATCAAAAGCATTTTGCAAGGCATGCGCATCATACGCATCAATATTAATATGTATTGCACCTGTGTGCGAAGCTAAATTGTGAGCAGATTCTTCGTCTAAACTACAAAATGCCACCCTATGCCCCATAGCGCACATCGAGCGAATTACGGCTGCACCTATTTCATTGACAGCACCTACGAAAAAGAGTTTACGCTGTTTACGTATAACATGCCTACGATGCGACACCACACTCTGTCGCTCGTGCTCTTCAAATCGACGTTCTAAATAATTATCTGCCACCTTATGAATTAAGATTTTTCAATTTTCAATTTTCAATTTTCAATTTGCTACTCAATCTTCAACAGACCATCTTTATTCTTCAAGTTTTCAAAAGACTTAAGTTCTGCTTTGACATGCGATATAGGCAAATCGATGACAATTTTCACAGGTACAAAATTACCATCATTAGTGAACCATGCTTCCATACCTTCTTCATCTTTGAAAGGAGAATCGTTGTCGATGACTGGCACAAATTTTAGGCATTCTATTTTGCCGAATTTTGTGCGAATTCGCTCCGTCTTTTTGTAGCGAAGTTTTATCAGATACAAATCTTCATTGAACCAAGTATATAGATTCATCGACTCATTTTTTTCAAACTTGCGGTCGAATACAAAACGACGCGCATAGTAGAATGCCGATACAATATCAAAAACCTGCTCAGGCACGGTGTGTCGTCCACTTTTCAGACTATAAATAACAGTACTATCTTTACAGAAAAGCACTTCATTGTAGCGTCGATAATTATTCTCCGTCACGTTACGTATACTCTTGACTGGCTCACCTGTAGAAATGTCGAAAAGGCTTTCATAAATATCATCTACATAAACAGCTTTCTTTATTATACCCGTGGTATAGCAATGAGCTACAGCATGAAAAAGGTAGCCATAACCGATAGGATCGAGTCCAAGTTGCACATCGAGTTCGCCACCTTTGGCAAAACCATATTTCAAGTCGTAGACAAGTCGTTCGCCAGGCGCAAAGGCTGTATTTACTTTGTAGCGTTTCTCTACTATATCATTTTTATTGGTATACTTCACAGGCTTCGATGTCGTTGTAGAGTCACGCTGCTCTATTTCGACTTTTGTCGAGTCGGTAGAAATAGTATTTTGAGAGGCTGTTTCTGTGGATATAGTTTCAATTTCTTGCGCCATTGCTAATGCTGTAATGCAAGTAGCAATAAGTAAAAAGAATCCTCTGTTCATAGCTATACACTGTTTTATTATTTACAATGATGATGCTTTTTGCAAAAGTCGTGCAAATGTAGTTCAGGTGTATATATATACAAAAAGCTATCATAACATATCGCCAAGCCAATCGATATGTAGCTCTTAACTAAAAAAGACAGTCTCAACATTTCTGCCGAGACTGTCTTTTGTTTTATGCTTAAGTGGAGCTATTTAGCTCTTGTGCTCTTTGTTGTATTTCTTTACAAACTGGTCGATAGCCATAGGCATCGATGGCGCAGTAGCAGTAGGAGCTTCAATATCGAGGCGTAGGCCAGCATCGTGAACAGCTTGTGCGGTAGTAGCGCCGAAGCATCCGATGATTTTTTCGCCTTGGACAAAGTTCGGGAAGTTCTCGCCGAGCGAAGCAATACCTTGCGGACTGAAGAAGATGAAGGCATCGAAATCGTCGGTGTTGATGTCCGAAAGATCGCTACTTACAGTGTTGTAGAAGAAGGCTTTTGTGTAGTTCAAGCCATTGGCATCGAGCACGTCCAAATTCTCTTGCTTGTGAATGTTGCTCAAAGGGAGGAGGAATTTTTCCTCTTTATGCTTTTTGAGTAGATCCACCAACTCTGGGAATTTACCAGTAGCGTGGAAAATCTTGCGTTTGCGATAGACAATGAACTTCTGCAAATAGAGCGCTACTTGCTCCGATATACAGAAATAGTGCATAGTATCAGGTACCGAAACACGCAACTCTTCACAAAGGCGGAAATAATGGTCGATAGCCACTTTGCTTGTAAAAACAACACCTGTGTGCGCCAATATATCTACGCGTTGTTTGCGGAAATCTTTTGCTGTAACGCCCTCAACATGAATGAATGGGCGGAATTCCAATTTGACATTGTTGGCTTCGGCCATCTCGTAGTATGGCGACTTGCTGTCAACTGGTTTTGGCTGTGAAACCAATATCCTCTTGATCTTCAATGTTACTATTGTTATGTGTAAGAATCTATACTACTGTTGTTGCGACACCACTAAAACGACCGTTTTGAACAGACATATTAACGGTATCAATTCAACGGCGCAAAGGTACAAAACAACGTAGAAAAGTGAAAAGATGTGGTTCAAATTTATTCTAATCGAACGCAGCACTCGCCATAAGTACATAATTATCATAATAATTACGGCCACTTTGCTCAATATTGGATACGTAGCATAAGGCACAAATGGAAACAAAATCACTACAGGAAGTATAAGTATTCCACGTATGCTATGCTCCAAAAATCGTCGGCTGACGATATAGCTTGTGCGTTCTTTGATGTCGAATGTGTAGCCTATGAGTTTGTGCATCGACACTTTGAATATGTGATATGCAAACACTCCACCCCAAATAAGCAAAAAAAGAATCGGACCTCGCTCAGTGATATATTGCTCTGTATTACTGTAGCTTATGATCATCTCATAGAGCAACAACGAAAACACTATCTGCGATGTAACAAGTAGTATTCGACTCGACCAATAATTGCGGACCTCTATCGATGCTATTATGCCATTCCAATTGAAGTCGGAATATATAAGCGACATCACTCGCGAGATGTAATCGTTTGATATTGCTTTCACTACGCCAAGCAAAACAACAATTCCCACAACAATGGTCATAATCCATTGCACGTCAGAATTTAGCGGAGGCAATGCTCGCTCGTGATATTGCAATTCATCTACTTGCTGAGTTGTGTGCAGTGCTGTATCCATACTGCATAAATATGCACTATCAATAGCAGTAGGCTCAACATTTCTTATGTTGCGCATCTGCACATCGCGCACTAAGCGATTAGCATCAAAGTAGAGAGAGTCTTCGTTGTTCACCAAGCCAAAGAAGACCGAGTCGGAGGCAGAGAGGTGCTTAGCAGGAGCAACTACCACCGTACGACGCGGAGCAACGGGCTTTGCTGTGGTGTCGGCTGGCGTTGTGGCTTGCACAATGAGTGTGGTTGTTTGTTCTGCTATTTGCAACATATTCAACGTGTTATAGTTGTGCGTCGCTTAGCGAAGTGGGTTCTTCGGTTTGGCAACACAAGTTTATAGCTTCTTCGGGCGTGTTGGCAACGGAAATTTTACGTAAATGCACATCGGCCATAAAATTTTCGTCTACCATGCGTTGTAGTAGTGCTATTTGGCTATCGTAGAAGCCGTTAGTATTGAGTATTACGAGTGGTTTGTTTATCAGTCCGAGTTTTTTGTCGCTTGCAGCTTCAAAGAGTTCGTCGAGCGTGCCGGTGCTGCCTGGAAGTGTAATTATAGCATCGGACATTTTTATCATCATCTGCTTGCGCTCAGACATTGTTTCGGTCAGATGCATCTCTTTCACTCCTTTGTGCTGCCACTCTACTTCGACCATAAACTTGGGTATCACGCCAACGACGCCTGCATTGTGCTCAAGCATCACATCGGCCATAGTGCCCATCAGACCTACGCTGCCACCGCCGTATACCATTTCATAGCCGCTCTCTACCATGAGTTCTGCCAAGCGGCGCGCATCGTCGAAATATATTTGTGGTATGCGCGGACTCGACGCGCAGAATATGCATATTCGTTTCATTTCAATGCTTGTTTTTTCTTCCTATTGAATGGAAGTTGATATTCAACTGTATACGTAAAGCCAAGCGTTACTTTGTTGGCATACTTACCATATCCGGCAACTGCGTATGGCGCCAAAACATCATTATAGGCCGAAGCGAGCAGAAAACGCCCACGAAACGTCCAGCCAAAATATATATTGCGCAACACTTCGCATCGAAGACCAAAGAGTATGTCGAGCGAATGCGAATTGACCATAGAATTGCCCATACTTCCTTCATAATCGCCCCAATAGCTATCTACTATGCGAAAATATTCACTCTCGTGGCTTTGCCATGCATAGCAATAACGCATACCCACAAAAATGTTGTCGTTGGTGGGAAAATCTTCCGATTCGAAGAGGTCGTAGTCGGCACCTATGCGCAAGTATGAGCCATTCGATTTGTAAGAGAAATCTTTATTGGAATAGTTGGCATTCTCGTAGCCTATTTCGGCATTGGCATACCAACGATTTGCAAAACCATAGCGACCAATAAAACCAATGCCCACACGGTCGTTGTCGATGATGCGCATAATGAGTGGAGCTACGTCGACGCCCAATGAGAGTCCTTGGTCTTTCACCACAATAATTTTGGGCTTTTGTGGCGTTTCGTCGTCTTCTTCTGTTTGCTGCGTATTGCTATTAGAATTCGACGTCACCGCCGATGTCATCGACGATATACGCGAGCTCTGAGCTGCCGCCGTGATGCTTATGAGTATAAGTATGCTAATAGATAAAAATCTGGACATTTTCAGAACTTTCGTTGTAGCGTATATATTTATTTACAATCGAAACGGAGTCGATAAACGTATTGGTACACCCTATGCTGTCGATGCGCACTTCCATAGCTATGCCAGAACCGCCAACCGACTCGAGCGACTTGGTGTATGTGATTGTCATTTCGTCGTTGAGCGTTTGAGTGCTAAGCATAAACCGAGTAACATCGGCATTCATATTTATATTGAGAAAAAGTTCTCCAAGTTCATCTTCGTCGTAGAGCAACGAATCGACTCCTATGCCACGCACTTGAACGTTGGTGAGAGTAGTGTCGTTCTGCGTATGACACGAATAGAGTCCCACTTGTATGGTGTGCTGATATGACAAGAGCGCTGAATCGGCACTATTGCAAGCCGACCAAACTATGATGAATAATAAAGAGCCTATGAGCGAGGCGGTTATTTTTGATTTCCCTTTGAGCATATTTAGCTATTCTCCGCTTTCCGAGCCGCGAATTTACAACTTCAACAAATGAAACGAAAGTATCGGACTGTTTGTCGTTGGTCTTTTTTCTATTTGTAATGAATATCTATCGTTTTTATCATAATTATGAAAAAAGCCACAACCCTCACGATTGTAGCTTTTCATAAGTATAATTATCTGTCAAAAAAAATCACATTGGGCCACCCATGCCGCCACGTCCACCGCGTCCGCCTTGTCGTTCGCGCTGCTGAGGCACTTCGCCTATAGTCTTGAATTTGTAGGTGAATGTTAGCATCACATAGCGTTTGAGCACGTCAGTAGTACTCGTTTGTATATATGCATCTTGAATGCTACGACGTACACTTTCGGCACTATTGAGAATGTCGTTGGCGCGAAGTTTCAGTTCGGCACGGCGATCGGCGAAAAATTTATAGCCAAACGAAGCATTCCATGTGAGGTAGTTAGAATCGTAGTCGTCGCCCATACCACTTGTGTAGGTATGGCTTAGGCTGTTTGTAAACACAAAACGTTGATCGAAGAATAGCCACGTAAGGTCGGCTCCAGCACTATGTTTATAGTAGTTATAGTTGTTGGCTACGGTCTTAGTGCTTTTCACAATGTTGTAGGAACCATCGTAGTTGACATTGAAGTCGATATTCTCGCTGATGTTGCTACCTATATTCACGCCGCCACTAAACGAATAGGTTTTATTGGTCACTTTGCGGTAGTTGTAAAGGCTCGGGGTTTTGTTGAAGTTTGCGCCAAGATTCAAGCTTACGTTGCTCGCAAGCCACTTCACAGGCGACGACAACGTCATATTGATGCGCGATGTCAAGTAGCCATTCATATTTATAGGCTTACTCAACTGCGTGCCTTTAGGCAAAGTGATGCCATAGTCGATGAGTGAATCTTGTGTAGCTATGACGGTCGACGTGGCTATGTAGTCGCGTGTGGCCGACAATTCGGAACTTACGAACATGAAGCGCGATGTTGCCGTGTTGTTGATGCCCACACGGAATCGAATTTGGTGCGTAAGCGACTGGTCGAGGTCGGGATTTCCTGCTGTGTATTTACGCACGTTGCTAACATCAACAACCTTTTGCAGGTTGGATATGCTCGGTGCTTTGGTGCTCGTGCGATAGATGAGTCGCAGATTGAAATCTTTGTTTTTACGTATGCGAAACTCAGCCGATGGCAGCAAACTATTGTACGTTTTATGCGTTTCGAAACTATATGGATATGTCTGATTGCCATCGAGAATCGATTTTTGAAAATCGAGACCTATGGTAGCATTCACTCGCACTTTGTCGGTGCTATTCTCGCCACCTTCTCTACCCTCGCCTTTCATGCCACGCTGACCTCGTTCTTCGCCTGGTTCTCCGCGTTCTATCTCTTTGGTATTGAATATGTTCAAACCTATACCAGCTTTATGTTGCAAATAGTTGCTCTCTTTTTTAGTACTTAGGAGCTGCGAAAATTGGTAATTGTTGAATTCGGGCGCGTCTGTTACTTCGAGCAAGCTATCAGCCATAACATACTTATTACCAGAACTATGTGTATATGTAGGACTATAGTTAAGTTGTAGCACAGCATTGTTGCCAAAAGGTTCTGTATACATAAGGCTTGCGCTCATTTTGTTGCTACGGCTCTCGTTGTCAGTCAGCTGACTTGTCATAAGACTATTAGCATCGTTGTTGTCGTCCTGTATCGACGAACTGCTAACGCCATCGGCATCAGAATTGTTGACTGTCGACCCCACACGCAAGGATATTGTACGTTTATCGATGCTGAACTTATGTCGCCACGTGAGGTTGCCACCTAAGCCATAACCAATAGTCTTGTTGTCGTTGTTCTGCGTAGTGAGTTTGTAGCGCTCAGCGTTGAGAAGGTCTGCACCTGTGTTGAAGCGGTTTTGCTTGTAGATTTGCCAACTGATATTCGGGTCAAACACCAAGCTATTGTTGCTGTTTATGGTCCAATTCAAGCGCAAGTTGGCGCGATGGTTGAAGTTCTTTCCATCGCTCTGCGTCTGGCTATCGTATACATGTAAAGAATCGGCGTCATCATCATCAGTAAAATACTCTTGCACACTTCCCGAATTGCTCTGATTCTTATTGTAGTTATAGAAATAGCTTGCTGCAATTTTGAGCTTGTTTTTCTTGCTATAGTTATAGTTGATGCCTAACGCGCCAGTGGTATTCAAACCATCGCGTCCACCACCGAACGAGCCCGTCATTCCACGGCCGCCAGCAGCCATTGCTCCTGTGACATCGTCGAACGAGAAACTTTGCTGATTCACATTGTTGAGCATACCTATCACCGACAAACGATGTAGCCCCGCAAAGAAGTTCATGTTGCCTCCCATTTCATAATGTTCGCCAGTTCCATAGCCTCCATAAGCACGACCAAAACGACCTTTCTTTACACCCATTTTGGTAAGTATATTGATAGTACGCTCTTCGTTGCCATCAGAAAATCCAGTAAACTCCGACTGGTCGCTCTGTTTGTCGTAGACTTCAATTTTGTCCACCATGCTGGCATCGATAGTTTTTAGCGCAATCATAGGGTCGGAGCCAAAAAATTCTTCGCCATCTACAAGCACCTTCTTGATAGTCTCGCCAGCTTGAGTCACGGTGCCATCTTTCACCTGCATACCAGGCATTTTCTTAAGCAAATCGGCCGTTGTAGCATCGGGATTCACTTTGAATGCTGCTGCATTGAATATGATTGTGTCGCCTCGCTGCTCTTGTCGAACCACTTCGGCCACGGCTTTCACCTCTGCCAAATTCTTATTCTCGAGTTCAAGCTTTATCGTACCTATATTCACATCGGCTGCACTTGCCTCCACGCTTTTCTCCACCGCTATATAGCCAAGAAAAGCCATTTTCAACTTGTATTTGCCTGCTTTCACACGCGAAAAGCTGAACACGCCATCAGCATCGGTAGTTTGTCCAAACTGTTGTCCGTTGTCGTTGGTAAGTAGTATGGTTGCCGATGGTAGCGGCTGATTGTTGGAGCCATCGATGATTTTACCTGTAATTTTTACTTGTGAGTATGCCGTCACAAATGTTGCCGATAATAGCAATAGTGTTGTTGCCGATTTCAAAATGTCTCGACTTTTCATATTTATGTTCTTGTTGTTGGTTGTAGGTCAAATTTATATATGTACCTACCATACGATGTAGACAAAATCGGCAAACTGCCTACTTATTTCGACAAATGGAGCTATTAATCAATTAGAAGCATAAACAAGTGGACGTTAGTAAACGGTGCTTGTTTTATATCTTATTATCGAGCAATGAATATTAATTGCTAAATTCGCAGTGTTATACATATAAAATAGATGAACATTCGCACCATACACATACTATCGCTATTAATCTTGACTTTCGCACTAATTGGTTGCACGGCAAAAGCACCTTCAAACGTAGAAGCAGTTGATTTGGGGCTTTCGGTGAAATGGGCGAATATGAATGTAGGCGCTACAGAAGAGACCGAAATGGGCGACTATTTTGCCTGGGGCGAGACCTCAACAAAAAGAACCTACTCATGGAATGAATATGTATACGAAAACAGCGAGTGCGGCAAAGACAATGACGATATGGCAAAACTGACCGACATCGCTGGCACCTCTTTCGATGCTGCCACTTGCAATTGGGGCGGCGGGTGGCACATGCCTAACTACGACCAAGTTTTGGAACTTGTGAGTAATTGCACGTGGACTTGGACTAATATGAAAAACTCTAAAGGCGATTTAGTCTATGGCTACGTGATTGTTAGCAATGTTGATGGCTATACCGACAAATCGATTTTTCTGCCTGCCGCTGGCTATCGCATCGAAAACGATATAGATTTAGTGGACGACTACGGCAGCTACTGGTCTTCGTCGATTTTCAACCAAAACTTGAAGCAAGCTTGGTTCATAACTATGAACTCTGAATATGTTCAAGCCGACCACTACAATCGCTATTATGGTCACACTATTCGCGCTGTGATGGATAAGTAAGTTGAAAGTTGAAAGTTGAAAATTGAAAATTGAATTTTCTCGTGTCGTTCGCCTTTTTCGTAATTATATAACATGCCGCGCTGGCACTCTTTTTATAATCTACTAATGATGCTAATTTTACGACCGCAAAAATTATTCATACAAAAACAGAAACAAAAGACCTTAACATAAACTAAGCATTAGCTATTATTCGCATTCAAAACAAAAGCGTCGGAAACTCTTGATTTTGAAGTCGATAGAGTAATTAGCTATTCGCGCTGAGCGTTTATTGCGCTCTCGTTTCCACCTAATTTAGTTGATGCTCGCACCGCGTGGTGTGGGCACATTTCTATAGGTGGAACGGGGTTCATCCGACGCTCCTCGTGAATGCGATAGAAAGGCCTACACCTTTCTTTTTACCCTATCGCAAGTGATTGATAGTAAATGCCCAATCTATCAATCACGTCATGCTCTACGAAAACATACGCGAGGAGTCGCTAAAACTCAAAGTGGCAGCCGACTGGTTCCCCAAATTCGACTGCACCGACCTTATCGGACGCATAGATTTCGCGGTGAAAGCAAGGGGGCATGCCCCCTTGTCAGAAAATAAAAAAGCCACCTCCACCGACACCGAATAGATACTTTGGGCAGAGGCAAAGCAGCAGCCTACCGACATATACCGAATGCTCGCGCAGCTCATCATCACCATAAAAGCCGATGCATTCGACCGCGTGCCGCCCAAGTTCATCGGCTGCTTCGACAACGAGAAGATTGCCTTCATCGAGTATCACTACGCGCTGCATATCTACCAAATAAACGACTTCAACTGGACGCAAACACCATCGGCTGTCGACGACAAAACCGTTGAGACGGTGCGCAATGCCATCGACCCAAACCGCGTCTTTACATTCTTTTTCGACTCCGACAGCCTTGAGCTGAAAAACTTCATCAAAGCCAATTTTGCCATCGACGACGGCTCTATGCTCGCCACGCTCATCGACAAAAACAACTTCATTTTCGTATATCAGAAGTGGCAAAAGATGGTAATGCCCTACATTGCAGCCGATTGGGAGAAGCTGAAGAAGAATTATAGTATCTACGACCGCGATTTCTTCCTTGCCGAACTCAACGTAGACGACAACGGAACGCCCGACGTGAGCGACGACAAAACGGTGAACTCCAATTTCTACATCACCTTCGACGCCAGCGCCGATAAGCCCTACCAACTGAAACGAACCGACAATCTGGGCACCGAGTTTATAATTCCATTTGGCTTCAAAAGCGTTGGACTTCAGCACTATACCGATTTTTGGAAGCGCTACCACCGTCCGCCACAAAACGACTATTGGAACTACATAGTAGAACGCGCCGATTTGCTTGTGCCTCAGGACGTTCGCGAACGCAAGGGCGCATATTTCACGCCGCAAATTTGGGTTGAGAAGAGCCAACAATACATAGCCGATGTGCTTGGCGACAATTGGCAAGACGAGTACTACGTATGGGATTGCTGCGCTGGCACTGGCAACTTGCTCAACGGCCTCACCAACAAATACAACGTATGGGCTTCGACGCTCGACCTGCAAGATGTAGACGTGATGAAAGACCGCATTCGCAACGGCGCCAACCTATTGGAGAATCACGTTTTTCAGTTCGATTTCCTCAACGACGAATTTTTGCCGATGGATGGCAATGTTTTCGCCGATTGTAGAGACGCGGCGCGCCGCGTCTCTACAGCGCAATATGGCAAATTGCCGCCCGACCTATACAGAATTATCAACGACCCCGAAAAACGTAAGAAATTAGTTATTTACATTAATCCGCCGTATGCGGAAGCAGGAAGCGGACAAGGAAAACACAAAGCTGGCGTTGCTATTGAAAATAAAACATTTGCAAAATATAAAGACATTATTGGCAAGGCGAGTAACGAAGTTTTTGCGCAATTCTTCATACGTATTTATGATGAAATCCCTACAACTACGCTTGCAGAATTTTCAACTTTGAAAATTCTGCAAGCGTCCAATTTCCAGGATTTCAGGAACGCCTTTCGAGCGAAGCTCGAAAAAATTTTTGTCGTACCTGCTAAAACGTTCGACAACGTTTCTGGCACATTCCCAATAGGTTTCTTGATTTGGAACACTTGCGAAAAGGAAAAATTCAGCCGCATTATAGCTGATGCATATGATACCGATGGTAATTTTTATCAGACAAAAACTATTGAAGTTGATGATGATAATCTTCCACGTATAAATAAATGGCTTTCAACTTTCAATACTAAAACGTCTGATAATGTTGGTTACCTTATGGCTGACTGTCCAGACTTTCAAAACAATAAGTACGTGTCTATATTGAATGAAAAAGGAACTCGTCATGGCATTTTCGTTGGTATTACCGCTAATAACCTTTTGAATATAGGTATGTATTTAGCAGTAAGACAAGTATATCCCAATACTTGGCTCAACGACCGCGACCAATTTCTTTATCCAAACGATGGTTGGAAAACGGATATGGCGTTTCAAACGAATTGCTTGATATACACATTATTCCACGGACAAAACAGAATATCAGCATCGCAAGGCACCAACCATTGGATACCGTTCTCCGAAACGGAGGTAGACGCCAAAGACAGATTCGAGAGCCATTTCATGAGCGATTTTTTAGCAGGGAAAACAAAACCAACCCAGAGCAACGAAGGCAATCTGTTCGAATCGGCCACGCCCGACACAACGAGCGCTCCGCAGCTACAATTCACCACAGAATCGAATGCGGTTCTCGGTGCTGGTCGCGAATTGTGGCGCTACTACCACACCATGCCCGATGCCAATCCGAACGCCTCGCTCTACGACATAAAGGAGTATTTCCAAGGTCGCAACGACAAAGGCAAGATGAACCCATCGTCGGAAGATGCGCACTACACTGAACTTTTAGACAACCTAAAATCCGCGCTCAAAGCCTTAGGCGAACAGATAAAGCCCAAAGTGTATGAGTACGGATTTTTGAGGTAGAGATGTTTACAACCGTGGCGTTTGCATGTAGAGATGTTTCATGAAACGTCTCTACTATTTCACCCAACCTCCAACGTAAACTTCAAACCTAATGCCTTGGCAATGAGTATAAATGTAGACAATTGCATATCCGTGCGCCCTTGCTCGAGCGAAGAGATATATTCGCGTTTTTTGCCTATGCGCTCACCCAATTGCTGCTGTGTGAGCTTTTGGCGTTTGCGCTCATCGCGCAACAATTCGGCGTAATACCAAGCCTCGGCTTTGGCTTCAAACTCTTCGCGCGAGGGCGTACCTACTGTGCCATACTTCTCGTCGAGATGCTGTGAACCAGTAGTTAGATTAGCAAGTTTATTTTCGTCAAACACTATCATCATCCTATCCTCCTATGGTATATTTGTTCAAAATATGTCGCGCAATTTCTACTTCACTTTTATACTGTTTGGTACTCTTTTTTAGAAACGTATTCAGAAAAAGTACTCGCTTGCATTCTATAAACGAGCGAGAATCTATTGCAAAAACTATCGTTCGATGTTCATCGGTACCCACTGAAATGCGAGCCTCATAAAATTCTGTTCCTTCGATATTTTTCACAAACTTCGAGTTCACTACATACTGAGTTTTATGATAGCCTCTACATAGTCGAATTTTGTTTTCGTCCTTGCATCGAGGCCCTCATAATATTCATCATATTCATGAGAATGGATGGTTTCTCTTATATACTCGCCCATGCCGCAAATGTAATATATTTATTACACCGCAATTCGTTTTGGAATGAATTTGTTACATTATTTGGCGTGTAGATAATCGATATTAATAACAACAACTACGACAACATAGGCAAATCATCAACCATTGATGATAAGCTATACATCGAATTTTGTTATATTTGCAATATTTTATTATACATTATTAACAATACGATGAAAAAACTTATTCTCATCGCTGCTTGTGCAATGTGCGCTGGCAGCATGATGGCTCAAAGAGCCGGTTCTCTCTATTTGGGAAATACTTTTGAATTTGGTGGTAGCCGCACATCTTCTGGCTCCGACGAAAAAGTGAAAAGTGGCAACTTCTCATTCTCACTCAACCCAGAATTTGGTTATTTCTTTAGCGACAAGTTTAGCCTTGGTTTTCAAGCTACTGCAAGCGTAAGCGTAAGCAAAGATAGCGCACCTGAAAGCACCTACGGCAATGCTAAAGACCGTAACAGAACATTTGCTTTCGGTCCTGTGGCTAACTACTATGTAGGTTTGACCGAGAAACTCTATTGGGCTCCAAAGGCTAACGTAACACTCAGTCTTAACAAGTATACCAGCATTCAAGACGACAAAAACAAAGATTGGCACAAGAGTGTTGGCTTTGGTTTCGGCGTCAACCTTGCAAACTTTGAATATCGCGCCACCGACCGCCTTTATGTTAGCGCAAGTCTTGGTTTGGGTTGGATTAGCTTCCGCCATTCAAAATCTACCAAATGGGGCAAGGAAGAAGATGGAAAAGAGACTACTGGTGACTACGACGACAACTCAACCAACAGCTTCAGCTGGGGCATCGACAACACCATTACTGCTGTAGGCTTAGGTTTCAAATACACATTGTAATTATTTATAAATAAGCGCAATAAAAAGAATTCTGCTCACTGAAATGGTGGGCAGAATTTTTTTTGATATATAGAATCGTGCTTATTCTAAGACGGAAGCCTGAGCGAACTAAACTCTCGGCGCACCAGCTACCTACACCACCTACACCAAATATTATAACACGTTTCTACCTGATTTTTTCCATCGCATCAGCACCAAGGAGGCGTTCGGTTCTATCGCACATTCCTCGCTCCAACTCTTCGTTTGTCATTGTATACATAAAAAAAAGACGGGCGCAAAGCTACCCGTCTGAACAATTATCCGCAATAGTAGTTATTACCAATGGAATGCTAAACCAAAACCGAAGAGCTCTTTGAACTGAACACGAGCACCACGTTCGCGAATGCCAGTTTTGAGTTCGCCATCTTCTTCATAGGTATAAGCCTCTTTGTACTTAATATCGTCATCGAAGAGAACGTTGAATTTCAATATAGCAGTAAGCCAATCGTTAACGTGCATATTGAAACCAGTTTCCATATCAATATCTATGTGCTCAGGATGGTCGGCAAGGTTAGAGAAAGCCGTAGCATTGAGGAAATAATCAACATTCTTAACAATCTCCTTTTTATCTACAGTAAGTTTCACAGTAGCACCATACTCAAAACGAGCATGCTTATTTGCATCGACGCCGTAGCTTGGAGCGAAGATGGTGTCTGAAACAATTGTCGTACGACCAGTGAGAGGCGAGATGAAGAGCGATAATACATCCGAAGGTTTATAAAGCATACCTATCGAGAGATTGATATATGCAGGGTTCATAAACTTAGAAACCGTATCCACTATTTGGCTACCATCATATTTATAACCATTGGCGAACTGCGTTTTGAAATCGAAGAGCACCGAATAGTACCACTTGTGCTTGTAGGCGTTGTAGCCATAGTTAGAAGTAAATTGGATTTTATCTTCCGACTTTTGCACATCTTCACTTTTATATTTCGTCAGACCATAACCAAGGTCGAGGGTGTTGTCCCACGTAGCATTTTCTGACTTATAGTTGGCGAATGTCTTGAATAGGAACGTACCAGTGACTGAGTTTTTACCACCGGCAGCCCAGTTTTTGAACGAAATTTGATTGAACGTGAAAGAGCCATTGCCACCTGTTTTCCAAGGACTTTCAGGCTCTTTATTCTCTGTTGTCGCGGCAGCTTCCTGAGCAAAAACACCAATAGTGGACATTGCAGCGATAATGGTGAATAGAACTTTTTTCATTGTTTAGTATTTATATGTATGTAGTATTTCGAACTTTCTATTCTCTCTAATCTTTCACAATATGTACATCGCGCTGAGGGAAAGGAATAGAGATGCCTTGAGCGTCGAACTCTTTCTTCACAAACTCGTTCATGTAGAAGAACACATCCCAATAGTTTGCGCTCTCGACCCACACACGCACGGTAATATCTACGCTATTGTCGCCGAGGTTGCCTACATGCATGAAAGGTTCACGACCTGGCTGATCTTTGATGATTTTTTCGTTGCGGTCGATAACTGCCTTTATAGCTGCATAAGCTTTATCAATGTCGTCGCCATAACCAATACCGAACGTAAGGTCGACTCGGCGCTCTGGCATGTGAGAATAGTTGATGAGCGAACCAGTTGAGAGGCCACCGTTAGGAATAATTATGGTCTTGTTGTCGCCCGTAGTTACTATAGTGTTGAATATCTGAATCTCTCTAACTACACCCATATAGCCTTGAGCCTCAATAAAATCGCCTACTTTGAAAGGACGAAAGACAAGAATCATTACGCCACCTGCAAAATTCTGCAACGTTCCCGAAAATGCCATACCTATAGCCAACGATGCTGCACCCAAGATGGCTACAAACGACGTCATTGGTATGCCTACATAAGTGACGGCACTAATAACGAGAAGAACTTTTAGCGAAATAGTTACAAGACTAATGATGAACGGAGTAAGCGTAGAATCGATATTGCGAGTTAACAACACCTTACGCAAAGCCAAAACAACTTTTTTTATCAGCCAGAAGCCGACAACAAGCATTAATATAGCCACTATGAGCATCTTGCCATAGCTCAATGCAACTGGTAAAAACTCTTTTACCAAGCTTGACACATTTCCAAAATCGGATGCGTTTTCCATTTTTAGAGGTATTTTTAGTAATGAATTATGTTTTATTTATTCCAAGGCGTAAAATTATATTAATTACCGATTACATATTTCACAAAAACACCAATGATTGTCTGCAACAAATTCTCATACTGTGCGTGCGATTTTTTTCATTATGAAGCCATTCGCGTAATTATACAAATAATGACAACTACACATTAATTTTGCGTCAAAACAAAAAAAACGAAACAATGAACATAAACATACCCAAGCTCAAGCACACCGATGCCGGACGATTCTTTGTTATGGCAGGACCTTGCGTAATAGAGGGAGAAGAGATGGCTCTCAAGATTGCCGAACGACTTGTGAAAGAGTGCGACGAACTGAAATTGCCACTCATCTTCAAAGGCTCGTATAGAAAAGCTAATCGCTCGCGCATCGATTCGTTCAGCGGCATAGGCGACGAGAAGGCACTCAAAATACTTGCACGCGTGGGCAAAGAATTCGACATTCCCGTGGTCACCGATTTTCATTCAGCGGCTGAGGCTCCTATGGCAGCAGAATATGTAGATGTGCTACAAGTGCCAGCATTTCTCTGCCGCCAAACTGACATACTTCAAGCTGCAGCAGCCACAGGCAAAGTGGTAAACATAAAGAAAGGGCAATTCCTTGCACCAGAAGCTATGCAACACGCTGTTCGTAAAGTGATAGATAGCGGCAACAGCAATGTGCTCATAACCGACCGAGGCACAATGATGGGTTACCAAGATTTGGTGGTAGATTTCCGCGGATTGCCTGTGATGCGCCAATTTGCCCCTGTGGTGCTCGACATCACGCACTCGCTGCAACAGCCCAACCAATCGTCGGGTGTGACGGGAGGCAAACCCGAACTTATAGAGACAATAGCTCGCGCTGGTGTTGCTGTCGGTCTCGATGGTATATTCTTGGAGACTCACCCTGATCCTAAAAATGCCAAATCGGACGGAGCTAATATGCTACAAATAGACCTCTTCAGAGGATTGATGCAGCATTTGATTGCCATACACGAAACAGTAGCAAAATTCTAAAAAACAAGCAGCCTCGACGAAATTGTGTCGAGGCTGTTTGCTTATATATATCTCAAATAAAATTCCTACTTACCACCCTTGTTGAGCAATTCAACATTATAAACACCTCTTACCGTTTTTATTTTCTTCACAACATTATCGAGTGTAGCATCGGAGGCCACAAGAATTGTGACATCGCCTTCGAAGCCACCTTCGGTAGAATTAACATTAATGGAACGCACACGCAATGAACCATCTTTGGTTAAAAGTTGAGTGATATTAGACAGAATAGCAATATCGTTAGAACCAGTGATGCGCATATCGATAGGCTTCAAGTCGCCATTAGAACCAACCCACTCAGCAGGCTGAATGCGATACGGAAACTTACGACGCATCTCAGCTTCGTTAGGACAACCAATACGGTGAACTTTTAGACCTCCAGCGGCAGTGATGAAGGCGAAAATATTATCACCATAAATAGGCGAACAACATTTAGCGAGAGTAAAGTTGATGTCGGTGAGCGAACTATCGATACGCAACACATTGCGGCTGTCCTCTGTTCGTGCTTCTTCGCGATGGCGAAATTTATCGGCAGAGATAGCCTTTTCGGGTGTTTTCTCTTGTTCTTCGCGCATCTGTTCATCGACAAAATTCTTTATCTGCTGCGGTTGTATTTTTTCCTCACCAACATCGCTAAGGAATATGTTAATATCCTTATAGCCAAACTTATGCATCATATCATGCAGAAGAGTGTCGGTGAGATCTATTTTCCAATTTTTGAACCTACGGTCGAGCATCTCGCGTCCGACTTCACTCTGCTTGAATATCTTTTCCTTGAGTGCTTGACGCAACTTAGCACGCGCATGGCTTGTGGTAACCAACGACATCCAATCTTGCTTTGGCTCCTGACGCGGCGAAGTGAGTATTTCGACCTGATCGCCATTTTGTATTACATACTTGATGGTTACATTTCGCTCGTTGACTATAGCTCCTACACAATGGCAGCCAACTTTAGAGTGTATGTCGAATGCAAAATCGAGCACTGTAGCCCCTTTGGCCAAGCGTCGCAGTTCGCCTTTGGGTGTGAAGGCGAACACCTCTTTGTCGTAGAGGTTAAGTTTGAAATCTTCGATAAAATCGACAGTCGTAAGTTCTGGATTTTCAAGCACTTCTCGGATATTCGAGAGCCATTTTTCCATACTCGATTCTGTCTTGATACCCTTGTATTTCCAGTGTGCAGCAAAACCCTTTTCGGCCACTTCGTCCATACGAGCCGTACGTATTTGCACCTCAACCCAACGATTTTGTGGGCCGAGCACAGTGATATGTAGGCTTTCATAACCATTACCCTTAGGCACCGAAATCCAATCTTTTAGGCGTGTAGGGTTGGGTTGATAGAGGTCGGTAACAATAGAATAAGCACGCCAGCAGGCAGCTTTCTCCATATCGAGCGGGCAGTCTATTATTATACGTATAGCAAAGAGATCGTAAATGCCTTCAATATCGACGTTCGATTTTTTGAGTTTGTTGTATATAGAACTAATAGTCTTAGTGCGCCCCTTCATCTCGTATTTCATGCCAGTGGCATCGAGGCGTTCGCGCAGAGGAGCAATAAAATTATCGATGTAGGCATCGCGGCTGCGCTTTGTTTCATTCAGTTTGCGGGCTATTTCGAGATAGACCTCACGATTGGTATACTTCATAGAGAGGTCTTCCATCTCGCTCTTCATACCATACAATCCCATACGGTGAGCCATAGGAGCATACAACTGGCCCACTTCGCGACCTATGCGCAATTGATCGTCTTCGGGAAATTGACGCAAATGACGCATCAGAGCCAAGCGGTCGGCAAGAATGACAAGAATAACTCGCACATCTTGTGCAAAGGTGAATAGCAACTTACGAAAGTTTTCACTCTCGATAGAGGTATTACGTTGGTAGAGTTCGCAAACTTTCGACAATCCATCGACAACGGTTGCTGTTTGCTCACCAAACAAGCGAACAACTTCATCGCGTTGAATGGTGGAATGCTGCATTATTTCGTATAGAATTGCCGCTAACGCCGCCACACGTCCAAGACCTATTTCATCAACTACCACATTGGCCACTTCGAGCATATGCTGCAAACACGTATAGCCTGTAGCCTTACACTCTTTCAAATTCAAGTTTGGAATTGTAGCGAAGAAAGCGCGTATTTTATGTATATCGTCTTCTTCGCGCATATCAGCAGTCGTCTTCAATAGTTTTCTATATGCAGAAAACAACTGCGTTTTCTCATCGACCAATGGCATTTTCATGTGGTGAGTGGTTTTTAGGTTAGGTTTAGCGAAGTTAAGAAAAATGAGAGACAGAAGATATAGTTCAACTAATGAATATAATAGGCATTATAGGCACACAAAAAAAAACATCGATGGCAATAGGTTTAAGCATACCTACACCATCGACGTTTCTATATAAATAACTATAAATGCTCTACTTTACGAACAGAGTTGAATTTCCCGTGTCACCCACTTTGTGGAGTATATATAGACCTTTTACGAGATTATCAATTTGCGAGACACGACCTACATAAACACCACCGAGAGTGTAGACCTCATACTGAGCATTGTCATCGAAAACAATATTGTCGACAGCAGTTGGCGTATCGTTACCGGTATCGTTGTTGTCGTCGGTTTCATCGTTATCATTATTAATAGCTATTGCTTCGGAATATGTTTCGTCGGGCGTAGAGGTGACGTAGAAATTAATCTCACGAGAAAGCGTAGATACGTTATCGGCATCGGTCGCTTCAACGCTGATAGTAAACAACTTATCGAGAGCCGTCTGTTCTGGCGTCAACGACAATGAAGTATTATCGATATTAGCATTCAGAGCCTCATCGGCAGACACAATCGAGAACGAAGGTTGATTATCGTAACCAGCAAAAAGTTGCTTCAAATCGATGATAGCAGTTTCGCCAGCAGCAATGGCATAATGAGGCTGAGCGAGCCAGTTGAGGTAGTCTTCGAGGAGTGTATATCCATCGCCATCGGGATCGTTGTTGTTGTCGGCTTGGGCGGCATTTGATCCCACAATCGCCTCCCACCAATCGGGCATACCATCGGAATCGGTATCGAAATTATCGGTACGCTTGAGCCAAGGGAAATTATCAATATCGTAATACCAATCGAGGCCTTCGCATCCGTCATCAGTTTCGCGATCTATCAAACCAGCTTTTCCGCTTTTGCTTCCAACAGTAGAAGTAGTACCAGATAGCGTTTCATTTACCATACGTATGTCGTGGTCGTCGAGCGATGGTTGAGAGCAGCCAGCATCGGAGAGCACGTTTTTATATGCAGCACGAGCCGTTTCAATTGTTGCATACGACTCGAAATAGGGTTCAGACACAAACACCGTCCAGTTGAGTTCCTGCCCATTTGTACAGCGATAGTTATACGTATCACCACTCTTATCTTCGGTGAGAGCGCCATTGTTTTTAGCTTGACGAATATTACCACTCACATAATACTCTTGAGTGCCAGAGCCCGTTCCTTCAAGGTCGGCTTGCAAAAGCACAGTCTTAGTAGTAGCAGGGCCCATTTTGTAGTAGTTGTTTACAAAATTGCATTCGTGAGTACCGCCATCGGTAGCACGACCGCCCCAGTTGTATACAACGTTGTTGAACACATCGTGATGGCCAGCATAACTACCCGTAGCATCAAGACCCCCCGAAAGGCTCCAGTTTCGGCCTTCGTTGTGAACAAGCAAATTGTGGTGATATGAAGCAGTGTCGCCACCAATGGTAGCAGCATAACCATGAGCAGTACCACTGCTATAGTTAGGATGGTCGGCCACGTTGAGGGCTTCGGATATTAGAGTACGCTGCAGCGTGATGTTTTTACAATTTCGGCTACTGAAAGCCTCATCGATAGTCCAGCCTACAGAGCAGTGATCGACAATGGAGTGTGTAGCGCCTGCCACACCAAGACCATCGAGACCTCTATCGGTATTTTGGGTACCATCTTCGGGATAGCCAAGACGCGCACGAATGAAACGTGTGATGCCATCGGTGTTGACGCCAAGAGCGCCATTGGTTATAAGTATGCCCTTTCCAGGTGCTGTTTGTCCTGCTATAGTAACATAGCTATCGGAACAAGTTAAGCGAGCCTTCAACTTAATAACACCAGAGACGTCGAACACAATTGTGCGAGGACCACTAACAGCCTTTAGAGCATATCGAAGCGAACCTTCGGTAGGATTAATGTCGTCGCCATTATCTTCGAGGTTAGTTACGTGCACCACCTTGCCGCCACGACCACCATTAGCAAAACGGCCATAGCCTTCGGCACCAGGGAATGCTACTTGGCGTGGACGGAAAATCCAATTTTCGCCACGTGTTACAACTCCTTCGGCATTTACTTGGTCTACTCGCCAATAATACTTCTTGAGGTTCGACAATCCTGTTACTACGTATGTATTACCCGTAGTATTGCCTAAGAATTCCATTTCTACAGACGATGCATCGGAATCGATAGTGAAAGGTTCTTCACCAATATACACGCGGCTTTCAACGGCACTTGCAGCTGAAGTCCAGCCTAAAGTCATAGAGCCATTGGTAGCTGGAGCATGATAGTTTTCTGTGCCTATGTTAGGCGTATGAGCTTGATCGGCCACATTAGCTTCATCGAGCATCATAGCACTAACGTAGATATTGGTAGTGCTATATGTGTTACCTTCGACGGGTTTCGATACTATGCTAACAATCGAAGTTTCGCCTTCGACAGCTGTAAACGAAGTACTTACAGTAGTAACATCGGCTATAGCATTGACACATTTCGACATAATTATACCACTCTGAACCTCCACGCCGTTGGCATAGATCGAAAGTGGAGCAGGATTATCGTATACTCCTCTATCAGTGATATTTAGATAGAATTGAATGGTATGTACACCCGACTTTAGTCCTGAGAAGCTGAAATTCATCGTGACGGACTTATCGGTATAGTTTTTCTTCAAATCAGTGCCATCTTTACCATAGACGATAGCAGCATCCTCGAGAAGAATCGAATTTGAGCACTTGTTTCCCCAATTGGAGTTTACCACACAGTCGTTGACATTATTTGCATCAATAGTTATGGTTATAGCATTTCCATCGGCATCGACGGTTTCGAGCGAAGAACTCTCGCCAGCCGACACTACCCACGAAGTGTAGTTGAGTTCGGTGAGTTGACCGACTCTGTTGCTCGTGTCGAAATCGATTTTTTGCGCATAAGTAGGCAACACAAACATGCCGCCCAATGCAAAGATTAGTAGCTGTTTTTTATTCATAGAATATCTTTTTATAACAGCACCAAAAGTATAGGAAGTAGCGCTGAAATGCGACAGAATGAGTGTAGACAATTTTGGCAAAATAGGCTGAAAATTTTACCAACAGCCACATTGAGGCTTATTCGCCATCATTTAGCCAGGCTGAATCTAAGTTGAATAGTCCAAGATCGCGAAAAGCTACACCTTCGGCAGCAAAGTAGCCAATAGCATTGCCAGAAAACATACTCGCTGGATTAGCTGTGGTTCGCGCGCTCATCTTCAGTCCGTAGAGATACTCGTAGGCCTTGCGCTCTATGCAGGCAATGCTCAATGTCATAGCGTCGCCATCGGCAATTATTTCATCCTCATCGTCTTCGGCATCACCGATATAGAAGCACAACACCGACTTCGTCACACGACCATTGTCGCTTCCGCGGTTTTCGAATGTGTTCCACTTATAGAGTTTGCCGTTGCGATAGATCTGATATACATAGAAATATTGCATGTTGGTAGGCGTTTGCACCTCGAAGTTGAGAGATACAACGTTGGATGTGAAAATGGGCGACACCTTAAACCTTGCCGACTCAATAATAGGCGAAGGCTGCATTGTGGAATTGGCAGTGTAGGTTGTGCCATCAATATCGACATCGAGAGTATATTCAACCCCAACGATAGGAGCCACAAGACCTACATATTTTCCACTATCGGCATAATTCAACCTCACGTTATCGCCAATGCTCGACGATAGACACAGCACGGCATCATCGACATACTTATTCTTTTCGTTATCGTCAATGTCGCGCGTGCGACTAATGCCAACCACAACACCACTTTCGTTCAAATGAGCTTCTATCACAGGCATCGAAGCCACACTATGATAGTCGATGTCGATTTCTTTGGTGCAGCTACATATCATTATGTATATAAATATATACCTCAACAATTTCATAATCAGAATTTTATAACATACGAAATAGAGGGCACAATGCTAAACAGCGCCACTTGCTCAGCTTTTGTACCAGAGTTAGACTCTTCGTCGTCGGAGAACATAATCATGTATGGATTTTGGCGAGCATAGAGGTTATATATGCCCAACGAGAGTTGACGTTCGAACCTACCCTCAATTTTTTTAGTATGCGTAGCACTTACGTCCAATCGGTGATTCGATGGAGCACGATAACCATTGCGTTCGGCATAATAATAATATGTTTGTCCTGCGAGTTCATATTTTGCACTCGGAGCCGTCAGAGCCTGACCTGTGTTGTAGACCCACGCTGCCGTGAAGTTCCAATTGTTATTGAGATTATACATAGCAACAATAGATATGTCGTGACGTCTATCGTTGCTTGCCCAATACCATCGTCCGCCATCGATGCCATCTATTTTGTTTTCCGACCAAGCGAGCGTATATGCAGCCCAACCAGTGAAACGTCCTGCATTTTTATGAGCACAAAACTCCAATCCGTATGAGCGACTCTTGCCCGTAAGCAGCAATCGTTCTATCTCTATTTCCGAATAGAATGTCTTACCATCTTTATAGTCACTCATGTTGTCGACATTTTTGTAATATGCCTCAAGACTAAAATCGTATTTCTCGTCGGAAGTGGCTTTGAAGAATCCCGCACTAAACTGATTGGCTATCTGCGGTTTGACGATGTTGCTACTCATAGTATATCTATCGAACGGCATCGACGAACTTGTGCTATTGCGAATAGCTTGTATATGTTGACTTGTGCGGCTATAGCCAAACTTTATACTGCTATGAATGCCGAATTTATACTTCACACTGAAACGTGGTTCAGGGGTAACATACGTATGCACTATGCTGCCGTTAGCATAATGGAGCGTATCGGCAATGTTGCCATCGGCATCGATGTTATAATATGGCGAACCGCCAAGGGCCGAAAAGAGATTCATACGTATGCCAAGCGAAATATCGAACGACTCACCGAGACGCCAATCGTCGTTGAGCCAAAAGTCGTTTTGCCAAGCGCGGCGTTGCTCTTTTTCGTGCAAAGTATTAATCTTCCATTCGGCTGACCTCAGCACAACAATCTGACTTTGAGCGCCCAACTTCATACTATGCGATTCGTTAGGCAGAAAAGTCAACATCTCTTGTACGCCAATGTGTCGCACAAAACCACTCATTTCGTAATCGGTAGATAGCATCGTCATAGTAACCGAACTCTTATAGTTGGTCAGCTGAGCCGAAGTTGTGCTAAAGAGCCTATCATTTGCCACATGAAACCAGCGCATTGATAGAGCTTGGTTTCCCCACTTAAGAGACATAATATCCTTAAGACCTAAATTGTCACGTCCCTGAAAATAGGAGATGGCCAAATCGTCGTTGTTTTTCAATCGAATACTGATCTTAGCATTCACATCAAAAAAATTGAGCTTTGTGTCTTTATAATCCTCTGTGGCTTTGAGAAACAGATCTAAATATGAGCGACGTGCAGTGACAAGAAACGAAGCTTTGTCGCGCACAAGAGGTCCTTCGACATTAGCCTTGGCCGACAACAAACCTATGCCAACGCCCCAATGCCACTTCTGCATGTCGCCCGACTTGGTAGATATGTCGAACACCGACGACACTGCCCCACCTATCTGCGCTGGAATTTGTCCTTTGTATAGCGTTGCATTGGTGAGAGCCTCTTCGTTGAAGGTTGAGAAGAGACCCATCAAATGACCAGAATTGTAGATAATAGCATTATCGAGCAAGACAAGATTTTGCGCCGACGTACCACCTCGCACCTGATAACCACTCGAACCATCGCTTTCGCTCTTCACTCCTGGCAATAGCTGTATTGACTTCATAAGGTCGCGCTCGCCAAAGAGTACGGGCATCTTTGCCAGTTCTTTTATCTCAATTTTTTCTGCTCCTATGGTAGTATTAGCCATTCTACGCTTTGCAGCTGGCGACACAGCCACAACCTCGGCAAGTGTGTCGCGCTCAAGCACAACATTGGTATCGGAAGCTGCTATAATTATGGGTGACTGAGCGGCTGCATTCTCCACCATTGCCATAGCTACTAAAGCAATAACGCTATAGCTCAACATCTTATACATAGAAAACGCTTTTGCAGAAAATGTATTTTGGGTTATCATATATATCTATAACGTAGATATTCAAATTCTATTGTGCCGATTGACTTCTTTTTTTTCGTCTATACAAAAGCCTCGAATTGATGTTTTGCTTAGGAAAGAAAAGACTTGCTATATAACCCACAACAAGCACTATTATGTGGCTATATACCCCAAGCATATACTGATGATGAGGGAAATTATATTCTCCCAAATCGAGCAAAAGGTTTCCATTGGCGGTGTGAGTGGTAGTAAGCACTGCATAGGCCGAAAACAGCACCGAAGCAGCAATTCCTATGTATAGTCCTTGCCAGTTGGCTCGGCGGCTGAAAATGCCAAGCAAAAACATACCTATTATACCTGCCGAAAATATTGCGTAGAGAGCAAACAGCGTGCTGAGTGTGCCTTGCGAACTGCTTTGCACATACACAAGTGCAATAATTACAGATAGCAATCCCACCACTATGGCCGACATGCGCCCGATGCGCAATTGACGACGATCGTTGGCGAGTGGTCGCAATTTTTTGTAGAAATCTTGCACCACAATGGCCGAAATGCAATTTATATCAGAATCGAGACTCGATATTGCTCCCGCTACCAGTGCAGCTATGACCAAACCTGTTACTCCTACGGGCATCTGTGTAGCAATGAAGTAAGGGAATACGGCATCGCTACTTATGTCGCTTGGCAACTCGCCTTGTCCGCTTGTGTAGAACAGATACAAGCTGGTGCCTATAAACATGAAAAGAGCCCAAGTGGGTATACTTAGAAATATTCCTAAATATGTAGCACGTTTTGCTTTCGCATCGGTTGAGGCTGTCAGATAGCGCTGCACCATGCTTTGATCTGTGCCATACATTTGCACAGCGTAGAAAATACCATTGAATGCCATCACCCAAAACGTCAATCGGCAGAGGTCGAAATCGTATGGGCCGAAACCTATTTTGTCGCTCTTTATGGCATCGGCTATCATTGGCAGCATGTCTCCTTCGGCTCCTATGAATATCATCACTATAGTTATGATGCCGCCCACAATCAACAAGACGCCTTGCACCACATCCATCCACACAATGGCCTCCATACCACCAAGAAATGTCATAAATATCACCACAAAACCTACCACTGTGATTATCATACGCACATCGGCCTCGGCAAAAAATGTAGCTATTGCAAGTCCTAACAGATATAGTATTGTGCCCGAACGAGATAAATGATTGAATATGAAGGCTACAGAGCTATAAATGCGAGCAAATGAGCCAAAACGCAATTCGAAATACTCATACGTACTCAGATGTATCACTCGGCGAAATAGCGGTATGACAAAGCCTATGATGGCCACAAGCACCAAAGGCACCATCAACCCTTGAACGAGCAAAATCCAATTGCCTCCATAGGCACTGCCAGGATAAGCCAAAAACGTCACACTGCTTATGATAGTGGCAAACATCGACATGCCCACCGCCCACGATGGTATGCGACCTCCCGCTTTGAAATAGGTATCGGTAGTGCGCTGACGACGTGCAAAACGCAAGCCCACGGCAAGCGCCAACACCAACGAAATAATAACTATGAATAGGTCTATCCAGTGCAATGCCGTTGTTTATAAATATTCAAAAAAAATAGTTGTCGCAAAACTACAATAAAACACGCACTGCACCAACCAACGACAGATTGGTGTTTTGCATTTTAGAGCAATTGTTCGAGCTGAGCTTCTGCATCGGCTATGTCTCGTAGAAAATTTTGGTGGTCTTTCAGAAAATCTTTACGTCCGTGCGAGAGTTGTTGGTAGAGTATTCTCGAGTTCGAAAAGCAATTTTCTATTTATTACGATAAACATACTTAGTGATACGCTCTTTCTCCCAATCGCTTATTCCTGCATTCCATCTGTATTTTATAGAAGATAATATATACCCATATTCATTGTACGAGTTAACGCTCTTTCTGTCTTCAATCCATGTCTGTTTTTCATTGTCCCACTCGTATGACAATTCCGAAATCTTATTATTGTTTTTATCATATACACATTCTTCTTTAGAATATCCTATCCAGGCACACTCCATTTTATAGCGCAACAGCTATAAAATGAAAAATGAAACATAACTTTCTATCAAATTGGCACGCTTTTAGCTGCGAAATCAATCAAACAGATAGCAATTCGCTATCCAATCAGATTATTACTACTAATTCTAAATATATATCACCCGAACAACTTTTCTCAAAATGTTGTTTCGGGCATTCGATTTTTGTTAGAAAGTTACATACCACGCTGGTTTCGTTGAGGGAGCAATGTCGTGAGGACGTAAGGAAGTTTGTAGCGCGTGGGGCTTCCGCTCTCTTTTTTACATATCCATTTTGTTTATCACTAATCAACAAATAAATCACTATGGCTAAGATTATTAGAAAAGAGACTATCAATGGTGTCTCAACAACTACAATTGAACGTCAATTTACAAGTTTAGCTCTTGCGCAAGCAGCATTCTCGGTATTGCGCAAAACGATGGCAAACAAAGAAGGTTACCATCTTGATGGGAGCTACAAATTTTCAATAACTCAAGACGAACACAAGCATACTTACTACATCACTTCCAAATAGTTATAGTTATGGGGCGTGCTATAATAGTCAGTAAGCAGCAACTTGCGGAAGCATACGGAGTCAACAAGACTTATTTCTTCCGCAAGTTGCACACCAACAAGGAGATTATATCCAAGTTGATTAAGGCAGGATATAACACTTCTTCGCGGATACTTACGCCCAAACAAATAGAGATAATTTGTGAATACCTCGGTTATCCCGAAGTATTCGACCAAATAGATAACCCATGTTCAACAATTGCCAAAATATAGACGAACTCCAAAAGGAGTGGCGCAAACAAGCCTTACGGCTTCACCCCGATAAGGGTGGCAACGCTGCCGATTTTCAACGCGCACATGCAGAATACTTACGAGCAAAGCAACGCATAGAAGCTAACACGCCCAAAGGTCTATCGAAAAACCAACTTGAAATAATAGGGCAAGTGGGTGAAGCTCTGCTAAAGGTATCGCGCGGCGAAGATTGGATAAGTGCTGCATTGGGAATACTGAGGAAACAATAATTCAAATCATAAATAACAATCTAAAAATTCAAAACGTTATGGAGACAAAAGATTATGAATGCTTCTACACAGAAGGAAAAAACAGAAAAATGATTTTCAACGGATTAGCGAAAGGAATGTACAACGCAGAGTACGACTTCAACACTGACGTTTTTTGTTGCGTCGAAGCCGCAACAGGACGTATAGTAATGCGCGAAGTCGGACTTACCGCGCGAGAATTTGACCAAGTTATCCACAACATTAATTCATCGTTATAAATTATGGAAACGCAATACTTCTCGCACGATTACAATGCGCACCGCGACTTGAAACTTGTGCGCCTACGTAATAAGATGGGCTTTGAAGGTATCGGACTGTTTTGGACGTTCACAGAATATCTGTGGGAAAACGGCAATAGAGTAGCCTACGAAGATTTAGAACTCATAGCAGATGAGCTACACGCCGATGCTGACAAATTGACGCAACTAATAACCGATTTCAGTCTGTTCACAACAGAGCAGACTGAAAAAGGCTCAATAGTTTATTCTACGAGCATCAACCGACGAATGGAAGAACGCAAAGAACGCCAAAATGACCTATCGTATAAACGCAGTATAGCAGGTAAAAAAGGTATGGAAACTCGTTGGGGGACAGATTATAGCGCAAAGTCTATTACGCAAAATTCCGATAACAAAAAAATAGCAACCGATAACAACAATGATTTTGTTACGAATAACAAAGAGATAACAAACGATAACAAAAAAGAGTCTGTTATAAACGATGTTATAACAAAAGATAACAACAATGATTTTGTTATGGATAACAAAATAACAAACGATAACCAAAATAAAAGTAAAAGAGAAATAGAAAATAATATTATACCCCCTATAATCCCCCAAAGGGGGAAATTTTTGAACGAAACCAAAATCGAAATTGAAAATAAAAAAATCGATGATGGAAAGGGCGATGGCGAAAATGATGCTTTGCCCACGGCGGTAGATGCTAAGCCCGACCTACCGAAAAAACCAAGGGGCGGCGCAAAATTCAGTTTTGAAGTCGATGCGCGTCCCGAATGGATTGCTGAAAATATGGCGCAAATTTTCAAGGATTACGTCGATTACCGAAGGGATATGGGAAAGGCTTTTCGGTCAGAAAAACAAGCGCACGATAGCTATGATGAGTTGATGCATTTATCGGGTGGAGACCCCGAAATAGCTATGAAAATCGTGAAGAAAACGAGTGGTAGTGGGTGGCAAAGCTATAATCCGTTCATTGGCGATGGCAACAACGTTCGCAATAATGTGACACAAAACAATGGCGTGATTAACAAAAACAAGAACTTCAAAGGTTGGTAGTTATGGAAACAGCAGTTACGCAACAATCAAGAGCTGACGCATACGCACAAAGAGTTGGTATTCAGCAACTGATAGATACACCACAAAAGGCTGAGCGAGTAGCTAATTACACTCGCAAAGGCATTGTGTGGAATATCAATACCCGAGATTTCAGTGATAAAATCAAAAGTTTAAGACAAGTCGCGATTGACAGAATGGTCCCAGTGTTTAATTGGCATTGCAAATGTTGTGGTGTTCCTGTTCCAGAGACGTTTACTGCCGAACAAGGTATTAGAGCATTGGTTCATTGGGAATTAGCATTGGAAGTGCAAGAAAGTGGCGGTAATCGATATGCTTGGCTTCCACAATACGATGCAATTGTGGATTGGCTATGCAACAATGATGGCAAAGGGCTACTACTCTATGGCACTTGTGGTCAAGGTAAAACGTTGATGATGAAGATTATCAGTCGTTTATTGCCACTTCTATATGGAATATTCGTACAGCAAATCATAGATGCAGTAGACCTTGACAGCCGAATATCCGACTTGCGCCAATCGCGAATTGTCTTTGTTGATGATATTGGCACAGAGTTTATCAGTGCATTTCGCAATATGTCGTTCGGTATGTTGGTAGACAGCCTTGAAAAGAAGAAAGGCATACTGATAGCAAGTACAAATCTTGATTTTGCATCGATGTACGAACGTTACGGCGAACGAGTGTGCGACCGACTGAAAGGCTTATGCCGAATGATAGAATTTGATGGAAAAAATTCATTTCGAGACGCGCAGTTACAAAGCGTGAAATTTTCAACAACTAATAACAATAACAATCAATAAACAAACAAAAAGATTATGGAAGCAAAGTATTTATTTGAACAGCATTACGGCAAATGCACTCTGACCGACCCAAATACAGGGTTGATTATAGAGTGGACAGCAGGAGAGTTCAACGCAACTCAAGGTGCCAAGTTAGACCGAACGAGCTTGCATACTTATAGAGAGTTCAACGCAACTCAAGATGCCAAGTTAGAACGAACGAGTTTGCATACTAATGTTATGTGCGATGACGATGTGCGAAAACTCGCATCAAAACTTGCTCACAAAGTGCGCGAAATGGCAGACTATATACGTCTGAATTATCCCGAATTAATCTAAAAACAATAGGAGGAAAAGAGTTATGGAAATAAAGACAAAATTCAATATTGGTGATAAAGTCTATTATGTGGGGTGCAAAGGTCCTGCAACAGGATATGTATGTCGGATTCGTTTTTCGAGTTCTGGTGTAGATGATGAAGAAAGCTACGACTTAGAATTTAATGATGATTATTGCGCTTGTAGTTCATTAAGGAAAATGCCTTTTTATGAGTGTGAACTCTTCGCGACAAAAGAGGAACTGTTAGAAGCGTTCAAAAAACGACTAATGGGTGTAGAATAAGTTCAAGGAGAATGAAAGCACCAAAAGAGTACAAAGGCACATTCGGTATAATACGAGTTACGAGCAACCAAAGAACTCGAACGTTTACCATTCGCAAGATTGGAGTAGATGGCAAGCCTTATGCGAAATATAGAACCATAAGACTAAGCCGCATAGACTTCAACTATTACGATAATTACGCAACTGGTCGCGATTGGGCGCAACTGCTCAAAACGAACGAATATTATGAACTATAAAGAATAACGTTATGGAAACAATCAAGTGTTTATTTACTCGGTATATCCCGATAAATCATCACGTAGTGATTGAATGTACCATCTATTGCGAGAAACCAAGATGCAAAACAATGATTGAGGTGTTCGGACAATGGTATTTTCACAGAATGATGCAGAGGATTAGAGAGAAAGAGTATTAACCACGAAAGCCCGACTGCACACGATATTTTGTTGTTAGTTTTATTTGTTTTATTGGTTTTTTGAGTTCTCGCGTGTGCTTTCGGTGCTTTTCGATTTCAATCAAAGATTAATTATGAGTTACATATATCAAAACATAGAGAGCATACGTGATGAGATAGTGGACAACGTATGCCGCGAGGTGGAAAACTCGAAACTAACAGGCGATAAAATGATGTTAGAGTACGTTGCTGACTATGCTCTCTATAAAAGTGCAGTAGAAAGAGAAATTGAGTATGTGTTTGGTGCAGATGCGCCAATAGTCAAATATCTAAAGGAAAGGGAATGAAGAAAATAGATTTGATAGTATGAGTCCGTTATTCGTTGCTTGGATTTTGATGCTGCATTCGCATTTTTTAGTAACAATGTTTGAGGATAGCAAAAATAGAGATAAGCAACTCAAATACATTGTTATCGATGCAATAGCCTTTGTAGGCTTTATGCTACTCGATGTTATGACATGGCGAATGTAGCCCGACTATTGGGCACAATTAACGATGTAAACTAAAAGGTGTTTTTTCGAGAGCCGATGGAGTAAAATTCGTCGGCTCTTGCTTTTTACCCCAAAATCATAGCATATAAATGCAAAAACACGCTTATAATTATCCAAAACAACAGAAAAATTAACATTTGATTAACACTTTTCGTGCGTACTTAACATAACGAAAGTGACTTAGCGTGACTTAAAGTGATTTATCGCGACTTAGCGTGACTGAAAGCGACTTAGCGCGACTTTGAATATTTATGCGCTGTAATTTTGCTACGTGCAAGCAAAAGAAATGCACTTAAATGCACTTAGCAACTAACAAATGAAAAAAGGTTTAGTATTTGGACTTATAGGTGGCGCACTTGGACTTCTTTACTTGTGGAGTAAGAAGTCATCAGTGACCAATATGATAGATAAGCTAACTATCACCCCACGTTTGGGAGGTAGTTTGAAACTTGATGCAGGCTCAACGACCACATCTAATAAGATTGGAAAGTTTTTGCAGAAGGTTGTAAACTACGTGACCGATAGCGCATACGTCGTTGTGCCTATCGACGTTGATTTTGCAAACCGCTCGTCGCAAGAAATGAAGATTTCCGTGCAGTCAGTTATGGCGTACATAGGCGAAGCGATGGTTGCAAGCAGCGTGCCTGCTGTTTCGAGCGTTGTGGTAAAGGCAAACGCCGTTTCTACGCTTGAAGGCATCAAGATGCAGATAGGCACACGCACATTGCTCTCGATTTTCGGCACGAACATACAAGATTGGCTCACGAAGGGCAACTTCGACAACATTACCAAAGACCTAAAGATTAAGATTGGCGCGATACTCAACGATGCTTTTACGTTTGATATTATGCTCGACTTGGGTAAGAGTGGTCAAGTTGACACGACAGGCGCAGTGACCATTAGCGGTTTGGGACTTACCGCCGCATCGAAAAGGACAATTAGACCTCTTTCCGACTATATTTCACTAATCCCCGAAAAAACAAATCTCCGCCACCACGACTATATCGTGAAGGCAAACGGCTCGGTTGTAGACACTGCAAACATTATGCACCAAGCCGCATCAGCGGACGTGGAGAGTGTTCGCCGTTTGGCACAATCGCTACAACGCGACACTCTCACCGCTACGCTGCAATCAATCTTTGATTTCGTCTACACACACATACAATACGAACTCGACAGCCGATTTACTGAGCAAGTGCGCCGACCGCTACGTGCGCTCTACGACCAAAAGGGCGATTGTGACTGCTTTGCAACGCTCATTGGCTCTATGCTCGAAGCTCTGAATATTCCGTACAAATTCCGCATAGCGGCATACTCGGCAGGACGTTTTCAGCACGTCTATGTGATTGTACCGACAACCGACAATGTGCGCGGCTACTATGTTGTAGACCCTGTACTCGACAAATGCTTTGACGAGAAACCAACCACCAAATTCCTTGACGTATGAGAAAATAAAAAGTCTTCGGAACGTGGGACTGCAATCAGCCCTATAACCCGAAGACTTATAATGTGATGCACAAGCATCTGATTTCAAAAGTATAAAGCTATGGATATTCAATACTTAGACGGCATAGACATTCAATATCTTGATGGCACAAACGCGGCTAACGAGGTTGTGTTGGACCGAATAAACGGCTTGGCAAGACGCAGAGCCGACCATCGAGTAGCAACCATACAGGCTCTCACTCGCGGATTGACAAACACGATAGCTGCACAGGCAGAGGACATTGCAAACGGAAACGATTTCCGTGGCTTCAATGGCGATGGCTCTGTGGCTGACGAAGAAATGATACGCCGACACTTGGAACGCACACGCGAAGTTGCAGATTACGCACCATCGATGGTGGCTACATACGGCAATCCGCAGACGCTTTCCAATATGATTGGGTATGTTCTCAATCGTTGGGACACGCCAGAGCGCGAAGATGCTATCGACTATATGATAGCAGAAGAAAAGAAACTTGAAGGATTAGGACGCATAGACACTAACGCCGATACACAACGAGGTGAACTTACGGCGGAGGCTTACTATGACGTGGATTCATATATGTATGGACTTGGAGCTGCCAAAAACACATTTTTTGCAAGCGTAAAAAGAGCACTCAAGCCAAACCTAACAACAGAAGCACAAGACATAGTAGCGTCCAATCCTGCACTACAACGCATTCGCGCCGAAAGACGCAATGCGATAGCACAAGCACGTCGGGCAAAAGGGCGTGCGAACGATGCCGATGTACGTGGATTAAACGGCACGGACGATTCAGACATCGAATGCTTGATGAACGGCACAGACCTACAATATGCGTTCACAGGCGAAAACCCTCTAACAAGCATTGCTCGCTACATACAGCGAACACAGCGTGTTGCAGAACAGCACCCCGAATACTTTGATTCGGCTGCCGACAGCCAAGCGGTTGCAAACGCTTGCTCAATACTGCTCCGTTCGTGGGAGAATGAGAAACTCCGCAATGCAGCTTTCGATTCCATCATTATGGCTTGTGATGATGTTAACAGCGAGTTGAACGGAAGATTACGTAAGGCTCTAAAGAAAGCAGCAAAGAAGATAAAATCGGCGGCAAAGAAAGTAGGCTCTGCCGTAAAGACAGCCGCTAAAAAAGTAGCTACGGCGGTTAAGAAAGCGGTAAAGAAAGTAGGTAAAGCGATAGCAAAAGTGGCTAAAAAGGTTTGGAAGTTTATCGTACGATTCAATCCTCTCACATTGCTTATTCGCGCAGGCATATTGGGCTTTTGCCGCCTAAATATGTTCAAAGTTGCAAACAAGTGCTATATAGGCTCACTGAGCAAAGAGGAAGCACTAAAGAAAGGCGCAACCGCAGCCGAATGGGAGAAGTCTAACAAAGCCTACGGACATCTCAAAAACGCCTATACTAAGATTGGCGGTAAAGAGAGCAAACTGAAAAAGGTACTCGAAAAGGGCAACAAAAAGAAGTGGAACGGCACGGAATACCCGACCGATGGTAACTCCATCAAGAGCGCAGCTCAGAACGTCAATGCAGCCGACAACAAGGAAGCACAGGCTGATATGGACTACGATGAAACTTTGAAGGAATACCAAAAGAATGGTTACGTTTCCGATTCCACCATCAGCACCGACACCGCCACACAACAGAAAAAAGAGGAAGTTACGATTATCGAAAATGAGCGTACCGCAAAGGCAGCTACCAAACTCTACGAGACTGACGAAACTACTGGTAAAGTGCTTGTAACTATACCTAAAGCAGCTAAAGTGCTTGTAGACACGGCGCAGACGAGCGGCAACTTCATTGCAGCCACTTACAATGGTAAAAATGGTTGGGTAACCAAAAACGACCTCGCAGGGCTTGGCAATTGCGATGCAGAGAGTGTTGCAGTCATTGGTCTTGGCGCAATCTACGATGAGTACACTACTATGGGACTTGGCGAGCCTGCCACTGCAACCGCTGTTGCTTCGGCATCGAGCGTCATTGCTTCCATAATGGCAAAAATCAAGAGCATTTTTGGCGTAGCTAAGAATGTAGTAGATAAGGTTAAGGCTGTTGCAAGTACGGCTAAAAAGGTTGCAAATACGGCAAAGAACGTGGCTAACGTAGTGAAAGACCCGAAAGCCGCGCTCAAAAGTGCAGCAACAAAAGCAGCCGACAAAATAACCAATGGCGCAGCATCTAACATTAAGAGTGCTGTGAACACAGCCAAAGCAACGGCAACATCGGCTATACAGAATGTAAAAGCGGTGCAGAATGTTGCTAAAGCGGTCAATACTGCAAAGAACACCGCAAACGCAATAAAGAGTAACGTACAGACAGCAAAGCAACTTGTTAACCAAACAAAGGATATTGCAAAAACCGCTGTAAGTACAGTTAATCAGAATGTGGCTAAAGCGGCTGTACAAGCGGTAAAACCCATCGCAACAACGCCAGTTGTCAAGACGAACACAAACATCGTTACGCCTGCTAAAACGCAGACAACAACGACAACAAGTGCAACGTCGAAGCCACGCACACAACAGCAAGTGCAACAGAAACAACCACAACAAGCAGCGGCTACTACTCCAACAACGCAAGCAGTCGCGCCACAACAAGCCGCACCACAACAAGCCGCAGCACCGCAAATTGCAACTCAGCCCAACGCGGCAATGCTCGCTCCGCAGCCACAACAGCAAAAGAGCGGACTTTCGATAGGTGCTAAGATTGGCATCGGTTTAGGCGTGTTGGCACTTGCAGGCTTAACAATTTATATGACACGTAAAAAGTAAACCCAAATGAAAGCAGTAATACTTACCCCCAAGGGAAGTGTAATAAGTATGCGTGTCAGCCCAAACGCCAACGCTGAAGTTATCGCCGACCTCGAAAGCGGTGATATGGTGGACGCAAAAGCCACACAAGGCAATTGGACTAATATCGTTTGGGAAGGCACTGAAGGGTGGGTAGATAGCAATTTTGTCGTACTTGAGTCTGATACGACCGGTGACGTAGGCAAAATCTTTTCAAGATTCAAAAAGACCTTGAAAAAGGGGACTACTAAGAAGGTTGCAAAGAAAGTTACATCTACCCAACGCGCTAATTCGAGTGTGAAGCGCAGAAGCAAATTGCGAGAAGCACTGCAAAAAGTTAAGGATAACGTCAAGACAGCAGCTAACACGGCTACCGATGCTGTAAAAACAAGCAATGTCAGTGGTATTGACAATGATTACGATGCATACGAGCAGTTAGCTCTCAATGGATTATTCGATAGCATAAAATCGGCATTCCGAAAGGTGAAAAAGACTTTGGGATTTGGCGGTTTGGCAGGCTTCTCAAAAGGTCAGACTTTGTATGTAAATACACAGAAAGACCCACTAACAATGCGCTCGTCCGCTTCCACATCAGGTACTAAGGTTACGAGTATTCCACGCGGCTCGGCTGTGAGTGTAGCAGATGCAACTCTTACTTCGGCTAATGGCTATCAGTGGATAAAAGTAACCTACGGAACAAAGAGTGGTTATGTGGCAAGTAATTATTTGTCGGCATCGAAGCCGTCTACATCGACATCTTCATCGTCTACGTCGAAGTCTACGACTACAACGACTAATTCGTCTAAGACCTCTCCATCGAAGTCTACGACCACGACAAATAGCAGTTCTACGACCACAAACAATACGCCCTCTGTTACGGACTACAATTCATCAACAGACAACAACCAAAGCAACAAGCAAATGGGACTTACAGACAACGCTAAGAAGTACATCAAATGGGGTGTAATAGGCGCGGGAGTGATTGCGGCAGGATATTTCGGCTACAAAGCATTCTCGGGCAATGGCGGCAAAAAGAAGAGTGGCAGAAAAGGTTTGAGCGGCATCAAGAAGAAGCCGTTGAGACTTAACTAAGCCATAAATCAAATCCTAAATCAACTATCTAAACAACAACAACAATGGCAAAGAAAAAGATAAGCAACAATTACAAGAGCATAGCACAACGCGCTCTTTGTATTATCGGCGGTATGGCTGTCGGTACAGCCATCAAAAACACTATCGGCAAGAAAGGTGTCAATGGCACTGACTTGCTCGGTTTGGACGGATCAACATCGGCATACACTACTCCTGCTATCGTAGCAGTAGCAGGTTTAGCTGGTATGACAATGGCTAAAAATCAGATGCTCAAAGACGCTGCACTTGGTATGATTGCTACTGGCGGTGCAGGTATCATCAACGCAGCAACAGGCAAAACGCTTGTTTCGCTTGGTGACACAGAAGACCAACCAATCGTACCTCTCTTGCCTGGCATAGGTGACATAGAGTATGACACACTTCCAACCGACAATGAATTGCAAACAACTTACTCTCCGCAGTATGAAGCCGACAACGGACTTCCCGACGAAGCAGTAGGCTCTCTTGAAGCATGCTTGTAATCTAACTAACCAACCCAAAAACGAGTTTGGGGGTATACCCAAAGCCCCCAAACCCTTATAACGAACCTAACCTAACCTAAATTTTTACAAAATGGCAGAAGCAGCACGTACCTCATTCGTGGGTACAAAAATCGCAAGCGGTATTACCGAATTTGCAGCTCGTATGAGCAAAATCGACAAAAATCTCGCAGATGCAATCAAAAGTGGTAGTGTACAAGTAGTAGACTATGCTCTTTATTGCTCTCGCAACTTGGAAAAGTCAACCACCATTGAAGCATTCCAATCTTCGGACGATAAGAAAGTTGGTGTAACTAACCTTAACAAGCGTCAGTTGGAAGCTAACACTTACTTCCTCGTAACAGGTATTCAAGTGTTGGAGTCAACCAAAGCTATCAGTGCAGACCTTTCTGTCGATAGTGCTGAGTATGGTGTTATCAGCAATCTTATCGCAAATGGTGAGTTTGAGCTGAAGGTCGGCGATAAAGTTCTCGTTCCTCGCAACTCTATGGAAGTGTTCCGCACTCCTAAGAACTCAGACAAACGCGAGGGCTTCTACGAACTCAATTGTCCGAAAATTATCTCACCTCTTACCGACATCGTGCCTTGGATTTACTTGCCTAAATCGGCAGAGAACAAGGCTCTCAAAATCGTCCTCTATGGTGTGAAGACGAACAAGGCGTAAGCCTTTGCAAGCGCGGAATGGTTCTCGTAGATGGTTCGACTCCATCTACCGCGCCTAATATCAATTGCCAATTTTCAATTATAAACGACAACAATGTTTTACAGCATACCCATAAGCAATCAACAGACAATTACCACTACGCCAATAGGCGCAAAGTGTGTTACGCATCTGTTCTTTGAGAGCAAGAATGATGGCGTTTTTTTCTATAAAGAGAAGCAAGACGCGGTAACTATAACCATCGGTGGCAAGATGGTCTGTCGTGATATGGTTATTCTGCCGTTCCTCTCTTCAACCCCATACGGCGTTAACCGCCACAATTGGCAAGACGTAGCCCTCGAAATAGGCATCAACGTCAATATGAGCGAGATTAAGATTTCGGCTGCCGACTGCAACAACGATTTCAATGTGGTGTTTGTCTGCTCTGATAAACCTAATGAAGACTTCAAAGGGTTCGACTTTGTGGAGTGTAAGAAGTTTGTGTTAGAAAAGAACTTTTCCTTGAGCAAAGAAGAAGCAGAATTACTGTACAAACAAGCTAATGCATCAGCAAATAAGCGTGTTAGTATATTCGACAAAACGCAAGTAGAAGGTCTTGAACTTGGTAATACAATAGAGTTTCGTACTGAAATATCGAAAGAACAATACGATGCTGCAATGTCTGATGATGCTGAAATATCGGAAGAAATGTTCGACATCTTGTCTACTATAAATGAAGATACTTCTGATATAGTATGTGGCTCGTTGCGTTATCCCCAATTTTACTTGAAAGATTTTGAACAAGGAGAAATATTCTCCGATGGATACAAAAATTTTCTCACTCGTTCTAATTTCTATTATAACGACGAAGATGGACATTATTGGGCAACAAGGAAAGTATCAGACCCATCTGATTGGGCGACTATCATTAGTTACTTGACGCGCGAAATTCAATCTATCATACATACGTGGTCGTTGGGTGTTGAGCATACAATAAAACTCGACCATGCACCGCAAATGATGTTCTCTTTGTATCGAAAATCATTCGGAAACTCGTCTGTTTTGCAAGAGTGCAGCAATCAACGCTTAAATCTCACTATTAGTGGTAGCGACGAACAAGTATTGCCCCCAAATACGGACTTAGATTGTTTTATGGCGAAAGACAATGTGCCGTGGCGCAAAGCGGTACATACATTCGATAGTACTATGCCCAAAACGCTACAAATAGCACTCAATGACAACTATCGCTATAACTCCATTGATGTGAACGAAACGTTGTATCTCTTTTTTATCTACAAGAAACTTATCTAACTAATTAACAGACAAATAAAATGAAAAAATCATATCAGATAGAGCGTGGCTTAGTTGTGCCTGCTAATCAAACGAAAGTGTACAACTTTCAGCTAAAGGAAAACTATGCTAAATGTACAGGCGTATTTGTCGTCCCATTCCGAGGAAACACCGACTTCTCGCAACTTACATTGGGTTTGAACATTGCGCAAACTGAGGTTTTGCCCAACGGCGTTGATGCTTCTCTTATCGCGCTGACCGATTATATCAGTCGTGCAGATGCAACATACGACTTCAAAGAAGAGAATATTCCTGCAAAATCGTCGGACGTGCAACTGACTATAACCAACAATGGCACTACCGAACAGAAGTTCAATATGTATTTCATTCTCGAAAATATCTAAGAGTATGATTTATACGATAGAAATAGACGTGCCAAACAAAGAGCGATGGGGTGAAGTGATAACTTACGACTTTGTTATGCCATCGAATATTCATCATATACGCGGTGTCCTTGGCAATGTTTTGCTAAGAGAAAAGACCTATTTCAAGAGGTTGCAAGCCATTGAAAAAGGTGAACTTGAAGTTCACAACCCTTATTCTGTGCAGATAGGTGTATTCTCTATATCGTTGGGCAATACCAACATTGTTAGTGCGAATGTTCCTTTGTGTGCAATAGCAGAGCTTCGCAAGAGTGGTTATAAGCACAATCTTGTTAAGACTGATAGAATATCTGTTCCGACAGGCGAACTTGCTCGAATAGTGATTGAGGAACAGCATAAAACGCCGTTTGTTGGCAAGCAATTGTTTTACAAGTCTGATGGCGAGTTTTATTCAAAACTCGCCAAAGCCTATTTCGACACTGACAAAGAGAGTGAAATGCCTGTTTTTACCAATTCCTACACCGCAAAAATCTATATAGACTATGATTAGCAGACTTGTAGCACTCGAACAACAACGCCTTGCGGCTCTCGGCTACAATAGCGTGGTTACGCCTATCTCGCTACGTGTAGATAAGAGTATCAAAAACATTGCGCTCGGCAACGATACGTACATTCTTACAGGCGTGCGTCTTAGCGATGCCGATGTGAGTGAGGACCGACACATTATTACACTCGTATCTGCCACTGATGGATTTACCGCTTCGCAGCGCGATATAAGCCTTATGGGGCAAGCGGTGTATAAAACATTGCGTTCGTTCCTCGTTATCCGCACAGCAGGCAACGAAGCGTGGGAAGATGGTGCAAGCATACCACCATACACGCTCGACTTCATAAAGATTACCCCTATACCAAACCCTAACACCATAGTAAAATGATTACAAGAGAAAAAATCAACGAGCAAGCATCAGCCATAATAGACGCTGTACGCTCTTTTTCACAGACTGGACGCATCAGATTTTGCATCAGCATTGTTAACCCTACACTTGGTCGTGAGCCTATCGACTTTGCTCGCGGCTGCAACGTGTCGAATGACAATTTGGTACGCAAATCAGCCATAAACTATGGCGATGATATGCCTAAAGTTTTTGAGCAAAAGCTACGCGAAGCTATCAACAACAAGACGCATACGCGCATCATCGTTACCATCAAAGATGGTGGCAACACCACAAAGGGACAATACGAGATAGCTCTACGCGATGAATACGATGAGCCAAACCAATCTTCGCAAAATCAAAACATTGGTGGTATTAATGGCGGCAATGCGCTCTTTGCGCAAGGTTCATTGGACGTAGCTAACCAATTAATAGGATCGCTGTTGGGCGGACTTGGACTTGGTGGCACGGAAAACAGCGGACTTGGCGCTGTTATAGGTTTTCGCGACCAAATACTCCGAAACGAGTACGAACGCCGCGATATGGAACGTCAGCACAAGTTGGAAAATGATGCCATACGCGAAGAGTACGAGCGTAAGCGTGTCGAAGAAGAAATTGCTGCACTGAAGGCTGAGCGCGACAGATATAAACAAGAGTTAGAGCAACGCAGAGCGGAATTTACGAACGCACAACAAAAGGCAGAGCAATACGCCGAGCGTGTAGAAGAGCTCGAAAAGATGAAGCCCGAAGCGTCATTTATGGGTGTTGCTCTTACAGGTTTACTTTCTAACGCAATAGGCTCTTTCGCAAAATCAGATATGGGTACACGCCTTATTGGTAAGGCTTTGGGCGGTACGCCCGAACAAGTGCGCAAAATTTTAGATGGAGTAGACGAGGAGGAGCAAAATGACGAGACACAACAGACTACGCCAGACCCACAAGTAGAAGTAGTAGAAGAGCCACAAACAATGGCAACTCCAATAGTTGAGCAACAATAATATAACACCGCGCTCTATGGCTAATAAGTACGATTTCAACCCAGTTACGGGTAAAATAGATATGACGGGCAAAGCTACAGAAAGTGCGCTGACAGCAGCTCAACGCGCCACATTGGAATGGGCAGAGCGTGAGCGTTTGGGGACGTTAGAGAAAGAAGCATTGGCTCGCTTTTCTGTTAAGACGTCCGTTAAGGGCGATGTTATTTATGCCGACGAAGCCAAAACTACAACGATGATTGTTACGGCTGTGGTTACGTTCGACAGCACAAGAGTAGATGCCGACGAAACGCCCGATGGTTGGTCTAAATCAAGCACAGGTGAATATACTCGCCAACTCAATTCTGATAGCGGAACTATAGATGCGGCTGCATTTAGCTATACTATCCCAAGCGGTGACTACGAAGGTATCAAGGTGACAAAATGGAGCGAAAAAAAGGAGATTACGACGGTATATCCTGCCTATTATGGGCTTGTAGCTGCATCAGATAGCAGCAAAGTACAAGAAGTAGTTTATGGTGCAACTCGCATATCTGCACCAATAAACGATTCTGACACCGATACTACGCGAGATATAGATAATAATGCCGGGGAAACAGCTTGGTTTTGGATTGTTTCGCGTGGTACGTCTAAGGCTGTTCAATTCACGACAGAAATAACAAAATGTGTGGCTACAGACGCAAGTTTTACTTCGCCCAAAAACGTAGATATAACACTTACTGGCTACAACGTTTACATAGCTCCCAATTCCGTAGGAAAGGGACAAAAGATGTCAAGCGTAATGTTATCAATCAAATTGAAATAAAGTCTATCTATTATGCACAATAGTTTACATAAGAATGGTCTAACTCAGATGGCGCACACATTCGCACCATCAAATGAAAAAGACTATCCAATAGCATACGCTGAGCATATTTGGGACTGCATTACCAATGCCGATTCCGAACTCGCTAAGATGTTGGGAAACGTAGGTCAATATGGTCAACACGAAATAAACGAAGCTATTGCTAAGGCTATTGATGCCCTTGATATAAGGGACGATGATGGCGAGAAGATTGATAAACAAACTATCATCGACCTCATTAACAACTATCTCACCAATTACAGAGGTGTACTATATATCAGCGACCCCGAGACCGACAAAGACGCGCTCAAAACAATTGGCTCGCCCGAATTGGGCGATTTGTATGAAGTCTATAACGAAACCAACAATACTATAAACCGATGGATTTGGCGCAAGAAAGATGGCAAAGCTCAATGGGTGCTTATCTCGTCGGGTAATGGGCGTGGAAGTCTATCTGTTTCGGCTGTTCCTATCGAGGGCAAAGCCAATATGTACACCATAGTATTTACCAAATAAAGCGAGGAAAGGAGGAATTTATGAGTGCAGACAACGGATATACCAACGATGAGAAACACGAACGTAGGCAAGATTGGTTTACAGCAGATACAGAAACCCATATCAAGACAAATTGGAATGGCGACGACCTCATTATAGATGGTGGTGGCGCCAGCGGTGGTGGCTCTACCACCAATCCTACCAAACCGACGGACCCCAACAATATACTATCAAACATTGGACGTGAGATTAATGTTAGCGTAATTATCGAGGATAAAGTCATAGGCAATGTAGATAACAACGAGCCTGCTGAATGCGACGTTATTGTTAAGTTTTCGGCAAATTGCAACTTCGGTTCGTTCGACTTCCCATTGCCCGACCCTTACTATGGCAATCACGGCATAGATAGTTGGCAAAGTGTACGCCTTAGTGATATTAAGATTGAGGAAACGTCGAAAAACGCTAATAATCTATCGTGTGAGATAGCTTACCATATCACGTATAGCGGCAACCATATAGGCGAAATTCCGTTCACTTTCTGTGTAAAAGGTAAAAGCAGAATCGCAAGTTCTGTCACAACCGAAGAATTTGGAAAGGACGTTGCTGTTACTCTCAATATGGAGGGCGACGCAAGCAAGGTTACATTCCCCGAGAATGGTAACTTGATGATGAGCTATGATGCTTTCAACTTCGACTATAAACTTGGTAAAGTATATGATGAACGTACCGAAGTGTTGCTAAGTTGCACATTCCGCGGACAGACCTCTACGCCTAACGCTTCGCCCATCGAGGTGGAACACCGCACGCGAAACCATATTCGCGAATACTTAGAGCAGTACTTATATCTTGGCAGCAGTCTGAAAGGTACACTCACCTACAATGTCGATGATATAAGCACTACTACGTCTGCATATCCATCGTGCTATATACCCTGCACTATAACATTCATTGTACCCAATACGATGAAGGGCGAATACCGCTTTATGTCAGGGTGGAGCGGTGCAGACTTAGGCAAGCTAAAGCCACTCACCATATACGAAGAGGATAAGACTCCCGAGCCAACGCCCGAAGAGCCTACGCCTGTTTCGCCCAATTGTTGCGTGACGTTCTATCTACGCGATTTTGAGAGCCAAACGGACAAATGCCTTAGCAACTATACGAGCTTCGATTGCAAGACAAAACCATACAAGATAGAGCATCACAATGTTAAGAAAGGCTCGTCAATAAAGGCTCTCACTGAAGCATATATAAACGAATGGGACAACGACGAAGAAAACTTCGGTCCGTTCACACTGCTTGGTTGGGCTACGTCGTTCGATGCCAACGAGATTGCCTACAAACCCGACGCCGTGATAGAGGTGGGCGAGAATGATGCTATAAACCTCTATTCGAGGTGGAGCAATAAAGTTGTGCTTGTGTCGTTCGATGCCAACGGCGGCGAAGGCTTGATGAAAGACCTCTATGGCTACGCCTATACTTCGCTTATGCTTCCGCGCTGCAACTACACGCGCGATGGCTACACATTCAAAGGTTGGCGCACCAAATATTCTCAAAAGGTGCAATACCCCGATTGCGGTATGCTCAGCAACGTGTTTACCTCTATCACGCTCATTGCAGTATGGGAAGAGCAGGCAAAGAACAACAAGAAGTATACGCCAAAAGTTAACGTAGATGGCGAGGACTATTGGGTGTACGACGAAGAAACGCGTCACAAAATAGACGAATACGGCGATTGGAACGATTTCGAGAACGCATTCAACAACGCAGAAAAGGAGAAGAATAATGGCTAATACACTGAAAACATTAACCGAATTACAAGGCGATTTCATTGCTCGCAAACTGATGCTTATGGAAGCTCGTTTGAAAGCAGTGGAAGAAATTGTTGCGAAGTGCGAAGAATGCCGCAAAAAAATGTGTGGTGAGAACGAACCCGATGAGCCTATTCCCGACACGCCAACCACCAATCCGCCCCAAAGTGGTTTTTGGGTAGCATTCCCCAAATCGGCATCAAGCATCGTTTTGCCCGAAAACGACACTACGATGTATTCTTTAGCGATGAGAGTTACAAATGCAAATGGGGATACGTATTCTGAATTAGACCACACTCTCCGCCTTCTTGTTGGAGAGACATATTGTTGGGACGATGAGTATTATTACTATTCGTGCTATACAAACTTCGGAGGTGGCACACTAAAAGTTGATAGCGTATTATTAAACAGCGGCTATTTATATGAGATTGTTGTTAAGTGCAGCAGCAATGATAATATGTATTGCTACACAGGATTATACGTTACTGGCGATGAACTTATAGAGGCAAAGAGCAAAGGCATTAGTGTTGTGTATGCTCACAAATTGGAAGAATTGCCGAAACAAGAGCCCTCAGAAGAGCCAAGCGAACCCGAAGAGCTAACAGCAACAGCAGAATTTGAGCGTCAAATTGGTTTTGAAATAATGGCTCAATACGAAAGGAAAATCGAACTTGCAATAAAAGCAGAATTTACACGAACTATAAAACAATAATATTATGGCAAAAGCATTTACAATAAAGGTTTCCGTTAATGATGAAGCTCCGAAGTATTTTGCATTAGAAAGTTATCTAATGCAATGCGCTATTCTTGCTAAGAGTAGTAGCAATATTGATAACATTGACCCAAATAATACAAGCGTTAGTTTTACAGGAACGATTTCTGTAAATAGCAAAGGCGAAATTTACGTTTATTGCACAAATGCAGCTTCTGACAATATCAAAGAGTACGAAGAGAGACTTACAGCCTTAATTCAAGGCTCGAAATATTCTCTATTAAAGAATAAAAAATTTGTGGTGTGCTGCGGCATCGGCTGTACAATCTGAAACTAAAACAATAGCACCCAATTCTTGTAATGTCTCATATTCTACAGGTAAAATGTACACCAGCACAAGTATGAGAAAATACTCTCAAATATGCGATTGTCTCACATATTATGGAGGTTCACATGATTCTCACTTACAAGCTGTATGTCGTTATCTTGTTGCATCTGTACAAGATAATCAATATTTGAAGATTATTGATGCTTGGAAAACTTGTATAGCTAAAACGCTCGGTGTTGATGCAAGCAAAATAACCTATACCAACGAACCAATCTCTGAATAGTGAACTTTACAATATAAAACTAATAACCTTTTATAAATTAATTAATTACCTAACCTAAATTTTACAAAAATGGCAGAAACGACGAAAACAATCTTAATGCAGATTGGCGACTTCCTTGGTCGCAAGTTCAAAGAAATTACGCAGTATGTAGACGAGAAAGTTGCATCGGCAGCAGCGTATTTCAAGTACGACACAAAGACTGGCAGCGCAACCATCGGCGAAAACAGCCTATCGACGCGCAACAACGAAGTATCTGTTGGCTCAGAGAACGACAAGGTTACTCGCTTCATTGCTAACGTCACCGCAGGTATAAAAGATACCGATGCTGTTAACGTGGCACAAATGAAGCAAGCAATAGCCGACCTCGTAAACGGCGCGCCCGAAACGCTCGACACTCTCAAAGAAGTTGCAGATGCACTCACCGACAACAGCGACGTTGTAGCTACTTTGCGCGAACTTATTAACGAGAAGTATGAGAAACTTGAAGGAGAGATTGCTATTGCGCAAGATGCAGGACAAAGATTTACCAGAGTTTCGGTTAATGATTTAGCCGAAAACATTGGCACATACGAGCAGTTTGTAACTGCATTCAACAATCAAGTTGGCAAAGGCAGCATCTTCTATGAAGGCTAATTATTAATTACACGACTAACGAGTTGAAACATACTCGTTAGTCTTTTCTATCTCTCTTATGACAGACCCCATATATCTGTATCTCTCATTACTCCTTGCGCCCATCAGCAGCGTTGTAACGTGGTATGCGAGCCGTCGCAAGCGACGAACCGACGACATCGACAACTTACAACATTCAATCGAAAGTTTGGCTAAACGCAACAATGAGCTATACGAAGAGATTATACGCCTACAGCGCGACAATCTCGACCTGCAACGCGAGCAAGCACGCCTAATAGCTATACTAACTCCCGAGCAGTTAATACAATATCAACAACTTAAACGTCAAGACAAATGAGCAATTACAAAATAGGCATCATCATACCTGCAGCATCAACCGAAGATGCACAACAACTTGCGAAACTCTTGCAAGACGTGGCAAACAAAGTATCATTTGCCGATATGGTAAAACTACTCTCCGCAGCAAGCAAAAAGCCGGCAATCATTAAGACTGCATTGAAATTTATGTAAACGTCTAATCTAACCTAAATATTATGGCTAAACCAAAGAAAACTAATCATATTAAGAATGGTCTAACTCAGATGGCGCACACATTCGCACCATCAAATGAAAAAGACTATCCAATAGCATACGATGAACACGTATGGGACATAGTAAAAGGGAATACCAAACTATCGAAAATCTTAGGAGATGAAACTGGACAATTCGACCAAAGCACAATCAATGAAGCTCTCGCAGGCGCAATAGGTGGTAATGGTGGTGATAGTGGTCTTGATTCAGACCAATTGGCACTTCTCGAATGGGTAAAAGAACACCGAGCAGAAATCTTGTTGGAAGAAGCCCAAAAACTATTTGACGTTGTAAAAGTTGAATTGACTGGCAACACGTTCCATATCGACGAAGTGGCAGAAACCACAATGAAGTACACTATTCGTGTAGTATTTGATGGAACGGCTGTTACTCCATCGAACGAGAAGGACGTTTTAGGAAATGGTTGGAAGAAAGGTGAGAATGTAGGTGAATACTACAAAGAAGCTACAGGTGGTAATGGAACGAAAATACCATCACAAGAGTTCAAGTACATCATTCAATCAGACAAAGATGAACTCAAGAAATTCAATGGTCTTGAAGTCTCAAAATCGTCTATTCAGCAATCTATAACAGCCCAATATCCTATATATTACGGCTTTATTCCCGATTCGGCTGTTCGCCCTGATGCGACGTCAACCGAATGGACAAGTTCATCACAAACTATTCTCAGCAAGATTTTTTCAGCTGATTATTGGGCAAAACTTGGCGATGATGGTAAAGATGCGAAGTATAAAGGCAAGTTATACACCACATCTGCATTCTCAATTAGCAATGGCAAATTCATCAATCCGTTTGAGCATCAGAGCCGTTTTGTCATAGTTACGCACGGCACAGCCGACCTCAAACAGCTAAGTTCTCAGTCGTTAGGTTCGAAAGAGGGCGATGGCGATGGTAAAGCTGCATTTACTGACGTTGAAATCACGCAAAAGATTGCAAGTGAAAAATATATGCCAAATGCAGCCGGCATAAGCGGATACAAGATTTATATTGCTAAGAACAATACAGGTGAAGCATCTTCACCAACCAATTCGCTGTCGGGTGCAGAGTTGAAAATCACTGCATAATCAATCCATCAATCAGAAATCATTACACACTACACGGAAGCTCGTTAATTCGGGCTTCTTGTGGGTGTGTTAACCCAAAACTTTACAATAATGAACAAAGAACAAGCATTAGCACTCGCCCAAAATAAGACCGTACAAAAAGGCGCGCTAATACTCATTGGTGGCATATTGCTCTTCATTGGTGGTAAGAAGATTTACAACTACATCAAGCAGAAGAGAGCCGAGAATGAAGCCAAACACGCAGCCGAGAATGCGCAAAAAGTACTGAAAGCAGCAGGTGTCGACTCATCAATCACTGATGCGCAAGCGCAGTCATACGCTAATACACTTCTCAACGCATTCGACCGAACAGGTACTGACACCAATGCTGTACGCGAAGTGCTTTCACACATCAAAACCAAAGGAGACTATTACGTTGTGAAGAAATGCTTCGGCACGCCCGAATATGGCACATTTGGTAAACCTATGTGGGGAAGCGGTACACCAATGAACCTAACCGAATGGGCGCGAAAAGAGTTGACTGGCGATTTGCTTGATAAGATGGTAAACTTCGACCAACAACTTCTGAGCTCAAATTTGGGCAGCACATCAACGCCCCAAAACAACGAACCTTTTGTAATCCTATAACTATGAAAATGGCTATTACATTCAAACGTCCCCCACGCTGGTGGTATTTCGTGCTGTTTGTTATGCTCGTTATACTGCTTATGACGCGCTGTAAATCGGCAACCCCTATTTTTTCAAACAATTGCGAGGAATTGCCACAATCAACCCAAATGCGCATCGAATATCGAGACCGACTTGTACGCGATACTACCTATGTGCGCGATAGCATCTATGTAAAAGAGACAGCCGACACAATCTACGTCAACAGATGGCGTGATCGCTACACCGAGCGAATAAAGATTGACACTTGCTATTGTCTCAACACCGACACAATCTACATCGTGCGCCGGGTATATGTCAAAGAGCCAATGACACGTTGGCAGAACATAAAGCAAGAAGCAGGTGGAATGGCTATCGGGTGGGCTATAATATCGGTGCTTATAGCCATAGTAGTAATGAGTTTATTCGTATTCAAACACTAAACCAATGAACACAGCAAATACTCTATATCTATCGGCTATCCGTGCCGATGAAATGCAGCCATCGATAGTCGAGGAAGTAAGCGAAAACGAAATGTACATTGGCTATTGCGCACCGGACTGCACATCGATAGCCGACAAGAAATGGCTCATCAAGCGCATCGTCACCAACGACAATGGCGAAAAGACAATCTTTTTGTCAAATGGGAGCCGAAAGATGAACGTTGCGTGGAGTGACCGCAAGAACGGCAGTGTGCTTTATGCGCCAACAACCGCGTGGAAAGATATGGTAGACCCAAGCCAAAATATCTCTCCTACCACAGAACCATAACTCGTATACCAATGGATAAAAAGAAACTCATCATAGCAGGCTCTATCGCAGCGGCAACGGCAATCGCCGTACTCATCTTTCGCAAAGTGACGAGCAGCTATGCCAATATGTCAACATTTATCAATTCAGTAATGGGCAACTATTTCACAATCGACGAACTATGCTATTCCGACACAGCCAAAGCAAAAGGAATAGACAACACTCCGAGTGCACAGGTGCAATCTAACCTCGTAAAACTCATCAACAACACGCTTAACCCAATCCGCGAAAAGTATGGCAAGCCTATTCGTGTTAGTAGTGGTTATCGTTCTGACGCTCTCAATAAGGCTGTTGGTGGAGTAAGCAACTCACAGCACCTTACAGGGCAGGCAGCCGACCTCGTAGCTACCAATGGCGGCTCACTTGCCGACATATTCAAAGCAGCAATCGCTTGCAACAACTTCGACCAACTTATTTGGGAAGGACCGAAAAACTCCTCCACTAAATGGGTACACGTCAGCTATGCCGACAATCCACGTCGCGAAATTCTCTACTACAACGGCAACGGATATACCAACATTGCAAGTAATTGGAAAAACTACGTGAAATGAAAAAGGATTGGTTAGGCAATGCGCATTCGACGTTCGTGGCTATCGGCGCAAGTAATCATTCGTCGAACGAGCGCGAGACAAACGACTTCTACGCAACAGACCCAATAGCAGCCGAACTACTACTCAAAGTAGAACCAAGTTTGCACGACATTTGGGAAACCGCGTGCGGTAAAGGTCATTTGGCATCTGTATTTGCTCGACACAACAAACTTGCCATAGCTACGGACTTGATAGACCGAGGTTATGGCACACAACTCGACTTCTTGCTATGCAAATGCCATCACAATGGCGATATTGTTACCAATCCTCCATATCGTTATGCCTTGGAATTTGTGCAAAAATCGCTCGACGTAATCCCCAAAGGGCGCAAGGTGGCAATGTTCCTCCGCATACAATTTCTCGAAGGCAAAGAACGCCGCAAATTCTTTGACGAAAACCCACCACAAACCATCTATATATCTACAAGTCGCATCAAGTGTGCTATGAATGGCGACTTCAAATCTATTAGCAGCAGCGCAGCTCTTTATGCGTGGTTTGTATGGCAGAAAGGTTGGAAAGGCGACACAAAAATCAAATGGATTAACTAATTCAACAGACAACAAATGAAATACCCCAAGAAATACCGCTCTCTTGAAACCCGAATTTGTCCACATTGTGGACGAAAATTTAGAACGTACAAGACAAACAGCATCTTCTATTGTTGTAGCTCTGAATGCCGACGTCGCGCAAAAAGCGAACGAAACGATAAGGTGTTCGCTTGCGTCGTGACATCGCTCATTACAATAGTTGTATGTGAGTTGATTTGGTATGTATGGTATGTACTCTAACAACCTCAATCTATGTTACGTGTATTTACAGCATTTAGCGGCTACGATAGCCAATGCTTAGCTCTCGAACGCCTAAAACGTTCTCACGGCGTGCAATATTCGCTTGTTGGTTGGAGTGAGATTGATAAGTATGCTATCATAGCTCATAATGCACTTTCCCCCGATGCAACCAACAAAAACTATGGAGACATCAGCAAAATCGATTGGCGCAAAACGCCCGATTTTGACCTCTTTACATACTCGTCACCTTGCCAAGATTTCAGCACGGCAGGCAAACAACGAGGTGGCAAAGAAGGTAGTGGCACACGCTCATCGCTATTGTGGGAATGCCGCAAAGCCATCGTAGCAAAGAAACCTAAGTATTTGCTTATGGAGAACGTAAAAGCCTTGACGAGCAAGAAGTTTATGCCGCTCTTGCAAAAGTGGCTCAAAGAACTCGAAAGCTACGGCTATCAGAACTACGTGCAAGTGCTTAACGCCAAAGACTATGGCGTACCACAGAACCGCGAGCGCGTGTTTGTATTCTCCATATTGGGCGGTGGCAAATTCGCATTTCCGCAGCCAATCGTTTCAAAAAAGCGTTTGAAAGACGTACTTGAAACCGATGTTGACGAGAAATATTACCTCTCAGACGTAGCGATAAAAGGTTTTGCCAAAGCCAACAAACGCAATGAGAAAAAAGGCAATGGCTTTCATTTTGAGCCGACCAATGGAAACGTAATAGCACATGCCATACGCGCCAATGGTGCAAACGGCAATTGCGATAACTATTTATTGAGCAAATGAAAAACCCACAAATAATAAGCTATACACGCGACCGCAAAGGCAAAATTCAGAACTACCACACAAAAGCAGTAGCTAATACTCTGCATTCATCGACTGGCAGCGGTGGCAATACCGACCAATATGTTATCAATGCTACTACTGATGGTAATGCAAACTGCATTCGCGCCAATTATTACAAAGTCAGCCAAGCAAACATTGCCAAGCATAGTGATGATGGCTATAAGGCAACTGGCGTTGTTGATGGTTGTCGTGTTCGCAAACTCACCGAACGTGAATGCTTCCGCTTGATGGGCGTAGCAGACAAAGACATCGACACCATACAAGCAGCCGGCATTAGCAAGACGCAGCAGTATAAGATGGCGGGCAATTCAATTGTGGTAGACGTGCTTTACCACATCTTCCGTCAAGCATTTACAAATACTAACCTAACCCAAAAGAATATGGCAACACAAAAACAACTCAAAGCCCTCGCAGATGGGCGAAAAAAACTTGCTGCTAAGCGTAAACGCAGCACAACTAAGAAAACGACCAAGAAAGGTCTGAGCGGTGCAACTCGCAAAAACACTCGCAAACGCTCCGTAAAGGTGCAAGTGGAGCGTCGCGCACGCAAGCAAGACCGTGATTTCTATGGCGAACCATTATTTTACTACGATTGGGAACGCGGAGAAGCCATAGTCGAGGGCTATTCTGAGGAACGCTACGCAGCCGCAAAACGCTTTGCCAATCTGAACTTGAAAAGCGAACTGCCAAATGGCTTTCGCATCGTGAGCGACCACTTCGCACACGGCAAATGGCATTTCATTGTCAGCACTAAGAAAGGGCTGAACGGCACAGCCAACAAAGGTCGTACGCCGCGAGTAAAGACAATGACCACAGCCGAAGGCAAGCGTTGGAACATTAGCGATTACCCCAACTTTAGCAAGAGTGGTAGCGTTACAGGTATGCGCAAAAAATACTACGGCAGAATGGCTCTGCTCGTACGATGCGGTGACTACATCTACAATGTCACCACTGCTCCCGAGATTTACAACGCAGCGAAATAACCCAATCAAATTAATAAGGCATAAAACAAAAATTCCCTCTCGCCGCAATGGTGAGAGGGGTATATCTGACAGACCTCGAAATGGAACTGACGGCAAATCTTGTCTGCCTTAGCTCTAAGTGTAGCGAGCTCAATTTGTAAAAACAAACTCCGTCGCGGGGCTACTCTTTCGACTTAGAACCACGATGCAAAAGTAATAAAAAATGAACGCTAAACAACTCATACAGAAGATACAGAATAAGCTAAACGTTGGAATACTTAGCTATTTCAACTATTCATCAAGCGGAAAAGTGCGAGAACGCCTTGTTTCTCTGTTGGGATTAAGAAAACATAGTGGACACAATTCTGCATACCCTTTTGAGGGTACTATGCAGACAACTGATGGAGAATCTCTCACTATCAGAATCAGCGACCACCCTGCTAACGAAAAAAACTTTAGAGCTAAGTACAATGTGAGTATTCTTATTGGCAAGAAAGCAGATGAAATAATCATCGAGTCTGCAACTTATTCTCACATTTATTCAGAGATTGTTTATCGTTCTGAGTGTTTTAGTGACGAGAACCGCGAGCAAACTCTAACCGAAATTTTGCAAGGCTTACAACACGCTCTCTGCACAGGTCTTTTTGTAAAAGGCGAAATGGGAGAGTATGTAGTAAAAAGAGATGAAGATTTGGGCAACTCAGAACTTTATGACGAACGCGAAACGATGCGTTTTGCACTCAATCAACTTGTGAAAGAACTTGGCGAAAAAGAGGGCAAAGAAACGTTTGAATGGTATTGCAAAACCTACAACGTTGGCATTGCCGACCCTATGCCCGAAACCGTAAAATACGAGATTTTTGGCACAGATAAGCAGTTTGTTGAAATTGATGATTTGAACGCAAAGCTATCGGTATTGCGTAAGTTCTTTAGAGACAGAGACAAAGACAAAAGATATAACTATAAAGTACGCATCAACGAAATTCCACCCAAAGATGGCAGCAAAAGTCCGATTCACGCTTACTCATATCCAACAGGTACAGCATATGCCGACACTCGCTTTGAACTTTGCTCAGAAGGTAATGGGTGGGATTATCTACGAGTTGCGTACAAATTCAACACAAATGAAGTGAGAGTTGATTGTGACGTGCTGCCCGAATACAAAGAACTTATTGCACGTTTGCAACAATCCGATGGCAACTCTACATTCACCTTTGCTAAGCAGATTGCCGCACTCTACGAGCAGGGCGAAAGGCTCGATTGGGCAAAAGCCAAGAAGATAGCCGCATCACACAACATAGCCACCGAGCAAGCTATTATGCAGGCTTGTGAACTTGCCGTAGTGCTTGCAGCACGCAAGATTGCGCAAAATGGGCAATCTATTGCGCAACGATATGCAGCACTGAAAGACCTCTATGAGCAGCAAGTTACTATTCGTCCGCTCGACACACAAAGCAAACTATTGCAGCAGTACAGCACACCTTGTCCGCTTGCTTTCCTTTTGGGCGAATACGTGAAAGGTGCAACCGATTTGAAAGAGCATCAGCAGTACTACCTTGAACCATCGGCGGGCAATGGTATGCTCACAATAGCACTACCAACCGACAAAGTATTTGTCAACGACCTCGACGAAATCCGCTATCAGAACCTTTTAGTGCAGGGCTTCCACAAAGTGGAGAATGGCGATGCACTACGTATGATACCCAATCCCAATTTCCGTGGCATCATTACCAATCCGCCGTTTGCAAAGCTCGCACCCAAAGACAAAATAGAACGCCACGGATGGGAGATTAACACGCTCGATTACAAAATGGCTGTTCTCGCACTCGACAATATGGCAAATCACGGACGTGCAGCCATCATCGTTGGTGGCAAAATGTGGAACTCCTATTGGAAACAGCAGAGCGAGACGAGCAAAAAGCGTGTGCTGTTCGGTCAGTGGAAAACATTTTTAGGATACCTATACGCCACGTACAACGTTGAGGACGTTATCTACATCAATGGTGACAATATCTACCGCAAGCAAGGCACAACATACCCTATTGTTGTGATACTTATCGACCGCCGTTGGAACGAATACAGCGAAGAGCATAAGCCAAACTACGTATTCGGCCCCGAACGCGATACCATCATCGACACGTTCGACCAACTATTTGAACGTATGATGAAGCACTTGCAATCTGCACCATCGAGTCTTGATGATATTAACGTTGAAGAAATCAAGCGAAAACTCGAAGATGGAACAGCAGCATCTATGGTTGACCAAATCTATCAAAAAGCGAACGCAGCAGCAGAAGAAGAGGAAAAGCGCGAACGCGATATAGCCGCACGCAAGCGCAAATTTGCTTTCAAGCTAAAACTCCAATTGCAACTGAAAGAGCAAGACAAAGAACTTGTGCGAAAAACTCACGCGGAAGTGAGTAGAATGATAGACGAATATTTTGAAAAGCACCCAATAGATATAGATAAAACAGCCGAGAAACGTGGCTATCTACGAAACAATATTGCATATTGTCAAGAGAAAATTGCAAAGGAGAGGGAGAAAGGCAAACGAGCTTCGCAGAGCAAGATAGATGCGTACGAAGAGAGAATAGCCGAATGCCAACAAATGTTGCAAACCCACGCAATGCAAAAGCCGCAAGTGCAAGTAGGTGCTTGGTATGTAAATAACAAACACCACGATATGGTAACGTATATCTACGACAATTGGGGCGGCAAGTACCAAAGACGTATTTATATGAACGGACAATACAAGAGTTCAAATGAGTTTACAGACTCTGAAATATTCTTACAAATCCATACCAAAATAGACCCACCACAATGGGCAGGAGAAAGCGCAATGGGCGAAATAGATGACGATTTACTCGCAATGAAACAAAGGATTACAGAATGGCTTTCCCCCAAAATATTGTCGGAAGCAACTGGCAAAACACGAGACGAAATTATTGAAATGTATGGCAATGAATTATTGCCAATAGCCTATGTTCCTAAGTACTTTGCCAACAAGATTGATAGCGAACTGACGGATTTTTATGTCTATTGCGGCAAAGGTTATTTTATTGACCACGCAGTAAATCATCATAGCAGCATTTCGCCCGAAAAGTATTTATTAATACAAGACGTTTTGAATGACCCCGATGAAATAAGGGAAACCATAACAGACGGACATAACTCGTACATATTTATCAAGAAATTAAACAGATACAATGCTATTGTATTAGCGTTAGAGGTCTCTGATAATGGCAAAATGATTTTGCATAAGTCGTTTTTCGACCAAAAGAAAAAGCCGTATGCGAACGTTGGCACACGGCTCTATATTGTATCATCGGAGGACGGCGACCTTCCACACCTACAAGGGTGTTCCTCCATCATTCGTACTAAAAGCACACGGCAGAAGCCTTCCTGCTCTTGATGATTATGATGCAAAAGAACCAAGAAAATTTATATCCACAAAATATAAAGTGTTAATTATGAAGCTAATCGACATTCAACGACATTTTTTCACTCTACGAGGTGACAAAAACATCTATTTCTGCACCGAAGCAGAGAGCCACAATCTCAATGCAATAGCAGTACATTACATCAAAGCCAACCGCGACTACACTTTGCCCGACAATTGGGCAAATATGCCCACGCAAACCATTCGCGACAAAGCGATAGACAACATTCTCGTGGGCGAAGGCTTAGGTATGGCGTATATGCCTGCATCTGAAATACGCAAACTCGACACCTCCGTTCCTGATAGTATGGGCGATGATACGCACGCAGCACTCGCCAAACTCAAAAAAGCAGTTGGCGGCAACGTGACCGACTTTGTGTGCGAACGTCTGCAATGGAGCAGAGACGAGATAGAAGAGCGCCTATTTGCCGAGCAAGTCGATAGCGTTGCACTTGCCATCTACAATATGGAAGCTCGTAACCAAGCTATGATTATTGGTGACCAAACAGGTATTGGCAAAGGTCGTATGGCGGCTTGCCTTATCCGCTATGGTCACGTACACGGAATGAAGCCAATATTCGTTACCGAGAAATCGAACCTTTTCACCGACATTTATCGCGACTTGAAGGATATAGGCTGTGCCGACTTCCGTCCGTTCATTGTCAACTCCGACGATAAGGCTAAAATCACCGAGATTGACGAAGATGATAATATTCGCGTGGTATATAAGCCACTCGACAGCAAAGAGAGTAAAAAAGTATTTGCTTCGCAGCGTGTACCCAAAGATTGCGACTATGTACTTGCAACATATACGCAATTCAACAGCCCCAAGCGCGATGCAGACAAAATAGCCTTTCTCAACGCTATTTGCGAGCATAACACCATCATTCTCGACGAAGCGCACAACGCGGGTGGCTCAGCAAAGACAGGATTTGCCAAGACCGACGAGAACGGCGAAGATGCACGCAATGTGGAAGGCTCGAATACCTACAAAGTATTCTCAAAAGCCGTACAGACAGCGCAAAACGTCTGTTTCCTTTCGGCTACGTTTGCCAAGCGTCCCGACAATTTCCCAATTTTCGCACTCCGCACTTGCATAAGCGAATCGGAACTCAACAACACCGAACTTATCAATGGCATAAGCAAGGGCGGCGAAGCATTGCAAGAGATACTTTCGTCCGAGCTCGTATCTGAAGGACAGATGCTACGTCGTGAGCGTACGTATGATGGTATCAAGGTTAACTATATGTACCTCAATAGCAAGGGCGCACAAGAGTTCAACGTTCCCGACCTCGAAAAGCAGCACCGCGCAGTAAGCGACGTAATTACTGGGCTTATGCGTGACATCATCGACTTTGAGCGTAAATACATAACACCGCTTATCAGTGGTATGAATGACGATTTAGCCGAAGAGGGCGAGAGCGCCGACCAAACGAATAAGGATTTGGGCGTAAGTCGTGCATCGTATTTCTCAAAGGTTTTCAATATCATAAACCAAGTTCTGTTTAGCATAAAAGCCGATGCAGTAGCCGAACACGCTATCCGTCGATTGAAAGAGGATAAGAAAGTTGTTATCGCCTGTGCATCGACTTTCGAGACCCTATATTCCGACCTCGCAGACGCTCCCGATCGAACCAACGAGTACGAAGATGGTGCAGGTATTCAAATCGACAACACTATTGTTTGGAACGATGGTAGCACAACCGAACTCAACGGCAAGGCACGCAAAACTATGGGCGAAGAGGTGAAAACCGATTACAGCGAAGCTCTGTTACGTGGTTTGCGCGGAACGCTGAAATACACCGTGAAAGATGGCAAGAATAAGCAACATACCGAGACACTGAATTTCGATAATCTCTCGCCCGAAGCACAGCGCGCATACATCGAACTTGAAGGAAAGATAAAGCAATCGACAACAGGCATTACCATTTCGCCTATCGACTACATTATCCGCAAGATTGAGCGAGCAGGCTATCGCGTTGCAGAGGTTACGGGACGTAGCTCACGTATTGAGTTTACCAACGAGCAAGGCACGCGCGGACGCATTATGCCACGCAAGAAGATAAAAGCGAATATTGCTTTTGCCCAATTCCAAAACAACCAACAAGACGTGCTTATCATCAACACAAGCGGCTCAACAGGTGCATCGGCTCACGCCACCAACAAAGGCACGAACCTAAAGCGCGAAGAGGTAAAGCCTCGTGTAATGATTATCGCACAATGTGAACTCAACGTAAGCACCGAGGTACAGAAGCGCGGACGCATCAACCGAACAGGACAATTCCCCGAACTTCCACCATCGTACGACTATCTCATTTCGTCAATCCCTGCCGAAGCTCGTATGATGATGATGCTTCAGAAGAAACTCCGTTCGCTCGACGCAAACACGGCATCGAACCAAAAGAACTCTACTCAGGTCATTGATACCGAAGATTTTATCAATAAGTATGGCGATGAAGTGGTTTTGAACTATATGAAAGATAACCAAGACTTCACCGAAGCCATCAACGACCCTTGTTTCCTCTTCAATGAACCGCCAAAGAATAAGAACAAGATACTCACTGAGGACATAGCAAAAGCCGTGTCGGGCAAAGTAGCTGTGCTTTCAGCCGACGACCAAGAACTTTTCTATAACACAGTTATGGAGAACTATCTGCAAAAGGTCAACCAACTAAAATTGCGCGGCGAATTTGACCTTGAAGTTGAAGCAATGAAACTTGATGCGAAGTTCCTTCGTGAGAGCGCACTCGTACCACGCACAAGTGGACAATCAGTCTTTGCCGATGCAGCCTATTTAGGTACATACGAATGCAATGTGTTACGCAAGCCGTACACACGCGACGTTGTTTTATCGCTCCTCAGCAAAGCCACAACAGGCGTTGACCCAAAACAAGCCGCAGCCGACCTCGCAAACGCTTTCCGCGAGCGCATTGATGAAGATTTGCAGAAACGACTTGCCGACAAAGAAGAAAGCCGCCAAAACGACCTCGAAGCAGCCCATCAGTCACCACGCAACAAGAAACTCGTTGCTGATGGCAAAAGCACTTGGGACGAGATAGAATTAGAGATTAACAACAAGTATGATGCGCAGATAGAAAAGCAGCGCAACGATGCAAATAACAAGGCTATCAAAGCAGGCATAATAAAATACTTCTATGCTGGGCGTGGCGTGCTTATCGACCGCACTACAAAAGGCATTTGCCTTGGTTGCGAGCAGAACAAGAAAGCCAATAACCCATTTGCACCATCGAACCTCACTATCTCGTTTGCTGTTGCAAGTAGCTTACGTTCGCTCGACTTCAATCTTGCCGATGACGGCTACAAAGAACTACTGACAATCAAGGAAGCTACCAACTTGCTCGATGATTATGTAGACCACGACAAACGCACGCTCGATGATTGGGACGAGACAATAAAAGCATCGACAGCCAACCGCGAATTGCGTGAAATCATAACAGGTAACATCTTGAAAGGCTTCAAATACGGCAAAGAAAAGTCGAAACTCATAAGCTTTACAATGGAGAATGGCGAAGTGCGCAAAGGCTTACTATTGCCCAAAAGCGATGGCTCTGACGAGAAAGGCGGCAACGTGATTGCTTACAAAGCCTACGATATGCAGAAATGCCGCAAGATGCTGCACAAGATATTGGACGATGTTACCGCAAATAGGGAGTGGACCAAAATAAACCTATCGCAAGGCGTTGATTTTGAAATCGGCACAGGTGGTTATCTTGAACTTACCACACGCAGCGACAAGGCAGCCGACAAAAAGATTGCTAACAACTCCGTATGGCTCAAATTTGGGCGTGGTTGGGAACACCACAACGGCAAATACAATTTGAGAGTGCGCTATAATAATCATCCTGTAACAGAAGAAATGATACACGCCAAACTCGATGATATTATCTCTTCGTTGCAGAGTGTTGGAGTGAAAGTAGAACTCAACGCACAACAGGCTGAGCAGTATTTTGCCGATGATACGGACGATACGCCAATTGAACACGGCGGCGATTGGAAACCGCTTCGCGTTGACCGCTCACGCATACCACAGAGCAAATCAAAGCCAACTACGAGCAACAGCAATGCTTTTTCCGCTCGTAAACGCAAATTTGTATTCAAATTGAAATTGCAACTGCAATTAGCAGCATAAATATTACATAACCTATAACCTAAAATATTGTATTTATGAAAGTTACTAAAGAAAACATTGTAGAGAAATGGAATGAGATAGAAAAATATCTCAACAAAGAGACGCACGACACTTATGCGCAAGCCGCACCCGAAGACTTCACAGACCCCGATTGGGCTGACGTTGTAGACCCTTTTATCAAAGACATAAATCGGCAATTGGAGAATGTTAGCGAACCTCAAGCAGCCCCCAAAGCCGAAGAGCCAAAGAAAGCTGACAAACCGAAGAAAGAGCCGAAGGCAAAGAAGCCAAAGGCAAAATTCCAAAAAGGCAGCAAAGTTGTAACTGACCATGACGATACTCTTCAAACCATAACAGAGGTTATTTGGACCGGTCACAATTGGCATTACAAGCTATCTCAGTCGAGCGGCGAATGGGGCGAAGAGCAACTAACCAAAGCACCGAAGAAGGCAAAAAAAGAGATAAAGCCCAAGAAAGAGAGCAACAGCATTAGCGCAAGCATAAAGATTATCAAACGCTATGGTTCTCTTCACGGCAAAGCATACAACGGAGATACGAAAGAGAAGGCAATAAGCATTCTTCGAGCTTTGCAAAAGGCTATACTTGCCCACGATATTCGCAAGACCGACCCATACGCAGACGAGATTGAGAAAATACAAGAAAATTTACTCATACTCGTCAACAATCGTGCATCGGGACAGCCCATCGAGATAGCCGACATTGAGCATCTTCGTGAGATAGGCACTACGCACGTAGTTATGCCTATTGTCAAGCTATTGCAAGCCTATGTTCGTCTCATTGGCAAGAGCGGAGTAAAAGAGGAAGCAAAAAAATTGCGTGATAAATTGACTGCATACAATGGTAGTGAATATAGTTCTTTAGTCAAAGATGCCGTTATAAGCCTTTCTGATTACATAGATGGCAAATTAGATTCTATAACCGCTTCGCTTGAAGCATTGGAAGGTCTGAATGGCATCTTTGAGACGAAACACACCACCAAGCCAAAGCCTGTGCGTAGCCACTCAATGAACGCTTCGCAACTTTCGGGCGTAGAGTTTGACACAATCGACCTTACAGGCAAATGGGCGCGCATCATCGGTAAACCATCATCACCATACAAGTTGATGATATACGGCAAGGCAGGACACGGCAAATCTACACTCGCGTTGCAGTATGCGGGCTATCTCGCAAATTCGCTCAATCAGCGTGTACTCTACGTAGCAAGCGAAGAGGGCTTGAACTACACAATGCAAGAGAAACTCAACCGATTGGGCATCAGCAGTGCGAATCTTCAAATCACCGACTATCTGCCCAAAGACCTTAGCGCATACGATGTTATCTTCATTGATAGCGTCAACCACGCGGGATTATCAGCAGAAGATTTGCGAAAGCTCGACGCAAGTCGTTCGTACGTGTATGTGTTCCAAACCACCAAAGATGGCACATTCCGTGGCTCACAAGAATATCTGCACGACGTAGACACCTCTATCCGTGTAGAAGATATGCACGCCTACACTGAGAAAAACCGCTTTGGCGCACAGGGCGAATGTCGTGTTGACTAACCACAATGTTTTTGTAGTGAACGTTCACTACAAAAGGGAAAAACACAAAATCATTATATAGTATATATAGACTATACAAAGATTTTGGAGAATTAGGCTATCTGTTCGCAGGTAGCCTTTTCTGTTTTCCGCACTCCGACCCCCAAAAAAAAGAGCGCACCAATCACGGCACACTCCAAATTGAATAGAATATTATTGACTAATAAACCTAAAAAAAGAGCGACACTGTCACAGCACGCCCTTATCATAACAATCTTTGTTGTTATGGAAACAATAGTGCAAATATAGTATTTTACGCTGTTACAAGACCAATGACAATAAAATAGCTATGGCAAAAAAATATCAGCATCTTACTCTTGTGCAGCGACGCAATATTCAATTATGTTTACAATACAAACTAAAATATAGCGAAATAGCGAACCTTATTGGTGTTCACAAATCGACCATATCGCGTGAAATAGAGCGCAATACTATCAATGGCAAATACTCTTGTGGTAAAGCGCATCGAGCGGCAACACTACGCGAAAAAATACTGAAGCATAACCCTCAGAAGCCTTCGTATGTTTGGAAATTGGTAGTTGAGAAACTAAAACAACATTGGTCACCTGAGCAGATTGCAAATGTACTCAGTCGCGATGGTGAAAAAATTTGCACCGAGACAATATATAAATTCATCAGAGCCGATAAAAAGCAAGGCGGTTCACTCTACAAATATTGTCGATTCGGACTGAAGCATAGAAGGCATATTATCATAAGCACGGCAGGAGTAAAACACATTCCGCACAGACTTGATATATCTGAACGTCCCGAAAGTTGCAATCCTCCATATTTCGGCAACTTTGAAATGGATTTGATTGTTGGAGCAAAGCAAAAGGGCGCAATACTTACGATCGTGGAACGCACCACTCAATTCCTCATAGCTGTAAAATTGCCATACGGACACAATGCACACGAATTGGCAAAAGAGGTCGTAAAAGCACTTGATGTTTTCAAAGGCAGCATTCGTTCAATCACGACAGACAACGGAGTTGAATTTGCCGAACATAGGTATATAAGCCGGCGATTACATTGCCCGATTTACTTTACTCAACCATATAAATCGTGGCAAAAAGGACTTATCGAGAAAACAAATCAACTAATAAGGCAGTATTTACCAAAGAAAATATCATTAGATGATATTACGCAAGACGAACTGCAACGCATTGTGTATGAGCTAAATAATCGACCTCGCAAAAAATTATCATATAAAAATCCACAAAATGTTTGTTTAGAACAATTATTAACAATTACATTTGCATCAGAAACCGCGTTGCGATAACGAATGGAATGTGCGCCATACATTATTTTTTCCAATGTATGTCACATCAAGAGTTTTATTATCATTCTCGTCATAGGCATTTTCACACTTCGACACACCAATCCAAGATTCATCTATCACACTACCAACACTGTTTACACCAAGAGTTTGGCGCCCTTTTGCATCGTAAGCGGTCTCATACTTGTACAGTCCAACCCATGAACGATCATTGTCATTCCACTTATATTTAGCCTTAAGAGTTCTGCGATTCATCTCATCGTAAGCAAATTCTTCTTTCGATATTCCATACCAAGATTTGTTATCACTATTCCATTTATAAATCACATGTAACATTATACTGTCACTTTCATCATACATGTATTGGTATTTACTATCTTCAATCCAAGATGTGTTTTCGCTATTCCATTTATAGCCATATTGAAGAGTGAGGTTGCCTTTCCCATCATAGGTGTATTCATATTTATATTTAGAGTAATCATTCCAAACGTGATTTATACTATCAAATGTTTTGCATACACTAAAAGTCACTCCGCCATTATCATTGTATGTATACTCAATTCTTAAGCGCTCTCCTTTACCATTTCCCATATCCCAATTATAACAGTCGCACATAATCTTGTTACCACTCTTATCATAAGTGTATATACGTTTCTGTCCTTCAATCCAAGAATTGAGTTCGTTATTCCAATCAAATTCTACATAATACGTTTCATCTCCACGTTCATTGTAGCCTATTTCTAATTTTGATGAGAAAATCCAAGAATCATTATCATCATTCCAATTGTACCTTTTGTTCAATTATCGCCTTATTATTAGCATTATAGGCAGTTTCAGTTTTATAAACACCTATCCAAGAGCTATTTTCTTGATTCCATTTGTATCGTGCATTAAGTGTCTTATTTCCATTATTGTCGTAGGAACAGACTCTTTTCCATACACCAAACAATGCTCTATGCTTGCGACTCCATTCGTATTGTATAGTAAGAGTATCATTTCCTAGTTCGTCATAGGCAAATTCGCTTTTCGAAGTCACTACCCAACAATAATACTGACTATCCCATTTATAATTTGCAGAAAGCGTTTTTTGTCCTTTTACATCGTATTCGGTTTCTGATTTCGAACCCCATAGATGTTTAGAGCTATCCCATTTATATTCTGCATAGAGTGTTCTATTGCCACTTTGGTCAAAGGCATATTCTCTCTTTGCAATACCCAAAGAATCCTGCGTAGAATCCCATTTGTAATATGCCTCAAGAGTCATATGATTACTATCATCATAGGTGAAATAATTTTTCGCTATAATTTCCCAATTATTGTTCTCCTCATTCCATTTATATTCAGTAGATAAAATACGATTTCCTCTTTGATCATACACGCATTCTGTTTTGGCGACATTGTCACTATCGGCGTTTGTAGTAATAGTAAAGTCTAATAAGACTCTATTTTCTGCAAATAATGAGAAAAAGGGTAACACACAAAGGATGACAAGAGCTGTTCTATTCATAGAATATCAATAGTTAAACGGACAGTATTTTTATAGTAGGCTAGGCGCTCTATATTTCTACAAGCTAAACATCACTTTCTCTAAGGTCTCCTCTGCCTCGGTGATGTCGCGTAGAAAATTTTGGTGGTCTTTCAGAAAATCTTTACGTCCGTGCGAGAGTTGTTGGTAGAGCTCGGCGTTCATTTCGTCTACATACGATGCTATGGCATATTCTATGTCGTCGCGTTGCCATTCGAGCGTGGAATGCTCGTAGATACGGCGTTTCTGATGAAAGAAACTATAGGTAGTCTCTATACACTCCTTCGTAATCATGCGTCGAAACCTATTGGGCGAAACTGCCGTTGTTCTGCGTTGTATACGTAGCCATTGTCCTGTAAATAGGCGCACAATTCGCTTGGCTCACGATTGAAATTATAGCAAAGCGCATCGAGCGTATCGAACTCATCGTCGCGCAAGAGCATATTTATGCTCGACACAAGTATGGCTGGGTCTTTAGGTAAGTAGTCCATTAGTTATGAGTTATGAGTTATGAGTTACGAGTTACGAATTATGACTGTAAAACAAGGCAAAGTTACATAGCAAATCATAGTCAAAAGCATCAGCCTGAAAAATCTATTTTCTGTTTTATAAATAGAAAGTTACTTTTGCGCGCAAAATTTGAATAAATCAGATAAAGAAAATGAAACTATTAGAAGGAAAAACCGCAGTTGTAACAGGTGCTGCACGCGGTATTGGCAAAGCTTTGGCACTCAAGTTTGCCTCAGAAGGTGCTAACATTGCATTCACCGACCTCGTTATCAACGAAGATGCTCAGCAAACCGAAAAAGAGATTGCTGCTCTTGGTGTTAAGGTAAAAGCATTTGCTTCTAATGCTGCCGACTTTGCTCAGACAGAACAAGTTGTAGCTGCAATCAAAGAGGAATTTGGTTCTATAGATATACTTGTAAACAACGCTGGTATAACCAAAGACGGTCTTATGCTTCGCATGACCGAACAGCAGTGGGACGCCGTTATCAACGTTAACCTCAAATCGGCATTCAACTTCATTCACGCCGTTGTACCTATCATGATGCGCCAACGCAAAGGCTCTATCATCAACATGGCGAGTGTTGTTGGTGTTCACGGTAACGCTGGTCAGTCTAACTACGCTGCATCTAAGGCTGGTATGATTGCTCTTGCTAAATCGGTAGCACAAGAGATGGGTCCTAAGGGCATCCGTGCAAACGCTATTGCTCCTGGCTTCATCGAAACTGCAATGACCGCTCAACTTCCAGAGGCCGTTCGCGAAGATTGGATGAAGAAAATTCCTCTCCGTCGTGGTGGCAAACCTGAAGACATCGCTGACGTGGCTACATTCCTCGCAAGCGACTTGTCGTCATACGTTACCGGTCAGGTTATCCAAGTCGACGGTGGCATGAATATGTAATAGTCAATAATCAGACTCGTATCATATTTTATATTTTATAAATAATCTCTTCGGGGCTATGCGTTGTGAGAATGCGTAGCTCTTTTTGTAATATACTTAATCATGAAAAAACTTATCGTAGCACTAACCACTCTGCTTATGGCAGCCTCGATGCATGCTCAACAAATAGCTAAGCTATGCAGCGAAAAACCGCGTTTGGTGCTAATAATTGTAGTAGACAACCTCAACAACGAGCAACTCGAGATTGTGCGCCGCGAATGTGGTCGCGACGGCATTAACCGTATATATAACCACGGCACTCAGTTCACCAATGCCTACTACGACGCTGGCGGCAACTACGCAGGCAAAAACCTCGCGACTCTATTCACTGGTGCTCCTGCGTCGACTCACGGCATAGTAGGTCGACAATGGATTGACAGTTTCACAAATAAGAGAGTTGATGCTATTTATGGTGATGCTATTAATAAAGATGGCAAAGTAGACACTTTGGCTTTGCCTCGCAATGGACAACTGCTTTGCAGCACCATTGGAAACGAAATTCGCAAGATATACAACCACAACGCTCATATATTCTCGTGCGGTTTTCACCCCGAAATGCTTCTCTGGAGCAGCGGCACCAATATGGGAGAACCCGTTGCTTGGCTCGACGATGTAACAGGACTTATGCGCCAACAAAACATCACCGACTCTGCTACTTTTGCTTGGCTTAACGACTTCAACAGCAAAAAAATGTGCGACATATACATAAACAAAATATGGGCACCACGCAACGACATAAACAAATACCACGAGAAACTATACTTTAGCAACGAACACGGCAGTGCTCGCACTTTCTACTACCCTATGCGTTCAGCAATTCCAATACACGAAAAATACTCTCTTGTGGCTGGATCGCCATTCGGCAACCAACTAATACGCGACTTTGCCGCTTCGGCTCTGCTCTGTGGCAATTTCGGCAAAGACGACATACCCGACATACTTACCGTTGAGTTTACTGCGCAACCATCTTGCGGACTGAAAAAACAACCTTTAGACATGGAGACGGAAGACTTACTCATCGGGCTGGACGAAAATATTGCCTCGCTCCTAAAAGCTATCGATAGCTCTATTGGTATGGACAACACGTTGGTGGTGTTCACTGCCGCGCAAGGCTGCTACGACATAAAATCGACCGACTCGGAGCAATGGAAAAGCAAAGGTGCCGTAAGTATGCGTCGCACTACTGCCCTTCTCAACTTATATCTGATGGCCATACACGGACAAGCTCAATGGGTGCGTAACTACAACGACTATTCCATATACTTAGACCGCCAACTTGCCGACGAACGAAAAGTAAATTGGGATACTCTGCTCAACGAATCGGCCGCTTTCCTAACTCAAATAAAGGGTATTGGCGATGCTTTTGCTGCTAAAGATTTGCGAAATATCTACTCCACTTCGCCTGTGATAGAAGTCTTGCGACGCAACTATCACCCAAAACGTTCGGGCGACATACTTATTCACCTCGAACCAGGTTGGGCTTCGGAACAAGACGACGGATCGCAACTAACGCAACTTTGGGGACAAGAGTTTGTTCCGTTGGCTTTCTACGGTTGGAAAGTACCTCGCGCCACCATTTACGAGCGTCACAATATGGCCGACGTGGCTCCAACAATTTGCCAATACATACGCGTGGCTCAACCTAATGGATGCAGCGGAACACCTATAAAATTGAAAATTGAAAATTTATAACCACAGAAAGCATAGAAATTACGGAAAATTGTTTTCGTGTTTTCCGTGAGTTCCGTGGTTAAACGTTGAACTTTCAACTCTAAACTCTGAACTCTAAACTTATAACTTACCAACTTATAACTTAGAACCTTACCAACTTATAACTCACCATGAATTACGCAAGAGTACTAACAATAGCAGGTAGCGACCCAACGGGCGGCGCAGGAATAGCAGCCGACATAAAGGCTATTTCGGCAAATGGCGGTTATGCCGCTGCTGCTATAACAGCCGTGGTTGACGAAGACACGCAAAAAGTGTATGGCATGCAAGCCATGTCCACCGAATTTGTTATTGCTCAGGTTCGCACCGTGATAAACGACATAGGCGTAGACGCCGTGAAGACAGGAATGCTTTTTTCTACCGAACATATCGAAGCCGTTGGTAAACTTATGAAAGAGTTTGCGGTAAAGAATCTTGTAGTAGACCCTGTCATGGTGGCCACATCGGGCGACGCACTCACATTGGGCGACATTGCCGAGGCTATGAAAAAACATTTACTTCCTATAGCTCGCGTAATTACACCTAATATACCCGAAGCCGAAATGCTTTGGGGCAAGCCTATAAAAAACGTAGACGACATGAAAGAGTGCGCCACCGACCTTGCTGAATTTGGTTGCTCCGTAATGCTCAAAGGCGGTCACCTCACTGGCGAAACTATGATTGACGTGTTTGCCAATGCCGAAAATCGCACCGTGATAGAATTGCCGTCCGACCGCGTAAATACTAAAAATACTCACGGCACTGGTTGTACACTCTCGGCTGCCATAGCCACACATTTGGCTCTTGGCAAAACGCTCACCGCAGCCATTGTTGCTGGCAAAGAATATATCACCCGAGCTATAGCCGAAGGTGCTGCCTACACTATTGGCCACGGACATGGACCTGTGAAGCACTTTTTCGCCTAATGAGCGAAAGCATAAACTATAAACACTACAATAAAAATAAATGACATTATTTTTGCCTCTATGTAAAACCAAAAACCGATGCAAATGAAGTAGAAATACACAATGACATATATACTCAAAGAGTAGGAAGAAGCGTTATTAGCAAAACTCATCGTTTCCTGAAAACTTCGACAACTTTCAAAAACAACCGTGAGTCAGCAACAACGCCCATGCCTCTGTTTAGGCGTGGGCATTGTTCTGTGGTTGTTTAGGTAGTCGAAGACCTCGGGAACAGCAGAACAGGCCCGCGTTTCTTTTTGTATATACGTCAACTTCTTTTATGGGCTTCCTAAAATCCGCAACTATCATCCAATACACGATTAAGGGTAGATTTATGAGTCGTTAGTAGCAGCTTTCAGTAA
>SUWW01000016.1 GCA_015061285.1 Bacteroidales bacterium | reverse complement strand
TTAGACATCTAGTTTTTGTTTCAAATCTAACATTCCTGTTATGTTTTTTCTTTTGATGTCTAAACTAAAGGATAACATTGCCTGCTTATATCAACCGAGGCTCTCAAATCAATTGTCGTGCTTCACGATGTTCCATTTTGCATTGTCGGTCGAGAAGTCCCACTCCTTGAGCACGGGAGAGCTGTCGCCGATGGAATAGAGCACGTAGCGGGTGTTGTCGGCAGATTCGCCGGGCAGACGCTTTGGCATGATGCGGTAAGTGCCGTCGATGGCTTGTTCGATGCGCCAGAGCTGCGTGTCGTCGCCTGCAAAATCTTCGGTGGCAATCACTTCGAGGTTGTCGGCAGCGGTCAGTGCGCGGTCGGTGCCATCGATGGTGATCTTGAAATATGGGTTGCCGAGGTAGCCGCCTTTGCCCTCAACCGGCTCGATGCGCCACTTCTGGTTCGGACGGAACATGAAGTCGCTCAAACGCACTGGAAGGTCACCTTTGCTCCAGCCTTGCTCCACGTCGGACAACTGCTGCAATTTCAGAGTATCGACTTTCTCGTTTGGATCGAGACGCCACCACATACGACGCTCTTGCGGAATACGTACGAAATCGGTTGCAATCTCCAACGCATAGCCGCGACGCTCCGACTGAATCTCATATACACCAGCCTTGACTTTCTCGCCAGCCTTTGGCCAATCGTTCTTCCAAAGCAACGGCATGATAGCCAGCACACTGCGTCCGCCCTGATAGAAATCGGCCTCCCAGTGGCACGACATCACTTCAACGCCGTCGTCAACGATGAAACGCCCGAAATGGCCTGCACCTACTGCCCTATCGCCCGTAGCCACAACCATCTTGCCGCCGCCTTGCTTCATGTCGCGGCCTACATTGTCGATGTATGGACCCGTAACCGACTTTGAACGACCGACAACGATGTTGTATGTAGAATTGACGCCATCGCAGCAAGTGCCGTGAGTGCCAAGCAGATAGTACCAGCCTTCGCGATAGAGCAAGTCGGTAGCCTCGCAGTCGATGGCAATATCGATGGGCTTGAAACCTTCGAGCAGTTTGCCAGTAGCGGGATCGAGTTCCACCATACGTATATTGCCGAAATATGTACCATAGCTCACCCAAAGGCGGTTCTGGTCGGGGTCGTAGAGCAGGCCGGCATCGATGGCATCGCAATCCTCAACGCCGTCCGAAAGTGCCACCTCGACGGGCGTAGTATATTTGAAATCGGGCGATTTGGGGTCGAGCGTCTTGTTCCACATCGTCAGGATTCGGCCATAATGACCGCCGCCCAAGCCGCCGCCAGTCGCACTGTATGCCACGAGATAACGGTCGCCAATCTTCACCACATCGGGAGCAGCACCGCCGCCGGGACGTTCTGCACCGCCGTGCCATGTCCAGCCGCCATCGTCGGAGATGAGACCGCCTCCGCCTGTGCCAAACGTATAATATTTACCATCGCACTCGGCAATGGTAGAAGGGTCGTGTATGTATGGTTGCCCAACTTGAGCATCTATATTATGAAAAGCGAGTGCTGCCGAAAATATAAATATGTATTTCTTCATTTTTATTCAATATTGTAGTTAGTTACAGCGTTACCATTCTCGTCGATGAAGCGTGCGCAGAAGTCGCTCATGCCCGGGCCGTTGATGACCGAGACGCTCAGGATGTTGATGCCTTTCTTCAACGTCACGAGACCAGAGACGCAATCGTCCTTCACCATGCGGCGGTCGCCCTGCATAAGCAGAATCTCCTCGCCGTTCAGATACCACGACGACGCGGAATTGCTGCCAGCCGACAGACGGACGTTCCTGATTTCGTCGTCGCACTTTATGACGGTTATGCCCGAGAAGAGCACGCCATAGAGCTTGGTTCCATACTTCTCGGCAAAGCGGAAGAGCTTCATGTTATATCGCGTAGCATCGAGTTTGTGCCACGTGAGCGACTGTTTCTGGAACTTCACCTTCTTGCCATCGGTGGGCACTACGTCGAAAATCTTGCGGTATTCCGTGTCGTGGAAGGCATTTTTTAGGTAAGTATCGGTGAAATCGGTATTGCTGCGTATGTCTTTAGCGATGGGTTCGAGTATGAACCATCGGCGAATGAAGCCTTCGGAATCGGGCGCGATGCTTGCCGATGTGCTTGGGTTGAAGTAGCTCTCATGGTTTTTGAACTGCACGTAGTCGATGCTCAAGCCGCCATCTTGCGTAGTTATGTATATATCGGAAATGCCTTTGGGACAATACTTCACAGGCGCAGTCACGGTGAGCCATTGGCCGCTATAGTCGCGGCGGAACTGCCCTTCGGTGACGCATACCACGTTGAATTCGGCAATCACTTTGCCCTTGGCGCTCTTCTCGCGGATGAAGAATTTAGTGTTCTTGTCGGCCTTCACATTGGCAGTGACATAACCATTCTGCAACGCCGAAAAATCGACATCGGTGAAGCTCAGCCAACTCGTCTTTGCGGGGAAGTTGACCTCCCAACCGAGGAACTTGTCGCCTTCGTCCATGAAGTTGAGTTTCAAGTCGCCTGAGCCTTTGGCATACCTATCAACCTCGATACGCAAAAGTGCATTCACGATGCCTACACCACGAAGCGTAGGTTTGACCTCCTGAATGGTGCCATCGGCGTTGAAGGCGAGTTTTTCTATACGTACGCTGCGGCGCTTGTCGTTCTCTGGCGAATAGTCATTCTGGTGATAGAATATGTACCACTGACCTTTGAAGTTAACTATGGAGTGGTGGTTTGTCCAGCATCCATTGGGATGTTCGGCCATAATTATGCCCTTGTATTCATAGGGTCCCATCGGATTTTTGCTCATGGCATAGCCAAGCACCTCGGTGTTTTCGCGTACGTATGGATATGTGAGGTAATAATTACCATTATACTCAAACGCAAATGGGCCTTCCGCCTGACGGTTCGGCAGACCTTTGAGGCAATTCACGCCACGCATTGTGAACTCACGTTCGCCGAACTTGAAGGTCTCGCTGGGCGTGTCGTCGGCAATCTCGGTCATGTTGTCCTTGAGTTTGGCGCATAGCCCCGGTCCCCAGAACAGATATGCATTGCCATCGCTTGCCAAGAGCACACAAGGGTCGATGCCATTCACGCCTTCGATATTCGATGCAACGGGCGTGAAAGGACCTTCAGGCTTGTCGGCAATAGCTACACCGATAGCGAATCCGCGACCCTCTTTAGGCGCATCGGGATAGTAGAAATAGTATTTGCCGTTGCGCTCCACACAGTCGGGCGCCCACATGCTATATGCACCGGGATTGCCCCAAGGCACATCTTTCTGATTGAGAATGACTCCGTGGTCGGTCCAATCCACAAGGTTGTCGGACGAAAAGACGTGATAGTCCTCCATGCAGAACCAGTCTTCGCGCACGCCTTGCGGCAGTGGTTGCGGCGGATTGATGTCGTGCGACGGATAGAGATAAATTTTACCATTGAAGACTCGCGCTGTAGGGTCGGCACAGAACTGATTATGGATAATCGGGTTCTGCGCATTCACAGCCAACGGAATCAAGAAAATTGGCAGAAAAAGCTTTTTGTTCATAATGATTTGGTTACGTTAGTATAAACTAAGGATTTGTTATACGACCGCAATTTCGCTGTTTTATATTTATGCGTATATATGGTACTGTTACCAACTCTTGCGATTTTGAAACATATACGTACATAGAATCGACCGTTCAAAAATTCACTGCTTACCATTTCTAACGCGTAATCAGCTCTATTTCAACGTCGGAAATTTTCAAGCAGTCATGAAAACATAGTTTCGCACGCTGCGCAACTCCCAATCAGTCGCGAAAATGCCTTTCGCACGCTGCGCAACCGCCAATCAGTCGTAAAAATGACTTCCGCACGCTGCGCAACTCCCAATCAATCGTGAAAATGACTTTCGCACGCTGCGCAACTCCCAATCAGTCGTGAAAATGACTTTCGCACGCTGCGCAACCGCCAATCAATCGTGAAAATGACTTTCGCACGCTGCGCAACCGCCAATCAGTCGCGAAAATGACTTTCGCACGCTGCGAAACCGCCAATCAGTCGCGAAAATGCATATCTGACGCTCAGCAAGTCCCAACGAGTCGCGAAAATGGCTATCTGACGCTCAGAAACCGCCAATCAGTCGTAAAAATGCATATCTGACGCTCAGCAAGTCCCAACGAGTCGCGAAAATGGCTATCTGACGCTCAGAAACCGCCAATCAGTCGTAAAAATGCATATCTGACGCTCAGAAAGCCCCATTGAGTCGCGAAAATAGCTTCCGCACGCTGCGCAAATCTGATTGAACTCAATCAGATTTAACAGATCGTAACAAATACTTTATGCAATGCAACATCTATTCACAAATAATTATTCTACATACATTTGTATGTAGCTATAGATTAACCAAATAATCATTACACAAAAAAATGAACATAGATAAAAACATTACACGGACATTGGCAGCTACGTTTTTTGTACCTCTAATAGTAGCATGCGTACAGAAACCACAAAGCACAGATTCTGTTGCGAGCCACCCAACACAAGGCAACCCATATTTACCACTATGGGAACATATTCCCGATGGCGAGCCATACATATTCGAAGACCCTGATAAGCCTGGTAATTATCGTGTGTATATATATGGTTCACACGACAGCATGATAGATGGATACTGCGGCAGAGAGCAGGTTGTATGGTCGGCTTCGGTAGATAGTTTGTGGAACTGGCGCTACGACGGCGAGATTCTACGAGTAGACAAAAACGCAAATGGCGAAGCACAAGAAAAAGCCGATGTGCTCTACGCCCCTGATGTTACACTTGTCACCGATTCATTAGGCAATAAGACATACTATTTATATCCTAACAATCAAGAATGGGGACGCAATGGCATGGTAGCTAAAAGCAATCGCCCCGATGGACCATTCGAAGTATGCAATTGGAGTAAGACAAACCCGAACCAAACCGATGGCGTGCTAAAATTCGACCCTGCAGTCTTTGTCGATAATGACGGGCGAGTGTATGGCTATTGGGGATTTGGCCATTCATACGGCGCAGAGTTAGACCCAAACACAATGGCAACCGTAAAGCCAGGCTGCAACATTGTTGAAAATATGATAGGCGGCTTTGAAGACTCTGACGGTAATGAATTTCGATTCTTCGAAGCTTCATCAATACGTAAAATCAAAGATAAATACGTATTCATCTATAGTCGATTCACAGCCGATGGCGAGTTCGGACTACCAACGTCCAACTACACTTTGGCCTATGCATATAGCAATTCGCCACTCGGCCCATATACATACGGCGGAACAATAATTGACGGGCGAGGTCGCGAAAAAGATGAAAATGGCGACACAATAGCCTCCGCAACGCCCGATGGCAACACGCATGGAAGTATTTGCGAAATAGATGGACAATGGTATGTATTCTACCACCGTCAGAGCGGACTGAACGAATTTGCGCGCCAAGCTATGGTTGCTCCTATTACAGTGAACGTAGAAGAGGGCGAAAATGGCAAAGTGGAGATTTCGGAAGGCGAATACACGTCTGAAGGTTTTGCTCTGCAAGGTCTCAACCCACTTGAACGCCACTCTGCTGGCATAGCATGCTGGCATACAGGCCCCAGACGTGCTATACACAAATGGCCTAATAATGAATATTTTGGATCGTATATAAATGCTCAATATGGTTCAGAAACAAATTTCAGCGAGCCTTACGATATTAAGAATAATACAAACCATATTGTCAACAACACCGACGGCTCGATTGTGGGATATAAGTATTTCAACTTCGATTCGACCAATGGACGAAACAACGTAAAACTGCTTCTAAACCTCATTCCGCAAGGTATCGATGGTTCTATTGATATTATGATAGATAGACCTTGGGCATCGCAAGGAGGAAAATGCATTGGCTCTATAGCGCTAACCGCAGATATGCCGCAAGTGTCGACACAACTAACAGCCGAACTGACTTCGCTCGGAGAATTAACAGGCAAACATGCGCTATACTTCATATTCACTTCACCGACAAAAGATCAATCGATATGCACGCTTGAAGATTTTGTCTTTGAATAAGAGCATATAACGCACAATATCAATGCGGCTAACGTTGCTTTTTAGTTAATGTTGGCCGCATATTTTATACATACATATCACATTTCAATCATACGTATGCGTCTGATAGTGTAGTGACTATCAATAGAGTATTTATAGGAAAACAAAAAGGCTTGCCGGAATCGTCCGACAAGCCCATTTTATTTTCAGCTATTCAAACTATTAATAGCCTGCATTCTGTTTCCACGTTGGGTTCAAGTTCAAAATGTCCTTGTGGATTGGGAAGATTCGATGAGTCTTGTCAAAGCTTGCTGTTGGGAAGCTCTTGTAGTGTGGGAAATACTCATCTTCATAATGACCAAAACGAATCATATCGTTACGACGCCAGTTCTCATCGAAGAACTCACGACCACGCTCGTCATAAATCTCCTCAAGAGATGGATTGTGATCGAGTTCTGGGGCGCCAGCATACTTACGAATCTGATTGAAAAGATCCTTCGCATCTGAAGAACTACCTTGACGAGTGAGAGCCTCAGCCTTCATCATAAGTACGTCGGCATAACGGAAGATAGGCACATCGTTCGATTGGTTACGTCCGTTTTTGAAATCATCATCTATGACATACCATTTAACTGAACGACAACCTTGGCAATAGCCATTTACATTATCACCGACGTCGAGCGTAGCGTCTTCGGCAGTAGCCAACGTTACATTCACGAAGAGCTTCAAAGTATCGCTTTCTGGCCCAGATACACGAGCAACCTCATTGGTCATCTTCAATTTATCTTCTTTGTTATATACGTAAACAGTGTTCACATCTTGGCCTTCTACATAACGATAGTCATCGATATTGCTTGAGAGGCCGATAACACATTTGTTACGCTCGTCGCCTGGAAGGATGAAGGTTTTCTTGACAAATTCAGGAGTCAAAGTGATGTAACCACCACCAGACTGTGAAAGAACGTCACCAAAATAACTTGGGTTCATCTTCTTGATGTTCTTCCAGCAACGGCTACGACCATACTGCATACCTTGACGATTTTGAGTATCGTATGGCATAGCGTAGATGAAGTCTTCTACTTGAGGACCGTTATTGTATGAAAATTTTTCGCGATATGACATAGAACCGAGGTTGAACTTGCCTGAGTTAATAATGTCATCGCAAACTTTGATACAATCGGCCAACTTCTCGTTTGTTGCAGACGCAGCATCGTAGTTTTCTACAGCAGAAGCTGTATAAACAGGCCAGTTGATATATAGCTTAGCGAGCAACGCCTCTGCCATCCACTTGGTAGGTTTACCATAAGTGTTGCTATTTACGTCTTCAGTCAAATCGGGAATCGCAGCAAGCAACTCTGACTCAATCCATTTAGCCACTTCGGCACGAGGACGACGAGCGACTTCTTCTCCATCTTCTGGAATGCGATCGAGGATTGGCACATCACCCCAACCATCCATGATGATCCAATGGAAGAACGCACGAATTGCGCGCGCTGAAGCTACTGCAGCACCTGCATCGTTACCACCAAGGTCCACAATAGCTTTATTAGCCTTAGAAATACCCTCTGTTATGGTACCAAACCAGTCGAGTGTAGCATCTTCGTATGAATAGTTATGGAGAGTTGGGTGAGCGTATGCACCACCATCGTACCAACCACCACCATATGAGGCTGCGGTCCATTCATCACTTGAAAGGCACATTTGCTCCATATAACGACGACCAAGAACACCGCTGAAATGGTAGTAAATATCCGCCATTTTAGCCTCAAGGGTAATTTCATTTATTGGATATTCTGTATACTGAGATTCAATATCTACATCCAAGTCTGTACAGCCAAAGGCCGTAGCAGCAAGTCCAGTCAAGAATAGTCCTTTTATATAAGTTTTCATATTTGTATACCGATTAAACATTAGAAATTAATCTTTGCGCCGAACATGATCGTGCGTGTGTGAGGATAGTTGCTCCAACGATAGTCGATACCAGGATCGATACCACCAAGGTTTACTTCAGGATCGAGGCCTTTGTACTCTGTGATGGTAAATACGTTGTTGCAAGTAGCATAGAGTTGCAAACTTTGAATCCAATCATCAAACTGATCGAAGGTATATCCCAAAGTCAACGACTGCAAACGGAAGTATGAACCGTTTTCGAGGTAACGATCTGACGGATAGTTTGGCAAGTTGTCGGTAACAGGACGATCGGTGAGGAATTCCTTCAACACGTTCTTGCCGTTTGAGAACATTTCAGGGCTGGTGTAGTTAGCTCGTGGACCGTTGTAGATCTTGTTGCCAAATACACCAGTAAAGAACATAGAAGCAGAGAAGTTCTTATAGGTGAATGTGTTGTTCCAACCAATGTTCAATTTAGGCAACGCGCAACCGGTAATAGTACGATCCTTGAATGCTGGTTCGTTGGTAACCTCACCAGTGCGTGCGCCAGTTTCCTCGTCACGTACATAGTAGGTAGACTTACCTTCAGCATCGTAGCCAGCGAATTCGTATGTATAGAATGTACCAAGAGACTCACCTTCGATGATACGCTGGGTGTAACCATTTGCAGATACACCGGCAATCATAGGATCGCCTTGCGTAAAGGTACCTACCTCAAACTTGTCGTTCGACAAACGATCAACGGTGTTTTTGTTGTGAGAAAGGTTAAAGGTTGTCATCCAGTTGAAATCTTCGGTGCGGATAGCATCAACATTTACAGTGAACTCGAAACCTTTGTTGGTAATCTCACCGACGTTAGCATCGATACTGCCGAAAGGATAGATGTTGGTAGATACAGGATAGCTCCAAATCAAATCGGTAGTCTTTTTGTTGTAGAACTCGAAAGTACCATTGATGCGGTTTCTCAAGAAGCCAAAATCAATACCGATGTTAAGCATACCAGTGCTCTCCCACTTAAGGTCTGGGTTAGCATTCTTGGTAGCTGCCAACGTGCGCCAGTTCTTACCATTGTAATCGAAGAAGCCAGATGCTCCATAAGTAGCATAGGCTGTGTATGCATCAAAGCCCATGGCATTACCACTGACACCATAACCTACGCGAAGTTTCAAATTAGAGAGTAGGTTTTGGTTTGCCATAAAGTCCTCTTCAGTGATATTCCATGCAGCCGAAACTGAAGGGAAAATACCCCATTGGTTATCAGGGCCAAACACAGAAGAACCATCGCGACGGAGAGTAGCTTGCAACATATATTTGCCCAAGTAAGAATAGCTTGCACGACCATAAAATGAAATATTGCGAATGGTTTGTTTAGCGCCACTTACCACACCATTCATACCATCGATAGTGCTTGCATAGCTCAAGTTGTTCCACTTCAAGTAGTCATCATAGAAATCGTGAACAATAACACCGAAACCATCGTTGTTAATCTTCTCTTCCCATGAATAACCTGCCATAAGAGCAACGGTGTGAGCGCCAGCAAATGTATTGTTGTAGTTTGCAAACATTTCGAACAAATGCTCGTGACCGAACCATGTGCTGCGATCAGCCTTACCATTGAATGCGCTTATACCCTCAAGTTGTGAATTGTGAGAATCGTATGCGCTGTATGTACGCTGATAGTGGTTGAACGAGTAGTTGGCATTCAACACAAGCTCGTCAATAATTTTCAAAGATGCTTTAGTAACAATCTGATTGCGCTTCCATTGGTTTTCTGCTCTATCCTCGTTGATGAGTGAAAGTGGGTTATAGTTCTTCGAACCTGAAGCTTTGAACCAGTTACCTTCTTCATCTCTAACGGGATTCAATGGAGAGTAATAGTTCATAGCATCGAGCACCGAAGCACCTTCGTTGTCCATCTTCACACCAACGAACTTACCGTACATAGCGTTCAAACCAGCAGAGAGTTCCAAATGATCTTTCAACACCTTTGTAGAAAGAAGTGATCGTACATTGAGACGATTGTTATACGAACCTTTGACAACGCCCTCGCGATCGGCATAGTTGACACTTGCCATATACTTGGTCTTTTCAGAGCCACCATTAATAGATATGTTATGGTTGTGGCTTACAGCTGTACGAAGCACCTCATCTTGCCAATCGGTGTTGCCGCCATTGTCATAACCATAATCAATATTATTAGTCTTGACATAGTTACGAATGTCATCAGCGGTAGCAATATCGAGTTTCTTAGATACTACGTCCAATGCCACATACCCATTATAAACTACATTGGTACGCTCGGTAGCGCCACCACTCTTAGTGGTAATGATAATCACACCGTTGGCGGCTTTCGAACCATAGATGGCGGTAGCGGTAGCATCGCGGAGCACATCGATACTCTCGATATCATCTGGAGCAACCATAGAAATATCGACACCTGGAATACCATCCACTACATAGTAAGGCGACATAGCACCGCTACGCAATGAAGATGAACCACGGAGCGTGATTGAAGGCGTACCGTTAGGGTCACCAGATGAAGTTACTACCAAACCTGCGACCTTACCTTGCAACATCGAACCAGGATCGGTGTAGACGCCACGGTTCAAATCTTCTGCCGTAACCGTTGTAATAGAACTGGTTACGTCCTTCTTTTTCATTGTACCATAACCAATTACCACCAACTCTTCAAGCTCCGTATTGCTTTCGAAGAGCATGAAATTGATTGTTGTTTGATTGTTTACAGATAATTCCTCAGGATCAAAGCCTATAAATTGGGCTACAAGTGCTCCATCCGAAGGGGCTTCAAGTGTGTATTGTCCATCTTGATCTGTAATTGTTCCAGTGGTTGTTCCACTGACCATCACTGTTGCGCCAGGAATAGGACTTCCGAAATTGTCGGTTACCTTTCCCGAAACTTTCACTGTACTCTGAGCTACAGCGAATAGCGGTAATAGCGCCACAATAATTAGAATTAGTAGTTTTCTTTTTTCCATACTGCGACTTGTTAAAATTAGTTTGTGCAATCATTTGTTTCAAAACGTATGTAAATTTACATACAATAACATACCGATTAACATTCGATAACAAAAAAAATACAAAAAAAATGACGCTACGCCTTTACCTTATTATTGTTTCCTTGTTTTTATCTACACACGTATTTAGCCAACAACAAAAATCGCGCGAACAGTTAGGAGGCATCTATTATGCATACCCTGAGCCACAAGAAGTGGTTTCGCCTGCGCCGCCAGCAGGCTTTGTTCCTTATTATATTACGCACTACGGACGCCATGGCTCGCGCTGGGTAACAAAAGATGAACGATATGTGAATGTCTTTGATTATTTCAGCAACGAAGAGAACCTCACGGCACTTGGTAAGGACGTAAAAAAGCGTCTGCAAATTGTTCTCGATAACGCTTTGGGCAATGGTGGCAAGTTGACACCTCTCGGAGCAAGACAACACAGAGGTATTGCGCACCGTATGTATGATGCCTTTCCTCAAATATTTCAATCTGGCATACAAATAAGCGCTCGATCAAGCGTATACGACCGCTGCATTGCCAGCATGAATGCCTTCACTGGCGAACTTCTAACTCTCAATCCTTCGCTAAGAATAAGCACAGCAAGCGATAGTGTATATATGCATATCTTGGCTGCTTCGAGCCCTGCATACACTGCTTTGAATAGACAATTGGCCGACAGAGAGCCACAAATAAATATCGACCGATTCATTGCACAACTTTTTCGCAATCCGAAACTCGTCAACAATAAGATGAATCTTTTTCGCGAGCTACATACCATAGCCTCTGACATACAAGATGTTGAACTCGACGTAAGTTTCTACGACATATACACATACGAAGAATCGGAAGCTATCTATGCAAGCGAAAACTACAAGATGAACGCTCGAAACAGCGATTGCGTTGCCAATGGTGGTATAGCTGCAGCTAATGCTCTTCCGCTTTGGCTTGACATTGTAGAACATGCCGACTCGGCTGCAAAACTCAAGACTCCAAGTGTAGACCTGCGATTCGGCCACGACACTAACCTATTTCAACTGTTATCCTTTTTGCAAATGCCACTACCCTACGGCATGGACGACATCATACCTATGGCGGCCAATTTGCAAATTATATTCTACAGAAATGCCAATAACAATATAATTATCAGGCTTCTACATAACGAACACAATGCATCGTTGCCCATAGAAACCGACATCTGGCCCTACTACAGATGGAACGATGTGAAAGCCTTCTACGAACGCAGAGCAGAACGCCTAAAGCATATCATGCAACTCCACAACCTCAACACTATGGTTGGTACCAATTCGGCCAACACAAACAGCGCTGGCTTGTTTGGCAAAGGCAGCGAAGAACACGGACAAACCCTTCCCGCAGTGCTTGCCCCTAATGGTCAAACGTTTTGGACGCCTCAAACTCGCGACTCCGAACAAAAATGCATTGCTCCTTTCTACTACCAAGATTCTCTCTTTATGGGTATTCGCGGTAGTCATTGGATAGTGGGCGGTTGCACCCAAGACTATGGCTCGTTTACCATCTCTGCTATAAGCGGCAAACTTCGGACTAAACCAACAACATGTGCGACAAGATTCTCCCATAATTCTGAGACTTCGCACCCTAATTACTATTCTGTTAGTCTTCCCGACGAGAAGTTAACTATGGAACTCACTGGAGCAAGCCATTCTGCATACATTCGCATAACTACAACGGCCGACACTACTATACATATAATATTACACAACAATAGCGACCGCCATGAAGGCCGCATTTACAAAAGCAACGATGTAGTTTTTGGTCGCAATCCTGTTCATCGCATCTACCAAGGTTGGGGCGAATACGCAGGATTCGATGGCTGTATAGCTATGAAAAATTCTCTCGAACCTGTCGCTATAGGCTCCGATTCAACCAGCATTTGGCTGACATTCAATATAAAAAGAGACGAGAGCCTCGAAGTGCAGCTTGGCACATCTTTCGTTTCCGAAATGGCAGCTCTCAATAATCTTAATGCAGAAATTGGCGATAAGAGTTTCGAACAAGTGGCACGCGAACTAACCAATTTGTGGGTTGAACGTCTTCACTGCATTGATATTTATGACGACAACACCGACCACATCAATCAGTTTTATGGCGCACTATACAGAGCATCGTTTCTTCCTCGCGAACTATCCGACGTCGATGGTTGTTATCCTCGTTTTGCCGATGGCTCCACAATGCATAGCAAAGTAAAGCGCTACACCGATTTCAGCGTTTGGGACACTTATCGCGCTCTACACCCACTTTACACCATTATAGATCCACAACTGGCAGGACTATTTGTAAACAGCATTGTAGAGATGGGACGTGAAGGCGGTTGGCTACCAATTTTCCCGTGCTGGAATAGCTACACTGCTGCCATGATAGGCGACCACTGTTCATCGATCATTGCAGATGCCGCAGTAAAAGGCATTGGCGGATTCGACATTAATGAAGCTTACAGACTGATGCGCCAAAACGCTTTCGACATTCCAAGCGAAAAAGATTACATCAATGGTAAAGGTCGACGCGCCATAAAATCATATTTGAAATATGGATATATACCACTTGAGGACAATGTTAACGATGCATTTCATAAGCAAGAGCAGACATCGCGCACACTGGAATATGCCTACGACGATTTCTGTGTAGCACAAGTTGCCAAGATTCTTGGGAAAACTTCAGATTACAAAAGGCTCACAAAGCGCTCGCTCTGCTATAAATATGTTATCGACCCCAAATGCGGTTTTGCTGTTGGTTGTCACACAAATGGCAAGCAACAAACACCTAATAGCTACTACACACGTCAACCATTCATCACCGAAGGCGCACCTTGCCACTACGCTTGGTATGTGCCACACGACGTAGAAGGTTTGATAAATCACACTGGCGGCAAAAACACGTTTGTAGCTCGTCTCGATAGCATGTTCGCGCAAAATCTCTATTGGCATGGCAACGAGCCTTGCCATCAAATGGCATATCTGTTTACTCTCGCTGGCGAACCTCAACTAACAGAAAAATGGGTGCGCCATATCATCGACTCCGAATACAACAACACGCCAGGCGGACTGTCGGGCAACGACGACGCTGGTCAAATGTCGGCTTGGTACATATTTTCTTCTATGGGGTTTTATCCAGTATGCCCTGGCACAACTGAGTATGTTCGCTGCACTCCACTGTTTCAAAAAATCACCATAAATCCTGTGGGTGGTAAGTCATATGTAATAAGCAAACACAATAATGCCACCAACGACTCGGGCAACATTCTAAATCACAGCGACATACAAAAAGGTAACACATTCATAAGTATTAGCAAGTAAATACTTATATCATGAAACAAATCAAGCCCACCGCTCTATAAAAGAGTGATGGGCTTTACTATTTCAACGTCGAACAAAACGTTTCTTCTACAACTTAAATTCGCTCAACATGTTCTGCATCTGATCGGCAGTATCCGACAACTCTGTCGCTTTAGCAGCAATCTCTTCGGCATTAGCAGCAGTCTCTTGCGTCACTTTATTCAGGTCGGCAATAGCAATATTTATATGATCGATACCTATACCCTGCTCTTTGCTCGCCGTGGATATGCCTTGAACTAATTGAGCAACTTCGTGAAGCTGAGGTGTGACATCATCGAGCAAATGATTTATTTTTTCGGCTCCAGCAATTGACAACACCGCTTTATCCGACACATCTTCAGCCGTAGCACGTGTTTGCTCTGCCAATCGTCCCACTTCTTTTGCCACAACAGCAAATCCCTTGCCCGCATCTCCAGCTCTTGCCGCCTCTACGGATGCATTCAACGAAAGAATATTTGTTTGGCTCACAAGGTCGTTGATAGCATCTATAGAACCTGAGATAGACTGTGTCTGTTCCATACTCACTGTAGCTTCGTTGGCTATGTCATAAACCGACTTATCTGCCTTCTCCATCAAAGATTCTGTACGCATTGCGCTATCAGTATTCTGATGAATATTACCAGTTATCTCTTCGAGCGACGACGACACCTCTTCGAGCGAACTTGCTTGACGACTTGCGCCATCGGAAAGAATTTGCGAAGCTTGCGAAAGTCCTTTACTTGCCGTCTGGAGAATATTCGATGTATTTACTACTGTAGATATTGTATTTGTTAGGTTTCTATGCATGTGAGCTATACTATCACTTAGCATTTGCACCTCATCTTTAGTAGTAACTACTTTCACCTCACCACGCAGGTCGCCATCGGCTATTCTATTTGCAACTTCAGCAAGGTTTTTCAATGGATCGCTAAGCTTGCGCTTGAAATACAATATCAAAATAATGAGCATAATAATGCTGACAAGGCTACCTCCAATCGACACTCCTTTCAATACGAAAGTAATAAGGTCTACCATCACAGTCACGTCTAATGCTGCATTGTGTATTGCTATTACCTTGTTTCTATAATCTGGGATAGGAGTATATACATTAATATACTTATTATCGCCACGATCTGCCACTTCGTGCATTATTTTACCAGCATACACAGAATCGGCAAAAGCAGGTGTTGGCATTGTTTCGCCCACTGGATTTAGGCTCTCATCATCGGACATCGACGACGCTGTATACTCAGTTCCTCTTATAATAGAGACTTCCATGCCATTGGTTTCGGCCGACTCTTGAAGGAAATCATAGGTTTCTAATAATACCTGACACACAACCACCATGGCAGCATCGTTGCCTTCTTGATCTTTATAGACATGCGCTGTAACTACACCAATGCCTTGATTCAGCAAGTCAAAATATCCTCTATAATGATGCTTTTCGTCATTTTTTATGTATGCTAACAATTGCTGAAACTCTTCGAGTTGCTCTTGTGTATAGCCTTCATAGGTAGTTTGAACGATGTTGCCATCCATGTCGGCAATCACATAACCTTGATAATGCATAAGCCGATTGCTACTTTCAAAAACCATCTTCAAGTAATCGAAACTACCTTCACTGAGCGACTGCCCTATCATAGGAAAAACATCTGGCATTGTCCCAACATAATCTGCAAGCATACGTATGTCGGCTGTACCTATTTTTATTGCAGTTCTGATTTTATCGCCAAGCACACCAGCGAAATATGTTCCCAACTTATACTGACTTGAATATTTCACACCCAATGCTGCGAAAATATTTAGTAACGAGGCAAATATTATGACTGCCAATGAGATGCGAACAAGAATGCTCGATTGTCTTTTGCGTGTTTTAACCCTTTCTATAATGTCCATAATTTGTTAGTGTATTGTTCCCTTCAAAGATATTGATAGTATTCGATATGAGAAATGAATATTACATAATAAAAATTGAATCGAGGCTGTTATTTATGTAGATATTATCATACATACAAATCGCAACAATCTAATTTTCAATACATTCACAAACACTAAACATATACACGCAAAAAACTGAGTATTTTTTTTGCTTTACCTATTGCAGGTAACAAAAATCTATCTACTTTTGCAATGTCAAACGACGACAACGAAATGCTCGGTTCGTCTAACGGTTAGGACGGGAGATTCTCATTCTCCAAATAAGAGTTCGATTCTCTTACTGAGTACAAAACAAGAAAGCTGCTTCGCAAATGAGCAGCTTTTTTCATTTGTAACCCATAAGTAACACTATCTAAATGGCAGAAAAAAGACGCGTTAGAGTGCGCTTCGCCCCAAGTCCGACGGGTGCACTTCATATTGGCGGCGTGCGCACCGCTCTCTATAACTACCTTTTTGCACGTCATAATGGCGGCGACTTTATCTTGCGTATTGAGGATACAGATTCTCAGCGCTTTGTGCCTGGAGCCGAAGCATACATAATAGAATCGCTCAAATGGTGCGGCATAAAAACTGATGAAGGCGTTGAGCAAGGTGGTCCTCACGCTCCATATCGCCAGAGTGAACGTAAAGAGATTTACTTGAAATATGCACTGCAATTGGTTGAAAATGGTTCTGCTTACTATGCATTCGACTCGGCCGACGAGCTAAATGCTCTTCGCAAAGAGTATGAGGCAGAAGGCAAAACGTTTGCATACAACTATGAAGTTCGCGAAAAATTGCAAACTTCACTCAACCTTAGCGCTGAAGAAGTAAAATCGCGCATCGACCGCGGCGACCAATGGGTTATCCGCTTCAAAATGCCCGAGAACGAGAATGTTGAAATGGACGACATCATTCGTGGTCACATATCCATAAACAGCTCTACTCTCGACGACAAAGTGCTTTATAAGTCGGCCGATCAGTTGCCTACATACCACTTGGCTAATATTGTAGATGACCATTTGATGGAGATTTCGCACGTTATTCGTGGCGAGGAGTGGTTGCCATCGTTGCCTCTACACTATTTGCTATATCGTGCTTTCGGCTGGACTGATACACAACCTCAATTTGCACACCTTCCTCTACTTCTAAAACCTCAAGGGCAAGGAAAACTCAGCAAACGCGACGGCGACAAATTTGGATTCCCCGTATTCCCTCTCGATTGGCACCCAGAAGAGGGTGAACCCGCTAAAGGCTACCGCGAAGAGGGCTATTTCCCACAAGCATTCATAAATATGCTCGCCCTTCTCGGCTGGAATCCTGGCACGGAACAAGAGATTTTCTCAATGGACGAACTCATTGAAGCCTTCTCACTCGAAAAAGTGAGCAAGTCGGGCGCTCGATTCTCACCCGATAAAGCAAAATGGTTCAACCAACAGTATATGAAAAAGGCCGACGACGCTATGCTTGGCAAACAGCTCTTGGAAATGCTTGCCAAAGACGGAATCAACACAACCGAAGAACGCGCCACCAAAGCTGTTAGCCTCATAAAAGAGCGTGCTACATTCCCTTGCGACTTACTTCCTCTGACACGCTACTTCTTCGTTGCACCTGATAAGTATGACGAAAAATCGGTTCAGAAAGTTTGGAAAGCCGACAACAAAGTTCTTTTGGAGAAGCTCCGCGAAAAATTGGTTGCCGAGCCTGAGCTCACCGAAGCCACCGAACAGAAAATTCACGAATGGATTCTCAGCGAACAACTCTCTATGGGGCAGATGATGAATGCATTCCGACTGGCGGTTCTCGGCATAAGTCAGGGACCGAGCGTATTTGCGATAGCGGAATTCATTGGTAAAGAAGAGACTCTAAAACGCATCGACGCACTGATAAACAATATTCCAACTAAATAGATTCATGAAAAACAGACGATTATTACAATCGTCTGTTTTTTTGTGCATACATATTGATTATCACACAATTGTCGAAGCAAAACGCACAATTCGAAGATTACAAATAACTCTAAATATGAAAAGAAACATTATCGTACCATTACTTACCACAGCATTATCATTATGCATTGTAGCTTGCGATGACGACGACACATCCACAAACACTGAGAAAGAACATATAAGAGTAAATCAAAAAAATGTCACTACCGATGCAAGTGGCAACATATATATCGATGGCGTCCTCGCATACGAAATGACAACAGTAGAACACGGTTCGTTCTATATGGGCAGTCAATCGGTCGAGCCTGCAGGCATCAACTACCGCATAGATGCACAAAGTGCCGAAGGACCAGTACACAAAGTAACCATCAGCAACGATTATCTTATTGGCATAACAGAGGTCACACAAGACTTATGGATAGCTGTGATGGGTACAGAAGATCCCACAGCAGCCAAATGGCTACCTCTCAGCGACACAAACAACGACGGCTTGATGAATCGCAATTATCAACGCGAAGGATATAATTCTACGTATGACACATGCGAAGGCGATGGTCAAGGAGATAAATACCCTGCTTATTGGCTCGACTACGATTTGATAGACGAATTCATAACAGAGCTAAACAAAATATCAGGTGGATCGTTTCGTTTGCCAACTGAAGCCGAATGGGAATATGCAGCCAACGGAGGTAACAAAGCTACCATAATAGACGAAAACGGCGGTTCGCGCTACCACCTCTGGGCTGGCTCCGACGACTCCGACGAGGTTTGTGTGTATGGAAACCCAAATTTCGAATGGAACAGCATACATCTAATGGAAGTTAAGTCGAAAAAGCCCAACGAACTCGGAATATACGACATGAGCGGTAACGTTTGGGAATGGACAGCCGACTACTATAGCTCAAACTTCTACTCTGAAGAGCATTCAAGCGAAAACGCCATTGACCCCATCTGTACTACCAAAAGCCTATTTCGCTGCATAAAAGGTGGCGGATGGGAAAGCCTCAGTGCATATTGCTACAATTCGTATAGAGGCATCGATTGCATGGCATACAACTCAAACATTAGAACATACGGACTGCGCTTAGCTGCCGACAAATAATCATTATTCCTCAACTACAAAGCACAAAATGAAATACTTTTCAATAGCACTATTGGCATTTATATACATATCTTCAAGTTGCTACGCCCAGAATAAATTAACCCGCGAAAACGTACTCTCAATGTCGGTAGAAGAGCTATCTGACTTGCCTCTCGAAGAGCTTATGCAAGCTGTTAGTTTACTTGGTGTTTCGTCGGTTGACGAGCTTTTTAGCATCATAATGAACAAAAGCGTTTCGGCCGCTTCGAAAAAAGACGAAAGCGCTTTCACTGCCCCATTATCAACCACAAGCCTTTCTCGCACCGAGATGCAGACTTACGGAGTAACCACCATAGAAGAGGCTCTGCGACTAATACCTGGCATAATAGTACAAGAAAAAGTAAACGGCAACTTCGATATACATATCAGAGGTTTGAATAATATTCCCGACAATCAGATGCTTCTCTACACCGAAAATTCTAATACTTTGCTAATGATTGATGGGCGTATATGCCACAATTACGCGTTTGGTGGCATTGCCTTCGATATGCTTCCTATCTCATTTGCCGATATAGACCACATTGAAGTTATACGTGGTGCAACTTCCGTTTTGTATGGAACCAATGCTGTGCAAGGCGTGATAAATATTGTCACTCAAAAACAGAGCAACGAAGACACTTCTGTCGATTTTGCTGCTAATATAGGCAACTTCTCGATGGGGCATGGAAGTGCTGCAATAAGGAAGAACTTCAACAATAAAGTGTTTGCTGGCGTGTCTATTAGTTATATGCAGCAAGAACGTGAAAACGACAAAATATACATAATACCTAACGACAATATATATTGGGGCGAAACCAACTTTGCTAATGGTGGATATGTTGATGCTTCTAATCTGGAGCAAATGGAGTATCGCACGTCAACTCTCAACGCTGTAACCAATCAGTATATTGATGAAACATACTCCATAATTGAGCCCAACACTCCTTCCACGAAAATGTTTGAGAAGCCTCAGCTATCGCGCGATTCAAAAATTGTAAATGGCTATCTAACAATCATACCCAATGAGTTTGTAAGCATAAATATTACAGGTGGTTACCAGAACTCCATATCGGCATGTTCGCCTATTTCTGACGATTATTTCTCAATAAACCAGCGTTCGTCGAAAACCGCCTACGGCAATATCGACACACGCATAAAAACGCTTCACTTCAACGTTAACTACGCTCAGGGGCCACAGAACTACGCGTTAGGTGTGCCTGGATTCAAAGAGAAAAGCCAAGTTTTAGGTGCCATTGTCGATTATGACATACTTATTGGCAGCAATCTAAACATCCGACCTGAAGTTGACTATCAATGGATTAGATACGAAGATTACGAGAATAATGGTTATTTCAACGGCTCAGCCAAGATAACCGACATAGCACCAAGCATTAGTATCGACTATAAGCTCGACTCGTGGCGCTTCATTGGCGGTTTTCGCTCGGACAAGACCAATATTCCAAGCAAATGGAATCACTCGTGGCAACTCATAGCAAGCAAACAAATCAACAACAACAATTTCCTTCGTCTCTCCTATGCACGCGCAATGCGTTCGGCCAACTTGACCAACACTTCGGCTAACTATACGTGGAATCGCGAGAATTTGCCACTACCCAAGGTAATAAATTACATAGGCAACGAAGACGCCGACATTATGCATATTGACAATTTTGAACTGGGATATCGTCTGCGCCCTAACGATGCTCTTCTTATCGACATTGAAGCTTTCTATTCGCTCTCGAAAGACTTCGGTGCTTTGCAATCGCAATCATCGATGCTCTACCTCACCAGCGCACAAATGAATAGTTTCATAAGCGACCTCACTGAGGCTTGGACAAGCAACACTGTAGAGCAATTTGTAAACGAAAATTTGGGCGCAATAAACGAGAATTTTGGTTCTAAAGCCATCATTCAATATCAAAATTTGCCATACGAAACTCATCAGATGGGGCTCTCCATCAGTGCCGATTGGATTATTTCGCCAAAACTTATTGCCAAAATAAATATCAATGGTCAGCATACTTATATCGACAATTATTATAAGTATAACCAAGCTGAAGCCATAGCTTCGCAACTCGACCAATCGAGAGCCAAAACCCTCGAAAGCCTCATTGGATACAATGGCTCTTCTATCAACAGAAAAGCTTCGTTTGTAGATGAATTTACCAACGGATTAAGTCGCTATCGCAATACGGGCAACGACTATACTCAATATGCTCACGATGCTATAATGATGATAGAGAACTTGGAACAGATGCAACTTGTGGACGACAAAGATGCAGCACAACTCTACAAAATGGCGTATGAACGCGCCGTATTCGAAGGCTTCAATATTCTGTATGGTCAACCTAACGTGCCCAAATTTCAGAACGAAAGCGGTTTGGCTTGGTTCGATCCTTCTACAATATCGGTCAATGAATATTTGGCTGCATACTACGCCATAAAATACGACATTCGCAACGACGGCTCAAACTACTATTTTGCCACACAAGCCTACAAACGAGCACAAACAGAGAATAAGCACAAACACAAAGCTACACCATCGTTCTATGGCTCTGTAAACCTTGTATACAAACCTATGAGCCAAATAGAGACATCACTCGTATGCAACTTCATGAGCAAACGTGAATACGAAACGCTCTATGGCACTCAAACCCTCGATGCACGCTTCACTGCCGACCTGAAAATTGGCTATCGCCCCACATCGTCATTTGAGCTATACTTCAGAGGCAAAAACCTCTTCAACACTCAAAAACAAGAGTTCGTCTACGGCGACAAGATTGGTGGCACCTATTCGATGGGCGTATTTATATACCTATAAAATCTCTGTAATACAGATTTTCATCGTTTGCCTACAAAACAATAAGCGCGACCCAATTACTTGAGTCGCGCTTTTTATTATTTGTAATTATCGCTTTATTACTTACTCAACTTCTCATTGAAGTAGTAGCGAGCTTCGCGGAGTGCAGTGTTCAATCCACCTGCGTTCTTACCACCTGCCGAAGCGAAGAATGGCTGACCACCGCCGCCACCTTGAATGTGTTTAGCTATCGACTTGATAGCTTCTACGGCATTCAAGTTCTTCTCTTTCACGAGGCTGTCGGAGATTATCACCACAATCTGTGGTTTCTCAGCCACTACAGTACCAAGCACTACCACAACTTCGCTGTATTCAGCGCGCATCTGGTATGCGAGGTCTTTGAGCTTCTCGGCAAACATTGGTTTTACCTCAGCAACGAGCAAATCGACATTACCAACTTTCTCCGATTTGTCTTTCAAGTTGGTCTTCTCAATATTCATCATGCTATCCATCAAGCTACCAACCTGACTTTCAAGCTTCTGATTATTGAGAACCAACGACTCAACTGCTTTTTGTAGGTTGTTCGACGACTTAACAATATCGCGAATCTCGTTGAGGATCTTGCATTGTGCATTGAAGAGTTCATCGAACTTAGCGCCAGTCACAGCCTCGATACGACGAACGCCAGCCGATGCCGATGCTTCGCTAATTATCTTGAAGTAGCCAATTTGACCAGTTTGCGGAACATGTGTACCACCGCAGAACTCAATTGATGAGCCATACTTAATCACGCGAACCTTATCGCCATACTTCTCACCGAAGAGAGCCATAGCGCCAAGTTTTTGAGCCTCTGCGATAGGAATTGCGCGCATCTCCTCAAGTTTTACATTGGCACGAATCTTCTTATTTACGAGACGCTCAACCTCTGCTATCTCCTCGTCGGTAACTTTCTGGAAGTGAGAGAAGTCGAATCGTAAATAATCAGGCGAAACCAACGAACCTTTTTGCTCTACGTGAGAGCCAAGAACCGTACGCAAAGCCTCTTGCATGAGGTGAGTTGCGGTGTGGTTGTTAGCTATTGCCGTACGACGTTCTACATCTACTTGAGCATGGAAATGTGCCGAAGGATTAGAAGGTAAACGTTTTGCAAGGTGAATGATAAGGTTGTTTTCCTTTATAGTATCAAGAATTTCAATCTTCTCGCCTTCTGATTCTATGTAGCCAGTATCACCAACCTGACCACCACTCTCGCCATAGAAAGGAGTGCGGTCGAACACGAGTTGGAATTGCTCTTTATTCTTAGCCTTCACCGTACGATAGCGCACTATCTCAACGTCAGCATCGAGCACATCGTAGCCAATGAAATCCTCTTTCTCCTCGTGCGAGAGGTAAACCCAGTCGCCAGCCTCGATAGCCGTAGCATTACGCGCGCGCTGCTTCTGAGCATTCATTTCCACTTCAAACTCATCTTTATTTGCGGTTAAGCCATTCTCCTTCAGAATAAGTTCTGTAAGGTCGAGTGGGAATCCGTATGTATCGTAAAGTTCAAAAGCTACTTTACCACTAATTACGGTCTCGCCCTTCTTCTTGGTCTCGGCCATAATTTTATCGAGCATGCCTATACCCGTTGCCAAAGTGTGAAGGAACGATTCCTCTTCCTCTTTTATAACTTTAGTAACAAGTTCTTGCTGAGCGACGAGTTCTGGATAAGCCTTACCCATAGTAGCTACGAGCGTAGGTATGAGCTTGTAGAGAGTAGCTTCACGTCCACCAAGGAATGTATAATTATAGCGAACTGCACGACGAAGAATACGACGAATCACGTAGCCTGCCTTGTTGTTTGAAGGCAACTGACCATCGGTGATTGAGAAAGCGAGTGTACGTATGTGGTCGGCCATAACGCGCATAGCTATGTCAACTTGCTCATTATCGCCATACTTAACACCTGCAATCTCTCCAATTTTATCGAGCAATGGTGTAAATACATCGGTGTCGTAGTTAGAGGTCTTATGCTGAACGGCGCGTACCAAACGTTCGAAACCCATACCAGTATCAACGTGATGATTGGGTAGAGGCTCGAGACTTCCGTCAGCCTTGCGATTGAACTGCATGAACACGTTGTTCCAGATTTCAATCACTTGAGGATTATCCTTATTTACGAGGTCGCGGCCATTCACGAGTTTACGTTCTTCATCGGGGCGCATGTCGTAGTGGATCTCCGAGCAAGGACCACAAGGACCAGTATCGCCCATTTCCCAAAAATTATCATGCTTATTTCCATCGAGAATTCGGTCTTCGGAAATATGCTTTTTCCAACAATTGTAAGCCTCTACGTCGCGTTCCAAGCCCTCTTCTTTAGAGCCTTCGAATATTGTTACGTATAGGCGGTCTTTGTCGAGTTTTATAACTTCGGTGAGATATTCCCAAGCCCATGCAATAGCCTCTTCTTTGAAGTAGTCGCCAAACGACCAGTTGCCAAGCATTTCAAACATCGTGTGATGGTAGGTATCGTGACCAACCTCTTCGAGGTCGTTGTGCTTACCCGAGACACGCAAACACTTTTGCGAATCCGCCACACGAGGCGAGGTTATTGGGCAGTTGCCCAAGATTACATCTTTGAATTGATTCATTCCGGCGTTGGTAAACATCAACGTCGGATCGTTCTTCACGACCATTGGGGCGGAGGGAACAATTTTGTGGTTCTTTGAGCGAAAAAACTCCAAAAAGCTTTCACGCACTTCGCTTGCTGTCATTTGTACTTAATTGTTTTTTCTTGCAAAAATAGATTATATTGATAATTTTGCCAACTTGAATCGAAAAAGGCCTTTGTTGGCAATATCGTTTTTTACGTTTCAAGAATATTTTGAATAATAACACAAGGAATGTCAAAGAACCATTACCATTACGACCCGAACACTCTTAGCTACAGTAAAGTAGAACACGGATTCAAATATTATCTATCGCAAGCCACCATCTATTTGGGTTTGTCGATAGTACTCGGCATAGTATTCTTTTTTGTTTTCGTATACGTACTCGACAGCCCTGAAGAGCTGAAACTTAAGCGCGAAAAGCAAGAACTGCTCACACAATACAATATTTTAGAAAAACGCTTAGACCAAATAGAGGAGGTACTTGAAGATGTGCACATGCGCGATGAAAATATATATCGCGTTATATACGAAGCCGACTCTATACCTACTTCCGTGCGTAAAGCTGGCTTCGGTGGTATCAACCGCTACGAGGACCTTGAAAACATAAGCAATAGCGAAATGGTGATTGCCACCACCAAGCATCTCGACATGATAGCCAAACAACTATACGTTCAAAGCGTATCTTTCGATGAAATTATTACCCTCGCTAAGCGTAACAAGGAACTGACAAACTGCGTTCCTGCTATTATGCCTATAAATAATAAGGACTTGCGCCGCACGGCTTCGGGCTGGGGGTGGCGTATTCATCCTATATATAAAATAAAGAAGTTCCACGAAGGCATGGACTTTTCAGCGCCTACGGGTACTGAAATTTATGCTACTGGCGATGGCGTTGTAGTGGCGGTAGAATCAAGCTACAGCGGCTACGGCAAACATGTCAAAATAGATCATGGCTTTGGCTATCAGACTACATACGCCCACATGAGCAAGTTCAATTGCAAAGTTGGCCAGAAGGTTAAGCGCGGCGACGTGATTGGCTACGTAGGCTCAACGGGAACTTCCACTGCTCCTCATATTCACTACGAAGTTAGTCTTCGTGGGAAAAAGGTAAACCCGCAATTCTACTACTTCCAAGAAGACTTGAAGCCCGACGAATATGAGAAAATGATAGAGATCTCAACCAATTCAAACAAGACTTTTGATTAGCATTACAAAATAATATGTTGACACGCAGCGACATACTTGAAGTTATAAAGCCATTATTTCAAAATCGTATTACGTTTTTCGTCCTAGGTTTTGTAATATGGATGACGTTTATAGACGAAGACAACATTTTTGTGCGTATCAACCTACACAGAAAAGTGAGTGAACTACAAGAAGAAAAAGCTCAGCTACAAAACGCTATCGAGCGCGATCATAGGAAAATGGAGGAGCTTAGTTCGGATAGAAGTCAACTCGAAAAATTTGCTCGCGAAGAGTATTTCATGAAAAAGAGCGACGAAGTAATTTTTATCGTCAAATGACAAACAAAATATATCTCATAGCCACCGTAGCTATGTATGCAGCGCTTGTAGCTGTAGTACTGCACTTAGCAAGTTTTAGTTGGGCGTGGATGGCTTTAGCCGCATCGGCTGTTGTATTGTTTTTATGCAGATTATACATACGAGCAAGGGAAACAAACCGCAACATCATGCGCCTGCTATCAATACAGTTGTTTTCGGCTGCACTTATGCTTGCATCTGCCTACCTTATATATACATCACGTAAATATTGGATTCTACCTCTTGTCATATCATCGGTAGTTGAATTATACGTGAGTTTCCGCATTGGCAAAGAACAACAGAAATAATAAAAGCATATCAACCAACAATGAAAGCACTATTATCAGCACTGACAGTAGGTGTTTGCGCCGTGGCATGCACCAACAATAGCGGACAAACAAAACCTCTATCACAAGAGATTGTAGAAAGCCGAGGCTTAGTAGATTTCTATTGCGGCAATAGCCACAAAGATTCGCTTGCAACATCGGGGTGGGACTACGTTTCGGGATTAGTTGCCAATGCCGTTTTGAAAGCATACGAGCTCTACCCCGAAAAGAGCGAATATATCGATGCCGTGAGAGACTACGCCAATTATAGCACGTCGGAAGATGGCAACGAAATATTCAAACGCCCTAAAAACGTAACGGCTCTTGGCGAATCGAATGTCGACGATTTGGCTGCAGGGAAAATATATTTTCCACTAATAAAAGACGCTCTATCGAAAGGCGACACAGCTCTCGCAAACAGATACAACAATGCTCTCACATTGATAGTCACCAAATTAGCGCGCGACCATCAACGCATAAGCAACGATCTCGAAGGAACTGGCGGTTTTTGGCACAAGAAACGTTATCCTAACCAGATGTGGCTCGATGGCTTGTATATGGCACCTGCACTATATGGCGAATGGCTTTTCAATAATGCCAATCGAATTTCGCACGATAGTCTATACTCCGCTTGGAGCGATGTAGCCCGTCAATTCATCATACTACACAATCATACATACAATCCTGATGTGCAACTCTGCTACCACGCTTGGTCGGCAACTCCCGACGAAGAGAACTCATTTTGGGCAAGAAAAGAGGCTCCTTACAAAGGCTGCAGTCCCGAATTTTGGGCACGCTCGATGGGTTGGTATGCTGGTGCTTTGGTCGACATCTTGGAATGGATGCCTAAAGACCACGCCGACTACGAGACACTGCTTGAAAACTTCCAGACAATATGCGCAGGTCTGCTACGATGGCAAGACAAAACTTCGGGCACATGGTATCAACTTTTGCAATACGATGCCAATGTAGCTGCCGATGGCAAAGGCGACATTGTAGATGGCGAAACATTCAACGTAGGCACTCAATCGAACTATCTGGAATCGTCGGCAACAGGAATGTTTGCATACGTATTCTACAAAGGTGCTCGCTTAGGCTTACTCGATAGCAATACTTATAAGCAAGCTGCCGATAAAGCTTATGATGGTATGCAGAAACACTTCATCAACCACGAAGGAGGAGTGCTAAACATAACCAACATATGTGCTTCGGCAGGTCTTGGTCCAGCAAAAGACCATTCACGCACTGGCACCATCAACTACTACCTCAATGGCAAAGACACCCGCATTACTCAAAATGAAGGTAAAGCCATTGGCACTTTCATATTGGCAGCCGTAGAGCACGAAAGGGTTGCAGACAAACAATAAAAAAGAGAATAAATAAACGGGGCTATCACTCATGTGGTAGCCCTTTCACTATATTTATTTCGACATCTTCCCTACTCTTTCGAACGACATGTGGTAGAATTAGGAATTAATAATTCTCTATTTTTTGTTATAAGCAAGTAATTTATTTTTGTAGCAAAATCAATATATAAACAGATGGAGAACACATCAAAAGTTGTAGCTCAACAGCTTCTGAACATAAAAGCTATCAAGCTATCACCTGCGCAACCATTCACATGGGCTTCAGGTTGGAAATCGCCAATTTACTGCGACAACCGTAAGGCATTATCGTACAGCGATGTACGTACATACATAAAAAAGGCGTTTGCCGATGAAGCTCGCCGCTTATATGGCGACAACTTCGATGTAGTAGCAGGTGTCGCTACTGGAGCAATAGCCCAAGGAGCACTCGTTGCCGACTTACTCAATAAACCATTCATATACATACGCTCAGCACCTAAAAATCATGGACTTGAGAATCTCATCGAAGGCGATTTGAAGGAAGGCCAGAAAGTGTTGGTGATTGAGGATCTCATATCTACTGGAGGTAGCAGTTTGAAAGCCGTTGAAGCATTGCGCAACGCCAAAGCAGAAGTGGTTGGCATGTTGGCAATATTCACGTATGGTTTTCCTGTTTCGGAAGATGCATTCAAAGCAGCTAACGTACAGCTCAATACACTTAGCAACTACAACGATATGATAGAGGCTGCCGTTGAAGAAGGCTACGTAACAGCCAACGACATCGACACACTCAAAGAGTGGCGCAAAGATCCAGCAAATTGGCGCAACGACCTAAAAGAGTAGTAATAGTATTTATATATAGATACTAATAGCATTGGAAACGAAATTTGAAAGTGCCATAAAAGTTGCTCGCAACGCCACGCAAGCCATCTACGACCGATTGGCCGATATGCGTTCGTTGTCGAAGATGATTCCGCAAGACAAAGTAACCGACTACGAAGCCGATGAAGACTCTTGCCGATTCACTGTAGACAAAATTGGACGAATGGGACTGAGAATAGTAGATCGCAAAGTGTGCGACTACGTGAAGTATGCAGCCGATGGCACTGTGCAATTCAACTTCAACCTTTGGGTGCAGATGAAAGAAGTTGCGCCCTACGACTCAAGAATAAAAGTCACTCTCAAAGCGGATCTTAACCCGATGATGAAAATGCTCGTCTCGAAACAGATCCAGAAATTTGTAGATATGATGGCAGACGCAATAGCTGCCTCAGCGTAAAAGGATAGTGAACACATAATAATTATCGTAAATGAAGCGCATTAGTCTTTTATTAATTACAATAGCAATATTGGCACTCTCGGCATGCCAAAAGGAGGAGTACAGACGCAACGTAGGTTTGGTGTTTGGCACTTCGTATAATTTTATATACAAATCGAGCGTCGACCTTGAAGACTCAATACTTGCACAACTTTCCCTCTATAGCGAGTCGCTCTCGTCATACAATCCTCTATCCACCATAAGCAAAATAAACGATGGCACAAGCACTGCCACCGACGAATATTTCCGCATTGTATACAACAAAGCCCTTGAGATATACAAACTTACAGATGGTGCTTTCGACATCACTGTGGAGCCTCTTTGCCACATTTGGAAATTCGACTCTTCACATCCCGACACTATCAGTAACGAAGAATATGCCAACATTATGTCACAAGTGGATAGCGTGTTGCAATTTGTTGGTATGGATAAGATTCAACTTACCGACAACAACCAACTTCTGCGTAGCGATGAGCGAGTTCGTCTTGAAGCATGCGCATTGGCAGAAGGTTTCGGCATTGACGTAGCTGCTGCTACACTCGAAAAACTTGGTGTCACCGACTACCTTGTTGAAATTGGCGGCGAAATACACATGAAGGGTCTCAATCGCGATGGCAAGCAGTGGCGCATAGGCATAGACAAACCAGTCGACAACAACTCGACAAACTTAGCAAACCGCCAATTGCAATATAAATTGGCGCTAACAGATTGCGCTGTGTCGACATCGGGGAGCTATCGTCAGTTCTACTATACACAAGATGGTCGACGCGTAGCTCACACTATCGACCCTCGCACAGGTCGCCCAATAGAGCATGGAATGCTTAGTGCTACAGTTATTGGACCTAACACCATCACCACCGATGCTCTTTCAACATCGATTATGGTTATGGGGGCGAAAAAAGGCATGGAACTCGTGAGAGATATGAAGGATATCGAAGTATATATCATATACGAAACTCCCGACAAAAAGCTCCACGAAGAGATGACCGAGGGCTTCAAAAAATTGATAATAGAATAGTTTTATTCTGTAACAAATACGAAGGTTGGTTTCGGCATCGAAGCCAACCTTTTTTATTACTATCGCACAACATCTATTTACATATACACGCAAAAAAAAACCGCATCTCCTCACGAGACGCGGCCTCTACCTTTTGTTTCCTTTTTTTCATTACATTGAAACAACCACTTCATGTTCTCCCGACTTACAAGCCGGAACGAAATTGCCATCAACGGGTTTTCCGTCAAACATAATCGACTTGACGCCCTTTTGCGCGCCACTAACATTACTAACTATTATATTATAGATTGCGCCACGGAATCGGCGTTTTACTTCAAAATGTTTCCACTCTGCTGGTATACAAGGATCGATAATCAAGCCATCATACGTAGGTTTAACACCAAGTATATACTGACTTATAGTGTACCACATCCAAGCCGCGGTGCCAGTTAGCCACGAATTTTTGCCTTCGCCAGGCACAGCTGCATCTTTGCCTGCCACCATTTGACAATTAACGTATGGCTCTACTTTGTGGAGTGCCGAATGCTCTTCGGTATACGATGGACAAATTTTGCGATAATAATCCCATGCATAATTGCCACGTCCAAGCACCGTTTCACCAATAATCACCCACGGATTGTTGTGGCAGAATATACCTGCATTCTCTTTATAACCAGCAGGATATGAGGATATTTCGCCATAATCAACTACATATTTAGTAAACGCTGGATTGTTAAGCACTATACCATGTTCGCAATCGAGGCGTTCTTTTACACTATCGAGAGCTTTGCGCACCATGCCTTCTTCCATACCTATACCAGCCATAGTACACCAACCTTGACTCTCGATAAATATCTGTCCCTCTTCATTCTCTTTTGAACCTACCTTACGACCGTAATAATCATAAGCACGGAGATACCATTCGCCGTCCCAACCGTGTTTCTTCACGGCTTCGACCATATCGTCAACAAACTTTTCTGCTCGATTAGCTTCATCGTTTTTACCAATTTGGCGACATAGTTCTACATAGTCGCGCCCAGTAACAACAAACAAACCAGCTATCATGAGCGACTCTGCTTTGGAGCCTTCTGTTTTGTTTTCTGTCGTTTGGAACGATTCATTAGGGTCCCACGAGAAGCAATTCAAGTTGAGGCAGTCGTTCCAATCGGCGCGACCAATGAGTGGCAACATGTGCGGACCAAGATTTTCAACAACGTGGTTGAATGACACTTTCAAATGTTCAAAGAGCGAGACCTCGCTGCCTTCCACATTATCGAATGGAACAGGTTCATCAAGAATGCTGAAATCGCCCGTCTCTTTTATGTATGCTATTGTACCGAAAATCAGCCAACAAGGGTCATCGTTGAAGCCACCGCCTATGTCGTTATTGCCACGCTTAGTTAGTGGTTGATATTGGTGATAGCAACCGCCATCGGGAAACTGCGTTGAAGCTATATCTATGATGCGCTCGCGGGCACGCTCTGGAATTTGATGTACAAATCCAACAAGATCTTGATTAGAATCACGGAAACCCATTCCACGTCCAATACCGCTTTCGAAAAACGAAGCCGAACGCGACATATTGAACGTAACCATACATTGATATTGATTCCAAATATTTACCATACGGTCGAGCTTCTCTTCAGGAGAATGCACGCTATAAATGCTCAAGAGATTATCCCAATAGGCCTTGAGTTCGGCAAATGCAGCATCTACTTTAGCAGTGGTGTCGAATTTTGCAAGTATCTGCTTAGCTTTCACCTTATTAATAATAGGGCTCGCCTCAGTAGAACGAATAAGTCCTTTTTCGGCCACAGTTGCAAATTTCTCTTCTTGAGGCATTTCTACGTATCCAAGCACAAAAACTAAGTCTTTCGACTCTCCTGGCTTCAGTTCAACTTCAATATAATGCGAAGCTATTGGACTCCAACCATGCGCAACACTATTGGATGGTTTGCCTGCAATAACGCACTGTGGTTCAGACAGTTCATTATACAGGCCTACAAAACTCTCGCGATCGGTATCAAAGCCTTGAATAGGTACATTGACACCATAAAAAGCATAATGATTGCGACGCTCCTTATATTCAGTCTTGTGATAAATAGTCGACCCATCGACCTCGATTTCTCCTGTTGAGAAATTACGTTGAAAATTCTCCATATCGGTAGCAGCATTCCACAAACACCACTCAGCGAACGAGAAGAGTTTCAACGATTTAGGTGCATCGCTCATATTTCGCAAAGTAACTTTTTGAACTTCGGCCCAAGTGTGCAGTGGCACAAAGAAAAGTACACTTGCCTCTACTCCATTTTTTATACTACTTATGCGCGTATAGCTCATACCATGGCGGCATTCGTAGCTATCTACTTTAGCTTTGCAAGGTTTCCAACCAGGATTCCAGATCTCATCGCCATCCTTAATATAAAAGTAGCGACCACCATTATCCATAGGTATATTATTATATCTATAGCGCGTCAAGCGGCGAAACTTAGCATCTTTGTAGAAAGAGTAGCCGCCAGCTGTGTTGGAAATGAGCGAAAAGAAATCCTCATTGCCGAGATAGTTTATCCATGGCCATGGTGTAGCGGGATTGGTGATGACATACTCGCGATTAACGTCATCGAAATGTCCGTACTGTTTTTTCTCCATTACTTTGTGAAGATTTATTCTGTTATATATCAACTATTTACAACATCTAAAAAATACTCGACAATCTGCCATTTTTTTGCAACATGTCGTATTTATCTTGATTGAACTGATAGAGTTGAGCGGGCTTATTAGTGCGTCCCTCTTGCCATTCGTCAAGAGCCTCTATATAGCCAACTTTCATGGCTTTGCGACGAAAGTTTCGTTTATCATAACTACGCTTAAACACCGATTCGTACATATTCTGAAGCTGCGTCAACGTAAATTTCTCGGGCAAGAGAGCAAAACCAGCCGAAGGGTCGAGCTCTATCTTGTGACGTACATATTTCAATGCAGTATCGAGAATGAGATCGTGGTCGAAAGCAAGATTGGTAGCCAAATCGATATTATACCAACGCACATTCTCGTGTAGTTGCAAGTTGCTATCAAGTTGCATAGTGGGCAACAAAGCCACATAGCCAACAGAAATGATACGTATATCAGGATTTCGACCCGAAGCAGCAATCCACTGCCTATCATTAGGCCTATTCACACGATCGGGAGCGCCAAAAGTGTGGAATTGCTCGAGGTATATATTATTTATACCTATCCAATCGATAAGTATGCGACTTGCAGCCACATCTATATCTTCATCTTCGTAGATATGGTTACCAGTAAGCGACTTATCGGCCCACAATAGCGTATCACCATTATAGAAACGACGATCTATGAGCAACACATTCAAATCCTTGCCATCGAAGCCAAGGATAACACAATCGACCGATAGAGCATCGTTTAATTTTCTGATCATTATAGATATAGGGTTATTTTCGACCGCTAAAATATGGTTTATAAGTGTCATTTCGACACCAACACACAAAATATTTTCTAATTAATTTTTCGTTTACTATTGCGAGAGACAAATAAACCATCTACATTTGCACTCGCAAAAACAGAGGGGACAACCCCAAAGAAAACGGCGGAATGCCGAGATAGCTCAGCTGGTTAGAGCGCATGATTCATAATCATGAGGTCCCCGGTTCAATCCCGGGTCTCGGTACTAAAAACGACTGATAATCAAACGATTGTCGGTCGTTTTTGTTTTTATAAAGTAAATTCATACGGACAGGAACGAAACAGATATGCATTTCTGTATGCAACTCCATACGTATCCGCCCATAAACGAAGCAATGAACCCAACACTCCAAAATAGCAACCACAAAAAAAAACACTGAACAAAATCTCAGAAACTCAGCATAAAACACAAAATTTTACATCATTTCATAGTTGCAATGTTAAGAAATTAACAATAAGTAGTATTTTTGCTGCCGCTTTTATCAATAGCGACAATATCAATGTTGACAATCAGTCAAGCAGTAGAAAAGATTATTAAGGTAAAGCCCTTCGTGATAGAATCGTTGAGCGAAGGATTGCTAAACATTTCATCGTTGGCAAGATCTATTTTGCCAGATGTAGCGCGCCTCACAGGACGCGATGTAAAACAAGGTGCTATAGTGATGGCACTCAAGCGCATGGTGCCCGACACAAGTGAACTTGCTTCGCCTTTGTTCAATGGAATGATGAACAATTTAGGTGACATCATTGTTCGCTCCAATTTGACGGACTACACTTTCCGCAATAGTAGCACCATAATGAAATGCCACATACAACTCATAAGCGACATAAGTTCGCATGCAGATGCATTTTACACAATGGTACGTGGAGTATTTGAATCGAACCTCGTAGTCGATTCAGATGTTAGCCCGCTTGTGGAGAAGCATTTTGCGCACGAGGTGTGTACATTTCGCAATGCCAATTTGTCAGCAATAACACTAAAATTGCCAGCAGGTAACGTACAAGCAGTAGGATTCTATTATCAGATATTGAAACTTATAGCTTGGGAAGGCATCAACGTGAAAGAGGTTGTATCGACGACTAACGAATTTTCTCTTATAGTGGCCGATGAAGATGTCGACCGCGCATTCTCGATACTCAAGCGACTCAAGACACAATAGGCGTAGGCAGTGAAACACTTTTTTTCTATATACATATTACTGGCAACCCTCGTAATATGCAGTTCGGCTTTTGCACAACAGCCCAATGGTGGCAATTCGAGGTTAAACAACAAGAATAGCAATAAAGAAAGCCAAAAGAGTTTCATAAAACCAAACATACGTGTTTGGCGTATGGTGGACGACTACACCCTTGCCGACACCATAGCAGTGGACACGCTCACCAATTTGCACCAGATAAACAACCGCATTTGGCTTCGCAACGTAGCCAACACTACTCTGGGCAATCTTGGTTCACCTTCGGTATCGGCATTCTACCCTACCATCAAAAAAAACGATGGCAACATATTCTACAACTCTCTTGCTGAATTCATAGAATACCCCAACGACTTCATATTCTACGACACCAAGACGCCATATACCAATCTGACCTATCAGATGGGATACCCAAAGCGCCGCTCAGAGGAGTATGTACACGTAATATTTACGCAAAACGTTACTCCCGATTGGAACATAGGTATGAAGTTCGGACTAAGTACATCGATAGGACGCTACCAAGCACAACGAGCCGACCACACTTTATTCAGATTGTGGAGTTCGTACGATGGCGACTACTATTCTCACAATCTCACTCTGCAATATTCGCGTCACGAGATACGAGAGAATGGTGGCATATTGGACGACAACTACATACTCTATCCCGACTCGTTCGACTACGACAAAGCCGATGACTTGCCTGTGCAATTTATGGATATGTACAACAACCGCAGCATATATCAATTGCACTATGCACATCGATTGAACCTCGGATATGTAGAGCGCGAAAGTTCGGATAGCGTTGATTATGAAGTGCCTGTGGCAACGGCATTCCACACATTGCATATCGACAAGAGTCACCACGAATTCAAGGTACTCAACCTCACCGACTATTATTCTCTCGACAACTTCGAAGAGCTATTTCCATACATATTACGCGACCCTAACGAGACATACGATTCGGAAAAGTATCTGCTCGTAAGCAATATGTTTCAATTGAAAATGAACGAAGAGTTCAACAGCTTGCTGAAATTTGGATTAAGAGCATATTTATGCAACGAGATACGTCAATATCGCTGGGGAGCCGAATCGGACACTGTATACAACGCAGAGACAGAAGCCTATGAGCTCAAAAAGAATCGCAACAAAGAGAACAGAATTACTACATACGTAGGTGCTCAAATATTCAAAAACATTGGCGAAGCTATCCGATGGAATGCAGGTGCCAAACTGTATCTCTTAGGGTATCGCACAGGCGACTTCGAACTGAATGGACACATCAGTTCGGCGTTTCCGCTTGGCAAGATTAAGACCGAAATATTTGCAGATGCAAGCTTGAGAATGACATCACCCGAGCTATACGAAGAAAAGTATTGCTCCAATAATTATCGATGGAATCAAAGCTTAAATCGCACCAAATCGCTCGACTATAGCGGCGGCATACGCATACCGAACATAAAAATGGAAGCTCGTGTGTTTGGCGCAACAATCAACAATCGCATATACTTCAACGAGAAAAGTCTTCCAACGCAAAAAGATGGTGTGCTTCAAGTATTTGGAGCATATTTATATAAACATTCAGAAATAATTGGATTCAACAACATCACTCGCTTGGCAGTGCAATCGACATCGGATGATGAAATACTTGCGCTACCTTCGTTTGCCCTATATAGCACAAGTTTCTACGAACGATTGTTGTTTGGCGTGCTAACATTCCAATTGGGGTTCGACGTAAGATATAACACGAAATACTACGCTCCATCGTACACGCCAGGAATCATGCAATTTCATACGCAAAAGACACGCAAAGTTGGCGATTATGGATACTTTGATCCGTTCATAAATATTCAACTGAAGCGCTGTAGAGGATATTTGAAATATGAGCACGTAAACTACCATTGGGGCAGTCGTGACTATTTCAATACCATAAACTACCCTGCCAATCCAGCCACAATAAAGTTTGGTATATCTTGGAATTTCTACGATTGATGACCTCAAAGCCTAACAAAATATTACTCACCACCAAAAGCCGACGAAAAAAGCTCTCAAAACATTCGTCGGCAAAGCTTTTTACGCGCAAAAAGAAAAAGCTTGTAATCTGTGTGGTGATAATTGCACTTGTTGCGGCTTTGCTCACCACAACAGTTTTGCTTAGTAGCAGACACTATCCAATGATTGCTCGATATATCGACTACATATTCTACAACCCCAAACTTCCTGAGAGTGAAATTTACGGAATAGACGTTTCGGCATATCAGAAAGATATTCAGTGGGATATGGTTGGTATAAACTACAACATATTGACACGCCGAATTGAGCGCGACAAGTCGAGTGGACACAAGAAAGTAGAATTTGCTATAGTAAAAGCTACTGAAGGTGCGACAATAACCGATAAGAAGTTGGAAATAAATCAAAAAGCAATTCGACAAGCTGGCATAAAATACGGAGCATACCATTTTTTCTCGCTCACAAGCAATGCAAGCGATCAAGCAAACAACTTTTTGAAGCATTCTGGATTGAGAAAGGGCGACATTGCGCCAATATTAGACATAGAAAATATTGGCAAACTCAGCGTGGAGGAGTTGCAAACCATGGTGCTCGAATGGCTTCGCATAGTAGAGAAACATTACAAATGCAAGCCGCTCATATATACATCGGCTTCGTTCCGTAATAAGTATCTGAATACCAAAGATTTTGAACCATACAATTTTTGGATTGGACATTATGCGGTAGATGAGCCAGCGGTAAGTTGCGATTTTTGGCAATTCACAGATAAAGGCTACGTTGACGGCATCAGTGAATATGTAGACATTGATGTCTTCAGACGAGAACGAAAAGATTTCAATAAATTCATTCTTAACTATTAATAATGAAGAATTTAGCATATTGGTTTTATCAGCCATATAAATGGATAATAGTTATACCATTATTCGGCATCGAGACAGTATTGTGTACACTATTAATACTTATAACAGCACCATTTCGCACCAAAATAGATGGTAAAATAGGCGAAATGTGGGCTAACATATTGCGGTTCATAGTGCCAATGCGAGTGGAAGTAATAGGCAAAGAGAACATAGCCAAAGGCGAATCGTACATATTTGCGGCCAACCATCAAAGTGCATTCGACATAATATTGATATATGGCTGTTTACCAGCCTATTTCAAATGGATAATGAAAGAGGAGCTACGCCATGCGCCAGTGTTGGGCAAAGCATGCGAGAAAATGAACCACATATTCATCGATCGTTCGTCGGCACGCGCATCATATCGCAGCATACAGAAGGCGAAGGAGATACTCACTGGTGGCACGTCGGTGGTGATATTCCCAGAAGGCACGCGCAGTCGCTCTGGCAAACTATTGCCATTCAAGAGTGGTGCATTCAAAATGGCCGAAAGCCTCGATTTGCCTATAATACCTGTGACTATCGATGGCACGCGCAACATCATGGGTCCATCGATTTCGACTCTCATGCCAGGCAAGGTTCGACTCGTAATTCATAAACCTATTGATGTTAAGAGTTATGCAGAACGCCACGCAGAACTTGTAGAAGCTACTCGCAACGCAATAGAATCGGGCTTCAACAAATAATTATTTATAAATACGTATAAATAGAAAAAAACGAAATACAATGACCTCATTTACAGACGAAATAAAACGACGTCGCACATTTGCCATAATTAGTCACCCTGACGCAGGAAAAACAACCTTGACCGAGAAGTTGTTACTTTTCGGTGGTGCTATTCACGTGGCAGGTGCCGTAAAATCGAACAAGATAAAGAAGACAGCAACGTCCGACTTTATGGAGATTGAGAAGCAACGCGGTATTTCGGTTGCGACTTCGGTTATGGGATTCGAATACGACGGCTACAAGGTAAACATTCTCGATACGCCAGGTCACCAAGATTTCCAAGAAGACACATTCCGTACGCTAACGGCTGTAGATAGTTGTATCATAGTTATCGACGCTGCCAAAGGCGTTGAGGCACAGACGCGTAAACTTATGGAAGTTTGTCGCATGAGAAAAACACCTGTGATGGTGTTTGTGAACAAACTCGACCGTCCTTGCAACGATCCATTCGACATTCTCGACGAGGTTGAAAAGGAGCTTCAAATAAAAGTACGCCCTCTCTCGTGGCCTATAGGCAACGGCGAACTTTTCAAAGGCGTTTTCAATATTTACGAAAACAACCTTTACCTCTTCCAAGCGAGCAAACAAACTATAACAGAAGGCGTCGGCATAAGCGACATCAACGACAAGACGCTTGACGAAATGATAGGCGACGCGCCAGCAGCCACTCTCCGCGAAGAGTTGGAGACTATCGAAGGCGTTTATCCCGAATTTGATGTCGATAGTTATCTACGTGCCGAGGTTGCACCGGTATTTTTTGGTTCGGCACTCAACAATTTTGGCGTACGAGAGTTGCTGCATTGTTTTCTCAAAATAGCGCCATCGCCCCAACCCGCTGTAACCGACAAGCGCCTTGTGAACCCCGAGGAAGAGAAATTTAGCGGCTTCGTGTTCAAGATACACGCCAATATGGACCCTAACCACCGTAACCGCATTGCCTTTGTGAAGGTGTGCAGCGGCAAATTCGAACGCAACAAGAGCTACCACCACGTTCGTCTAAATAAAGACTTGAAATTCTCAAGCCCAACGGCGTTTATGGCCGATAAGAAATCTATCATCGACGAGGCCTATCCTGGCGACATCGTAGGTATTCCAGATAGTGGCAACTTCAAGATTAGCGACTCGCTCACCGAAGGCGAAATACTTAATTTCAAAGGCATACCAAGTTTCTCGCCTGAACTTTTCCGCTACATAGAGAACGACGATCCTATGAAGCAAAAGCAACTTGCCAAAGGCATCGACCAACTTATGGACGAAGGTGTGGCTCAACTTTTTGTGCATCAGTTCAATGGCCGCAAGATTATTGGTACTGTAGGCGCACTACAATTTGAAGTCATACAATATCGTTTGCTTCACGAGTATCAAGCTGCATGTCGCTATGAACCCATTGCGCTCTACAAAGCATGTTGGATAGAAAGCGATGATGACGCTGAACTTGCAGAGTTTAAGAAGCGAAAAGTGCAATACATGGCTAAAGATAAAGATGGCCGTGATGTATTTTTGGCAGAGTCGAACTATATGCTACAAATGGCTCTTGAAGGCTTCAAGCACATCAAGTTCCATTTCACTTCGGAGTTCTGATTTAGTGGAGAGCAGAGAGATTATAACGTAGTGTAGATATACATTTGAATTCTAAACTTTACACTCTAAACTCTACTCTCTAAACTTTACACTCTAAACTTTACACTCTAAACTTTATACATAATGAAAAACATAATAATAACAATATTCGCCATAGGACTGACACTATCAGTAACCGCTCAACGCATCACACGAGAGCAATATGTAAGTATGTATAAAGACAAGGCTATAGACGAGATGAAGCGTTCGGGCATACCAGCGTCGATAACTTTGGCACAAGGTATTCTGGAAAGCGATTGCGGTAATAGCTATTTAGCAGTGAACGCCAACAACCACTTCGGCATAAAATGCGCAGGCGGTTGGACTGGTGCCACAGCCTACCACGACGACGACCAAAAGCAGGAGTGCTTCCGTAGCTACAATTCTGCCGAAGAATCGTATGACGACCACACCGACTTCCTCGTTTCGAAGCCACGCTATGCCTCTCTTTTTCAACTCAATTCAACCGACTATAAAGGTTGGGCCGAAGGGCTTTCGAAGTGCGGTTATGCTACCGACCCCAATTACCCAGAACGACTTATAACTATCATTGAGCAACTCAACCTTGCACAATACGATAGCGATGAGTACACTGACATTCAGCGCAATAACACCGTAGTTGCATCTACCGACGAGACTTCAAAGACTGAAATCTACGACGCACCAGTCATTCGTGTCGATGCATCGTTCATGATCAACCCAATACACGTCCACAAAGTGGAGTACAACAACGGCGTCCGCTACATAAAAGTGATAAAGGGCGACACATGGGAAGGCATTGCTCGCGAATTTCACTTGATGGTCAGCGAGTTGCTTCGTTATAACGACTTGGACGCATCGGCAAAAATTGGCGATATGAAATATTTATACATACGCTCAAAACGCAATCGCGCCCACTCTGATTGCCAGACTCACACCGTGCGCGAAGGCGACACCATGTGGTCTATAGCGCATAAATATGGCATGAAACTTCGCCGTTTGCGCCGATTCAACCACATGGCAGTAGGTCAAGAACCGGCTACGGGCGAAGTGTTAAATTTGCGCTCTTCTAAGTAATCACTTACATACTTATATAACTAACTATGAAATATTTACAAGCTATCGACGTCAACAAGACGTATGGCACTAAACACGTGCTCGACAACCTCAACATCGAGGTTGAAGAAGGCAGCATCTATGGACTTTTGGGACCCAATGGTGCGGGCAAGACAACTTTTATAAGAATAATAAACCGCATTACTCTCCCCGACAGTGGCACAGTGATGCTTGGCGGACGACCAATGGTCGATAGCGACGTTGAGCACATTGGCTACTTGCCCGAAGAACGTGGACTCTACCGCAAAATGAAAGTCGGCGAGCAGGCACTATACCTCGCGCAACTCAAAGGCATGAGCCGCCACGATGCGCTTGTAAAACTGAAATATTGGTTCGAGAAATTCGACATAATGAGTTGGTGGGACAAGAAAATAGGCGAACTGTCGAAAGGTATGCAGCAGAAAGTGCAATTCATAGTTACTGTGCTACACGAGCCCAAACTTCTCATCTTCGACGAGCCATTCAGCGGTTTCGACCCAGTGAACGCCAACTTGCTGAAGAGCGAAATTGCCGAACTCCGTCAAAAAGGCGCTACCATAATTTTCTCTACGCATAATATGGAGTCGGTAGAAGAGCTTTGCAACGATATTACGCTCATAAACAACTCTCACGCCGTGCTAAGCGGCTCGGTGGCCGACATAAAACAGCAATTCAAGCAGAACAAATTCGCTATAAAATATCGCACCACCGAAACTCCATTCTCGATAGAGGGCATAAAAATTAGCGATGCCAAAACCGAAAACAACTACACCGATGCTGTGGTAGAAGCCACCAACGAGACCTCTCCCGCAGAACTCATCAGACGCATTGCGGCAAATGTAGAACTCGTGCAATTCCACGAAATTCTACCATCTATCAACGACATATTTATACAACTCGTTTCCAAACAGAACAATCAGTAACCACCTGACATAAAAGCATATACAATGAATAAAACATTTCTCATCATAAAGCGAGAATATCTCACTCACGTGCGCACCAAAGGCTTCATAGTAGTCACGCTGCTTGGTCCTATACTTATGCTGCTACTTATGGCCATTCCTACTATCATAGAGATGGTTGGCACCACCACTTCGAGCAACGTTGGCGTGATAGACCGCACCGAACGATACGGCGATAAGCTAACAAACACCGATTTTGTAAACTTCACCATTCTCGACTCACAAACCAACGAGGATTCGCTAAAAAAAGATCTAAAGGCCAACAACTTAGATGGCTTTCTACTCATAAGCGACACACCAACCAAGCAAGGCAACGCAAAACTCTATTCTTCGGAAGCATTGCCGGTCGACGTTAGCGAGCACATCGAACACGACCTACGCGACATGGTTCGCAAAGAGATTGTAGCCGATTTTGCCGCCGCACACTCCGGTGTTTCCGAAGGCCTCGACTCGCTCCTCACCAACATAAATAACGTACACGCCACCATTAGCACCATCAACATAAGCAAAGAGGGCGACGAGAACGAAACTAACTCAATGGTTTCCATCATCATAGCCACTGTTACATCGATGATTATATATATATTCTTATGCATTTATGGTTCAATGGTGATGACGGGCGTCATAGAGGAGAAAAACAACCGCATTATGGAGGTCCTTGTGGCTTCCGTAAAACCGCGTCAACTGCTTATAGGTAAGATATTTGGCATCGTTGGCGTGGCTCTCACACAAGTGCTTTGCTGGATAATTTTGGGCGGCATAATGATGAACGTCGGCGGACAATTTCTGCAATCGGCTGCTGTAGGCGATCTACCAGCCGAGACCGCTGCAGTGGACGATTCGATGGCGGCAAGTGTATGGAATGCGCTTAACGGATTGAACCTTATTGGCATTTCGGCAGCCTTCCTATTCTTCACATTTGGCGGCATTTTGCTCTACGCTACACTCTTTGCTTCGGTAGGTTCTGGAGTCGACAACCCAGGTGAAGGACAACAGTTATCCATATTAGTTATGTTGCCAATAATCGTGTCGATATATCTTGCTATAGCATCATTCCGCGACCCTAACGGTGCATTGGCCATTTGGTCATCGATTATACCATTCACATCGCCTATAGTTATGATGGCACGCTTGCCATTCGGTGTACCTGCATGGCAGATAATCACAGCATGTATATTATTGATAGCCACAATAATACTATTCATTTGGATAGCCTCACGCATCTACCGCGTAGGCATACTTATGTATGGCAAAACAGCAACGCTAAAAGAGTTGTGGCGCTGGTTCAAACAATCAAATTAACGTAAGAAGCAAAACAGACGAAATGGAAGAGATAAGCCAAGCATTGCAAGAGCAGCTCAGCACGCTCAACCCACCACAACGCGCAGCCGTCACCAATATCGAAGGTCCAATGTTGGTTATTGCAGGTGCAGGTTCGGGAAAAACTCGAGTGCTGACATATCGCATTGCATACTTATTATCCAAAGGCGTAAAGCCCTACAACATATTGGCACTGACGTTCACCAAAAAGGCAGCGCAAGAGATGAAAGAGCGCATAGCCAAAATTGTGGGCGACAACGTAGCTCGCCAATTGTGGATGGGGACATTCCACTCCATTTTCGCCAAAATTCTACGTATGGAGGCTGAGAGTCTCGGCTTGTCGTCGAGTTTCACTATTTACGACACCGCCGACTCGCAATCGCTCATAAAGAGCATTGTGAAGGAGATGAAACTCGACGACAAGGTTTACAAGCCTTCGCAAGTGTTATCGGCCATTTCGGCAGCCAAAAACGACCTCGTGTCGCCTCAAGCCTACGCCAACGATGCCAACTTTGCGGCTCGCGACCGTGCATCGCAACGCACTCAGATGGGTGCTATTTATGCTCGCTACGCCGCCGAATGTCGCAAAGCCAACGCTCTCGACTTCGACGATTTGCTGCTGTACACCAACCGCCTTTTCAAAGACAACGAGGCGGTTTTGCATAAGTATCAAGACAAATTTCGCTTCTTACTCGTCGATGAGTATCAAGACACTAACCGCTCACAATACATAATTATACGCAAGCTCGTAGAACGCCATCGCAATATCTGCGTTGTGGGCGACGATGCGCAGAGTATCTACAGTTTCCGTGGCGCTCGCATAGAGAACATACTGAGTTTCAGCCAAGATTATCCCGATTATCATCTGTATAAACTTGAGCAAAACTATCGTTCGACGCAAAACATTGTCGACGCTGCCAATTCTCTTATAAGTCAGAATACCAACCAGATACATAAAACCATCTTCTCTGCTGGCGACGAAGGTGAGAAGATTCATATTCTGGCTATGCATAGCGATATTGATGAGGCTGCATACATAGGTAAAGAGATTGCCTCGCGCATACGATACGAGCACCTCTCACCTTCGGATTTTGCTGTGCTTTATCGTGCAAATGCACAATCGCGAAATGTGGAAGAGCAACTCCGTTTGGCCGGTATTCCTTGCAGAATCTACGGCGGACAAGCTTTCTACCAACGCAAGGAGGTGAAAGATGTCATTGCATATTTCCGCTTAGCTGTCAACCAAACCGATATGGAGTCGCTCCGTCGTGTGATAAATTACCCAGCACGCGGCATTGGCGACACTACGCAAGAGAAGATTTTTCGCTACGCTTCCGAAAACAACATCAGCGCTTGGGACGCAATGACTCTTGAGCACCTGACTGCCATCGGGCTGAACGCAGGAACGATAAAGAAAGTGCTCGGTTTCCGCAGCATAATAGAAGATTTGATAGTTACAGCCGCTGAAATGCCCGCCAACACATTCGCCAAAGAGGCTATACGCAAATCGGGCATCATCAACGACCTCAATGCACAAAAAGACGACCGCGACGGCAAAGAACGACTCGACAACGTCAACGAGCTTATAAACGCCGTGGAGATGTTTGCTCAACAGCAAGAAGAAGAGGGCGAGCCAGCCGACATAAATACGTATCTGACCGACGTGGCTTTGGTGTCCGACGTAGAAAACGACAAAAACGAGCGCAACAGCGTTTCGCTAATGACAATCCACTCGAGCAAAGGCTTGGAATTTCCATACGTATTCATAATTGGCGTAGAGGAAGAGATTTTTCCAAGCTCGCAAAGCTCACAAAACCCAGTGCAACTCGAAGAGGAACGCCGACTATTCTACGTAGCCATCACACGCGCAATGAAGGCAGTGACAATAACCTACACCACATCGCGTTTTATGTATGGCAACCGCACTTCGGCTCGACCATCACGCTTCATTAGCGATATTGATGATAAATATTGCGATAAGCGCACACAGAGCGAACCCACGTTCAAAGTAAATCGCAGCGAAAATCCTTGGCAAAATCGTTATCAACAAGGTAGTTATGGGCAGCGCAATAGCTACGGCAATAATTACAACAGCAATCGCTACGAGAGTTCGCGTCCAGTTATTGTACCCAAGCAGATGAAGCGCGTAATACCTACGCCAAACACTTCAGCACCAGCAATGAACGTCAATTCGGACGCTATAGAATATGGCAATCAGAAGATTTACGTAGGTACGCACGTAATGCACGACACCTTTGGTATGGGCGAAGTGAAAGGCATCGATGGAGTAGGAGCATCGACGAAGCTAACCATAGAATTTAGAAACGTAGGTACTAAGCACTTGCTCTTGAAATTTGCGCGACTAAAAGTGGTTGAATAATAAGCCAGAAACCCACTGCCAAAGCAGAAAAGCCGCGCAAAAAATTTGATAATTTACACCAAAGAAAACTAATAAACAATAGTGCTGCGGTGGCACAAAACAAGTAATTGCATGTATCTTTGCTGCATAAGCAAGAAGAAAAAAGCCGCATCGGATTTATTGATTGTCAAACTCAACATTAAATAAATCTTCACGGGACAAGCTTAAGTGTTGCAATGGCGGGCTTCGCCACGCAAGTGGTTGTCGTTTACGGCACGGAAGATTACAACGCAGCACAGCCCCCAATTCCTATTCGTAGGAGTTTGATTAATCCACGATGCGGCCTAATATAGAAGGAAGGCGAGCTAAACAACAAAGCTCGCCTTCTCTTTTGATAATCAACAACATAGATATGCAAACGCGAAACGAAATAGAACTTTTGTCGCCTGCCAAAGATTTGGAATGCGCACTCACAGCGTTGCGTTGTGGTGCTGATGCCATATACATAGGAGCAGAGGCTTTCAGTGCTCGTCATGCTGCAGCCAACGACTTATCGGACATCGAAACTCTTGTGAATGAAGCTCACACTGTTGGTGCTCGCGTATACATAACTCTCAATACATTGCTCTTCGACAATGAGGTAGAACAAGCTCGGCAATTAGCGTGGAAACTATACAATATAGGTGTGGACGCACTCATCATACAAGACACGGCTCTGCTCTGCGATGGCATGCCTCCAATCGAATTACATGCGAGCACACAAATGGACAATCGCACAGTAGACAAAGTGCTATTTTGGCAAAACATTGGACTTAGACAGGTCGTTCTTGCTCGTGAACTTTCAGAAAACGAGATAAAGACGATAGCAAAGGCAACCACAGTGCGCTTGGAATGCTTCGTCCATGGTGCACTCTGCGTTAGTTACAGCGGGCAATGCTTCATGAGTTATGCCGCTTGCGGACGCTCGGCAAACCGAGGTCAATGTGCCCAAATGTGCCGCCACATATACACCCTAAGCGATAAAAATGGAAACACTCTGCAAAAAGGACATCTACTATCGCTCAAAGATTTCAACCAAACGAACAATATTGAAAAACTTATCGATGCAGGCGTGTCGTCGTTCAAAATTGAAGGTCGATTGAAAGACAAGGAATATGTGGCCAACGTAACACTACACTACCGCAAAATAATTGATGAGATATTGGCTCGTCGTCCCGATTTGCGTCGAGCTTCGTCGGGTGTAACAATTCCTAATTTTGAGCCAAACGTTTACAAATCGTTCAACAGAGGTTTTACAACATATTTTTTCAACGGTCGTCAGGCGCACCAAAGCCAGCCACTAACGCCCAAATCGATGGGCGAATGGATTGGCAATTGCAGCCGCGTAGAAAAGAATAGCTTCACCATAGATGGCAAAAGTGAGCTACACAATGGCGACGGGCTGCTGATAGTGCATAAGAATGGCGAAACAAGTGGACTGAGAGCCAACAAAGTGGACGGTCAACGAGTGACGCCACTTAAAATGATACGTATGCAACAAGGTGACAAAGTTTACCGCAATAGCGATGCCGCTTTTGAAGCAACACTAAAACATGAAAATACACATCGCTGCATACCTATAGACATAAGATACAACTTTGATGGACAAGCGTTTAGCATAAATATAAACGATGCTGACGGCGTACATACCGAAATAAAGCGGACAATACCAAGCGAACAAGCCAACAATCCCACTTCAACTTGCGAGAACGCTATTCGCCAATTGAGCAAAACAGGAGGCACCATATACACAGCAACAGTTGAAGTGACAGAAACTGCAGCCAACAGACATGTGGCCGCAAGCGACATAAATATGCTGCGCCGCGATGCACTTGAAATGCATAGCAAAAACCGAATAGAGCATTTCAAACCAGCTGATTGCAAACTAATTAGCAGCAACATACCATTCCCACAACAAGAACTCATGCGCAGCGGCAACGTAACGAACAAAGAGGCAAAACAGTTCTACGAGTCGCATGGTTGCAAGGTAAACGAATTGGGCTATGAATGTCAACAAGAGAACAGAGGTCAAATTGTTATGACGACAAAATTTTGCCTTATGCACGAGCGTGGCACATGCCTAAAACAACATCCCGAAATGCGTTCGGCACTGCCTCATAAACTTTCGGACGATTCTAATAGTTTTGTAGTAAATTTCGACTGCAAAAATTGTCAGATGATAATCACTATGCCATAGAAAATCGTTGGCATAATACATACATAAACAACTTATTATGAAACTATTACTACTCGGACTCGGCACTCAAGAAATAATTCTATTAGCCATCGTAGCCTTGTTGTTTTTTGGTGGTAAAAAGATTCCAGAACTCATGAAAGGCATAGGCAAAGGCGTGCGCAGCTTCAAAGACGGAATGAACGGCAAAGAAGACAACAACGACACAGAAAGCAATTCTTCCGACAAAAACAACGCATAAGCCGCTGACAATGAGCGACGAAAAACTCACGTTTTGGGATCACTTAGACGAACTGCGCAATGTGTTTCTACGCATTGTGATTTGTTTGTTGGTGCTCACCATTGCTGCATTTGCATTCAAGACGCAACTCTTCGAATTTGTTTTAGCGCCATCGAAAGTCGATTTCATTTTCTACAGACTTCTCGAGAAAATAGGCATTCGCGTAGAGGCATTCGACACACAACTCATCAACACGGAGCTCACAGGTCAATTTATGGCACATATACGCGTATCGTTCTACGTAGCAGCGATATTAGGTACACCATACATACTTAGACAAATATTCGCCTTTGTGGCACCTGGACTTTACACCAACGAACGCCGATTGGTTAGCAATGTTATGATTTCGGGCACAGCCCTTTTCTTCATTGGTGTTGCGGTGGCATACATACTAATATTTCCATTATCATACAGATTTTTAGCGCTTTATATGGTCAACGAATCGGTAACAAACCTGATTTCATTGACATCGTACATAGATGTGCTTTTTGTGCTTGCATTGCTTATGGGGCTTATGTTTGAGCTTCCTCTCGTTGCCATTCTTATGGCACGCCTCGGGTTTATCGACGCTAAATTTTTGCGCCGTTATCGCCGCCATGCAATTTTTGCAATACTCGCGCTTTCGGCCATCATAACACCTACCACAGACATAGTTACACTACTAATGGTGTCGGCGCCAATATGCATTCTGTATGAAATAAGCATAGCAATTATACGTAAATGAAAGCTACATTCATAGGAGCAGGCAACGTGGCCACTCACATGGCAAAAGCTCTTGCAAATAGCAAGATAGATATTAGCTATATATATAGCCGTAACATTCAAAATGCCAACATATTAGCCAATCAACTCAACGCTACTGCTACAGACAATATCAATAATATAAATAGCAATAGCGATATATATATAATCAGCATAAGCGACAACGCCATAGAAGCTGTATCAGAAGCACTTAGCAACGTCGACGGCATTGTGGTGCATACGTCAGGAGCGACATCAATCGATGCTCTGCGAAAACACCATCGACGCGGAGTGCTCTACCCTTGCATGTCGTTTACCAAAAGCATCGACTTCGATTTTCGCACAACACCACTGCTCATCGAGGCTTCCGACATTGCTATACGCGACATACTTATGGATATAGCCAATAAAATAAGCGATGCCAAAGTTATGTATGCCACATCGGAGCAAAGACGCAAATTGCACGTTGCAGCTGTGATTGCAAGCAATTTTACAAACCACTTGCTGCACCTTGCCGACGAATACATAACAAAAAATGGGCTCGACTTTGAACTGCTTAAACCTCTTGTGAGACAAACTATAGAGAAAGCACTCGCCACCAACGCTTACGACGCCCAAACAGGTCCAGCTCGACGCAACGACACCAAAACAATCGATAGCCACCTATCTCTCATTGCCGACGACGAGCACCTTGTACATATTTATAAAACGCTAACAGACAGTATAATAAACAGTTACAAACAACAATGAAAAACTTCAAAGAGCTACTAACAGACATCCGCGCATTTGCTTTCGATGTCGATGGAGTGCTTTCGGAAAGCGTGATACCGATGTCGACCTCTGGCGAACCCATGCGCACTGCCAACATAAAAGACGGATATGCAATACAATTGGCAGTAAAACTTGGATACCACATAGCCATAATTACAGGAGGCAGCACCGAAGCCGTAAAAACGCGCTTCTCGATGCTCGGCGTACAAGACATATACATGCGTCAGGCAAGCAAAATAGGAGCTTACGAAGATTGGAAAAGAAAACATAACCTTACCGACAACCAGATATTATATATGGGCGACGACATGCCCGACCTTCCACTTATGAAACTTGCAGGCATTGCCACTTGTCCTGCCGATGCCTGTATCGATGTGAGGCAAGCAAGCATTTATATTTCGCCGCGCAATGGAGGTCAAGGTTGTGCGCGCGATGTGATAGAACAAACACTTCGAGCTCAAAACAATTGGGGCAAAGACCTTACGTGGTAATATTTTGCAAATGGAGAACGCAAAGCCGTTAGAATTTCGGGGGCTATTTACCTATCTTTACGAAAAAATATTTAGTAATGATAAAATACGTTTGTCAACTAATTCGACTACCGAATGTAATATTTGTAGCTGTATTTCAAATACTTCTACGCTACGGCATAATACTTCCTCAACTTGCTAACGCAGGCATCGAACCAGCACTCACCACAGCACAATTCATACTATTAGTGCTGGCAACAACAGCGCTCACAGCATCGGGCAACGTAATAAACGACTACTTCGATGTGAACGTAGATAAGATTAACCGCCCCGAGCGCGTTATTGTAGGCAACACACTCGACCGACGCACCGTACTACTTATTCACGTAATACTCACATTTTTAGGCGTTGTATGTGGATTCTACATAGCGCTTAGGCTTCACAAAGAGTTGTATGCTTTCGTGTTTATCATAGTTCCAGTGTTGCTATGGTTCTATAGTTCGCTATTCAAAAAACACTTTCTCATTGGCAACCTCGTAGTGGCTATTCTCACAGCAGCCACAGCGTGGATTGTTGCATCGGCAGAATTTGCAGCACTTGTGCTTCACCACGGACATAACATAACCTCAAATGCAGCGTGCGAAACAGCTTGGTTGTATTGTAACGTGTACGCCTGTTTTGCTTTCCTCATGAATGCCATACGCGAGATAGTTAAGGACATGGAAGATGCCGAAGGCGATGCGGCTTGCGGTTGCCGCACACTGCCAGTAGAAATGGGCTATGGGCGTTCTAAATCTATTGTAATGCTACTTTCGACCCTATTAGTTATTTGCATACTTACCGCATTTCTCAATTCATCACGTTTGCAAAGCAACGAAGTCCTCGGTTGGGCATTTGTGGCCGCTATAATCGTAACTATAACTATATCCAACATAATAACACTACACGCCCAAGAGCCCAAGCAATACCACAAAGCTTCAACATTGCTAAAAGTGGCAATGGGCATAGGTGTAGCTACCATTATACTTCTATAAAACTATATATATGAGCAACTTAACCAACCACAAAACAATACGTAAATATTCGAATCGCGAGGTAGACAACAACACTTTGAACGAAATACTCTATGCTGGCGTGCGGGCCTCAAACACTGGCAACATGCAGCTATACAGCATCATAGCCACTCGAAGTGACGAAATAAAAGCCAAACTCGCACCTGCTCACTTCAATCAGCCTATGATTACCAAAGCACCTGTTGTGTTAACTTTCTGCGCCGACGTAAACAGATACAATAAATGGTGCGCCCTACGCAACACCGACCCTGGAACAGACAACCTTGAGAGCCTCACAACGGCTATAGTCGATACCGTGATTTGCGCGCAAAACGTATGTGTGGCTGCCGAAGAAAAAGGCCTCGGCATTTGCTACTTAGGCACTACTACATACAACCCTCACATGATAATTGAAGCACTGAACCTTCCCAAAGGTGTGATGCCAATTACTACAGTTACCCTTGGCTATCCCGATGAGGACCCTGTACGTCAGTTGAGGTTACCTCTCGAAGCCATTACGCATAACGACACATATTGCGATTACTCCGATGCCAACATTAACGCATACTACAGCGAAGAGGAAAACGATTCGTTGAATAAAAAATTTGTTGTCGAAAATAAGAAACAAAACCTTGCACAAGTTTTTGCTGAAGTTCGTTACACTCGCCAAGCAAGCGAAGCATTTGGCAAAATACTACTCGAGACTATTCAGAAGCAAGGTTTCAAATTATAAGTTGTTTTTTCATGTTGCTGAGCAGAGCATTCAACACAAATAAAATCTATCCACTATGTTCAAATCTACACACTCACTATTGTTAATAGCAATGCTGATAATGGCTACGGCGTGCAGCCACAAAGCAAACAACGACATAGAATTAATGTTTGCCAACGCCAACGACACACTACTTTTTGACCGCCCAGCCAACATTTGGGAGGAGACTTTGCCTGTTGGAAATGGGCGTTTAGGTCTTACTCCATACGGCGGTGTAGCTGACGATCACATTGTATTAAACGAAATATCGATGTGGAGCGGCAGCGTAGCCGACTATAGCAACCCAAGTGCCACAGCAAGCCTTAGCACCATTCGCAACCTCCTGCTCGAGGGCAAGAACTGCGAGGCGCAACAAGTTATGTATAAGCAATTTGTGCCTAAAGGCGAGAGTTTCGATGCTTATGGTAGTTACCAAATGCTTGCCGACTTACACTTACTCTTCGACTTAGACACTACAGGCATAACAAACTATAGCCGCGACCTCAGCATGATGGACGGCATAGCTGCAACAACATTTTGTCAAGATGGAACAACATATCGCCGCGAATATTTTGCTTCACGCGATGCCGATGTCATTGTTATTCGCCTAAGTGCAAGCCAAGGCACTTTCAGCGCAAAACTCACATTGTCGCGTCCTGAAAATGGTTGCATCACATTTGACGGCAACACAATGATTCTCGCTGGCGAGCTAAATAGTGGTCAACGTGGGATAAAAGGCGTACAATACAAAGCAATAGCCAAAGCCGTTGCCTACAATAGCAATGCTCAGATTGCACCAGACAATAATGGTTTGTCGATAAAGAATGCCTCTGCTATCACCATATTCATATCGGCCGCTACAAACTATTTAGCAGGCGAATCATTCTCGCAGCACGCCGACTCGCTTATGCAAAATGCTATAAAACAAGATTATACATATCTGAGAGCTGCTCATGTGAAATCGCATAGCGACCTATACAATCGAGTACGCATAAATATCGAAGGCAATGGCGACGAGCGTCTCACTACCGATCAACGCGTAAAAAAATATAGAATATCGCAAGACCCAGCATTTGCTGCTTTGTATTATAATTTTGGGCGATACTCACTCATTTCGAGCACTCGTGAAGGGTGTTTGCCACCCAATTTGCAAGGTTTGTGGGCTAATGAATGCGGCACTCCGTGGAACGGCGATTACCACACGAATATCAACGTGCAAATGAACCATTGGCCTCTCGAATCGGGTAACCTTAGCGAACTATATGAGCCTCTTATTCGCCTTGTAGAAAACAGCGTAACATCTGGCGAAAAAACGGCTAAAGATTTCTATGGGCAAGATGCGAAAGGATGGGTTATGCATATGATGACCAACGTATGGCAATTCACCGCACCTGGTGCTCATCCTTCGTGGGGCGCAACGAATACGGGAGGTGCATGGCTATGCGCCCACCTTTGGGAACATTTCCAATATTCACTCGACACCACGTATCTACAACGTATATATCCAATAATGAAAGGGGCTGCAGAGTTTTTTCATTCTACTATGATTACAGAGCCTTCGCATGGTTGGCTTGTTACGGCTCCAAGTTCATCGCCCGAAAACTCGTTCATTGTTGATGGAAGCAAAGAGGCTATCAGTGTGTGCATGGGGCCTACCATGGATAATCAACTCATAACAGAACTATTTGGCAACGTGTGTCAAGCAGCCTCAATACTCAACACCGATTCCGATTTCGTTGCTACGCTAAATGCCGACATGGCTAAAATTCCTCCAATGCAAATAGCCAAAGATGGTTATTTGATGGAGTGGCTCGAGGATTACCAAGAAAAAGAACCTCACCATAGGCATGTGTCGCATCTCTACGGATTGCACCCTGGCAACCTCATCACACCACAAAGCACGCCAGAACTTGCAGAGGCTTGTCGCACGACACTTAACCGCCGAGGCGATGGAGGCACAGGCTGGAGTCGCGCTTGGAAAGTGAACTTCTGGGCGCGTTTGGGCGATGGCAATAGAGCTCTTTTGCTTCTCAACTCGCTATTCAGTTCGGCCATCGACAGCATAAGTGGAAAGCATATAAGCGGCACATTTCCAAATCTTTGGTGCTCGCATCCACCATTCCAACTCGATGGCAACTTTGGAGGCGCTGCTGGCATAGCAGAAATGCTACTACAAAGTCATACTGGTTATGTAGCCCCTCTACCTGCACTGCCCGATGCGTGGAAGAATGGCCAAGTAAAGGGTATGAAAGTGCGCGGTGGTGCTGAAGTTAGTTTTGCTTGGAAACACGGCAAGCTGACGGAATTTACAATTTCTGGAGGTCGCACAACAAAATACAATATTCTCATACCTAACAACGTAAAAATAGTCTCGGTTAGCGGAGTCAAGACCAACATAGTCGACAACGACCACAATTGCATGGTAGAAATCGACACAGGTGGCGGACAAGCATCGATTACTTTTGAGTAAGCCAACATAATTTATAATTGAGCACCTAATAAAAATCGCAGAAGACTATACACAAGCCCTCTGCGATTTTTGTTAATTACATATTTCTTCCATTAACCATTTGACTATCGACACTTTAGCCGCATTATTAAGTTGGCAACGGGACGCTGATTTTGTAGAAGTTGCGATAATTTGAAATTTTCGTTCCTTGTTCGCAGAACAATTTCTCGATTTCAGGTTTCAGTTCGCTAAAGACACCAGGATATAGAATTATACAACGCGGCGAATAGTCTTCGGGCAAATTCGGTAATAATCTTTCATCACGAGCATTGCCACTTAATTCACGAACATCATCAATGTCAACATAACTATCATTCTGATATTTAGATTTATATTTTGCATCAAGAATCAATTTTTCTTTCCTAATCACGAAATCTGCCACTTGCCGACCATAATAGCCAGATTCTTGAAAAAGAATCTTATTAATGCATTTTTCTTCCAACTTACTCCAGACCCAAATTTCGTATAATCGCGACATATCAATCCAAAATGGCGGTGTGGAATGATTATCGTCATCGACTTTTGCAATGCTGTAATCGAAACGGCGCAGAAGCATTTTTGCCACGCGAATGGCATCGCGATAGTCCTTGTAAAGTTTGTTAGTTGCCAAATGCTGAATCTGATATGGTTCAATGTCATCGGAAATGTGACTGAATTGAGTCTTCAACCGACTCAATCGGTGCGAAATTTTGTCAATGCAATGATTCTGCCTCATTGAACTATTTACGAATTTGTCGGCAAACAGAAGAGCGCGTTTCAACAGACGGTTTTCGGGCGTGTCGTCGGTGTACTCCTGAAATTGACAGAAAACGCGGTCGGCACGCTTTACAAAAACGTTTTTCTGCAAATTCCGTCCCATCATAATTCGTCCCTTGACCTTCGATTTCAGATTTTCTTCTTGTATAACGTAATTCTTCTTCAATCCGCGTTGCGCCAGGCGATAAAGTAGGCTAATGTAGTGCAGAACCAGCATAGGAGTCAACTGACTGAGCTGCGTTGTAGCTACAATTTGGGGCTCGTCAAGACAAATGTCATAACACTTTGAGAAATAGTCCTTTTTGTGTTTTTCTTCCATTCTCAACGCCGTCAGAAACATCTGCACAAAATCAATATTTTCCATTTTGGGCGTAACCACCACGGCCAATTCGTTTTTTATAAGCCACGAAGCGCCGATATAGTAGGAAGCGGTAAAATTTTGGTCAATACCTAGATATTTCGGGATACCCATATATTCGGTCGGATTCCCAACAAATTTGACGTTTTCAAATAATGTGTGATATTGTTCGGGAATTTTTGTGTGTTCACGAATTGGAGGAATCACAATCGCCCGTTTAATACGTTGTTGTGCGTATTGTATGGGCGAATCATCATTCGTTTCAACGTTGGTTGAGGTCAATATAGATTCATTCATTTCCATAGAAACAATCCGATTCCCATTTTGCTGGGTTTTGTTCAATGTAATTGGCAATATTGTTCATTTCTTCTTGATTACGAACAATGTGGTCATGGTAGCGTGCTTGCCATTCAAAAGAGATGTCATTCAGTTTGGTATAACGTACTACGGCAGACTTGAATTGTCCAATGATATGAGACAATCGACCACAACATTTTGCTCGCCGTTGCATTTCCAAATTGATTTCTTCCTGTGTTTTTTCGATACTATTGCTATCATACGTTGTAGAACTGTCACAATGTGTTGTAGGACTGTCACAGTATGTTGTAGGGCTGTCACAGTGTGTTGTAGGGCTGTCACAGTGTGGCAGCCGTGGCAGCCGTGCATCCATATCGTTCCGGCTGCCGTAATACGACAGCCCTACAGAAGGCGTGGTTTCTGCGTCATTATCGCCAACAATAATTATCAAATGAATATGATTTGGCATAATAACGTATAACGGCACTTGCACGTTCTTATTTATCACGCCAATTTTTTCAATACACTGTTTTGTATATTCTCCAACTGCCGTCAATTGTGTTTTGCCATCTACAATAGAGCCAAAATAATTGACACGTCCTCCTGTGCAAATCGTCACGAAATAATCTGCACCATTGTAATTGTGCCATTTAGCACGGGGTGATTTGCGGACAGGTAATGCCATTGCTATGCTATTGGGTTAGAAGATTCTATAAATGCGTCAACTGTCACATTTGTTTCTATGCGATTTGCACGGATAATGTCATCTTTTATGTATTCGTTTAGCAACGGCAGAATCTCGTATTGCCAGCGCAAGGCCAATTCTTCATCATCTTTTGCAAAGAAATAGCTATGGCCAACCATCAAATCCTCAAAATCCATTTCGGTTTTGTTCTTTTCAATGAACGATTTAACTGCGTCGAACAAAACTGCGGCTTTTTCGGTTGAATGAGTCACAACCAAATCACGTTGCGATTGCAGTGTCGCAAAAGCGAACCGACGGCGTACTGCATAATCAATGTTGCCCACACTACGGTCGGTAGTGTTCATAGTGCCGATAATGTAAAGGTTTTCAGGCACACCGAACGATTCTTTTGAATATGGCAGCGTGACTTTTATTGGGTGCTCACCGCCCAAGCGTTTGTCTTTTTCAAGCAACGTTATCAACTCTCCGAAAATTCGCGAGACATTACCACGGTTGATTTCATCAATGATTAGAACGTAGTTTTGTGATATTGACGTGCCTGCCGTTTCTGAAAAGTCTGCCAAAGCGAAATCTTTTTTCATTTTGGCGACAATGGCCTTCCTATAATTATCGTGACCACCAGCAGGTGTGCCTGACAAACCGCGATAAATATTATATAGTTGGTCGTAATTGAAGAATTTTGATTTTCCTTGAATCCATTTGTCTTTTTCAAAAACACCATTCTCATATGTTCTATTTGCCAATCCAGTTCCATATTCGTTCAACTCAACATTAAACGAACCTTTACCGCTTAATAAGTCAACAGACAGAAAGTCATTCTCATCCAGATAGTTAACAAGTTTGTCCCACGATTCCTTGAAATTATCTATTCGTATGGCATTCCCTTTTTCTGCATTGGCACACATTATTTTGAAAATACCATCCTCAACTTTATAATACATCTCGCCTTCATCGGGCTTAATCGGTTTCATTCCCTCCACAAAATCCTCATAATCCATCGATTGGTGGAATGTGCAGAAGCCAATGCGGCCTTCTTTCAGAAGTTCATCGTAGTGTTGCATAACTTCATCGTGCGATTCGGGAACAGACTCTCCACAAATGCTCAACGCCAAAGCCGCTGTGTTATAGGTTTTACCTGTGCCAGGGGCACCTTGCAAGATGATATTCTTCTTTAGGCGAAGAATGTCGGTGTATCGTTGGATTTCAGAATTCATAATATTCGTTTCTTGTTTTAGAAAGTTGCCAAATATCTTTTCAATAGCCTCTTCCCCTTTCACTGGAAATAATGTACCGAACCATGACCCCTTAGACATTTTAGGCGCTTTACCATGATAAAGTTCATCGTCTTCTTGGCTCAATCGGTCAAAATAAATTCTCCCATTATTTTCATCAACTTCTGTTACTTTAGAAATTTGATAAATTGTCAAATCATTTTTGCCGCCATATCCATGAAACGCTAAATAGTCGCCAACTCTCACTTTTTTTATATTATCCCATGCTTGCTTCGCTCCTTTTGCTTTATCATCTTTTTTCCAACCTATTTGCCAATGTTTCTGAGAGTTAAATTCGTCTATCATGCTTGTTTTTCCACCCTCCCATTTAATTCCACCAGACCAAAACGAAATGTTTTCTTTGGACATATTCCACGCATTATATGAGAGCTCAGGAAACGACTTTTCCTTCAATTGCCCTGATTCCATTTTGTTTTTCAAATCTTGAAGTAAAGCCATATAAGAATCGACATCGCTTACGTTGACACTAACGCCAATGCTTTCTAAATAATCTCTATTTCGGCTATCTAAAGCAATGTATTCTTCGGCTTTGCACCAAAATAATGGCATTGTACATTCTGCTTTGCGAGTTTGAAACTTGTAATATTCAAACCAAGGAGAAATGTTGCCATTCATCATTTGCTCAAAGGCAGACCAAGTTCTATCGCAACTATCTTTGAGGTTATGCCAATGGTAAAAGAACATTCTTTTATAATTCAATACAGGAATACCATCGAAATCCTTTGGTACGTCGGATATTAGTCCTAAAAAATCTTTTATGTGGTTGGCTATAGATATTCGATTATTTTTTTTTAGTTTTCCTCTATTGAACATTCCCATAAACGAAAAGGGGTCAATATCATCAATCTTCTGTTCTTTGTCCTCCAAATGCAGATAATCGGAAAATTCTCGTAGTCCATCTTCTGAAAAGATAAATTCGACGAGTTCTTCTCTTTTGTCCTTATATTCAAGTAGTTTCTCTGCCAATTCTGTATAGAATGGTATCCATGTGAAATTTTTTGTATCCATATTTTCATAGACTCAAAATACTCCGCTAATTTACCCATTAACACCCATTAACATCCACCTTTCTGTGGCAAAAAGTCCATAACCAACTCTAAACAGAGTTATATGTTAGGATTTTGTCGAATTTTGCGCTGTTATTCATACTAATAACAATCCAACGTAACAATTTGTATAACAACAACATGACAACAATATATCTATGTCGCCACGGCGAAACTATTGAAAACACGCAGCGCATCTTGCAGGGTCATTTGCCAGGTCATCTGACCGAAAATGGCATCGAGCAGGCCAAAGCATTAGGCACAAAGTTGAAACAAATTCACTACGACATTCTGATTTGCAGCGATTTGCAACGTTGCATCGACACTACGCGCATAGCTATGGGCGACAACGCAGACATAACCATAGAACCTATGCTGCGCGAACGCGATTGGGGTAATCTCTCGGGTATGACTATCGATTTTGCGCGCACTCAGTCGTTAAGCACTGCAGAGTCGATAGAAGAACTACTTATGCGTGCCGAACGCCTTCTTACAAAATGGCTACAACTCTACAACGACAAAACAATTATTGCCATAGGTCACGGACTAACAAACCGCGCCATAATAGCCGTAAGTTTAGGCATCGACATCGGTCAAGTGGAGAAAATGAGCAATGCCGAAGTGCGCCGATTAGAAATAACATCGCCCCTCAAACTCCGCTACACATCGGCTGCGGAATCGGGGGCGACAGAGAATTAATTTCGATTAATCCAAGTGAAAAACCTCTTCCATTGGTATGGAAACAGGCGAATTGTCGGGGTTGACATCCATAATGTCGGCCATCATATCCCACCATTTTTGTGTTATGGGGTCAACATTGGAGGTATCTTGACTGTTGGTCTCTTTGCTGCACTCTTGATAAGCAAACAAGATATTTGTCTCCTTATCCCAGAAAATGCTATAGTTGCCAACACCTTGGTCTTTTATCATCTTTACAAGTTCAGGCCATATTGCAGCATGACGGCGCGCGTATTCCTTCTCGCAGCCGGGTTTCAACTTCATTTTGAAAGCAAATCTTTTCATAAATACGATTGTTAATTTTTGTTTTCAAAAGTAAACATAATTCAGGATTAGAAGCTCATAATTATCTAAAACGTGAAATTGTAGGTTATACTTGGCACCCATTTGTACAGATACATCATATAGCCTTGAAATTCGTGCTCAATAGAAGGTCGCGCAAATACGGAATAGGCGTTTTTACGTCCGTAGGCATTGTAGAGCGAGAATACGAGTTGCGACTTCCACCGGCGACCTTCGTTACGCTTGAAATCATATATCGCAGAGACATCGAGACGATGGAAATCAGGCATTTTATAGCCATTACGCTCTGTGTAGACTCCTATATAGTTTTCTTCATACAAAAACTCAGCTATCGGCATTGTTGCGCGTCCACCTGTGTGATAGCGCCATGTGCTCGAAAGTGACCAACGCTCTGAAAGTTTCAGCAAACCATTTATTGCAAAGTTGTGACGTTGATCATACACAGCATAATACCAATTACCATGGTTTACGCCATCAATCTTTCGCTCGGCTTTAGAAAGAGTGTAGCTCATGAGCAACGAACCTCTCTTGCCATCGCGGCGAAGCATTGTCTCCAAGCCCCATGCTCTACCCCTTCCGCTCAGCACTTGAGTCTCGATGTGATTATTGCCGATGGTTTCGGCATTATCGCAGAAATCAATTATGCGGCGCATCTCCTTGTAATAGCCCTCTACGCTTGCCTCAATTTTAGTGCGAGGCAAATAACTATGCAAACCTACAGCAAAAGCATCGGCTTCCTGCGGACGAATATAACTATCGGCAGGCGTCCAAATGTCGGTAGGCATACCAAGTGCCGAGTTATTGAGCAGATGCTGATATTGCACGGTGCGAGAGTAAGAAGCTTTCAATGTGGCATTGTCGCAAAGCGAATAGCTTGCCGCCAAACGCGGTTCAACTCTCCAATAGGATTTTACCATTCGTGCTTTGCCATAGAGTGTAATGTCGGTATAATCTGGCATTGTGGTGTAGTGACGCACTGTGGCTGGGCCTAACTGAATAGACGAACTCAAGCGCAAACCATACGAGAGAGTAAGCCGATCGGTGATTCTATGCTCATTGCCTACGTATGCCGATAGTTGCAAGGCGCGCTTTTTATCCAAATGCGTTGCTTTCACAGCCGAGCTATCGCTAAGTGGCTCTATTTGTCCTGGATTATAAAAATGCAACTCTGCAGCGGCACCAGCCGTTATGTGCATACGATTTCGATAGTAGTCGAGGTCGTTTTTCAATGTGAGTTCGCGCATACCAGACTGCCACTCAAAATTGCGCACATCGTTTGTCTGACGCTGTACATATTTATAATTGCTATAAGTGAGCGTAGCATTGCCGAACAAATTGGACGAATAGATATGATTCCATCGCAACGTTGCCGTTTGGTTGCCCCAATTCTGTTTGGTGCTTATCGACAATATAGGACAGACAAAGCCATCCATACTGGCATAACCTGATATATAGAACTTATTGTTTTCGTCTTTCACCCAATTGACCTTAGCACAAAGATCGTAAAAGCGCACTTTAGTACCTTCATGTCGCTCGTATGCTTCATCAAAGTCTTGATAAAACAGTGGTTGATTATACAATCCATATAAAGCAGCACTAACCAATTCGCTATAACCCACGCGCCCAGCAAACATAAACGAAGCCATGTCTTTTTTTATCGGTCCTTCTACCAATAATCGACTGGCTATTGTGCCTAAGCCACCTTGCGCAGCCACATGCTGATTATTACCCTCGCGCATCTTCATATCTACCACCGCCGAGAGCTTGCCGCCATAGCGCGCTGGCAAATCGCCTTTGTAAAGGTCAACTCCACTCATTGCATCGGCATTGAAAGCCGTAAACAAACCCATAGTATGTGCTGGGTTATATACGGTTGCTTCGTCGAGCAGAATTAGGTTCTGATCGTATGAGCCGCCACGCACCGAGAGGTTTGTACTACCATCGGCTGCCGAGTTCACGCCTGGCATAAGTTGAATGGTCTTGAGAGCATCAGCTTCGCCAAACATTACGGCATTGGTCTTTATGGCTGTGGCTGGAATGTGGTGATGGCTCATCTGCGTCTGTTGCATCTCACGCCTAAATGCCGACTCGCCTCTAACCTCTACTTCGCCTATTCGCGTACTATTGGGCAGAAGCGCTATGTCGGTCTTTTCTGCATTTCTAACGACCTGCTGCGTTGTTACGTAACCAACAAAACGTGCCACAATGGTGTCGCCTTTTGCGGTGTGCGCAAGCGAATAGTAGCCATAAGCGTTGGAAAGGGCTGTTGTTTTAGTTGTTTGGTTGTAGACAAGGGCGTTGGGGAGTCTTTCACCTGTTTGTGCATCGGTAACGTAGCCACACACGGTCTGCGCCGACGCACTAATTGCTACTGCTGAGAGTAGAATTACTATGTATCTCTTCATTTGAAATTTGAAAATATAAAGCGTTAACTACTTTTGTACTCGCTTTTATTACCCGGAAAGCACGTACATATTGGGTTGCGCAAAAGTAAACCATAAAAAGATGTAGAATGAAATTGAAGAGAAACTTTTTCCCCATTGTTATTGCTATTCTTATGGGGGTGATTCATCAATCTTGCCTTGAACAAGTCGATTTAGAGACTTCACATTATGATGGATTTGTTGTGGATGCCAAACTTGTATATCCTCATTCGCTGCATGTTGTGAGTATTTCTGAGTTTAATAATAATATTATGGCATACCGCACTAATAAATTTTCTATTAAGCTAACTGATGATAATGGTAAGACGATTTTTTTCAGGGATGTTCAAAAGATTCCTAAAGATTCTGTTGATTACTATTATCCAATAGAAGTTGTAGACTCGGTATACGATTCTTATAATGAAGAATACTACTACTATTATGATACAGTAGAAAAAGGCAAAAAAGAAGATAGAGATAGGTTACTTAGCCTTATAAATAGTGAAGATGATTTTCAAAAAAGATTTGTAGCCATAAACCAGGAATTAGAAGTGGGTAGGATCTACACACTCAGCATAACAATCGATGACAAGGAGTATACTGCTACAGAGAAACTGTTATCTCCATTAGAGATTACTTGCCTAAAGTATAAAATAGTACAAAGAGAAAAGAGTATATGGGAGGGAATGCATAATATGCTGTGCCCAACGTTTAGTTTTGTCAACAAAGCCGAAAACGAAAGCAAATATTTTCTTGCAAAAGTGCTTACTGGCAGTAGTGGAGGTATACGTCTGTTTCAGACCGAAAATATGAACGACACAATAAAAGAGCTACAATTCAGAGAGTTCAATTATGATCCCAAATTCGAATTAGGTAACACCCGGTTTTCGAATAGCGATGATTGGTACTTAGACGATTACGAATGGGTGTCTGCTTTGGGTGACAATCAATATGGTTTAGACTATGGTTTTTATCCGTTAAGCAAGGCTAATTACGAATTCTACAACGCCATCGAGAAACAGATTAGAACCGATGGTGGCATATACAATCAGTCAGCGTCAACTCCAGAAAGCAATTTCACGGGCGGAACGATTTATGGTCAATTCATTGTGACGTCAGAAAGTGTCATAAATAGTAAAAAAGCCGTTAATCGTTCTGATTTACTTGAAATTATTCACGCCAATAATTAGAATCAACAATGAATATAAAGAGGGCTACGGCTCTCTTTTTTGTTCAATATATCCTACCTCATTTCAATAGTTGGTGATTATAAATATGCTCCTACTACATCGCCCAATGTTCAGCGTAGCTACATTTCTTCAACAAGCGTCAGCTATTCCTCAATTTCTCGTCTTATTGAAGTAAAGTTCGCTTGAGCTAATAAATATTCATCACTAATAGAATTGCTATTTGCATCTCAAGAAATCAAATAACCTTTGCGCCTGAAGAGATACGCGCATATCCTCAAAACAAACAATTAACTAATAAGACAAAAGTTGAAATTATGAAGAGAAAATCAACACGCTTTATTGTTGCTTCTGCAATGCTAACCATAGTGTTCGGTGCATCGTTTACAAGTTGTAAAGATGATGATGAAAAAGTTTTAATTGGCAATTGGGTAGAGCAATGGCCCCCCTGCCCATTAATCTGCCGAGGAGGTGCCGTGTGTTTTCAGATAGGACAAACAGCATACATAGGCACAGGAGTTAACACTTCGCGCGCAGAGGACAGATGCTATTTTAGTGATTTTACATCTGCGACGCCCTTTGGCTCGAATGGTATTACATGGAGCGATATTTGGGAACACAATGGCGACAAAGGCGTCTCATCGATGCCCGATGCAGCAGGGCAGCGTTTCGGTGCTGTAGCTTTCGCTCTGAATGGCAAAGGTTATGTAGGCTTGGGCTACAATGGAAGTAACTATTTGTGCGACTTCTGGGAATTCGACCCCAATGGCACACCAAGTGCCGACCAGTATGACCTTGGCGAAGAATATAAGACTTCGCACCCTACATACGTATCTACACTCGACAAAATGAGAGAAGAAGCTCGCGCAAAAGTTGGTTCTGCCGCAACTGGTCGTTGGCGTCGTATTGCAGATTATCCTGGCGATTCGTGTAGGTATGCAGTAGCTTTTGTGGTACATTCAAACAAATCGGGTAAAGATTACGCATACGTAGGTACTGGCGAAGATTGCGATTTGAAGACTATGAATAAATTCTACCGCTTCGATGGCGAGAAATGGGAGCCTGCGCCAGCTTGTAATACCAATCGCACTAAAGCAACCACGTTTGTTATGAATATCGATGGCGTAGACTATGCATACCTATTATGTGGCGTAACCAACATTGGAGCTACATATGCTTTGGAGCGTTTCAATGCCGACACCGAAACATGGGAAAAACATAGTGTAAATGGCGACACCACTTTATTGACAATCGCAGCAACCACCTCATTCGTACTACCCGATCGCCAGAAAGCATACGTAGCAACTGGTGGAGCATCATACGTTGGTAATGTAGTGTGCGAATATGATCCTACTGAAGAGCAATGGACACAAAAAACCTACTTTGAAGGCAATCAACGTTGCTTTGCAAATTCATTCGTGTTCCAACAGCCCGATAGTGAAACTGGAGAGTTGCGATATGTGCCATATTTATGTTTAGGTAGCGCCTTATCGTCACTCAATTCATTACATAGTGGAGGCATATTCTATGACGATGTTTGGTTATTCGAGCCTTCCCAAGGTTATAATGCGTACGATTACTATTAATTTCTTATAACGTTGCAACACTATCCCTCTGATGGTGCTTGAAGCAGCCTTGTTTTGAGCCTTTCAGAGGGATAATTGTATTATTCATTTTTTAGCGATGCACCGAACGCCAAAATTTTCTATTAGTAATTATACAAATGTTAACTTCGCACAAAAAATAATAATCAACGTAATAGGTATGAAAGAATTGGAACTGAAGTACGGTTGTAACCCGAATCAGAAGCCAGCACGCGTTTTCGTAGAGAACGGCGAGCTACCCATCGAAGTAGTGAATGGCAAACCCGGCTACATCAACTTGCTCGACGCCCTCAATGGTTGGCAGCTTGTGAAAGAGCTCAAAGAAGCCACAGGAATGCCAGCAGCAACATCATTCAAACACGTTTCGCCTGCAGGTGCTGCTATTGGCAAACCTCTAAGCGACACATTGAAACAGATCTACTTCACCGACGATGTAGAACTCACTCCTTTGGCATCTGCCTATGCACGTGCGCGCGGTGCCGACCGCATGTCTTCATTCGGCGACTTCATCTCTCTTAGCGACGAATGCGACAAAGCCACCGCTCAACTCATATCTAAAGAGGTTAGCGACGGTGTAATCGCTCCTGGCTATAGTGCCGAAGCTCTTGAAATATTGAAAGCTAAAAAGAAAGGCAACTACTGCATCTTGAAAATCGATGCTACGTATGAGCCTCCATTGCTCGAACGCAAACAAGTGTTCGGCGTAACTTTCGAGCAAGGCCATAACTTCCAGAAATTCGACAAATCGGTGCTCGAAAATGTTGTTACCGACAAAAAAACATTCACCCAAGAGGAAATCGACAACCTACTCATAGCTCAAATAGTGCTTAAGTACACCCAGTCGAACTCTGTGTGCTACGTGAAAGACGGACAAGCCATAGGCATTGGTGCTGGACAGCAAAGTCGCATACACTGCACTCGCTTGGCCGGCGACAAAGCCGACAAATGGTGGTTGCGTCAAAGTCCTAAAGTGCTCGGTTTGCAATTCGTCGATGGCATCAAACGTGCCGACCGCGACAACGCTATCGACCTCTACACTGGCGACGAATACGAAGACGTGCTTGCTGAAGGCACATGGCAAAACATCTTCAAAGTGAAGCCATCGGTATTCACCACCGAAGAGAAGAAAGCGTGGATAGCCAAAAACACCGATGTTGCTCTCGGCAGCGATGCATTCTTCCCATTTGGCGACAATGTGGAACGCGCACGCAAAAGTGGTGTTAGTTGCATTGCTCAGCCTGGCGGCTCGGTTCGCGACGACAATGTAATTGCCACTTGCAACAAATACGGAATAGTTATGGCATTCACCAACATTCGCCTATTCCACCATTAATATTCATAGGTATAAATAGTCTGTCGACAATCACCAAACGAGACGAATAGAGACGAAAAACCTTTTATAGAAACAGGTTCAATTCGACGGTAACCGTGAAAAATGAATATGGTTAATATATATTCGTTCAATTCGGTGATAACGGTGACAAACAAGTCAGTTTGCGAATAAACGATTTTGACTATTTTTGCCACACTTTTTACGTAATTTTTACCAAACTTAACAATATGGGATATAAAATCGTAGTTCTTGCCAAGCAGGTGCCCGACACTCGCAACGTGGGCAAGGACGCAATGACTCCGGAAGGCACAGTAAACCGTGCAGCTCTACCGGCAATCTTCAACCCTGAAGATCTTAATGCTCTTGAACAAGCACTCCAAATCAAGGATCGTTTTCCTGATTCTACAGTATCTGTATTAACCATGGGTCCAGCACGTGCTGCCGAAGTGATTCGCGAAGCTATGTATCGAGGAGCCGATGGTGGTTACCTACTCTCCGACCGCGCTTTCGCTGGCGCCGACACATTGGCTACTTCGTATGCACTTGCAACAGCAATAAAGAAAATTGGTGCATTCGACATCATCATGTGTGGCCGTCAAGCAATCGATGGCGATACGGCACAAGTAGGACCTCAAGTTGCCGAAAAACTCGGTCTCGGTCAGATTACATATGCAGAGAAGATTGAGAAGATAGAAGGCAAAAAAATCACAGTAAAACGCCACATCGATGGCGGTGTAGAAACGGTTGAAGGTCCATTACCAATGGTAATCACTGTGAATGGTTCGGCCGATGCTTGCCGTCCTCGCAATGCAAAACGCGTTCAGAAATATAAATATGCTCTCACTCCTTCTGAAGCAAAAGACCCAAACAACGCTCCTAAGTATCCTGAGATTTTGAAAACTCGCGACTACCTCAACATCACCGAATGGGGTGTTGCTGATGTTGATGGCGATGTTAAGCAATGTGGTTTGAGCGGCTCACCTACCAAGGTTAAGAACGTTCAGAATATTGTATTCCAAGCCAAAGAAAGCAAGACTTTCACCGATTCGGATGCCGACATCGAGAATTTGATCGTCGACTTGCTTAACAACAAAATCATTGGCTAACATATCTATGTATATACATATATATCAATAGATTACAAAACGTTATCCACAAATAACAGAAAAGAAGAAATGAACAACGTATTTATATATTGCGAAATAGAGAAAACGACCGTAGCTGATGTCAGCCTCGAGTTGCTCACCAAAGGTCGTACACTTGCCGACAAACTCGGCTGCCAACTCGAAGCTATCGCCATTGGCACTGGACTCGACGGCATTGAAAAACAAATATTTCCATATGGCGTAGACAAGCTCCACGTATTCGACGCAGAAGGCTTGTTCCCCTACACCTCACTGCCTCACACCGACATCGTAGTGAAGCTCTTCAAAGAGGAGAAACCACAGATTTGCCTTATGGGAGCTACCGTCATTGGTCGCGACCTTGGTCCTCGCGTTTCGTCGGCTCTCTTCAGCGGTCTTACAGCCGACTGTACCGCTCTCGAAATTGGCGACCACGAAGACAAGAAAGTAGGCAAATCATACCAAAACCTTCTTTACCAAATTCGTCCTGCATTCGGTGGTAACATCGTAGCAACCATCGTTAACCCTGAGAACCGCCCACAAATGGCAACCGTTCGTGAGGGTGTGATGAAAAAAGAGGTACGCGACGCCAACTACAAAGGCGAAGTTGTTAAGCACGATGTAGCCAAATATGTCACCGACGCCGATTTCGTAATAAAAGTTATCGACCGCCACGTAGAGAAAGCAAAGAACAACCTCAAGGCATCGCCTATAGTAGTAGCAGGTGGTTACGGCATGGGCTCAAAAGAGGGCTTCGAACTTCTCGAAGAACTTGCCAGAGTTATCAAAGCAGAAGTTGGTGCAAGCCGTGCTGCTGTTGACGCAGGTTGGGTCGACCATGATCGTCAGATTGGTCAAACAGGTGTAACTATTCGTCCTAAACTTTATATCGCTTGCGGCATCTCAGGTCAAATTCAGCACATAGCTGGTATGCAAGAATCGTCGATGATTATATCTATCAACAACGATCCTAACGCACCTATCAACAAAATTGCCGACTACGTAATCACTGGCAATGTTGAAGATGTGATTCCGAAAATGATTAAGTACTACAAGCAGAACAGCAAGTAATATTATTAACAAGGTTAAAAGTTGTAGTTATGAAACAGTTAGTATCAGCAGTTTTAGTTTTGAGCATTAGCGCATTAGCTTCTGCACAGAATCTTCAAGACACAATGTATGTAGACAAAGACTACAACTTTGTCAGCAAAGCGGATAACGCAAAGCACAAAGTATTATTCAACAAAAAAGATGGTGGATTAACCCAGTTGCTCATCTTCTCGCCCGAAGGTCGTTTCCAAGGAGAAGCCAACTATAAGCATTTTTCCTATGGTAAAGAATCGCGCATAAGAGAGGGTCGATTCAGCAAAACCTACGTAAACGGCGGTGATAGTCTTGTAGTTATATACAAAGATGACGAAGCCGTTTGGCCCAAGGTAGTCAACTACCCAAGTGGCAAAAAATGGTTTGAATACGAATCGGATCGCACAGTAAGTTCCTACACTAAAATCACAGCCTACTACGAAAATGGCGCTGTGAAGAGTCGCGAACAAACCGTACGTAACAGTATCGGCATTTGCGAAACTACAGGACATAGCTACGATGAAAATGGCAACGAAATAGAGTTTAAGCCATTCTATGCCGCTCCTAAATTCCTAAAAGGAGACTTAGAACTGCTACAAAACGTCTATAAAATACTTCGCTATCCCAAAGAGTTGAAAAAGAAACGCCTCGAAGGCGATGTCACTGTGTCGATTACTATCGATAAAAATGGTGCACCAATTGCCTACAGAGTTGTACAATCGGACAACGAAAGCTTCTCGAGAGAGGCTCTCAAAGCTTACAAAGCCGCCACTGAGAACGAGCTGTTTACTCCAGCTACAATTGATGGAACACCAATAAAGGCTACCTATATTGGCAAAATACATTTTAACCGAAACTAAAAAACATCTAAGAAATGGCTAATTTTTTCCAAGATACCCCAGAACTTAAGCATCACCTATCACATCCGCTGATGCGTCGCATCGTCGAGCTAAAAGAGCGCAACTATGCCGATAAAGATAAATACGACTATGCGCCACAAGATTTCGATGACGCAATGGACAACTATCACCGCGTGCTCGAAATAGTTGGTGAGATTTGCGGCGACATAATAGCACCTAACGCAGAAGGCGTCGACCACGAAGGCCCTAAATGCGAGAATGGTCGAGTTACCTATGCATCGGGAACATCAGTAAACCTTGACGCTACTCGTAAAGCTGGTCTTATGGGTATGTCTATGCCACGTCGCTTTGGTGGCTTGAACTTCCCTGTTGTTCCTTACATCATGGCAGCTGATATGGTTAGCCGTGCCGATGCTGGTTTTGAAAACCTTTGGGGCTTGCAAGACTGCGCCGAGACACTCTACGAGTTTGGCAACGAAGATCAAAAACAACGTTTCCTCACTCGCGTTTGCGCAGGTGAAACAATGTCGATGGACCTCACCGAGCCAGATGCAGGTTCCGACCTTCAGAGTGTTATGCTCAAAGCTACTTACAGCGAAGCTGATGGCTGCTGGTTGCTCAATGGTGTAAAACGCTTCATCACCAACGGCGACTCTGACATTCACCTCGTATTGGCACGTTCGGAAGAGGGCACCCACGATGGACGCGGTCTTTCTATGTTTATCTACGACAAACGTCAAGGTGGTGTAAACGTTCGCCGCATCGAGAATAAGATGGGTATCAAAGGTTCGCCAACTTGCGAACTCGTATATAAGAATGCCAAAGCAGAACTCTGCGGCGACCGTCGCTTAGGTCTTATCAAATATGTGATGGCTCTTATGAATGGCGCTCGTCTCGGCATCGCAGCTCAAGGTGTTGGCCTTTCACAAGCTGCATACAACGAAGCTCTATCATACGCTCGCGATCGTCAGCAATTTGGCAAAGCCATCATCGAATTCCCTGCTGTTCAGGAGCTTCTCGCTACTATGAAGGCAAAACTCGACGCTACCCGCGCACTTCTCTACGAGACCGCTCGCTTCGTTGACGTATACAAAGCACTCGACGACATAGCTAAAGAACGCAAACTTGAGCCAGAAGAGCGCCAAGAGCAAAAAGCTTTTGCTCGTCTTGCAGACGCCTTCACTCCTCTTTCTAAGTTGATGGGTTCTGAATATGCAAACCAAAATGCATACGACTGTATCCAAGTTCACGGCGGTTCTGGTTTTATGAAAGACTATACTTGCGAACGCCTCTATCGCGATGCTCGCATCACCAGCATCTACGAAGGGACGTCACAACTTCAGACCGTTGCAGCTATCCGCTACGTAACTACTAACGTATACCTCAACAAGATTCGCGAATACGAAGCTATTCCTACTGCTCCAGAATTCGACAATTTGAAAAACTCGCTCAAAGATATGGCCGACAAACTTGGCATGGTAGTTAATCAAGTTGTAGAGTCTAAGAATCAAGACTTCCTCGACCTCGTAGCTCGTCGTATGGTAGAAATTGCTGCTCATACTATTATGGGTCACCTACTCATTCAAGACGCTACAAAGTCGCCTGATCTATTCGCCAAATCGGCTAATGTATACGTACGTTATGCAGAAGCTGAGGTTGAAAAAGCTGTAACATTCATTCGCAAATTCCGCGAAGAATATCTCGCAGACTACAAACAGGCATAAACTTACGTTTATCATAAACTTGAAGAACCAGTATAAGAGAAATCTTACACTGGTTTCTTTTTTTAGTGATATTAAGTACTCGCTTTTTGTTTTTCCTACGTTACAAGTATTTTGCAGCACAAGAACATACATTCTTATTATTCAGAACATTACGAAGTAAGCCACGTTCCATTTACACCAAAACATAGACTAACGTCCACCACGATTAATAGAATATGTATTAATTTCGGTTTCGATTTTGAATATAGAAGAACGATACAAAACGAAATGGAAAAAGAGACAATCGGCATGGCAAGCGACCATGCAGGATTTGAAATGAAAGAAGCCATAAAAAAACGCTTAACAGATGCTGGCTACGAAGTAAAAGATTTTGGAACACATTCGGCAGATAGTTGCGACTATGCAGACTACGCACATCCTTTAGCTTCAGCTATTTCGCGTGGCGAATTGAAACGTGCCATCGCTTTCTGTGGCAGCGGCAATGGCATAAATATGACACTGAACCATCACACTGGCGTTCGTTCGGCATATTGCTGGCAAGAAGAGATAACGGCACTTGCACGTCAGCACAACGATGCCAACATTTGCGTGATGCCTGCTCGTTTTCTTCCAGAAGAGACTTGCTGGAAACTTGCGCAAATATTCCTCAACACAGCATTCGAAGGTGGTCGTCATCAGCGTAGAATAGAGAAGATTGACCGCTTCTAATTAGAAATTTCATAAAAATAAAATAGATAGAAAATGTCAAAAAATGCAACACAATTGGCAGCCGATAACATCAGAATATTGGCAGCGTCAATGGTAGAAAAAGCAAAGAGTGGTCACCCTGGTGGAGCTATGGGTGGTGCAGACTTCATCAATGTACTCTATTCTGAGTATCTGCAATATGATCCTAAAAATCCTGCATGGGTTGGTCGCGACCGTTTCTTCCTCGACCCTGGTCACATGGCTCCTATGCTCTATGCGCAACTTGCATTGGCAGGTAAGTTCACTCTCGAAGAGTGTGCTCAATTGCGTCAATGGGGTTCGCCTACCACTGGTCACCCAGAGTTCGAAATAGCTCGTGGCATCGAGAATACTTCTGGTCCTCTTGGCCAAGGTCATGTATTTGCTGTAGGTGCAGCTATAGCAGCCAAATTCCTCGCAGCTCACACTGGCAACCCAACATTTGAGAAAGAAACTATTTACGCTTACATCTCTGATGGTGGCGTACAAGAAGAAATATCACAAGGTGGCGCTCGTATCGCAGCTACTCTCGGACTCGACAACCTCATCATGTTCTACGACTCGAACGACATTCAGCTCTCGACCGAGACTAAAGAGGTTATGACCGAAGACACAGCTGCTAAATATCGTGCATTGGGTTGGGACGTTCAAGAGATAAACGGTAACGATGCCGACCAAATTCGCAAAGCCCTCGACAAGGCTAAAGCTGTAAAAGGCAAACCTGCTCTCATCATTGGTAAGTGTATTATGGGTAAAGGCGCTTTGAAAGAAGATGGTTCTTCATACGAGCGCAACTGCAAAACTCATGGTGCACCTCTCGGCGGCGATGCTTACAAAAATACTATCAAGAACCTCGGTGGCGACCCTGAGAACCCATTCGTAATATTCCCAGAAGTAAAAGAGCTCTACGCTAAACGCGCTGAAGAACTCTCTAAGATAGCTGCTGCGCGCCATGCAGAAGAAGATGCTTGGGCAAAGGCTAACCCTGACAAAGCAGCAGCACAAAACGAATGGTTCAGTGGCAAAGCTCCTAAAATCGATTGGAGCAAATGCGTACAGAAAGACAACGACGCTACACGTTCGGCTTCGGCTGCGTGCTTAGGCGTTTTGGCAGAGCAAGTTCCTAACATGATCTGTGCTTCGGCCGACCTCTCTAACTCAGATAAGACCGATGGTTTCTTGAAGAAGACAAAGGCACTCAAAGCTGGCGATTTCAGTGGCGCATTCTTCCAGGCTGGTGTTGCCGAACTTACTATGGCTTGCTGCTGTATAGGTATGGCATTGCACGGTGGTGTTATCCCAGCTTGCGGTACATTCTTCGTATTCTCAGATTATATGAAGCCAGCTGTACGTATGGCAGCTCTTATGGAATTGCCAGTTAAGTTCATCTGGACACACGACGCATTCCGCGTAGGCGAAGATGGTCCAACCCACGAACCTGTTGAGCAAGAGGCACAAATCCGTTTGATGGAAAAACTCAAAAACCACCACGGCAAAAACTCAACATTGGTACTCCGTCCTGCCGATGCAAAAGAGACAACAGAAGCATGGAAACTTGCTATGGAGAATACCGACACTCCAACAGCTCTCATCTTCTCACGTCAGAATATTACGAACCTTCCAGAAGGCAACAACTACGCAGAGGCTGCCAAAGGTGCATACATAGTAGCAGGTTCTGACGAGAATCCTGATGTTATTCTCGTAGCTTCGGGTTCTGAGGTTTCTACTCTCGTTGCAGGTGCAGAACTTATCCGTAAAGATGGCAAGAAAGTACGTATTGTAAGCGTACCATCTGAAGGTCTCTTCCGCAGCCAAAGCAAGGAATATCAGAAATCGATACTTCCTGCAGGCGTTAAGAAGTTTGGTTTGACAGCCGGTCTTCCTGTTAACCTCCAAGGCTTAGTTCCTGAGTCGGAAGGCAGCGTTTGGGGCTTGGAAAGCTTCGGTTTCTCAGCACCATACAAAGTGCTCGACGAGAAACTCGGTTTCACCGCTCAAAATGTTTACGAGCAAGTAAAGAAACTTTTCTAAGTTTCATATTTATAAACAACATAAGCCCCGAGAGTCGAGCACTCTTGGGGCTTTTGCTTTTTGTATTTACATACAATATTTTTCCTGCAACTTTTGAGCAAAAACAAAACAAGTGTTAATTTCACAATTAACTAATTAACGATTACTCTAACAATAAGGCATTTATGAAAAATCTTATCTATTGCAGTCACGCAATAATTACGCTTGTATACTTCAGCCTACTAACCATCTTATTGGCTTCGTGCGCTACTAACACGAACGATAAAAATGCATTCACGCTAACCGAATCGAGCGAAACAAAACGAATTGCAATTTGCGACGAGACAAACCTTTATAGTAATGATATTCACTATTATAAAGAACCTTCTGGTGTCGAATACTTATCAATATCAAATGCAGATGCCAATAATATTGCTTTTTATCGCTTAGATTCTTGCAAACTATCTCACATAATACGAATAAAAAGAGACGGCAAATACCCAATAAATATTGGCTCGCATGGCGTAATAAATCTTGACGATATTTTCATTACTACAATGAATCCATATGTTTACAGAATTAACAGAAATGGAGATGTGATAAAGAACTATAATTTTATGTCGTATTGCTCAGAAAATAGAGTTTGTTCTGGCATGGATTGTTTATCATTAGTTTACCATCCATTAGTAATAATTAATGGCAAAATATTTTGTCCACAACGTATACCTCCTACGCGTTGGAATGGCTCTCCTAATGGTACAAACTTTGAATTTGACGAATGCCCACTATCTCTCACTTTGGACACTGCTACTGGAGTTTTGGAGGCTCTACCACTTAGCTTCCCAGAGCTTTTCGACAAGAACGATGGACGCCAATCTCATAACGAGGGTTATAGTAGAATATACGATGGAAATCAGTTCGTTTTTTCTTTTTTTGCACTTAGTGATATATACGTAACTCAAGATTTCAAACAGTTCACCACTTATTCTGCCACAAGTAAACTTATAGGAGAAATAAAAAACCAAGGGCTTAAGTCGGGTTACGACATGCAACAAGGACAAGAAGATTATCTGACAAGAGAAGAATACGGCAATATACTTTACGACCAATATCGCGAAGTGTACTATCGATTCTGTTACGCCAAAAGTAAGAAGAAAGTAAACGTGCAATACTATTTCGAAAATGCTCTATGCCGTGAAGATTTCTCCATTCAAATCATCAATAAAGACTTTCAAGTCGTAGGCGAGACTATGTTCAAAGCAGGCAAATATGCACCTAAAATTTTCTTCGTAAACGAAGATGGCCTTTGGCTCTCGGAGAACAACTTAGAACGCGAGGATATGAACGAAGACACGCTTGTGTTTAGATGTTTGAAGCTCCAATAATACTATAATACTCAATGGCGACGAGGCACTATCTCACCGCCACTATTTTTTATTTATACATACGAAAAAAGCCCGTCGATATGACGAGCTTCTAAATCTTTCTGTCGGGATGAGGCGACTCGAACGCCCGACCCCCACGTCCCGAACGTGGTGCGCTACCAACTGCGCTACATCCCGATTACCTCGATTTTTTGACGCGGCAAAGATACTGTTTTTACCTTTTCTTTGACCGTTTTAGGCGTATTTTATTACGCAGCTTCAAACGCTAAAAACAATCCTAAATATCAAACGATTACAAGCTATCTATGCTTCATACATATCTACATAACATAGATATTTACTTCTTATTACTTTGCAAATTTGTCTATGTAATCGCCGAACATATTGTTGTTGCGAAGACTCACCTCACGAATATGAGCATCGAGTTGGAGACGAAGTTTATCGGCTTTGTCGAGATATTCGAGCTGACCAGCTGCATCTACATGCTTCATCTGTTGGTGGATAACCTTCAGTGTTGAATCTATTTTGCTTTTATAATCATTCCATGCCTGCAACGAATCGTTGAGAGCCGTACCCTTAACAATATTCTTTTCTCCTAAAATAACGCGGATATGACCTGGCTCTTTTATCAAAATGGGTTCACGCACGATAAATACACGCAACATTGGTGGAACATGTATAACACACAACTCGTCAGTTTCAACTACACCTTCGAAGCGAAACTTGCCATTATGTATGATGGTAGAATCGGTATTCTCATACGTAGCACCAACCATTGGAGCCAACTTTACTTGCTGTCCCTCAAAATTCACCCCTCCATATACCACGCCATCTATGATATATTCTTTATCTTCGCCGCACGACACAAACAAGATTAGTACCAGCGCTATTTTAAGTAGTTGTTTGACTGCTTTCATACTGTGCAAAAAGTGTTTTCAGAAAACTTGATTGCAAAGATACCAAAAGATTAGACTTTTAATCTATATTATAGCATAATAGTTTATAAATGTTAAAACGAGATTACATTCTAAAAATGATTCAAGAGCTCTTCGCTGCATTGGAGAGACTTTTGCACAACGACAACAGACAATTAACGGAGCGGCAACGTGATGTCGAAGCGCTATACACCATATTGGGGCACGATGCTCAATTCTTCAGATCGTCTACCGAACAAGAAATTTTGGAATCGCTGACTGTTTTCGACGATGACTATTTGCAACGTGTAAATATGTTAGCGGAAATTATGTATGCCGACGCAAAACTTTTTGTTGGCAACTACGAAGTGCGACACGACATAATAGCAAAAGCGCTCTCACTATATACGTACGTAGACGAACGCTCCGATGATTTTTCTATAACACGCATTGAACGTATCGACGAGCTAAAGAAACTCCTCGCACAATATCAATATTGAATTGTCACACGACGCGAAAGTCGATGTTCGCGACGCCACTTGTCGATAGGTGCAACACGAAATACGTAACGACCTTCTTCATCGTTCAATCGTTCGGCAATAATCTCGTTTCTATCGGTTATGGCGTAAATATAGCGTGGGTCCGACGGATCGAATTGTTCGTATTTCTTGTATCGATAGACAACATAGAAACGAAGGTTTTCGTCATCGCCATCAAGAGTCCAACGAATTTTGGTGCCAATGTGACCAATTTTGTCAATTTCGAGATCTATATCATCGTCGCAGTCTAAAACAAGAGGGACAAGCGAGCGATGGGCATATATATCGCTTTTCATCTGTGATTCAAGGTCATACAAATCGCGATTGAATTGGCGATAGCTGAAAAAGACACTACCATCGATACCATCGTCGGCTCTCACTTTTGCAATTTGCATAGGCATCTCATTGACATTTTTCCACGCCGAAGCTCCACTATTCACTTTGAATAGTGCATGCCCCACAAAAACACGCGTATGTTCAGTGCTCTGCGCCGACCACCAACGCTGCAATGTGTCGAAATCAACTGTTTTGTGACCTGCATGCCAATAGATTTGCGGCACGACGTAATCGATCCACCCTTCGGAAATCCATTTCAACACATCGGCACAAAGCACATCATAGTCGGTAACACCAGCTTTGGTTTCTGAGCCTCGCGGATCGTCTTCCGAATTGCGCCACACGCCAAATGGACTGATACCAAACGCGAGCCACGATTTCTGACTCTTTATCAAACTATCAACGTTGAAGATTACGCTATCAACATTGCTTCGTCGCCAATCGTTGATTGCAAGATTGTTGGGATTGTAAAGGCGGTAGCTTGCAGTATCACCAAACAACTCATTATCAACCGGATATGGATAGAAATAATCGTCGAAATGTATACCGTCAATATCATAATTGTTTACAATTTCATCGATGACACTGATGACATGGCGGCGAGCTTCGGGTATGCCAGGATCGAGATAGAGTTTGCCAGCATACTTAATGACCCACTCAGGATGAGTCTGCGAAATATGCGATGTGTCGCATGGATAATCGAGCATAGGAGTGACGCGAAACGGATTTATCCAAGCATGCAACTCTATACCACGATGATGGGCTTGCTCAATCCAAAATTTGAGAGCATCGAAGTTTGCCAGTGAATCGAGTCGCTCAAAATTCTCACCAACAACATATTGAGAATATGGTTCAATCTTAGAAGGATAAATAACATCGCAAGAAGGTCGCACTTGAAGGAAAATGGTATTCAAGCCCATCGAAGCAGCACGATCGAGAATTGTGGTGGCTTCAGCTTGCAGCGCACTTGGCGACAACCCTTTTACAGTCGGCCAATCAATATTTCCAATGACCGAAACCCATAGACCACGCATTTCGCGTTGAGGTTTTGACTCATTCTTGCTAATTGTCTGTGTAAATATTTGTGTTATGCTGAAGAGGCACACCATAGCAGTGGTCAGCATACGTAATTTGTTCATTATAGTGTCTATTGTCAAACGAAAAACGTCCAAAATTAGATGTTAATTGGCTAATGATGTATTTATCGACTCGATATAATCGAGAATTTCGTCACGTCCGGTTTTTCTTAGCGACGATGTCACAATCATTGGAGGCAACTCCTCCCAAGATTCGAGCAGCGTTTGCTTGTAGTTATCGATATTTGTGGTGAGTTGCTTCTCTGAAAGTTTATCGGCCTTTGTAAATACTATAGTAAATGGTACGCCATTGGTGCCAAGAAATTCAATAAATTCAAGGTCAATTTTTTGCGCTTCGTGGCGACAATCGATAAGCAGAAACAAATTAGTAAGTTGCTGACGCTTAATAATATAGCCATCGATTATTTTTTGAAGTTTAACCTTATCTGGCTTAGGAAGTTTAGCATATCCATAGCCAGGCAAATCTACCAAATGCCATTCTTTGTTGATACAGAAATGGTTTATAAGCTGTGTCTTTCCGGGCGTAGACGAGACTTTGGCAAGATCAGAACGCCCACAAATCATATTTATAAGTGAAGATTTTCCAACATTAGATCGACCAATAAACGCATATTCGGGCAATGACGACTGAGGGCAACCTACCACATCAGCGCTACTCTTCACAAAAACGGCTTCTGAAATCTTAATAGTCATTATTTCTAAAAATTAATTGCCACACCATCTGGCAAATCTTTCACCTTGATATTTGAGTTTTGAATTGTCGACAAAAATAGTGATAGAAACTCTTTATCGCTCACCTTCAATTCGGCACTTATTACAGCTGAGTCGAAATTAGTCATCGGACGATCGATTTTGATTATCACTTCGCTAAGTACATTAGGGCAATCGGGGCGCGATGTGAGAGTAACATCACAACCTACGCATTCGAGAAAAAAATCATCGAAACACTTTATAAAAGTGCCAATGCTAACTGGTCTTTGAGTTAGGTTTTCGGTAGGAATTGGACTAATTAGCTTCATAGCTCAACAAATAATAGGTAAGAACTAAACTCGAGTGGTATCAATCTTCAATCCGATGACAAGTATATCATCGGTTTGTGGAATATCACCGCGCCAATCTCGCACAGCATCGATAATCAAATTCTTTTGAAGCGATAGAGGCTTGGTGCGTATTTCGGATAATGTTTTACGTACATTCTTTCTTTTGAACGTTCGTTGTTTTGCACCACCAATTTGCGAGGCAAGGCCATCGGTTGTCAAATATATAGTATCGGTAGGACGCAATGTTATTTCCTGCTCAAAAAAATGACGATCGATAAACTTTTCTTCAGGATCGCCCAAACTACGTTGCGTACCTACAATATCTACTACATCGCCATTCTCCGACACTATATAAGCCAATTGACGTGCGAGCACCACACTTACTCGATGGGTGTTAATATTTATGCACAACATAGCAAGGTCGACACTGTCGGCACACTTGAATGTGTTGTTGCTATGGAGCGTATTATGCAAATTTTTATCGAAGCGATTGACAAGTTCGAGTGGAGTAATGTCGGGCACAGCATGAACAATGTCGTTGAGGCAGCAATAACTAATCATAGCTATGAATGCGCCAGGTACGCCATGACCTGTAGCGTCGCCACAGCAAACGAAAAGATTGTCACCAGAGCGATGGAACCAATAGAAATCGCCACCGACAGAACCACTACAAGGATGAAAAAGAACAAAATGCTCGGTTATACAGCTACAATTGAGTTCGCTCTCGAGCGAAAGATTTTTTCGCTGCAAGTAGGCCGCATAATTATGCTCACGAGCATATAAATTGCTCTTTCGCATCAGCTCTTTTTGCTGAAGTTCAAGCAATTGCTTATACATAGCAACTTCGCAGCGCAATTGTTCGTTTTGTTCCTCTATAATCTTTTTCTTACCACGCGAACGCTGCCAATAGAGCCAAAGTGTAACTATTATAGCAGCAAATGTGAATAGCATAGCAGCATAGGCGAATATTTCGCGACGCAGCGTAATCTCGTTCAACATGCTTTGTTGCTTAGCCATACGCAGTTTTTGCGAAAGCACCGTTGTGTCGCGATTTTGTATCATGCTACGATAAGCCAAGCTATGGCTACTCGACTCGGTTTGAAGCGAATCGCGCAAGTCTATAAGCCTGGCGTTGTATATATATGCACTATGCTCATCACCCATGCGATGACTACACTTAGACAATAGTTGTAAATATTTCTCATACAGACTAATATCGAGGCTGCGTAGCTGTTCTACATCAACAGATAAAAGAGCACGTTTGGCTTCGGCATTTTTATTCACCATCATAGCCACATCGGCACCTATCATCTGCACAAAAATGCTCTGAGTAGAATCTACCTTGGGTCCTTCTTCGAGACGGGCAAGATACTTTTGCGCCTGCTCATAGTCGTTCACACTTACATAATAGTCCGTAAGAGCACCGTTGATATTCAGCGATTTGAAGGCATTAATTTCCGACTCGTTTTCGAGATATTTGAGCACATCGGCATTGAGGTGCTGGTCGTTCTCTTCGCCCATAATTATAGATAGCTTCAACTCTGCAAGTGCCGTAATACAACGTTGAAGCGGCGTGCGAGTTTCGCCACTTTTGCGCATCAAATTGATGTAATGTTGCGACTGCTTCACTTCACCAATTTTCCAATAAGCCGACTGCAAATGGTTGTATATGTTGAAAGCCTCGCTGCTTAAATTGTTTTTCTCGCAGATAGCAAGCGCCTCAAGATAGCCATCGATAGCCGACACATAGTTACCATTAAGTTCTTCACGTTGAGACACATAGAGCAAACAAGCGACTTCGGTCTCTATATCGCCTAAGTGCTTTGCAAGTTGCGCGGCACGCATATTTTGGCGCAAAGCATCGGAATAGCGTCCTGTTTCGTTATACACTTCCGAAAGCAATACGAGGGCCGTCAGTTTGTATTTTTGCATTTCGGGAGTAAGACCTTGCTTCACATTGTGTATTTGCTTCAAACAATTGCCAACGATATTTTCCGTTTCTTTGATATGCCCCAAATAATAATGCATCGAAGCAATATTAAGATTTGCCCTAACCTCTTCTTCATCGGTGGTAGCTACTGAAAGCGCACGTTTATGAAGTTCAAGAGCCGAATCGACTTCATCTTTATAGAAAAACGAATCGGCAAGAGCTATATAATGGCTATACTCTGAGTATGCGTTAGTTTCGCAATCAGTGCAGCTACACGATGTGTAGGCAATAACATTGAAAAATGCTATCGCAAACAATGCATATGTAATATGAGTCCTTACAACATTCATTATCAAATCGTTACCGACAATATTTGCAAGCCATTATGTTTATCGTTATTCCATTCAAGAATAGCTTTTCTAAGCAACTCTTTTCGTTGTTCTACGGCACTCTTTTCTACACTTGCCAGCAGTTCTACAAATAGCTTATTTTCCTCATCTTCTACATCTTCAGTACGGAAAATTCTATTGCACGAACTCGTAAATAGGTACAACACATCGCCACTCGTAGCTTCTATGTATGTGTCGACAACCTCATGTTCTTTTGTATATACATACTTATGCTCACCGTTATGCATATAAATAACATTGGGCTTTGCCGAAGCTATGTTAAGAGTACGTTTTTCGGTATCGAATATAGCAACCGAGATGTCAATGCGGCTATTATAGTTTGAGTCCGACAAATAAGCAGTGTGACTACGAATAGCATTCCAATATTGCGATGCCGAATAGTCGTAATGCAAACGCACTTCGTCGTTGATGAAGGTAAGCACCACCATAGAAATCATTGCTCCAGGCACTCCACTCTCTGAACCACTACAACCAAAGAAATAGATCTTTTTATCGACTTTTTTATACCAACAGAAACTTCCTCTCACAACATCATCGGAGATGTTGAGCACAAAAGCGCCATTTGTAAATAGCAATCTAAGCTGCTCTTCGGACGGCAAAACGCTCTGCTGAATCAATTGGGCATAACGACTACTTTTCTCAATATCGGCATTTCGCAAACCGATTAGGCGATTGTTTTCTCGCGTCTCTGCAGTTTGTCTATTCACCTCGCTTTCAAGGTAATCGTGAGCATTTTGTTCTTCGAGCTCTTGTTTTAGATATATGCGACGTTTTTGCAATATTACAAGCAACACAAGCAATAGGCATATCGACACCGAAATCACAATCGTAAACATTGTCTGCTTATACATATCTATAACATTTTCGGTTTGCTGATATATATATGCTCTATGCTTCAAAATTGTAGTATCGTTCTGATACGACACTATCATATCTTGCTCTCGCTGATAAATATGATTTTTGGATATAGAATCGCTCAAATACATATATCGCTCAAGCGTTTTGTTAGCCATTTTGTAGTCGCCCAATCCGCAATACAAATCTTCATAAGCTTTATAATACTGCTTCATGAAATAACTTGATATGCGCAACTCTTTCGTAAGAGCCAAGCCATCAAGCAGTTGTTTGGCTTTGGTATATTGCTTACGTTTTAGCGATATAATGGCTTCGGTAAGCTGAATATTGGCGTATGCAAAATTGGCATCGTGGGCATAATAACCAAGGTATTTACTATTGGCCCTACAAGTTTGCAAACACTTTTCGGCCTCTTCGCATTCATTTTGAATAGCCAAGATGCGAGCTCGCTGAACATTCACAGCCCAAATAAATATTGGTTGTTCGAGATGCGTTGCATCAATGGCCAGATTGTCGGAGATAACACGCGCGCGGTGCAAATCTTCGAGCAATAGAAGCGACTCGGCGTAGCGCAATTGATACTCTACATTGATAGCAAGCGACTGATAGAGTATTTCACTGTTTTCGAGTTTCTTACGATATAGCTCAGCCAAATCGAACGCCTTAAGTTGCGAATAAGCCTTGAAGAGCATGATATTAGCCTGAAACTCAAGTATATCGTTTCTGCTTGTATTGCCGACTTTTCGTGCATAATACAAAGCATCAACATAATTACGTTTGCGTATGAGAGTCTCAACCTGCAACATGCGAGCAAATCGGCGAAAACGCACAGCGCCTACCCTATCAGCCTCTTGGGCTGCCTTGCGAAACAGCGCTTCCGCTTCGTTGTTGCCCACTTCGAGCATCATATAATAGCCTTTGGAATTGAGAGCTATGGCATACAAATACTTATAAAGTCGTGAGTCGCCATTCTTGAAATAGTCAACAGCCTCATTGACTGCATTCAACGCCCCCTCGACATTGCCATACACCAACATATTACAGTCGGCACGCAAGCATTCAAGAATCACGCGATGCATTTCGGTGCTTGTAAGTTGCTCTACCTTATCGAGCCAATACCGCGATCCATACGAATCGAAACGCACAAAGCTGAAGAAAACTTCGTTTACGGCTTTGAAGAAATCATCTTCAATCTCTATATCTTTCTTATCATCAGGCGTTTGTGCACACACACGCGACGTCACCATATATAATATGGTCATAATTATAAATATGTACGTCGCACTTCGCTTCATTATACTTATTAATACGCAAGTTCGCCACTCCATACAAAGCAGTCGGCAAACTTGAGATGTTGAGGTATTGTGGTGTCAAAAATGGCATATATAGCCGTTCCGCTGCCCGACATGGCTACATAGGTAGCACCCGAGGCATATAGTTGTTCTTTTATCTGAGCCAATTGTGGGAAACGTGCAAACACAGGCTTTTCGAAGTCGTTGGTCAATCGGCGTTTCCAATTAACTATGTTTGTCACAACCCAATCGGCTGGTCCAAGTTCTGGCTTATTGCACTCTATTTGCGCATAAGCTTCTGCTGTAGACATACTTACATCAGGTTTAACAAGCAAAATTTTTCTGCCTTTCAAATGAATATTGATTGGCTTAAGTATTTCGCCTATTCCTTCTGCCGACATAGGTTTATTTATGATGAAAAATGGGCAGTCGGCACCTATCTGAGCCGCTATAGAGCACATTTTTTCGGTAGACATACCAAGATGCAACAGCATATTCAAGCCTGTTATAACCGAAGCTGCATCTGATGAGCCTCCACCAAGACCTGCTCCAAAGGGAACATTCTTGCGCAAATGCATTGCCACTGGAGGAATAGTGTATTCGCGTTTCAAAAGTTTGAGCGCCTTAATACATAGATTCTTTTCTTCTGGTATGTCGAGTGCTATGCCGCTACTCTGCCACACATACTCTTGTGTCTGATTCTCGGGGAATACAATTTCAAGAACATCAGCAAGCGCCAATGGATAAAACACGGTTTCGAGATCGTGGTATCCATTGGGGCGAACTCCAACAATATTGAGTCCTAAGTTTATTTTACAATTAGGAAATAATAGCATCCTTCTTATTTGTGTTTTTGTCTATTAATCATAGTTAGACAAAATTAACTAATAAGAGCGGGATAAACACATTTTGCTAATGATATAACTCAAAAAAAGGTAAAAAATTATCAATAGAGATATTAGAAATGGAGAGTTGAGACTCTAAGAATTGTCCAATCCTTCGAGTTCGGAGAGTATTTTCATGGCCTCTTCGCGACACGTTCCACAAAAGAGTTCTTCGGCTTGAAAACCACTACACACCGCTGGGCGCTCGGGCTTTCCAAATATTTTGCAAAGATTGTTTTCATCGAGATGCGGACAGCGCTCGCCGCCTCGTTTTCCTCTGCCAAGTCCTGGAATTGGCGTTGATATTGACGGCGCTATGCAACATGCGCCACAACCAGCTCTACACTCCATTCTTAACTCAATTGAGATAGATACTCCAAAACTGCAGCATCATACTTAGCTATCGACGATGCTTTCTTGATTTTTTTCACTGCTTTATGTTGTTCTTCGGTTTCCCAAAACTCCCAAAATGCTTTCATTCTCAGCAAGAAAGGACGATCGCCACAAAGTGTACTCTTGTATGTATTAGCAAGTTCGTTATGGAAATTGGCAAAGATTTGCTTGTCGGCAATGGTTATGCCACGAAGTTTTCGTGCAAGATTCATATCAGAAATCAAACCTCGACCGAGCATAACGCCTTCAATATTCGGAAATTGTGCAACTATTCTATCTACATCATCTTCGGAGCGGAGGTCGCCATTGTATATAACCTTATGTTTACATGCATTCAAGAATTCGCCAAATTCAGTTAAATCGCACTCTCCTTTGTATTGCTGACGTCCGTAACGAGCATGCACACAAATACGACTAAGAGGAGCATCGTTGATGGCATCTATCACATCGCGCCACTGACGCGAATCGGCATAGCCTAAGCGCATCTTGACAGAATAGGTTACGTCGGCGCGATTACCTATAGCAGCAAGAATCTCGCGTAGCTTATCTGGCATATTGAACAACACACAACCTCGTCCATGAGCAGCAACAGGTGGAAACGAGCAGCCCAAATTAATATCTATGCGTTTGAAGCCATATTCAGCCACTACTGTTGTTAGGCGCTCAAGTTCTTCAGCTCCTGAAGGTAGTATTTGAGGCACAAGGTTGGGCAGTTCGTTGCTTCGCAAATCGTTGATGTCTTTTTTACGTATTTCGCCATGCTCTTCGCGAACAAATGGCGTAACATACTCATCAACAGAACCATAATAGCGATCAAAAAGCATTCTGAACGCATTATCGGTGATGCCTTGAAGTGGCGCAGAAAGTATTTTGTATTTATTGTCTATCATACAACTTTTTCAACAACATTCAGTTCGTAATACCAAAGGTAACCGCAAACATCATCGTAGCCAGCTTTTTTGAGAAGATTAACATAGCTATGCACTTGGTCGCGATAGATTTGCTTTTGCTCGCCGCCAAATTTATAGTCGACTATGGTTACGCGGTTGTTGGCATCAATCATGAAGCGGTCGGGGCGAGTGTGAGGTGTAGCGCAATCTGTAAGAATTGTCGATTCGGTGAATACTTGCCCAGAGGTGCCATCGAACCATTTAGCCACTTCGCCACTATTCAGTTTTTGACCTATTTCTTCAATTAATTCGTCAACCTGATTTTCTTCAATAAACCCGTTCAACGCAGCTCGTTGCACCGACTTTTCTACGTCGTCAGTGCTATGTATATATCTCATTATAAAGTGCATAGCATTGCCGTATGCAAGTACTTTGTGCGATTTTGCAAAATTCTCCTTCTCACTCTCGAGCGAAAACTTCAAATCGTGCATATCTGCAAGTCGCTTAGGGACAAACGCTTTCATTGGATATTCGGCTTGACTCTCTACATTGTGCACTGGAGGCTCAAGTTCGCCAAGTTCGTATGTTACTCCCCCACTCTGCTCATCATTATAACAACGCATTTTCAGCGCATTGGAAACGCTTGACATTGCGTTCACAATGAATCGACCCAGATTGTCATTCTCGAGACTTGATTCTTTCTTTTTGTCTTTATTCTTTTTGTCTTTACCCTCTTTGTCTTCAGCCCAAATAATCAGCACATTACAAGCACGCGTAAGTGCTACGTATGCAATATTTAGATTGTCGATACAAATATTGCGCACCTCATCTTGATACTGATTCTTGGCATAAGTATAAGCGAGCGTTTTGCTCATAGTCAGCGGCAAAAGCTCTATTTTGTTGAACGGCGCTTCGGCAATATTTACCCAAAGCGTAGAGCCTCCACCTTTTTGATTCGTAAAATTCCAATCGGCGTAAGGCATCAGCACAACTTTATACTCGAGACCTTTTGATTTATGAACGGTCATAACAGTCACTGCATCCTGATTTTGAGGAAGTTCCACTGTCAAACTCTCCTTTTTATCCTCATAATATTCGAGAAAATCAGAAATATTCACACGCTTATGCGACACAAAATCGCGCACAACTTCCATAAAGGCTTGCAAGAACATTTGCTGCTTATCGATAACCTCTTCTGGAATTGAGGAAACAATAGAATTCACAATCTCGAGCAACGACAAGCCCACAAATTCAGCCACTTCGGCATCTACCATCGCTTTTGCTTGAATGCGCGACTCGTCGCTCGCGAAATCTTCTATCGCTTTGTCGCTCTGTTTGTTCTTAACTATGTAGGCCATCGACGGCAAATCGCTACGATCGACAAAATAGTTTAGGTAACTGATAATTATACGAACTATCGGCGCATGACAAATCTTCAGCGAGTCGTTTGTTATGATAGGTATGCCAGCTTCGAGCAGCGAACCGATAAACTTTTCGCTATCTTTTCTGTTGCGAATAAGCACACACATATCGCTATAACAAAAACCGCGATTGTCGTGCAATTCTTGAATTTTGGAGACCAACAACTCTGGACGTGGGTCAACTTCCTCTTTCCCCTTCTTGGGCAACACGTTCACTTGCACGTAGCCATTGCCCTTGCGCTGCGCCGTCTGACTACAATCTTTATATATATTGTCAATTTCGGCATCGGACTCTTTATCGACAATTTGACCTACTTCGTGCGAGAATCGGCGACAGAGTTCACCAAACATAACATTGTTGAAATTCACAATGTTTGGCATACTACGCCAATTATCACGTTTTGGAGTAGGCTCTACAGCATATAATTTGGGCAATACGCTCGAGAGCAAATTCCAATCGGAGTTGCGCCAGCGATAGATAGCCTGCTTCACATCGCCCACCACAAGGCATTTTTGGCTTTTTGAGAGGCTCTCGTCAATGAGTGGTTTGAAATTCTCCCATTGAATGGTGGACGTATCTTGAAACTCATCGATCATGATGTTGTTGTAGCGAGTTCCGATTTTTTCGTATACAAACGGTACATCGCAGCCATCTATAAGTCTGTGTAGCAGCGTGTTGCTATTATTAAGCAACACCGTATGGTTTTCCTTAGAAATTTGCGACATGAATTTCATCAGCCTCTCCATAATGCCCAAGGCATACAGATTTTTCTTGGCACAATCGGCAGTATAATAAGCAGTTATATTATCCTCGATATAATTAGCCGTATTCACAAACATCTGCTGCACTTCATCACTCGGCCATCCGTCTTTGAATGACTTCACCTCCTTATCCCCGTGCGCAGCACCAACGACGCGCTGTATGTACAAAGTATCTGTTTTGAGCAGATAATCAATGGCTTCACGGCGTTTCTTCTGAAGTAATGAAAATAAAGGGTTCCTCTGACCATCTTTATAATCTGTCGACGAGAGACCGCCACACAGACTTTGGTACTTCTCCACAAAATCGCCTATTTCCGTCTCAAAATCTTTACGAATCTTATCAATCTCTTTGCGAAGTTCGCTCACTATGGTAAGGTCTATTTTCTTTTCGAAGCCTGGATTTTTCTCAAAATAGGCTTTGCCGAGCGATATAATATCATTGTCGATGTTCCAACTCGAGTCCTCGTCCACCTTGCTTTTTACAAATTTATTGAGCCAAGAGAGTAGATCCTTATCGTTTGAGACGCTCTTCATTAGCTCGTCGAGGCTCATTTTCATCTGTGAGTCGACATCGAGTTCCACGCCAAAGTCTGCATTAAGACGAAACTCATAGGCAAAGGCGCGCACCACCTTCTGAACGAAACTATCTATGGTGCTTACGTTGAACTGTCCATAATCGTTGAGTATATACAATAAAGCTTTGCGACAACGCTCGCGAACCTCTTCTGCCGATATTCTCGGATTGCATCTCTGCGCCATAGCAAGTTGGGCATTTAGCAATTTGGAGTCGCCACTACTTATGCTCGCCAAATTGTTTACAATACGCTCTTTCATCTCAGCTGTTGCTTTGTTGGTGAACGTCACAGCGAGAATCGACTTATAGTTTTGCGGATTACGAATAAGTATGTCTATATACTCTTGCGCGAGGGTGTAGGTCTTGCCCGACCCCGCCGAAGCGTTGTAAATCTGCAATTGTGGAGCAGTGTTCTGTTGCATAGCGTTTCTTCTATTTTGTCGATTTGCAATATTACTATTTGTGGCTAACATCTGTGTTCTGTGCGATAATCGGAATCATAAATTTCAATTTCAGCCGAACTGAATTATTTTAGTCCACATAATAGCACTAAAAAAAGAAAATTTATGCAATCTCAATCAGTCATAATTACCCGCAGCCATTATCTTGACAATCTGAAAGTTGCATTAACAGTTTTGGTAATTGCTCACCACGCTATGATACCCTTTGTGGGTGGAGAAGGCTGGCCGTTTCATCCGTCGAATACCGCCGAGAGTATGCCGTGGATGTGGCATTTTTTGAATACTAATGCCGCCTTTTTTATGGGATTGTTTTTTATGATTTCGGGGTATTTTGTCCCAAAAAGTTTTGACCGTCAGGGCTTTTCAAAATTCATCAGCAAAAAAGTGCTTAGATTGTTAGTGCCCTTTGCAGTTATTTCAGTAGTGCTGAGCGCGTCAAGCGGGACGCCCGAATCGGGACACACTTGGTTTCTGAGCAGCCTGTTTATGTTCTGTCTGGTTTACGCGCTGATACGCCTCACTTGTAAAAAATCTTGCGAAAATCCAATGCCGCTATCGTTAGGTTTAATGGCTGTGTTTGCGGTAGTTATGGGCGTGGGAAGTTATGTCATAAGGCAGTTTTACAATCAGGACGAATGGATTTTCCTGTGGGTTTACAAGTTTGAACCCGTTCATTATCTGCAATATATAATGATGTTTGCCTTTGGCGTAATGGCAGGACGCGGCGACTGGTTTAACCGTATGACCAACACTGTGGGACGCACTTCGCTCATTATCGGACTCTTGCTCTGCATTGGCAACTATCTCAGAGCCGACGGAGCGTGGAACAACTTTGTGTATCAATGGTTTGGCGTTTACGAGTCGCTCCTGTGCGTTTTCCTCTGCGTAGGACTAGTATGGCTGTTTAGAATCGTTGGCAATTGGAGCGGAAAATTTTGGCAATGGAGTGCAGCACAAGCATTTGGCGCATACATTATCCATCTTTTCGTACTTCTGATAGTAGAACACCTTTTAGACCCGTTATGGCTCGGCGTAATAGGTAAATACTTGACTGTTTTGACATTAGCAACAGTTGGTTCGTTTGTAATCACTTGGCTGCTGAGATTAATTCCGGGAGTGAAAAAGGTGTTGTAGGAATAAATAACTACATAAAAAAGAGATGCGCACACCGGGTGTACGCATCTCTCCACTATCTCAATAATTATGAAATCCGATTAATATGAGCGCGCAAACAATACGCGTTGTGTAGAAGGCTTGCCAGTAAGTATGCACTTGCCCTCTTCTTGTGGATTGCCAAACGGAATGCAACGGATGGTTGCTTTTGTTTCTTCCTTAATACGCTCTTCGGTTTCGGTGGTGCCGTCCCAGTGAGCGAGCACGAAACCGCCCTTCTCGTCAAGCACGCGCTTGAATTCGTCGTAAGTATCAACTTTAGTGATATGCTCGTCGCGATATTTCTTAGCTTTCTGGAAGATGTTCTCTTGAATGTCGTCAAGCAAAGCAACAATCTTCTCGTCGATGCCGTCCATGCTAACTTGCTGCTTCTCCATGGTATCACGGCGGTGAAGCTCAACCTCGTTTTTAGCAAGGTCGCGCGGACCAACAGCGAGGCGAACTGGTACGCCTTTGAGCTCATACTCAGCGAATTTCCAACCTGGCTTCTTGTTGTCGCTATCGTCGAACTTAACCGAAACGCCTTTAGCTTTGAGTTTATCTACAATCTCGTTCACCTTAGCGGCAATAGCAGCGAGTTCCTCTTTGCTCTTATATACAGGCACAATAACAACCTGAAGCGGAGCAAGTCTTGGAGGAAGCACAAGTCCATTATCGTCGGAGTGAGTCATGATGAGAGCACCCATCAAACGTGTAGATACGCCCCACGATGTAGCCCAAGGGTAGTCGAGTTTGCCATCGCGAGTTGCATATTGAACGTCGAAAGCCTTAGCGAAGTTCTGTCCGAGAAAGTGCGAAGTACCACTCTGCAGCGCTTTACCATCTTGCATAAGAGCCTCAATGGTGAAGGTATCTATAGCACCAGCAAAACGTTCGTTAGCCGATTTCACGCCACAGATAACAGGCACTGCCATGATTTTCTCGGCTACATCGGCATAAACTTTCAACATTGTTTGTGCCTCTGCCTCAGCCTCTTCGCGAGTTTCGTGAGCGGTATGTCCCTCTTGCCACAAAAACTCAGCTGTGCGAAGGAACGGACGTGTACGCATCTCCCAACGAAGCACGTTAGCCCACTGGTTGCACTTCACAGGAAGGTCGCGGTAGCTTTGAATCCAGTTCTTATATGTATTCCAAATAATTGTTTCAGAAGTTGGGCGAATGATAAGCTCTTCCTCAAGTTTTGCTTCAGGATCAACCTCTACGGCGTTGCCTGCTTCATTGGTTTTGAGGCGATAGTGAGTAACAATGGCACACTCTTTAGCAAAGCCTTTCACATGGTCGGCCTCACGGCTGAAAAACGATTTAGGAATCAACAATGGGAAATATGCATTCACATGTCCAGTCTCTTTGAACTTGTCGTCCAAGCTACGTTGAATTTTCTCCCATATTGCATAGCCATAAGGTTTGATAACCATACAGCCTCTAACTGCCGACTGCTCGGCTAAGTCGGCCTTCACTACAAGGTCGTTATACCATTGCGAATAGTTTTCTGCTCGCGTAGTAAGTTCTTTTGCCATTAGTTTTTTATCTATTGATTTTGGGCGGCAAAGATAATTATTATGAGTTGCTAATTACTAATTACACAACCTGCTAAGCACGATTTTGTTTATAACCACCACAAAGTCTGAAATGCAAATACATTAGGCCGAGATGTTTCTATTTTTTCAATAAAAATGTACATTCGCTTTGCAGTGATGCCATAAACTTTTGAAATAATTAATACCAATATCTCTATGAAAAAATTAATTACGTACCTAATAGGAATCATGATGACCGTAGACCTTGCTGCTAATAGCATGATTATTCGCATAGCCGAAATAAAAGTCTACCCACAATATCTAAACGAATATCTATCGTATGTAAACGAAGTCGACAGCCTTAGCATGGAACGCGAATCTGGTGTTGTTTGTCTATTTCCAATGCAAAGCGTCGAAGACTCTACCCAAATTCGTATTCTTGAAATATACTCCTCTGAAAAAGCCTACCTAAGTCACCTTAAGACAGAACATTTTCAGAAATACAAGAAAAGCACATTACACATGGTAAAGAACATGAAATTGCCTGTCATGAAACCACTCGATCCAGAAACAATGAAACTGATTTTCAAAAAGTAGATTATTGCGTACTAAGATGATTTCGGCTTTTAGCGTAATTTCGCAATGCATTAACAAAATCTACGTATGAGAAATTGGACAAAAATCAAAGACTACAAAGAGATTCTTTTTGACATATACAATGGTATAGCTAAGATAACAATCAACCGTGAACGCTACCGCAACGCATTCACGCCTCTCACCGTAAGTGAGATTAGCGATGCGCTACGCATTTGCGCCATGAAACGCGAAATTAGAGTTGTGGTGCTTACTGGAGCTGGCGACGTAGCCTTCTGCGCTGGCGGCGACATGCACGTGAAGGGTCGAGGTGGATATTTAGACGAAGATGGAACGCCACACCTCAACGTGTTGGAAGTACAAAAGCAAATTCGCTCGTTGCCCAAACCTGTAATAGCTATGGTTAATGGTTACGCCATTGGAGGTGGACATGTATTGCACGTAGTTTGCGACCTATCAATAGCCTCATCTACGGCTCGTTTCGGACAAACAGGACCAAAAGTTGGAAGTTTCGACGCTGGCTTTGGTTCTTCATACTTAGCTCGCCTTGTAGGACAAAAGAAGGCCCGCGAAATTTGGTTCCTTTGCCGCCAATATACAGCTCAAGAGGCTCTCGACATGGGGCTTGTGAATTGTGTTGTTCCACCCGAACAACTCGAAGACGAAACCGTGAAATGGGCAGAAGAGATGATGCAGCATTCGGCATTAGCCTTGCGTATGATTAAGGCTGGACTAAATGCAGAACTCGACGGACAAGCTGGCATTCAAGAACTTGCTGGCGATGCTACCATGCTCTACTATATGACCGACGAAGCTCAAGAGGGTGGACGTGCATTCCTCGAAAAACGAAAGCCTAACTTCAAGAATTGACAATTCATAATTCGTAACTCCTAATTTGTAACTCATAACTACCAACATGAAATTCATCGGTGCACACGTTAGCGCTATAGGAGGTTTGCATAATGCTCCTCTCAATGCTCAAGCCATAGGAGCCACAGCATTCGCTCTATTCACAAAAAACCAGCGACAATGGATTGCCAAAGAGCTCACTGATGCTGAAATAGACTCCTTCAAAAAGGCAATGAACGATTGTGGTTATACTCCCGAACAAGTGCTTCCTCACGATAGTTACCTCATCAACCTTGGCAGTCCCGACGAAGAAGGCCTTCGCAAATCGCGCGAATCATTCACCGAAGAGCTTCATCGCTGCGAACGTCTTGGACTGAAGTTGCTTAATTTTCATCCTGGTAGCCACCTCAAACAGATAAGCATCGAAGAGTGTCTCGACCGTGTAGCTGAGAGTATAAATATGGCTCTCGAGGCAACTAAAAACGTAACAGCCGTCATAGAAAACACTGCAGGACAAGGAAGCAATGTGGGATTTGCCTTTTGGCATCTGCAACGAATTATAGAAGGCATCAACGACAAATCGAGAGTTGGCGTATGCATTGATACGTGTCACGCATTTGCTGCTGGCTACGATTTACACGATGAATATGGCTGGAACAAAACATGGGAAGAACTCGACAGCACCGTAGGCATGAGTTATCTGCGTGGCATGCACCTCAACGATGCTAAGAAGCCATGCGGCTCAAAAGTCGACCGCCACGAAAGCATTGGACAAGGCGAAATTGGCATAGAGTGCTTCAACCGCATAATGTCGGATAGCCGTTTCGATAATATCCCCCTAATACTCGAAACTCCTAACGAAGAAATCTGGAACGAAGAGATTGACATGCTCAAGAAAGTTGCGAAGTGAGATACATATTTCTCATATTAATACTCATAATATCAAACTTGGCCGAACTATCAGCTCAAGAGTCTACATCCACCATCAGCGCAAAAATCATCACTCGTGGACGCATCGTTGATGGCGACACTCTACCTCACGTACATATACAAGAAATACGTTGCTACGGCAAGATGCGTCGAAAAACAAAACGCGAAATTGCCCGCTATAACAAACTCGTACGTAATGTAAAGAAGACACTGCCCTACGCTCGTATTGCAGCTGCTCGAATTACTATAATCAACGACAGTCTCTCACACATCAGCGATCCTAAAGCGCGTAAAAAATATCTTGACGAACAAGAGAAAAAGCTTTTCGCCGAATTTGAGCAACCACTCCGCCACCTCACCATATCGCAAGGACGAGTGCTTATAAAACTCATCGACCGCGAAACGGGCGACACAAGCTACGAGCTCATTCGATCGATGCGCGGCAGGTTTTCTGCCTTCTTGTGGCAAGGCGTGGCTCGCTTGTTCGGGTCGAATCTCAAAGCTGAATATGAAGCAAAAGGCGAAGACAAAGAGATCGAACGCATTGTTTGGATGATTGATGATGGCATAATACAATGAGACGTTCTCTCTTTCTCATATTCATATCCATAATAGGTATAGAAGTCGAAGCGCAATCTGCTGCTGGAAACGATAGCATAAAATCGTTTCCCGAAAAAGTTATCGGATTATGCGAAGACATCTTACACGTACTTACCATCGAACGAACCGAATGGGAATCGGCCATCTATCCTGCTGCATCATATTCTGGCAGAACGGGACTATCGATTGGCTTAATGCCGATGCTACGCATAAAACACACCGAACGACCTTGGACCACTATAACGCCCTCAGTACTCGTTTCCTCCAAAGGTATGTTCGAATTGCAGTGCGACGCCGACATTTATCCGTCGAGCCAATCTTCTATAACTGCTAAAGCTGAATTTTATTACCTGCCCGACGATTATTACTTACCCGGAAATGGTAGAGATAAGAGTTCTGAAGCTAAAATGAACGACTATCAAAGTCAGTTTTCGTGCGATTTTTATACGTATGTATGCAATAGCAACTGGCAATTTGGATTCACAAGCGATTTTAGTCATCATAACTATAAAGATGTAGAAGGCAGCACAACGGCATTAGACGATATTAAGTATGCCGAAGGTTGGAACAATGGATTAGGTCCGCTTATTGCCTACGATAATCGCGACGACAAACTATACCCGCGAAGTGGCTGGTTGCTGAAAATAAAATATTTACAATACGGCAAATGGCTTGGCGGCAAACATAATTTCGGCAACTACATTACCGACATACGTCGATATATGGCAGTAGGAAACGAGAGTGTTGTAGCACTCCAATACTATTTACAACTCACAAGCAACAATGCCCCATTTCATCACAAATCAACTTTTGCTGGCACTCGTTTAGCGCGCGCCATAAGTCACAATTTGAAATATGTTGACCGGGCAGCTTGGCTCTTTCAAGGCGAATTTCGCTTTCCTATAATCTGGCGTATTGGTGGAGTAGCATGGGCTGCTACGGGCAATGTTGCACATACCACAGACAAAATACTCTACGACACACACATTATGGCTGGTGGCGGACTGCGTTTCAAAGTATTTCCCAAGCAAGGTCTTAACCTCCGTCTTGATGGTGGCTACAGTTCGCGTGGCGAAGGTGCTATATATTTCAACATTCGCGAAGCATTTTAGTATTTACGCAGTACATATTTACGATGTACCGATACCTAATATCGGTGCAAACAACTCATTGCAAACATCATACGTATGCTTTTCTTCAACGTATCATCATTATTTATATACAAACAGTAATATTCTGAAATACAGTGCGTAGGTTGAAAATATTTTGTGGCAGTCGTAGCATGATACATTTTTGCATCGTGAAAGATGAAAAACAGAAAAGACAAACAAGTAAACCATAAAAAATTCAGAAATCATGGAAATCAGAAAGTATGTATTAGCAGCAATTGGCGCAACAGCCTGCGCTGCGATGGGAGCTTACCTTTATTCAAACTTTGAGGTGAAAAACATCACCGCAACTTCAGCAAACGACAACGCCATTCAAACAGAAATCAGAACAATAGCCAACTACGCACCTACAGACTTCACCGAAGCTGCCGAATCGACTATCAATGGTGTAGTGCACGTAAAAATCTTGCAAGATAGCCCACGTCAGTCGCAATATGGCTCAAGCGATCCTCTGTGGCAATTCTTTTTCGGACCTCAATATCAATATCAACAACAGCCTCAACAGCCACGCGTCACAGGTAGCGGCTCAGGCGTAATTATTTCTGAGAATGGCTACATAGTCACAAATAATCACGTGATAGAGAGTGCCGACAAAATTGAAGTTGTGCTCAACGACCGCCGATCATTTGAAGCAACACTCATTGGCACAGACCCAACAACCGATATTGCACTCATCAAAATTGAGGCTACAGGTTTGCATGCTTTGAAATTTGGCAATTCCGATGCTATGAAAGTTGGAGAATGGGTATTAGCCGTAGGAAATCCATTCAACCTCACAAGTACCGTAACTGCAGGCATAATTTCTGCCAAGGCACGTAATATGGGTATAAATAATAATAATATGGCCATAGAAAGTTTCATACAGACCGATGCCGCTGTGAACCCTGGCAATAGTGGAGGCGCTCTTGTGAACACTCATGGAGAGGTTATTGGCATTAACACTGCTATAGCTTCTCAAACAGGCTCATACACAGGATATTCATTTGCCGTACCTTCTAGCATTGCACAAAAAGTAGCGCAAGACTTAATGCAATACGGCGAAGTGCAACGCGCTCTACTTGGTGTACAAATACGCGAGATGACCGAAGAGTTGCAGAAAGAGACAAAACTCGACAATCTCGATGGCGTATATGTAGGCGGTGTTGCCGATGGTGGCGCAGCCAAAGAAGCTGGCATTGAAACTGGCGACGTCATACTCAAGATAAATGGAGAAAAAGTAGCTACTGTGCCTGAAGTGCAAGAAAAAGTTGGTATGCATCGCCCTGGTGATAACATAAATCTGAAAATTTGGCGCAATGGCAAAGAGCAAGATGTAACCGTGACACTGCGCAACATACGAGGCACTACGAGCATAATAAATGTGAATGACAAAAACCAAATGCTCGGCGCTAAACTCGAAAAAGTCGACAACGACGAACTCGACAAACTCGGTCTACGATATGGCATCAAAGTGACTGATCTCTCCGACGGCAAGATGAAAGATTGCGGCATACGCAAAGGATTCATCATCACAAAAGCCAACCGCCAACCCATCACCACTCCAGACGATTTCAGCAAAGTGGTGCTCAACGCCAGCGAAGGATTGTTCATTGCTGGTATATATCCAAACGGCAAGATAGCCTACTACGCTATAAATCTCGAAAACTAAATATCAAATCATACATAATGCAACTGTAGAGAGTGCCTCAACCGATTGGGGTACTCTCTTTTTGATTCTCGCAATATGAATTTGCGAAAAAACACTTTTGCTCGCGAAAAAGAGTCAAAAAACGCGTTAACACGCCAAATGATGCGCTTGTGTGCGGTACGTTGCGTTATGATGCAATAAAGTGCGCTATATGGTATTTATACGACGAAATGATTGCGAGGGGCTTACACCTATACAAAAGAATAGGATGCAAAACCATACAATGAACGAATGATTTCCATGCAGAAGAAGAAAGCCCCCTAATGCAGCAAACACAAAACTCATAGCCATCATGACTATGTTTTTCCAAATTGATGATAGATTCTAATCTCTTTCATAAATTATAATTTAGTAGTCCAGCAATCTGCCGTAGTCGTTCCATTCGCCAAACATGCGTCCGGCTTTGGTCTCTGTGATAAAGTGCAACAGTGTCTGTTCATACATGCTCTTGTCTCTGGTCTTATAGAATGCCACATTATAGGCACGAATACGTTGGTAGAGAGATGGAAAGGACTTGAATGTAG
>SUWW01000015.1:48274-105195 GCA_015061285.1 Bacteroidales bacterium | reverse complement strand
CTTGTCTCTGGTCTTATAGAATGCCACATTATAGGCACGAATACGTTGGTAGAGAGATGGAAAGGACTTGAATGTAGTCCATACACGAGCCGATTTCAAAGCCGCCTCAACGTCTTTGTCTATCTTGAAGCTGCGTACGCCCATTGGTGGCAGTACCTTTCTCCCTGCGTCGGTCATCAGCCCTAACCGATCCAGTCGCCTCACTCGCTCCTTATTCAACTCTGTCCAAGGGCTGTTCCGTTTTCTTGGAGTAAAGCATTGCATCCTCTTGCCGTCAATCAGTTTATGCCGACTGTCAATCCATCCGAAGCAGAGTGCCTCCTCCACGGCATCAAGATACCAGAAATGCTTGTCATCTACAGGTCGTCCCCGTTTCACGTCAACCCAGCATTCTCTTTCGCTGGCGTGGTGGGCTTCGAGCCATGCACGGAACTCACTTCTGTTGGCTATACAGAGGATGTTATGCTCTTCCATAAATTCCGATTTATCTTAATGCACTTCCATCTTTGAGAACAGGTTGATTACGATAACGCCTGCCATAATCAGCGCAATACCGATATAGGCTGGTAAATCGGGTACTTGCTTAAACACAAAGAATGTCTCTAAGACAATGGCACCTATCAGAAACAGCCATTCTTTCATTTGCTCTCAGATGATATGTCTTTCTTATAGATATATGTGGTGTAGCCAGGAGCATAGGAGTCATAGACCTCGCTGAGAAACTGACCTGCCAGTGTGAAACCATGCTGAGGGTAGTATTCGTGGGTGCAACTGGTGTCAGTCCAAAGGTAAAGATGTCTTAGGCTTCTGCACTGGAACTCCTCCATCATTGCCTGTAGTAACAGTTTTCCACAGCCTTTCTGATTGCTGATGAAAAGCGATAGTTTCACATCACCATCACTCATGCACTGTACCGTTTTCCCATCAACCTCCAGCATATAGTCGGCCAATAGACAGAAGCGTCCACGCTCATGGTCGGTCATCTGTGCCTCAATGTTCTCGCGCCACTGACTGACATCTGCTTTGTCATCATGGAAGTTGGCAAACAACACCCCATGAATCACGCCATCATCGCCCACAGCTTTCAATGCCAGCGAGGGATTGCTGTAGTTATAGCGGAGGATGTACTCTGCCACTGCATCGATAAACCACTGCCGTTCATCGGCATAAAATTCGCCCCATGCACCAGCAGCCAGCGATGCTGCTTTGGCAAAATCATCATTCGTGAATTTCTCAATTTTCATCTCTATCATAATTGTTTTATTGAAGACTTATAATTCTCAAAGAAATTGGAAAATTACTCGTCAGGCTGCTGACCGTCGTGAGCCACCTGAACATCATCTGTAAAATCCATAGTTGTCTCATTTTTGTTCTGCTGTCCACACGCTGCCAGCAAGAGGACTGCGCAGATAAATCCTACTGTTGACTTAATACTTTTCATATAATTGACTGCTTTTCCTATCCCTGAGTGCGTTCTGCTACCCAATCCTTTTAATCACTTTGGCAGGAACACCCCCAACAATCGTATTCGGTTCTACGTCTTTGGTCACCACAGCACCAGCAGCTACTACGGCTCCATCGCCGATAGTAACGCCTGCAAGCACTGTGGCATTGGCTCCAATCCAGACGTTTTTGCCAATGTGGATAGGTGCGTAGCTCATACTCTGACGCTTAGCTGGGTCAAGGTCGTGGTTGATGGTTGCAAGCACGACGTTGTGACCAATGAGTGCACCTTCGTCAATGGTGATGCCGCCCTGATCCTGGAACTTGCAGCCCATGTTGATGAACACTCGCTCACCAACGACGGTGTTCTTACCACAGTCGGTATGAAACGGAGGGAACATGCCTACCGTCTTGGAAACCTCACGCCCCCAAAGCTGCTCCAATAAGTCATGCAGTTCCTCTGGTGTGTGATACTTGCCGTTAATCTCAGCAGTAATCTTCAGTGCCTCCTGCGACAGCTGATAGAACATCATGTGGACATCGCCGCCACCAACGACGGGTTTGCCCGATGCCATATAATCACGAAATTCTTGTATTGTCATATCGTTGCATTCTTTTAACTGGTCTTGTAGTCATCCTGTCGTTAATCTGTCACCACTTCATTGAAATGCTCCTTGCCCCAAGCTATCAGAGCCGTGAGTGCCGGCATCAGCGACTTGCCTGTCTCTGTCAGGGAATACTCCACTCGAGGAGGAACCTCAGGATAGACCTTACGGTGAACGAGATGGCTCTGCTCCAGGTTCTTCAGCGTCTGCGAGAGCATCTTTTGGGAACAGTCCGTCATCAACCTACGGATCTCGTTGAACCGTAATATACCCGTCTCGCTGGTGTGAAGCATATAGAGCACCAACATAGACCACTTGTCGCCGAAACGACTCACCACTTGCCTGATTGGACAAGCCAAATACTCTGCCTTAATATCTGCCATAACTATTGAATTTAGTGCAAAGTAACCAATAGTTACTGAATTACTAAATTACACTTGGTTAATCTAAGTTAACGTCACTTCCGCGGAAGTCCGATAACATCCCAATTCCTACTTTTTGGTAACTATGGCACCAAAAAGTGCCTTCTTGTGGGATTGGAAAACTTGCCATACCTCTGCACTCGAAATCAAGTAAATAACATCTAAAACGAATAAGAACAATGAAACAGATTGAGACAATTAAGAGTGGTAAGAACTACAGCGCAGTAAGCGTAGGTAAGATGAGTGAGATTATCGAGCACGTGCTTCCGATGGGCCCCAACGTAACCATTCAAGGTAAGGTATTCGCAGGTCAGGCCGTAGGTGCTACGGGTAGCGAGTTCTCGTTCCAGACGCTCGTTCCTGGTCAGGACAGCGGTTTCCTGCACACCCACAAGACTCACGAGGAACTTTACATTATCCTGAAGGGTGAAGGCCAGTATCAGGTGGATGGTGAGATTTTCCCCGTCAGCGAAGGCACTATTATCCGCGTTTCTCCTGATGGCAAGCGTGCGCTGAAGAATACTGGCAGCGAGAACCTGACTATGCTCTGCATCCAGTACAAGGCCAATGCCTTTGGAGAAGCCGACAGTCCCATGACGGACGGGAATATCCTCCAGGAACCTCTTAACTGGTAATCATGGCGACCGTCACTACGCTGGCCTACAAGGACGTCAAGACCGTCATGACCAAATCCTCCCTGCCCGTGGGAGGATACTCCGTCAATCCTTATGTGGGTTGTCCGCATGCTTGCCGATACTGTTACGCCTCTTTCATGAAGCGTTTTACCGGTCATACGGAAAAGTGGGGCACGTTCCTGGATGTAAAAAACTGGCCGCGCATCACCGATCCGCACAAATACGACGGGCAGCGCATCGTCATCGGCTCCGTCACCGACGGCTACAACGAGCACGAGGCTACGTACAGGCGCACCCGGATGCTGCTGGAACAACTCAGGGGGACATCGGCAGAGATCATGGTCACCACCAAGTCGGACCTGGTCCTGCGGGACATCGACCTGCTGAAGACTTTCCCAAAAGTGACGGTATCCTGGTCGGTCAACACCCTGGACGAGGTTTTCAAGGACGACATGGACGATGCCCCCAGCATTGAACGGCGCCTGTCTGCCATGAAGACCTTCCATGACGAGGGCATCCGCACGGTGTGCTTCGTCTCCCCTATCTTCCCCGGCATCACGGATGTTCCGGCCATTATCGATCGGGCAAAGGACCAGGCCGACCTCATCTGGTTGGAAAACCTCAATCTCCGTGGCCAGTTCAAGGGCGATATCATGCGGTACATCGCCGACAAATACCCGCAGCTTGTTCCGCTATACGAAGAAATCTATAACAAAGGGAAGCGCGACTATTGGCAGGCCCTGGAGGCTCAGGTGAAGCAAATCTGTTCTGAGAATGATTTCCCGTATCTGAGAAACGATCTTCCCTACGGCCGAAGCAAGCCCGGAAAACCAGTCATCGTCAACTATTTCTATCACGAAGAAATCCGCCTGAACAAAAAATAGGGGCTGCGTTTTCTTTTTCCGTGTCTGGAAGGTTTGAAGGAGATGGACGAAAGCGATTCAAAGTAACTATGTTTGTAATCCAAATGAAGAACGCTCTCAGGGGCTTGTCGGCCCCTGCCGCTTGGCAGACCCTTAGATCGTCGTAGTCTGCAGACTACGACGGATATAATAGCAAGGCTCCAGCCTTACATAAATCCAACGCAGTAAAAATGAAAGCGCAACGAAACGATATAGCGAACGTGCAAGGCAGGAGCCTTGCTTTTAGCCACACCGTAGGCACAGCCTGCGATGAACATTGGAAAACGGGGAACGAAAAAAGATAATTACAGGCGTAAATATTTTTTTTCATATATTGTGAAAAATTCTCTCGAAAATTATTTTATAAAGCAGTACTTTTGCGCGATTATTCATACATAGATATGAGACAACTAAAGATTATTAAATCAATCACGAATCGTGAGAGTGCTTCCCTCGACAAATACCTTCAAGAGATTGGTCGTGAAGAACTAATTACTGTAGAAGAAGAAGTAGAATTAGCTCAAAGAATCAAAAAAGGAGACCAAGCAGCGCTTGAAAAATTGACAAGAGCAAACTTGCGTTTTGTGGTATCGGTAGCCAAGCAGTATCAGAATCAAGGATTAAGTCTCCCCGACCTCATCAATGAGGGTAACTTAGGATTGATAAAAGCAGCTGAGAAGTTTGACGAGACCCGAGGATTCAAATTTATCTCGTATGCTGTGTGGTGGATTCGTCAATCTATCTTGCAAGCTCTTGCCGAGCAGTCGCGTATCGTTCGCTTGCCACTAAATCAGGTTGGTTCACTAAACAAAATCAACAAAGCTTACTCGAAATTTGAGCAGGAACACGAACGTCGTCCAAGTGCCGAAGAACTTGCCGACCAGTTGGAAATTCCTACAGAGAAAGTTACCGACACGCTACGTGTTTCTGGTCGTCACATCTCGGTTGATGCACCTTTCGTTGAAGGCGAAGACAACAACCTCCTTGATGTGCTTGTGAACAACGACTCGCCTAACGCCGATCGCGCGCTTATCAGCGAATCGCTGGCTCGCGAAATCGACCGTGCTCTCAGCACACTCACCGAGCGCGAAAGCGACATAGTGAAACTTTTCTTTGGCATTGGCTGTCAGGAGATGACTCTTGAAGAGATTGGCGAACGCTTCGGCCTCACTCGCGAACGTGTGCGTCAGATCAAAGAGAAGGCTATTCGCCGTTTGCGCCACACTTCACGCAGCAAACTACTTAAGACATATCTCGGATAATTATTCCGAAAGTATCATTACTCGCCGCCTTGATGCACATATCATGGCGGCGTTTTTTATTTTGAATTGATAGTTTGACGATTAGCCACGAAAAGCACAGAAATTAGTATTTTCGCCACATTACTCTATGTAACAGCACTATATACCAATGAAAGAATCTACATTACCTCAAACAACCGACAGCGAGATAATTCTCTACAATCCCGATGATACAATCCGCATTGAAGTGCGTGTGAGCGAAGAGACTGTGTGGCTCAATAGAAATCAAATTGCAACTCTTTTTGGCCGTGATGTTAAGACCATTGGCAAACACATAAACAATGCATTAAGAGAAGAATTAGCAGGATTGTCAACTGTCGCAAAATTTGCGACAGTTCAAAATGAGAATGGGAGATTAGTGCAACGGCAAATTGAGTATTACAATCTAGACATGATACTCTCTATTGGTTATCGTGTTAAGTCACAGCAAGGTATATTATTCCGCCAATGGGCCAACAATGTATTGCGAGGTTATCTTTTACGCGGATACAACGTCAATGAGCACCTCAAATACATGGAGCAACGAATTGACAACAAATTGCAAGAACATACAGAGCAAATACATAAACTCTCAGAGCAAGTCGATTTTTTCGTCCGCACCTCGTTGCCACCTTTGCAAGGAATCTTCTACGACGGACAAATATTTGATGCTTACACGTTTGCTTGCGACCTTATCCGCTCGGCAAAGAAACAAATTGTGCTTTTTGATAATTACGTAGACGACAGTGTATTAACAATGCTCGACAAACGCTCGTCTGGCGTTTCGGTGCGAATTTTCACAAAGAGCATCTCTCATCAATTGCAATTAGACATCGACCGGCATAACGCCCAATATCCACCACTCACCGTCGATATTTTTCACAACGCTCACGATCGTTTTCTATGCATCGACAACACCATTTATCACATCGGAGCTTCGCTAAAAGACTTGGGCAAAAAATGGTTTGCCTTCTGCAAGATGGAGATGCCTGCAGCGGATTTATTATCAAACATTTAGTGAATCCCCCCACACACAAACCCACTTCGATTTCTCTACATTTCATCATATTCCATCGAATGGACAAAACGCATTCTGCGTAATATTTAGTACTTTCGCTACACTGTTCTTTGTAACAATATAAGCCACCGCGCGCAAGGCTATAAATAGCGTGCAACTACATACATAAAAGCGTCAGCCTGATGCTTGTTTTTGGTCGTTTGAAACTTAGGAACTTTCAAAAATTGAAATCAAAAACATGCGAAAGACGATGCTACGGGTGTGTTATACATTCCGGGGTGTGCGTTTGGGCATTACTTGCCCCTATGCACACTTTGCGGACTATATACACGCAGCGTGGGTATCTCTTTGCTTGTCCATTTCAATTGGTTTCCTAAGGCCACAAACGACGGACGGGTGAAGGTTCAGATACCCACGTTTTTTGTTTGTGGTTAACCAAGTAACAAATCAGAAAACAAGAGTCCGATTCGGGGTGTTTTGCGGACGAAAAACATATCGCACTATGGCTTTCAAAAGGACCAAAAAACTTAATTCTTTTCTGAAGGTTAACATGAGCGGCAGCGGTCCAAGTTTCACTGTGGGACGCAAAGGGTTTGGACTTACATTTGGACCTCGAGGAGCGTATATGCATACAGGCATTCCTGGAACAGGCATATACTCTCGAAAAAAAATATCAACAAATGAATTTGTATACAATTCCACCAACTTTGAGGAGTACGAATTTGATTTTTTAGGATGGGATGGAGCCCGCCTCGTATTGGGATTGTTTTTGGCATTTTCGTCATTTTTCATAGGAATGGTAGCTATCAATTGGATTGGTATAGCAATTGGGCTATCTTTTATTTTTCTATCAATCATTTCATTACGCAGTCCATTTCGTAAATTATTTGGCGCAGTGTCTGATATAGAAAAAGCTGCCTTTATTTTGGTTCGACGTCGAAAGATTGATTCGAATGGGATTCAGCGTATAAAGGAAAAGCTAAGTATAAGCGAAGAACAAGCAAGGTCATTGGTTGAAGACCTAACCATTCTAGGCGTTATTTCTCAACCGGATTTAACACAAGCAGGAACGTTAACACTACATACTAATGGAGAAGTAAGAAGGTTCTTCAAACGAATAAAGAAAGACCCTAATAAAGAGCAGAAATATGCAGAACTTAAGCGGCAAAGAGAACATCTCCTACTAAAAACCGTTGCTCTTATTCTTTCTCGTAGCAACCCGACAGAACCGCAAACCCATCTTATTGAAAAACAATTAAGTATAAGTAAAGAGCAAGCAATTGCTTTGACAAACAAATTGACATCAATGGGACTTTATACTCGTGATTACGAAAAGCATTGTTTGCGTTTTTTACTACACTCTGACGAAGAGGTGGAAAACTATTTTGAACATCTAAAGGAAGACGATACTTATCCTCAAAAGTGGACAGAGCAACGCAAACTAGAACTAATAGCCGAAGCTAAAGTCAAAAAAGAGAAAGCAATAACCGAAGCTAAAGCTCAACTAGAAAGAACTACTAATGAATGCAGAAAAAAATTCATAGAAGGATTTATTGCGGAGAGTGAAGGTCGCGAAGATTCTCAGATAAATGTATATAATTACACTGCGCCACAACATATCATCTACGCAGGGTTGACCGTAGCGTCCAAATTGATAAATATATCAGAAAAAATGTGGAGAAATGATAATGGTCAGCGTACTGAGTGTCGCTTTGAGTTTTCAAAATTCAATGGAGTCGACCCTCAAGCTATAACTATAAACTATGGGCGTTATCAATACTACATATACCCACACATTATAGTCAAAGCGAAAAGTAGCATGGAGTTCTCAATATTGCCTATTCAAGAATGCGCCATGCATTTTGGTACAATATCAGAAACCATACGACATGCACCGTCTGATGCAAAAGTATTAGGCTATACTTACGAAAAAGTCAATAAGGATGGCTCAAAAGACTTGCGGTACAAAGACAATTGTAAACTTACTATAGTGGAGTATGGTATCATAGAAATTACTCGTTTGAACATAAAAATTTTCGTTAGTAACAGAGATGGTGCAGCGTCGTTTGTTTCGGCATACAATAATATGTTTGCAGCGATGAAAGATTGTCCGATAGAAATAGACGATAAGCCTATCATTGATGACGAAGCCACTATTGCTTACGGAAATATGCACGAATATGATCCTGAGGATGTTTTAGGAAGTCGAGGAACAGATAATAACGTTGACACATTCGATCCTCTTTTCTGCCAAGTAGCAGAAATGATTGTGAATGGTGGCGACTTTGCTTCTACATCGAATATCCAACGTCAGTTTGAACTTGGATACAACCGCGCTTACAGTATTATGGATCAAATGGAACGCGTTGGCATTGTTGGTCCACAAATAAAAGCAGGAAAGCCACGTCTAGTACGTGTGCATACACTTGCAGAACTCAACGATATTATAAAATGGTACAACATACCCAAATTGTAACACTGTCTGAAATATGTCTTATTCACGATATAGATACTCCTAATGATATAGAAATAAAGCTATGAAACTATTGAAAGATTTTATAGAGAAACAAATCGCTGCAGGTATTTATTCTCAAGCCATGAATGATGCGCTACATCTTATCATTGAAAACAAAATGAATAGCATAGCGCTTAGAGATTGTTTATCTAAACATGATTTATCCATAGAGCAATTGAAAGCAGAAGCATTTTCTGTTGTTTTCCAATATGCAAACGCTTGTCTTGATGATGACGTTTTGTCTGATGAAGAGATGAAAACTATTGGGTTGCTGAAGTTATTCTTTCACATAGAGGAAGGCGATTTTCTCAAATATGAAAAATATGACGAAGTGGAAAACATTCTTTCTCGCCAATTACGAAAGATGTATGCTGACGATGTTATTGATGTAAACGAAGCATTACAAAAGACGAAGTTACAAGAACTATTTGGCCTCAATTACGACGAATTTTTGGAATATGTAAACTTCATTGCCAAAGAATCAATTAACAGAGGTGCAGACATAAAGGATCTTGATACAATAATGTAGCATGCGTCTATAAACGAAATGACGCAGATTTACGGATTGACTTTCTAAATCCGCAAACACCCTTTCTAATTATCGCATGGGTGATTGACTCCAGGAAAGCTTTTTACGTAGCGAATAGTGAAGTCGGGCAAATGATCAACAATACGAATGGTGAAATCTGGAAGGCTCTCCACAAATATCCATTCGCCTGGATCGTCGGCAAAAGAGGTAACCTTTTTGACATCGAGGTCGGCAAGTGAAGTAACTACACGCACATCGAAATCGGCGAAACTATCAACTATTTTCACCCTTCCGCATAGACGTTTGCCGCGGAAATAGCCGTCTTTGGTTATGCAATCGTCGCTACTCATAGCGCTACATAACATCGCTATTACTAATAGGAGAAGTGCTCGTTTCATAATTCGTAATTTATAACTCGTAACTACACTAACCTCTATTTGCTTCCACAAGTTTTGTAAGTTCTACAAACTGAGCCACAGAGAGTTGCTCTGGGCGCAAAGCCATATACGGATGCCCTGCCAATGCTTCATGTTTGAACGCCACAGCGCGAATGCTATTACGTATGGTCTTGCGGCGTTGGTTGAAGGTAGCTTTGACTATTTGACGGAAGAGTTTTTCGTCGCAGTCGAGATGTTGCACACCATTGCGACGCAAACGTATCACACCACTCTTCACCTTGGGTGGCGGACTGAACACGCCCTCATTTACCGTGAATAAATACTCTATGTCGTAATAGGCTTGAAGAAATACGCTCAATATGCCATAATCTTTATTTCCAGGAGGCGATGCAAGTCGCTGTGCCACTTCACGTTGCAGCATACATACCACACAAGGCACAAGATCCTTATAATCAAGAATATGGAAAAAGATTTGACTCGAAATATTATATGGGAAATTCCCTATCACAGTAAAGGGTCGACCTCCACACAACTCAGCAAGGTTGATACGCAAAAAATCGCCTTCTACAATGATTTTAGGGTCAACATGTAATTCTTGCTGGAGATATTCAACCGACTCATGATCTATCTCGATAAGTTGCAAATCGATGTCTGTTCGAGGCAATAAATACTGCGTAAGTACACCCATACCAGGACCAATTTCAACCACATCTCGACATGTAAGATTGTCCATTGCACCTACAATACGTTGTGCAATGCTCAAATCGGTCAAAAAGTGCTGACCAAGTTGCTTTTTTGCCTTTACTTGCATATCCTTCTAAGCCTCCGAAGCGTTATCGACGTTGTAGCCGAACTGTTTGAGTATCTTATCTTTATCGCGCCAATCTTTGGTAACTTTCACAAAAATCTGCAAATACACCTTCTTATCAAGAAATTTTTCAATGTCACGACGAGCAAGAGTACCGAGCTTCTTAAGCGCCACACCTTGATGACCAATGATGATGCCTTTTTGCGAATCGCGAGCTACGTGAATCACAGCACGAATATCTACACGCTCATCAAGTTCGTGAAACTCTTCTATTTCGACCTCTACTGAATACGGAATCTCCTTTTTATAGTAGAGCAATATTTTCTCGCGAATAATTTCACTAACAAAGAAACGTTCACTCTTGTCGGTAAGTGCATCGCGGTCGTAGTAAGGCTCAGCCTCGGGCAAAAGTTCCACAATGTGCTTAATAATGCCTTCGGTATTGAATTTGTGCAAGGCCGACACAGGAATAATCTCGGCATCGGGCAGTTGTTCGTGCCAATAGTCGACCAACTCTTCGAGTCGCGGTTGATCTATAAGATCTATTTTATTTATTATGAGTATGATTGGTATAGTGAGCTTTTCAACTTGCTTCAAGAAATCGTCGTACTTGTCTGGCGTCTCTACAGTGTCGGTGACGTAGACAAGCACATCGGCATCGGCAAGCGCGCTTTTGGAGTAGCCAAGCATTGTCTCTTGCAGACGATAATTAGGTTTCAGCACTCCTGGCGTATCGGAAAAGACGATTTGGTAGTCGTCGCCATTCACAATGCCCATAATGCGATGACGCGTTGTTTGTGCTTTAGACGTAATTATTGACAATCGCTCACCAACAAGTTTGTTGGACAATGTTGATTTACCAACGTTGGGATTGCCGACTATATTTACAAATCCAGCTTTGAACATGAGTTGAAAAAGAATTATTAGAGCGCAAAGGTAAAAGCATTTACTAAATTGAAAATTGAGAATTGGAAGTTGAAAATTGAAAATTATGTATTGGGGTGTTGACATTTCGACTCATTGCACACGAGAATGCAGACTACGCAACAGATAAAGTCCTACATAAATATTCTAATCTGCGAAATATGTGCACCATGTTAACAATTGTTACAAAAAAATTATAACTTAGATGCCGCCTTAGAAAAACAACAACCAAATTAATACATAAATATTATGGGACTTATTCTAACAATTGTTATCGGCATTGTTGCTGGTTATCTCGGAAGTTTAATTTTCAAGGGTTCGGGCAGCGGACTGCTTTTGAATCTCATCATCGGCCTCGTTGGTTCATTCATCGGAGGTTGGCTAATGGTTGACGTATTGCACGTCACACTATTTGGAGGATTGCTCGACACAATTCTATTTGCAGTAATAGGTTCGATAATTCTATTGTGGATTATCTCGCTTATCCGCAAATAAACAATAGCCTTTATCAGTACTTTATAGCTCGATGTCGCATAGCAATAACGCATGCGATGTCGAGTTTTTACATTATAACCATTGAGCTACTTAATGCCCCAAGCATAGCCATATCACTATATATATACTCACATCTTTCAACTATATTTAACACCTCTATCAGAGTGTTAATACGTATTTTTGCGCCCAATTTTAACTGAAAAACAATACGATAACAATGGTAAAAAATCTACTTGAAGGCAAAAAGGGTATTATATTCGGAGCACTCAACGACCGCTCAATAGCATGGAAAGTTGCAGAAAAAGCCGTTGAGCAAGGCGCCCAAATAACATTATCGAACACTGCAGTAGCTTGCCGTATGGGCGAGATAAAAGAGCTTAGCGCACGCCTCAACGCACCACTTATTGCAGCTGATGCCACAAATGTAGACGACCTAAAAGAGGTTTTCCGTCAATCGATGGAAATCTTCGGTGGCAAAGTAGACTTCGTTCTTCACTCAATAGGTATGTCGCTCAACGTAAGAAAAAAGCGTACATACAACGACCTCGACTACGACTTTTTGAACAAGACACTCGACATCTCATCAATATCGTTCCACAAAATGCTTCAGACAGCATATCAGATGGACGCAATAAACGAATGGGGTTCGATTGTAGCGCTCACCTACATAGCATCGCAGCGCACGCTTTTTGGCTACAACGATATGGCCGATGCCAAAGCTCTTCTCGAATCTATCGGTCGTAGCTTCGGTTATATTTTTGGTAGCGAACGTCACGTACGCGTAAACACCATATCGCAATCGCCTACCGCAACCACAGCAGGTTCGGGCATCGCAGGATTCGATGGCTTGATGGACTTCTCCGACCGCATGTCGCCTCTTGGCAACGCAACAGCAGAAGATTGTGCTAATTTCTGCATCACAATGTTCTCCGACCTCACGAAGAAGATAACCATGCAAAACATCTTCCACGATGGTGGTTTCTCAAGCGTAGGTATGAGCGAAAGAGCTATGACTCAATACAATAAGAGCTTCGAAAACGAATCAAAATAAATTTTTGTTTTCAATATTTAACCGAAATAGGTAACTTAGCAAAGTTGTGTAAAGACGATTTCGTATGATAGTTGTACGCGATGCTGTGCCTATATATCAGGAACGTCAGTTCCGACGCCCAATCAACATAAAGATTGCAGAAGGCGAATCGGTGGCTATTGTTGGAGCCAATGGTTCGGGAAAGTCAACTCTTGTTGACATTATGTTGGGGGAAGTGCCACTACGTTCGGGGCATGCATTCGTAAGTATCAATGGATTACGTATGCCAAGAATGAAAATTGCATACGTATCGTTCAAAAATATTTACGATATGACATCGAACAGCGTTAGCTACTATCAACAACGCTGGAACACGACAGAGACCGACGAATCGCAACTCGTTAGCGACTTCCTAAAGATGCAACCTAACGAAGTTGAAAATTGCAAGTATGCCAACTTTGGCTTGAGAGAGATTATAGACAAGAGAATAATAAACCTCTCGAGTGGCGAACTTCGCAAACTGCAGTTGATTAAGTTCTTGTTGCAAAATCCGCGATTACTCATCATCGACAACCCTTACATAGGATTGGATGCCGACTCGCGCGAGAAGGTCGATGAATTGTTGCACTCGCTTGCTAAAGATTCCGACATTCAAATAATCTTGGTTTTGGCCGACCACCGCGAAATACCAACGTGGATAGAGACCATAATTGCCACCAAGGATATGAATGTGTTGGGTATGTATGAACAAGACGCGTTCATAAACAACAACAAACTGGCAGAGATGGTGTTTCCGGACTTGGATGCAAACCAAGAAGAAGCACTACCCCAACCACTCAGCAGCGCAGATAGCGATAACTACGAAACTGTTGTGAAACTCAACAATGTAAACGTAAGCTATTTCGGACACACAATATTGAAAAACGTCAATTGGACTGTTAAACGAGGCGAGAAATGGGCTTTGTTAGGACCCAATGGTTCTGGAAAATCGACTTTGCTAAGTCTGATCTGCGGAGACAACCCTCAAAGCTACGCTAACGACATCACGCTGTTTGACAACAAACGTGGTTCGGGAGAGAGCATTTGGGATATTAAGCATCGCATTGGCTACATTTCGCCCGACCTACATACATATTACCGCGACGACATAGATTGCCTAAGCGTGGCCGCCTCAGGTTTCTTCGACACCATTGGACTCAACCATGTACCACAACGCGAACAACTCGAAATAGCTCGACTTTGGCTCAGAGCATTCCATTGCGAATACTTAGCTGACCGCAGTTTCTTGAAGATTTCGTATGGCGAACAACGCATTGTGCTACTTGCTCGCGTGTTTGTGAAACAGCCTCAACTTGTGATACTCGACGAGCCAATGCACGGCGTAGACGTTGGTAAAAAACATGTAGTAGAAAACATCATCCAACAATACTGCAAAGCTGCTGACGTGACGCTGATTTTCGTTTCGCACTACGCAGAGGAAATCCCGCATTGCGTCACCCAAGAGAAACACCTCGGCAATTAACACCGATGTTAAACCATAAAACCAAAGGAGACAGATTACTAAATCTGCCTCCTTTAGTTTTTTATAGGCTTAAAGCCATTGCAATTTGCTTTATTTCGCAAACATGCATAACTTCTAATTATGAACTATTTTTCGAACTGCCAACAATCGAGGTGAACTTCACCATCGACAGCATCGAAGCAGAAATAGAGGTCGTGCACGCCTTGGGCGCCTTTCACTTTGGCGCTGAAGGTGCGATAAGCGTCAAGCGAAGTTGTTGGCGTAATCTTTAGCGAACCAATGACGTTGCCCTCTGGCGAGTCGATGCGGAGCGTTACCTCGGCGCTTCCTGTGGCTGCGGCTGCAATGAGGAAACTCTTAGCGCCTTTGCCAAAATCGACACCGCGTAGGCGTATGTATTCACCGTTGTTGATGTCATAAACATACATATTGCATCGGCCAGTAGAATAAGGCATTTCGCTAATTACACCCGTGTTTTTGATACCCATCTTAGCCGTTTTCAGTCCGTAGCCCCAAGCCATTGTCTCGGCTTCAGTGCGCTTGTAGGGATTTAGCCATTGGAGCTGCGTCATCGGCTTATGGTCGAGCCAATAGGGCGATTCGGAAATTGTTCCGTCGGCATTGTAGGTAAATTCTACAGCCGAAACGCTACGGCGCTCGTGATGCTCGTATGTGTCGAGATGCATAAGGTCATAATTCTGTCCGAAGAGATACGAATGGCCTTTGTAGTCAACAATTCCTGGATGGTTGCCACGGTCGCGGTTGGTGGGTGCCATCAGATAATTCTGATATTTCCATGGTCCCATAGGCGAATTGCTCATGGCATAGCCCAAGCCTTCGGGACAGCAGGTTGTTGCATAGCCCATGTAGTAATGTCCATTGCGTTTGTAGAACCACGGACCTTCTTGATAGTGCTTTACAGCCCAATTGCTTTTCTGCTCTTCGGGTATGCGAAGGTTGATTTTCGAGCCTTCATCTTTCACTGGGCGCATTACGCCGTCTTGCGGATTGAGCACGTAGATGTCGCCCTCGGTCGAAATCATATCTTCGTTGAGCTTGATGCAATAGGTGTACGGATTGCCCCAATACATATAGGCTTGTCCGTCGTCGTCGATGAAGACCGTGGGGTCGATGTCTTCCCAATGCTCACGTTGCCAAACGAGTGGCTTGCCAAGTGGGTCTTTGAATGGTCCGTAGGGTGAGTCGGCCACCAAAACGCCAATGCCATGTCCGTGCAGAGGTGCATAGAGGTAGAATTTGCCGTTGCGCTCAATGGTCTGAATAGCCCACGCACCATTTTCTCGACTGCGCCAGCTGAACTCTTTGAGCGACGCCACAGCACCGTGTTCTGTCCAGTTGACCATGTCGGTAGTCGACCACAAGAGCCAGTCGTACATAAAAAATCCAGCAGAACTTTTCTCGTTTTCATCAGGAATATCTTCGGGCGATGCATCGTGCGATGTGTAAAGAAAAAGCGTATCACCTACTTTCAGCGGAGATGGATCGGCTGTGTACTTGGTTTGGAAGAGAGGCATATTGACCTTATGATGGTCGAGACAAGGCTCTTTCACCTGTGATGCAAGTGGCAACACAACCAACATAGCCGATGCCGTTAGAAAAAGTTTATTCATTTTGGAATTGATTTTTTGTTTGGAATGTAGAGACGCGCCATTGCACGTCTCTACTACAAATCATGTTCAATGTCGTTTCTTTGTAGAGACGTGGCGCGCCACGTCTCTACACAATAATCATTTCACAATCACCACACCACCGTTTTGTGGAATAGAGATTTTTACCTGTTTTTTCTTATTGATTTTCAAATCTTTGACATTCCCGTTCAATTGTGCATCGTCGCTATAAAGATTTACAATGTCGTTGTTTTCAAACATTGGCAATGTGATTGTCATATTTTGAGTTTTGTTTTCGGCATTGATACCTACAACGTACCATTTATCGCCACTGCGGCGTGCCAAAACAACATATTTGCCGGGATAACCATCTATAAATTTCACCTCATCCCAAGTGGTTGGAACCTGCTTCATGAAGTCGATTGCCCAAGAAGGAGCATCAGTCAAATTGTTGGGAGCAAGTGCAAAATGCTGAACGGCACTTTGGAACAGAACGGCTGTAGCAAGGGCAAAGACATCGCTTGTGCGGCGAATGGTGCCATGCTGATTGTCGGCACTATAGCGTTTGTTGAGCGCCGAACCGCCGAAGTCCATCGAGCCTACAGTGTTGCGAATAAACGGATGTAGGCAAGCATTGAACGCCTCATTGTCGCACGCACCCTGACCAAAATGCAAGTTTTCTGAAGCGAGAACGGCTTCGCTTGCTGCATAGTTAGGATACATCTTTTCCCAGCCACGTGGCAATGTGCAGCCATGGAAGATAACGAGCAATCCGAAGTCGTTGGCATCGGCAAGAATGTCTTCGTAGAGTTGCATCATAGGTTGCTTATCGCCACCGAAGAAATCGACCTTGATGCCACGTATGCCATTGTCGTGCATCCATTTCATTTCAGCGCGACGGATGCGTGCGTTGTTCATCTTGCCAAGTGGCGACTGAGGAGCATCGTTCCACGAGCCATTTGAGTTGTACCAAAGGAAGAGTGCGACGCCCTTCTCCTTGCCATAGCGAGCAAGTTCGGCAATGCGGTCGTAACCAATCTGAGTGTCCCAAAATGCATCGATAAGTACGCTCTGATAGCCCATTGCTGCCGAAAAGTCGATGTAGCGTTTCTGCTCGTCGAAGTTGCAACTTGGGTCCATCTTGATAATCCAGCTCCACGAACCTTTTCCATATACATACTCTTGCGAAGCCTTGTATTTAGCCTCGGTAACGTCGAACGGAACGGTTGTTTCTACAATATTATTCAGACCGCCAATAGTTATGGTGCGCCAAGGAGTCTGTGCGGGAAGCGACATTGCAGCCGATGTTGAGCCGACACCATTCATCTCGCCCTTTTGTGGGAAACCGATGCGATAATTGCCATCGTGCTCGTTGATAAGTCGGCAACCAACGTAGCCGCCATCGGTGCCCGTCTCGCTAATGAGAGCCCAAATGCCGTTGTTCGTTTTGAAGAGGCATGGGAAAGTGTAGCCCTCGCCCCAGCCGTTCTTGCCCGTAGGCTCATCGACGGTGTAAGATGTCTCGTAGCTTGGCGATGTGCGAGCAAATCCGCCCATTGGCTTGGCTTGCGGACAGAGGAAAGTTGTTGTTTGTGCTGGCAAATTAAATGCTGTTGCTTCGTTTTCGACAACACACACGCGAGTATCTTTCTTGGTATATACTATATAACGAAAAGCCACATCGCGGTTGCTTACGCGAAACTCAACGGCAAAACGGTTTTCGCCATCTTTGCTAAAATCGACTGTCATTGACTTTGCTTCGTAGTGTACGTTGCTTTGCTTGATGTTGCGAAGCGAATAGTGTTCGTCGATATTCTTCACAAGCGACTCATCACTAAGTTTCATGCCGCTGGTGAAGTTGCCAATGTTGGTCTGCAAGCCAAGTGCCGATGATTCGATGACGGTCTGACCATTGCAACTAACAGAGTAAGTTGGAAAACCTTCGGCAGAAGAGACTGTCACTTTTATTTTACCGTCGGGACTCTCCACTGTGTGCTGAGCATTGCCATAAATATTTATGCCCTGCAGACTAAGCATTTTGGCAGCATAGCGCGAGCCAAGTTCGCGATAGCCAGCTGCGTTGAAATGGAGCTTATCGAAAGCATTGGTGCAACCGCTTGACGAGATAACATGCGCATTGGCAATGACTTGTGGCAATTTGGCAATGACCTTATTGTGCAAAATGCACTGACCTTCGCCACCGGCCTGCACCGTTTCGCCAGCAAGCAGAGGCACCTGCGCAGGGTCGAGGTTAAGGTCGGCACAAAGATGCTCGTAAACGCTCTTTACCTGCTGAAGCCAGAACTCGTCGCCGTTGTTCGATTCGCCCTGATGAATAAGTATACCCTTGATGACGCCGTCTTTCTGAGCCAACTTGGCCATATCGACAAGGCGCTTGTACGGATTATTGTCGTAGGCCTTGAGCATACCTACCATCCAACCTGGGCAATTCTTTGCATATTCAGCGATGCTGTCGGTCATGAAGGCTTGAATCTTGCAGCCACCAATGGCTACGTTGATAACGCCAACCGACACATCTTGAGGCAGATGCTTAACCATGGTACGACCGAAATAATCGACTGGCGTTAGTCCCGTACCCGGGCGACAGAGTGGCGGTACTGCGGTGTACCACTGCCCCATCGTGCGTCCCTGCTCTGGGAAATCGACGGCAGCCATCATCTTGAAACGTGGATCAACATTCTTATAGTCAACATCTTCAATTTTGGCATTTCCCTCCATGTTCGACTGTCCGAAACAGAGATAAATGTGGAAATTCGGGTCTTGCGCCATTGAACAAATGGACATAAAAACCGCTAAGACAGATAAGATTAATCTTTTCATTTTTGGATAAATTCTATAATTTAATTTTGACTGTTTTTCCCTTATAATCAATATTCTTTTCAGTTACGCCATTGCTATTGCACAACAACAGGCGAAATTTGTGAATAACCTTATTGTTGCCGCCGTTGGGAGCTATGGTCAGGCGTTGCAACTTTTCGTCCCAAGTGATGAGCGTTTTGGCATAGTCGCCACGCTTAAAATCGAAACTCTCGCCGTCGTCTTCGTAGAGCACAAATTTAGCATTATCGCCAGCAAAAATTTCTATTTCACGAAGTTCTTCCGAAATCTTTCTCACCACGATACTACCACCCTTGGCGAAGGTTGGAATGTCGGCATCATCTATTTGAGTTTCAACAGTTTGACCGCCATCGTAATATTTATAATTTTCAGCAACAGAATACCAACCGGCCTTATTTTCTGGCAGATAAGTTTTCCAAGTTGTAACATTAGGTTCTGTCACTGGACTGACGAGCAGCGACTTGCCGAACATATACTCATATTTTTGCTCCAATGCTTTTTGGTCGTTGCAGAAATCAAACACCAACGGACGCATTAATGTAGAGCCATTGAAAGCTACGTCGGCTGCGTTGGAATAGATGTAGGGCAAAAGTTGCTTGCGACGTTCGATACATTTTTTTATAATATCTTGAGCCTCTGCGCCATAACGCCACGGCTCGGTATCGCTCATATATCCGTGAACACGCATAAGTGGCAGATATACAGAAAGTTCCACCCAACGAAGCATACGGTTGATATAGTCTTGATTTGTGTATTGGTCTGATGGACGGAAGAAACCGCCTGCATCGTATGTCCACCACGGCACACCAGCAGCCTGCAATCCCAATCCGCCTGTAATCTGACGACGCAATGTCTCCCAATCGTTGCCAACATCGCCACTCCAAAGTGCTGAGCCGTAGCGCTGAATACCAAGAAATCCGCTACGAGTGAGAATCATCGGACGTTTCTGCGGATTGTCCTTTCTGAGACCTTCGTAAACCGTTTTATTTACAAGCATCGGATAGACATTGCGCACGCGGTTGCCTTCAATAGAGCCATTGCCGACAAAGCGATTTTCGAGGTCGTCGTTTTCGGGTTCGGTAGCATCTTGCCACCACGCGTCGATGCCAAGAGGCAACAGTTTTTTGCTGAAATTATCCCAATATGCAGCCGCAGCTTGAGGATTGAAAAAGTCGATCCAATCGGTGTTCGGAATGTAGAAACCACTTTTGTTCATCTCTTTGCCAACAGCCGAATTCTTGTCGATTTTCGACCAGACAGAGAGCATCATCTTTACATTTTTAGAATGAAGATAATCAGTAAGAGCTTTGGGATTAGGATAATTTACCGAATCGAAAACCATTGAGTTCCAACCGTTTTTGCCCCAATATTGCCAATCTTGCACAATCACGTCGAGTGGAATATTTTCTGAAATGAACCTGTCGGTAGTCTCCTGAATCTCTTTTTGCGAATGGAAACGCTCGCGACAATGTATGTAGCCCAACGCCCACGATGGCATCAGAGGAGCCTCGCCCGTGAGCCTGCGATAGGTCTGTATAATCTCGTCGGGTGTACCTTTTATGATGGTATAATCCACGGCATCAGACGGATACGACAAAAATGAAGTTTCATTTTTCACCTTGCCATACCAAAGTGTTGGTCGGTCGTTTTCGGTGAGTTCGGCCGTAAGTTTGTGCGTTCCCTTTTTGAGGAATACAATTTTCGAAGCAGTTGGTGGCAACCAAACATTCTGCATTTCGATGACGGGCACACCATCAATAGTGAGGTTGTGGCGGCGAGCCATCTTTTGACCCACATCGAGCAGAAGGGCATAATCGCCATCTTCACCGAGAGTGATTTCAGCTTCAAAAATGTTCTTTTGGCGAGTCTCTCTTTTGCCTCCTTCGGTGGAAGTGACATCAACGGTTTCGGTTCCGCCAGAGAGCGTTTTGGTGAGTTGAACGCAATTTTCAGGCAAGTTGAATTCGGTTTTCGCGTAGTTATTCCAAATGATGCCATAGCCCTTGTTTGAAATAAGTACGGGAACCGAAATCTGCGTATTGACCTGCGTTAGTCGGCGAGGAAGTCCTGCCACGTTGTTGTACCCATCTTGGAACTGCCCCAAGCCGAACAGAAATTCGCCATCGGCATTGGGGAAACGCAAAATAGCAGTGTCGCCACTCAGATAATGCACAAAATCAGTAGGTAAACCTGTTCCCGACAAGTTTACATTTTTGTTTTCAACATAAATCCAATCGGGGAGCGAGCTCTGCTCCGAATTGGAATAACGAACACGCACAACATTGTCGCTCAGAGTTTTAACATAAAACTTTTGGGCTTGCAATGCCGTGGCAATCACTGAAAGCAACAGTAAAAAGAAGCTCTTTTTCATTATTTTATTACAATTAGAAATCCTCCTCGGGCCATGCAGGCGATGTTTTGGGGCAACTTCTCAAGATGTTCTATTTTCCAACCATTTTCATCGTCATCAAAAAACGCCTGAATGTCAGATGATTGACCAATAAAATCAAGGTTGACATTAATTGATTTGACTTCGTTGGTGCCATTGATGCCGGCAATGTACCAAGTGGTGCCCTTGCGACGTGCAAGTACAACATATTCACCGGGATAGCCGCAGACAAATTTGGTTTCGTCCCAAGCGGCGGGAAGTTCGGAGAAGAAATCTTTGACCTCTTGCGGCTGTGCCAAAAGGCTTTCGGGACGGTCGGCAATGTGCTGCAAACCTGATTCAAACAACACTGTAAGAGCAAGTTCGTGAGGGTTGGTAGTAATATGAGGATGCTGCGAATCCGAAAAAGCGCACGGAGTGTAGTCCATCGGGCCTATGACATTGCGAGTAAAAGGCAACGTTGCATTATGACAAGCCGCCTTGTCGGTGAATGTCGGCACATTGTTGTACCACTCCGCGCCGTAAACTCCCTCAGTACTAAGGAGATTGGGGTAAGTGCGCTGCCATCCGCGAGGGATAGTTGCGCCGTGGAAGTTGACAGTAAGATGATGCTTAGCAGCGGCTTCCAAAAGGTCGATGCAATAAGACATATTCATCTGATTGTCGCCGGAGAAAAAGTCGATTTTAACGCCCACAACGCCAATCTTTTCAAGCCAAGCAAATTCTTTTTCGCGGTCTTCGGGCTTGTTGAGACGGTATTTTGGCGTGGGCGCACCGTCCACCCAACCCACAGACGAATTGTACCAAATCAGGGGTTTGATTTTGTTGTCAACTGCATATTTAACAGCGTCTTCGATGGTCTTGCCGTCCTTCATCGTGTCCCATTCGGCGTCGATGAGCACGTATGGAAGTTTCAGAGCAACAGCCAAATCAACGTATTTCTTGATGATTTCGTAATCGTTGGAGCCGTGATTGTAAGCCCAATAAATCCACGAAACCACGCCCGGCTGTATCCACGAAACATCGGTTAATTTGGAGGGAGCGGCGAGGTCTGTTATCAACGTACTTTCCACAATGTCAGCGAGTTGCCCAATGATTGCAACGCGCCACGGCGTGAAGTAGTCGCCGTTGATTTTGGTTTCGTTTTTGTCGGGACGCACCTCGTAAGTCTCCAAATTTTTGTCGTTCCAAAGACTTGACGCACTGTTGTTTGAAGCGACATCAGCCTCGCTCAACAATACAAAAACATCCTTCACCGGCTCTATCAACGCCGGGTAGCCCCAACGGCAGTTGTAACCGTCGGCAGACTTTTTGATGCCCGAATAGCTCGGCACAGGCTGTTGCTTGGCGGTAGTTGACAACGGGAAAAATCCCTCGTAAGACTCGCACCACTGCTGCATCCAACGCTTGACGCCTTCGGGAATTTTGTAGGTGGTCTTTTCGGCAGGGATTTCCGCACCGTCCATTCCGTGCAGACGGTAACGGAATGCAATGCCGTTGTTATAGACGCGCAGGATGAGCTGTACGTTTTCGTCCAGATTGGCAGCGAACTCGTTGGCCATATTTACGCAATGCGTCTTTTTGCCCGCGAGCATATCGTATTCATCGTGAACAGAACCAACAAGTTTGAAATCAGCCAATTGATCATCATCAGCAAAACCTAAATTGGTTATTTCCAACACATTTTGTCCTTTGTAAGTAACAAAATAGCCGCTACTATCGGTGCCAACAAAACCGACGATGCCATTGGGCGAGACAACGGCTGGAATATCAGAAGAGCATCGGGCAGTAAGAAGCCCTACCACCACGATGCTCAGAATCATTACTATAGATTTTATATTCATTGTCATTCTGAGCATTGCGAAGAATCTAAATGTTACTTCTAAAAATTGTCATTCTGAGCGAAGTGAAGAATCTCAAAGGCATTTATAATGAGATGTTTTGCTCCGCTCAACATGACATTATTGGATTCCTCCATTATTATATTCATTTAGTCTGCTCAACGAATTTGATTGTGCCATCGGCATTGAACTCCATCTTGTCGACACAAACCGAACGACGACCGATAGCACCTTTGTGACCGTCGATTGTGAGTGTGGCGTTGTGATAGAAGAGATACCACTGACCGTTGAACTCAATCACGCCCGGATGAATGGTAAAGCTATTTTCAGCCTCGGCCGTCACCTGTCCCTGTGGAGTCCATTCGCCATCGAACGATGAAGCAGTGGCGTAGTCGATAGCCTCCTGACGGTTGCCCATCGAAGCATAGATGAGGTAGCAGGTGGTGTCGCGCTTTGTGAGCCACGGACCTTCGATGTAGCGAGGCACGTTGATGACACGGATTTCGCCGTCGATTTCGGTCATGTTATCCTTGAGTTTTGCCATGAAGCAGGTGCCGTTGCCCCAGCATAGCCAAGCCTGACCATTGTCGATAAAGACGGTTGGGTCGATGTCGTTCCACCAGCCACGTGCGCCGTTGCTTGTCATAGTGTCGCAAATGAGCGGTTTGCCAATGGCATCGACAAACGGACCTGTAGGCGAGTCGCTCACGGCAACAGCCACGGCATAGCCCGAATATGGAGCTTGACCTTGCACTGTGGTGTAATAGTAGAATTTGCCACCGCGCTCAACAACTTGCGCTGCCCAAGCCGTGCCAACGCCAGCCGTAATGGTGTCTGCCCATTTGAAATCGGAAGGACGAAGCACCGAGCCATGATCGGTCCATGTTTTCATGTCCGAAGTTGAGTAGCAGAGCCATTCGGTGATGTTGAACTCCTTGCCACCGTTGGCACTGTCCTGACCTTCGTAATATTCGTCGTGACCAACGTAGAGATACAGTCTGCCATTGCTGACCATTGGCGCAGGATCGGCCGTAAACTTATTCTTAATCAATGGATTGCCATTGAAAACGAAAGTGTTATTTGCGTTTTTCTCTGTAGGCACACAACCAATCATAAACACAGTTGCAAGCGCCGACATAACTAATAAAGACTTCATAACAATAACATTTTGTGTTAACTATTTATTTTATTTCAAGCATTTCTTTTCGGTAGCTACATGCCCATCGGCATATATATAATGCACAAGAGCAATACCTCGATAATCGGCACCAACGGGGCGACCAGTAACATCGAACACCTTAACATCAACAACCTGATTCGCACATGTTTGCACCTTTTCTACAGGCGAAACATTGTCGACATTGTAGCCCATAAGTTTGAGCATTTGCAAAGCATAGCGCTTTCCTATGAGTCGGTAGCCATCGGCCGTGAAATGGAGGCCATCGGCGGCAGCGTTGCAATCTGCCGATGATATTACATACGCCGAAGGAACAACCTGAGGAAGCGTAGCAATAACACTATTATGCCCATAGCAAATGCCCCCTTTATCCTGACGCACCATTTCGCCAGCGAGCAGAGGTACATTTTCGGCATAAAGTCCGAGTTCGGCGAGCAAGCGCTCATACACAGTTTTCACTTTATTGCACCACTCGCCATCACCATTGTTGCTTTCGCCTTGGTGGAGCAAGATGCCCTTAATCACGCCGTAGTTTTGCGCACGTTTTGCCATCTCTACAAGGCGTGTGAATGGCTCGTTGTTGTACGAAGCCATGTAGTTTTTGAACCAATCGGCTTCGCTTGCTATATATTCGGCTACGTATTCATTCATAAAGCCCTCAATCTTAGTGCCGCCCACAGCCACATTTATAACACCGATAGTAACATTTTCGGGCACATAGTCAATCATTGTGCGGCCGAACCAGTCGGCAGGCGTAAGACCAGTACCAGGTCGACAGAGAGGGGGCATAGCGGCATACCACTGCCCTTTCGTGCGGTTCATGCTTGGGAAATCTACGGCAGCCATCATCTTGAAGCGCTCAGGCACATCGGCAAGGTCGCGTGCTTCGGGTTGTGCGTTGCCTTCCATATTCGACTGCCCGAAACATAAGTATATATAAAAATTGGGATCGGCCGAATCGGGCACGCCAATCCACTGCGTCAGAGCAGCCGTTGCAGATATGAGCTTTTGAGACTCGGCGAGGTAATCATCGTCACTATCGCTACTGAAAGCCTTAGCAACTTCGATAGCTTCAGCAAGTTGCTGGCGAGCAGTGATAGCCTCAGCACGAGTGAGCGTAGCCGACTTCTCGAATGCATCTTCAGCTTTAGCTATGGCGTTTTGCAAATCGAGTTTCGCCGAAGTGGCTACAATGGCAAAACTTAGGTTCTGATATGATATTTTCTCCCAACCTGCAGACAATCCGTTTTCGAAATCACCATCGATGAGGTTTGCGTCGGAGCCGTCGGCAACAAGCACGACATCATCGAAATAGAGGTCGCCACCAAACTGACCAAATACCCAGTCGAATTCATCGAGCGGAAACGAAGCGGTGAAGTTCCACGAGTAAGTCTGCCATTCGGTTGTCACGTCATACGTAGCCAAATATTGCACATCGGCACTGTTGCCCCACTCGTTGCGGTTGGAGCTTTGCGTATCGATGGGCCACAGACCAACAGAGGCTGCCGACGAGGCTTTCATGCGCATGGTGAGCGTATACGTTCCTCCTTTGGTTAGCGGTGCAGATAGCTTATAGTGCATCTGCCAATCCCAAGGGTTTGTTTGAGCTTCGGGAGTGGTTATCTGTAATGCGTAATTAGAAATATCGCTAATAGACTTAGTATGCGCCACTGCCGACAGACCAAGTTGAATATTGGCTGTAGCGCTTGTTACAACGAACGGCAAAATGATGATTAGTAGTAATAATATTTTCATTGTTCTGGTTATACTTATTGTCATTCTGAGCGTAGCGAAGAATCTTGTCTATCGTACATATTACGCTTATGAGATCCTTCGCTTCGCTCAGGATGACAGCGGTAATTTTTTGTGTTTTGCCAGATTTGAAATCCGGCAATTCCGAATTACGAGTTTTCGCATAGAGAACACAGATGACACAGATATATAATTATTTACGGATTTACAGAGGTACGAAGTAATTCGCAAGATCGAGCCTTCGTTCATAAATAGTAGATGTAAATCTATCAATCATAAATACACCAATCAGATTTGGCTGATTTCAAATCTGCGGAAATCTGCGTAATCTGTGTTCTATCAGCATCAATTTATCGGAACAATTTTGGAATAAATTCATTCAAGCTACGTCGCCACGTGAGCCACTCGTGAGCAGTGCCTTTCGACAGGTAGAAATCGACGTTGATGCCTTGCGCTCTGATGGCATTTACCAGCGCTTCAGTGCCAAAATTCTCTTCAGTTCCACAGCTCAAAAAGAGTTTATGCACCTGCTTGTTGAACTTCTTGCCATCGGCAAAGACGCCATTGTAGCACGTAGGTACGTCGAGGCCAAAGATTGCACCACTGAATGCGCCTATGTATGAGAAACGGTCGAGGTGAGTAAGCGCCACGTCAAATGTCTGATGACCGCCCCACGAGAGACCAGCCATTGCACGATTGTCGCGGTCGGTCTTGGTGCGGAAGGTCTTATCGATAGTAGGGATAAGGTCGTTCAGAAGCACGTCGTAGAACGAAGCGCCATACTCAGACATAGCTTCCCAACGGCTCTGACCAGGCTTGGGCGAAAAAGGTTTCTCCACATCGCCACTCTCCATAACGACAATCATTGGCACAGCTTTTTTAGCTGCTATGGCATTGTCCATAATATTACTCATGCAGCCCTGAGTGCTCCAGCCTGTTTCATCTTCGCCCATGCCGTGTTGCAAGTAGAGCACCGGATAACGTTTCTTCAGATTCGTTTCATATTCGGCAGGCGTATATATGTATGCAGTGCGGAAAGTTTTTTGCGAGTTAGAATAGTAAGTAAGCTGACGCACTTGTCCGTGAGGCACTTGCTGCGGACGATAGTAGTCGCCCTCGGTGCCCTCCTCTATCTCTATGCAGCCAGCTATGCCGTTGCAGCCAAAGATGGTTTGCGAACCTGGGTCGACAATGCGCATTCCATCGACAATGAGAAAATAGTAGTGATGACCAATGGGCAGCGGGTCTGTAGAGACAGTCCACACGCCATCGGGAGTGCGCTGCATGTCGTATTTCTTGCCACACACATCGGCTTGCAAGCGCTGCACTTGAGGCGCATAAACACGGAAATAAGCACGCCCATCTTTATCGGTGCGAGGATAATCGCTACTCTCGATAGCAGTAACCGACTTACGAGTATTTGCCAATATGTCGGCCTCTGAAGTTGTCTCGCTAAGCATCTGCCACCAATCGAAGTTGAAGAGTTGCGCGCCTTTGTTGCCGCTGAATGTTATGTATATATCGTGCACACCGGTAACAGCGGCTTTCAACTCGGTCTCTACGGTGACAAACTGTTCCCAACCGCCAGTGTTGCGCACATTGACAGTAGCTATCACCTGACCATCGGGAGCATCAAGATGGAAATCGGCTTGGCCGCCGCAAAGAGCCGAAGCCACCGAGGCACGCAACGCCTTAGGCGAAGCATTGCCAAAGTCGACACTGCGCACCTTGATGTAGTCGCCATTGTGAATGTTGGTTACGTAGACGCCCGTGTTGCATTGAGCAGTAGACAGGCCTTGGCTAAACGCTATTGTTTCAGCTTCGGTGCGATGCAATGGGTTGAGTGTGCCAATAGGCTTAACACCTTCGGCAGTATGATGAATGATTGGGAACGAGCCATCGGCGTTGTATTTGAATTCTTCAACAGCCACGCTACGGTCGAAGCCGCCACCATTGGGCAAATGACCCGTGTGATAGAAGAAATAAGAGTGTCCTTTGAAATCGACCACACCCGAATGGTTGGTGAACGAGCCAGTGTTTTCGAGCGGCATTATCTCGCCACGATAAGTCCACGGACCTTCGATGGTAGGGGCTGTAGAGTATGCAATGTGCTCGGGCACACCGCCAGCAGCGTATATGAGGTAGTAAAGGTCGGCGCGGCGCATAATCCACGGACCTTCGGTATAGTTGTCTTTGTATTTAGTGTCTTTCTTGCGTTCGGCAGGATTAGGAGCGCCAAAGCCTTCAACGGTCTGATTTACCTTTTTTATTTCCGATTTTAGGCTAATCATGTCGTCGTTCAATTCGGCATAGAAAATCTCAGGATTACCCCAGAAAAGGAAAGCACGACCATCGTTATCAATCATAACAGTAGGGTCGATATAAGCCCAATCGCCATCGGCAAGTGGTTTGCCAATAGCATCACGGAACGGGCCAGTAGGCGAGTCGGCCACAGCCACACCAATAGCCATGGCGCCCGTAAGTTTAGAATGTGCTGGTATGTACCAGTAGTATTTACCATTGCGCTCTATGCATTGGCCAGCCCAGGCGCGGTCGTCGGCCCAGCTGAAAGTGTTGAGCGAAAGAGGCGTACCATGGTCGGTCCAGTTGACCATGTCGGCCGTTGAGTAGAGATGCCAATCGTACATCCAGAAAAAGTCGGCACCTGCCTCATCGTGACTGGTATATATATACAAACGATCACCGAAAACCACAGGTGCAGGGTCGGCGGTGAAAGCAGTTTGCACAATTGGGTTTTGAGCAGTAAGGCTTGTTGCGCCTGCTGCCATAAGAATGGATAATAGTATTTTATTCGGTTTCATTTCTATAATTATGAATTACGAGTTATGATTTACGAATTACCTACCGTTGGAGGAGATTTGTAATCCCCGATTATGGCATTTGCAAATTTGGGAATTCGCAACTCAATGACGACGGATTTCAAAATCCGCCTAAACATTGTTGAACAGCGCCGAAATTGAGAATTCGGAATTCGTAACTATAAAAAAAGAGCGCTGCGAAGTAACTATCGCAGCCTTCGCAGCGCCCATCCTATAAGATAACTCTATGAAATTATTTATACTCTTTGCCTTGCAAGCCCTCTGCAAAACCTGCATAGGTATGCTTGCGGTCGTAGTTGAGATCCCAAAGACCAGTAGGTGCATTAGGACGCCAAGCAGAAGTTGCAGGGCTGTCGGTAAGACACCATTGAGTGATGCCATACTGCTGAGCTGCAGGCACAATCTCTAAGTACTTACGTACTATGAAGCTATAGTATGCAGCCATCTGCTTGTGTTGTTCCTCGGTAAGTTCACTTGTTTCGAGAGCAATACCATTGGCATCATTATAGCCCATATCGAGTTCAGAGATGCGAACCAACTTACCTGTAGCAGCCATGAGTTCAAGCATCTTTACAACGCCCTCCTCTTGTTTTGCTTGCGTTTCTGCATTTGCACTATAAGTGACATGCATCTGAGTGCCTATACCATCAATCTTGGTAGTGCCATCGGCTTCCCACTTAGCTATCCAGTTGATGAGGCTCTTGAGTTTCTTATTGTCTGACCAACTATTAGTAGCATAATCCCAAGTAGACTCAAGGCTATAGTCGTTGATGAAGAGCTTGAGGTCGGCGGCATTGCCACCATTAGCAGCGAAGTGCTTACGAGCCGAAGCTACCGCAGTGCGTACATAGTCGATGTCGCCGAGGTAATCTTGCCAGAAGAAGTCGGTAGTGTTACCCTCAGAACCATGTTGCAAATCGTAGAAGCCATCGCCGTCTTTGTCGGCACCGCTGACAGCCTCGTTGACAACGTCCCAAGCCTTAACCTTGCCTTTGCAAGCTTTCATCATACCACCAATCCAGCGGTCGAGAGCCCAAGTGAGGGTGTCTTTTTTCTCTTCGGCTGTTTGAGGGATGCCACTGCTTTCGTTCTTCTGCTCGCGGAGAACTTCTATATTATCAAAATAGTACGTAGTAGCAGTCTTAGTAACAGAGAGGTTGAATGCGCAAGATTGGCAACCACCATCTTTACCTTGTTCACTATCGATAGTTACAGTTTTTTCGTATGTCTTCCATTCGGTGGTGAAGTTTACATCACCAATGAATGACCAATGGTGATAAGCACCTGGAGCACCATGAGCTTGGGTACTAGCTACAGAAGTTTGGCTTGCTTTGTAGTCGAATTTAATCTTGATAGTAGTGCCTTCTGGATATGACTCAGGGAATACGATCCAGAACTGAGCGTCCCAATCTTGACCTTCGTATACATCATTACCATTCTCATCTTTCTCGCCAGTAGCGTTACGAGTTGCAGATGTTACAGAGACGCACTTGCCAGGGTTACCACCATCGACAAACGTAGTAGCAGCAACGCCATTACTTTCGCCAGCGTTCTTTACATAAAATGCGCTACCATCTGTGCCTTCGCAGTCGCTATTATTGAGAATATTATTCCAAGTAGAGACCTCGGCAGGAACAGTTGGAATATCTCGCTTCATAGAAGGACCATTCCAATTAACGCTCCAACCTTCGGTGCTTGGCTCATCGAATGAACCATTCACAATCATCTCTACGTCAGAGCCTTTCTCTTTGCACGATACATCATCGATGCAAACATCGCCTTTGGCAAGACCGAATACAAATTGAAGACGATCGTGTGGGAACGAAGCCTCAAACTCCCATGTGAGTTCAGAGAACGACTTTGTGGTAGCTGGATCACCTAAATACTGAACATCGTTACTTCCACCCCATTCGTTCTTATTGTCGCTGGCATTCCAAATAGGCCACAAAGCACATTTTGCGCCATCGTCGGTCTTAACTTTTGCCTTAACCACATAGGTTTTGCCTTTCTCCATAGGAGTAGGCAAATCGTAGATACCTTGCTGATCCCAAGCGTTGACTCCACCAGCACAAGTGAAGATGATACAAGGGTTATCGCTAGCTACAGCTTCTACAGGTTTGTCGGCCAAAACGACCTCTTCGAGCCATTTCTTAGGCTGCTGAGCATGCCAAGCGAGGGTGTGACCAAAGACACTCACACCTGCAACTTCGGCCTTATTGACAAAATCGCTAACAGTGGTAAAGTTCATGTTTCCCTTATCGTCGACGCACGAAGACATCTTCATAGCATTGCCAGCCACAATCTCGTTGAAGTTCGTTGCAGCTATTTGATGCATAGCACCATCACTGTTGAAGTCGCCAGCTTCGAGCGCACCGCCAAGCTTGAAGTTTGGATTGGTGACGTAGTCGCGAAGCGGCTTATAATCGGCCAAATAGGCGTAGTCTTCGAGCGACTTAGGCTTAGCTACGCTATAGGCTTGGTCGAATTCATCGGCACACGATGATGCAAGAGCACCAAGCGCCAATGTTGCCATATAGATTTTATGTTTCATACCTTTTTTAGTTATGAGTTATGAATTCCGAATTACAAGTTTTGCTGTTGTAGCACACAGATGACACAGATTGAACGAATTCTTTATCTGCCATATTATCTGTGTTCCATACTCGTAACTCGTAATTCATAACTCGTAATTATTTACTATTCTGCCGTATACTTTATAGCAAACTCATTGATAGGTAACACACCGCTACGCTTCCATATGAGGCGCTCTTGGCAATCGATAGACTGACCATTCTCATCAGTAAGAGTATAGTAGAGTTCTATCAAATCGCGATCCTTATTGTTATTAGCCTTCTTAGCGCCATTCAAGGTGTATTTACCCAAACCAGTCACCTTAACATTATCGGTGAGCGAGGTTATAGTACATTCTTCGCTTTCGTCGAATGTGAGCAACAAGTTAGCAGCAATGGTAACGGTGTCAGTATTGCTCGTCAACGTGCGATTTACTGCGTAAGTAACGCTATTGAGCGATTTAGTAACGGTGTTACAATCTTCGCCATCAACAAACTCATCGAAACCACCATTCCATTTAGCTGAGCTTGGATTAGGGATTTGCACCATTTCACCGCCGTTGAGGCCATACTTACCCGTGCGTGAGAAGTAAGCATCATACTTACACTTGTAGTTCACACAATAGAGTACGTAGTCTTGAGGCACTTCAATCCAACTATCTGCATCGGTGCGAGCAGGAGCATGTTGAAGCAATTCGGTATCGTACTTACCAGAGAGAATGCGGTCGGCACCTAATTGATTTCTCATAACGATAGGAATCACGTAGGTCTCATTCACCGATTCAGGGTCGGCAAAGAATGCATTAGTGAGTTCCACCTCGATAGCACCAGTAAGATTACCATTGAAGCGAAAGACATCGTCGGAAAGCGTGTAATAATTTTTTGGCATAACTTTTATAGCTCCGCCATCAGCTTTCGTTACATTCTCGACAAGCGTAGTATCAACTACATAATCAACCAAGATGTCGCGACCGCTGTATGCGCCACCCATAGTAGCAGAGATTAGGCATTTGTGAGCCTTATCTCTTGATGTATCGCCCTCATCGGTGCCAAGCACGAGCGTACGAACTGGCGTCTGATATGGGAAATATACCGAAATACCATCCTGATAATCGGGGAAGTCGTTGTCTTGGTTTTCGCAAGCCATGAAAGACATCGACAGTGCGGCAAGAGCCGCTATTTTACCATTGAATTTCATATTAATTCTATTTTCCAAATATTCGATTTTACATCAATTACCAGCCCTGATTTTGCTGCAGAGCGTTGAACTTCTGTATTTCGCCGTAAGGAATAGGACCGTAATACATATAATCTTTGTAGTTACGAGTATCTACGTCGATATATTCATAAGTATCGCCCGTAATCTTCACACCCTTGGCAGTAGCGTTGAGTTCGCTCAAATCAACTTTCCAGCGGCGGAGATCCCAGAAACGCTTATTCTCGAAGCAGAATTCGAGGCGGCGTTCGTTGCGGATGAGCTGACGCATAGCATCTTTATCGTTCTTGATGCTCTCGAGGTAAGGATCGTCGTCGATGCCAAGAGCACGATGGCGGATAGCCTTGATAACGTCATAAGCAGAACCCATATCGCCTTCGCCGGTAGGGCCGTAAGCCTCGTTGGCAGCCTCAGCATAGCCAAGGAAGAGCTCGGTGAAGCGGATACGTGGCGTATAGTGACGCTTACCAGTTTTAGAGTTAGGGTCGATGTTAACGTCGGCGCGGGTGAGTTTCTTCATGTAGTAGCCAGTACGCGTAGAGAGTTTGTTCTCTTTGTTGATACCATCGATGGTGCTCGATGTGGTAGTAACATCGATAGCAGTGCCATTCACGCCTTGTGCAGCGCCATTGTAGATAATAGCAGCATAGAAACGTGGGTCGCGGCCTTCGTATGGTTTGCTTGCATCGTAGCCCGAAGCGGCAGCGGTGATAGGATAACCGTTAGCCATTGGGAATGCGTCAACGAGGTTTTGGGTAGGGTTGGTGCGACCTTTACCATAGATTGAGGGAGGGAAGTTGTCTTCCTCAATGCCTGTGCTATTGTCGCTGTTGCCACTACGCCAAAGTACTTCGGCAGGATTTTCGTTGCTGGCGAGTTTGTCTATTTGCGCAGTGTTAGCAAACCAAGTGTGACCTGTTGGATCGAGACCAGCAATGCCACCAAGTTCTGTTTCGAGTACCGTAGCAAAGGCTTTAGCAGCCTCGGCGTAGGTGGCACCCGATGCATCGTAAGCAGGGCTTGCCGACATAAGCAAAAGTTGAGCTTTGATTGTTTTCACAATGATGCCGTCAACTTTGCCTTTGTGGTTGTCGCCAAAAGCACGGTTGTATTCGCTTTGGGTAGCACCGATAGCTTTGTACTTAGCAGGTATTTGATTTGCATTGTCGATGTTACCGAAGTGGTCGGGCAAAAGATCAAGAGCCTTTGCAAAGTCGGCTTCGATGAGGTCGAGAGTCTCTTTGTATGTATTACGTGGCTGATTGAAATTCGAGGTAGCATCTTCGGAAGAGAGATGATATGGGATACCCATAAGAGTACCACCTACATAACCTGCATGAACCTGCAAGAGATAGTAGTGGAACATACCACGCATAGCGTAGCACTGACCCTTAACAACGTCGTTGTGCATGGTGCGAAGTGCCGACGAAGCAGCATATTCTACATTATCAGTATTCTCGAGCAAGAGGTTGATATACTGAATAGCGTGGTAGCAACGTTGCCAACGCGAAGTTGGGTTATTGTCGGCAGCCCAAGCGCCTGCAGCTATTTTGCGATAGCCATTGTCAGGATCGTTGCTGACAGCATCGTCGGTAGCGAGGTCGGTTTGGGGCGTTCCATCGTATGGCAAGAAGCTGTAGGCATTACCAAGCATACCCATTGCCATAGCTGGGTTTGAATACATGGCCGTAACGTCCATTGCGTTCTCTGCTGCAGGCTCAAGCACGTCGTCGCACGAAGCCAATGCAGGGATTAACATTAGGGCCGGTAAGAAATATTTACTTTTCATTTATTCTCAGTTTATTAGAATGTAACCTTTACACCAAGATTGTAGAAACGTGTTTGAGGTGCAGAACCTACGTTAGTCTCTTCATACTCGCGCTCTTTAGAGAAGCGAACCAAGTCAGAACCGCTAACATAAACCTGAGCAGCGCTCAACACCTTCATACCCTCGAAGATTGACGAAGGAAGATCGTAGGTGAGCTGAACTTTCGAAATATCGAAGATGTTCGTTTTGTAGGTCCAGAAGTCAGAAGTCTGACGGTTGTTCTGAGCAGCAGTGGTAGTCAAACGTGGCAGAGTAGCCGAGTTGGCATTCTCCTTAGTCCAACGGTTGCGAGCCTCAACAGAGTATTTGTCATCGCCCGACATCCAGTAGAGTTTATTTTTCTTCACAACAGTACCACCAACTGCGCCATCGCAAGCAACGAAGAGCGTGAAACCGCTGTACTTAGCAGTCAAGCCCAAACCATATTCGAATGGGTTGCTTTCGCGACCGAGTTCCACTTCGTCTTTATTATCAATTCTGCCATCGCCGTTTTGGTCCTTATACTTGAGGTCGCCTGGTTTGATTTCTTGACCAAAGCTGCTTTGGTCGGCAGATTTGTCGATGTCAGCTTGATCCTTGAAGAAGCCGAGGCACTCATAACCCCAAACACCGTCGATGAACTTGCCTTCGCGTTTCTGATATGCGTCTTTGTATCGCGTATCGTCGCGCTTGGTAGCTTCAGTGGTGTAGAGACGACCAGTAGCGAATGCGCTAAAGTCTACCTCGCCAATCTTCTTGTTGTAGCCAAGAGAGAACTCCATGCCTTTGCGCAAGTCGTCTTCGTAGTTGATACTGGTGATGAACGATGAAATTTCATCTTTAGCAGGATCGCCATACTGAACACGCATATACTCAGGCATTTGATATTCAGCAGAAATAATCTTGCCAGTTTGCTTGTTGAGGTAAGCCGAAACGGTGAAGGTGTATGTATTGTCGAGCAAGCCACCACGCAAGCCAAGAGAGAACTCTTTGTTGCGGATGAAGTCGAGGTCTTCGTTAGAACCACGCTTCGATACAGTCGACTGTTGGCTTTGGTCGGTCCATGCCCACCATATACCTGTTTGTGAGAATGAACCGAGGTATTTAGTATAGCTATCAATATCAACGTCGTTAGCAACGTTGCTTGCACTTACGCTAAACATAAGGTCGTTGAGTGCCGAACCTTCGAAGAAGCTCTCTTTAGCAATATTCCAACCAAGAGTTACGCTTGGCGAGAATGCGTTGCGATGACCCTCAGCAAGTTTAGCTGTGTGAGCTACGGTACCAGTAAAATCGAGGAAGTAGCGCTTAGCGAAGTCGTAGTGGACGTTGAAGCCTACACTTGCATCGCTCTCTGAGTGATAGCTACCCGTCTTGCGATATTGGAAACCACGAAGCACTGCGATAGCACCAATAGAGTGTTCGTCGAAAGTGCGGTCGTAGTTGAAACGCGCATCGAGTGAGTAGGTCTGCTGGCTCGAAGAATTGCCAATGTTTTGCGAACCTGTATGCAAGTCTACGGTTGCAGTACCATCAACGGCAATAATCTCATCTTTGCCGTTGAGGTTCGACCAAGTTGGAGTGAAGGTTCTATACGTATTGGAGTACGACTGCGTGTAGGCATTCTTGAAGTCCATACCAAACTGCGTGTGGAACGACAAGCCCTCGGTGAGTGGCGAGAGGTCTACATCGAGGCCAGTCTCGAACTGGAACTGACGCGTAGTCTTCTTTGAGCTACCCGAGCAATACATATCGGCAAACACGTTGGTAGCATCGGTTGTAGTACCACCAAGGAACTTACCATCGATGATATTGCTTGATGCAGCCAACTGTTTCTGAGCATCGATAGCATTAGCATTTACATAGCTCAATGGAATGAATGGAGCGATACGGTTAGGACGCCACGTAGAAGCAGCCGCCCAGTAGTTACCACCGCTATAACCACGCTCGTTGTAGAAGGTGATGTTGGCATCTACGCGAGCAGCAATATAGTCACTTACGTTGAGGTCGACATTACCACGCACACTGAAGCGGTTGGTGTAGCTCTTCTTAGCTTCGCCCACTTTGAAGCGTGTACCTACATTGTAGAAGCTGATGTTGGTATAGTAGCGAGCGCGGTCGTTACCACCATCAATTTCTGCAGTAGCATCGGTGCGGTTAAATGCCTTCTTGATGTAATCCGATGAGTAGAAATCTACACTTGGATAGCGATATGGGTTCTCGCCCGATGCATAATGATAGATGTCCTCAGCAGAATAGTATGGATCTGTTACTTTGTTCAAGCCATCGTTTACACGAGCTTCGTTATAGAGAACCATATATTCGGCAGAGCCAAGATATTTAGGATAAGCCTTATCGACATACCAGCCAGTGTTAGCACGAGCCTTGATGCGGATGTCGCCCTCAGCACCACGTTTTGTGGTTATGAGCAAAACACCTTTAGCTGCGTGGCTACCATAGAGCGCAACAGCATTAGCGCCTTTGAGGAACGAAACAGTTTCAATCTCATCTGGTTTGATGTTATCGAGGTCACGAGGCACACCATCGATAAGAGTCAAGTATGAACCGCCCCAAGTAGAAGCACCACCAGGAACGAAAGCGGTTAGATCCGAGAGAGGATATGTGAGATAGTCTTTCTCAATAACATCTCGGTAACTCATTGTCGACACACCCACAAGAGCCTCATCAGCATTGACCTCACGGAAGGCCAACATAACTTTAGCGGGCTCAGTGAGCTTTGCCGAGTCGGGAGTTGCGGCTACGGTTGCTTCTTCTTGTGCAATAGCTACATTGGCTGTGCACAAGGCTGCCGCAAGATATTTATACTTACTAATTTTCATATTCTACAATCAATTGTATTTACCAACCTGGGTTTTGAGCAAAGTCTTCATATATGTAGACTTGGCTTTCGAGAATTGGGAACCAATAGTGCTTTGTTCCTAAATTACGCGTCAAGAGCGTCTCTTCGTGCCAGCCTTTCACTTCGGCATCGCGTGGATCATTGGTCTTGTACCACTCATCATCATATACACGAGTAAACTCTTGCGAAGTTTTGGTTGTGTATGGTTTTTCGGTGAGTAGCAACCAGCGCTGAAGGTCGTTGAAGCGGAAGCCTTCGAATGCAAGTTCGCAAGCACGCTCACGACGAACTTCGTCCATAAACTTCTGCTGCGAAGCTGCGTAACCAGCGTCGACGTGGCCCACACCTACGCGGTCGCGAAGTGTATTGATAGCCTCTACGGCATTCTTAGAGAATGAGTTCGCTTTATACGAAGCGCCACCTGCTGCAGCACCAGCTTCGGCATACATAAGGTATACATCGGCTACGCGCATATATGGCAAATAGCTCTTGAAACCTTTACCCCAGTCGTCGGTTACACGATCGACTCTGTTGCCCGTGTGTGGCACAAGTTTCTGGCAGAAATAACCCGTACGGCTTGCATTTGTTACATCACGCATAATACCCTTAGTGTACAACGTTGCATACTGCTGATCGACAAAATCTTCGGTAGCATCTTGGTCGATGAAACGTTCACCATCGAATACAATATCGTGATAGAAACGTGGGTCACGATTTTTGAATGGGTGAGTTGGATCGAAACCGCTGTTCGGGTCGTCGAGTGGAAGGCCATTAGCCATACCATATGCATAGTTAACATAGTTGGCTGTAGGCACTTGGCAGAAACCGCCATTGAACAATCCGTTCACATTTGAGCCCCAGCTTACAGCGAAGCCCCAACGAGCATCGTTAGCTTGATTGAATCGTGTACCGCGCATCATAGCCTCAACAGTACCTGGCTGCTTGAAGTTCTGACCAACTGTGTAGAAAATGTCCGAATAGCAAGAGTTGGTAGTCTTCTTGCGGTCGTGATGGTAGAGAGCGTCGAAGTCGTCTGCTGGATAGTATTCAGCGAGTGAGTAAGGCGATTCGCCATTCTCTATGAGCGCAAGGCTCTGACCAAGGTATTCGGCAGCTTGCTTAGCATATTCGGTGTTGTAGTTATAGGTCTCTTTACCACCTACTTTTGCACCTACATTATTAAGCGGACTTGCAGCCCAAAGCATAATCTTACCTGCGTATGCAAGAGCAGTAGCCTTGGTGATGCGGAGCTGGTTTGCACCGAGTGTACGCTTACCTACGGTCGACTTATCCCAATCGTTAGGGAGGAGCTTAGCAGCAGCCTCAAAGTCGGCAGCAGCCTTCTTAGCACAATCGGTAAAAGATTCGCGTGGGAAGGTGAACGTTTCTGATGCATCAAGAGCACGGTCGAAGTAAGGCATACCACCAAACCAAACCATAAGTTCCTCGTACCACCAACCACGGAAGAAGAGAAGTTGACCTTTTACGAAGTCACGTTCCTCATCAGTAGCATCGGTCATAAGGCCTTGCTCCAAAGCTTCAAGACCGAGGTTAGCTTTACGGATGCAGTACCACGAGTCGTTCCAGATGTGGTGCTTCATACGGTCTTTTGATTTAACATCATCGTTGTTACCATAGAGGAAGCAGAGGTTACCACCCCAAGAGGTGTAGTATGCCTTGAAGTCGCCTTCATCCATCTTCGACGTAACGTAGAAGTCGGCGTTGTTGAGCGTAAGGATTTCGTCCTCACCCCAGTTGAATGTAGTATTCCAATAGCAACATGTCTTGTGAGGGATGCTGTTGTACATCTGCTCAACAAAGCCTTGGAAATTTTCAAAGTTTTTGAATGCCTCCTCCGGATTCACATCTGAGTCAGGCTCTTTGTCGAGGTAGTCTTCACACGAAGTAAGGCTGCCCAAAGTGAGCGCTGCCGAAAGGACGGCAAATATTGATTTATATAATTTCATTGCTTTCCGGTTATAAAGAGAATTTCAAACCAAAGTTTACACGCTTAACCGTAGGATACTGACCGGTGTTTGATGCACCAGCGAAGTTCGATTCGCGGTCATCTGGCATCTTGGTCCATACCCAAAGGTTGTTACCACTTACGAAGAGCTTGAGGTCTTTGATTGCGAGCTTGCCAACATTAACCTTAGCGAAGGTGTATGCAAGTTCGGCGTTCTTCAAGCGAAGATAAGAGCCATCGTAGAGGAACTGAGTACCAGTAGAATACTGTTCTTTACCCCAACGTGGTGTGGTAACTTCTGCACCAGTATGATCGTCGGACCACCATGTTCCGTTGTCGTATACGTTGTTGAGCTGGCTACCGAATGAAGTAAGGCCAACTTCACGTGTTACATTGCTTACGCCATAGAACTGAACGAAGCAGCTCCATCCTCTCCACTCCATACCGATAGTAGCATTGTAGGTGTTTTGAGGAACATCTGAGTAGCCCCAAGGTGCTTGGTCGTCTCTTGTGATTTTACCATCACCATTGAAGTCGATGAGATAGTAGTCGCCAAGGAGTTTTTGGTTGTCGTTCACGTCATATTTCGGACTTGCCAAAAGATCATCATAGCTCTGCATGAAACCAGCGTCGAGGAATGAGCGGGTTTGACCAATAGCGTAGCCTGCTGTCTTGCGATAGTCGGGCAAGAGTTGAGCATCGTCCATCTTCTGAACTTCGTTCTCGGCATGAGTATAGTTTAGGTTCGCCCATGCGCGAATACCATTGCTGAAATTCTTATTGAGGCGCACCTCAATTTCGTAACCTTTATTGTGAATCTCGCCAAGGTTAGCAGCTACAGCAGGCTGACCAAAGTATGCAGGCACTGCACGTCCATTATCTTTTACGTATACATTGACACGTTTATCTCTAAATACATCTACACTACCAGCCACAAGACCATCGAGGAACGAATAGTCGAGGCCAAAGTTGAGTTTGCGAACCGACTCCCAATGAACATCGGGGTTACCCACACTTTCCTCACGGTACCATTGATATGGACTGGCAGAGCCATGAGGTTCACCCATTTCGGATTTACCAGGTCTCTCATCACCACCATTACCACCAATTGCCCATTGAGATACATAGCCGAAACGTGGTGTACCTTTATCGTCACCAACTTCACCATACGATGCACGTAGCTTCAAGTAGTCGATAATCTTATTATCCTTCAAAGTCTGCATGAAATTCTCTTCGGTGATAGCCCAACCGATAGCACCCGACTGGAAGAAGGCAAGACGATAATCTTTAGAGAACTTCTCAGAACCATTGTATGCACCATTATACTCGAAGAAGTATTTCGATGCCCAATCGTATGTTACACGGAACACCCAGTCTTCACGGTGCGAAGGAATACCATTACCTTGGTTGTACTCTTGGCGCTGGAAAAGTCCCATGGCCGTAACGTTGTTCTGACCGAATGAGTTGCCATAGAATAGCTGAGCTTGATATTGTAGGTTACGTGAGGTATTCCAATCTTGAACTGAACCAGCATCGGTGCTCCACTTGATACCAGCTGCATAGTCGTAACCATTATAGAGTTCGGTAGACTCTGAGTTCTTGCGTACACCAGTGTAAGGGTTTATCCACGTGTGCTGCGCGTTATGGTAGAGGTCGTTAATACCAAAACCAGTAGAAACGAAGGTGTTATCCCAAGATATAGCGCCATGGAGTTTCAAGCCTTCGAGCAGGAACTTCAAATCCTGGTCGAGAGTAAAGTCGGTTGTGATGCGAGTGGTAATGTTCTTCTGTATACCGCCCAATGCGATCTTCTCTGGAGAGTTCGTCACATTCGCCTTGCCAGTTCCTTCGTAGCCCCAAGAGCCATCGGAATACTTAGGCAAATAGACGTCAGGAGCAATGTTATAAGCACCTGCCCACGTCTGTGAGAACTGCCAGTCGCCAATTGACGAATAACCACCGTATGTAGTCTTCTGTATGCCTGTGTTACCAGCCAAATTGACTTTGAACAATGTGGTAGGAGTCAAGTTGAAGTCGAGGTTCGAACGAACACCCACTTTATTGTAACCAAAACCAGCAGTATAGTTACGATCCGACTCAAACTCCTTGAAAAGGTCGCCCTCGTGTACGAAGTCCGCCGAAGCAAAGTACTTCACGAACTTGGTACCACCCGATACGTTTACGTTGGCATTGTAGGACATTGCATGTTTTTTGAACAAGTAGTCTTGCCAATCAACGTTCGGATAACGTTCGATCTGTTCTTGAGTTGTTTGGTTACGATACATCTCTATGAACTCTTGCGAATTCATCGCATCCCAAGCACCTGGGTTGATGTTCATTTCGTGCTGTATAGCAGTATTGCGCTTCATGAGAGCATCGTATGCATCGAGTTTACCAGGAAGTTTAGAAACCATCTTCAAAATGGCGTTAGCTGCTACGTTTACGTGTGCCTTACCCTCTTCACCACGTTTAGTAGTAATAAGTATGACACCGTTAGCACCTTCCACACCATAAACTGCGGTTGCCGATGCGTCTTTGAGCACAGAGATATTTGCTACAGACGCCATGTCGACACTCGCCATATCACGCTTAACACCATCGACGAGTACCAATGGATCGGTTTGGTTCGTGGTAGAACGACCACGGATGACGATGTTAATAGTCTCTTCACCAGGAAGACCAGAACTCTGAGTGGTGATGACACCAGGTAGGTTACCCGTGAGGGCCGCACCTACGTTAGAGATACCGGCAGCGCGCTCGAGTACCTCGCCTGTGGTTTGGGTAATAGCGCCCACAACCGAAGCTTTCTTCTGCTGACCATAACCAACGATGATGACCTCATCGAGTTCCTTGGTATCGTCTTGCATAGTAACATTGTAATTTGCACCAGCACCAACAGTAACAGTCTGATTATCAAAGCCGACAAACGAGAACTTAAGCTGTGTGCCTTCAGGAACGTTGATGGTGTAATTACCGTCGAAATCGGTAACTGTGCCACCACCAGCTGCACCTTGAATCATGACAGCCACACCAGGCAGCGGGTTGCCATCAGAATCGACGACTCTACCCGACACCTTTGTCTGAACCTGCGCCAAGGCCATACCTGCCGACAAGCCAATGGCTGTGGCAAGTATTAGCCCTCTCCGCATGGGTCCGTAGAAGTGAAAGATTTTCTTTTTCATGGAAAAAAGGTTAATAAAATAAATTGTTTATTTGGTTGCATATAAGCCTATTGTAGTACCGGTGAAGCCACCAGCATTAGTAGTAGAAAGTGTACGAGCTTCGAGCGGCTCGCCTATTTTGTTCCATTTATCATCTCCTGTTGAATATGCAAACGTGAACGAAGCTCCATCGGATGCTATCTGGAGTTTCATGTTGTTTGCATCGCTTGGCAACTTCTCTGCTGCCACAACCTCGTCACTCTCGCCATCAACTTTGTGAAGCTTTACAGCCTTTTTGCCATCGAGCAAGCCAACGGTGATGTAGTAGTGATGCATCTCATCTTTGAATAGTATCATGCCAGCCTCTTCGCTACCGCGAGGCTCAAAACAGATGTCGGTAGAGCAAGTGAATTTGTGGTGATGAAGCACACGAGCCACAAGCGAAGGTGTGCAACGCTGCGAAGCACGCAATGTGTCGCAACGCAAACGAAGCACTCCGCCATCTACCTCATAGTGTCCTGCAGCAGCGCCACGCAACGTAAGCCAATCGTAACCGAGCGTATCGCCATCGAATGTTTCGGTATAGCCAAAGTTGCCAAGTCGCGAATTGCCCTCTACACTCACACCTTTGCGCTCGCATATCATACTTACAAGTTCGTCGCCTTCGGTGATGACTGGATAGCCATCTTTGGTCCATCGAACTGGCATTATGAATGTCTCGCGACCTAAATTCTCATAGCCAAAACCACCTTCGAGCGGACGACAAGCAAGGAACACCGCCCACCAATCGCCCTCGGCAGCCTGAATGAGGTCGGCATGACCAGCACATGTGATAGGATTTTCGCGATTAGGGTCAAGGTGACGCTGAGTGAGAATTGGGTTATTCTTCCATGGCTTGAATGGTCCCATTGGGCTATCGGCCATAAATATCACCTCTGAGTGATTTACACTCGTGCCGCCCTCGGCATCCATCAAATAGTATTTACCATTTATCTTATATATATGTGGACCTTCAATCCAGATTGGCTTCTCCTCTGGTCGGCAACCTTTATCTATAAGTGCCGGACGTGGACCATACGTACACTCCTTCTCGACATCGAAACGCTGAATACGTATTGAACGATGACCATCATATTCGGCTGGATAAGTAGGTTCGTCATTATTTACTATGTACGCACTACCATCTTCGTCGAAGAAGAACGAAGGGTCGATGCCTGTAACTTCTGGCAGATAGACAGGGTCGGACCAGTTACCCGAAAATGGATCTTTGGTCTTCACAAAGAAGTTGCCCGCACCTACATTAGTAGTAATCATATAATAGGTCTCGTTGTGCGGATTGTAGGCAAGCGCTGGAGCAAAGATGCCACCACTAACATGCTGAGGTTGCAAATTCTGCAGTTGCGACTCGCGGTTGAGCACATGTCCAATCTGTCGCCAATTAACAAGGTCGCGGCTATGGAAGAGAGGCACACCAGGGAAATAGACAAAAGTCGACGTAGCCAAAAAGTAGTCGCCCTTGCCATTGGTACAAACCGAAGGGTCGCTATACCAACCTGGCAATATTGGGTTATAGAAACTCGCAGCCGATGGCAACGGATTGTTGTTGTAGAAATCGTCGTTGCCTTGATAGCTAAAATTGTCAAACGACGCCCAATTGTCGACATTAGTATTGCTATCGCACGCAGTGAATGTTGCGAGCGAACCAAATGCCGCTACAGTGAGCGCCATGTTTTTTACATTCATTTTCATTTGTTGGGTTAAAAATTGTTTGATGCACACAATGCTCCTTTGTCTCAAATCGCGCATACGTATTCGAATGCACAATTTTTAACACTGCTAATGTAGACCTATTATTTTCGGGCTACAGACGCCTATGTTACACATCTATTCGGTTGTGAAACATTGTTAATTGTGTAACATAGACACATGCATCAGGTAACAAAAACGACAATGTTACGAGGGCTTTGAGACACAAAAAGCAGAAACAACTTTTAACCATTGGCGGAAAATGGGTATCATTGCATTGTTAATATAACTAAATATGTTTTCTACCTTTTGTGCGAAGAGCAGCTACTTCTACTCACTATTTTTCTTGCTGACAGCCATAGTTTTACCATCGCGGGCTACCATTCTAACCACCCGAAATGGGCTACCGTCATCGCTCGTCAATGATATTAGGCAGACAAGCGATGGATACGTATGGATTGCAACCGAAGATGGTCTCACTCGCTACGATGGCGCCAAATGCGAAACATATTTCCACGTTATGGGCGACAGTTCATCGCTCGTCAGCAACTACATACGCTCCTGCTTCGAGTCGCGCAATCATAATATATATGTAGGCGGACTTCACGGCTTGATGCGCTACGACAAAGAGCACGACAATTTCATCAACATTCCTTTGATGCTGCCCAATGGATTGACTGTGGGCGCATATATCATGGGCATTGCCGAAATAGATAATGGTATTATGTATATAGCCACGTCGGGTCACGGCCTATTCAAGATGATTGATGGCGATGACATGGCAAGACAAATGGACGGATTCACAGGCTATTACATAAATAGCATATTGGCAGATAGCCACAACAATGTTTGGATTTCTACGTCCGACCGAGGCAACACTCGCATCAGTGGGAATGGTTTCGTATACATAGTAAAAACCGAAAACAATTCAGCCATAAGTACGTTTTGCGAATCTGGCGATGGTAACATCTATGCAGCCTCCAACACTCACGGCATAATGCTCTACAACGCCACCTCCGATATGTTCGAAACGGTCAACAAAGCCACCATAGGTCTCAACGTGAAGACTCTCTATCCATACAGAGGCAACATACTTATTGGCACCGACGGACACGGCATAAAGGAGTTTAACTTGCTATCGGGAGAAATAAGCAACTTCGATATGGGAGCATTGCCTTTCGACACCCACAAAGCCAAAGTGCACTCCATTGTGGCCGACAAATGGGGTGGACTTTGGTTGGGCCTGTTTCAGCGCGGAGTAATCGTAATACCTCAGAACACCAACAAATTCGACTACATAGGCTGCCTCTCCACCACACGCAACATAATTGGCTCAAACTACGTGTCGCAACTATTCTACGCCACAAACGGCAAACTATACGTAGGCACCGACAACGATGGCTTATATGTCATTGATAGACATACATGGCAATCGGTTCATTACTCACAGCCAAGCACCACCATGAGCCTTACTTCCGATAACGATGGGAATATCTGGATTGGTACATTCAACGAAGGACTCTGGCTACTCAATGTACACACTGGCTCGCTCACACGAACTCAGCTGCTACGCAACGACAACGGACCGACGCCTTCCATCAATGCCATCGTGCCCGATGATGGCGATAATATATATATAGGTACTATGGGGCAAGGTCTGTATGTATACAACACCAAGACGCAACAGATGAAACAATACGAACACTGCGCAGGAGTAGACTATACGCCCACCACCAACAAGCTACACAATCTTTGGATTAGCTGCATGTGTCGTTGCGGCAATAAGCTATTCATTGGTACGCAAGATGGTATCGGTTGCCTCAACACTCAAACGAATAGCTTCGTCTCGGAGATGCGCTACAACCGCATTTTGCCCGACTACACTATCATCGACATCACTGCCGACAGCTGCGGATATTTATGGGCTGCCACAAACAAAGGTCTGATAAGAATAAATGCTCAAACTACCGAAACGCAAAACTTTGAACTCAGCAAAGGCATGGCTCACGAGGTGTTTATGGCTACTATATGCGACCATCAGGGCAATATCTGGGCAACATCGTCGCACGAACTACTGCACATCGACACTCGCTCGCTCAACGTAACTTCATACTACGAACAAGATGGCATATTGACTACCGAATTCGCCAAACGCTCTGCCACCATCACACCCGACGACCACATATTCTTCGGCGGCACCGACGGCATCACACACTTCTACACCAACGATGTATCTACTTATAGTCAACCGCCTATTATCAAAGTTGCAGACTTGTACCTGAAAGGTCAACGCGTGCTGAGCTCTACAATGTCGGGACGCTACAAAGTGAAAAACGATGACAACGGTTTGCGCTACGACCTCAACTACGACGACAACTCGTTTGTGATAGAGCTTACAACACTCCAATTCATTCCGCAGCCTCACATGTCGTATAGCTATACCATCAACAACGAACCCTCTATCGATGCTGGTAACGGCATCAACCGCATATCTCTGCGCAATATCGCACCTGGCGAATATCATATTACCATAGTTGGCAATAACAACGGTCACACCTCCGAACCTATCACCATGAATGTTGTAGTGCATCACGCTTGGTGGAACATGTGGTGGGCTCGACTAATATATATATGCACAATTCTATTATTATGTCTGCTCTTCTATCGACTTGTGAAGATAAAACGTCGCACCAAAGCGCAGCTTGCATTCACACTGCACAACCAACAAATGCGCGAAGCTAAAATGCAGATGTTCACCGACATAGCCCACGAAATACGTACGCCTATGAGCCTTGTAATATCACCACTCAACAACCTCATAAGCCACGACAACGATGCCGAACGCCAGAAAAACTACAACATCATATACCGCAACGCACAACGCATCTTGCGCCTAATGACGCAAATTCTCGATATTCAGAAAATTGATGCTGGCAAAATGGAGATGCACTTCTTCCCTACGGTCGTTAGCGACATAATAAAAGACGTATGCATCACGTTCGACTTCGAGGCTCGCGCCAAAAACATCACGCTTAGCACCGACACCGCTCAAGTGGAAAATGTTGCTATAGAAGTCGACACTCGACATTTCGACAAGATTCTCACAAACCTTATTTCTAATGCAATAAAATATACGCCTCAAGATGGTCAAATAGTAGTAAGAGCCTACATAGCTGAATGCGCCGAACGCATGGGGCAAAGCTACATAATAGAGGTAGAAGACTCGGGCAATGGCTTCAGCGACGACGAAGCAAGGCACATGTTCGACCGTTTTCACCGCCTCGCAGGAGCTGTAAATAGCAGCACTGTGGGCTTCGGGGTTGGACTCGACCTCACTCGCACACTGGTTGAACTACACCACGGCACCATAAAAGCTCTCAATTGTCCTACGCACAAAGGTGGTCTCATGCGCATCTGCTTGCCATACGTAGCACCAACAAGCGAAATAACTACTCAAAACAGTAACGACAACACCGAAACAGAGCAAAACGCCGACAGCGACAACACCAAAGGTCGTCGGCCTAAATACACTGTGCTTTTCGTCGACGACGACAAAGAGATTTGTAAATATGTGTCGACTGCCATAGGTGGCAAACAGTTCAACGTCGTAACTTGCGCCAACGGACAAGAGGCAATCAAAATACTGCTCGCAGAGGAAATAGACATTGTTGTCACCGATGTAGTGATGCCTATTATGGACGGCTTCACTCTCTGCCGAAATATCAAAAACAATATCAATATCAGCCACATACCAGTTGTTATACTCACTTCGCGTAGTGCCGACACCGACCGCATCGAAAGCTACGAGAATGGCGCCGACGTATACATAACTAAACCATTCAACACCGAAGTGCTCTTGGCAAGCCTTCGTAGTTTGATTGCTCGTCGCGATAAAATTCGTGCCGACGAAGTGGCAAAAGATATTGTTATGGCTCAAAAAAATGTAACCGAACTCACCTTCGACGAGAAATTGCTCAAACGCATTACCGACCTGATAAACAAGAACATAAAAGATCCTAACTACAGCATCGAAGATTTGGCAAAAGACGTTGGCATTAGTCGCGTGCACCTACATCGCAAAATGCGCGAACTAACGGGGCTCACTACTCGCGACTTCATTCGCAACGTACGTATGGAATATGCAGGCGAACTGCTACGCAACAAGAAATATGAAGTGGGCGAAGTGGCCATCATGACGGGCTACTCCACCACAAGCTACTTCAGCCAAGCTTTCAAAGCGCATTTTGGTATATCGCCAAGTATGTATATTGCTAAATACAAAAAAACGAAAGCCGAAAATTCATAAAGCACGTTTGTGTGCATCCAAAATAACAACGCAAATGGCGCGTATTGGTGAAGATCTACGCAAATCCTTCACCAATGTAGCGTTGTGAAATCATTCAATAAAAAAAAGCGGCCATCAAACTTCACAGACTTGACGACCGCACTACTAACTACAATTACCTATATGAAGAAATGCTACTAAATGTTCATGTTATATTCTTATAAATGTGTGTTACAGTATAGTTTTGAATGATTGCTACTAACAATTTTAGTAAACTACCGATTTCAAGAACCACTCCTTATTCTCGGCGCTCATGTGCTGATGGTCGAGGAGTACGGGTAGTATTGAATAGCTTTGGCTAAACTTAACGACGCGGCTGTTGAACTCGCTCGGGAAGTAGTTGATGGCTTCGCAAACAGAACCCATCTCGCCAAGTCCTTCAAGGTAGTTGATGTATGAATCGCGGAACTTCATCTCGGTCATTGTGTTCTTCACGCGGCGGAACTGACCTACAAGACCGTTGTTGAGTTCTGGAACATTTTCTGGATACGTGATGACAAGCGTATGCTCCGTTGTAGGATTAGGATTACCCATCTCCACAGTGAGAGCCAATTGCGATGGGGCGTAGCTATATTCCACTGGACGACCATCCATAATAACCTCCGAAGGAATAGCTACACCGTAGACACGAGCAGCATAACTACGTTTTGCAGGCATACCTTCGTAATTTCCTTGGCGAGCACCAAGTGTGATGGTCTGCATGTTGCCTTCGCTCTTAGAAGCAAAACGCGTTGTTGCATAATTATTCGCATAGTCGCGGTCGTTGCCATTATCCTCGTAGAATAGGCCTTCGCTCTCTTTTGCACCAGGATAGATGTCGATGCATATCTTATCGTCACACGAAGCAAGGTTCTTCACATCGGTGCCTGTGGTAGGTATGATGCTACCAGCTTTTACATACACAGGATATTCATCGATGAGGAAACGACGCTCGAGAACTTGACCACCCTTGAGCAGAGTGCCAGTGGCCGTCTCAAGCCATTCGCCTTCAGGCAACCAAACCTTAACGGTGCTTATGCCATCTTGCATTGGTGCGGTGATAGGCGCAATGAGCATTTGCGAACCAAACATATATTCGTTGCGGAATTCGGCAGCGTATGCCTCTTCGGCTTCAGGATAGTCGTAGTATAACGGGCGACAAATTGAGACGCCCGTTTCGAAGGCTTCGCGCGCTGCCGTGTATATATATGGAGCCAACGTATAGCGCTGTTTGATAGCAGCAGTAACGATAGGCTGATATTCAGGACCAAGATTCCAAGGCTCTTTCTTCATGCTGGCATTCTTTGTTGAATGGCTACGCATAACAGGCAGATAAGTACCAAGTTGCATCCAACGAGTGTAGAGTTCGCGGTCGAGCACATTGTCGCCTGCTACAAACATGTGTCCGCCAAGGTCGTGGCTCCAATAGCCATAGCCAACGTTGGAAGCCGTAGAGTTGAAGTAGGGCTGAAAAGCAAGCGACGACCATGTAGAATATGCATCACCAGAGAATCCTATCTGATAGCGATGGTTGCCCAGTCCACCCCAACGGTGATAGAGCATTGGACGGTGCTCGGGTTGTGTGCGACGCTGATTGTCGAACACACAGTAGTTAATCCACCATGTGTTGCTCAACGAAGGAATCTTAGAGTCTTGCAACTGCTGCTGCCAATCGAGCCACCAGAAATCGACACCTTGTTTCTGTAGTGGGAGTAGCATCTTGTCGAGCCAACCACGCATAAACATCGAGTCGGAACCTACGTATGGTATTGTTTCTGAACTCTTCGGGTCGCGACCAAGAAATTCGGCGAGTTGTGCATACTTATCCTCATAGGCAGGCACACCATCGGCAGGGTGAAGGTTTAGCGTTATTTTTAGGTCATTATCTTTCAGATATTGAAGGAATTTCTCTGGCGAAGGAAACAAACGGTCGTTCCATGTGTAGCCCGTCCAACCGCCTTTGCCCTGCTCTACCCAGTGCCAGTCCATATCCACTACGAGCACATCGAGCGGAATGTTGTATGCTTTGAAATCTTCAACCACTTTGCGCATCTCGGCGTCGGAGTAGCTCCAGTAGCGGCTCCACCAATAGCCAAACACAAAACGTGGAGGCAATGGGATGCGACCAGCAAACACGGTGAAGTCGTTGAGCGCCTGTTTGTAGTCGTGGCCGTAAGCCATGAAATACCAGTCTTGCGACTTACCATTCTCATCCGAAGTATTATCATTGTTACGCTCCTTCACCCATGGTAGTCCGGGCTGCGAAGCATCGTTGACATCACCACCAAATAGCAAGCCCTCTGAGTCGTCGATAAGCGTCCAACCATCGCGAGCAAGCAAGCCCTTCTCCAATGGCATATCATTGCCCTGAGTAAACTTGCCATCTACCCACGAGAAGAATTCGTCGCCATCGTAGCAGTCGAGTGTGCGATATGTGCCACCGAGGTTCTCTTTTTGTTCGTCGCCCGGGTGCCATACAAAAGTTTTCGAGAGCGTATTGTCGCTTTGTATCGAGAGGTTGTTGGCCGTAAAACGTCCCGTACCCTTCTGATAACTCATACACATTTTGGGTGTTGAGATAAGCACAAATTGTTCTGTTTCGTTTACAGAAAAATCACTTTTAGGATATTGACGAACCGAAGCAATGAACGATGGGTTGTCGGTGAATTTGCCATCGGCAGCATATTCCATACGTATTACACCATCGGTAATAACGGTGAAACGCACTTGTTGATCTTGCCAAGCAATATTTTTGTTTAGCGCTATTGCTTTGTCGCTTTGTTGGGGTGAGTTGCCACTGCACGCCTCAAGTAGCGCAGCTACACTCAAAAGAGCCCAAGCAAATAGTGATGATTTAGCTTTTTTCATTATTCTAGAATTAGATTTTTATGATACGCATCTGGTCGAGCAGTGCTTGATTGATTTGCAAGTTCATATTCTCTACACAATCGGTAAATTCCAGAGTTACAACATGTTTACCTCGAGTTAGAGATATTACAGTGGCATTGCTCCAGCCCCAATTATCCCATTCGTTGGTTCCTCGTTGCGGAAACACGCTGACTCCCACCGCATTTCCATCTATAGTAAGCAGACGCGTAGCACACTTGTTTTCAGTGTTTATAGGTCCATTGCCATTGGCATAACGCCAATCAATAGCATAACGGCCATCGGCTTCTACTTCAATAGGTATGGTTATGAGTATGTTGTCGTTGCGAGTAATCATCGAAGCCTGCATGTTGGCTGAATATGGAAGTGCGTAATGCTCAACTTCATAAGTATTTACATTGCTATAGAAACTGAGCGGTTCGCTCATATACGAGCGCCATTTGTTTTGACCAACAGCCACTACAGCATATTCACCATCGCCATCGAGCTTGTAGCTGAGAGCCGACGCCGGAAGTGTAGCCCAATCTTTGCCATTTTTGAGCACTACGTAGCTCTCTGCTCCATCAACCACATCCCATTTTATTTGCGAATCTTCGATGCGTGCTCGTGGCGTAAGTGGTTGATACTGATTTTTCTGCATTACCATTTGCATAGGTTCTGGCTGCCTGTTTGCCAAAACTATTTCGATGGTATGAGCGCCATTTAGCGAAGCAGAGAAGAATGGCTCAGCCTCAACACCATCGAGCTTAAACGACTTGATAACGTTGCCATAGCCAGACACCTTCATGTCGAGCACTGCATTGCGATATTTGAAGTTCGACAAGCGACGCGCGGCTTTGAGCGCTTTAGGCACCATGGGCGCAAAGCGAATACCGTCGAGGTGATATGAGATGCCGAAATAGATGTTTGGCACTATAGCGGCATCGGCGGCAACGCCCCAAAGCTGACGCGGTGAGTTGATAGGCAGACCCTTTTCGCATCCACTATATATAACCATATTCTCGAGGTTGGTGAGCGTAAGAGCTGCCAAACGATAGATTGACGATATAGCATGAAGCACACCCTGTTCGTTGCCAACTTTGGCTTGAGCTTTGAGCCAGTAACCCTGCGTAAATGGCCACATAGCATCGTTGTGATATGGATATTGATCTTTGAGGTTAGGATAGAAATCGGGAGTACCAAAAGCCTCGCTCACCATGTGCTGGCTTATTGACTTCTGACGCTCGGCAGAAGCAATATCCCAAAGAATGGCAAATGACTCGCCAAGAATCTCCATTTGCTCATGCTGAACGAGGTTCTGTCGACCATATAGGTAGATGGCATAAAGACCCATATTGTCGTTCCAAAGCCGATTATTCATGCCATCTTTTAGATCATTTGCCCAGCTGTCGTATTTAGCAGCCAAAGCAGGCTGATGTTGCAATCGGCAAATCTCAGCCAAAATCTGTGTAGCACGGAAATGAACAGCCGTGGTATTCATAGCTTCCGAACTATATATATCCTTAGGCTCGGCCCACGTAGGATACTCTTGTTCGCGCCAATCGAGCCACGACGTCTCACCGCGCATAAGCTTCGTTTCGGGGTCGTAGGCCACTATGCGGTCATCTTCGATAGTGTTTTTTATGACTGGAAATATAAAATTGAGCCACTCTTGCGAACCTGTGACGAGATAACATTCCCACGCTGCAAGAACCCACGTAGTGCGGTCGGTAGAGCATGGCCATGCACCGCCAGTGCCAGTGTCTTGTATAATACGATTTTGGCTATTTACCTTCGCCCTAAGCGACTTCATCGACACTTCGGGGCAAAGTTGTGCAAGACTATGAAGTATGGAGTATGACACATCGCGAGTCCAAACGCCACCCCAATAAACACCCGTTCGATAGGTAGAGTCAGGCTCAATGGCAAGTTCGCTCTCCTCGAGACTCATGTTGTAGAGCGCATTATCGATAGTGAGCGAAGAACTATAATGAGGCAAATGCGAAATATCGCGCTTGAGCTGCCAATGCTCGCGATTGATGCCCGTCTCCATCTGTGGCATGAAATTGGGCGCAGGCGAGTTCCATTCAGCCTCGACATAATTACTAACTATGTCGGTAGCCGATTTGGCAGTTGCCTTGAACTTACCCTGTATAAATTGGTTGCCTTTCCATTTATACTCGCTGTTTTGATATATGGTTTGCGCCATTGCCACATGACCACCAATAACAAACAACGATAGCGCGATGAAAGTCTTCATTTCTGATGCTGTTGAAAAACTACATCGCAAGAGTAGTATTTATTTCAAATCGTACATATATAATGGAGTGTTTTGGGAGTTAGTATTTATCATACATATCGGGTAATCAAGCTATTACGATGTTAACATGTGTAAAAAAAGGAGTACCAAAAACAGGGGAGAAATTGACAATTGAGAATTGATGAAGTCAAACATAAACCCATTCAAGGAAATCTGCAATTACCATTTAATTAGTTTGCAGATTTTCAAATCGGCTGAAAACAAGTGCCACAACTATTAATCATCATCGCACTTTTTTATAGGGAGTCTTATAATAAAATTAACTGCCTGGACTTTGGGGTAACCGTCAAAAAATTCTCTTAGGCCATCTTTCATTGCTCGTCGTAGTTCTGTTTCTATTGTACAAATTGAAAAAACAGTAAGTATTTCATACTTATAGTTCTTTTGTGCACACACAAACTTTCGTCATAACATTGTAGATAATTACAGACGCTATTGCACCTATGAGGCAAAGAAACATATCCGATTGCGTATCCCAAATATAGCCCTGAGTACCAAGAAAGGCTTCTGTGTCGGTAGGGTTGCTTAGCGACGCTAACCATTCTATTATTTCATACAAAGCCGATATCGCTTCGGCTACGCATACCGAAAGAAAAGTTATCCATCGTTTTGATTTCATCTCAGTGGTGCGGCGAAGCAGTTCTACAGTCAAAAGTGCTGGCGTCACACCTTGCATAAAATGGCCTATTTTATCGTAGTTGTTGCGTTCGAAGTCAAACCAATCTTGCATCCAGAAGCCGAGTGGTACTTTGGCATACGAGTAGTGCGCACCTACAAGTAGCACTATCATGTGAAGTAATATAACTACGTATAGCCATGTTGGCAGTGTAAATTTTTTGTATGTAAATAGTAGCACTACAGCACCTACTAATGCTGGCGTTGCCTCCAATATCCACGTGAGATATGTATCTTCTACACCGATTACGGACCAAGTAGCAATGACGACGAGAGCAATAAGTAACGCTACGTGAGTGTAGTTGATTTTGCTTTGTTTTATCGATATGTTATTCATAATCATTGAAATTTCCCCTCACGCCTCAGTAATGCCGATGCCCATAAGTTGTTCTTCGAGCAGAGCACGGTCGCCAAGGGCTTTGTTGCGAATCTTTGTGCGGTAGTTGTAGATGGTCTTTATGGAGTAGCGCAGGAACGATGCTATCTCTTCGCTGTCGTTGATGCCAAGGCGAATAAGAGCAAATATGCGTAGTTCGGTAGATAGCCGACCGCCTTCGGGCTCTGGCAGCCGCTCCTCGGGACGTAGCAAGGCATTGAAGTCCTGCACGAATGTCGGGAACAAGCCAAGGAATGTTTCGTCGAACGACTGATAGAACACATCGAGTTCGTTATCGAGAATCTGGGTATCTTTTATCGTCTGCACCAATTTACCATAGTTGCTCGAGTGTGCCACTTTCTGAATCATCTGCTGATACGACTCGAGTTTTGCTATGCCAGTAGAGAACTGCTTCATGTAGTTGGTTATGTACACTTGCTTAATCTGATTGCTCTCTTTGAGGTCGCGATTAACCTTTTTGACCTCAAGCAAAGCTTGTTCTATGTCGTGCTTGCTTTGGCGAAGACTCTCGTTATAATCCAATAATTGTGAGCGAGCCTCTTTCAGTCGTTTCTGAATTTTGTAAAGATTATAAAGTGCAAAGGCAAGCACCAGAAGCAAGGCTACAAGGAAATTTATGGTATAGATTAAGCTTCGTTTTTGGCTGTTTACTTTCTCATGATAAGCATTGAGTATTACGGGCAGATCTTCAGCCATTTGAATGGTCCGCAAACGCGCTCCACAAGCCTTAGCATCTTCCATACATACATTCATATAATTATATGCACGCGCAACATCGCCTTTGTCGAAGAGCTTCACTGCCAATCGGCGGAGCGAGGTGTGCTCCATTACACCTTGCGACACGTCTGATATGGCGCTAAGTGCATAATAATAACATGCCGATTCGTTGTCGCCAAGAGCTTCAAAATTAGCAGCTGCCGTGTTGGCTATGAAGCGCAAATTGGGATTGCTGAACGACATGGTATCGAGCATTGGCAACACGATGCTATTGGCGGCTGCATGGTCGGTAGCTCCTTTGATGATAGCTTCAGTATGAAGACGATGAATGGTCTCTACTTCATGATGAAGCACCGAATCGCGATACTGTAGAACTTTAGGCTCTACTTTTTCATAAGAATTGGGCAAAGTAGAGAACTCGGCTTCCCATATATATACCTGAGTTAGAATGCGGTAGAAGCTAAGTTTATTATCGTCGAAGAGTTCAGGCTCTATTTCGTTGAGCATTTTTCGAGCTTGTTCGTAGAGGCCATTTATCGCCAAACATTGTGCAAGTTTGATGCGTGCACCTTGTATGCGAGCCTCGCTGCACCACTCCGTTTCTTGCGCAAGCGATAGACATAGCTCGCTATAGTGGCGTGCCGAATCGGTGTTGCTGCCCATATAGAGGTCGCTAAGCACATCGCAAACTTCATAGCGCGCGTTGCGTGGCGAGCGCTGCAACAAGACTTTCATCTCGTTTATCTCGTTCTCTTTCTGCTTGATATATTGCGCACGATGGGCCACAACATCGTCGAGCTTACGTAGTATTGGGTTAATGTCTTTGGCTTGTATGTTTATAGATACGGTAAGTGTAATAGCAACAATAACAATCTTTAGCAAATTATTTATCATAGAGCAAGGATGTGATTTGTTTATTATACGACTTGCAAAGATTACCCATTTATTCCTAATTAGTGTGGGTTTTGAGCAGAAAAAAGCATCAATAGAGTAAATATATTCTGCAAAATCACGCCACTGGTTTCACCGAACTGCGTTTCTGAGCATAGCGAAGAATCTCAATAAAAAGAACACAGATTTCGCAGATTAAACGGATTCAAAAGAGGAAATAATCACAAATCGTGGCTAATCAGGCCACAAATCAAGAATAATATTTATCATAATTAGTGGATTCAATCTGCGCCATTTGGTGATTGTCTTGTGTTGAGAAATAATCACAAATCGTGGCTAATTAGACCACAAATCAAGATTAATATTTATCATAATTAGTGGATTCTATTTGCGC
>SUWW01000015.1:0-48264 GCA_015061285.1 Bacteroidales bacterium | reverse complement strand
AAATAATCACAAATCGTGGCTAATTAGACCACAAATCAAGATTAATATTTATCATAATTAGTGGATTCTATTTGCGCCAATTGGTGATTGTCTTGTGTTGAGGAAATAATCACAAATCGTGGCTAATCATGCCACAAATCAATAATAATATTTATCATAATTAGTGGTTTCAATTTGCGCCAATTGGTGATTGACTTGTGTTTAGGCGGGAATGCCATCGGATTGCCAATCCACTCAAACGAAATCCGTGCGATTGTTCACCATTTCTCTCCGACCCAAAATGCAACAAAAACGCCATCAAACTGTGAAATAATCTAAAAACAGCCACTCCTTTTTCATCGCCACAGTTTACTGCTATCTATCTGATTTAGTGTGTTTTAACATTTCATTTTCACTCCCAAACTGCTCCTACACGATTTTTGCATTTATTAATCAATCTACATTGGCAGCATCAAAAATGCTCAACCATAGGTCGTGAATCTGCCGACTGGTTTTTAGAAAAGCATTAAGGATAACAAGTAATAATACAACAATCTCATTATGTATGAAAAAAAGTAGTCTATTTATTATGATGGCTCTTTCTTCGCTGGCATCGTGGGCACAAACGACCAACATCAAAGGTACAGTTGTCGACGATTTTGGAGAACCAGTGATAGGAGCTAGTGTGTTGATCAAAGGCACAACAAAAGGTACTGTCACTAATGTAGATGGTAATTTCGAACTATCTGGCGAACCAGGAACTACTCTCGTAATTAGCAGTTTAGGTATGGAGAGCCAAGAGCTGACATTTAATGGTCAGGAGCTGAATGTTATTCTGGAGAGTGATTTGAAATCGCTCATGGAAGTGGTTGTTATCGGTTATGGTACGATGGACAAGAAGGAACTTACATCGGCCATTTCGCACATTTCGGAGAAGGACCTTCTTGCTTCAACGAGCGCCGATGTGGCAATGATGATTCAGGGCAAGGTGCCTGGTGTATCTATCACCAACACTGGCGTGGGCGACCCTAACGCACAGGCAAGCATTCAGATTCGTGGTGTAAGTAGCCGTTCGGCTGGTACTGGTCCGCTTATCGTTATCGATGGTATAGCTGGTGGCAACCTCACCAATATCAACCCTAACGACATAGCAAGCTTCGACATCTTGAAAGATGGTGCTGCTTCGGCTATTTATGGTACTCGTGGCTCGAATGGTGTAATCCTCATCACCACAAAGAAGGGTGAGAAAGATGGTGTAATGCACACCACCTACAACGGCACATTCTCGGTGGACAAGATTATCAAAGAGCTCGATATGCTCGACGCCGACGATTACAGAAAGTATGGTCGCGGTCTCGACTTGGGTGGCAACGACAATTGGTTCGACGAGGTTAGCCAATTGGGTCACAGCATGCAGCACACGTTGACTATCAGCGGTGGTAATCAGAAATCTAACTATCGTGCCTCATTCGACTATCGCGATGCTGAGGGTTTGGACATTCGTTCTTCGCGTCGTGAGTATGGTGCACGCATGTCGGTTTCGCATACCACCAAGAGCGAGCTCTTCACTTTCATGGGTAATGTAGCTCCTCGTATTGCTTACCGCGAAACAGGTGCTTGGGATGTGTTCCGCAACAGCCTCGACATGAACCCTACTACACCTATTATGGATCCTGAAGATCCTTCTATGTACTACAATGTGCAAGGTCAGACAGCAGGCTATAACCCTGTAGAACTTGCAAAACTCGAGAAAGATGGTGGCGAAACGAAACTTATCGATTTTGACGCTACCGTAAAACTCAACCTTTTCCCATTGCTCATGCCCGACCAAGATCAGCAGAGCTTCGACACTCAGTTGACCTTTGCCGACCATCAGTACGACAACTTCAACTATTGGTATCGCCCATCAAATAGCACTTTAGCTATCAATGCTGGACGCGCTGGTGAAGCTTCGCGTTCATACAGCAAATCGAGAAGTCATTCTTTGGAGTGGCTCGCTAATTATGGAAATAGCTTCGGACAGAACAACGTTAAGTTGATGGTTGGTTATAGCTATCAGTACAACCAGAACTCTGGTCTCTCGGCCGACAATAAGGATTTCCCTACCGACGGTTTGTCATACAACAACCTTGCTACTGGCGAGTATGCCAACGAAGAGGGTAACATCTGCCTCGGTAGCTACAAAAACGACTCGAAACTCATAGCATTCTTCGGCCGTTTGAGCTACGACTTTGCTGGTAAGTATCTCTTCACCGCTTCTCTTCGTCACGAAGGTTCGTCACGTTTCGGTGCTAACAACAAGTGGGGTGACTTCCCTGCAGTATCGGCTGGTTGGCGTATATCTGAAGAGAACTTCATGAGCGATATTGAATGGATTAACGATTTGAAGGTTCGTGCCGACTATGGTGTCACTGGTAACCAAGATTTCGGTAGCTACCTCTCGCTCAATACTTTGTCGGGCTATGGATACTACAACTACGAGGGCAAATACTTCCAAGTGTGGGGTCCATCGAAGAACATAAACCCAGACCTCAAATGGGAAAAGGGTAAGAACTGGAACGTCGGTATCGACTTCTCTATTCTCGACAACATGATTAGCGGTTCGCTCAACTACTACAACCGCACTCAGCAAGATTTGCTCGGTAACTACAAAGTATCTGTTCCTCCATACCTATTCGAGGAGACATTTGTGAATGTAGGTACGATGAACAACTCTGGTTTTGAGTTCGACCTCAACTTCAATATTATAAATAATAAGAACTTCCAGTATAGCGTAACTGTTGTTGGTGCTACACAGAACAACAAGTTTACCAAGTTCAGCAACTCTGAATATGTAGGTCAGGATTACTTCGATGTATGTGGCACCGAAGATCCATACCCACGCTACAACTTGCAACGCATCAAGAAAGGCGAGCGCCTTGGCAACTTCTTCATGCTCAAATATGCTGGTATTAATGAAGATGGCAACTTCGTAGTATACGACAAAGATGGTGACCTCATTTTGGCAAGCAATGCCACAATGAACGACTACCAAGTTGTAGGCAATGGTCTACCTAAGTTCACTGGCTCAATGACCCACAACTTCCGCTACAAGAACTTCGATGCTACGGTATTCTTGCGTGGTGCTTTTGGCTACGACATCTTCAATATTCACGATTTCTACTACGGAACTCAGTCGTTCACTGGAAATACACTCAAGAAGGCCTACGAGAAGAACAAAGACATAAAGGGCAACCAAGCTTTGTGCGACTACTATCTTGAAAAGGGCGATTACCTCAAACTCGACATGGTTACTCTCGGCTACACCTTCGACATCAATGCTAAGTATATCGACCGTGTGCGCATCAACGCTACAGGCAAGAACCTTGCAACATTCACCAGCTTTAGTGGCATCGACCCATCAAACTACAATGTCAACGGTCTTGCTCCAGGTGCAAAGGGTTCGCGTACATACTATCCTTCATGCCGCCAGTTCATCTTAGGTATTCAAGTGGATTTCTAATGATGGTTTGATTGGTTAATACTTAATAGTAAAAAAAATAGATTATGAAACTTAAGCATATATTCTACGGCATTCTCTGTGGTACTACGCTTGCTACTACGTCTACAAGCTGTACCGACCTCGACGAGACGCTCTACGATCAAGTGGATGCCTCAAACTACTATAACACAAAAATGGACGTTGTGCGCAGCGTATTCCGTCCGTTTGAGCACGCCTATTGGAGCATCATGCCTCGCCAAGCGCTCAACGAGCTCGCTGCCGACCAAATTATGACTTGTACCCGCGATGGTTGGTGGGAAGATGCTGGCAAATGGCGCCGACTACACTACCACACTTGGACCGACACCAACGACAACATTCAAACCGAATGGCGTGGTTGCTATCAGGGTATCGGACAATGTAACTACGTAATTGAAGACCTCGACAGACTTAATGCGAAACAATTTGGCTTCACCGATTCTGAATGGAACAACTTGAAAGCGCAGAGCCGCACACTTCGTTGCTGGTTCTACCTTCGCCTCCTCGACGAATTCCGCAATGTGCCTCTTGTGGTTAGCTACTACGACCAGAGCCTCAACACTCTTGAACAAGTTGACCCTAAGGTTTTGTTCGAATTCATCGAAAGCGAACTCAAAGAGTGCGTTAAGCTTCTCGCAGTTAAGCCAAATGCAGAAGGTGGCAATGGCAAGATTCAAGGTCAGTGGACAAAAGCCGCTGCAGCTTCGCTCCTCGTGCGCCTCTACCTCAATGCCAAAGTTTACATTGGCGAAGACCGCTATAACGATTGCGCTCAATACGCACAAGACATCATCAATGGTAAGTATGGTACGTATACTCTCGCCGACACTTGGGACGCTCCTTTCGACTGGAACAACGAAACTTGCAACGAAGTAATCTTCGGTTTCCCAGGCTCAGAGGCTTATACCTTCTGGCAATATGGCTGCGACGTATATTGGTGGAGTGTTCCTGCTCATATTAAGCACTATTTCAACGATGCTAAAGCGGAAGGTGGCGATCACAACTGTATGTATGCTTGTACACCAAGCCACGCTCCTAATGGCGATTTGCTTCCATACCAGCTTGGCAACACCGTTAGCAAGTATCAGAAATATCCTAACGACTATCGCCTAAAGCTCTATAGAAATCTTGGCAACAGCCGCCGCGAGGGCATGTTCCTCTTCGGCAAACTCCCCTGCCTCGATGGCACTTCGGGCTTCGTCCGCGACCCTAACGGCAAATACGACCTCAACATTCGCGATGCCGTAGGTCAGTTCCAAGGTAGCGAGGGTTGGCTCAGCACTTCTACAAGCACCCTTATGGATGGCGACCACAACTCTGGTTGGCACTTCGCTAAATATCCATTCTACTCCGACGACGATGAAGGCCAAATGGAGTCGGACTACACCGAAATTCGTCTTGCTGAGCTCTACTACTCGTTGGCTGAATGCAAATTCCGCGCTGGCGATGTAGATGCAGCTGCTCGCTTGCTCAACCAAGTGCGCCGCCGCAACTATCCAGAAGAAGATTGGAACGAATATCTCTATGCTCCTGAAGGAAATGCAGTGCTCGACGAAGCTGAATTGCTCGACGAGTGGGGTCGCGAATTCTTTGCAGAAGGTGGCCGCCGCCGTACGGACCTCATCCGCTTCGATAAGTTTGCTTCTGGTACATGGTGGGACAAAACCCCTGATGCCGACAATCATACCATCATCTATTGCTTGACTCAGGATATTCTCAACACCAACACTGCACTTAAGCAAAACCCAGGCTACTAATTAGCTTTTACATAATTCAAACCATGTGATGTGCTCCGCTCTGTACGGCAGAGCGGGGCTTTTAGAAACCGAAAACAATAATGACAATGAATAAGTTATTCAACATATTGGCTCTCGCAGGAATATGCCTCTCTATGGCAAGCTGCTCCGACGAGAAGGAGGTGATTTTCATTGAAGGTAATCTGCCAATCAAAACTGCTCAATTATACATGGTTGGCAATGCAACACCTGTGGGCTGGAACATCGACGATCCATACCTTCTTACGCCTTCGGAAGAAGATCCACTCGTGTTCGTCTACAATGGTCCACTCTATAAGGGCGAATTGAAATGCCCACTCTCCACTGGCAATTGGAATTGCAACTATATTATGCCTATTACTAACCAGATAGAGATTAACAAAGATGGTTGCGCCGAAACAGAGTTCGATCTCATCAATGGTGGTCAGCCCGATAAGAAATGGAATATTACCGAAGCTGGCATCTACACTCTAACATTCAACCTTCGCGATTGGACTATCGATGTGGTTTACGAATCGAAAATGCCTATCGAAGTGGCTACGTTGTACGCTGTTGGCAATGCCACTCCCGTTGGTTGGAATATCGACGAACCTTTCGAATTGACCAAGACCGCAGATTATGTATACGTATACGACGGTCCGCTCTACGAAGGCGAATTGAAATGCCCTATAGCTACGGGCAATTGGGGCGGCGACTTCATAATGCCTGTCACCGACCAAATGGAGATTAATAGTAACGGTTGCGCCGAAAAAGAGTTCGACTTTGTCAAAGGCGGCAACCCCGACAAAAAGTGGAAAATCACCGAGGCAGGCAACTACACCATCACGTTCGACCTCCGCAATTGGACAATCGATGTTGTATATAAATCGGCACTCTAATTTGTATAACCCTAAAAACTAATAAACAAAAGATGAAAGAATTACTTATGATTGCAGCCTTAGTTGTTGCAATGTCATCGTGCAGTTCGTGCAGTAGCAGCGATGAGGCAGAAAACACCGAAAACGTTCCAACCCACGAGCCACTTCCTACATATACAAACCCTGTTTGGGCTAAAGATTGGCCAGATCCTACAGTTTGGAAGGGCGAAGATGGTGCTTTCTACAGCATTTCTACCAATTGCGAAACCATCATCAGAAGTACCAACCTCGTAGATTGGGAAGACTTGCACATCTCGCCATTCGACCAGGAGTCGAAAGATAAACTTCAGAAAGAGGGTTGGAACCTTTGGGCTCCCGACGTAACCACCGTAAATGGTCAGCGTCTTTGCTACGTAGCTTGCTACAATGCTGCCAACGACGCCACTATTTGCGTGTTGAAAGAGGTCTCTACAAACCACTTCGAGTTTGTAGGTGTAATTACCAAAGGCAAAGAAACTGGCATACCCGACACCATCGACCCTGAAGTTGTTACCGACCCCGAGACTGGCAAAGTTTGGTTCTTCTTCGGAAGTATTGGTGGCATTCACCGCATAGAGCTCACCTCTGACGGTACGGCTATCAAAGAGGGTGCTGAATACATTCGCGTGGCTGGTCTCAACATCGAGGAAGATCAGAGCCGTTTGAAAGTGCTCGAAGGTTCATACCTCCACAAACGTGGCGACTATTGGTATCTCTTTGTTAGCTCTGGTTGGTACTACGACAAGACTTACCAAATGCGTGTAGGTCGTAGCAAGAGCCTCGAAGGCGATTTTGTTGATAAACTTGGCAACTCGCTCAAAACTACGGGTATAGCTTCTCAGATTATCAACTCTACTAATCGCTTCTTCGGTCCTGGCCACAACGGCGAAATATATACCGATAAGTACAACCGCGACTTCATCGTATATCACTGCCACGACGCACAAACCGATGGTGGTACAACTCGCCCAATGTTCCTCCAAGAACTCCATTGGGATAAAGATGGTTGGCCTTATTTCGACCCTAAAGTTGTAGTTACCGAAGCAGAAGTTCCTGTGTTCGAATAATGATAGATTGATTCGCTATAAACATTCCTTGGATCTCGCATCAGGTCATAGCATAATAATTATAGACCTCGATGCGAGATTTTTACATATTTACGGCTATGAAAACTTTTCTACAATTACTCATTTTCATAATGATTACGGCATGCAGCGCCACCGACGATGACTTCGTAGACGAAAATGAAAATGCCCACACCGAAGAGAATATTCACAACTATGCTGCCCCACTCTATTGGAGTATCTACGAATATTGCTACTCAGAGAGTCAAAAAGGTGTTGCCAATGCCGATATGGACTTCACCGAGCAGCAATGGGACGAGGTGATAGAATGGGTGGCAAAAGAGCTAAAACCCTACGGCTACGACATGCTTTGCACCGATGGCTTCATACCTATGCTCGCAGGCGATGACAACTCAGGCTACATGACACGCTATGGTTCTGTGAAACTTACCACTTTGATAGAAAAATGCCAAAAACACGGGCTCCAATTGAGTGTGTACGACAACCCACTATGGATTCACTCCGACGACTCTACACCCGTGCAAGGCACCAATGGGCGCGTAACTTTGGGCGATTTGAAATACCGCTCAGGCGACAAAATTCAGCACAAAACCGACGACCTTTGGTTCAGTTGGGTTGTGGCCACACACGATGGTGCAAAGGAGTATATCGATGGCTTTTTTCGTCACTATGCCGAAATGGGCGTCAAGTTCATACGTATGGATTTCCTCTCGTGGTATGAAGATGGCAACGACCGTGGAATGGGCATTGTAGGGCGTGGCTACGGGCGCGAATGCTACGAACAAGCCCTCAAATACATTGCCGAATCGGCCTCGCGCTATGGCGTGTTTACGTCGCTCGTGATGCCTCACCTCAACGACAAGGCTGCTGTGGAACGTAAATATGGAAATATGGTGCGCATAGTGGCCGACACACAAACAGGCGGTTGGAACCATTTTTCAGAAAACGACCGTGGTATAATATATCCCAACTGGCCAAACTGCAACAACATGTTCGATGGCTTTATCCATTGGTCGGAAATTTCAGGCGAAGGCAAAGTTATTTTAGATGGCGATTTTACGCGGCTAAATACCTTTTCAACCGATGACGAATGCCAGTCGGTCGTCTCGTTACAAATAATGGCAGGCGGGCCAATAGCCGTGAGCGACATGCCATCGACCATCGGCGACAGAGTGAAATTTTATCAGAATACGGAACTTTTGGCACTTCGTAACCAACGTTTTGTTGGCAAGCCACTATCGGGAAGCATCATCGACCCCGAGAGCCAAATATGGTATGGCAAACTAAACGACAACACTTGGATTGTTGGACTATTCAATCGCAATGAGTCAATGCAAAACCGCTCGTTGAGACTGTCGCAAATTGGCCTCGCAGGCACATGGAAAATAAGAGACCTTTGGCTCCACGAAGACCTTGGCACAACCTCCGAAAGCATCAGTTTCGACATTCCAGCCCACGGCTGCCGAATAGTGAAAATCTTCAAATGAACGCCGAACTCAATAAGTCACCGAATTGAACTAAAGCAAACAAATTCGGCATCTGTAATTAGTTCAATTTGTTGAAGTTCTGTTGCTTCAATCGAAACGAATTCTTTTTGTATTAATTCGTTCTTTTCGGTGATAATATCCCAATGAACGCCGAACTCAATAAGTCACCGAATTGAACTAAAGCAAACAAATTGGCATCTGTAATTAGTTCAATTTGTTGAAGTTCTGTTGCTTCTATTGAAACGAATTCTTTTTGTATTAATTCGTTCTTTTCGGTGATAATATCCCAATGAACGCCGAACTCAATAAGTCACCGAATTGAACTAAAGCAAACAAATTTGGCATCTGTAATTAGTTCAATTTGTTGAAGTTCTGTTGCTTCAATTGAAACGAATTCTTTTTGTATTAATTCGTTCTTTTCGCTGATAATATCCCAATGAACGCCGCACTCAATAAGTCACCGAATTGAACTAAAGCAAACAAATTTGGCATCTGCAATTAGTTCAATTTGTTGAAGTTCTGTTGCTTCAATCGAAACGAATTCTTTTTGTATTAATTCGTTCTTTTCGGTGATAATATCCAAATAAACGCCGAACTCAATAAGTCACCGAATTGAACTAAAGCAAACAAATTCGGCATCTGTAATTAGTTCAATTTGTTGAAGTTCTGTTACTTCAATTGAAACGAATTCTTTTTGTATTAATTCGTTCTTTTCGCTGATAACTTATGTTACTCCTCTGTTTTTGATATTTTTGCAATATCCTAAACGCGCGGTATAATGACACAAGAACTACAGAATCTTCCGATTGGTATACAAGACTTCGAAAGCCTTCGCAACGATGGCTACCTCTATGTAGATAAAACGGCGTTGATGTATCGTCTCGTTTCTACGGGTCGATATTATTTTCTTTCGCGTCCACGTCGATTTGGTAAAAGTCTGTTGATAAGTACGTTGAAGGCCTATTTCTTGGGCAAGAAAGAACTCTTCAAAGACCTTGCTGTGGAGCAACTCGAAAAGCAATGGGATGTTCATCCCGTGCTGCATTTGGATTTGAATACTTCAAAGTTTGTAGAGAAAAACGTACTGCAAAATAAACTCGATTCGGCACTAACCGCGTGGGAAAAAATATATGGCAGGGCAGACAATAACGACGATCTAGGCGTTCGCTTCGAAAACGTTATCCGTTGTGCTTACGAAAAAACAGGGCAGCGCGTAGTTATCCTCGTCGATGAATATGACAAGCCGATGCTTCAAGCCATTGGCAAGCCAGAACTTCAAGACGATTATCGTGCTACATTGAAAGGCTTCTATGGTGCGCTAAAGAGCATGGATGGCTGCATAAAATTTGCCATGCTAACGGGCGTGACAAAATTCGGCAAAGTGAGCGTCTTTAGCGATTTGAACAACCTCGAAGATATTTCGATGAACAAAAGCTACTACAACATTTGCGGCATAGATAAAGAGGAACTTCACGGCATTCTTCGCCCCTATGTTGAACAACTTGCAGCTGCGAATAATATTAGTATTGACGATACATACGCAAAACTCAAAAAGCATTACGACGGATACCATTTTTTGCGCAATACGGATGGTATATATAATCCATATAGTGTGCTTAACACATTGAAAAACTGCGAATTTGGCAGCTATTGGTTCGAGACAGGCACACCTACATACCTCGTAGAACTACTCAAGGCGCACAATTATAATCTCGAACACATGGCCACTGGCGAAGAGGTTGAAGCCGATGTGCTCAATTCGATTGATTCTACTTCAACGAACCCAATTCCAGTTATTTTCCAGAGTGGTTATCTGACAATCACTGACTACGATGAGCGTTTTGGTTTATATAAATTAGGCTTCCCCAACGAGGAGGTTCGCGAAGGCTTCATGCGCTTTTTGATGCCTTATTACACGCCAGTGGAGAAAGGCAAATCGGGCTTTCAGATAATGAACTTTGTGCGCGAGGTTGAGGTTGGCAAGATTGACTCTTTTATGGCGCGCATAAAGAGTTTCTTCGCTAATACACCCTACGAACTTGTACGCGACCTTGAGAACCATTATCAAAATGTGCTTTTCATCCTCAGCAACCTCTGCGGACTCTATACCAAAGCCGAATATCACACCTCACAAGGCCGCATAGATATGACAATAGAAACAGCCAACTATGTATATATCTTCGAGTTCAAATTCAATAAGTCGGCCGCCGAAGCCTTACAACAGATAAAAGCAAACAACTATGCCGAACCCTTCCGCGCCAGTGGCAAAAAGATTGTGCTAATAGGCGCCAACTTCAACAACGAGATAAGGAATATTGATGAGTGGGTGGTGGAGTAATATAGTGTATATGGTAAAAGATTTACAATATTTCCTTGACGAGGAAAATGCATTTTGTAAGGAACATCCAGATTATGGAGAGACTTGTTGTAATGAGTATGGAGAATTGAGCGAAGTAGGTATTAGCGATCGTCTAAATTACCTATCGGATAGAGTATTCTCAAAAGCATATAAGTCGATAAAAGGACCTTTAGGTAGAGAAATTGAATTTGGTTTGTCTGATGCACAAAGGGTATTGTTGCGATTATTCTATTGTCAGCATTCCGCTATTTTCAGAGACGACTACTATTACTCCGGCATTACTAATTTTGTGCAAAATTTATTTGACACATTAGATGATATGATAAAGAAAGCACCTATTAGTAACGATAGCATTCTTTATCGTTTTTGTACAGAATATGATAAAACTGACATGAATATTGGTGATAAAGTGACATTCCATCATAATCTTACATGTACAAACTTTGACTGGAATCAAGCCAAATACACAAATGTATATTACATCTCCCCTCTGAAAGGAGGAAAAACTAAAGCTCATAACCTTTATGAAATTTACGAGCATGGCGATGAAAAACAAGTCGATTTTCTAAGGAATGTGAGTTTCTTAGTGAAAGGTGTGGACAATACAATAGGAACGAGTTATAAGAAATTCTATTTAGAAGAGATTGTATAATGCCAATTTTTAATCGTCATCATCCTGATCTGTTTGCTTGGGTATGATACAATTTTTTGTCAATTTCTTGAAATATTCACTTACCTCTTTGTTTGGTTGTGTGTTGCCTTCAGTAATTGGAGGTCTGTGCTTTTCTATAAGAGCATCTAAAAAAGCTGTTCTGCGTTTTAGCATATATTGATAATAGAATTTTTGCTCGTGAATAGCATCATAAACAATATTCCTTTGCTTACGAAAATAATTATCAAGTTGCTCGTTCAATAGAGAAGCACGATGCTCGTCTTTGTTATATTTTTCTTTAGCTTTATCTATTAGTTCTGCTTCTTCTTTAGTATAAGGTCTTTTTTCTATGTCAATTCTCATACTTTCTGCAGTACAATAGCCTCTATCCTCATAAATAGTCTCATTTATCTTAGGGAATAATGAATTGATGTATTTATCTTCAAATTCTTTAGAACGCTTAAACACAAAGTAACGATCATCTTTACCGGCACGATGATTGAAAAATTCTTCATTTGATATAGTGAAAGATTCTAATAGTTCATCTACATTTAGTGTAGATATGTAATTGTCAACCTCTTGTATAATGGTATTTATTTCGTTTACAGGGTCATTAACCCCTATTGAAAACACAACACTATTCCCGCTAAATCCAAATTTCGCCCTTTCTTTTATATGGTATTGACTTTGTTGTAATTCGTCCCAATGTGCAAGAAAATCTTCCTCAAAATCATTGAGGTATACAAATCCTCCTTTTTTGAGTATTGCTTCTTTTTCAAGAAACATTTTTTCTGCTGATTCTCTTAACGTTTCGTATTTTTTAGTATAAAACTCATTTAGCTCGTCTATATTATGAAATATTTTTTCTTCTAAAGGGTTGATGCTAAGTGGCTTTATTTCATTTTTCAAACGCACTGCATATTCTCGAGATGGATATGGGTGGCAATGTTCTTTTATATTCTCTATTCTTATTGCTTCTATTTGTTTTTTCTTTTGTCTGATGGAACTTTCGATAATAAATCCCATTATATCACTTTTAGTAGAGTAATAGGATGAGGATGGAAGGTCTGACCATCCGTTGTAATAGCCAGCCCCATTTATGTCGTTGAAATACAAACAATCTTTGTGCCTTACTACAATATTATAATTACCAAAGTCAACTATAAAGCCATCACTTGTTTGGGCACATTTTTCGGGTACATATATACGAGTACGTAACAGATATTCTTTATTGTTAGGATTTGGATTTTGGTGCTGTAACTTGAAATATCTTAAACAAGAAAATTCTATGGCGAAAACAACTTCTCCATTAGAACTTTCAAATAAAATGGTATCATACATTTTTGCACCTTCGCAAAAATCTTGATTATCAATCATGAATTGCCCATTCAATGATAGGATTATATAAGGTGATGATGCCTTGACCAACATTCCTATGTCTAATCTTTTTATTCTCATCATCTTTAGATTAATATTGTTATAAAACAATTATCACATAGCAATCACAAATTTAGAAAATTTTTGATGTGATAATTTGTGTTTAGACGATTCAATGTGTGTATGTCGGTGAAATACCGCTCTGAAATATTGTGTTGCAATGTTACGATCAAGTTCTCTCGTGCTCCACATATTCTCCGAAGCGGCTCTCAGATACCACAGACGGGCATCTGAATTAGTAACCGACAGTATTCTACGGACATGTGTCCATCCTAAATTGTGAACGCACGCGTTCACAATTTGAATGTCTGGAAATAGTTGGTAGAACCTTTTGTAGTAGTCCAGATTACGCTTATTGTAACTATTACCATATGTAGGAACAAGACTGCTCGCTAAATTCATAATGAGTTTTGCGCCGTATGCCGCCCGTTTCTCACCTTTTAGTTCTTCCTCAACAATGCGTCTGCCAACTTTCCAAAACGTAACGATAGCCTCATGCTCAACAGTAGCATAAGCTTTCTGTCGACCCAATTCAATGATAGACTTAATGTCTGTCAAAAAATCTTTGTGGAGCTGTATTTCATTCTTTTGTGTCATGTACAGGCTGACGCTTTTTATGTATGTAGCTGCCTACGCACTAAGGCATAAGGCAGTTGCAAATTTAGGGGAATATATGCGATAATACGAGTTTGGGGTATTCAATCTTGTGATTTCCTTATTGCTCTTGCTGCACGTTTCCTTATGTGCGTACGATTCGCAAGAATGAGTCGAAAGAACCGATTTCGCCTTTTTCTATCTTCTTGACTGAAGACAGAGAGACGCATGCTGCTTCGGCTAAACTCTGTTGTGTGATGTTTTGTTTTAGTCGAATAGATTTTAGTCTATCTCCAATTTTGCTAAGAATGATAGCATCTGATAGCATATATATATTCGTCATAATAGTTGCCTTTGAACCTTTATGCGGCAAATACATATATAATGGGCTTAATTCTAAGCTGTTATTGAATATGGGTAGATAAATAATAATTAACGACCACCAAGCTGTTGCGTAGCTCGATGGTCGCTTCTTTTTGCAATTATTCTATAAAAAAACTTCAATCTTACACTATTCTTTACGCCACAAACGGCTCATATCTTCGAGCGTTTTGCCTTTGGTCTCGGGCACTAAGCGCCAAACAAATATTGCAGCTATGATGCATATTACACCATATAGTCCGTAAGCAAAGATGTGACCGAAGCCATCGCCTGCACTTATCTCCATATTGTACATAGGCACGAAAGTCGACGAAACGATGAAGTTGAATATCCATTGGAATGCAACGGCTATTGCCACGGCTGCGCCGCGAATGGTGTTAGGGAATATTTCCGAAATAAGTACCCAGCAAATTGGGCCCCACGAGAACATGAATGATGCCGAATAGACCATAATGCTTACAACGGCGAATATTGGCGCTACGTCGATGATGTTGCTAAGAGCTACACCCAATGCGCCGAGAGCCATACCAAGCGAACCATAGATAAGTAGTGGTTTGCGGCCGAGTTTCTCAACAGTGAACACAGCCACAAGCGTAAACGTAATATTTACTATGCCCATAAGTACCGTCTGAACCATTGGGTCGCCAGCGCCCATCGACGCAAAGATGCGCGGAGCAAAGTAGAGCACAGCGTTGATGCCTACAGCCTGCTGGAATACGCTGAGCATAATGCCTATAAATATTACAAGCCAACCGTACGACAGAAGTTTTTCGGTTTTCTCTTCGGCTGTAGTTTTTATCTCTTTGAGTATTTCGGCTGCTTTGGTCTCGCCATTTATGCGCGTAAGCACATGCATAGCTTTTTCGTCGTTGCCGCTAAGGACGAGGTATCGAGGCGTTTCGGGCACAAGCAATATTAGCAAAGCAAAGAGTCCAGCAGGGAATGCTTCGCTCACAAACATGTAGCGCCAACCGGTGTTGATTGTCCACTGATCGGAGGTGCTAAAGATGCCCTTAGCTATATCCTCAACGATAGGCTGAAGATGGTCGCCAAGAATTTTGAAATTGACAAAATAGACCACCAACTGACCAAAGATTATGGCGAATTGGTTCCACGAAACAAGTTTGCCGCGAATGCCAGCAGGAGCTATTTCGGCTATATACATAGGGCAAACGGCCGATGCTAAGCCTACGCCGATGCCGCCTATTATTCTATAAATATTGAATGCTACTAAGAGCGCTGCGGTGGGCTCGCCGTAGTTGAAAAACAAAAATTCGGGACGATAAGAGCCCAAAGCCGACAAGAAAAACAGAATGCCGGCAAGGAATAGCGATTTGCGTCGTCCTAAATACGATGCAAAAAATCCCGACAATGCACTACCTATGATGCAGCCGATGAGTGCACTCGATGAAGTGAATCCGTGCCATGCATCGGAGTAGACAAAATCTTTGGCTTGCGCAAAGAATGCTTGAAGCCCTTTTTCAGCACCTGAAATTACTGCGGTGTCGTAGCCAAAAAGCAATCCGCCAAACACAGCCACTAACACTATTGAGAATAGATATGGGGCACTTCCTTTTTTATTTTCGTTGGTTGTCATGCGTATATGAATTTTGATGAGATTTTGTAAGCTGTAAAAAAAAGCCTGCTACGCCTCGCTCGGCAGTAGCAGGCCCTTCATCTGAAAAACTTAAACTTAACTATAATTTTTATTTGCAATACATTGCAACGATTGCCTCGTAGAGTTCTTGTTTGCCGCTTGTCTGCTTAGGCTCACCTACTTTCTTGCCGTATTCGTAAGCCTCTTCAAGCGTCATCTTACCCTCTTCGAACTTCTTGCCTTCGCCCTTGTCGAATGATGCATAGCGTTCAGCAAGCATCTTCTTGTATGGCGATTTTTCGAGCAATTCTGCTGCACTTTCAAGAGCGCGAGCCATTGCGTCCATACCGCTGATGTGAGCGATGAAGATGTCCTCGAGGTCGGTAGAGTTACGACGTGTCTTAGCATCGAAGTTGGTACCGCCAGTGCCGAGACCTCCGTTGCGGATAATCTGCATCCAAGCTTGAACGAGTTCAAACTGGTCGATTGGGAATTGGTCGGTATCCCAACCGTTCTGCATATCACCACGGTTAGCATCGATAGAACCAAGCATACCAGCATCAACAGCACAAGCAAGTTCGTGCTCGAAGGTGTGACCTGCGAGAGTAGCGTGGTTAACTTCGATATTTACTTTGAAATCTTTGTCGAGGTTATGAGCTTTGAGGAAGCCAATAACAGTCTCGGTATCAACATCATACTGATGTTTAGATGGTTCCATTGGTTTAGGCTCGATGAGGAATGTGCCTTTGAAACCTTTAGAACGAGCGTAGTCGCGTGCCATGGTAAGCATGGTAGCCATGTGCTCTTTTTCGCGTTTTTGGTCGGTGTTGAGAAGGCTCATATAACCTTCGCGACCGCCCCAGAATACGTAGTTTTCAGCACCAAGAGCTATACCAGCATCGATAGCATTCTTGATTTGCACGATAGCACGAGCTACAACATCGAAATCTGGGTTTGTAGAAGCACCGTTCATATAACGAGCGTTGCCAAATACGTTAGCAGTAGACCAAAGGAGTTTCTTGCCAGTAGCTTGCATCTTCTCCTTGAGGTAAGCCACGATAGCCTTCATGTTAGCTTCATACTCCTCAACAGAAGCACCTTCACTAACGAGGTCAACATCGTGGAAGCAGAAATAGTCGATACCAAGTTTTTCGAGAATTTCAAAACCAGCATCAGCTTTGTTTTTAGCTATTTCTACAGCATCTTTACCAGTGTTCCATGGGAAAGTTTTGGTGCCACCACCAAATTGATCGGCGCCTTCTGCACAGAGGGTGTGCCACCATGCCATTGCAAAACGCAACCAATCTTTCATCTTTTTACCCATGATTACTTTTTCGGCATCATAATAGTGGAATGCCATAGGGTTTTTAGAATCTTTACCCTCGAATTTGATTTTTCCTATTTGTGGAAAATACTCTTTTGCCATTTTACTTAATTTTTTGTTATAGTTATTTATATATCAAATATTTTTCTATTTCAGCAATTTCACTCTATTTATGCCAAGGCTTTATCGAGTGCACGTTTCCAGTTAGCATATGCATCGGCGTATGCTTGCTTATTGGCGGCATCGGGCTCTATCACGCTGATTTTCTTGAGTGTAGCAAAAGCTTCGTTGTGGTCTTTGTATATACCAGCACCCATACCAGCACCTTTAGCCGCACCCACCGAACCATCGGTGTCGTAGAGTTCAATGGTAGCACCCGTCACTCCAGCAAGCGTGTCGCGGAAGATTGGCGAGAGGAACATATTGGCATTGCCAGCGTGAATCTTGTTCACCTTCATGCCCATACTCTCCATAATATCTATACCATACTTAAACGAAAAGACAATGCCTTCCTGCGCCGCACGAATGATGTGCTGCTTGCTATGTATATTGAAATTTATGCCGCTTATGCTGCTACCAATCTCTCTGTTTTCGAGCATACGCTCAGCTCCGTTGCCGAAAGGAAGTATGCTCAAGCCATTGCTGCCAATTGGAGCTTGCGCCGCAAGTGTATTCATATCGGCATATCCAATGCCTTCGGGTGCCACGTTGCGACGAATCCACGAGTTGAGGATGCCTGTTCCGTTTACGCATAACAACACGCCCAAACGCGTGCTCTCTGCCGTGTGGTTGACATGAGCAAACGAGTTGACGCGCGATTTCTTGTCGTAGTTTACGCTACCATTCACGCCATACACAACACCCGAAGTGCCAGCCGTAGAAGCTATTTCGCCTGGATTGAACACATTGAGAGAGAGTGCATTGTTTGGTTGGTCGCCTCCGCGATAGGTAACAGGTGTACCCTCTTTCAATCCGAGTTCAGCAGCTGCTTTGGCTGTTAGTTCGCCTTGATTGCTGAAGGTTGGTTTTATTTCTGGTATGAGCGACTCACTAATGCCGTAATAATCGAGCAAGAATTTTGCAAGTTTATTCTCTTTGAAATCCCACATCATGCCTTCCGAAAGACCTGAAACTGTAGTGCTTATCACACCCGTCATCTTCATAGCTATATAGTCGCCAGGAAGCATAATTTTGTAGATTTTCTCAAAAATTTCGGGTTCGTTTTGCTTCACCCACGCAAGTTTCGAGGCGGTAAAATTGCCCGGAGAGTTGAGTAGATGCGAGAGGCATTGTTCTGCGCCAAGTGTGTCGAATGCCTTCTGACCGTATGACACAGCACGCGAGTCGCACCAGATGATGGCTGGGCGAAGCACTTCTTGATTCTTATCTACGCATACCAATCCGTGCATCTGATACGAAATACCAATAGCTTTCACATCGGCAGCATTCACACGGCTTTCTGCCAACACAGCTTTCACCGATTGTTGTAGATATTCCCACCAACTTTCGGGTTTCTGCTCTGCCCAACCGCTGTTTACCGATATTATAGGTGCTTCCGTTTTGGGATAGAATGCGCTTGCTACGCTTTGTCCGTTTTCTGCATCAACCAAACTGGCCTTTACCGACGAACTTCCTACGTCAACTCCTAATAAATACATACTGTTTCTCTCCTTTTATGTTTTTATAATGATTCTCTTATTTCTATATGCGATTCTATTCGCTCCTGCATTGGCTTATCGCTCATGACGAACTGTGCCGCTTTTTTGCCCATAAGCTCAAAGTCGGTCGAAAAGACTGTTATGCCTTTGTATATGAACTTCTTCATAGGCGTTTCGTTGTACGATATTATGCCCGTGTTTATGCCCGGCTCAAGCTTCTTCTGACGGCATTGCTCCAAGAATCTGCCAAGCATTCTGTCGCTCACACTTACGTATGCAACATTAGCGTGCACCTCGAAACTCTCCGAATCGGTCTCCACTTCGTACGTAAGATGATTGGCCTCGCAAAACTTGCAAAACTCCTCCACCGTCACATGCGGATGGTTGGTGTACTCTGGGTAAAGCATGTGCACCTCTTTGTATTTTGTAAGCAAGTGCAACACATCCTGAAGGCCCTTACCAAACGACTCACCGAAATCCTGATATAGATAATTACTCTGCTCGTCGGTGTAGAGTTTCCAGTCGATAATTAGGAGCTTCTCACGCGGAATGAGCGAAAGAGCCTCCGCCACACCATCGCCTTCAAAGGGCATAACTATGTATTTGGTATATCGACCTATGCTGTCCTCAATCAACTTTTTGAACACGCGCGTGTTGTAATGATGAAAATTTACATCGGCAATCACGTTGCGCGGAATATTATGTACAAACGAATCGTAGAGCACCTCTTTGTAAGCCTTGAATGTATCGAGAAAAACAAACACTTTGCGCGTTTGCTCTGCCACAAAGTAGCCTTTGTTAGGTACACTATCTATTATGCCCTGTTCTTTGAGTATAGTATAAGCCTTGAACACCGTATCGCGCGAAAGCTGATATTCTGTGCACATCTGATTTACAGAAGGCAACACATCGCCGATGCTCAATCGATTCTCGGAAATAGCTGATTTTACGGCATCTACAACAATCCTAAACTTAGGCATGTTGCCCGATGCTTCCCAATCGATATTCAATATATGTTTATCTACAGCCATTCTGTACCGTTCTGTTACGAGTGCAAATATATATCGCCTTTTCTAATGAGAAAATATTTTTTAGTAGATTTTTACAATTCGGTTTCGAGTTCAACTTTCGTAACTATACAAATTCGCACAGATGACGCGAGAGAGCACAGATAGCTATATTATTTATGTCGCTTTAGTCAAGTGAGAGTGAAGGAAAAATTTTCGTAAAGCTCAATCATCTTTGAGCCTATCGATACAGAAAAAGTAAAGAATCGTGAGCTTGCAAAAGTTATAATCCTATTTATAAAAAAAGCGCCGCCGTATTGCTACGACGACGCCCAGTAGATATTAAGTATATTTATTTTACCATATAACTATACGTTGCTCTGGCGCACGATAGAGAGAATCGCCCTCGGCAATTCCGAAAGCATTATAGAATGGAGTGAACAAGCACATTTGTCCGTTCGTGCGGAATTTGCCAGGAGAGTGTGGGTCGGTGTTGATTTGCTGACGGAGATACTCGTCGCTGCTGTTCTGTGCCCAAACGCGAGCGTAAGAGAGCATGAAGCGCTGATCGCCTGTCAAGCCATCAATTTGAGGAACATCTTTGCCTGCAACTGCATTGTGGTAAGCTTGATATGAGATGTTCAAACCTCCAAGGTCGGCAATGTTTTCACCAAGAGTAAGCATACCATTGATATGCATAGTATCAACAGCAACGAAGCTTGCGAAGTGATCTGCCAAGCGTTTGGTAGCTTCGCTGAAACGTTCTTTATCTTCGGCAGTCCACCAGTTTTTGAGGTTACCAACTTTGTCGAACTGTGAACCTTGGTCGTCGAAACCGTGAGTCATTTCGTGACCAATAACTACACCAATACCGCCGTAGTTAACAGCATCGTCGCCTTCTGCATAGAAGAAAGGTGGTTGAAGAATGCCAGCAGGGAACACAATTTCGTTAGAAGAAGGATCGTAGTAAGCATTAACGGTTTGAGGAGTCATATACCACTCGGTGTGGTCGACAGGTTTACCAATCTTAGCAAGGCCAAAAGCAGTTTCGAATTTAGCAGTAGCTATGATATTGGCAGCAAAACCAGCTTCACGCGAGATTTCGAGTCCGCTGTAGTCGCGCCATTTGTCGGGGAAACCGATTTTTATGGTTATGGCAGCCAACTTATCTTTAGCCTGAAGTTTGGTAGAATCGCCCATCCAAGCAAGTTTTTCGATACGTTCGCCAAATGCAGTGCGAAGGTGCTCAATAAGGTCGCGAGTGCGATCTTTAGCCGATTGTGGGAAATATTTTTGAACGAACACCTGACCAAGTTGCTCACCCATAGCACCTTCAACATCGCCAAGGATGCGCTTCCAGAGAGGTTTCTGCTCTTTCTGACCAGACAACTGACGGCCGTAGAAATCGAAAGATGCTGTCTCGAAGTCGGAGCTCAAATCTGAAGCGTAGGAACGAATCACACGCAACGACATATAATCCTTTACAACATTTTTATCAGCAGCTTTGATGATGTTGCCAACAGCGGTGAAATATTTAACCTGAGCAACATTTACTATTTCAGGAGCTACACCAACAGCAGCAAAATAAGCATTCCAATCGAACGAAGGATACTTTTCGTTGAGTTCCGAAGCCTGCGATTTGTTGTTTTGCTTAACTGGGTCGCGGTTTTCTTCTGGAGTGTTCTGCATCTCAGCAAGTTGCTTTTCGAAGTTGAACACAGCTTGAGCGCGTTCCGAAGCGTTCTCGAAGCCGATAAGTTCAGCCATTTTGGTAAGCATATCTATATAGCCTTTCTGCAAAGCCAAACCATTCTCCGACTCATCGAAATAGTAATTACGGTTAGGCAAACCAAGGCCCGATTGATACAAATTTGCAATATTCATCTCGCTGTTATCCATGTCGGCACCAGCATAGAGCCCGAAGAAAGGATTAACGCCAATAGCGTGAATTTCAGCTATGAGCTGAGGCAACTCATTATCGGCTTTTGCTTGAATATCAGCCAAATATGGTTTCAATGCATTGTAGCCATCAGCATTGCGTGCAACGGTATCCATACCACACGAATAGAGGTCTCCAATTTTCTGTTCAGGAGTGCCTTGTGCTGCGCCTGAATTTTGAGCGGCTTCTACAATTCCTTTGAGTTTCAATAGATTTTCGTCGTAAAGGAGGTCGAAAGTTCCGAAACGGCTCTTGTCTGATGGAAGAGGATGTTGCTTAAGCCAACCGCCGTTAGCATACTGAAAGAAATCCTCGCCCGGTTTAACCGACAAATCCATGTCGTCGGCAGTAAAGTGGGCATTTCCGTCATCTGTTTTTTGACATCCACAGCCTAATACGCCTGCTGTCATACACGCCATGATAAAAATGTTAATTTTCATATAATAGAGAAATAAAAATACTATGCGAAATTACTCGTTTATTATAATAATTTGAATAAAAATACATACGAATAGTTACTAATTAGTAGTACAACTCCCATAATAGAGAAAAAATCACTTGCCAAGCCTTTCAGGGTGTCGTTTTACATATTCGTCAATACGCTCTTTGTAGGCAATATCTCTTTTATTGTTAGGATCTGGCGTAAACTCCATATACTCAGGAATATCAGCACCATAATCACTAATAATTTTTTTATCGTTAGCTTTTACTATTTGCAACGAATCGTATAGCGTATGATTATACACTTCGTATGCCGACAATGTGAGTGTATCGCCTACCACATTGATAGTCTGATAGTAACGACTTGAGATGCCATATTTATCGAATATATCGCGAAAAGCTATACGGTAGTTCTTCGGCGAACAATGACTCACTGTATAAACCGGCGTAGTAGGTTCGCCACTGCTACTATGGTTTGTCATGCGCGCATATTCGTGCTCATGGCCTTGCAACACCAAATCGACTCCATACTCTTCGATAAGATCGTTGAACATATAGCGTTGAATGATGTTATTGGTCTCGGCTACAGATATTGTGTATAAAGGATGATGAAGCAAAACAATTTTCCACTTTGCAGAGCTCTTTTCGAGTTGCTCTTCCAACCAACGTCGCTGTGTATATAGGTATGGCAATTCTCTATTGCTATCGAGAGCAAAAATATCGACATCACCATAATGCAACATATACACCTGATTATCAGCTATTTTAGAATCAAGGAAATATGAAAAAACAAGCGAAAAGCGGTGTTCGAGTTTCACTTTTATTCCTTTCAGATAATCGTGATTACCAGTAATATTGAGCAATGGCAAGGCTTGGCACACACTATCGATGTCGCGGAACGTTTCAGCCCAAAACATATCAGTAGGACGCTCGGTGAGGTCGCCGCCACAAACCACAAATTCACACTCGGGGTGGTGAGCCAATGCCGCTTTTAGCATTTCATTGGCGCGTCCACCTATGGTGTCTTGCACATCGCCTACGTAGAGAAACGATACCTTCGAAGTATCGCCGTTATGCGTATGGAATTCATACCAAGGCGATGGAATGTCGTTAGTAACCACGCGATAAGCATAATGAGCATCTTTTTGCAAATTGCGCAAACGAGCCACATAGTAGGCAGCCACACCACCACGCGAACGAAAAACTTCGCCATTAGCTTCGATATTTATGGTGTCGCCACTTGGCAACAACGCAAGTTCGAGATGCGACGGAAGCAACACACTATCGGCTTGCCAACTCACGTTGCGCGACCACTCGCTTTCGTCGCCAAAAGTAAGCAACACTCGGTGTGGCTCCGATGCCGATATGTATGGTTGTTCTTCGGGATTGTGAAACCAAACATCCCACCTACTTGATACCCAAACTGCTATTGCGCCTACTACTGCGGCAATGATTGATAATTTTACACTCGTTTTCATAGGCAGCAAAATTACTACATATTCCATTACACGTTTTCGCGCTTTTTACGCAATTTTGTCTCCTCTAAAAAATGAGGACAACGTAATGAAAAATAACATCTTTAGGAACTTCCCTATCCTATCGCTTTTGGTCAACATTGCTATAGTATACATACTCTTCACACTATGTCGACTCATATTTCTACTCGACAATTGGAACATGTATTCCGACTCTTTGTCGCTCAGCCATGCGCTATACCTATTCGGTGTGGGTGTTATGTTCGACACAACAGCTATACTATACACGAATATGCTGATTATAGTACTTACATTGCTGCCACTTCACGTGAAAGAGCGCACCACATTTCATAAAGTCACTCGATGGATATACGTAATATTCAATGGCATAGCCATAATTGCCAATCTTGCCGACTGCGTATACTTTCCTTTCACAGGCAAACGAACCACAACATCGGTATTTGCCGAATTTGGCAACGAAGGTGCTGGCAATATGACTAAAATCTTTGCCGAACAGATCATTGCCAATTGGTATTTGGTGTTGATTGCAGCTTTGTTCATCGGAGTGCTCTGGCATTTCTTTATGCCGATTTATAGTCGTAGCTACAATGAAGACAGCACACACACCTCGCTATTGAAATACTACGTCATACAAACATTATCGCTTGCACTGGCCATACCTTTATGTATAGCAGGCGTTCGAGGTGGTTTCTCTCATGCTGTGCGTCCGATAACCATAAGCAATGCAAACCAGTTTGTCGACCGTCCGGCCGAAACAGGCATTGTGCTCAACACCCCTTTTTCTATTTATCGCACACTTAACAAGAAACCAATGTCGGTGCCCAATTATATGAGTGAAGAAGAGGCTCTAACACTTTTCTCGCCCATACATACGCCAAACGATACTGCCACTTTCCAACCTAAAAATGTAGTTGTTCTTATTCTTGAGAGCTTTAGCAAACAACATTTTGGATTCTATAATCGTACGTTGCGCAATGGCACATACAAAGGCTTCACACCATTTCTCGACTCTCTCATCACCAACCATGCTATGACGTGGCAATATTCCTATGCCAATGGTCGTAAAAGCATAGAAGGTATGCCATCAGCACTATCGTCACTGCCGAACTATGTAGAGCCTCTTTTCCTAACACCAGCCTCACTCAACCACATGTCGGGATTGGCACGCGAACTCGGCGAGAAAGAGGGTTACACAACTGCGTTTTTCCATGGTGCACAAAACAATTCGATGGGTTTTCAAGCTTTCGCTCGCGCTACGGGTTTTCAGCACTATTATGGTCGCACTGAATATAATCAAGATCCTAATTATAATGGTGATGCCGACTACGATGGCACTTGGGCCATTTGGGACGAAGAATTTCTACAATTCTACGCCGACCGCATGAGCGAAATGAAAGAGCCTTTCATGACAGCCGTTTTCACAGCATCGTCGCATACTCCATTCAACCTACCCGAACGATACAAAGGTCGCTTTCCAAAAGGCGAAGTGCCCCTTCAGGAGTGTGTAGCTTATTCCGACAATGCTTTACGCTTGTTTTTCGAGAAAGCAAGCAAACAGCCATGGTTCAACAACACCTTATTTGTCATAACTGCCGACCATACAAGTTCGCACACCGATGCGTGCTACTTAACATCACTCGGACGCTATTGTGTGCCTATCATATTCTATGCTCCTGCCGACACTACACTTCATGGATATAACACTCAAAGCATTGTAGAACAGATTGATATTATGCCAACCGTATTGGCTTATCTACACTATCAACATCCATACATTGCTTTTGGTAAAAATATGCTCAACACACTTGCCGCCGACAAGACCCACGCTCTACATTGGGTGCCCGAAAGTAGTGGATACGAATTTGTGAGCGGTAATTACGTTCTCGAATTTGACGGTCAAAATGTAAACGCTGCATTTGAATATCGAAACGATTCTACACTATCGCACAACGTAGTGGAGACTATGCCCGCCGACACTCTCGAAGAGATGACCGCACAGATGAAATCTATAATTCAGCAATATATGCAGCGAATGAACAACAACCAACTTGTGGTAGAATAGTGTTTACTCTGCAACAGATTTTTCGGAATCGATTTTCATTGTCGATTCGGCATCTTTAGTAGCCAAATAGCATGTGCGGCAAAGCGGTTCGTATTGCTCGGTGCTACCAAGCAACACAAGATTGCCCACAGAAACGAGGCGATGCGAATATTGAGCTAAATTGCCACAACGCGAACAAATAGCGTGCATTTTAGATACGTGTTCGGCCACCGCCATAAGTTGCGGAATGCTGCCAAATGGTTTACCCAAATAATCCATATCCAAACCAGCCACAATAACACGAACACCCATGGCTGCGAGTTTTTGACAGACATCAACTACCTCAGGACCAAAAAATTGAGCCTCGTCAATGCCTACTACATCGGCTTCGGCAGCAAGCAAAAGTATATTATTGGCATTCTCAACGGCTATTGAGTTCACCGAATTGGCATCGTGCGACACCACGTCGGTCTCGCTATAACGCACATCGACAGCAGGTTTGTACACCTCTACCCTTTGCTTAGCAAGCACAGCACGGCGCAAACGCCTCATAAGTTCCTCTGTTTTACCAGAAAACATAGAACCTGTTATCACTTCAATCCATCCGCGACAAGATTGGCGGTCATTTTTTTGTTCAAGAAACACGTCGTTGAATAGTTTGGCTACATTTGTAGATGCAAAAGTAAAAATAAACGAATGCTGTTTGTATGAAAAAGAACGCGATAATCGACATCATAATTAGCGACCTTAGGGAAATGAGCAATTTGGTTGAGACTTTCAAAGAAGCCGATACCATCGAACAAGATTTTATAGAACTGCTAAAGCGCAAAAACTCAGGCATATCCAACGAAATAGCTCTACTCGACCATTGGGCAAAAGACAACGACAACCAAGCGTGCATAAAGAGTAGCTGCAGTCCAAAGACCGAAAACACTACCATAGTTATAGAAAGTGAGCCTGAGCTTCACGATGTGGTTGAAGAGCCAACAAAACCTGTCGATGTGGCTACAACCGTCAACAACGCGCCCAAAGAGAGCCCAAGGCCTAAGCCTGAACCCAAGCCAGAACCTAAACCAGAACCTAAACCACAAGCCAAAGTTGAGCCAAAACCTCAGCCCAAACCAGCTCCTAAAGTTGCGGCGCCCACGCCAGAACCCAAACCTGCAAAAGCTATCAATTCGGCTGACCTTGTAAATTACGGAACACCAGTCGACAACGTGGCTAAAGCGTTCAGTATCAGCGATAGATTCTTGTATCAGAAAGAACTATTCGGTGGAAAAACCAACGAATTCAACACTATCATCGACATGATAAACCAATCTACCGACTTCAACGAGGCATATGGAAAAGTGATGAGCACATACCATTTCGACGAAAACGACCCTACCGTTGAAGCATTTTTTAGAGCGGTTCATCGTCGCTTCTTGTAAAATTTTGAAATTTTCTGTTTGAATCTTAACAACGTATATATAAAAATACCTACTTTTGCTGCGTCGAAAACGACAAATGACAAAAGATATAGAAAGACAATGCTTACTGCACGATTTTACTTCGGTTTTTACTTTTACTTTTTTGGTTATTGCCAAAAGAGCGGTGGGTGTTGTAAATAATAATTTGATTACTTATAGAAATAAGCCCACCAGAAACGGTGGGCTTTTTTGTTGTAGACAAAATATAAAATGAAAGAGACCAAAAGAGTAGCCATACAAGGCATAGCAGGAGCCAACCACGAGATAGCAGCTCGCGAATTTTTCAACGACTACGATGTTGAAGTTGTACCATGCTTAACGTTTCAAGACCTGTTTGATGCCGTAAAAGCCGACTCGCAACTCTATGGTATTGTAGCGATAGAAAACACGCTTGTAGGCACCATACAATCGAACTACACGCTACTCAAAGAATCGGGACTGACAGTTATTGGTGAATACAAACTACGTATCAAGCACAATTTGATGGCACTGCCAGGTGTAAAGATTGAAGAGCTAACCGAAGTTCATTCGCACCCAATGGCACTGCGCCAATGCGAAGCATTCTTCCGTAAATATCCACACATACGCCTCGTAGAGAGCGACGACACCGCTCTTTCGGCCAAAGAATTGTGCGAAAAGCAGAATCGCACTATTGGAGCCATCGCCCCGAAATTGGCGGCAGAACTCTACGGATTGAAAATTCTCGAGCATGGCATAGAAACCAACAAAAAGAATTTCACCCGATTCCTGATTGTCAGTCAACATGGCAAGACGGAAATAGACGAACTCTTTGCACAAAACCGCATCAACCGCGCATCGATAGTGTTTTCACTTCCACAAGCACAAGAAGTTGGCAGTTTGTCAAAAGTGCTTACGGTGTTTGCTTTCTACGGCATCAACCTAACCAAAATTCAGTCGAATCCTATCGTCGGTCGCGAGTGGGAATATCTCTTCTACATCGACCTTTCGTTCAACAACTACACGCGCTACATTCAGGCTGTAGATGCAGTTCGCCCTTTGTGCGACAAACTGACAGTGCTCGGCGAATTTGAACTCGGTCGTCAAAGTCATAAAGAATAAGTAACTACAAAATATACATAAAGTGATAATAGCACCAGCAAAGCGAATAAGCAACGTAGAAGAATACTACTTCTCGCGCAACAACCGTCGTCTCGATGCCATGCGCAAGAGCGGCGTAGACGTAATAAATCTCGGCATCGGCAGCCCCGATCTTCCTCCAGCCGACGATATTATTGAGACATTAAGCACTGAAGCTCGCAAACCCAACGTCCATGGTTATCAAAGCTACACAGGCATACCAGAACTCCGTAAGGGCTATGCTGATTGGTATGCCCAATGGTATGGCGTACAACTAAACCCCGACAACGAAATTTTGCCTCTCATTGGTTCTAAAGAGGGCATCATGCATATAATGATGGCTTTCATCAACGAAGGCGATGGTGTGCTTGTGCCAAACCCTGGCTATCCTACCTATTCATCTGTAGCAAAACTCGTTGGCGCTAAGACTATTACATACAACCTCTACGAAGAACTCGGGTGGCAACCGAACTTCGACGAGCTCGAAAAACTTGACCTCAGCGGTGTGAAAATGATGTGGGTGAATTACCCTAACATGCCAACTGGCGCGCCCGCATCAATGGAACTATATAAGAAAATTATCGATTTCGGTCGTCGACATAACATACTTATATGTAATGACAACCCATATAGCTTCATACTACACGAGAAGCCAATAAGTATACTATCTATAGAAGGAGCGAAAGACGTAGCAATAGAGCTCAACTCGATGAGCAAAGCGCACAACATGGCAGGTTGGCGTTTTGGCATGGCAGCATCGAATAGTGAAATTATATCGTGCATACTTAGAGTGAAGAGCAATATGGATAGTGGCGTTTTTCGTCCAATGCAATCGGCTGCAGCAAAAGCCCTTGCGCTTGGCAAAGAGTGGTTCGACGAAGTGAATCGCACCTATCGCGAACGTCAGAAATATGCATTCGATATTATGGATATGCTCGGATGCAAGGCCGATCGCAAGCAAGGCGGTTTGTTCGTTTGGGGTCGCATTCCCGACAATTGGAAATCGGCAGAAGCATTGTCGGACGAGATACTCCACAAAACGGGCATATTCATTACGCCAGGCTTCATTTTCGGAAGTCAAGGCGAACGCTTCCTTCGCATATCGCTATGCTCGAAAGTAGAGACTCTAAAAGAGGCAATACGCCGATTGAAAGAGATGAAATAAGCAACAACAAGAAAAAGAATAAAAAGTCAAACTAAATATGGAAAATACATTAGACATAAAACCAATAACGCTCGAAGGCGTAAGTTTGAAACGCCCATTGGTGATAGCAGGACCATGCAGCGCCGAAACAGAAGAACAGGTAATGAACACAGCACGTGAATTGGCAGCAAACGGCATCAAAATATTCCGTGCTGGCATTTGGAAGCCACGCACACGACCAGGCACATTCGAAGGTGTTGGCGTGGTTGGTCTACCTTGGCTTCAACGTGTTAAGAAAGAAACTGGTATGTACACAGCCGTCGAAGTTGCCACGGCTCAGCAATGCTACGAAGCTATAAAATATGGCATCGATGTGCTTTGGATAGGCGCCCGCACCACAGCGAACCCATTCGCAGTGCAAGAGATTGCCGACGCTCTTCGAGGAACAGACATACCAGTATTGGTAAAGAACCCAGTCAACCCAGACCTTGAATTGTGGATAGGCGCATTCGAACGCCTCAACCAAGCTGGAGTAAAGCAATTGGCAGCCATACATAGAGGCTTCTCTGTATATGAAAAAACGCGCTTCCGCAACGATCCACAGTGGCAAATTCCTATTGAACTACACCGCCGTTTGCCACAATTGCCTATAATTAACGACCCGAGCCACATCACAGGCGATTCAAACTTGATTCAAGAAGTTGCACAAGAGGCAATGGACCTTAACTTTGAAGGTCTGATTATCGAGAGCCACGAATGTCCTGCTCGCGCTTGGTCGGACGCTAAACAACAAGTTACACCACAACATCTTCAACTTATACTTAATGCACTCGTGATACGTGACCATTCTATAGAAGACAAGCCTCGCACCGAGCTTGACGACCTCCGCATGAAAATAGACGAACTCGACCGCCAACTTCTCAGTTGCCTGGGCAAACGTATGCAGGTGTCGGAGAAAATTGCTAAATACAAATTCGAACATAGCATAACCATTCTGCAACAAGGACGCTACGAAGAGATATTGCAAAACCGTCGTATGCAGGCCGAACAAAATGGGCTGAACCCCGACTTCGTTGTGAAGGTTTATGAAGATATTCACGAAGAGTCGGTGAATAGACAAAACAACGTGATGAAAGAACTATCAAAGAAGTAATACAACCATGAGAATTTGCATTGTGGGAGCTGGCAAAATGGGCACTATTTTAGCCGACTCTCTATGCTTGCAGCACGAAGTTGCAGTGTACGACCGCGACATAAAACGATTGCAGTACGTATTCAACACACGTCGCTTGACATCGCTTGAGGAGATTCGCGATTTCGATCCTGAACTGCTCATCAATGCTGTAACATTGAAATATACTATAAGCACATTCAACGAAGTGCTGCCATACCTATCGCCAATGTGTATGGTGTCGGATATTGCTTCGGTGAAGACTGGATTCAAAGAATTCTATGAATCGTGTGGGCATCCATACGTATCGACACACCCGATGTTCGGACCTACGTTTGCCAATTTGCGCGAATTGCGTCAGAATCATGCTATTATTATTGCCGAGGGCGACCATTTGGGAAAAGTCTTCTTCAAAGATTTCTACCAGTCGTTAGGCCTTAATATTCACGAATATACATTCCAAGGTCACGACGAAACGATAGCCTACTCGCTTTCAATACCTTTCGTATCGACAATGGTTTTTGCAGCTTGCATGAAGCATCAAGATGCTCCAGGCACCACTTTCAAAAAACATTTCGACATTGCCAAAGGTGTACTATCTGAAGACGACTTCCTTCTCTCGGAAATACTTTTCAACCCATACACACCATCGCAAGTGGAAAACATTGTGTCTCAGATGAATAAACTTCTCGACATAATAAAAAGAAAAGATTCTGAAGAAATGTGCCAATATTTGACTAAACTTCGGGAAAACATAAAATAGTTAACTAACAACATTACAATGAAGAAGATTTTAGTTATTGCCGTTGCAGCCACCGCATTAGTAGGTTGCGACAATCATCAGGCAGAAGTTCAGGTTCTGCAAAGCAGAGTTGACTCACTCAATCATGTTATACAAACGAAAGACGACAACTTCTCGCTCATAGCTGGAACGATGTCGGAACTTCAGCAGAACTTGAATGTTATAAAAGAGAAAGAGGGCTTGATAAGCTCTAACCTCAATGAAGGTAGCAACAACCAAATTCAAGATGATGTTGATGCCATCTACAAAGTGCTGCTCGACAACAAGAAAAAGGTTCAAAACCTTGAAGCCAAGCTACGTAAAGCCACATCGAACAACAAAGAGCTTCAGCAAATGATTAGCGTGCTGCAAGAGCAAATAGACCAGCAAAACAAAGAGATTGAGAAACTCACCGCAATGCTCAAGGACAAAGACCTCGACATCAATGCACTTACTGGCGCTGTGATTTCGCTCACCTCTTCGGTCGACTCGCTTGCAACCGAAAAAGCTAAAGTAGACCAAAGCCTCGCTAATGCTACCGACGAGATTAACACTTGCTACTACGTAATAGGCTCTAAGAGCTACCTACGCGAAAAAGCTATTGTAGAAAAAGATGGCTTGTTCAAGAAGAAAGTACTCTCTGGCGACATCGACAACAAGATTTTCACTGCCATAAACAAAAACGAAGTCACCAAAATCGACCTCGGAGGACGCAGAGCTAAAGTGCTTTCGCAGCACAACGAATCGTCATACGAAATTGTCGACAATGCTGATGGCGAAACTCAATCGTTGGTAATCAAAAACGTTGAGTCGTTCTGGCAAACAAGCAAATATCTCGTAATACAGATAAAAGACTAATAGTCACACTAATACTAACACTAAGCGTTCTCGGTAATAATTATCGGGAACGCTTTTTTATTATGTATACATACTTATGCATATATCGCGTTTTAGTAGTTTTTATGTTGTAAATTCGCCTAAGTAAAACTTTTTCAATGAAAAAAACAGGGAGAGTTATCGTTGTCGACGACAATGCTGGCATACGTACTACGCTAAAAATATTATTACCCATACGATTTGCCGAAATTGAAATATTATCATCGCCCAAAGAGTTGCTGAGCAAGGTGAGCACATTTAATCCAGATGCTGTGCTGCTGGATATGAACTTCACATCGGAGGTGAACACAGGCAACGAAGGATTGTATTGGCTGACTGAGCTTAAGACGAAGCGCCCCAATTTGCAAGTGGTACTTTTCACTGCATACGCCGACATCTCGCTCGCCGTAGAAGGCATGAAGCGCGGCGCATTCGACTTTGTGGTGAAGCCGTGGGATAACGACAAACTGCTCGATACGCTTGCCGCAGCTTGTGAGCGCACTCGCGAGCTTACAAACGACAATAGCAACGCACCTTCTCAACCCAAAAATTCCGATATGTACTGGGGTTCAAGCGATGCTATGCGCCAAATTCGCGCCATGGTCGACAAAATTGCGCCAACCGATGCCACGGTGCTCATCACTGGCGAAAATGGAACAGGAAAAGACGTGTTGGCCCGCGAAATACACATGCGAAGCGAACGCCACAAGAAACCTATGGTGGCTGTTGATGCTGGTGCCATAACCGAAACGCTCTTCGAAAGCGAACTCTTTGGCCACGTGAAAGGCGCCTTCACCGATGCTCACACCGACCACGTTGGCAAATTTGAACAAGCCAATGGCAGCACTCTCTTTCTTGACGAAATAGGCAACATACCTCTGCATTTACAAGCTAAACTGCTGCGTGTGCTGCAAAACCGCTGCGTGGTAAGAGTAGGCGACTCAACAGCTCGTCCTATAGACATTCGCCTCATTTGCGCTACCAACATGAATTTGGAGCAATTGGTAAAAGAGGGCAAATTCCGCGAAGACCTCTACTACCGCATAAATACTATGCACATTGAGTTGCTGCCGTTGCGTGAACGCCGCGACGACATAGTGCCTCTTGCAGAACGTTTTGTGATAGAGTTTGCTAATAAATATCATCGTTCGGTGATTGGTGTAGATGCTCAGGCCGCCTCCAAACTGCGCGAATATCGTTGGCGTGGCAATATACGCGAACTACAAAATTGCATCGAAAAGGCGGTCATACTTTCAGAAGGCAACACGCTAACTGACAGCGACATACAGCTTGAAAACTCCTCGAATTCCGATGACAATCTCACAGGTTTAGATGCTGCCGAAGAGAAATTGGTGCGCAGCGCAGTAGAGCGTTGCAATGGCAACATATCGGCCGCAGCCAAGATGCTTGGTATCAGCCGCCCTACGTTGTATACCAAAATGAAAAAGTATGGAATGTAGGTAGTTACGAATTATGAATTACGAGTTGTGAGTTACGAATTATGAGTTTGTTCTTTTGCGACGACGTATTCTTCTGATAATCAAAACGATTATTGTTACTATTATCGCCAATGGAAGTACAAGGATAAGTATAGCCAAAGTATATTCAAGAACGCTATATATTGTTCTTACACTTGCTGTTTTGGCTCCATTTTTACTATCTCTCTTTAGAGCTTCCTCATAGGCTTTTTGTACAGCTCTCGCCGCTTCATCGGCATCGCCCAATAGAAGTTCTTCATTGTTATGCTGAATAGCAAATAGTTTATTCCACACATCGGCAAATAACGGTTTTTCACTTTGAGCATCTTCGTCGATAATAGAAATCAATGTCGCATCGACAGGATAAAACCATATATGACTCACACCGACCGCTGTAGTAGAATCGCCTTTATATGTATCAGTTATTTCAAACTTGTATTTGCCTGGCTGCAATAGTTTAACATTCCGCACAGAGTTAGAACCATACCAACCATCGTTGAAATTTGAATTCACTTCATACGGATAGGCAGGGAAACGATCTTCGAGCTGCAACGTCTCTTCCCAACCTTCATCTATATTCGATAGTTTGGCCGTTTTTATTCGGCTATACTTTCCCCATACGCTGTCTTGCCACAGAGTGAACATCTCAGGGTCTCTACCGCTATATTCTTTTTCAAACAAAGCACTATTTCGTTCCAAATTTTCGACATCTACAAAGCCGTTTGCGACAAACGGACCTAGACAAGACTCTCGAATTTTGAAACAGATAGCGCTATCAATTGTAAATGGGAAAAAACTCTCTGCACTTTCATTTTTGATTCCCCAAAGTTCCATCTCACGATTGATTTTGGGCAAATATATTCGTTCTACTTTCTTATAATTGTACGTAGGATACTCTCTACCTGGAAATTTCCTTTCGTACATTTTATTGGATTCTTCATCATCTCCATGAAAATGGAAACGCCCTGTTGGTTTGTAATTTTTTGCACTATAAACATAGTACGGAATTATTCGTGTTGACTGGAGTCCTTTTACTTCTTCCATAAGATAATCTGTCAATAACACGAAAGAGCCAATAGTGCCATCTTTCCATGTACCACCAGTTGATATATCATAATATACATCATAAGAATTGACAATATATGATTCTGATGCTACATCTATGTTATATTCTACAAAGAGGTATGATAACGAATTAGGTTCAAATTTTAGCTCGTGATAAAAATGCAATGTTAATTCAACGGCACTCTCAAATTCATATTTATTACTGTTTTTCCTGAATTTTATATTCGTTTCCAGCCCAACATTTTTTAGCTCGACATGCTTACCATCTTGCATTATGTTGCAACCTTTATAATACTTGGCATCTTTTTCATCAGCTATGCCTTGCCTATACAACGATTCATAATCAGAGTATGTCAGTACACGAAGTTTCTTGTCACACTTTTCAAGATCTCGTTTTGACATATCCAATTGATGTGTCAGGCTTTCATTATGAACGATACTAATCTCTCTATCTAATGCTATCCTCCATAAATTAGCATTCTCCAGACGATTATAATCTCCTACTATAACAGTATCATTATCAATCCTAAACGGCATACTTATTACAATAGGAAATGCACAAGGAACAACAACGGTAGAATCTGTAGTATTACGAAAACAGAAAACAGCCTCTATTCTATCTCCAGAAACATACATATACTCTTTCTCCAAAGCGATGCTTTGGTTGGGTTCTTTCACATAAATATTGCCGTACGTCCAATCTTCAGGATAACGAGCTCCACCATCGTCAGCTATGGCTGCTAATGTTGAAACACAAGCAAAAAGGAGGCTTAATACTTTTTTCATAAATATTCGTGTAATAAATGTTTTTACTCTCTCTTATTGGGGTTTGCAGTCTGTATAATATTCAGGCCGCAACAAATTTAGTATTTTCGCAACAAATAAACTTTACAAACCACAAAGCATAATTTTGCGTATGTTTATCTCCAAACTAAACATGTTTATCTTATGACTGAACTACAAATGAGTGCATTGAATGCTTATATTTTGCGCAATCTCGGAGCTATTGCAAGTGACGAGACTCTGCTCAAACGCACGGCAAGCATGTAGATATTCTCTCTTCATACTGACAATACGAGTACAAATAGTGCAACACATATATGACACTTTGGATTTTCATACTAACAAATATCCTTATCGCAGCTATTGCCGCCACTATAGCCTCGCTAATTACGCGCAGAAAAGATATCAAAAAGGTGGCTTACATGATGGACTCGCTCGAAGATGGTGAGATAAATTTTCGTTTCAGAGAAACAAATCGTTTCAACCGCACTCTTAATCGTATTCGATTCATATTCAAAAAACTACGTCAACAGAACGAACAAGAGTCGTGGGAAAAACTTATTAGAGTTCTGACACATGAAATTATGAACACCGTGTCGCCCATTGCGTCACTCAGCGATGCTCTGTCGAAGTCGGTCGACGACAATGGGCACTGCGAACTCGACGTCAAGGCTGGTTTGCAAACCATATCCGACTCATCGAAAAACCTCATCAAATTTGTAGACGACTACCGCAAACTCGGAGGTGTAGCCCGTCCAATGCGCCGCGCTATTGAGCTGCAACCTCTTATAGAAAAGGTCATTTCACTCAACAGAGAATTTTGCTCATCGCATGGCGCAGAATGCCAATACTCATCGAAAGAGCACGACCTAATGATATATGCCGATGAAGGACAGATTTCGCAAATCATTATCAATCTGATAAAAAATGCTATTCAAGCTAATGCCAAGCATATAAATATAGAAACCAAGCTCTGTTCCTCAGATGAAATTACAATCCGCATTGCCAACGATGGAGCTCCTATACCGCTAAAAAATCAAGATCAAATTTTCGTGCCTTTCTTCACCACCAAGGCCGACGGAAATGGCATCGGACTGAGTATATCGCGCCAGATAATGCGTCTGCACAATGGCAGTATAGAACTCGTATGCAGCAACGAGACTGAGACGGCGTTTGAATTGGTGTTTAGATAAAACGCGAGGTAACAGAAACCTCACATATCATTTCGAGCCTTAGTAATCAGCTTATAGCCATTCAAATCAACTGCACCACCAGGCTCTACAGTCAACGTATCGAGTGTCGTATTAGCCGTCAAACGCCACGTTGCACCACTTTGAATAGTCACATTCAACGTGCAATCGGCATCGCGAATCACAGTGCCTTCATAAGTATGCTTATGTTTACTTGCAAGCACCAAATTGCCTTTTCCTCCACGTGTCTTCCATCGCGAATTGTAGGCCACTCGCATAAGTATTTTGCTTGGTATAACGAGTGATGCATCGGTGATAGTTACTGAGCCTGTGGCATTTGTAGGGACATCAACGAGCGGTGCTGCGCTGTTTGTCAGTTCAATGGCTCCTTGTTCTATATATACTCTACCATGCTTGCCACGAGCATCACCAGAGCCACTCTGCAAAATCATTATGCCTCGCTTCGACGAACCCGACTTCATGTTGCAATTGACAAGCTTGACATAATTATCGCCCTCAACAACACATACTTCGCCTTGCAGACTCTCTCCTGTAGCATTTTCTACCACAATATCACCTGTAGAATAGACCACAGCACAATCTTTGCCTTTGCATAGGTAGGAACCTCTATCCACCATAACTTTTCCTCCACCTCGATCGGTAGCTATCACCGAACTATTGTTGCCCGATGTTGCCACATCGAGATCGTAGGCGTATATCTCACCACCTCCTGTAGCATGAATGCCTCGCGAGAGATTGTCTTTGCAGCGTATTTTGGTCTTACTGATATTGAGCACTCCCCCATTGTATGCGAAACATGCATTTGCTCCTCTTGCCGATGTGTATATATCACCGCCAGCTATATTCATCACAGAACCTTTGCCTGCCACGTACACAGCCGAATTTATACCCAAAAAACTACTTGCATCGGAATTGCTACAATTGCCAGCCAACTTCTCTATATGGCAATTATCGAGCTCGAGCGAACCTCCTATTTGCTGCACAACATTTTGATCAGCCAAATCGGACATATAAGTGATGTCCACACGCTCAGCATTACCATCGATGTGCAACAAACCAGCACTACCGACCTTACCTAATAGAGAGGCACTTTGTTCGCGGTGTCCTCCTTTGGGTGGCGGAAGAGGTCGACCAAGAGAGTCGAGCGGTGGGCGCATTTCGCCTTCAAAGCCTTCGGGTGGAGGCAATGGCCGCCCAAGAGAATCGAGTGGGGGGCGCATATCTAAAGAATTTTCCTTAGGCGGCATAGGTTGCAAGCTCTCTTCGCTTGTAGTGTTGGTATGTGCACACGATGCTATAGCAACGATTGCTATGAATAGTGTAAAAAGGGCGTACCGTTTTTTCATTATGTATAATAATCTTGTTTCGTGCCGCAAGTCTACCGACTATGCGACACGACTCAAAACTATTTCAATGAAACGCCCCTAAACCAAGGCAGAACAGCGAAAAAAGAGCGGAAGCGCGCGCATCACGCAATTCTTTACTCGATATAATATACGCGTTTTATGCGGCGACCAATGCCAGTGAGCACTTCGTAGGGAATAGTGCCGATGGCGTCGGAGACTTCCCACACAGGGTGCTGGTCGCCAAAGATGATGACAGAATCCGATTCGCGCGCATTAGGCACATCGGTGACATCCACCATACATAGGTCCATGCATACGTTGCCAACTATCGGGCAAAGCTTGTTGTTTATCATCACTTTGCCCACGCCGTTGCTCAGTCGGCGGTCGAGACCATCGGCATAACCAATAGGTACAATAGCAATGCGCGACTCGCGATTGACTACCGTCTTGCGGCTATAACCAATAGAATCGCCAGCTTTCACCGTACGTATGAGGCTTATGAATGAGCGCAACGTGGCAACATTTTTCAGTTTCGAATTGTCGATAGCCGACACGCCATACAAGCCTATGCCGAGGCGAACCATCTCCATTGCGTCTTGAGTAAAGCGCTCAATGCCTGCCGAGTTGAGTATGTGGCGAATGAAATCGTAGCCGAGGCGTTCACGAAGACGCGAAGTAGCGGCTTTGAATCGTGCAATCTGCTCACGCGAGAAGTCGTCGTGTATAGCTTCGTCGGCACCAACGAGATGGCTGAAAACCGACGCTACATGCACGTTGGGCAGTTCGCTCAGCACATCGGCTATGTGGTCTGCTTGGTCGAAGTCGAAACCCGAACGATGCATACCAGTATCTATCTTTATATGTACTTCGGCATTGCGTATGCCAGCGCGTTTGGCAGCTTCGGCAAAGCGACGTAGCACAAGTTCGGAGTAGATTTCTGGTTCCAGATGGTTAGCCAGCATCACGTCGAAGGCGTGCTCTTCGGGGTTCATAACTATGATAGGCAGCGTGATGCCAGCAGCGCGAAGTTCTACGCCCTCGTCGGCAAAGGCAACACCGAGGTAGTCGACACCTTGCTGCTGCATGAGGCGCGCAATTTCAAACGAACCAGTGCCGTAGCTATAGGCCTTCACCATACATAGCAATTTGGTGGTAGGCGGCAGCAGACGGCGGAAATAGGCTATGTTGTGCGAGAGCGCATTGAGATTAATCTCCATTATGGTGCGATGGCGCGCCGAAGCCAACATAGTAGCTATACGCTCGAAGCCAAACACACGCGAGCCCTTGAGCAATATGGCTTCTTGACGAAAATCGGCGGTGGAAAACGTGCCTAAAAACTGTTCCGTCGAAGTAAAGAACAGCGCTTCTGGCATACCAGCCAGTGCACGACTGATATGCTTGCCAATGCCAATCAAACGGTCGACATTCTTTTCGGCAATCAGCGTCTTCACGCGGTGATAGAGTTCTGCATCTGGCAAGCCTGTTTGTTGCAAATCGCTAAGTATAAGCGTTTTTGTCAATCCTCGACGCGTACCTAAGACATGCAACATATCGAGAGCAACGGAGAGTGAGGTAAGGTCGGCGTTGTAGCTATCGTTGATGATGAGGCAGTCGTTCACGCCCTCTTTTTGTTCGAGACGCATCTCAATGTTGCTGAGTTCGGCAGCACGGCTCGCTATTTTAGCTGTATTTATACCTACAATGGCAGCATAGAGCGCCGCCGTGATGATGTTTTCGACCGAGGCCGCATCGGTCAACTGCGTATTGATGCTCAGATGCTTATCGTCGAAGTCGAGCGTAATATTTTTACCATTATTACTATCGGCAACGGCAACCGTGCAGTAGGCTTGTGTGCCTTTGCTGCTCCAAGTGATATGCTTGGCTTGCGGATATTCGCGTTTTAGCGCTGATGCAAGAGCATCATTATCAATATTATATACGATGCGTTCAGCACCTTTGCAAAGCTTAATCTTCTCGGCAATCTTCTCGTCGATAGAGCTAAAATTCTCTTGGTGAGCTTCGCCTATATTGGTAATAATTACGTCGTTAGGCTTAACAATGCGGCTCAGATGTTCCATTTCGCCACATTGCGATATACCAGCCTCGATGATGGCAAGTTGCGTATCGTCTTCGATGGTAAGTAAGCTCAATGGCACACCCGTTTGGCTATTGTAGCTACGAGGAGAGCGAGCCGTAACCATGTCACCAGCAACGAGTTGAGCGAGCCACTCTTTCACTGTGGTTTTGCCATTGCTGCCCGTGATAGCCACAACGCGGCAAGCAGACGTAGAGCGGTGATGCAGAGCAATATCTTGAAATGCGGTGAGCGTGTTGTCGACTACGATAAACGAAGCTTGAGTGAACGGCGCTACATCGAACGATTTGCCCACAACAAAAGCGCGCAAACCGCGCGAATAGAGGTCGGCTATGTATTGATGTCCATCGTGGCGCGCGCCAACTATGGCTACATAGAGCGAATCGGCCGAACTAAACGGGCGACGACTATCTATAACAATGTTCTTTATTTCGAGTGAGGACGGTCCGACCAAACGACCGTTGCATGCTGAAGCAATCTCTGAAATATTCATTTTAGTACTCCAAATTTTTTCGGGCACCAAAGTTAGGCAACAAGAGGATTATAATGAATTAAGAGTTTCGAATTAAGAATTAAGAGTTACGACGAGTGAACATCGTATTCCCAAATTCATAATTCAAAACTCGTAATTACTAACTCGTAATTCGTAACTACTAACAATCACTCATTTTTCAGCGAATCCACTGGGTTTGCTCGTGCTATGCGGAGACAACAGAGCATAACTATGCCAGCCACCAGAGCAAGCACCGCCAATGTGCCGCCAATGAAATAGAGTGGGTTGAGCGAAATCTTATCGGCAAATTGCTCGAGCCATTTTTGTGCAGCAAAGAGTGTGACTACGGCTGCCAAGGCTGCCATAATTACCGAAAACTTCATTATGCCCCATACAAAGAGCGCCGTTATGTCGCGAGTGGAAGCTCCGTTTATCTTGCGCACGGCAATCTCTTTACTACGGCGCTGCGCCTCGTCGCGAATGAAGCCGAATAGACCGAGCGCTGCTATAAGTATGCTGAAGATACCGCCAACGGCTATGGTGTTGCGCATCTTGAGGCTGTCGGAATAGATATTACGCATCTCTTCTTCGTACGAGATAATATTAACCTCCTTACCATCAGACATTTCCGCAAGTGCAGTACGAATTTTATTCATAGTCGGCGCATCATTATTCTTTACCTTGAAAAAGGTGTGTGGCATGTATGAATTAGGGTTTTCTATGTTGCCATAGAAGAGCGCACTCGGACGACGGTCTACATTTATAAGATTGCCAATGAGATAACTCTTGTATACACCAGAAATAGTATACGATGCAAGGTCCATAAAGGCTGTACCAATTGTAGGTTTATGTCCTGTAACCAAAATTTGTTTACCCACAGCGCCATCGCTCCAATCGGTAAATTGCGACATCTTTTTTACAAACTCTTCATCTACAGCAATCTCCGATGAATCGCGCGGCGCACGGCCAGTGACGTATTCTATATCTAAGAGTTCGCAGAAATTTTCAGAACAATCGTATTGGTCGGCAAAGTTGAAAAGCTCCTTTTCGGGTGCAGATGGCAGATAGACGTTGTCGCCGCTTGAGCCTTGATATGGAATATTGTAGGCCGTAGCAACGCCCGAAACTTCTGGAAGCGACCTTAATGTCGAAATAGCACGCTGCTGCGCTACTCGATCGCCATTGTAGGTGCTGAAATAGTAGAGATTTTCGTAATTGTAGCCCGTGTTGCTATGCGATACTTTTTCGTATTGAGTACCAACTATTATCATCATTATAGCTAAAAACACGTTGATGAACACTTGCGTGCCAACCAAACCGAGTTTCCATCGGCGCGAATTTTCGGTGTAGCTCTTCAACGCCACGTAGATAGGTATGCGTGTGTAGAGTTGCGCTGGCACCACAATAGATACTACGAGTATGAGCACGACAACGCCCACGATAGCCACTACACTTTGCGGCACAAGCAGTGTGCTGAATGGCACACCAAGCAAGTTCTCTACCTCGCTTCGGCAGATGCCTATAATTATAGCAGCCACTAAGAGCGACAGAAATACGTGCAGACCAGCTTCGCGACTTAGCAACGCATAAATATTGCGAGCCTCGGCACCATAGCATTTGCGTATGCCAACCTCCTTTGAGCGTTTCACTATTGTAGATATAACGATAAGTATGTAGTTGAGCAGCGATATAAGTATCAGGAGCGCAGCAACAATCGAGAGCATAACTATTTGCGAATGCACTTCGGGGTCGGAGGTGTGAATGGAGCTATAAGGCTTGAGATAATACCACAACGATATGCCATTTTGCTCAAATTGCGCCAACGGCTGGTGCGCCTCTTGCATCTTGCGAATAGCATCTTTGAGCGAATGAGGGTCGACACCATCGGCAAGCTTTACGTAGCCTTTGTAGCGGTCGTTGCCAATCCAATTTTCGTAGCTCTCCTTTCGGTATGATACCATCGATAGAAGAATGTCGTAGTAGAGACTGCCATTCTTCGGGAAATCTTCGTACACGCCCTCTATGGTGAGCTTTACATTGGGAACATCTTCGTTGTAGATTTGTTTACCAAGCACATCTCTAACACTTTCGTTATTAGACGTTAGCAGCTTCTCAGCAAACGAGCGCGACACCATCACACAGCCATTTTTACTCAATGCGGCTTTAGGATTGCCAGCAAGAATAGGACGATCGAACACATCGAAGAAGCAGCTGTCGGTAGCCACCAAAACGCCCGTGATTTTGTTGTTTTTCTCATCGATATAATTATTGTCATTGAAGATGAACGTAGTACGCGTAGCAGCCTCAACGCCAGGCACTTCAGCTCGAAACCCAAGAGCCGTAGCGCCGCTCACCTGTCCAAAATCGTGACTATCTGAATTCTGCGTATATCCAGTCCAAATGCTATATACACGGTCAATATCTTTATAAAAACTGTCGTAGCTAAGTTCGAAAAAGACCTTCGCTATAAGTACTATGCCAAGCGCCAAGCCAATGCCCAACGAGAGTACTTTGGTAATGAGATTCTGCTTCATATCGTTGTTTTTTACAATTATCTATTTACAAATCGACAATCCCATAGGCAGAGTGCGTGCCAAAAGTGGTAAATAGTTGAGAGTTAAAAGTTTAGAGTTAAGAGTACAGTACTAAATGTGTAAAGAAACTTTACAGACTTTACAGTGGGAGGTTTACAGATGGAACATTTTGTAATTATATCGATGGCGTTTGTTGTCGTAGAGACGATGTGCACATCGTCTCTACGCGAAATCCGTAAAAAAAAATGTCGGATTGTAGAGACGTTTCATGAAACGTCTCTACAGGTGAAATACGCGTATATATACATAAAAATCCCCATCGGGACGTTATATTTGCACCATAACCATCTGATGCACAACCATGTCCGACAATCTATACCATAACCGATACCGCATACCATCGGCGCGCGCTACGTGGCACGATTACAGTGGCGGTGCATATTTCGTAACCATCTGCACCAGGAATATGGAACATTTTTTCGGGGAAATAAATTCGAAACCTACCGTAGAGACGTTTCATGAAACGTCTCTACAAAACGCCCCGTCTCTACACAAAACAACGGAACCAACAATGCACCTAAACGAAATCGGACGTTATGCAGATGAACAATTGCGCAACGTGTCGTCGCATTATCCATACGCCGAAATACCATTGTGGGTGGTGATGCCCAACCATATCCATGCAATTGTGATTATTGATGGGGATATGCAAAATCGTGCGGGGACGGACGTAGAGACGATGTGCACATCGTCTCTACAACAAACGCCAATCAACCATCGTTGGAAAAACGAATCCGTGAACGAACACATGCAAATCATATCACAAAAACGTGGCCTATTATCTACGACAATTGGTGGTCTGAAACGTGCCATCACCCGTTTTGCCAACGCCAGCGCCCTGCCGTTCGCGTGGCAGACGCGTTTTCACGACCATATCATACGCGACCGCGACGAAATGAACCGCATCGCCGTATATATCGAAAACAACGTAGCGCAATGGGAATCGGACGAACTCAGATGATAAAATTGTTGATTTCAGACATCTACTTCAATTCTCACTCTTTCTTCAATTCTTCGGCAGGGTTTGTTTTTGCGGCTTTGGAGGTTTGCCAAAGTACCGTGACGAAAGCTATTGCTATAGATATGCCCACGGCGGCAAAGAATACCCATGCGTAGTTCTCTGTGCGATAGGCGAAGCGTTCGAGGTAGACTCTCGCAGCCCAAACTGCAAGCGGAATGCCTACGACACATGCTATGACAACCATCACCATGTAGTCGCGTATGTTGCGAAATATCTCGTTATGCACATCGCTACCGAAGACTTTGCGAATGGCAATCTGCTTTGTGTTCTCGCCAGCGAAATAGGTACTCATAGCTAACAAACCAAGCAACGAAATAATTACCGAAAGCACAGCAAAAAGTTCCACAAGGCGCATGGTGCGGCGCACGGGTTCGAGCAGCTTGTAGTCCAAATCGCGTAGGTAGCCATAGTCGAATGCGGATTCTGGTACGCCTGTAATCTCTTGGCGGCATTCTTTATATATATTCTGAATCTGCTGGGCAAAGGCCTCGTCTTCGCTTGTGGTTTCTATGAGCATGTAGTTGGCGTACTTCATCTCTTCGGAATTACCTATTATTACGGCAGAGTTCGGATGGAGGTCGCCATCGGAAGCAGGACGCGAAGGGAAGTTGGCAACCACGCCACCAATAAATTCTGTAGTTACACCGTTGAATGTTGTATGGCCATTGAAAATCTTACCAGAATTTATCGTGTCGTTAACAACAATTGTGTTGTATGCCGATTCGCATAACCATATTGAGTGCGGCTTAGGCGTTCCGAAATCTTCTTTCACCTCAAAACCCATCATGTCGAAATAGGTGGTGTCGCAAATAATTACAGGCAGTTCCACAGCAGTCTCGTCGGCAAGAGTAATACCCATCGCCATGTTGATTTGGCACGGCATACCCTGACTAACGCCAACGCGTTTTACAAACGGAAGTTGCTCCAATTTATCCTTGAGGAGCCTTGCCATATCGACGTCGCGCGCTATATATTCTATGTAATAGAGATTATCGGTCTTTATGTGCATTGGGCGACTGAGCATGTGGTTCATCTGTGCCTCCATAACTAAAGCCATAGCTATGAGGAACACCGTCAGAACATTCTGAATCACAATGAATATGCGGTTTAGCACCAATTTGTTTTGTAGGCGCAGTGTACCTTTTATCACGTCGATAGGTTTGCATCGCGATGCGGTGAAGGCAGGTAGCAATCCGCAGATGGTGCCTATAAATATTATGCAGGCTACGTATGCACCGATGTAGCTAGGCGTAAGCATGAGCGAAAGACGCACGGACGTTTCAGCCATGCCCCAAGCCACCATTTCGGGGTCGCTATTGGAGAGTAGTTCGTTCATCATTGGTACAAACAGTTTTGCCAATACCAATGCCGCACCGAAGCATACGGCAGTGAACGACACCGATTCTACTATGTATTTCAGCAGAATGCTACTGCGCTGAGCCCCCAACAGACGACGTGTGGCCATCTCTTTGGCGCGTTTGCCCGTAAGTGCGAGGCTCAAGTTTACGTAGTTGAATATGGCCGACAACAAGAGCAGCAGCACAACAACGGTGAGCAGCTGAAGCATTTTCAAATCGCCGTTGCGAGTGGTGAGGGTGTCGTTGCCACTAAAGAAGGCTTCGTCGATGCGGAACGGGCGCCATTTGTCTACACGAGCAGCCGACCAATTTTGATCGTAATTTTTATGCAACAAAGCCTTCACCTTGGCCTCCGCTTGTTCAATGTCGGCATTGGGCAACAGGCGATACCATGTGGCATAACCACCTATGCTGCTGAACGATTTTGGCATCGATGCGCCCCAAGTGTCGGAAATGTGCGTGAGAATATCTACATCCAAGAAAAACTGGTGGTCGAAGTCGGCAAACACACCTTTGATGGTTTTCTCCGTATCGTTCACCTTCAGGACATTGCCCACAACGCTCTCGCCATCTTTAGCTATGCGACGCGCAAACGACTGACTTACAAGAACGTCGGTCTTGCTTACAAAACTCTTCACGTCGCCTTCTACGAGGTGATATTCGGGGAAGACATCGAAGAATGCGGCATCGGTAGCCATACCACTGCAACGCGGCTTTTCGTTGTCGATCTCCACTTTGGCGTCCCACAACCAATTCACGTGAGTAATGACTTCTACCTCGGGAATGTTGGCTTCAACCTCTTCCTTATCCCAATAGGAAAGACCAAAAAATTCGTCGGTGCCGAGTACAAATGTGCGTTCCCAATCGGGCGCTTCGTGCGCCACCTCGTATTGCTGCACCACGTAGCTACCAATAAGTATTACGAAAGCCAGGCTCACCGTAAGTCCAATAGCCTCGATGGTGGTGTAGAGTTTATGTCGCGATAGGAATTTTATGAATGATTTCATACAAAATATTTTACTTATATATTTGTCGATATATCAAATAGTTATAGATATATGAATGATAAACTGATTAATATTCATAACTATATATGCGAGGTTAGAGGTAGGCGAGTTATGCTCGACTCTGATTTGGCAATGCTGTATGGCGTTGAAACAAGAGCATTGAAACAAGCCGTTCGCCGAAATATCGAGAGATTCCCTTCGGATTTTATGTTTGAACTCTCCCTTGAAGAAGCTGATAGTTTATTGAAAATTTCAAGATCACAAATTGTGACCTTGAAACAAGGTAAAAACACAAAATACAAGCCCTTTGCTTTTACAGAGCAAGGCGTAGCAATGTTGTCGTCGGTACTGCATAGCGAGGTGGCCATCAAGGTCAATATAGCTATTATGCGCGCTTTCATACAAGTTAGAGAAGCATTGACACTTAGCAAATCGGTATCGGCTGAAATAAACGAACTTAGAGCCAAAGTAGATTTACTCGCCATGCAGCAAGAAGAGAATTTAGAAGCCGTCAACGACCTTTCGGAAGATGTTCGAAAAGACATTGACAACCTATATGTTGCTATTGGCGAACTTGCACTCAAACTGGACGACAAAAAAGCTACTCCACGATCTCGCATAGGCTTCAAGTAGAATTGTCAACTCCCAATTTTCAATTTACAACTCGTTCTTCACATCTGTAACAATCTGACCATCGAAGAGGTTGATAGTGCGCTTGGCCATCGAAGCATCTTTCTGCGAGTGAGTAACCATAACTATGGTTGTGCCTTCGTTGTTGAGTTCGCGCAAAAGGTCCATAACCTCTTTGCCGTTCTTCGAATCGAGGTTACCAGTGGGCTCGTCGGCTAAAATCAACTTCGGACGCGAAACAACGGCACGCGCAATGGCCGTACGCTGCTGCTGACCACCCGAGAGCTGCTGCGGAAAGTGTTGTGCACGGTGAGCTATGTTCATACGTTTGAGTATGTCGTTCACACGCTCTTTGCGCTCCGATGCCGAGATGTTCATATAGCGCAATGGCAGTTCCACATTGTCGTATACATTGAGGTCGTCGATAAGGTTGAAGCTCTGGAACACAAAGCCGATGTTGCCTTTGCGAAAACGAGTGCGCTCGCGCTCTTTGAGTTTCGACACTTCGGTGCCAAGCAATTCGTAGCTGCCCTCGGTAGGACTATCGAGCAAACCGAGAATGTTGAGCAACGTAGATTTGCCACATCCCGAAGGTCCCATGATGGCTACAAAATCGCCTTCGTCGATGCTGAACGAAATTTTATCGAGCGCAATGGTTTCTACTTCTTCCGATTGGAAAAGCTTCGTGAGATTGTTTACTGTTATCATATTCTTTTAGTGTTAAGTGTTAAATACCATGACTGTAAGTATTCTTACAATTCAGCAAACACATTAGCAGTGCGCGTGCCAAAAGTTGTAATTAGTTGATAGTTAAGAGTTAAGAGCTAAGAATATGAAATAGGAAGTGTAAAAAAACTTTACATGCTTTACAGTTGAGGGGTTTACACTTTACTAAATTTTCGCACAGTATTATAGGTTATATCCAAACATTTTCTCAAAAAAAATAGCCACAGAAATTAAGCAGCAAACTTTCGGG
>SUWW01000025.1 GCA_015061285.1 Bacteroidales bacterium | reverse complement strand
TTTTGCTGTAATAAAGCGTGGTACGCCTTATGTCAACACCCGAAAGTTTGCTGCTTAATTCCTGTGGCTATTTTTTTGAGAAAATGTTTGGATATAACCTATAATACTGTGTTCTCCTATTGGACGCACGCGGTGCGTCCCAACATACGTTGAACTTACTTTCTACACTACTCAGTTTGAGGGGATTTGAAATCCCCGATTCATGAACGGCGGATTTCAAATCCGCCTAAACACCATGCGTCCCAACATACGTTGAACTTACTTTCTACACTACTCTTTACCCTCTACGCTCTACTCTATCTTGAGCAACTTGTGCTTTGCAGCCCAAAGAATTAGTTCGGCGTTGTTGCAAACGCCCGTTTTGCGATAGATTGTCGATTTGTGATTGTCTACGGTGCGCTTACTTATGCCAAGTTCGTCGGCAATCTCTTTGCTCAGTTTGCCTTGGCAGCATGCGAGCACAATTTCAATCTCGCGTTTCGATAGTTGTGCGTCGTCGTCGGGTTGGTTTTGTGGGAGGACGTTTCTATTTATACTTGAATCAAGAGGAATATCCGCAGAAATTTGAGGTGCGGCAGTGAATTCGGACTTCGAGAAGAAAACTTCGCGCGCCATAGTCTCGGTGTGCTCTATGCTACGGTGCATTCGCTTGATTATCAATATTAATATGCCACTAATGACGAGTGCCGCCAACACGATGAAAAAAATTATAATCATGTGTCGCTGATTGCGAATGGTCAATTGGAGTTGTGCGTTTTCTTTCTCCTTCTCGGCGGTGGCGTATTGAACTTCAAACTCGGCTATCTGCTTCTGTATCTGCTCTGTATATAGCGAATCGCTGAGCGTCAGGGCCTGTTCGAAGAGCTGAGCGTTGCTTTGTATTTTGGCAAGCGTACGGAGCGCATCGAGTTTGGTCTTGCGCTGCGAGAGGCTGTCGCATAAATGTATACATCGTTCGGCGTATTCGGCGGCTTTTGCATCGTTGCCCAAACCAACATGAGCTTTAGCGAGAGCCACAAGGTTGATGCATTGGCTTGCAAAATTTTCTTGCATTTCCAGCTGGCGTTGAGCCTCGCTGAGCAAAGATTGTGCGCGAGCGTTATCGCCTTTCTGTAGGTATGCCGAGCCGAGTTGCGATAGGCGAATGGCCGCTTTGTAGTCGCGATGAGCCGTGGTATCGAGTATGTATGCTCTACTTATGACATCTATGGCTTCGTCGGTGCGCTTCTGCACGTTGAGAATCTCGCCGAGAGTCGACAACCTCATCGAGAGCATCATGTCGTTGTCGGCAGGCACCATAGTTATGGCGTCGCGCATGTAGTGTTCGGCATCGGAGTAGAGACGTTGGTGCGTAAATATGGCAGCCAACAAAGCCAACGAGCGCGAGATGTTAGCCGAGTCGCCAATTTGTCGGTCGAGTTCGAGGGCGCGTTTGCCAAAGACGATGGCTTTCGTGTAGTTTCCCAAGCGCCAATAGGCAAATGTTAGTCCGTTATACGTATCTGCAAACCAATTGATGGAATCTTCGGGAATGATAGCTCGAGCCTTTTCGAGAAATTGCACCGAGCCTACGTAGTCTTGCGCTTCATAGCATTGCTCATATTGGGCAAAGAGTTTTGTATAGTCATCGTTGGCAGCAGAAATGCAACTTGAATATATCAATAACAATATGGCCGTCAGAGCAATGCGCATAAATTATTAAATGGTTTTTGAGACGTGTAAAAGTACATATAATTACGAAAATCACAGATTGTATGCGAAGTGTGAAATTTTTTTCTATGTACAAGCACGGTGTAAAACTATGACGCCATAGTTAATAGTTAAGGCCGAAAGCCCACAGCGGCACTATGTTAGCATGTCCAAATTCGATGTCGTCGCGGACAACAATTCCATTGGAAACGTTTTCGATTTGTTTCTGACCTTTCTTTCTGCCGCCAATTTCGAATGTGTACTGATTGATGCAGAAGTCCGACACGCGCGACGAAAGAACATCATTATTTACACGCATCTGATTGTAGAAAAATGTCTCGCGAATATTGCCTATATCAGCCTTACCAGACGAAAGCACGTTCATTAGGTTTGTGTTGTCTATATATACCTTCTCTATTTTGCCTAAGTTGCGTATGCCTCCAGTGTCATCGCGCAGTTGTCCTATCATGCCAGCTTTTTCTAAGTATATAAAATACTCCGCGATGTTGTTTTTGCTAACACTAATCTCGCGCGATAGGTTGTCGGCATTAGGTTTGAATGGAACTAATTGCGACACAATGGCTAACAAATGTTTGAGTTTTCGTGCAGTTGAGGCTTTCATGTCGGCATATTGTGGTATATCGTTCTCGATGGTCTGCCTTACAATTTGCTCAATGCGCATGCTGAATCCTTCTTCGTTGCTAAAAGGATAGTAGCCAGTTGCCAAATATTGTCTAAAAAGGGGCAGTGGATGTGCAACATCTGGAATCGATGCCTTTTGTGCAATAATCTCTTCAAGCGAAAAAACACCAGTGCCAATTCCGTGAAAAAGAAGCAAATATTCGCGAAACGAGAGCCCTTGCATAGTATAAAACAGAGCACGACGACTCAAATCGGCTTCACCACTAAAAATGTCGAGTACAGAAGAGCCTGTAAATGTGACTTTTAGGTCGCGATGCGTGTCGTAAATCTGCTTTAGTTCGCGAGCCCAACCTTTGTATTTGTGCACCTCGTCTATATACAGATGTGTGCCACCATCTTTCACGAATTCGTCTGCCAATTCATACAAAGTGTGATTTGCAAAGTACATATTATCCGCCATCACAAAAAGATTGTGCTCTTCGCTATGTTCGGATATATGTTGCAAAATCATAGTCGACTTGCCTATACCGCGTGGCCCAACGATTCCTATTAATCGGCTATCCCACGAAATCTTATCGTACATATATCTATGGAATGACAATGGCGTGTCTTTCAGCAAGATATGCATGTATTCATATAAACTATTGTCGATCATGGCGCATTTTTTTGATGCAAAAATAACATAATCTCCCTCATTGAGTGCTTTTTCTAATAAAATTCTCCCTCATTGAGGGAAGATACCGATGAAAATCTCCCTCAATAAGGGAGATTTTGCGTGTGTATATATAAAAACCGATGCGTATGTATTTCTACACGACGCATCGGCTGAAAGTGTATTTGGTGGTTAGGTTATGCTTTGAGGTATTCTATCACGCCCATGGCTGTTTCGCGTCCACGGGCAATGGCACGAACGACGAGACTTGCGCCCGTAGCAGCGTCGCCAGCAGCAAATACGCCTGGAACACTCGTGGCGCCGTGAGCATCAACTTTGATGTTGCCGCGCTGGTCGAGCTCCACGCCAAGGTCGTTGACGAGACCTTCGTGAACAGGCGAGAGAAAACCCATACATAGCAAAACCAATTCCACGTCGATTTGGAATGCCGAGCCCTCTTTCTCTTTCATCTGCATGCGGCCCGTTGCGTCGTCCTTTACCCATTCAACTTCAACGAGTTCGGCCTTTTTTACGTTGCCTTTCTCGTCGCCGATGAAGCGCTTAGTACTTAGGCTCCAACGACGGTCGCACCCCTCTTTGTGGCTCGATGTGGTCTTGAGCACCATAGGCCAATAGGGCCAAGGATTGCCAGGTGCGCGGTCGACAGGTGGCTTAGGCATAATCTCTATTTGCATAATATTACTTGCCTTCTGGCGGTTGCTCGTACCTACACAATCGGAACCCGTGTCGCCACCACCGATGACGAGCACGTGTTTGCCCGTAGCCGTGATGAGGTCTTTATCCTTAACATCATCGCCGCGATTGACGTGGTTTTGCTGCTGAAGGAATTCGAGGGCGAAGTGCACACCTTTGAGCTCGCGACCTTCAACCTTCAAGTCGCGCGGCTGACCAGCGCCAATACATATAACTATGGCATCGAAATCTTTTTTGAGTTTGTCGAGCTTAGGATTGACGCCCACTTCGGCATTCGTCTTGAAGGTGATGCCCTCAGCCGTAAGTATAGCTATGCGGCGGTCGATGACCTTCTTGGAGAGTTTGAAATCGGGTATACCAAAGCGTAGCAGACCGCCAACGGCGTTGCTCTTCTCGAAGACTGTGACCGTGTGGCCTGCTTGGTTCAAGATGTCGGCGGCTGCAAGACCCGACGGCCCGCTACCTACCACAGCCACTTTCTTGCCCGAGCGAGCGGCAGGAATGTGCGGCTTGACAATGCCGAGGTTGAAAGCATGTTCGGCAACTGAGCATTCGTTTTCACGAATAGTAACGGCTTGATTATGAATAGCAAGCACGCACGATTTTTCGCAAAGGGCCGGACAGATGCGTCCCGTGAATTCAGGGAAATTGCTCGTAGAGTGTAATATGTTGTAGGCTTCTTCCCAGTTGCCGCGAAAGGCCGCATCTTGCCACTCTGGAGTTTTGTTGCCAAGCGGACAAGCCCAATGGCAAAATGGCACTCCGCAGTCCATACAGCGCGAAGCCTGAAGTTGGCGGTCGGTATCGTTGAGCGTTTGTTCTACTTCGCTGTAGTCTTCCACACGCTCGGCAAGTGGTCGGTAGCCGCTTTCTTTGCGGTCTACCTTCATAAATCCTCTTGGATCTGCCATGATATTATTCTTTATTTTTTTGTTGTTATTACTTACTCGTTGATATGAAGTGCTTCGCCAGTTTCGCTAATCTTACGTTCCAATTCGCGAAGTTTCTCCTCCTCGAGCACCTTCTTATATTCGAACGGAATCACTTTCACGAATTTGTGTACGTATTTCTGCCAGTTGACGAGAATGTTACGCGCATTGGCACTGTTGGTATACATAAGGTGCTTATTCAGAATACTTTGCAATTCCAAAATATCATCTTTGTTCTCTACCGGACTGAGTTCCACAAGGCTCTTGTTGCAGTAGTAGTCGAAATCGCCGTCGACATCGAGTACGTATGCAATACCGCCCGACATACCAGCCGCGAAGTTGCGTCCTGTCTTGCCGATAACTACCACACGACCGCCAGTCATATACTCGCAGCAGTGGTCGCCAACGCCTTCTACAACGGCCGTTGCACCTGAGTTGCGCACTGCGAAGCGTTCGCCTGCTACACCACGAATACTTACGAAACCTTTGGTAGCGCCGTAGAGCACCGTGTTGCCAATAATTATGTTTTTCTCTGGCACGAACTTGCTACCGATAGGCGGCACAACCACGATGGTACCACCCGAAAGACCTTTGCCGAGGTAGTCGTTCGACTCACCTTCGAGACGGAAGGTTACACCGTGCGTCAGGAATGCGCCGAAGCTCTGACCTGCTGAGCCGAAGAATGTAGCTTGAATGGTGTCGTCGGGGAGGCCATCTTCGCCGTAGAGCTTAGATATTTCGCCCGAAAGCATTGCACCAACAGTTCGGTCGACGTTATTTATGTCGCGCGAAATCCAAACGCGTTGTTTGCCGCTGAGCGCTGGTTCTGAGAGTTTTATGAGGTCGTAGTCCATAACGCCTTCTATCTCGTGCTTCTGCTCCATAGTGTTGTATATAGAGAAGCGCTTGCCACCTTCGGGGAAATAGAGTATGCGGCTCATATCTATGCCCTGCGTCTTCCAGTTACCCACGGTGTGGTCTTGCTCGAGCAAGTCGGTGCGACCAACAAGGTCGTTGAGCGAACGAACGCCGATGGATGCCATTATCTCACGCGCTTCGCGTGCTATGAAGCGGAAGAGGTTCACCACATTTTCATACTTACCTATGAAGCGTTTGCGGAGCTGTTCGTCTTGCGTAGCTATGCCGGCCGGACAGGTGTTGAGGTGGCATTTGCGCATCATCACACAACCGAGCGAGATTAGTGCTGCCGTAGCAAAACCGAATTCTTCGGCACCGAGGCAAGCCATCTTTACTACGTCGAGACCTGTCTTTAGCTGACCATCGGTTTGAAGTTTAACGCGACCGCGCAAGTTGTTCATAACCAACGTCTGCTGAGCCTCTGCCAAACCAATTTCGAGAGGCAAGCCAGCGTGCTTGATTGACGATGCCGGACTTGCTCCCGTACCACCTTCGCAGCCAGAGATAACTATCAAGTCGGCTTTGGCTTTAGCTACACCAGCAGCGATAGTGCCCACGCCACTTTCCGATACAAGTTTCACGCTGATTTTGGCGCGAGGGTTGGTGCATTTGAGGTCGAAAATGAGCTGCTTGAGGTCCTCGATAGAATATATATCGTGATGAGGTGGCGGCGAAATGAGTGTGATGCCTGGCGTTGAGTTACGCAGCTTGGCGATGATTTTGTTCACCTTGAAGCCTGGCAACTGGCCACCTTCGCCCGGTTTTGCACCTTGCGCAATCTTTATCTGAAGCTCGTCGGCATTGACGAGGTAATTATTCGTTACGCCAAAACGACCCGAAGCAATCTGCTTGATAGAACTGCGCGCCGGACTCTTGAAGCGCTCAGCATCTTCGCCACCTTCGCCGGTGTTACTTCGTCCGCCAATGGAGTTCATGGCAAGCGCTAAAGCTTCGTGCGCCTCCTTGCTTATAGAGCCGTAGGACATTGCACCCGTCACAAAACGCTTCATGATGGACTCTTCCGACTCAACTTCGTTTATATCTATAGCTATGCCATCTTTCAGTTTCAGGAATCCGCGGATGAAGAGCGGCGTGCGGTTGTCTTCGTTTACGCGGCGGCTGAACTCTTTGAACTTCTCGTAGTCGTTTTGCGAGGTTGCCCATTGAAGAAGAGCAATTGTTTCAGGATTCCAGCCATGTTTTTCGCCATACTTACGATAAGAATAACGGCCATCGACGTCGAATACTTCGTTGGCGCTTAGCTCTTTAGGCTCGAATGCGCGTTTGTGGAAGAGTTCGGTTTCTTTGGCTATTATGTCGAAGCCAACGCCGCCAATTTTCGATGGCGTACCTACGAAACTTGTATTTATAACTTCCTCTGAGATACCAATTGCTTCGAACTGCTGCGCGCCGTGGTAGCTTAGCAATGTAGATATACCCATCTTCGACATCACCTTGAGCAGGCCTTTGTCGACGGCGTGTATGTAGTTGTCGCGTGCTGTTACGTAGTCGGTAGTTATCTTGCCCTCCTTCACCATCTGTTGGATCGAGGCAAAGCACATATAAGGATTTATGATACTTGCACCGTAGCCAAGCAATAGTGCGAAGTGCATCACCTCGCGTGCGTCGCCCGTCTCTACTATAAGTCCTACCTGCATACGTTTCTTAGCGCGTATGAGGTGGTGGTGAATTGTAGCTACAGCGAGCAACGAAGGCACTGCCATCATGTCGGCCGAAACATCACGGTCGCTAAGTATGATGAAGTTTTTCTGCGAGTCGACAGCATCTTCGGCTGCTTTGCACATCGATTTGAGCGCGTTCTGCAAGCCTATGCCGCCCGAACCAACGGGGAAAAGCATTGGTATAGTTACGTGAGTGAAGGTCTTCAGTTGGTTGTCCTTAAGCTTAGCGAGGTCGGTATTTGTAACTATAGGACTTTCGAATTTCATTGTGCGGCACTGCAGCGGCTCTTCGGCAAGCAGGTTGCCCTGAATAGAACCAATGTAGTGTGTGAGCGACATCACCAAACCTTCGCGAATGGAATCGATAGGCGGGTTTGTGACTTGGGCAAACGTCTGACGGAAATACTGATAGAAATTCTGCGGTTTGTCCGAGAATGCAGCTATTGGCGTGTCGTTACCCATTGAACTCGATGGCTCGTTGCCCGTGTTGGCCATTGGCGCGATGATGATGTTGAAATCCTCTTTGTTGTAGCCAAAGACTTTTTTGTACATCTCGTACTTATCGCCCATGCCCATGTCGGGAAGTTTGAGCTCCGTATTTATATCGCTAAGGCTGAAACGGTTAGCCTTCAGCCAGTTTTCGTATGGGTGCGTACGTGCGAGTTGCGCTTTCACCTCTTCGTCGGGTATGATAGTGCCGAGTTGCGTGTCGACGAGCAAGAGTTTACCAGGGCGCAAACGACCTTTGGCTTTCACCTCTTCGGGATCGAACGACTGAACGCCGACTTCCGAACCCATAACTATCATGTCGTTCTTTGTAATTATGTATCGAGATGGACGCAAGCCGTTGCGGTCGAGCGTACCACCAACGTATCTACCATCAGTGAACACGAGCGCTGCTGGGCCATCCCACGGCTCCATAATAGTTGAGTGATATTCGTAGTATGCCTTGAGCGAATCGGGGATTGGGTTCTTCGAGTTCCACGATTCTGGCACCATCATCGTAAGTGCGTGAGGCAGTGTGCGACCCGTTTGAACGAGAAATTCGAACACGTTGTCGAGTGAAGCCGAGTCGCTCATGTTTGGCTCTATGATAGGGAAGAGCTTGGGTAGGTCGTCGCCAAAGACGTCGCTCTGGAGCAAACCTTCGCGAGCCTGCATCCAAAGGCGGTTGCCACGTATGGTGTTTATCTCGCCATTGTGCGCCAACATGCGGAAAGGTTGCGCCAAATCCCACGTTGGGAAGGTGTTGGTGGAGAAACGTGAGTGCACCACTGCAATGGCCGATTTCATGCGCGGGTCTTTCAGGTCGAGGAAGTACTGACCAAGCTGCATTGGAGTGAGCATTCCTTTGTATATAAACGTACGCGCCGAGAGGCTTACGATGTAGTATGACTCTTTGTCGATAATATTTGAGCTGCGAACCTTCTTCTCGGCTTGTTTGCGCACGAGGTAGAGTTTTCGCTCGAGTTTGTCGGTCTCCTCGTGGCTCTTGTCCTTTACGAAAATTTGCACGATACGTGGTTCGTTGCGGAGTGCTATTTCGCCAACGCAACTGCTATCCACAGGCACATCGCGGTAGCCAATGAGTTCCAGACCTTCGCTCTTAATAATCTGATTAAGAGTCTCTTGACATTTTGCGGAAGCCGATTCGTTTTTAGGCAAAAAAATCAAGCCCGAAGCGTATCTGCCAGGTTCAGGAAGGTCGGGAACGAGTGCTTTGAAGAATTCGTGAGGCATCTGTATAAGTATGCCAGCGCCATCGCCCGATTTGTTGTCGGCACCTTCGGCACCACGGTGAGTCATATTTATGCTCACCTGCAAACCGCGCTGAATGATGTCGTTAGTCTTTTCGCCTTTTATGTTGGCCACAAAACCCACGCCGCACGCATCGTGCTCATTAGCAGGGTCGTAGAGTCCTTGTGCCTTAGGTAATCTCATGTTAATCATACGTATATTGAAAGAAAGGTTATACTTTGAGTCTTTTTGTTACGAAAACGCCGTTATTACTAACGAAACGAAGCAAAATTATGACAAATACTTATAAAATGTAACTTATAGGCTTAAATTTTGCCTAAAATGAAGTCTGTGTGCTGATATTTATGTCAAATTCGTACAATTTGCATAAGTATAACGCGTAAGAGTTTGGCGGATAAGTGTGCATACGTATCGTCTAAGGCATGCCGACTTGCATCTGTAAACGATGTCGATTTGAATAGTATAAGGGTTGATTATCAGTGTAATAATGCCAAAACGCATCGTCGCTCATATTTGAGCGACGATGCGTTTGTATGTATTGTATCTATTATTACGATTAAATATGAGCTGCGACCCAATCGCCAACCTCGTTTGTGCCGTATGATTTGCCACCAGCGGCGAGGTCTTCCGTTACGTAGCCAGCATCGATAGAAGCGGCTACAGCTTTACGAATGGCAGCTCCCTCTGCTTTGAGACCGAAACTTGTTTCGAACATCATTGCAGCCGAGAGAATGGTTGCAAGTGGGTTAGCTATGTTCTTGCCAGCAGCTTGAGGATACGAACCATGGATAGGCTCGTAGACGCTCGTGTGTATACCAACCGAAGCTGATGAGAGCAAGCCCATAGAACCAGCAATAACGCTAGCTTCGTCGGTGAGAATGTCGCCGAAAGTGTTCTCGGTAACAAGCACATCGAAGAATTTAGGGTTCTGAATCATCACCATGGCAGCTTTGTCTACGAACATATAGTCGGTGGTTACATCGGGATAATTCTTTTCCATTTCTTGTGCAATCTTACGCCACAAGCGGCTGCTTGCCAATACGTTAGCTTTGTCTACTACGGTGAGGTGTTTGTTGCGTTTCTGAGCAGTTTCGAAACCAACTTTCAATATACGTTCAATCTCTGGGCGAGTGTACTTACATGTATCGAAAGCCATATCGTCGGCCTCGTGTTTTTCGCCGAAATACATACCACCAGTGAGTTCGCGGATGCAGATGAAGTCAGCACCATCGACGAGTTCGGTTTTGAGAGGCGATTTGCTTATGAGCGATTTCCAAGTCTCCACAGGGCGGAGGTTGGCGTAGAGTTCGAGTTGTTTACGCATAGCGAGCAGACCGGTCTCAGGGCGTTCTTTTGCTGTTGGGTCGTTGTCGAAACGAGGGTCGCCCACAGCGCCGAAGAGCACAGCGTCGCTTTTCATACATATTTCGTGAGTTTCAGCAGGGTAAGCCTTACCCGTTGCATCGATGGCGCACGCACCAACGAGAGCTTTTGTGTAGCTGACCTCGTGACCAAATTTTTTGCAAACAGCGTCAACTGCTTTCACTGCTTGGTTTACCACTTCGGGACCTATGCCGTCGCCTGGCAATAGCGCAATGTTGAATTTCATCGTTTTTGTATATATAATAAGTTATTGATTATTAGACGTATAAATATCAGTGTTAGAGATGATATTTAGCATCTTCATTGTTGCTTTTATGGCTGCTTCAGTCTGGTCGACATCGAGGCCACGGGTGCGCAGTGTGGTGCCGTTCCAATTCCAAGTAATGACGGTCTCCACAAGAGCATCGGTCTTACCTCCAGGCGGAATCGACACGTTGTAGTCGGCAAGCGTTGGGTGTTCACGACCGAGTTTGTCGTAGATTTTCCACAACGCCTTCATGAATGCATCGTATTGTCCATCGCCGCGCGACGACTCTTCGTGTTCCGTGCCATCTATCGAAATACGTAGTGTGGCCACAGGTTTCAGACCGAGAGTCAGGTTGAGGCAGTAGTTAACTATACGTATGGCATCGTGGTTTACGTTGCTGCTCTTGAGCACATCGGCAATGATGAAAGGCAAATCTTCGGTGGAGAGGTTCTCCTTCTTGTCGCCGAGTTCAATCACACGCTGCGTAACAAGTTTCACTTGCTCCGAAGTGAGGTGAATGCCGAGTTCTTCAAGGTTTTTGGCAATATTGGCCTTCCCGGAAGTTTTACCCAGAGCATATTTACGTACGCGTCCGAAGCGTTCGGGAACCAATTCGTTGCAATAGAGATTGTCCTTGTTGTCGCCATCGGCGTGAATGCCAGCGCATTGCGTAAATACCGAATCGCCAACGAGAGGCTTGTTGTCTGGTATACGTACGCCGCTAATGGACTCTACAATTTTGCAAATATGCGTTAGCCGGCCTTCGTTAAGCGTATTAGTAATACGTAGATGATCGTTCAGAATGCCAACAACGCTTGCCAAAGGAGCATTTCCAGCGCGTTCGCCTAAGCCGTTCACTGTGGTATGTATGCCTTGAATGCCAGCCTTCACAGCACTATAAACATTTGCCACGGCCATATCATAATCGTTATGGGCATGGAAATCGAAGCGCAAGTGAGGGTAGCGCGAAACGATGTCGGTGCAGAATTTCAGCGTTAGGTCGGGCGTAAGTATGCCAAGCGTGTCTGGCAACATGAATCTGCAAATAGGCTCAGCAGCAAGGCTATCGAGCATTTGGTATACATATTCTGGCGAGTTAATCATGCCATTCGACCAATCTTCGAGGTAGATATTGACCTCGAGACCTCGAGCTTGCGCCAATTTTATGTTGTGGCGAATGTCGTCGATATGCTCTTCTGGAGTCTTTTTGAGTTGCGCAGTCACGTGGCGCAGCGAGCCCTTCGTAAGTAGGTTAATTACACGGCCGCCAGCGTTGGCAATCCATTCTATAGATACGCCATTGTCGACGAATCCGAGAGCCTCAACCTGTTGCAGATGGCCGTTTTTCTTAGCCCACGAACAGATGCGACCGAAAGCGTCTAATTCGCCCGACGACACGCGAGCCGAAGCCACTTCTATTCGGTCGACGCACACATCATCGAGCAGAAGTTTGGCTATGGTTAGTTTCTCGCTCGCATTGAACGACACGCCAGCTGTCTGTTCGCCGTCGCGCAATGTGGTGTCAAGCAGTTCTATCATTTTCTATAATAAATATCAATATTTCTTCATCGTCTGCTCAAAGGCTTCTGTCTTGTCCTTTTGTGTGAGCAGGTAGTCGATGTCGTCTAAGCCATTGACGAGGCAATGTTTCTTGTAGCCGTTGATGTCGAACTTCTCGCTATGACCAGTGGCTTCGTTGGTAACGGTCTGATTTGGTAGGTCGACAGTTACGATGGTTTGAGGGTCTTTAGCAATAGAGTCGAAGAGCTCGAGTTGGAATTCGCGGCTAACTATGACTGGGAGCACGAAGCAGTTAAGCAAGTTGTTGCGGTGAATGTCGGCAAAACTTGACGAGATAACTACGCGTACGCCATAACCAGCGATGGCCCATGCTGCATGTTCGCGGCTCGAACCAGAGCCCCAGTTTTGTCCGCCAACGATTATCTCATGTACGCCTTCGTGAGGTGCCTCAGAGAATTCGGGCTTGTTCATCACAAAGTCGGGCACGGGGTTGTTGTTGGCATCGTAGCGCAAGTCGTGCATGAAGGCATCGCCGTAGAACTTTGGGTCGCGTGTGGTGAATGCCAAATAGCGTGCCGGTATGATGTTGTCGGTATTGTTGTTGTCGATAGCAATAGGAATGCAAGTCGACTTGATGATATTGAATTTCTTGTTTGCCATATTATTTGTTTTTATTTGAACACAGATGACTCAGATACATAACTACGTGTCATTCTGAGCGTAGCGAAGAATCTTCTGTTGATTTGAGATCCTTCGCTGCGCTCAGGATAACAAGCGTAAATGGTATCGAGTATACATGTTATCTGCGCAAGAATAATTACATAATTTTTCTTGGGTCGGTGATAACGCCAGTTATAGCCGATGCTGCTACAACGAGTGGCGATGCCAATACCGTGCGAGCACCAGGACCTTGACGTCCAACGAAGTTGCGGTTCGACGTAGATATTGAGAGTTTGCCTGCTGGCACTTTGTCGGGGTTCATTGCCAAGCACGATGAGCACGAAGGCAAACGGAGTTCAAAGCCCGACTCTTCCAAGATCTTGTCTATTCCCTCGTCGATGATTTGCTGACGTACGAGCCACGAACCAGGCACGAGCCATGCAACAACGTTTGGCGATTTCTTTTTGCCTTTCACTATCGATGCAAAAGCGCGGAAGTCTTCTATGCGGCCATTGGTGCAAGCACCGAGGAAACAGTAGTCGACAGGTGTGCCCTCGAGTTTCTGTCCGGGCTTGAACTGCATATAGTCGAGCTGCGTAGTGAGTTGCACTTTTTCTGTGTCTGAGAGACCGTCGAGTGTAGGAATTGTCTCGTCGATAGCTATGCCCGCACCAGGATTTGTGCCGTATGTTATGCGAGGTTTGATGTCGGCAGCATCGATAGATACTTCTTTGTCAAACACAGCATTGTCGTCGCTCTTGAGTGTCTTCCAGTAGGCTACAGCCTTGTCCCAGTCGGCACCCTTAGGTGCATATTCACGGCCTTTGAGGTATTCAAAAGTCGTTTCATCGGGGGCAATGATACCTGCACGCGAGCCCATTTCTATTGATAGGTTCGAGAGTGTTAGTCGGCCTTCCATCGACATGTTGCGAATGGTAGAGCCAGCATATTCAACGGCATAGCCAGTAGCTCCCGAAGTGGTAAGTTTTGCCATTATGTATAGAGCCACGTCTTTTGCAGTGACGCCTTTTTGTAGCTCACCTTCGATGTTGATGCGCATCGATTTTGGCTTGCTTTGCAGAATGCACTCACTTGCAAGTACTTCGGCAACTTCGCTTGTGCCGATACCCATTGCCAATGCTCCCACAGCACCGTGTGTTGATGTGTGCGAATCGCCGCAAACGATGGTCATGCCTGGAAGCGACAAGCCTTTTTCTGGACCAACGACGTGAATGATGCCGTTGTCTTTGGTGCCCATAGCAAAATGCTTAATGCCAAACTCAGCGCAGTTAGCCGCGAGGGTCTCCACTTGCTTACGACCAATAGGGTCGTTAATCACCTCTTGCTGATCCGATGGAGTGTTGTGGTCGGGCATTGCAACTACATGGTCGGGGCGGAAAGCTTTGATGCCTTTGTCGCGCAATGTGTCGAATGCTTGAGGGGTTGTTACTTCATGACCGTAGAGACGGTCGATGTAGAGTTGAGTTGGGCCATCGGGGATAACCTGAACGACGTGTGAATCCCAAATTTTGTCAAAGAGAGTGTTCATATGGTGTATATGGTTTTTTGATATGATTGTTAATTATTTCTTTTTCGCGTGCAAAATTAATACTAACGCTCTTTTTATCCGTCAATTAACACAATTTGGCAGCTAAATTTTGGTATTTTTATTTATATGTGTGTATAAATATTAATCGCAATCCCATCTCTAATAGAGATAATAATCTTAATTTTAGAAGTATGTGTGCTATTGCGTAAACTGGATTTGGGTTATGTGTTTGTGTATGCTCTTGGTTGTTTACTGTATCGAAAGATTCTCACACAGTATTATAGGTTATATCCAAACATTTTCTCAAAAAAAATAGCCACAGGAATTAAGCAGCAAACTTTCGGGTG
>SUWW01000014.1 GCA_015061285.1 Bacteroidales bacterium | reverse complement strand
GTAATCGACTTATTCGATGCGGCGGGCATCAAGAAACCAGACATTTCAATTCTTTCGGAAGAATTCCTGATGGAACTGAAAGATATGGAACACAAGAATATAGCATTGGAAGTGTTGCGCAAGTTGCTTGAGGGCGAGATTAAAGCACGGTCGAAATTCAATGTGGTTGAGGGGCGCACGCTGATGGAGATGTTGGACAGTTCCATAACACGTTATCATAACAAAGTGCTAACCGCCGCCGAGGTAATAGATGAACTGATTAAACTCAGTAAAACCATTGTGGAAAAGGATAAGGATGCAGAGAATATGGGGTTGACAACATACGAATACGCCTTCTATTCTGCTGTGGCTGACAACGAGAGCGCCCGCGACCTGATGGGCAAAGACAAACTTCGAGAGTTGGCCGTGGTTCTTACCGACACTATCCGCAAGAATACCACTATCGATTGGACAATCAAGGAGAATGTCCGCGCCAAAATGAAGGTGGCTGTTAAACGTCTTTTGCGTCGTTATGGCTACCCACCCGACATGCAGCTGTTGGCAACAGAGACGGTGTTGAAGCAAGCGGAATTGTTGGCACAAGAGATAACATCGCATTAATATTTGAGAAAAATATTTTCCATTCATCATAAAACAAACCCGATTGCTCCTGGGGGAAGATAGGGGAAGAGGAGCAGTCGGGTTTGAAACGTAAAAAGGAGCCAAAATTTATCGTTTGGTATACCTCACATATTCGCAAGCAGCGAGTAGCACAGCGCCAACTCCAAAGTTGGCTTGCGAATTAGCATCGACGGTCTGACCTGGGATGGCACGTTCGCCAATGGGTTGAACGTAGCCAACCTTACCATCGGGCTGAATTGCGGTGGTGGTTAAGTATTTCCACGCGCGTTTTATTGTTGTGCGAAATTCTTTTTCACTTAAATATCCATTGTTTACGCCCCAAAGAATGCCGTAGGTAAAAAATGCCGTTCCACTTGTTTCGGGGCCTGGAGCGTGCTGAGGGTCTATCATGCTGCGTGTCCAATAGCCTTCTTTCTGCTGCGCACGAGCCACAGCACGCGCCAAGCGTACATACTTATCAACGAAGAACTGACGATGTTTGTAATTCTGAGGCATATCGGCGAGCACTTTTGCCAATCCAGCAAGCACCCAACCATCGCCACGAGCCCAAAAGTCTTTTAGTCCGTTGGTGCTTTTATGTTTTGGATATACATATTTTCCATCGCGATAATAAAGTCCCGTTTCGGTATCGTACATAATACTGTCACAATAGAGAAGATTGGCATAGAGTTTATCTAAATAAGCTTCGTCGCCGGTGAGCTTGTACATTTTGGTCATGACGGGCATAACCATATAGAGAGCATCGGCCCACCACCAATAGTCGGTAGCAGCAGAAGCTACTTCGTATTGCATAACCTCTTTTGCGCGAGCTATTTTACGTTCATCTGGTGCAATGTTGTAGAGGTCGATGTAAGTCTGAAAGCATATTTGCCAATCGCCAAAAAGCACGTGTTGCATGCCTTCGCCATAGTTTTGGTAGCGCCATTTCTGAGGATCGGTCTCGGTGGCTCCTTGCCAATTGTTATGCTCGGCCCAACGCTCAGAATACTGACGGAAGGTCTCGTTTTTGGTAAGGAGATAAACTTCCATATTACCAGTATGATAAGCAGCATTATCCCAAAACGCGCGCACTTCTGGTTTGTTATTGGTTTGCCAATAGGTATTTACACGATTGATAAGGCTAACGACATCGGCCTCTTTCCAACGTTTGGCATGAGAGGCGAGGCAAAAAGTCAGACATGAGATTACTACAAATAGTTTCTGCATGGTTAGTTATGTATAATGAATAATAAAAATGTTCGGTAATTGTATCTCTTCAATTTTTACATTGCAAAATGGCGAGACGCCTAATCGACAAATAAACAGAAAGGCAATAGTTTCATTAGTATTAATCGATTGATAAATATTTACAATGCTATTACCAACGGTCACGAGTTTGAATATCGTCGCCCCAACGATGATCTTTTGGGAATGGCATTCCACCCCAAGCCTTCACCTGAGTCCAAGGTTGAGCTTCAGAGGTCCAAAAATCGTGATCGGCAGGCAATCCGAGTGGCATAAATGCGAGTGAAGTCATATATAGCGAACCGTTGTTGGTGTACCAATCGGCTGTTTCGGGTTGGCTACCACAGAAACCAATGGTGAGATAACCCTTCTCGTTGTAGTTCTGCTGATAGTCGAACATGCGATGCATAACCTTTGTGAGAGCAGCACGCACCTGACCATTGCTAAGGTCGGATGGCAATTTCTGATACCAAGCCATAAGTGCCAATGGCTGCAAAGCTGCAAGGCGATAAGGCGTTGAGCGACCAATAACAGGGAATGTGCCTTCGGGCGAGATGAAACGCTCGAGTATGATAGAGAATTTTTGCGCACGTTTGAGTGCACGATCGTAATATTTCTGATATTCGAGACGTGTGTTAGCCTTAGCATCAATCATGTTCTGAAGTGTTTCGAGATACATAGCATGGAAAACGTAGCTGCTATAATAGTCGAAGGCAAACACTGGTCCGTCGGCATACCAACCATCGCCCACATACCACTCTTCAACCTTGCGAATGGTCATCATCACACGAAAATCGTCGTACTCTTTCAGTCCAACGGCTTTGGCAATGAAGCTCTCTATGACGCTGGAAAAGAGGAACCAGTTGGTGTATGGAGGCTCGATAGAACGCAACTTCTTGAATTCGTTGATATAACGCTCTTTTGTCAGTTGGTCGAGCGGAAGCCATAGTTGGTCGTAGGCACGAATGAACGACTCGGCGATATAAGCAGCATCGACAAGATTCTGACCGCTCACACCCCAGCAGAGATAGTCGGGACTATCGGGATCGACCGAGTTTTTGTATGCAGCCAAAGCCCACTCGCGCAGTTGTTTGCGCTGAATGCCTTCGGGCGTGTTGTCGTCGGGCAAGGTGAGCCAAGGAGCTATGCCTGCCATGAGTCGGCCGAAGGTCTCCATATAGACCACTTTGCGGTTTCGATTGTCGAACGATGGCGAAAATTCGGTTTGCATGTTTTTCTGCAATTCGCCTTTAGCCATGTTTTCGAGCACAGGCTGAGCCATTTTATATGCTAACGAACACCAATATTCACGTTCGGTAGGTTGTTTGGTTTTGTTTTTCGGAGCTGCTACGGCTGGCAACATCAGCACTATAGCCACAATAAGGGTTAGAATTTTTTTCATCTGATATTATATTTTATTGTATTCTTATTTGCTTTTGAATTGATTGTCAGTATAATACGATACATCTGTTTGCCCCAAACGCGTTGCAAAAGTGGGTCGAGATGTTGGCTTATATCTTCAATTTCGGCAGTCATCTGTTGAGCGTCGAAACTAATGCTGTGCGCACCGAGCATCACTTTACCTGCATAAACTTCGGGCTTGGTGGTGGTGATGAACATTAGTTGCGATGGCTGTTGATATTCAGCGAGTTCATATTTTTCGGTTATGTTGATGACTTTTTTATTTACACTCAATGAACGTTGCCAACTTTTTACTTTAGCCTCTTCGGGGTATGCGCCTGCAATGTCGAGAGTGAGTTTGCCATTGTTGTGTTCTATCACTTTGGCCGAATATTGTTTGCCATCTTTTTCTGATATGCCGTTTATTTTGGGCAAATTGTGATAGTCTGATTGCATGGTCCAGATGTCGTAGCGTGAGGCGCTGAATGTCTGGGCTGTATATTCGCCTACGCCAATGTCAATAAGTAGTGGTTCGTTATCAGCATAAACTATGAACGAGCCAACGTCGTTGTGGTTATGACTCTCGCCATTCGTGCCACCTTTCATGGCAACAAACAGATTGCCTCGGCGTGCTGTCATTATTTGTAAGTTGGGCAACCATACATTGGGTTGATGTGGTTCTTGAGCTTGTTCTGTTATGAATTTTTTTATATGTCTGAGGAATATTAATTCACGACTAAGTGTCGGGAAGTTGCCACTCTTATCATATAGTCTGGCGGCATTGTTCAGAATATCTTTTTGTTTGCCTAAATATGCAGCAAATTGACTCATCGTTTTGTCGCCCAAGAAGACGCCAAACGGATAAACGACATTAACTTGTTGTAGTGTCCGATTGTCGTGAGCATCAGCAAAGTTGACACAATAGTCGTTGCCGATATAAGTTTTATATACGTATGCAGCCATATTACGCATTTTATTGGTTATGGGCACGTCGATGCCGACTTGCTTAAGCCAATAGAGAGTCTCGAACATCGAGGCAGCAGCACGGTCCCAATAGCCAGGGCCCTCGTCGCAACCACCATCTTCGGGATATGCATCAATGAAGGCTTGCGTAGCTTTCTTTATTTGGTCGATGGCTTGTTGTTTTTGTTCTGCGTTGTCTTCGCATAACAACACACACGAAAGCCAGTTGGAGCAAATCCAAGGATTCCAATTCATGCCAGCCGTTTTCCACCAATAGTTGCGTTGCAAGGCTGGTTCTAAAATTCGGTGTTTTATCTCTGTTTTGATACGCGTCCAAACATCGGGCGAAAATTTATCGAGTTGTGGGCGTAGCATATAAGCCGACCAAACAATAAGATTAGCCGTTTCGGCATTGAAGAGGTCGACTTCTTGATTATTGGTTAAGGGTATGCGTTTGCCATAGTGTGCCGGAATGCCCCACCACGTCTCTTCGCAAAAAGCTCCCAGACCGTTGATGATGTCGGGCATGAAGCGACCTTCATTTTCCATAATCTCAGCCATGACAAGAGCAGCCAGTTGTCGGCGTTTCTCAAAGCAGATAGCTTCGTAGTTGACGCGATTGCCAGTAATCTTGTTTTCGGCAAACACCGTCCATGGCAACACCGTCCACGACTTGCCTAAATACTGTTCTCCATAGCTAATGTAGCTTCGGCGCATCGAGGCAGGTATGCTATCGGTCCAATATGGATTGCCCACTTGAGGCATAAGCTCAATAGGCTGCGAAAAAGCACAGAGACTTATTGCTATGAATATTATTATGGATAGAAGAAAGCGCATTTTTTTAGTTACGAGTTATGAGTTACGAGTTATGAGTTTTGAAACACTGTTCGACGTATGTCAATCCTTTGGTACTGGAGATCCTTCGCTACGCTCAGGATGACATTCTCAATTCTCAATTTTCAATTCTCAATTTTCAATTCTCAATTCTCAATTTTTGAAAAAAAATGGAAGCGGTCACGTGTGTGCAGCAACCGCCTCCACCATCCTTATAAATAATACAAATCACATAATCAATTATAGCCTGGATTTTGCTCTATCACAGCGTCTTTGTTGAGCTGAATCTCGGTGAGAGGGATAGGCAAAAGGGCGTTGAAGTCTTGATAGCCTTCGATAATCTTCTCGGCAGGAGCAGTTTCGATGGCTTGAGCTTTCTTGATGCGTTCGCCAAGTGTGCCAGTGCGCACGAGTGTCATACGGCGGTTCTCTTCGCCCACGAGCTCACGGATACGTTCGTCGAGAATGAAGTCGAGAGTAATGTCGGCAGCACTAACTGCACCAAGAGTTGCATCGCCTTGCTCTTCGCGAGCTGTTTTGAAAGCACGGTCGCGTAGAACGTTGATGTCTTCGGCAGCGCCAGAGAGGTTGTTTTGGCGGAAGCGAGCTTCAGCGCGCAAGAGGTAAGCCTCGCCAAGGCGCATGAGAGGCCAGTCTTTCACCATGCTCCAACCAAAGTCGTCGGTTGGATCGTATGCACCCCATTTAGTTGTGTGAGGATACATAACGTTGAGGGTGTCGGAAGCACGCCAAACGGCAGCATCGCCAGTGTATAGGATTTTCATTTCATAACCACCTTCCTCGAGAGCAGCAAATGTCTCTTTATCCAAGTTGGCACCTTTTGCGTCGTAACGGAAAGGATCATTAGGACGAACCCATACAGAGTCGCGCCAAGGAATTGTTTTCTTTACATCTTTACCATTCTCTTTGACGGTGATTTCCATAGTCGCTTTGTTGTACCAAAGTTGACGGCGAATATTGTAGTTTGAGTTACGCACATCGTATTTCTCAATACCATTCTGGTTGAACGCCACGTGTTTTACGTAGTTACTTAGGCGCAAACGACCATTACCACGACCACCGAGCGAATCGGCGTTGACCATACCTTCAATTTTGTGGAAAGCAGCTACCCAGTTACGACGTTGCTGCGGAGCATTGATAGTACCACCCGTTACGGTGTTGTTATACTCCATTTGGAAAATCCAGATACCTTCGGTGTTGCCTTGCGAACGGCGTTGGTTGCCCCAGCGGAACATATCGGCATAATAGTCGCCTGCTTCGCCAGTGAATTTGCCGTAGCGATCTTGAATGAGTTTGTAATTACCACCTTCGATGGTAGGCGTAATTACATCTTCGGCTTTTTTGAAGTACGAATTATCGCGCATACCTATACGTAGGAAAATCTCAGCAGCAAGCATACGAGCACAATCTTTATTTATGCGGCTCTCAGTCTTGGTTTTGCCAACTTCGGGCAGATTAGCTATAGCGTCGGTGATGTCGGCTTCGATAAGTTTATCAACCTCGGCTACAGGCTGACGTGTGAAGTCGGTGCGAACTGTGGTGATAAGTTCGGTAATAATAGGTACATCACCCCAAAGGGTAACGAGCATATTGTAAGCGTATGCACGGAAGAACTCAGCCTCAGCTTTTTCGGCTGCGGTAGCATTAGCATCGTTGACGATGTTGTTAGCAGCGCTAATTATACCGTAGAGACTACCCCAAGTGTGGCTTACGCCACCATTTTGTGAGGTAAGCTGAGCATACTTATAGAAAGGCGTTTCAACACCTTCTACATCGCCAGGAGCACCAACATCTGTTCCATCTTGCCAGCAACCTACGTAGCCTTGTCTGTCGCTCCAGCCCCACATCTGAGCATATTTATAATGCAATCCAAGCACCTTTGAATTAACGTTCGTAACGTCGGTGCCGTATTGCGAGTACATTTCTTCGTCGAGATAGCTATCGCTACACGATGTGCCAGTCATCAAAGCAGCTACGCCCGATGCTGCGAATAATATATGTTTTAGTTTCATAATAATACTAACTATTAGAATGTTACGTTAAGACCAAACACTACGCTGCGTGTCATAGGATATGAATTTTCCCAACCGCTCCAACCACGTTGAGTTTCGGTTGATTCTGGGTCCCAACCAGTCCAATCGGTCCAAGTGGCGAGGTTGCGTCCGCTTACGTATGCCTGCATAGAGCCAATGTGCATAGCGTCGGTCACATTCTTGCCAAAGGTGTAGCTGAGTGTCACGTCTTTGAGGCGGGTGTAGCTTGCGTCTTGATAGAATCCGTAGCCATACTGGTTAGAGTTCTTGTTGAGCGAGCGGAACTCGTTGCTGCGGTTTTCTGGAGTCCAATAGCCGATTTCAGTTGTTGTGTTGCGTCGGCCCATTTCGTCGCCAGCCATTGCAAGGAGAGCGTTGTTACGCTTGAGGCCTTGAGTGGTTTGAATGAATACGCTGAGTGTCCAATTTTTGTAAGTAAATGTGTTGGTCATACCTCCGATCCATTTAGGAGCCGTTTGACCTTGAACTTTCTTATCGTCGGCGGTAATCTTGTGGTCGCCATTGAGGTCGGCAAGTTTTACATAGCCTGCTTGTGCATTAGGATCCCAATTGAGGTGGTCGCCACGCTTTATTTCATCTTCTTGCCAAATGCCTACCATAGTGTAGTCGTAAATAACGCTGATAGGCTGACCGATGAACCAATTGTTGCCAAGGTCGTCTTTCTTATCGCCATAGAGGTCGACAATTTCGTTTTTGTTCCAAGAGTAGACGATGCTTGTGTTCCAAGAGAAATCGTCGATAGCAATATTGCGAGTATTGATGGTGAGTTCTACACCTTTGTTGCGAGTCTCGCCCATATTAGCATACGTACTGCTATAACCAGTCATGTCGGTAAGGTTGCGCGAGAGGAGCAAATCGGTAGTGCGCGACTGATAAATATCTAAGTTACCTTGAATGCGATTGTTGAGGAAACCGAAGTCGATACCTACGTTGAAGGTCTTGGTAGTCTCCCAAGTGAGGTCAGGGTTACCCATGAGGCTACTTGTCGTAAGAGCTGTCAATGAATTGCCATCCATAGCCAACATACTACTGTTCACCTTACTCAAAGTAGAGTACTGACCGATAGCCTCGTTACCAGCTTTACCATACGAGAGGCGGAGCTTGAGGTTGTTGAGCACGTCGAGGGCATTCTCCATAAAGCTTTCGTTGGTTACATTCCAACCAAGAGCAACCGAAGGGAATGTACCATATTTCTTGCCATCGCTAAAGACACTCGAACCATCGCGACGAACGGTGAATGTGAAGAGGTAGCGGCTGTCGAACGAGTAGTTCAAACGGCCCATTTGCGAGCAGGTGGTATAGAGAGTTTTCTCTGATGAAGCATTTTGTGTTTCGCCCGAGTCGAGGTTGTCAGAGCCAAGGTCGTCGTTGATGAATTTGCTTGCGCTCGACTGATGCTCTTGCCATTTCTTGCGCGAAGCTGCGTATACACCAGTGAGGTCGATGTGGCTCAATCCGAAATCTTTAGCATAGCTCAAGATGTTTTCTGCCACATAGCTCTGAGTTTCGGAACTATACATATAGCCATAGCCATTGTTATCGTTTTGCTCGCGGCCCTGATAGTGGTCGTGGCGAGCACCAATGAACGCGTGACCATAGCTAAACTTATATTTCAAGCCATCGAGTGGCTCCCAAATATTACCAAAGTTGAGGTCGGCATAGCCATTGAGGTTGATGTTCCACTGACGGCGTTCGTCGGGGCGAGTGGTGTTGAGAAGTGGGTTAGTCCACAACTGCTCCGAATACATAGGATAGATGCAGTATGAACCATCGGCTTCGTACATTTTAGCGTATGGCGACATAGCCTCAGCGTTTACGAAGTTAGCGCGACCACCATCGCGGTTGTGAGATACTACAAAAATGTTGGTACCTACGGTGAGGTAGTCGGTTACGTCCATATCGAGGTTGGTGCGGATAGAGTAGCGTTTGTAGTCGAAGCCCTTCACAACGCCTTTCTGGCTCATGAAGTCGCCCGAAACGAAATACTTCACACTCTCGGCGCCACCATTGATGCTAATGTTGTGGTCTTGAATGATACCCGTACGTGTAACCGCATCAATCCAATCAATCTCTTTGCCTGCAGCCTGAGCTTCAGCTTCGTTGGCGTTTTTTACATAGGCGTTGTACATAGTCTCACCTTTGTTCTGTGCGCAATAGTCTTTGTAGCGCTGCGTAATCTGCTCACCGTTGCAGAACTCAAGATTGTGAGTAAAGCCCTCAACGCCAATATAGCCAGCGTAAGTAATCTTAGCTTTGCCCTCAGCACCGCGTTTGGTAGTAATAAGAATAACACCATTAGCGCCGTTCATACCATAGATAGCAGTAGCCGAAGCATCTTTGAGTATTTCCATACTCTCAATATCGTTGGGGTTGATGTCGTTGAGCGTACCATCGCTCTTGCTGATAGGTACACCATCGACAACGATATACGGACCAGTAGAAGCATTGATTGAGTTGCGGCCACGAATAAGAGCCGAAGGAGCATCGCCCGGAATGGCACTCGACTGCTGAATGGTTACACCAGCCGCTGCACCTTGCACAGCTTGAAGCACGTTAGCCACAGGCAACTTGCTCAGTCGGTCTTTGTTGATAGAAGTCACCGAACCAGTGATGTCCGATTTCTTTTGCGTACCATAGCCCACTACTACTATGTCGCCCAAGAACTCCATATTCTCGAGCATCACAAAATTGATAGTCGACTGGCCAGCCACCTCTGCCTCTTCGTCGTGGTAGCCGAGGAAACCAGCCACCAACGTAGCATCGGTAGGTACGCCATTGATAGAATAATTACCGTCAGCATCGGAAATTGTACCTTGTGATGTTCCTTTGACCATAACTGTAGCACCCACAATAGGTTGACCATCAGAGTCGGTCACTTTTCCTTTTACATTACCTGTCTGTTGTGCATTTATAGGTATAAACGCCAGACAAGATGCCAAAATCGTAAGAAGACACATCTTCCTTCGTAGGCTTTTTAGATAACGTCTCTCCATGTAGATAAGTTTTTTGTTATAAATAGTGATTTTGATTTGGTTCACTGCGTCTGTTGAACTTGCAGTGTTTACGAACTCAAAATTCTGTTAATAAGTGATAATCAACGTCTCCAAATAATTATTTTGCGTCTCCTTATCGTTAATAATTGCAAAACGGCTATTAGAGCTACTTTCAAATATTCTCGCACAGAGAAAACAGAAGACACAGATTGAACGGGATTTTTGTTGGGCTAACTACATATATTCTCAAACTGAGAACACAAAGAACACAGATGACTCAGATTGAACGGATTTTCGTTGGGCTAACTACATATATTCTCAAACTGAGAACACAAAGAACGCAGATGACACAGATTGAACGGATTTATAGAATCGATTTTCAACTTTCAATTCTCAATTTCCTTCTCGAGCCACTCACGTAGCAGCATACCATACTCCTTTTTGAAGCATTTGGAGAAATATTTAGGCGTAGCAAAGCCAACCTTATCCGAGAGTTCGGCTATAGATATTTGCGGATTTTGCTTAGCTATGGCACATGCACGTTTCAGACGAACAGAAGTAATAAAGCCAGTTATACTATTGCCAGTGAGTGCACGTAGCTTGTTGTAGAGCGTGCTTGAGCTAACACACATATCGGCCGAGAAAGCATCGCGATCGTAGTTGGAGTTTTCAATATTACGCTCGACGCAGTCAATAGCTTTTTGCAAAAAGACATCATCGGGATTGCTAATATGTTCGTCGACAGGTTCATCGGCTGCATTTTTCAGCGAGGCCATAAATCGCTGTTTGATACGCTCACGATTGGCAATAATATTATCTATGCGAAGCTGAAGTTCGTCGAGGCTGAATGGCTTAGTGAGATATTCGTCGGCACCGAACTCAAGGCCTTCTTTGCGATCGGAGGCACGCACTTTGGCAGTGAGCAGCACAATAGGCAACTGGCAGTAGTCGGGGTCGTTCTTGATGGTGCGCGTAAGTTCATAACCATCCATCACAGGCATCATGACGTCCGAAATGATAAGGTCGAGCTCTTCGCGCTTTATCACGTTCAACGCTTGCTTACCATTGTGAGCCGTAAATACCCTGTAGCGTCGCGAGAGCAATTGCACCATCACATCGAGCAACTCTTCGTTGTCTTCAACTATAAGTATGTGGTATTGTTCTTCGTCGGACGTAAACACTTCTGACGATTTCTCGGCTTTAGCACTGACTACAGAGGGCACATCTACCACACTTATTTTTTCTTCGGTATCTATTTCGTCTTCGGCATAGGCTTCGCTGCCTATTGGGAAAACCACAGTAAACTTAGTGCCCACATCGACCTTACTCTCGCAATAAATTGTACCATGATGAAGGTTCACAAGTTCATACGTAAGAGCCAAACCGATGCCCGTTCCCGTTTGATTGATACGCCTATAGTCGCCATCGAAAAAGCGCGAATAGAGACGCTTCATGCGCTCAGGAGCAATGCCAACACCTTGGTCGGCAATAGAAAGCACGGCATCTCTATTGTCGTTAGTGGTAGAAAGAGATACCGTCACCACTCCGCCCGAACGATTGTATTTCTGCGCATTCGACAACAGGTTGTAAAGTATCTTGTCGATCTTATCGGAATCGAACCATGCATCAATGCCTGGCGCTATGTCGAGTTGCAACGAACAACTATTCCTATTCACAAGCGTACTTATGTTCTGACACGTATCCGCTACAAAATCCGACAGATTGCCACGACTGACAAGCAACTTTAACTGTCCGGCTTGCGACTTGCTCATCTCCAAAATCTGCCTGAGCAACCTCGTCAGACGTGTTATATTATTATGTATCAATGCATAAGTATGACCAAACTCAGGAGCTTTATCCCTAATCACATCTACCGATGCCGATATTACAGCCAATGGCGTAAGTAGCTCGTGCGTAATATTTATAAGTATCTCGTTGAGATGCAATCGGCTACGCACTATCAATCTGTTGCGATACCATTTCACAACAACTATCAACATAAACAAGCCCAATATCACATAACATATACGAGCCCAACCCGAAGCATACCAAGGCGGCAGCACAATGATGGTTATGGGTTGAATGGTTTCTGTGGTTATACCCGAAGCATCGGTAGCCCGCAAACGCAACGTGTAGTGTCCTACGGGGATATTCTGAAAAGTAGCAGAGTTGTATCTATGTCCTACATTTTGCCAATCGGTGTCGTAGCCTTCGAGCTGATATGAATAGCTTATCTGCGATATACTATTATAGGAGAGCAAAGCGAATACAAAAGTGAACTTATCGACCGAAGCTGGTATGGTAACTTTGGTGGTATAGCTCGGCATAAGTTCCGAAATATCGAGACGTGTAGCCGAATCGAGATGCTCGTAGCGAACATCGTCTATAAGCAAATCGGTGACGATAAGTCGCTCGGCGTGTATGTCTTTAGGCTTATTGAGTTGCGCTGCATCGAAGAAGAAGAAGCCCGTTTGACAGGCGAAAAGGAGCGTATTGCCAAACTGACACGATGCATTTGGGAAAAAGAGCATATTGTCGAGGCCGTCGTCTTTGCCGTAGATGGTGCAGGGCGCTTCGTCGTCGGGGCGGAAACGTATCAAGCCATTATCTACCGAAAGCCAAATGGAGCCAAAGCTATCTTCGTTGATAGTAAATATGCGGTCGCTCGGTATATTATACCTATCGTTAACCGAAACGAAGCAATCTTTCAAAGCATCGAGCAAAAAGAGACCGCCACTATTCGAGATAGCCCAAATGCGTCCACGCGAATCTTCGAAACACGATGTGGCATCGTTCACCACATAATTTCCCTTCTGCGGACAATAATGATGGCAAAGAGCGTTAGCCAACTCGTCGGCACTGCCATTTTTTATACGTATGATGCCCTTATCCTCCGTAGCAACCCACACATAACCACGGCTATCCTCCATCAGTCCGCGCACATCGCACGCCGAAAAATCGATGCCATCTTCCTCAAGTTTTATGCGCAATCCGCCACCGTCGGTCAACGCCACGCTCAACGCGCCGCCTTGACCTATCCACATGTTGCCATTTCTGTCACTCATAAGCGAATTGACGTAGTTGTCGACTATGAATGGCGAATTCTGCGTTGTCAGTTGTCGCACGAGTTGCCCTTTGCGATATGCGGCTATGCCATAACTATTGTTGGCAAACCACAATTCTCCATTGGCGTTGCGGCAAATAGAGGTAATGCTGGTATGCATGAAATCGTCGGGCAGAGAGGCAAACTCCTTAATATCACGATTGAATTGTGCTTTACCATCGGCATTATCTATACATACAACGCCATAGGGCTTCATAGTGATCCACACCTCGTCGGTGCTATCGGCAAAGACCGAGCAAACCGAATTGACGGGCAGGTTGTATCCATGCTCCGAAAAATTCCAAGCATCGAAATTCGATGGCTTAGTATTTATATGCACAATGCCATCGTTGAGCGTCTCAATCCAAATGTTGCCATTTCTGTCGGTGACCATATTGTTGCAAAATCGCAACTGCTGGCCTCCGTTGTCGCAAGTTGTATACATACGCACATCGTCGATGTCGGCATCGATGTCGGTAATTATTACACCTTCGCGCGACGATGCCCAAATAGTGTGCGTGATAGGATCTTCTATTATGGTATAAAAAGTATCGAAGCTGCCTTTGCCCTGATTGTAGGTATACATCTTGAGATTATCGACATCGAGCGGATTGTCTATACGTATCAAGCCATAGCCCCACGTGCCAACCCAAAGACGTTGTTTGCTGTCGATAAATAGTGAATATGCCGAATTGCGAACATTGAGCTGCGGATACGCCACAAAGGTCTCATCCTCGGGCGAGAAGCGCAACAAACCCGAATCCCACGTACCAACAAATAGGTTGCCTTTATCGTCTTCTACTATCGATTTCACGCTATACCAATCCATCTTGCGCACTTCGCCATTGGGCATAATCACCTTGCTTGCGTCGCCTCGATAGTTGATAAACGAATCTGTCTCGGGCACATAGCGCGACAATCCATGGTCGTTGCCAACCCACACGGTGCCATTGCTTGCTGTAAACAATGCGTATGTTATGCGCGAAACTCCAGGCACATTCCTATATGTATGCGTCTCGCCCGTACGCATATTCATACGTACAAGACCATTGCGCGTGCCAATCCACATATCACCATTACCATCTTCACCAATAGACACAACGGTATTGTTGGGCAATAGGCTCGGTGATGCCGCTGTCGACTTGAACACACGCACCTCGTAGCCATCGAACGACTTAAGACCCGAATTGGTACCAACCCAAAGCAAACCCTGATGATCGAAAAAAAGACTGCGATTTTCGTCCGACGCAGAGCCAACACTTAGTGTTGTTACATATCGGCAAGGCAAATCGGTGCTGCTTTCGGTCTCGGCATAAGTATGATTTGAAATAAGTATATGTATAAGTACGATTAGTATATAGTATAGTCTGCTAACGCTCATCGATTGAATTTCTTGACAAAAAACGTTAAGCAAAATTAACAAAAAGAGCTTAGTGGCTTTTCATTTGAAAAAATTATCACAGAATTGAACGAATTCGCTCCATATACAACTCGCACAGAAAACACAGATGGCGCAGATTTACTGAGATTTCAATGTTTTATTATCTGTGAACTGATTTTACGTAGGTCTCTGCATACCATTGTCAAGTTGAGCGAAGCAAAAAGATTCCATCGCGCAAGGAGAAAAGCCGAGTATCGTTATGAACGACCAATCGAAAAAGCGATACGTCAAACATATATTTGCATGCGAAAGGCAAAAGCAAAAACCATGAAGAAATTTTTTTACGCATCGCAGATTCACGATATAGATAGGCAAACAGCCGAGAACAGAGGCATTTCATCGGTAGAATTGATGGAAATAGCATCGAGAGCCGCAGCCGACTGGATTGCCAATAAATACAAGCGTCGCAAGATGATTGTCTTCGCTGGACCTGGCAACAATGGTGGCGATGGATTGTGCATTGCGCGAATATTGCGCGATAAGGGTTGGCCAGTAGATGTGCATTTCTACAATGGAGACCATGGGCAATCGGCCGACAACAAGATTAACATGGAACGCCTTGCCAACATGGACGTATTTATCGACAGAAATGCCGAAAATATCAGCATAGCCAAAAATGCCATCATCATTGATGCAATATTTGGCACGGGGCTCAACCGCAGACTCGAGCCGCTTCAAGCAAGTGTAGTACAACAAATCAACGCATCGGGGTGCGAAGTGGTGTCGATAGATATGCCCACCGGACTTCGAGGCGAAGCCATACCCGAAGCTGACGAGTGCATAGTAAGAGCTACATATACTCTCACTTTTCAATTTCCAAAACTAAGTATGCTTATGCCCGAAACTGCCGATTATGTTGGCGAATGGCATATTTTCGACATCGGACTAAGCCAAGCGGCTATCGATTCCACCGAATCGAATCTATACTACATAACACCCGACATAGCCAAGAATATGGTACACAAGCGCAATAGGTTTTCGCACAAGGGAACTTTTGGCAAGATGCTTCTTGTGGCGGGTTCGCACGGAATGATGGGCGCGGCATCGCTATCGGCAGAGAGCGCCCTACGTACTGGGCTTGGACTACTTACGGTAGCTACGGCACGCTGCGGCTACGAAATTATGCAATCGACCATTCGCGAGGCGATGACGATAACCTCTACCGACGATAACTCTTGCGCATGGTCCGACGAATTCGGCAATCGCGACATCGACGCCGTTGCAATTGGTCCTGGCCTTGGCCGCACGCCCGAAGCTCAAGAGACTCTTCGACGCACGCTCGAAGTTTACGGAGGCAAAACGCCTATCGTAATTGATGCCGACGGGCTTTTCCACTTAGCTGCATTTCTGAAGGACGAATCGTTTCACTTGCCCGAAAACTGCATACTTACACCGCACGTGGGCGAACTAATGCGCATGACAGGCGAACGCCACACACACCGCGAACTGATTGTGGCAGCAGCCGATTTGGCAGCAAAGCAAAATTGCATTGTCGTGTTGAAAGGTGCATACTCAGTTGCAGTTTTGCCAAACGGCAGACGTGTGTTCAACCTTGGCGGCAATAGTGGAATGGCAACGGCTGGCTCTGGCGATGTACTTACGGGCATAGTTGGCTCATTGCTCGCACAAGGCTACTCCACCGAAGATGCTGCAACGCTTGGCGTGGCACTTCACTCGTTGGCTGGCGACATTGCCGCCCAAGAGATGGGCGAAGAGGCTCTCCTGGCTCGCGACATAATAAATAATATTGGCAAGGCTTATAAGAAATTGAAAATTGAATAATCAATCATCTGTATACAAAAGAAATTGGGCGGCTACATTGCTGTAGTCGCCCAATTTTCGTCTTAGGTTCGTGTTCTGTTGTTAGAACTATTTCTGCAACTTCAGTTTGCCGTTTTGTATATACAGACCGCGTTCGGGCTTAGCCACCTTGCGACCGAGTATATCATACATATCGCCGCTTTGGCTATCAGCCTTGATATTAGCCACATCGGTAACACCAGAGATAGCTTCGAACACAAGTGTTATGACGTTTTCTACCACCTGAGCAGAGACTTGTTTCTCCAAATTACCAGATTTGTATTTATACGTAACGCCATCTTTCGTGATATTGGCAAGTTGTGCCTCGGTAGCACTGAATGTTGCTCCAATTTTCTGCATTGCAGTAGCAGCATCTTTGAGCACCGTAGTGCCATCTACATCTACAAAGTTGATGGTGGTCTTAGCCGACTGAGCAGCGAAGAGAAGCGCAATGTTATTGTCGGCTCCCAACTCTACAGCTACGTTAGGAAGGTTTCCAGATACGTATGCATACACAATATCATCTTTTTCGATATTAGCGAGTTGAGCTTCAGTAGCGGAGTACTGTTCGCCAGCACGAACGGGCAATGTTTCTGCATCTTTGAGCACATCGCCATCGGCAGTCATATAGCTGATGGTGTAAGAGGTCATCTCTGCATATTGAATATCGACCGTCTTGTTGCCCGCGGTCATCACGAACGAAGCACTCGCTTCGCCAAGTTCAATAGCCATGCCATCTACGAGGATTGCAGAGGGTTTCTCGTCGTACTTAATGGTGATCAGATTCTTTGGTGTTGCGAACTGAGGCGCACTGGTTATCAGCGCTTCCTTGTTAGCTGGGCAGTTGTAAGTGATGCCATAGAGAGCATCTTCGGCCGACTTGGCAAGCACTGGATATTTAGCACCTTGAGCCCACTTAGCAGTGTATTCGCCAGTGTAGCCAGCGCCCTTATAGTTCAACCAATAAGCTACGACGCCACTTGCAAACTCTTCTGCGGTGAACTGGCGGCAATTCTTATTGAGTTCCTCTTGGCTATAGTTATACTTATGTATAGCGCTCTTCACGCCGAAGTCGGAATAGGTAGAAGCCATCTTGCAGCTACCACCCGTGCTACCATTGTCCACACGGATAGGCTGCACCTCACGTAGGCGAACAGCTTTATTGGCATTAGCAGCAGCAAGGTCGTAGAAGAATCCGTTCACCTGAGCATTTTGCTTAAGTTCACCGATAATGCATATCACAATGTTTGGATACTTAGCCTTCAGTTCATCGGTGATAGCCACATGAGCTGCAATGGCAAAACCATCTATCACACCATCGACCTCATCGGCAAGTAGGCTGATATAGAGAGTGTCGTTGCTTACATGCCAATTGTCGGGCAGATCGGTAAGGAATATTGCAGCATTGTCGACATAAAGGTCTTTCACCAATGCACTGCTATCGACATTGTTGAAGAAGCCGCCATTCATTTGAACCTTCATATCGCTAATGGTAGCATCGGTAGCCACCAAGGCACCAGCAAAGTCGCCAGAAATGGTATTGAGGAGAGGAAGCTCAGCGGCATTGGTCTCTTCAATTTCGTTGACTGTCATCTCCGCAGCATTCTCGTTGGTGGTGATAGAGCCTTCGAGCGACACAAGAGTATTATTCTTTATATCGGTGTTATCGTTAACGTTATACTCGTTGACAACGGTTACCAATTGATCCATCGACGAAGCTATCACCGTGATAGGTTTCACTTCGAGTTCGTAGGTAGCTATAGGTGTTTCGTATTCATAATTATCGCTATCGTCGGCAGTGGCTATAATAGTTGCCTTACCTACATGAACCAAAGTCACCAAGCCTGTTTGATCGTCAACTTTGGCAACTGTGGAGTCGCTCGACGAATAAGTGACATAGCCATCGGCACTGTTTTCGAGCGGATTGACGAAAGGCTCTTCGCCGTAGGTTCTAACTACAGAAGCCAACTCGAAGCTGATGGTAGCTTGAGCCTTGCTTATGGTTACGAAAGCGCTCGAGTCTAAATCCGCATAATTGTCTTTGGCAACTCTATAGAACACCTCATATACACCAGCATCGGTATAGACAGGCGACTCTTCAAAGTTGTAAACACCTTTCTGTTTGCCATACATAACTATAGCATTGTCGGGCGATTCTACTTCAACGCTTATTCCGTATTCATTGCCATCGTAGGTAGCATCAACATTTTCGGCAGACGCCACAATAGTTCCATTTTCTACAGTCAGTATATATCGTGCATCTGTTGGCTGATAATAATAATTGAGAGACTCGGTAGCCGTAGCCGTTATAACAGCTTCACCAACAGCAACAACGGTGACATCGCCCGTCTTAGCATTGACAAAGGCAACATTTTCGTTCGATGATGAATACAAAACCTCAGCATCACCAGTGTTTTCGAGGTTATTGACTACTGGCGAAGTTCCACCAAATTTGGTAGATATGCTCTCCTGGTCGAAGCTAAGAGTTGCTTGAGCTTTGTCGATAGTTACGGAAGCTTGAATGATGAGCGTCTCGTAGTTCTTTTTAGATATTTGAGCATACACAACATGAGAGCCAGCTTCGGTAAACGTAGGCATCTCGTCAAGATTGTAATTATCCAACTCGACACCATACTTAACAGTAGCACCTTCAGGGCTGTCTATGGTCAATGTAGCGCCATGAGGTTCTCCATCGTAAGTAGCTATAGTGTCGTTGAACGAAGCGGTAAGCGTTGCAGGAGCTACAATGAACGAATACTGAGCTGTGTTGCTGGCCTTGTATTCATAGTTTTTGCCTTCGAGTGCGGTAGCAGTAATTATGGTAGAACCAACGCCGTGCACTGTTACCAAGCCCGTCTGCGCATCGACTTCAGCAACCAACGGATCCGATGATTCGTATTTTACATCGGCATCGCCAGTGTTCACAAGTTTGTTAGCGAGCACCTCTTCGCCGAAGCCTGTTGTTACAGACTCTTTCTCGAACGAGAGGGAAGCTTGTGCTTTACCTATAATTACAAGTGCGCTATTTATCTCAGTATAATAATTCGCTTTAGCCACTCTATACCAAACCTCGTATTCGCCAGCATCAGTGTATGTTGGAGCATCAACGAGCCATTCTTCTCCAGAAGATATTTTTGATCCATCGGTTCCATAATAGATGTCCGCATCTTCTGGCGACTGAACTTTCAATGTAATGGTGTGCGGTTCACCGTCATACGTACCTTGATAGCCTTCAGCCGAAGCTACTATTCCAGCAGGCGTAACATAGAGTTGGTACGAAACTTCGCTCGGTTTATAGGAATAGTTATTACTATTGGCTACTTGCGCAGTGATGGTTGTTTGACCTGAGCCAACTATAGTCACCTCGCCTGTAGCAGCATCGACGGTAGCGATAGATTCGTTAGCCGATTGGTAGGTAACAACGCCATCGCCCACGATAGTTGGTTCAACGATGAATGGCTCAGCGCCAAATGTCTTGGAAACTGTTATTGAGGTGAATTCTATAGAGCCTGCAGCTGCGTAGATCTTCACTTGTGCACTACCCTCTTCAGTTTTATATCCAGTATTAGAAACCTTATAATAAACAGTGTATGTACCAGCATCGGTGAAGGTAGGCGCATCTTTGAGTAAGTATGAACCTGCTTCGGTGCCGTACATAATTATGGCATTGTCGGGAGTAATAACATTCAGGCTGATACCATGCGCTTTAGCATCGTACGTACCAGTATAAGCCTCAGCCGAAACCAACATCTCTGCCTCCTTGATGGTGAGTGTGTAAGATGCCGTTTTGATTCCGTAGGTATAATTAGCGCCATCTTCTACAGTAGCCGTGATGGTTGTTGTGCCTACGCCCACGGTGGTTACCAAACCTTTCCCATCGACAGTAGCCACATCGGTATTCGACGAAGCGAAAGTCACTTTGCCATCGCCAATGTTTATGAGTTCATTTTCGCAAGTAGATACGTCGAAAGTTTGCTCCTTAGTAGCCGAGGTAAAGCTTATAGAGCCTTGAGCTTTAGTTATTGACACCGTTGCCATGCCACGAGAATCCTCGTAGTTATCTTTCGACGCCTTGAAGTATACATAATAGGTACCCACTTCGGTGAAAGTAGGAGCCTCAGTGAGATTGAAATTGTAATCGGCCGGGATAGGCATAGACTCATCTTCTACGCCATACGCAACGGTAGCACCCTCGGGAACAGAGAGTATAATGCCATGAGGCTGACCATCGTATGGAGCATTGAAGTCTGTCGCCGAGACATCGAGAATGCCTTCACCTACCTCCACAGAACAATCTGCGTAGGCTGACTCGTAAGAAAAGTTGCCTTGGGCATCTTTTATCTGCGCATAGATAGTTGTGCTACCCACGCCAGCTATAGTTACTACGCCAGTCATTGAATCTACCTTAGCAATCTCTTCGTCATATGTATAGAACCTTACGTTATCTTCTCCAACTTTTGTATAATCTATCTGGAATGGCTCATCACCGAAAACTTTTTCATATTTGCTCTGCGCGAAAGTGAGCGTACCATAGGCTTGCTCTATAGTGAGTTGAACGGAGCCATCGTAAGTATCGTAGTTAGCATTCGTCGAGGTTGCTTGGAAGAACACCATGTACGTACCAGCATTGGTAAATGTTGGCGATTCGTCGAGGTTGCATTCACCTTTCACCGTGCCATATTTAACCACAGCATCTGCAGGGGCTTTCATTGCTACCGTCACGCCGTGAGGTTCGCCGTCGTAAGTGAAAGTTTGCGGTTCTGCTTCAACCTCCATTTCGGCTTTCACGATGTTGAAGGTTATCCGTGCAGAGCCTCCAAAACGAGTATTATCCTTAGCAGTAATGATTGCAGTTGCAGTACCAACGTCAACATTGTTTTCGAAGGTAATATCTACATTGCTGGTTATGTTTGTATCGTCACTTGAGCTGATAACCTGAAAACTTGGCATTATCTCTTCGCCAGTCCATGTTTGATCAGGTATGTTGCCCAGCCAAGATTCATCTTCGGCTTCAAGTCGAAGCGAGATAGTAGCAAGATTTTGCAACCAATTAGCGTAGACGTAGACATCTTCTGTTGGCATAACGAAAGTGTAGTTGTCGCCATCTTTCGTAACGGTCAGTGGTGTTGAACTACTATAAGGGTAAACATTTATACCACCAAACAAGTGATAGTCATTAGGCACTCCGCCTATATAAGTTACCGTTACAACTTCGTCATCCACAGCCGTCTCTTTATCTATCGTTAGATAATCTGTCGCTTGATTAACAACAGAAGAGCTTATGGGGGGTGTGGATATAGAAAAATTGGCGAAACTCAAATTATAAATACTTCCCTCGAGCGAACCTTGAACAGTCAATCGCAAATACATCGTTCCACTCGAGTTCGCAGTAAAAGTCTGAGTGCTTACTTCATAGCCATCAGTCTCATGGTAAAGATCAACGCTTTCGAGTTCTTGCAACACAGTAGCTGTTGCATCTGTACCATCTACCAAAGCAATCTTTGCAGTTGCACTTTTCAGATAAGTATACACCCAATTAACTTTGAAACTAAAGTTGAGTATATACTCTTGGTCTTTCTCTATGGTAAATTCATCTTTTATTGTATAGTCTATATTCAATGAACCAGGATTACTAGAGGTATTCTCACCTGAATACATATAGTAATTCCATCCACCATCAACATCAGCATTATTAAGTATGCTAGGATAACTTGAAAGGGTTGACGTACAATTAGTAGAATTATCAGTATAAGCCACGTGGCTATATCTATTACTCGAACTCCACGTTGGAGCCCAAATAGTCTTTGCCCACACCGAAGAGGCAAAAAGCATACTCACAAGCAGCAGAAACGTTGCTCGTGCGAGTGTGCGTTTGTAGTAATTGTGTTTCATAGTATTTATTTGATTTTTAGATTGTTATTCAAACTGTCACAAAACAAATAGTGTGTCGTTTTTTACTTTGTGCGTACGCATAAATATGGGCGCTAAAGTTAATATTAGTTACGATATGTTGTTAAGTATGTATATAATTATGTGTTACGAATTACTAACACTTGCTTACTGATTTTTCTGATTAGAACGGATTTACGCAGTTCTTTTACTCTTACAAACTACAAAAAACACGAAAGCACGAAGTCTTCTGTGAACCTCGTGCTTTCCTTGATTATAATTATTTTGAGCTCTTTGTCCGAAAATAGATTGTCAATTTATTTATCCAATCCTTCAATCGTCTGAATCTTGCCGTCCTTGTCGTACTGCAATTCGCAGACCTTCAACGAGCGGAGCCACGTCTTGCCTTCTGACGGTACGCAGTCGTGGTGGAAGAGATACCACTTGCCGTTGTACTCGGCGATGGCGTGGTGAGTGGTCCAGCCTACTACCGGAGTGAGGATTACGCCCTGATAGGTGAACGGGCCGTAAGGATTGTCGCCGGTGGCATAGCAGAGGTAATGGCTGTCGCCAGTCGAGTACGAGAAGTAATACTTGCCGTTATACTTGTGCATCCACGAAGCCTCAAAGAAACGGTGCGGGTCGCTTGCTTTGAGCGGCTTGCCGTCCTCACCGAGGATAACGACGCGGCGCGGAGCCTCTGCAAACTGCAATACATCGTCGCTCATCTTAACCACAAAACTCGGCAACGCGGGCATATCGGGCTGTGCGAAAAGTTCGCCGTTGCGTGTTGGTGCACTGCCCATATCAACAAGACCATTCTCGTCGCCGTGCTTGCCGTGTACGGGTGCAAAACCCGGTGCAAACGGCTGCCACCATTGGAGTTGACCGCCCCAGAGACCGCCAAAATAGGTGTAGATGGAGCCGTCGTCGTCCTTGAACGCGCAGGGGTCGATGGAGAAAGAACCACGGATAGGCTGCGGCTGCGGTACAAACGGGCCTTCGGGCTTGTCGGCAACTGCAACGCCAAGACGGAACACGCCGTCATAACCCTTGGCGGAGAAGATGTAGTAATACTTGCCGTTTTTCTCCACTACGTCGCTGTCCCACAATTGTTTCTCTGCCCACTGAACGTCCTTCACATCGAAGATAACGCCGTGATCGTTGACGTTGCCGGTCATCGGGTCGCCGTCAATCGAGAGTGCGTGGTAGTCCTTCATCTGAAAATGTCCGCCATCGTCGTCCTCAGCAGCGTGAGCCTCCCAGTCGTGGGACGGATAGACGAAAATCTTGCCGTTGAATACGTGAACGGCGGGGTCTGCCATATAATCGGCAGGAAACAAATATCTTTTCATGGTTTTATATAATTACAAGTTATTGCTTCTTTGTTGTCTTTCTGAGCGAAGCGAAGAAACGTAGTTCGGCGTAAGTCAACCCTTTTGGTTTAGGAGATCCTTCGCTACGCTCAGACAGCAAATCGTTTTATACGCTCCACTCCGATAATTTTCTTCACGCTCACCCGACTAATGCGACATAAAAGTTACCTATCTGGGTAATCTCGCGTCATCTGTGCGAAAAACAATTTTCTCAATTCAACTTCAATTTTCCATTGCGAGCAAAAGGCAATGCGTAGTCTTTGCGACCGCGGATAGGATTGTCGTTTTTCCACGATTTTTCGTCGGTCACGCCCCAAAAGGTTACGCGGTTGACGTGCTCGGCATACTTATTCACTATACCAAAGAACTGCGCCATACGTTCGTTCCACTGAGTTTTCACCGAATCGGGAACTGACTCACGATATGGGTCTTTATCGAGCGAATACTCGAAGTCGCTCTCCACAGCTGCGCCTTCGAGGTTGTATGGATTTGGCAAAACAGATAAATCGACTTCGGTGAACTGCACACGCGTGCCAGCATTTATGAAGGCTGCAACAGAAGTCTCGAATTCCTCGAAGTTGGGGAAATCCAAGCCCATGTGGCTCTGCAAGCCAACAGCATCGATGCGAATGCCTTTCGATTTGAGACGTTTGACGAGTTCGCACACTGTGTTGCGCTTGCCAGCTTTGTTCATAGAATAGTCGTTGTAGTAGAGTTCGGCATTGGGGTCCGCCTCTTGCGCACATTGGAATGCATAGTCGATGAACTCCTCACCCATAATCTGATAGAACGCGCTCTGGCGATAGCTACCATCATCTTCTATGGCCTCATTCACAACGTCGTAGCCGCGAATTTTGCCTTTGTAACGAGTCATAATAGTAAAGATATGGTCGTGGATGCGTTGCTTGAGCGTGTCGGCACTGACGAGGTTACCAGCATCGTCGTAGCAGAACCATGGCGCGAGTTGCGAGTGCCAGATGGGCGCATGACCGATGATTGTCATATTATTACGTACGCCAAAATCGACGAACTCATCGGCAAGCGTGAAGTCGAACACGCCCTTTTGAGGGTTTATGACTTCGCTCTTCATGCAGTTTTCAGCCGTTATGCAGTTGAAGTTATGCAGCAGCACGTCGCTCTCCACCTTGTCGCACGTGCCAGCCACTTGCCACTGATTGACCGCGGCGCCAATAAGTATAGGTTCGGCTATATACTTACGAAGCGGCAATTGCTCCGGCGCGTTGTTGTTCGCCTGCTGCGTGCACGATGCCGCAAGCATCGATATTGCTATAGCTAATAATTGTGGTTTCATTTTTATACTTATGCGTTAATAATCACCGAATTGAACGAATAAACACGAATTATATATTATTCGCCACTACAGTATGGCTCACTACCTTGCCAATAGTTGACTTGTACATCAACATTTTCTAACTCTATTGTTTTAGGAATAACATATGCAACCGACCATTGCTCCAATGCACATGTCATACCCATAGTAACATCAACAGTCACAACATATTTACCGTTTTCACCCTCTTTCATTTCAGATTTTATATCTACCACACCGTAAGGCGCAGAGTCTGAAACAAGTAGCATATTACTGATGCTAAAATTTATAGGATTCAATGGCAAATAAGATGAGAATATCTGATTGAAATCATTCTTACTCTTTACTATTGTTATAACACTGTCGGTGCTGATTTGAGGTGTTAGAGGAGATAACTCAGCGTTGTATCCATTTTCAGTAAAAACATATTCTGAAATTTCAGTAATGCTGCTTTCTTCATCATCCTTATTGCACGCAACAAGAGCCCAAGAGAGCAATAGTAGTGTTACAATTATTTTCATTGGTTCAATCCGTATGAGAAATGGTTTCATTTTTTATAATTTATAGAACACAGATGTTTCAGAAAGTTTGTGTCATTCTGAGCGTAGCGAAGAAACCTTTTTCGGTTTGAGATCCTTCGCTTCGCTCAGGATGACATGTGGTTATGTTCAATTTGTGTTCTCAATTTTCAACTTTCAAGTTATTTATGTCGTGCCTCAATTTCGCGGTTCATCTCGTCAAGGCGTTCGTCGGTTAGCGGATACTTATGTATTAAGTATGCCACAACAATGAGAAGCATTGCAGGGATGATACATGTGAACCAAAGAATGGCATTTTGTGCAGTCTCGGAATATTTACTAAGCTCTGTATAATAAGCATTTACAGGTGCACTAATAAACGATGCCAAGAAGACCACAACGAAGATGCCAAGCACAAGTTGAAGACATTTGTTAGCCTTGAACTCTTCCCACATCTGCCCGAACGACACTGGTTTTTCTGGTGTGGTGGTGATATTCTCTTTGCTACCCAAGAAGCAGAGCGTAAGTAGCACAAAACCCACAACAGCAAAGATGCAAGTGACGGCAAACCAAGCACTTGGATCGGTTGGCAAAGCAGACTCTTCGCTCGCCAAGTTGAAGCCGATAAGCCCCATAACCAAAGGCGTAATCCAGCCAGCAATAGAGAATCCAGCCTTGAACGCAACGCCAGCAAGAGCATTGACCGTGGCAGCAGGACGATTACCAGTGCGATGCTCCGACTCGGTTATGACCTCCGGAACGAGAGCCCACATGAGCGAACCAACAAGAAGTCCAACTCCAGTCATAATCTTTGCTGTTTGAATAAGCAAAGTGCTCTCCTTGACGTCGCCAAACTTGCCAACGCTGAAGAGTATTGTGAATCCTACAAAACCTATAGAGAGCAATGTGTAGTAAAGACCCTTTTTGCCAAGGAGTCTTTTCAAAATAGGAAGCGAAGGCAAAATAATGAAGGCTGGGATTGTACCTATAGCCATAAATATTGCCTGATCCCAGTTGATGGCAGAGTGGAGAAACATTGCCAAACCGATTGGGAAACCAGCCTGAACAACAATCTGACCTATGTTGGCGCATACCATACGAGTAGAGGTTAGAATAAGCACCTCATCGTTGTCGCGGGTCATACTTGCCATAATAGAGCCGTATGGAATATTTACTACCGAATAGATCATACTCAGCAGCGTATAACTAATGGTAGCGTAAGCCATCTTCATCGGCATCGACCATGTGGCCACTTGCGGAAGCATCAAGAAGCAAGCTGCTATCGTAAGCGGAATGCCACCATAGAGAAGGTAAGTGCGATACTTACCAAGCCGTGGATTGCGGTTGTCGATGTAACGACCCACAACTGGACTCCAAAAACAGTCGATGAGTCGAACGGTGAGAATAAGCCCACTAACGAAAGCCGGGCTAATCTTCAACACCGTAGTTAGATAAAGCATCAAATAACAGGCAACAGTCTGAAAGATAAGATTTTGTGCAAGATCGCCCGAGCCAAAACCTATGCGCTGAAGCCAACTAAGTTTGTAGAAGCCATTGGCGGCATTCAATGAGTTTGTCTGGTTCATATATGATAATTACGAATTACGAATTATGAGTTGTGAGTTACCCTTAAACTCTACACTTTACTCTTTACACTCTACTCTTTACCCTCTACTCTCGACTCTTCACTATCTCTTCTGCCACGCGTTCTGCTATGGTCTTTTTGTCGATTGGGTGAATGTCGTTCCACTCACCGAGGTCGGAGTTTTTCACTAAGTATGCATGAGCATCGGCATTGCAAGCAGCAGCTTGAGCCTTACGCAATTCAGCCCATGCCGCACGCCCAGGGTCGGACGAATGGAGGAAGTCGGCAAGTTCGACAATGAAGAATTTCAAATCGGCCGTAGCAAAAGCCCTGCGCCAATCGGCCATAAGCGCAGCAAGAAGTCGCGCATATTCATTATGACGGCCGACATTCGACTCGCCTTGATACCACACCACACCCGAAAAATGAAGGTTGAGCAGCGGAGCAATCATAGCATTGTAGAGCGATGTGGCTTTGTAGCAGAAAAATTCCATCGGAGGGCCTGCTATCATCTGCGCACCAACATGATAACGCCATTTGCCAAGAAGATTTATTTCCGAGCCATCTGCAAAAACTATTTTGTAGGGTTTCTCTGGCACGAAATGGGGTTCTCCATTTTGGCTTATCACACGAACGGTGACTACATTCTTGCCCTCGCGGAGAATATTTTTAGGTATGTTATATATACGCGGTGGATACTGATAACTCGTAGTACCTACGAAAGTGCCGTTCACATAAACAGAATCGGCATCAACAATGCAACCAAGGCGAAGCGTTGCCGATTGACCTGCGTATGCGCTCGAAACCTCGAATGCGCGACGTAGCCAATGTGAGCCATTGATAGCATTCGTGCCATCTGATCCCCAATGCGTTGGCTCGTCGTTAACGCCATCGGCTACAGGGACAACCTCTTCCCATTTAGAGTCGTCGAAGTCGGCTGAATACCAAGGTGTAGCAGCAGTGCGACCTTCATCGTGGCTATACAAAACAGCATTCCAACGGTAGAATTGCTGACCTTCAAGACGTTTTATATTATTACGAAAATCGTCCGAGGCATAGTAGTCGGCTTCGGCAATGGCACGCGGATAATTACGCAAACCTTCGCGGCTAATCCACGACTCGATGGTAGTACCACCCCAACATGAGCAAACAATGCCAATGGGCACACCCGTCTCGCGCTGAAGTTTCTTCGACATAAAATAGCTAAGAGCCGAAATCTCCGACACGTTTTGCGGAGCGAGCTTTTTCCACTCTACCGCAGGGAGGTCGTCTTTAGGAGCATCGAAAGCAAAGATTTTAGGAATGGTGACTATACGTATATTGTCGTTGGCATCGCTCGCTACTTCGTCGCGAAAAGCCTCAGCCACACGACGCACAGGGAGTTCCATGTTCGACTGACCAGAACATAAATAGACATCGCCGACCATGACATCAGTAATATCATTGTCGGCAATGCGAATGGTGAACGGGCCACCTGCCTTGAGAGCGGGCAACTCCACAACCCACGAGCCATTGTTACCAACAGCAGCGGTGAATTGTTTAGGAAGGCGTTTTCCGTCGGTTCGTTTAGGAAGATTTTTACCTACGAAAGAAACTGTTACTACATCATCTTTATCGGCCGAGCCCCAGAGTTTTATTGGTTCGTTTCGCTGGAGCACCATACCACTTGTAATTATTTTGGAAGTGCGTATGGTAGCTTGACCTTTAGTGCATATCGAAGCAAAAATGCATAAGATGAGTAGTAGTTTTAGTTTCATTTTTTCTGTTCGGAATAAAGAATTTTGGTGGGCGGTGCACCTAAATATGTAGGCAACAATCCACCAAAATCGAAATCTACATGCTGGAACACAATGCCTTCCGTCAGCGGACGGATGCGCACATTGTGACGTCCCATGAGCACGAGTTTCAGGTTAATATTAGATACGACAATGCGTTCGCCTTGCCATTTATAAAGTTTCATATCATTCATGCCACCTTCGAGCAAGTCGACAATAGTCTCTTCGCCCCCATCGATACATACGGCAAAACGTACACCAGTAGATTTAGGGTCGAGATTTGGCGAGCAGTAGACGTGAGCTCGCACAAGGCCAACAATCTCACTCTCGATAGCATACTCTAAGTATGTAGTATCGCTCAAGTCGGAATATATCATAGCCGACGACGTACGACCAAGATTTGGCACTACAGACCAGTTACCACGTTTTACGGAATAGTTCTCCATATCTATGGATATATAGCCATTGTCCTCGACAAAGTATTTAGAACCCAAGTCTTCATCGTCGTCCATCACACAGCCAACATTTGGCATACTTTGCTGATCGGGCTGCTGCCAATAATAGTAGCCAATGTGCGTTTGGTCCATCATGTGATTCCACTTGCCACCACGCAGTTCGTGGTAGTGCTGCGTAAGTTGCGAATCGCGGTCGTAGTATTTTTCAACCTTATCGGCCCAATCGTTAGCATTTCCTCGATTGTAGCTAAGCGACCAGCCGTTGCGCATAACAGCGTAATACATCTCGTAGAGGTTGCACACAGCCGAGATTGGGAAAAGCACAAGTTCGTCAAATGCCACACGGCGCTCTTCGGGCAAAGTATACATTATTCGCTGAGCCTCAAGTTCGAGCGTACGATACTCATTGAGCACTCTATCCCATTCGCCATAATTAGCAGAATAGACCGAATCGGAGAGCATTTCGGGCGTGCGGCGTGAGTTATATTTTGTGTATCGCTCGAGGAGTGACGCTGCAGTCTCAGCCGCTTCTTCGCCAAACTGCTGACGGCAGAAGTTCACAGTATACGTATGCAAATTGTCGGGCGTGAAACTCTCTGGACGCCAAGCCATACGCAAGAAGAAGTCGATAGGATACTCCATTGGCTTCAAGTCGCCTACATTGGCAATCCAGATGCGGTTTACTCCATTTTGATATGCGAGTTTCATCTGCTCCCACACGCGTTCTATCTGAGTAACATTCAGCCATTTATAGTTACGCGGACCACCTACGTAGTCGAAGTGATAGTACATACCAAAGCCACCCTTACGATTGCGCTCTTTGGCCGAAGGCAGACGTCGAAGGTTGCCCCAATTGTCATCGGAGAGAAGAATGGTGATGTCGTCGGGCACGCGCATGCCTTTGTCGTAGTAGTCTTGCACCTCTTTGTATAGCGCCCACACTTGCGGCACATCAGCAGGATTTTTACCCGTGACACTCTTTATGATTTTACGTTGATCGTTAATGATTTTCTGCAGCAGATCTGCGTTTGCTTGACCTGTCATTGGCATATCACCATCGCCGCGCATACCTACAGTGGTAACAGTTTCAAAATTTTTAGCGCGTTCGATGCCCGAAGTCCAAAAGTCGGTGAGAGATTTTTTATTCGTCTGATAGTTCCATTCACCCGAGCCACGACGTTTCCAATCTTGCTGAGCGAGGTTCATAGGCTCGTGATGCGAAGTGCCCACAATGATGCCCATCTCGTTGGCAAGAGGTCCATTGAGAGGGTCGTCGTCGAAGAAAGCAGAGCCCCACATAGCAGGCCAGATGAAATTAGCACGCAGACGAAGAAGAAGTTCAAACACACGTTCGTAAAATTTGCTATTGAAACCGCCCATTTTCTCGTTTGCCCACGAGCCCAGTGATGGCCATTCGTCGTTTAGGAAGATGCCTCGATATTTAACCGATGGAACGCCTTCGGTATAACTACCTTCGTTCACCGCTACATCTTGGCTACGGATAATATCTACGTCGGCCCACCAAGTCCAAGGCGACACGCCTATCATTTCGGCAAGGTGATAAACGCCATAAATGGTACCTCGCTTGTCGGCACCAGCTATCACTATGCGCTTCGCGGTGACATCGATGATATGCTTTTCGGTAGAGTCGCGCAAAGCCGATGCTTTTGCAAGAGGTTTCAGAAGATCTTCTGTGTATATACCCACAACAATCTGAGGAACATCGTTGCTAAGCTGCGTAACAATCTGTGGACGAGTGCCACACATAGCTTGGACATCACCAGCTAAAGCCTCAACAGCACGTTTGACACCTGCATCGGGTACTGGACTAATACATATTTCGCACGGTTTACCGTTTTCTACCACATGAAATTGTGCTTGTGCTACGATTGAAATCATAGTGCATACACACAAAACAAGCATAGTGTTTAGTTTCATCTCTTTCGACAGTTTACAAATTTTACAAAATGCAAATATATCATTTGCATTCAAAGCCTTACGCCATAGTACCCGTAAAATGGGCATCAAAATTGATTTTACTACATGCATAAGCCCCAAAATCGAATCGATGAACCCCAAAAATTATTGCTATAAGCAAAAGCAAACGTTCCTACAATCGACATCGCTGCCGATTTGTAGGACGTATGCGCTATTAACAAAAAAACGCAGATGAATAATATTAACTCAGTATTTATTTGCAAGATGACGAATTTTTTGTGTAAAAACCCGTAGGTCAACAAAAGCACAAAGACCTACGGGCAAACCTCTATAGTATGCATTTTTTACCAACCAACACATCGTTGCTCCAAGCAACGATAACAAAGCTGACGGACTATTAGTTTCTTTATTCATATTTGTCTTTCGCGAACAAATTTTCACATCGCAAATCTACTCCACAACAATTTTTAAGACTTCGGCGCTTATAACGATTAGTTTTGTGTATGTAACACGACAAATTTTGTGCGCACATTTTTGAGACCTCGCTAAGTATTTATATATCTGAGAATTACAAACAACACATGTAACATTTCGTATACTCTACATTATTAATTACGAGTAACGATTTTGCGGCTACGAGATAGAAGCTACGAATTTGGAGTTTGAGATTAGGAACTATAGAAACGAAACGGTTGATGTGGGCAAATTATCCTTCAAAGAGAGATGCACGACGACAGACAAATAGATTACAAAAGTCAATTCATACGTGAACAATTTAACTCTTTACACTTTGCTCTTTACTCTCATTTTACAAAAACATATCTTTGCCGAAAAAATAACATCAACGTCAAATTTTTCACATGAAGAGAGACAACGCCATATTCAACCTTATTGATAAGGAATATGCACGCCAGAAGAGAGGAATAGAACTTATTGCCTCTGAAAATTTTGTGAGCGACCAAGTGATGCAAGCCATGGGGTCGTGCTTAACTAACAAATATGCCGAAGGCTATCCTGGCAAACGCCACTATGGCGGATGCGAGGTTGTTGACGAAGTGGAGCAACTTGCCATCGACAGACTTAAGCAACTCTACAACGCAGAGTTTGTTAACGTTCAACCTCACTCGGGTGCACAAGCCAATGGTGCTGTGCTTTTCTGCTGCCTCAACCCTGGCGACAAATTCATGGGTCTCGACCTTGCCCATGGTGGTCACCTCTCACATGGTTCAGCAGTCAACACTTCGGGTATGATCTACCAACCATGCGCATATCACCTCAACAAAGAGACTGGCCGCGTGGACTACGACGAGATGGAAGAAGTAGCAATGCGCGAAAAACCAAAACTCATCATCGGTGGTGGTTCTGCATATAGCCGCGAATGGGACTACGCTCGCATGCGTAAGATTGCCGATGCTTGTGGCGCTCTTCTTATGATAGATATGGCTCACCCTGCAGGTCTTATTGCCGCTGGTTTGCTCGACAACCCTGTTAAATATGCCGACATCGTAACATCTACCACACACAAGACCCTTCGCGGTCCTCGTGGCGGTGTGATTATTCTTGGCAAAGACTTCGAGAATCCTTGGGGCAAGAAGACCAAGAAAGGCGAAGTTCGTACCATGGGCTCTCTCATCAATTCGGCAGTGTTCCCCGGCATGCAAGGTGGACCACTCGAACATGTGATAGCAGCCAAAGCCGTTGCTTTTGGCGAAGCTCTTCAACCTGAATTCAAAGAGTATCAGACTCAGGTCAAGAAGAATGCAGCAGCCATGGCTCAAGCAATGATTGACAAAGGATTCTACATAGTAAGCGGTGGCACCGACAACCACTCTATGCTCGTAGACCTCCGTCCTAAATATCCTGAACTCACTGGCAAAGTGGCAGAAAAAGCTCTCGTAGCAGCTGACATTACAGTAAATATGAACCTCGTTCCTTTCGACTCTCGTTCGGCATTCCAAACCAGCGGTTTGCGTCTCGGCACGCCAGCCGTCACCACACGTGGATTGAAAGAAGCCGACATGCTCACCATTGTCGATATGATCGACCGCGTGCTTGCCGACCCAGAGAACGAGAACGTTATCAAAGCTGTCAAAGCCGACGTTAATGCGATGATGGAGCCTCGCCCAATGTTTGCGTGGTAATAAACCATCATCTCACCAGAGTAATATTTAGAACCATATATTTATCTGAAGGGCTGCCTCACATTGGCAGCCCTTTTTTATCTACGTATGTACCTCTCGTGACGAGATAATGAATCGAGAAAAGCCGGTATATATTCATATTTACCCTTTTCCTATTTATATGGAGACATGGCTCAAGAAACAAAACCTTATATTTGCGCCACGAACAAACATTACAACAAATGGCAAATCTTATTCTTGTTACAGGTGGCACCGGCTTCATCGGATCGCACACCGTAGTTGAACTTCAGCAAGCAGGCTACGACGTAATTATAGTCGACAACCTTTCTAACTCTAAAATAGAAGTTGTAGACAACATAGCTAAAATCACAGGCAAGCGCCCAGAATTTGAGAACTTCGACCTATCAAACCGCGCTGATGTGCTCAACTTTTTCCTTCGTCACAAGGACATCAAGGCTGTAATTCACTTCGCTGCTTTCAAAGCCGTTGGCGAAAGTGTCAACAAGCCTCTCGAATACTACCGCAACAATGTAAATAGCCTTATGAACATTCTTGAGGCTATGAAATTTACAGGCGTTCACAATCTTGTTTTCTCGTCATCGTGCACCGTATATGGTCAACCAGAGAAGCTCCCTGTTACCGAGGCCACACCACGTCTACCAGCAGAGAGCCCTTACGGCAATACCAAAGCTGTAAACGAAGACATTATTCGCGATTTTTGCCATGCTAACGCCGACATCAATGGTATAGCACTACGCTACTTCAACCCTATTGGTGCTCACCCATCGGCATTGATTGGCGAGAGTCCAGTGGGCGTACCCAACAACCTCGTTCCTTACATCACACAAACCGCTGCTGGCCTACGCAAAGAGCTCTCAATATTCGGCAACGACTACAACACACCTGATGGCACGCCAATCCGTGACTACATCAACGTTGTAGACCTCTCTAAAGCTCACGTGGTGGCCATCGCTCGTCTTTTGAATGGCAAGAATAAGAGCAACTACGAATACTTCAACATTGGCACAGGCAAAGGCCTTTCGGTTATGGAACTTGTAAACGCCTTCATGAAAGCTACTGGCGTTAATCTTCCTTATAAGATTGTAGCACGTCGCGCAGGCGATATTGAGCAAATCTACGCCGACACCACACTCGCCAACAACGAGCTCGGTTGGAAAGCCGAAGTGCCCATCGAAGACACTCTTGCTTCCGCTTGGAACTGGGAAAAACACGTTCGCGGAATCAAATAGTATTAGTTGAACAAAACTGACTACACATCAGTAAAAATCAACCTTATAGCGGGACATCATTCTCTGATGCCCCGTTTTTTTATAATATTTGCGACTCCTTAATTATTTATATACATATTTATGAACAAACGCATAATTCTTCTTATCACCATAGGTTTCAGTGCATTTGCATGTTTTGGTGCGATATGGTACGACCTCGCTCTTTCCTCTGTTAGCAACGAACGCCTTAGCGAAGCTATCAACGTTGCCTCCACGCAGCTTTCCGACGCTGCTATAAATATGCCTGCCGACTATCCTCAAACCATGATGACAATAATGAGAAACATGATCGAACATAGCCGATACCACATGCTCTTCTGCATACTCGAATTCATCGGTCTGGGCATTATGATTACACCCAATGCGCGCATAGGATTTCACATTTACGCCGCTTCGCAACTCGGCATCGGCTGGCTTAGCTATAAAGTGTTTGGCGACAGCTGCTTTTTGTTTGTCATTAGTTGCGCTTTCATGGTGTTTATATACTATAAACTCACCCATTCCAAGTCAGAGAGCAAATAGATGCTTCGTCTTTGCTTCATAGTAATATTTACGACCCTTTCGCTCGCAGTTCACGCTCAGTTCTACACCACTGGCGTCGACCCACTACGGACGCATTGGCGAAGCATAAACACACCTCACTATCGACTTGTGTTTGCCGACTACCAAGAGGCAGCAGCACAAGCTACATCTCTTCAGCTCGACACGCTCTATCAGCTGGGCTATACCACAATGGGACGTCCAGCACGAAAGCTAAATACCCTCATACACCCCTTGGCTGCATATTCTAACGGTCTTGTGGCATGGGCTCCAGCTCGCGCCGAATTCTACAACTTCTCCAACGATGATGGCGATTGCATCTCGTGGTTAAGTCATTTGGCCATACATGAATATAGACACAACGTGCAGATGAGCCTTTTGCACCAAGGATTTTCAAGATTTTTGTATGGCATATTCGGAGAGCAGATTATTGGCGGCATTGCTGGTATATATGTACCCAAATGGCTTCTCGAAGGCGACGCTGTTGCCACCGAGACTGCGCTCACACATGGCGGCAGAGGTCGCAAAGCAGCATTCATGCAGGATATGCACGCACTGATTGCAACTGGCCGTACGCCAACTTACGATGAAGCATATTTTGGCTCGTTTCGCCATAAGTATCCTAACTATTATCATAGTGGTTACCTAACCGTAGCTGCCTCTCGCTTGCAATATGGAGCCGACGTATGGGCAAATGCCATTGCCAACTGCGGTCGAAAGAGTTTCAGTCTCGTGCCATTCAACCGCTCGCTTCGCCAGCAAACAGGGCTTCGCAAAGTGGCGTTATACAACGATGCAATGCGCTATTGGCAAACGCTTTACAGCATTCGCGACGCCAGCATTCCCGTCTCAGCATACAGAAATATCACACCCATAATTACGAAGCCTTCGCGCTACTGTTCATATACATCACCACAGATTCACGGCGACGACATTGTGGCCATTCGCACTTCACAATCGGTAGTCGAAGATTTTGTAACTATTAATAGAGATGGCAAAGTTCGCCACCTACTAACACCATCAATACTCAACGACTTGACGTTCGACCTACGCGGCGACACAATGGTTTGGGCTGAATATCGCCAACACTTACTTTGGGAAAATGCTGGTTGGTCGCCAATAATTATGTACGACTTCAAATGCGACAAACAACGTATGATTGCTAAAGGTCGATTCTCATCGCCTACTATTTCGCCCGATGGCAATAGTATAGCTGCCATTCGCACCGACTCGGCAGGATTTCAATACGTATGTACTCTTTCGTTTAATGGCGACATAACTTTTGCCCAACAGTTGCCAATCACCGACAATGCTTCATCGCCACAATGGCTTGACAACAAGCATATTGCATACATAAAAACATCGACGCAAGGCAAATCGGTGGAAGTCATCGATTTGCATTCAAAGGCCATTCAAGTACTCGTCGAACCGCGTTTTACGAACCTCCGTTTTCTTCGCATAAACAACGAAGGAATCACCATAACCGACGATGCTGAAGGCACCGATAATATATACACAATCGAAAAAGGTAAATTGACGAGGTTAACCACAGCAAGATTTGGCGCTGCGTATGGATTTATACACAACAATCGACTTATATATAGTAATTATAACGACCTTGGATATGCCATAGTCGAAGCCGACACAAGCACACAACATTACTCGTATATCAACGTCGACAGAGCCATAGCCGATTCGCTTGCTCGATTTGAAAAAGGATTAATGCCTGCACTCGTCGACAGTTCGTCTCACGAGAGCAACACATATTCACGAGCTCACATCTTTGGCATTCATAGTTGGGGGCCCGCCACTGTTGATGCAAGCAGCAAAACGGTCAACTCGCGCATGAGCATAGCTTCTCAAAACTTACTTGGCAACACCACATTGGGCGTTAGCATCAACTATTCGGGCAACACAGACGAACTTCTAAAAGCCGAACTTAACTACAATGCCCTACCCGTACGTATAGGCGTTAGCGCAACCTATGGTTATTCCGACTATAAGTTTTCGGGCATTATAAGCGACTCACGTTTTAGCACTGGTTATTCACTTCTTACTTACGATGCTCGGAGCAAAAAACGGCAAGTGAAGTTCACGTTTTCACTACCATTAGTTTTGAATAGCGGTGCATGGAATAGACGCATTACCCCATACGTAGCTTACGACCTTGAGCGCATAGATGGATTCGACTACACTGCACAAGAAGTCGCCATAGACACACGCCGCAACTACTACAAGACAACAGACAACAACATTTACGCCTCTATTGCACAAAGCAATATCAACGACTTGCAATATGGGTTGTACACCCACATAATGCGCCGCACAGCCGCTCGCGACATAGGCACTCGCTACGGTTTTGCTCTTCGCCTCAACTATCGCCACACACCTTTCGCTACCAACTACGGCTCAATTAAGTCAGCAGCAGCATACTTATATCTACCAGGCTTTGTTAAGCATCATAACATCGTCATCTATTTGGCAGCACAACAAAAAGGCATGGGCGAGAGCTATCAAGATTTGCTTGGATATGAATATCACCGATACTATGGCGACAACATTTTGCGACCACGAGGCTGCAGCGCAATAAACAACAGAGAGTTACAAACCATTCGCGCAAGCTATTCGCTACCCATCATCGACCCCGATTGGAGCATCGGGCCAATTGTGTATATAAAACGCATTGGAGCAACACTATTCTACGATGCTGCTCGCGGAAACTCATGCGACGTTGCAACTAATGATAGTTATAGCTTCACTATGCATAGTACGGGCGTGGAACTTTTCGCTTCTACATATTGGCTACGCTTGCCATACCCCATCACCATTGGTATACGCAGCTCCTATTTACCCGATACGCATAAGAAAAAAAGCGAAGCTATTTTCGGCATTTCTTTCTGAAACATCCTATTTGCCAACACATAAAAAAAGAGAGCACAGAGGCGCTAAACCTCCATGCTCTCTGCATAACTTGTGCTTCAGAAATATTTATACACTCCAAAACACGTTGGGCAGTATTAAACAATTTCAACTGTTTGCCAACGCTCTTCTTCTTTCTTCTCGTCCATCTTAGGCAAGTCAATTGAAAGAACGCCATCTTTGACAGATGCTGCTATCGCTGTTTGGTCTACATCATCTGGCAAAGTCAAGCTCTGCTCAAAATGGTTGTAGGAGAACTCTTTGCGTAGGTACTTTTTACCATCGTTTTGCACCGTTTTGTCGGCGCTTACGGTAAGAATACCATCGTTGAAACGAACCTTACAATCTTCCTTTTGCAAACCTGGGATAGCCAATTCTACTTTGTATTCCTTGTCGTCTTCAGTGACATTAACGGCAGGCATAGAATTGCGTTTGGTGTTTGCCCAACTCAAGCCATCATCAAAGAAATCGTTGAAGAAGCTTGGAAGCCACACTTGATTGTTGTTGTCACGATTGTTGTAGTTGTATCTAACCGGTTTCATGGTTATTACCTCCATTTATATGTTTGATTATTATATAAATACATACTCTTGAACACCTTTCGGCGTTCGACCGTCCATTTTTGCAATGTGTATGCCAATGTCCGATTTTTATTTATGCCAAATGATCAACCAACCGCGCAACCACCACCCAAACAATCACTTATAATCATAATTTATTTACACGAATAAAATTCGACTATCATAAATATGTCAGATTTTACATCTCGATGCGACAATTGTGACCGAACAGCAACTTATCTCTTAATAGGAATCTCCTTGCTCATAACGATGTCATACTAAATTCAAGTTTTTTAGATATAAGTATGCATATATGAAACGAACAAATTGAAGCAACAACCATTTATACAAGGATATACACATTTTAATCCTTTGTTTTATATATCGACAACAAACTTACACGCATTACTAAAATACGCCACGGAGCGCTCTACTAACAAATACACTGAATACTAACCGTTTGCACACGTGCAAACGTATGCAACGCACGAAAAACGGACGATTTGTCTACCAACAAAAAACTCACAAGGAGTGAAAACAAAAGTTAAAATCATTTAATATTGCGCCGTTATTGCTCGAGGAGGAATAAAAAAATCATAACAAAATGATTGCATTCGGAATCTCCTTATTGCAAAAGAAGGGTGAAGTTTCTCAACCTTATAAAGAGAAACACTACATACAAAAAAACGCTACTTACCATGAACAAAAAACTTTACTGCCTTACGTTTGCTTGCAGTTTGTTTGCTATAGCACAAGCAGCTGATAATGCAACTATTACAATTCAGCCCAACACTGAATATAAAGAGCAACAAGTCATCACCGAAGGTGTTCTTACACTAACTTTAGAAGAATTCAACTCCAACAAATATGGCGACGACTATACTACCCAAAGTACAACAACAACAACAGATGCAGCTTTAGAGGGTTCTGACATTGCAAATGCAGGTTGGCTAGTTTCTTTGGCAGGCTCAGCAAACCCTAAAAAAGACGCGACAGGAGCAAATGGCACAATACCAAATAATGGAAACTATTGGAAAGTTTCCACTACCGAAGATGGATATATTACGATTGGCGTAGTATTGAACGCCCAAAAGCCATTTTGGATTGTGTACGAAAAAGATGGCGAAGTGGTAGCCGCCTCAAGCGCAAGCGATAATTCACTTACTTACGAAGGATTTAAGAGTGAAGATAAGGTTTACGCCAACTATGATTTCGCAGCAACCGCAGGCACAACATATTATGTATACTGCAATGGTTCAAAACTTGGTTTAATGGGTGTAAAATACTCTAGCACAATAGAGTCTACAAATGACGACTCAGATAACAATTCGAACAATGAATCATCTGACAATGGATCTGAAGAAGGCGGAACAATAACAGCCATCACGACAAACTCTGCAGATCAAATCAATGAGAATGCACCTGTCTACAACATATTAGGACAGAAAGTTGACAAAAACGCAAAAGGTGTACTTATACAGAATGGCAAGAAATACATCAACAAATAAGACTTTATATTGAAACTATTTCTAATAAGGCGGCTCTCGAATTGGGTCGCTTTTGTTTGATATACGTTTTCTCTTTCAATCAAATGTTAAATTAAGATTTTATGAAGAACAAAAGGCGAATAGTTGCATTGTTCATGTGTCTATTTATGGGAATAGGTTACATTCTGGCACAAGACAATGTTAAAATTTCGGGACGTGTTGTAGATGAAAACGGCGAGCCTATACCAGGAGTTAACGTCGTTGTGTCTGGCACAACAAATGGTACCATCACCGACTTTGATGGCAATTATCAAATTACCGCTCCTACAGGCGGCAAGCTATTGTATTCGTTCATCGGATACAAAAATCAAGAGCAGCCAATCAATGGCGCAGGTAGTATCAATGTAAACCTCGAACCAGAGAGTAAAGCTCTCGACGAAATCGTTGCAGTGGGTTACGGCACACAGAAAAAGCGCGATGTTGTAGGTTCAGTAGCATCAGTTTCTGCAGAAGCTTTACAAGCAATGCCTGTAGCAACAGTATCAGAGGCTATGACCGGCAAGATGGCAGGTGTCTCTATCACCACCACCGAAGGCGACCCTGACGCTGATGTTAAGATACGTGTTCGTGGTGGAGGCTCTATTACACAAGACAATTCGCCTCTCTACATCGTTGACGGATTCCCAGTTGAAAGTATTTCTGATATTCCAGCATCTGAAATTCAATCAATCGACGTATTGAAAGATGCCTTCTCTACGGCCATTTATGGTGCTCGCGGAGCAAATGGCGTTGTTATCGTAACCACAAAAGGAGGAGACAATGGCAATGTGAAAGTTGCTGTTACAGCATATTGGGGACAAAAAAAGATGGCAAACGAAGATGCTATTGAGACTCTAACACCAGGCGAATATGTACGTTATCAGTACGAACTTATGTCAATTCGCGATCAAGTTGACGACCATTACACCAATTACTTTGGTAATTTTCAAGACATAGATCTTTATGATAGTCTTGAAGGTAACGATTGGATTCAACAAATATTTGGTCGCATCGGTTATACTTACAACCATAGTGTAAATGTATCAGGTGGCAGTGAAAAAGTAAAATGGACTATTGGTCACTCATACATGAAAGACAAAGCCATAATGGTAGGTAGCGACTTCTCTCGTAACAACCTTAATATGAAGGCCACATACAAGCCTATAGACTGCATCTCGTTCGAGACTTCACTTCGATATGCACGCACTAAAGTTCGCGGTTCAGGCGCTAACTCAATCAACGACTCGGGCTCGAACTCTGGCAACGGACGCTTGAAGCAAGCTGTTTCGTACACACCAATTCCGCTATCAGGTCTTGCAGCCGATGCCGACATAGATGATGAATCAAGTTCGGACTATGCACCTCCTATCACCTCTGTTTACGACAACGACTCAAAACGTGACCGTACAAACTGGAATGGTAGTGCAGCCTTCTCATGGGATATAGTAAAAGGTTTGAAACTTCGTGTTGAGGGCGGTATTGATGATTACAAGCAAATCGACAATCGTTTCTATGGTCTAACCACATATTACGCACAGCAAAGTGTTGGTTCATACAACGGACACCCTGCTGCTATGTATACACAAACCGACCGTCGTAAAATACGTAATACTAATACTATACAATACGATTTCAACCAAATGCTACAGAGCGAAGACCAAAACTTAAATCTTCTCCTCGGCCAAGAATATGTAAAAGAAGAGTCAGAAAAGACAACACTCGTAATTGCTGGATTCCCAGACTTTTTCGATGCAGACATGGCGTGGAACTTCTTCGCTTCTGGAAATCCATATTCAACTAATAAGTATTACAATCCAGACGATATTCTATTCTCATTCTTCGGCCGTGCCAACTACGACTATAAGGGTAAATATTCCATTTCAGCTACAGTACGCGCCGATGGTTCTTCGAAGTTTACAGAAGGCAACCGTTGGGGCATATTCCCTTCAGCAGCTGCTGCTTGGCGCATTTCCGACGAAAATTTTATGGAAGGCTTGTCGGACGTGATAGACAACTTGAAGATTCGTTATTCGTTTGGTACTGCAGGTAACAACAACATACCATCAGGTCAGACACTTAAAACATTTTCTGCCTCGACAGAAAGCTGGGTAAAAGACCAAACCGTATCGTGGTCGGCAGGAAAAGTACTCAACAATCAAGATTTGACTTGGGAGACTACATACTCAAATAACCTCGGTATCGATTTCTCTTTCTTACAAAGCTTATTCACGGGTAGCATTGAAGTATACCAAAACAATACTAAAGACTTGCTCATCAACTTCCCCGTTTCTGGTTCAGGTTATGACACGCAATATCAAAACCTTGGCGAAACACGCAACCGAGGTCTTGAAGTAACATTCACAGCTAATATTCTCCGCGAGAAAGATTATGGTGTAAGTATTAGCGGTAACGTAAGTTGGAATAAGAATAAAATTTTGAATCTCGGAGGACTTGAGACCATAGAAAGTTCGTCATCATGGGCATCTACTGAAATCAATGGCGACTATCGCCTCGTCGAAGGCGGCAAAATGGGTGATATGTTCGGATACGTTTCAGATGGACGCTATGAAGCTTCAGACTTTGACCATTATTCTCCATCAGACGGATGGGTACTCAAAGAAGGTGTAGCAAGCAATGCAAGTGTGATTGGTTCTACATACCTACGTCCAGGAGCTATGAAACTCAAAGACCTCAATGGCGATGGCGAAATCACTACTGATGACCGCACCGTTATTGGCAACGCATCACCTAAAATGACTGGTGGTTGGAGTCTCAATGCATACGCATTTGGATTCGACTTCGGAGTAAACTTCAATATGGTTTATGGCAATAATATCTATAACGCCAACAAGATTGAATTCTCACACTCTCGTAAATACAACCATCAGAATATCACCAACAATATGGCACTCGGCAAACGTTGGACGAACATTGATTGGAACACAGGCGAACTCGTAAACGACATTAACCGTCTCACCGAGATGAACAAAAACACCACCATGTGGTCACCTGCATGTGGACAAGCCGTATTCTCTGATTGGGCTGTAGAAGATGGATCATTCATTCGCCTTAGCTCAGCAACTTTGGGTTATACAATTCCCCAAGACATCACTAAGAAGTGGCACATGGACAAACTCCGCTTCTACATAACAGGTACAAACCTCTTCTGCTGGACCAAATATAGCGGCTACGACCCCGAAGTTGATACTCGCCGTGCTACACCTCTTACTCCAGGTGTTGACTATTCGGCTTACCCTAAGAGCATCGGATATGTTGTAGGTGTAAATATGAACTTTTAATCGACGGAGGATATTACAATGAAGAAAAATAAAATTTCTATACTATCGATTGTAGCTCTTGGTACTCTCGCATTTACATCATGCGACGATGCACTAGAAGCCGAATCAAAATCTACCTTCGACGAGTCGGTAGTTTTCTCTAACGAAACTCTTACAGAGTATAATATAAGCAGCGTATACCATTCTTTTGGCGAAACGAACAACTATCGTGGTCGTTACTTACCATGGTATGGCTTCAACACTGACATTGAATGGTACAACGCATCTGATGGAACAGAAGCCATTGGGGCATCAAAACATTGTATAGCAAGATATAGTCTCACTGCTACTGACGACCAACTCAATGTCAACAACAACCCTTGGGCTAAACTATATGAAGCCATCGAACGTGCGAATGTTATAATTAACGGAATACGTACGTATGGTACAGGCTCAGAAAAGATGAACTATTTACTCGGAGAAGCTCTCACACTCCGCGCTCTCATTTACGCCGACATCGTAAAGGCTTGGGGTGACGTGCCTGCTCGTTTCGAGCCCACTACTTCCGATAATATATATGTAGCTAAATCGAGCCGTGATATTATCTACAAACAACTCCTTGCTGACCTTGAAGAGTCGTGGAACTACCTCCCTTGGCCAGGAGAATCAGAACTTACTGCAAAATCGAGCCGAATAAACAAGGCATATTCTAAAGGCCTTTACGCTCGTATTGCTCTTGCCGCATCGGGATATGCGCTCCGCCCAGCCGATGGCTCGGTAGGAACTGGTGACGCTGGTAGCATTCGACTCTCTTCTGATGCCGAATTGTCTAAAGATGTACTCTATCCTAAAGCTCTTGCTGCTTGTGAAGATGTCATAAATAGTGGTTCGTGCAAGCTCTACACAGATTACGAGCAACTTTGGAAAGATCAAAATGACTACGACACAAACTTCGATGGTGAAGTTCTTTTCGTTATTCCTTTCTCTGATTCGCGTGGCCGCTGGAACTACACTTTTGCAATAAATCATCAAAATGGCTCTTCGGGAGATCAATTCTGCAAACTTGCAGGTGGTACTGCTGGTCCTACTCCTAACCTATATTTTGAATATGATCCAAACGACACTCGTCGCGATGTTAGTTGCGTAAATTTCCGATGGTCTAAGAGTTCAAATTCGGTAGCAGAGCTTGCAGGTATCAACCGTTGGTATTTTGGTAAATATAGATATGAATGGTTATGGCAAAAAGAAAATTTTGTAGCTTCTGGTAATGATGATGGTACAAAGCCGGTATACATGCGCTATTCTGATATACTTCTTATGGCTGCCGAATGTGCTAACTATCTTGGCGATCTCAGCACAGCTCAATCATACTTCAAGCAAGTGCGCGACCGTGCTTTCGGAGGCGACGATGCTAAAGCAATGGCAAATGTTGATATATCATCTAAAGACAAAATGTTTGCTGCTATAGTAAACGAGCGTGCATTCGAATTTGTAGGTGAATTCCTTCGCAAGGGAGACCTTATACGCTGGGGCATGCTATCTTCTAAAATGAAGGAAGCTAAAGATAAAATGACAGCTTTGACAGAACTCAAAGACGTTACCACTACGGCTACATCTGCTGATGGTAATTCAGTAACGACAACCATCAATTTTAGTCAATATAGCGGACGCGTATTCTACAAAATGTACGACCTTTATGACGATGGTGTAGCTAACGAATCGATAAAGATTTATGGACTTAACCCAGGCGAAACAGAAGAGCCAGGTGAAGGTTGGACCGAATACACTAACGCTTCCGGCGAAATTAAGGCATACATAAGTGCATCGAACTTGAAGGCAGAGAAAATCAACACTCTCTACGACTATGACCCAGACACTCATATGTTTTGGCCAATTTTCGAGAAAAATCTCACCGATTCTCAAGGCACTTTAGTCAACGATTATGGTTATTAATTATAAAAATCAATAACGATGAATTTACGTTCAATAATAATATCAACGACTGTTATAGCAGCATTTGCAACTGCTTGTCAAGACGACATCGACGACGTTGTAGAGTCATATTCTCTATCACGCGCCCTTTCGCCTACCAACATTGAATATGTCGTAAAAGCGACTCCAGCTAATTCTGCCGACAGCACTTATAGTTACATTTTCAAATGGAATGAGATGAACGATGCTGCTTCTTATACAATCGAAGTAGCGCAAGACAATATCGAATTTACTTCGATATTCGCTCAACAGACAGGACTAGAGTCTGCGACGGCAACTGTAACACTACCTAACGAAGATCACTACTATTTCATTCGTATAAAGAGTCTAGGTTTAGATGGCACAACATCGCTTTATACCCAATGCGACTCAATAGATGTCACTAAATACTACGATGCTCTTTCAATAAAAGCGTCGAACAAGACTCGCGAATCAGCGCTCATCTCGTGGAGTGGAGTGGCAACAAACACCGTCACAAGCTACTCAATAAATGGAGGTAGCAAAATTAATTTCAACATCGACACTATAGAAGCAAATGCTATCACCGTAGCTGACTTAGAGGAAAATACAGATTACAGCATCGAGCTCTTTAGTAATCGTACTTCGCGAGGCACAGTTTCATTCACCACTCGATCAAGCAAAGAACTTGAAGCTTTTGACGCTGAAAGCTTCAAAGCTGCTATAGACAGCCTTGATGACGGTGTGGTTATCTTAGTTAACGATATTGATTTGGATACCGCCAAACCTTATTTTTCAAAGAATGTCACAATTCAAAGCGAAGAAGGCAATCAATATACAATAACAATGACGGCTCAATGGGAAATAGGGCCAGGCGAAGAAGGCGCTCCAGTGGAATTTGATTACATCAAGATTCAAAACGTCAACTTCCATTGCACAGGCAACTATCTGTTCAATTGTGCAAGTAGCGACTATTTTACTCTTGGCTTGCTATCGTTCGACAATTGCCAAATCGACTTCGATAGCAACAATGGTAGAAGTATAATTCGTACGCAAGGCAGTACTGACACACATACATTCAAGGCCGTTTCTATGAACAATTGCGTTGTTAACAATTGCCAGCAGAGCGGACAGAACTACGCCGCTTTCCACTTTCAAACAAAGTCGAAAGCTGGACAACCTGCTCAGCTCGACATCACCAACTCAACATTCAATCAGACTTCGGCTCTTATTATGCTCCGCGTTGATGGTACCGACGACACTACTCCAACTACTGTAAATATTTCTGATTGTACGTTCTACGGGCTTGGCGCTGCCGACAATCGTAATCCTCGATACTATATCGATCTAAACTACGGCAAATCAACAGCAGCAGATGAACTCAACATTTCTAATTGCATCTTCGGTGCTACTATTACCGATGGTGGAGTTTTAGCAGGTATACGCAAATTCTCAGGCTCGGCATACGTAGTAACTGAAAGTGGAAATTTCGTAACAAGCGACCATATTACTACTACTTACAAAGAAGCAGATGGCGTACAGACAACACATTCTGATGCCCTTCCTGGCACTGCAACAGACGCTTCAACCGATGTATTCACCGACCCACAGAATGGCGATTTTTCAATCAAAAATGGATTGAAGGCCGGCGATCCACGTTGGCTATAATAAGCAACAAACGTGACTAAAAATTTGAAGGGGTATCTGTGTAAAACGCAGATGCCCCTTTCTTTATTCTTTTATTATGAAGCTTGTTTACGAATATTAGCATAACACAGAGTTGTTTTTTAGCTTTTACTACTTATGAGTGCGTTTAGCTAAAGCCCATAGGAAATTTAGGATCGTAATTTAGTCTACTTGATTAAGGGGTAGTTTAACTTACAATCTTGATTACGTATTTATCTTCAAGGGCATTTTTTATTCCAGACCTACTCCTCAATTACACTATTTACAAAATCGTTCTTAGAGATTGGGAAGTTTATCACTTTATATGCACCTATCGACAAGAACACTTCTGGTTTTATGGCACTCGATTCGTCACTGATGATGAATATCTTATGTTTGCCTAACGAACTACTCATGCATTCGATATTTTCGAGCAATTTCTCAGGGGCAACGCGAGCATCGATGATAATCATATTTGTCTTTTTCTCAAGCCATTCGTCTATGATATTATCACCTTTTACTCGCATAACCGAGCATTCATCTTGCAAGGCAGCCTCAATAAATGTGTATGTATCGGCCTCTGGAGTAGCCACAAGCACAGATTGTCGTTGAGCCTTAACATATTTCTCTATTGCCTCATTTTCGTCTGTAATTATTGGCACAGTGAGCCAGAAATGCGAGCCTATGCCCTCCTCTGACTCCATCTGTATTGATCCGCCCATTTTTTTAGCCAAGATGCGACTAATAGCCAATCCGAGACCTGTACCAACGGCAAAAGCATCAAGTTTTACAAATGTTTCAAAAATATGTTCTTGCTGTTCTTGTGGTATTCCTTTGCCAGTATCGCTCACATGAAAACTCAAATAATTGTTTTCGATTTGATACCATAGTTTGACACTTCCTTTTACAGTGAATTTGAACGCATTTACAATGAAATTAGTAACCACTTGTGTCACACGTCGACGGTCTACGAAACAGGTGACATCTGGAGCATTATTTCTATCATAAATAAAATCGACATCCTTAGGCACCTTCATACTCATACTTTCGTGTATGCACTCACAAAGGTTATTGGCATTCTCTTCACCATATTGCAGTTCCACATTACCCGATTCTACGCGCGAAAGGTCGAGAATGTCGCTCACAAGTTGCAGAAGCAATTCGCTATTAGCATGTATAATATCTACAATCTTTTGACGTTCTTCTAAGTCCTCAGATTGTATGAGCAAATCGGAGAATCCGACAATGGCATTCATTGGCGTGCGAAGTTCGTGACTGACATTAGCCACGAATTGCGTCTTTAGCGCATCTGCTTGTTCTGCCCTCGCGCGAGCCTCTACAAGCATTCGCTCGTTCTGTTTGCTTTGTGTTATGTCGACTGATATTGCGGATATGCTTCTTGAAAACTTATTAATAGCAAAATGTAGTCTAATCCAGCGTTGCACTGCACCCGTCGACTTTAGGCGCACATCCATCTGCACAGTGTCTTTAGAGCCCTTTAGCAACTCATCGATTTGCGAAGTCAACAACTCTTTATCATCATCACACACATTAACAAAATAGTCAGTATCGGGCGAGTAGGTCATAGTGGACGGCAAGCCAAGGTTTTCGTTCCATTGCTCGGTTGCGAAGCCTCGTTCTTTATCGTAGAAGCAGAGACCTAAGTGTGCAAAACTTCCGATCTCTTTCATATATAGGTCTAACTCCACTAATCGCTGGTGTTGCATTATAGCATCGGTATTGTCGGTAAGCACCGACAGATAGCCTCCAAATTTCCCTCGTATATAATATTTAGATATACGCATAGTGAAATTTCTCTTACCCTCACTTTTCGATTTTACGTATCCCTCAAGAGTCGAAAAATCGTATTGCATATTAATGATGCACTGCTCGCTATTTCTTATTGTATCTCGCTGTTCGTCGGTGAAGTTTGGATCTCTGAATAAGTTCATATTCGAAATTGGTCCTTCTACGGCGAAGAGGTCGATATTGGTTTGATTTATATATAAACACTCACCATTTACACCGAAAAATGCCACACCGACTGGCAATTTGTTGAATACAACATTCTGTCTATCGATTCGCTTTTTCACAGCAATATTTACACGCTCTTCTTGATCAATATCACGCGATGTACCCACCACTGTCAGCGCATCACCCAATGGACTAATTGAAGTAACACGTCCATGCAATTCGCGCCACTGATAATCGTTGGTGCGAAATCCACGCTGACGCACCTTCACTTTGAAGTCGGTAGACTTGCCATCGAGAATAGAGTCATAATGGGATTGCATTTTAGCTCGGTCGTCGGGGTGTGTATTAGCTATTATATCCACCAAATCCATTTGCATAGCATTGGTATCATCACCATTGTAGAGAGTCATGTCAACAACTCCTGTGACACAATTCCACAACCATGTATTCGTACCAGTATTTCTACATGCAAACGAATTGATATACAATTGATCTTGATATAGTTGCAAGCGTTCAGTATGCTTCAAGCAAAGCGAAATAGCTCGCGACAATAGCGACACCCAATTCATATCGAACGTTGTCCAGCGAGTAGCCCTCTTACGTCCTATAGCCATTGCGCCCCACGATGTTCCATCTTGCTTCAAGATAGGTTTAACTATTACCGAACCTAAGTTGTTCTGTTTGAAAAAATCTATCTCTTTCTGATACTCGCCAAGCTCTTCAATATTATTGGCTACGACATCGATACCCATTTCACATACATCGCGCAACATAGGCGAATAGAGGTGATGATGTTGCAAAATATCTTTGCCATCACGATGTAAATGGCCTCCGATGGTATCGATATTCTCAAATTCATCCTCTTCGTTCCATTTTATCACCAATGCAATGATGCCGTTAATTTGCGAATTAACGCTTTCGAGTATTTTATGCACACCAGCCTCGAAAGTTTGTTCTTCAAGCATCAACGACAGAGAGTTTACAAGTTCCGACACCTCTTCAGCACTGACGCCAGAAGTTTCGGAATAGCGTTCTATTTCGTCTTCGGTCATCTCTCTCAACATGCCACTCTGGTGTTCGTGGCCATCGTCGGCTACATAAGTATCTATGACGTGATAAACAAACCACACTACCTCATCTTTTATTTTTATAGGTATATGACGAACTGTAACGTGATTCGAAAAACTTATTTTCAAATCGGCATACTCGTCTGGTATCATTTGAGCAACTTCTTCTATGTTATAGGCATCCCTATCAAGCCCCAATCGACACACAACTTGCTCTCCGACAATGAGCATATGATTCGTTTTATCATAATCCCAAACAGAAACGCCGCGACGTTTCATGCGTGCAATTACCGATTCGCTATTTATCATAGATATTCCCTTTTTGTAATATGTGTTGAATGTGTATCTATATCTCAATTCCCAAAGCGTGCGCGTTTTGCTGGAGCAAGAAACATCTCAAGTCGCTCATTTTTTGCTGTGAGTATGTCATCTCGCGTTCCCTCCCAACATTTTTCTCCACTATCAATGAATACGATGTGCTCGCCCAATGTCATAACCGAGTTCATATCATGCGTATTTATTATAGTAGTTATGCCATACTCTTTAGTTATTTCAGCAATCAAGTCGTCAATCACAGCCGATGTCACTGGGTCGAGACCTGAATTTGGTTCATCGCAAAACAGATATTTCGGTTTTAGCGAAATAGCGCGTGCTATTGCCACTCGCTTTTGCATTCCACCACTTATTTGTGATGGATAAAGGTTGTAGCAATTAGAATCCAAATTTACACGCTGCAAGCAAAAATGTGCACGTTCTCTACGTTGTTTATACGTATCATTTGTAAACATATCGAGCGGGAAGCGAACATTCTCTTCCACAGTCAACGAATCGAACAATGCCGACCCTTGAAAAAGCATTCCTATCTCTTTATGGATCTCTTTCCGTTCATACTTACTCATATTTTGTAAGCTACGTCCATCATACAATATGTCGCCCGAATCCACCTCATAGAGTCCGACTAAACTCTTCAGCATAACAGTCTTGCCTGAACCACTTTTGCCTATTATGAGGTTGGTTTTCCCTGTACCAAACTCACAGTCGACCCCTTTCAGTCGCAAACAGCCATCGAAACTCTTAGTTATGCTCTTTGCCGTAATCATAATATCTGAGTAATCAATACATTAAACGTAAGTATGGTTATGCTACTTGCCACCACAGCTCGCGTACTCGCCTTACCTACTTCAAGAGAGCTTCCCTTAGCATAGTAGCCACAAAATGCTGCAATCGACGAGATGAAAAAGCCAAAGAAGGTTGCCTTTATTAGCGAATAGTAAATATAAAATGGCTTAAACGAGAAGTGTATGCCTTGCACAAAATCCTCGGTCGACAAGAGTCCTGTCGTTATTCCCGACAACCAACCTCCTATCATCGCTATACATATACTATACATCACCAAAATAGGAACTCCTATCACCATAGCCATAATTTTGGGTGTTGCCAAATACGACACAGAATTTACGCCCATAATATCCAATGCGTCAATCTGCTCCGTAATGCGCATAGTTCCTATTTCCGAGGCAATATTCGACCCCACTTTCCCAGCCAAAATCAAGCATACTATAGTAGCCGAAAATTCGAGCAGTATAGCTTCGCGAGCTACATAAGCACACATATATTTAGGTATGAAAGGATTGTCGAGGTTTAATGCCGATTGAATTGTCATCACCGCTCCTACAAATAGCGATATTATAGATACTATGCCAAGCGAACCTACCCCAAGAGTGTCGAGTTCCATAAGTAGGCGTCGCCCAAATATTCTCCACTTATCGGGACGGCTAAAAGCCAAGCCCAAAAAATGGACGTATTTTCCAAGTTGCTCTATCGATTTCGTAATTAACATGTAACAACTATAACATTCCGTCAATCTCTCCGTACAAATGACCAACAATATCTGTCAATCGATAAAGTTATAATTATTTACCTTACATTTGAATCATACAAAACAACATACTTCACATGAGCGAAACCTATTGCGTTATTATGGCGGGAGGCAGAGGCAGTCGTCTTTGGCCTGTAAGTCGTAGCGCTAAACCAAAGCAATTTCTCGACCTCATAAGTGTTGGGCGCACAATGTTGCAACTCACCTACGATCGTATGCTTTCTATCTGCGATCCAAGTCATATTATTGTTGTAACAAACGACGATTACATATCGTTCGCCATCGATCAGTTGCCCGACCTTCCGCGTCAGAATATTCTCTGCGAGCCTTCACGCCGCAACACTGGCCCTTGCATTGCATTTGCTACTGCATACATAAAGCAGCACTGCCCCGACGCCGTAATGGTTGTCACCCCCGCCGACCACTACATCACCAATGATGATGTGTTTACCAACAGTATAAAATCGGCACTCGACCATGCCGCTAAAAGCGATGACCTTGTCACGATAGGCATCACAGCTTCGCGCCCCGAGACGGCTTTCGGATACATTCAAGTGGGTGACCCTATATACTCAAAGAAACAACAGCTTTTTCACGTAAAAACCTTCACTGAAAAGCCAAACGAAGAGATGGCAAAAGTCTTTTACGACTGCGGTGAATTTTGTTGGAACTCCGGCGTCTTCTGTTGGAATATAAACACCATTCAAGATGCCATTAGCAAACATATGCCAAGCATAAAACAGCAGTTCGAAGAACTCGACAACATTCCTATTTCACATTGGACTGCCGACGTCATCAATCGCATCTACGAGAATTGCGAACAAATATCTATTGACTATGGTGTGATGGAGAAGGCTCAAAACGTAGCTGTACAGCTCACAAGGGCCACATGGAGTGATCTCGGCGCATGGGATGCTATATACGAGTCGGGCAAAAAAGATAACGACGACAACGTTGTTATGGGCGACAAAGCTGTACTTAAGAATAGCGAAGGCTGTTTGGTTCACGTCTCTCCAAACAAAACTTTCATAATAGACGGACTTAAGGATTTCATGATTCTTGAGCGTGGAAATGTGGTTCTAATTTGCCCCCGCAACAATTCACGCAACACATGGAACTACTCCGCCGATTTTGCAATTAAGCACAACAAGAAATAGATCTCGCAAGATCTTAACGATAGAATATAGCAGCTACGAAGGCTGCTATATTTTTTTGTACTTACTCGTATTGGCATGCAGAAATTTAATTGACCATACTTATGATTCTTATCATATTGAAGGCAGTAGGCTAACAAAAGAGCAAACAATTCACGAAAGCCTACACTGACTGGAGTATTCGCATATATACAAAAAAAGAGTGATGGAAATTTTATCCATCACTCAAGTAGTCCCTAGCGGAATCGAACCGCTCTTTAGAGAATGAAAATCTCTCGTCCTAACCGATAGACGAAGGGACCATAGAAAAAACTGCGTCTATTATTAAGCCGCAAGTTTATTTACATGTTTAGCAAGCTTCGACTTCAAGTTGCTAGCTTTATTCTTGTGAATAATGTGACGCTTAGCAAGTTTGTCGAGCATAGAAGCAACTTTTGGCAACAATGCAGCTGCTTCAGTCTTGTCAGTAGCCTGACGAAGTGCTTTCACTGCATTACGAGCAGTCTTAGCGAAGTAGCGATTGTGCAAGCGGCGTTTTTCAATCTGACGCGTTCTCTTTATTGCAGATTTATGATTTGCCATTTTTCTTAACCTGTTTAATTTCTTTTGTATTCAAACTTATTATTTGTAGTCCCTAGCGGAATCGAACCGCTCTTTAGAGAATGAAAATCTCTCGTCCTAACCGATAGACGAAGGGACCGCCTTAAACACAATCGATGTCTTTCGATTTGCGGCTGCAAAGATAAACCTACCTTTCGCAATTACAAACTACAAACTACTTTTTTTCTTTCTATTCACCTTTTTTATAGAAATATGATTATTGCACACATATGCCAAGAACTTATAGCACAGCTCAATAAAACAAAAAAGTGCAGCCAAAATATTGACTGCACTTATACTTGACTTGACTTATAATTTTCTTTCTACTTTACTGCTTTACGAGCCGAATAGCTAATCTTAAGCGCTTGCGCTTTACGAAGAGCCTGCTTAATGTCGGTGATGGTACCCATCTGGACATCAAGGTCAGCCTTAATTGAAACGGTCATCTTTGGGCGATCAGACTCTTTCATGTTATCACGCTCTTGGATGATGTAGTTTTCAATATCGTCTACCGTAGCATAAGAATCGTTAAGCTGTATACGAGGCTCTGAGCCATATTTTTTAGCATTCAGAGGTTTTCCCACATAAATATACGACACCAACGATTTCTGCTCAAGCTTAGTAACCTCAGAAGCTTCAGGCGACTGGATTTTCACCATCATAGTCACCTCTTTCATGGTAGTAGAAACCATGAAGAAGAACAAGAGCATAAATACAATATCAGGAAGTGATGATGTATTTATCTTTTGTTGTGAACTTCTTTTTCTCTTACCAAATTTTGCCATTACTTCTTTTTATAGTCTTTAGGTTCTGCTTCGGAAATACGCTGCGGATAAACTTTCTTTATAGCATCTTGCTCCTCGTCGGTACAATCGGCGTAAGCATGATGGAACTTGGTTTTAGCCAATTCATCACGAAGTTCGTTATAAGCTGCTTGCAACTCATTCTGAACTTGCAGATATGCTTGATATTGACTTCCTCGGTCGTTCTGAAGAGAGATAACACCTTTCGACACCATATAGTTGCCAATAAGTGGAATTTCTGTTTCAGCTTTCTCAGGAAGAGTAGCTTCATCCTTCGGGTTAGCGATAAACTCTTTTGCTTTATCCTTCAATTGTCCTATTTCGCACCACTCACCTTCAACAAGAAGTTGATTCTTGTAGTTGAGCATCACCTGGAACACGTTACGCTCTTTGATAGGAGGAACGTCGTCGTTGGTATTAGGCAGAATTGGAGGCAACATACGCGCCAAACCAGTATCTGTGCTCATGGTGGTAGCCACCAGGAAGAAGATAAGAAGCAAGAAAGCTATATCGGCCAACGAACTCGCGTTGATTTCCGGTGACTCTTTCTTCTTACTCATTTCTTTGTCTTTTTACTAATTGACAACTGTTTGTTGTCGATTTGTTATTTGAAAAGTTGGTAAATCTCCGAAGCTACAATTGCAAATACAGCAACAGCAGTGAAGATATAAAGGAGATACAAGCCTACATCGGCAATATTAAGCCATGGAGCTTGGTTCTCTGAACCTTCATAACCTGGGAGATTCATTGGAGTAGAGTCTGACATGCTCCAGCATATAAATATTAGAGCTGCAAAACCTACCAACATAATCAAATCTTTCACTATACGACTTGGATCGATTACCCAACCGAAGAAGTATGAGAGAATAATCAGAACAACGCCAATAACGAACATGGCAATTGTCCATGTAATAATGTTACCCGTCCATGAACCATCGGCAAGAGCAAGGGCATCTTCGGCTGCCTCCTGATTCATGATGATTGCGCCTAACAGCAATACGCTGATAGCCACAAAGGCATACATTATTATTTTACCTATTAGATTTACTTTATTCATTTTACTATTGCAACTCTATTAACCTTGACTCTTATTGTATTTTACAAGCATATCTGTCAACGAGATAGAAGCCTCTTCCATCTTGTTGGTAATGCCTTCAATTTTCACAACGATATAGTTGTAGAACACTTGAAGAATGACTGCTGCAATAAGACCGAAGAGTGTGGTAAGAAGAGCGACTTTGATACCGCCTGCAACTGCGATAGGAGAAATATCACCCATTTTTTGAATGCTATCGAATGCACCGATCATACCTACAACGGTACCCATGAATCCCAAAGATGGTGAAAGTGCTATAAACAATGAAATCCAAGTAAGACCGCTTTCCATTTGACCTGATTGAACAGCGCCGTAAGAAACGATCGTCTTTTCTACCATGTCAACACCTTCGTCGTAGTGAAGAAGACCTTGATAGAAGATAGAAGCTACAGGGCCACGAGTGTTGCGGCATACCTCTTTAGCTTTTTCTACGCCACCTTCGTTGAGAGCTTCCTCTACGTTAGCGATAAGTTTTTTGGTATTTGAGTTTGCAAGTGTCAAATAGATGATACGCTCGATTGATATTGCCAAACCGAGAACAATACATACAAGCACTGGGAGCATCCATCCCACACCACCTTCAACGAATTTCTGTTTGAGGGCTTTGTGAATACTTACCTCTTCGTCAGCTGCAACTTCTTCAGTTTCAGCCTCCGCTGAAGCAACTTCTGTAGTCTCGACAGATGCAGACTCAGAAGCAGCTGCTTCGTCTTGTGCCATTGCAACAGAGCCGAAGCTCATCATGCCAAATACTGCTAAATACGCAAATAGCTTTTTCATAATCTCTGATAAAATTTGTTTTATTGAAAAATAAATAATTGTTTGAATTTAGATTTAACTACTAAAAACTCGAATTCACAAGCCCCAGAGGACCTCTAAATTCGAGCAGCCAAATTACTAAAAATTATTAACCACACAACCATATAGCAACTATTTGAAACTTTTGACAGCTCGTAATTGCTATTTACCTCTCGTTTGATGCCCAATAATCCGAAGTTTCTATCAATCTAAAAGCTCTTTATATGAATATTGATTTAGCACATATACAACCCAATACGCAAGTTTTAGTCCGAACAGAATAGAACACTACGCACATAATCATAACACATGCTTTATTTTTCATATCGGAGCAATAAATATTAACAACTATTAATATCTTTGTTTTCACCCATATGTTAATGATTATGGTATTGAAAAACTTCAAGAGTATAAATAGTTATATTTACACACGACACACAACAGAGATTTATTTACACTAAAACATTCATACATATAATAAATAGGTATCAACAAAAAACAAACGCTTCCACAAACGTCACCAAAGGCGCAAATGGAAGAGAAAAAAAAGGGGGAGATTAAAATAATGGACATTATCGATGTAGTTTGCGCGATTATCATAAAGAATAATATGATACTCGCCACCGACAAAGATGACTCTAATGAGAATCAAGGTTTATGGTTTTTCCCAGGTGGAAAAATCGATGAATCAGAGTCGCACGAAGAGTGCCTAAGACGTCATGTAGAAACAAAAATAGGTTTGAAAGTGAACCTCACTGAAAGTTTACCATCGTATGACGTTGAAATCGATCGCAAAGGCAAAGTATATAGAATGCACCCATACATAGCTGAGATAGAAAACGATGCAGTAATACTCGAATCGCAAGCACGCTCAGAGTGGTTTATGCCTATACAACTAATGCGCTTGGCATGGTCGAAGACCGATCTACCAATAGTAGAGGAAATTATCGACAGAATAATAAAGACAGGTCACATAACAAAAGCGAGAGCTTGCGTAGCGATTTGAAAAGCGAAACAAACACGCAAAGAAGCGATGCAAACGGCGAGAAGACGACAAAAATCTTCTCGCCGTTTTTTCACAAAAAAGGTTAGAGACGCAAAAACATCTTGTAATTAAGTTAGTTTGTGTATTTTTGCGCGAATTTTTTTGAAGAAGAAATTATCAATAATAATGGCTAAAATAAATGCAGTAATTACAGGTGTTGGGGCTTTCTTGCCAGAATATAGACTCACCAACGAAGAGTTGAGCACTATGGTCGACACCAATGACGAATGGATAATGACGCGCGTAGGCATCAAAGAGCGCCGAATACTCAAAGAAGAGGGCGAAGGTGCTTCGTATATGGGCGTCAAAGCCATAGAAGACTTAGTAAGAAAAACTGGTCTGAACTTGGACGAAGTCGACTTGGTTGTCTGCACAACCGTTACTCCAGACGCTCCAGTGCCTTCTACCGCAGCAATAATTTGCGACCGCGCAGGCATTCACAATGCTCTTGGTTTCGATATGAACGGCGCATGCTCGGGCTTCCTCTACGGACTTGACCTCGTAGCACAATACATACGTTCGGGTTCTAAGAAGAAGGTTATTCTTGTTAGCGCCGAAAAGATGTCTACTATCACCGACTACACCGACCGCACCACTTGCGTACTCTTTGGTGACGCTGCTACGGCAGTTCTCGTTGAGCCAACAGAAGACGAAGGCGTAGGTCTCATGGACTCGAACCTCTACACCGATGGCATTGGTCGCAATTGGTTGAAGATTATAGCTGGCGGCTCGGCTAAACCTGCTTCACACGAGACTATCGATGCTCATGAGCATTATATATACCAAGAAGGTAAGCAAGTATTCAAATATGCCGTAACGCGCATGGCTGATGCTGCTGCCGAGATTATGGAACGCAACAAGCTTACAAGCGACGATATAGCTTGGCTTGTACCTCATCAAGCTAACCTCAGAATCATTTCGGCTACAGCAGAGAGAATGGAGCTCAACAAAGAGAAAGTGATGATAAACATTGAAAAATATGGAAACACCACTTCTGCTACTATTCCACTCTGTCTATACGAATGGGAGAAGCAACTAAAGAAAGGAGACAACCTTGTGTTGGCTGCTTTTGGCGCTGGTTTTACATGGGGTGCTCTTTACATTAAGTGGGGCTACAACAGCAAATAATCATAGCATTCACAAAATAGATTTCAAAAGCCGTTCAAACGAAACTTGAACGGCTTTTTTGTTTATATACACATACTATTTATGATGATATAACCATATCGTCGATAGACAAAAAAAGGCGAACGCCCCTTCTGCATTCGCCTTACTATCTCTCTCCAAATGTTTGAGATGTTTATCTAAATAATTAAGTCTAAGACAACCATGGTCTACACTTGAGTCAAACTAAAAAGCCATGATTTATATCACGCTCAACGCGCAAAACGACACAAAGAAAGCAAGCATCGACGAACGAGAAAAGCAAAAAGGTTTAGCTATAGCTAATGAGCGGCAAACGGCGATTTTTGTGGGTAAAAAACAATTTTCTGGGGTGAAATTCATCAAAAAAATAGGAAGCCTCAATTGAACAGGAACGTAAAAAATCACCCAAAATGAGCAACAATCATCACCCATAGTCAAGAATTGAACAGAGGAAACAACAGAATCAAAAACATACCATTAGGGTTTCTACACACATTTATTTTCAGTATTGAAAAACACAGGTGAATAATTATTATAAAACATCTTCGCGAGCAAAATTTCATAAATACCCAAAATGCCTTTATTTTTGAAAGTTTATAATAGGATCAAAATAAGTATAGATGAAAATAGAGCACAAGAAAGGACTGATAGTTTTTTGGTCGCTGTACTTAGCAGGCATAATAGCCATAGTGACATTTTTCATATTACTAAGCAATGGCGTGCTTGGTTTCATGCCGACATTCGAAGACTTGGAGAACCCCAAGAGCAATTTGGCATCGGACGTCATTTCGGCTGATGGCGAAACACTTGGGCGCTTCTACATAGAGAATCGCAGCCAGGTTGACTTCGACAGCATATCGAAAAACGTAGTAGACGCACTAATTGCTACCGAAGATGAAAGATATTATAGCCATTCAGGCATTGACATGAATAGTCTTGCGCGCGTGCTCGTAAAGACTGTACTTATGCGCAAACAATCATCGGGTGGAGGATCAACCATAACACAACAGTTAGCCAAAATGCTTTTCCACGGCAAAGCACAATCGAAATGGGATCGTGCTACGCAGAAGATAAAAGAGTGGGTCATTGCAGTAAAGCTTGAACGTAGCTACACGAAAGAGGAAATCATTGCAATGTATTTGAATCGTGCGGGTTTCATATACGATGCTTATGGCATAGAATCGGCAGCGCTCACATTTTTTGGCAAAAGCGTAAGCAAGCTCAACAAAGAAGAGGCTGCCACAATAGTAGGAATGCTACAAAATCCATCATTATACAATCCTATACGCCGTCCGGAGAAAGTAATAACACGCCGAAATGTGGTATTGGGACAAATGCTCCGTTCGCGATACATATCAACACAAGAATACGATTCGCTAAAAGCTTTGCCATTAGGGTTAAACTTCACACGCCTGGATCATAAGATGGGCATAGCACCATATTTCAGAGAATACATACGCTTAATGCTCACAGCGCCAAAGCCAGATATGCGTAACTACGCAAGTTGGCAAGAAGAAAAATTCAGAGAAGATAGCGCACAATGGATAAACAACCCTGCATACGGCTGGATTGCCAAAAACCCGAAAGCCGACGGAAGTTTATACAATATATATAAAGATGGTTTGCGTATATACACGACCCTCGACAGCAGACTACAAAAAATGGCCGAAGATGCTATGACAGAACATCTTAGCGGAGAATTACAGCCACAATTCTTTCGTTCAAAAAAGAATAGTCGCCGTGGACCATATAGTGTCGATGTAACCGAGGAGCAATATGCGCAGATGATTAACCGCGCGATAAAAAATTCCGACAGATATAGAAAGCTCAAAAAACTCGGGCTCTCCGATGCTGAGATAGATAAACACATGAAAACGCCAGTTGAAACTCGCGTATTTACTTGGGCTGGAGAAAAAGATACCGTGATGACACCATACGATTCGGTGGTATACCACAAATATTTCCTCCGCTCGGCTATGATGTCGGTAAACCCTCACAATGGGCATATTAAGGTATATGTAGGAGGGCCAAACTTCAAGTATTTCATGTACGACATGGCATCGCAGGGCAAACGGCAAGTGGGTTCTACAATAAAACCATTTGTATACGCCCTTGCAATGAAAGAGGGTCACACACCATGCGACCTCGTGCCTAATTCTCCGCAGACATTCCTACTCGACGATGGCACTACGTGGACACCGAAGAACGCAGGTAGCGCTCGCGCAGGTGAGATGGTATCGCTGAAATGGGGACTTGCAAACTCTAACAACAACGTCACTGCATGGGTAATGAAACAATACTCGCCCAGGGCTGTTGCAAATATGATTCACGATATGGGCATCAACTCGCATGTCGACCCAGTGTATTCGCTCTTCTTAGGCACATCGGACTTTAGTTTGTTAGAAATGGTTGGTGCATACGCGACATTTGTAAACAAAGGCGTACATATCGACCCCATAGCCATAACTAAAATTGAAGATAAATACGGCAATGTGATAGCATCGTTCCTACCCAACGAACGCGAGGCAATAGACGAAGAGACTGCATTCTTGATGGTCAACCTACTCGAAGGCGTTGTAAATCAAGGAACTGCATGTCGTTTGCGAGGTCCAGCCTACAAGCTAACAAACAAGATGGGAGGCAAGACAGGCACCACGCAAAACAACTCCGATGGCTGGTACATGTCCGTTATGCCAAATCTTGTAACTGGCGTATGGGTTGGCGGTGAAGACCGAGGCATACACTTCGACGACATGAGAATTGGTCAAGCAGCCAATACGGCAGTGCCAATATTTGGACGATTCATAAAAAAGGTATTCGCCAACGACAAGATTACGGATGTGAAAGAGACAGACGAATTTGAAGTGCCTGAGAGTTTTGGCTATTCACTTGATTGTTCCGACCGTCACATAAGCGCCGATGAGAGTGAAGGCAGCATAAGTAGCGAAACAATAACAGATGAAGTAGCTAACGATGATGGATCTATATTCAATTTCTAAAACATTATAACACGAAGCACAGCAATGAGCGAAGAGAGCAAGAATGCAGAGGCAAGTGTGCTAAAAAGCATAAAGTCGTGGAAAATTGTAGTGCCTATTGTCATAGGATTAGGAGTGACAATAGTACTGCTTTATCACGAGTATTCGCCCGAAGCATTTGCTAACGTATCGTTCAGCGGATGGTCGATATTGTGGTTTATCGTAGCCTTTATGATGATGGCATCGCGCGACATTGGCTATATGGAGCGCATACGCATACTTTCATCGGGCAAACTGAATTGGTTGCAAGCGTTTCGAATAATAATGTTATGGGAATTTGCATCGGCAGTTACACCATCGGCAGTAGGAGGAACGAGCGTAGCCGTATTTTTTGTCCATCGCGAAGGCATACATATGGGCAAAGCCACAGGCATAGTAATGGTGACATCGTTTCTTGACGAGCTATTCTTTGCAATAGTATTTCCTCTAACGGTGCTACTGATTGGATTCGACAACATATTTGGCGCAGAAGGCATAGCATCGAGTTTTGTCTATTTTGCTTGGCTCGGATATGCAATAAAACTTGCATACATAATAGCATTATCATACGGATTGTTTGGTAATCCGCAGATACTCAAAACATTGCTTGTAACAATATTCAAGTTGCCGTTTTTGCGCAAATGGCAAAGCAAAGTAGTGAAAGTGGGCGACGACTTGATAGAGACCTCTAAAGAGTTTCGCTCGTGGCCACTTCGCAAATGGCTCAAAGCCTTCATAACGACGTGCATAAGTTGGATTTCGCGCTATTGGATAGTCAACGCTCTGATTGTAGCATTCTTTGGTATATCAATATTAGATTTACAAGAGCACTTCGTAGTATTCGGCAAGCAATTAGCCATGTGGATAATGATGCTTGTATCGCCCACGCCTGGCGGTTCTGGCTTTGCAGAATGGGTATTCAAAGAGTTTTTATCATCGTTCATTCCGGTAGGAGCAGGCGTAGCAATGGCACTATGCTGGCGACTGGTTAGCTATTATCCATATCTAATTATGGGTGCAATACTGGGTCCACGCTGGGTGAAAGACATAATTAAGAAAGGAGAGAAACAATGAATCTGCGACTTATACTATTACCGTTAGCAGCAATATATAAAGTTGTAGTAGACGTTCGTAACTATCTTTACGACAAGCATATACTCAAATCGAAAAAGTTTTCAACGCCCATAATATGTGTAGGCAACATCACTGTGGGCGGCACAGGCAAAACACCCATAGTAGATAGAATAATTCGCTACATAGGCGATGAGAATGTGGCATTGGTAAGTAGAGGTTACAAGCGTAAGACACACGGCATAGTATACGCCACATCAGCAAGTACGGCGGCCGACATTGGCGATGAGCCAATGATGCTTCACAAACATCATAAATACCTAACGATAACTATTGATGGCAACCGCAATGCAGCTATCAAATCGGTAATAAAGCGCAAAAAACCACGTTGCATAATTATGGACGATGGCATGCAGCACCGTAGTACACAAGCATATAAATACATAATGGTATGCGACTATGCTCGCCCAATTTGGAAAGATTATCTATTGCCAGCCGGCAATCTACGCGAATCGGCAAAAGGGAGCAAACGAGCATCGATAATAATAATAAACAAATGCCCTGCCGACCTCAGCGAAGAAGACCGCGATAGAATAACACAAAAAATGAATATCGGCCTTTCGCAAACCATTCTATTTTCTACTATGGTATATGGTGATATAACAGATGGTTGCTGCAAATCTGAGATAAACCCAACAAGTAACGTTTTGGCAATTGCAGGCATAGCTCAGCCAAAACCATTCTTCGATGAAGTTAGGAGCAAATACAAGATTGTGCACACAATGACATTCGACGACCACCACGAATATACCACCGATGACGTTCTCGACATAAAAGAGGAGATGAATAGGCTGAAAGCTGACGTGATAATCACAACGGAAAAAGACTTCGTGAGAATGCCATACATAGCGGGCGTGAAAGTATACTACATGCCTATAGACATCGAATTCTTATTTGACGGAGAAAAAATATTCAACAAAAAAATAGATACTTATGTTACTAAACGAAATTGATAAAGCTGCTGAGTTCCTTCGCTCACAATTCACCAAGCAACCCAAAGTAGGCATAATATTAGGCACTGGTTTAGGCGGTTTGGTAAAAGAAATAAAAATTGAAAAATCAATCGACTACAAAGAGATACCCAACTTCCCTGTATCGACAGTTGAAGGGCACTCGGGCCGAATGATTATAGGCGAAATTGGCAATGTGCCAGTTCTTGCAATGCAAGGTCGTTTTCACTACTACGAAGGTTACTCTATGGACAAAGTAACCATGCCAGCCAGAGTGATGAAGCGCGCTGGCATAAACACTCTATTCGTAAGCAACGCAAGCGGAGGATTGAATCCTAATTATAAAGTGGGCACGATAATGATTATCAACGACCACATCAACCACTTTGGCACCAACCCTCTTATCGGGCCTAATGCAGATGAATTTGGACCTCGATTCCCCGACATGAGTGAAGTATACTCAAAACGACTCATCAAACGTGCTCATGAGATAGCAAACAACGAAGGCATTCAAGTGGAAGAAGGTGTATACGTAGGCACAAGCGGCCCAACGTTCGAGACACCATCGGAATACAAAATGTTCCGCATCCTTGGTGGCGACGCCGTAGGCATGTCTACTGTGCCTGAGGTAATTATTGCTCATCACGCTGGCATGGAGGTATTTGGCATATCTATAATCACCGATTCGGGCGTACCAGGCGAGATAAAAGAGGTTAGCCACGAAGAGGTTCAGCAAGTAGCTGCCGCAGCCGAACCGAAGATGACTAAAATCATCAGCGAACTTGTAAAGAGCTTATAATCAATTATGAATTGAGAATTACGAGTTGCGAATTGGAAATTGAGAATTAAGCATTTCGATGGTATTTTCGTTCGGAACTCATAATACATAACTCGAAACTCATAATTCGGAACTCATAACTAAAAAAATGATAAAGAAATTTCTGAATAGTTTTTGGCCGCACATAGCTATAGTGGTAGCTTTTGCAGTAGTAAGTTTTTTGTACTTCACTCCTATTTTGGAAGGCAAAGTGCTTCCGCAAGGCGATAACACGCAAGCAATTGGATCGGCGCACGAATTGAGTGAATATACCAAAGAGACCGGCGACGCGTCGATGTGGACAAACTCGATGTTCTCTGGAATGCCAGCCTACCAAATAAAAGCCGACAACACGAGCAATGTGTTTGAGAATCTCAACAAAATCACTCGTTTGGGCATGCCATACGGCACGGTATCGATACTATTCCTGTATTTATTAGGATTTTACGTATTGCTACTCTCGCTCAAAGCCGACAAAATTGTAGCAGCCATTGGAGCATTGGCGTTTGCGCTGGGGTCGTACAACATAATCATAATTATAGCAGGCCACATAACTAAAGCCTATGCCATAGCTATCATGCCAATTGTGGTGGCTGGAGTGTTGACCATCTTCAGAGGCAACCGCATTGCTGGCGGTATACTTACAACCGTAGCATTCGGCATGGAGTTAGCCTACAACCACATCCAGATTACTTACTATCTGGGATTGATGCTTATGGTGCTCATCATTGCTGAAGTGATAGTGGCTATAAAAGACAAGGCCTACAAAGAGTTTGGCAAAAACGTAGGTACGCTGGCAGCGGCCATCGTGCTATCCATTTTACCAGGCACGGTAAACCTATGGACTACATACGAATACAGCGAATTTTCTACTCGCGGCAAGTCGGAGTTGAAGACTACGGAAAGCACGGAGCAGAAAGCCTCTTCGGGTTTGGACAAAGATTATGCGCTTGCTTGGAGCTATGGCAAAAAAGAGACACCTACGTTACTCATTCCTAACATTGTGGGCGGAGCATCGGAAGCCATTGGAGCTGATAATAAATACGTACAAAAAATCAGCGACCCACAGATTCGTCAAGCAGTGGCAAGCCAAAGCAGCTATTGGGGCGACAGAAGCTTCACCAGTGGTCCAGTTTACGTTGGTGCTATAGTTTGCTTCCTATTCTTCCTTGGCTGTTTCTACTGCAAAGGACGTGAGAAGTGGTGGCTCATTGCAGCAACAATCTTCTCGATATTCTTGGCATGGGGCAAGAATTTCATGCCATTCACCGACTTCATGTTCTATCATTTCCCTATGTATAACAAGTTCCGCACCGTGGAGATGGCACTCGTAATAGCTACGGTGAGCATACCAATGCTTGGATTCTTGGGATTGAAAGAACTTATCGAGAATCCGGAACTCATAAAAGCTTATCCTAAAAAATTCTTTGGTGCATTAGGACTTGCAGTAAGCATACCTATACTTATAGCCGTAATGCCAACAACATTCTACTCGTTCCTCAACGAAGCCGAAGAAGAACAGCTGTCGCAACTCATAGCAGGCCAGAATGGCGCTATATATAGCGAACTTCGCAACGCCATAATAGCCACACGCGCCCAAATAACACAAAGCGATGCCATACGTACGTTGGTATTTATATTATTGTCGTCATCGGCACTGTGGTTTCTTTCCGTACGTAAGATTAGCGAACTAATAGCCCTCGCCACTATAGCTATACTTATAGGATTGGATATGTGGCAAGTAGATCGACGCTACCTATCTTCGGAGGACTTCGTAAGCAAGCACGACGCCAAGAACACTTTTGTGGCAAGCACGGCAGACAAAATAATCATGCAAGACAAAGAACCGCATCGCGTCACATCACTTTATCGCAATCCGTGGAACGAAGCCTACACGAGCTATTTCCATCAATCGATTGGCGGCTATCATGGCGCCAAACTCCATCGCTATCAAGATTTGATTGATTATGAGCTTGGTCAGGAATGGATGGCTGTGCGTACGGCGCTCAACTCGCAAGATGTTGAAGGGATAGCCAAACAACTTGAGCATTCTAATGCTATAAATATGCTCAACACCAAATACTTCATCTATAATCCCAATGCAGAACCAATACAGAACCCCAATGCTATGGGCGCAGCGTGGTTTGTCGATGATGTTATCTACGCTCCCACGCCCGACGATGCGCTACGAAACGTTGCTACTGCCGACTTGCGCCGCACAGCAGTGGTAGAGAACGAAAACATACGTAGCACACCCGACAGCACGGCATCGATAGTTCGCACATCGTATGCACCAAATAAGCTAACATATCACACCAAATCGTCACACAACAAATTGGCAGTATTTAGCGAGATTTACTACCCTAAAGGTTGGACAGCTACAATAGATGGCAAAGAAGCTACAATAGAAAGAGCTAACTATGTACTAAGAGCAATCCAAATACCTGAAGGCGAGCACGATATAGAAATGCGCTTCGAGCCACAGAGCTATACTACTGGCCGCATAATAGCATACATAGCCTCGGCATTAGTTATTCTATTGATTATTGGAGGCATAGTATATTACATAAAAGGATACAAGAATGAGACTGCTGAATAATGCAGAAATAGAGCAACTCGAACGCAACGGTTGTACCGCATCGCCCAATTGGGATGGCATCTCAGTTGGCGAAACGTTCAATGCGGCTCGCGTTCGCAACGTTGTTTTTATTGGCAAAGTGGAAATTGAGGGTTGGACAGAAGTAACCTTCGAAGGCGTTCAACTGCCGTTTTGCCTATATAACACCACAATTGTCGACTGCCATTTGGGCGAGAATAGTTGTGTAATAAACACCACATTGCTAAGCAATTACAACATTCATAAGAATGTAACTATTATCGATTGCGGCATAATTACGGGCAAGGAACTTCCTGGCGCTGTAGAGCCACTCAACGAGAGCGGCATTTATAGCATACAGATGCACCCGCACCTTACATCGAATATTGCACACATGGCAATTTTTCATGGACATCGCAATGGGTTGCGCGATGCTATAAATAGACTTGCTGCCAAGCAAAACGGCGTCTGCTACATTGGCGACAATGCCGTAATTAGTGGCGCAAAGGAGATTCGCGATTCAATAATTCTCTCTGCTGAGAAGATGCCGACCACAGTGAAAGCCGGCGTCACCATTCGCGAATCGGTGGTGCAAGAGGGTTCGCACCTCAGCGACCACGCAAAAGTGGAGCGCTCGTTTGTGGGTCAGTCAGTAGAGATCTCGTCAGGCATGACGATGGAGAATAGCATGGCATTTGCCAACGCGCAACTGCTCTGCGGCGAGGCCATCAGTGCCTTCTGCGGACCGTACACCGTGTCGCATCACAAGACGTCGTTGCTGATAGCTGGTGCATACTCGTTTTTCAATGCGGGTAGCGGCACTAATGCCAGCAACCACCACTATCGCCTCGGACCGCGCCACCAAGCTGTTTATTGCCGTGGTGCGAAATCGGGTTCGGGCAGTTACATATTGGCACCGGCTAAGATTGGCGCATTCAGCATGGTTGTGGGGCATCACAAGTCGCACCCAGACACGTCGGAGTTTCCGTTCTCGCTACTTATCGAGAAAGATAGCAGTAGCGTGTTGCTGCCAGCACAAAACTTGCGGACCATCTCGCTCGCCCGCGACGAACAAAAATGGCAAGATCGCGACCACCGTCACCCCGACCTTTGCCGCGACTGCATAAGTACCGACACCTTCAATCCGCTAATCATAAATACGATATTGAAAGCCGCAACACTTTGCCACAAACTATCGGAAAAAGAGAGCGACATAATTATGTATGGCGGATGCAAAATACAACGCCTGTTTGTTGTGCGCGCCGAACTCGCATACCAGAAACTTGCGGAAGCAATTTTGCTATCGAAATTTTTCAGCAGCATAAAAAGTATCGATAAATATGCCGACGAGAACAACGCCATGGAGTGGATTGACCTTGGCGGCTTCATAACTACCAAACAACGCACCGAAGCCATCGAAAACGACATAACGAGTGGCAACATAGCTACCATTGAAGAGCTCGACGAACGCATACGCGAAATGGCCAAAAACTTTGCCGACGACGAAGTGCACTACGTAAGAATGAAATGCCAAGAGCTCTTCGGACTAACGCCAACGTCGGATACCGAGACGCTTAGCAAAGCGGCAAAACAGTGCGTTGGATTCTTCGATGAATTTGAACGTTCGCTCATTTTCGATGCAGAGCGCGATTCTATGAAGAAACTCTCACTATCGTATAGCGCCGATTACCCAGAAGAGGCATACGACACATTTACACAAATATATGCAAGCGCCGACGAGAAAGGCAAAAAAGCAGCTACAGCCTTCTGCGAATCGCGTTCTATGGCGGCCAAAGCTTTTATTATATAATTTTGCAACCGAATAAATAAAGAATAAAAACATGTGTGGAATAGTAGGATACATAGGCACTCGCACTGCATATCCAATTCTTATAAAAGGCCTCCAACGCTTGGAATATAGAGGCTACGACTCAGCTGGTATTGCACTTATGGACAACGGCAATGCTTCGTTGTATAAATGCAAAGGCAAAGTGCGCGATTTGGAGAATTTGGTAAGCGGGCAAAACATCGCTGGTACCATTGGTATAGGTCACACACGTTGGGCAACTCACGGCTTGCCTAACGACGTCAACGCACACCCGCACAAATCGATGAACGGCAAGTTTATCCTCGTACATAATGGTATTATAGAGAATTATGCCAGCATAAAGAAGATGCTCACTAAGAACGGTTATAAATTCCAAAGTGAGACCGACACCGAAGTCCTTGTAAACCTTATTGAAAATATATACTTAGAGGAAAAAGTATCAGCCGAAACTGCTGTGCAAACCGCTCTAAGAATGGTCGTAGGTGCATACGGCATAGTAGTTATATGCCTCGACGAGCCCGACAAACTTATTGCTTCGCGCAAGAGTAGTCCGCTTGTTATTGGTTGCGGCGAAGGCGAGTATTTCCTCGCTTCGGACGCTACGCCTATCACAGAATACACCGACCGCGTGCTCTACCTCAACGATGAAGAGATAGCAGTAGTAAGCACCAATGGCATATCACTCAAGAACCTCAACAACGAAGCAAAAGAACTCGTTATAAGCCGATTGAACCTCTCCATCGAGAGCTTCGACAAGGGAAATTTCCCTCACTACATGCTCAAAGAGATTCACGAACAGTCTACCACCATTGCCGATTCATTCCGCGGCCGCATAAACAACGACATGACACAAATTATGCTCGGCGGTATCAACGAAGTGATTCCGCGCATAGCTAAAGCAAAACGTATTGTCATTGTTGCTTGCGGAACGAGCTATCACGCTGGTCTTGTAGGTGAATATCTATTTGAAACCTTTGCTCGCCAGCAAGTTGAAGTAGAATATGCATCGGAATTCCGCTATCGTGACCCTATAATCGAAGAAGACGATGTGGTAATAGCTATTTCGCAATCGGGCGAAACAGCCGACACACTTGCAGCTATACGTATGGCAAAAGAGAAAGGCGCGCTCATCTTAGGCATCTGCAACGTAGTAGGTTCGTCAATTGCTCGCGAGACTCACGCTGGCGTATATACGCACGCAGGCCCTGAAATTGGTGTTGCATCAACGAAAGCTTTCACGGCGCAGGTTATCATACTTACTATGATGGCTTACCTCATCGGTAAACGCCGAGGCTTCATCAGCGACGAGACATACCATAGCCTTATTGAGCAAGTGCTTGAGATTCCCGATAAAATCAAGGAGATACTCAAAGACGAAGACCACATAAAAGAGATTTCGCAGAAATATGTAGAGGCAACCAACGCCATCTACCTCGGCAGAGGATTCTTGTATCCCGTGGCACTCGAAGGAGCACTCAAACTAAAAGAGATTAGCTACATACACGCCGAAGGTTATCCTGCAGCCGAAATGAAGCACGGTCCTATCGCCCTCATCGACGACAAGATGCCTGTGTTTGTGCTGGGCACTAAGGATAAATATTACGAAAAGATAGTTTCTAACATACAGGAGGTTAAGGCTCGCAAAGGCAAAGTGATTGCCGTTGTCACCCAAGGCGACACAACCATAAAGCACCTTGCCGATGACGTGATAGAGATTCCTGAGATTGACGAATCACTCTCGCCGATACTCTCTGTCATACCATTGCAACTGATAAGCTACTATATAGCTGTAATGCGCGGTTGCAACGTCGACCAGCCTCGCAATTTAGCCAAGTCGGTAACCGTAGAATAATCGGTTACTGGCTTAGCTATAACTATACATAAGGAGAATAACAATGGAGACAACGAGACAGAAAAAAATATCGCGCTTACTACAAAAAGAGGCAGCCGAAATGTTTCAGCAAGAGTTGCGCGAGCTCACTTGCGGCGCTATGCTATCTATAACAATAGCACGCGTATCGAGCGACCTTTCGATAGTAAAATTCTACATATCGGTATTCCCCACCGAGAAGGTGCAGACGGTGCTCGACTCGCTCAAAGAGAATCACTCGAGAATCAGATATGCGTTGGGCAAACGCGTAGGCAAACAAGTACGCATTGTGCCCGACCCTACATTCTTTGTTGACGATTCGCTCGACTACCTCGACAACATTGACAATCTACTAAACAACGATTAATAGAAATGCAATACGATCCTATCAAGCGTTCACTTGGCGTAGTTTTCAATAGTTCGCCACGTTTGCGCATTCTCTTCTACCATCTGCTCGACGTGCTTCTTTTGCGTTCGTGGCATATACATAAAGTTCTACGAAAATGGAGCGCCTCTCGCAAGGGCGAGCCAACCAATATCCTTGATGCTGGTAGTGGCTTCGGTCAGTATACTTACCACATGGCCAAGCTATCAAAGAAATACAATATTGCAGGGGTAGATGTAAAAACAGAGCAAATAGCTGATTGCAACGCTTTTTTTGAGAGAATAGGATTGAGCAATCGAGTAAAATTCGTCGAAGCCGACCTTACTAAATATTCTCATCCTTCGACCTACGACCTTGTGCTATCGGTTGATGTGATGGAACATATAGAGGACGACCGTGCCGTATTTAGCAACTTCTACGAGTCGCTCAACGAAGGTGGCACGTTGCTAATATCAACACCTTCGGATCTTGGCGGATCTGATGCCGACGAACACGACCACGACGGCTCGGTGCATGGCTTCATAGATGAGCATGTGCGCGATGGCTACAACATTGCCGACATAGAGGAAAAGCTTCGCACGGCAGGTTTTTCGTTTGTCGATGCTCGCTACTCATACGGCACTGCAGGTCATATTTCGTGGGTGCTATCTATGAAGTGGCCTATACTTATGCTGGGAGCAACAAAACTCTTCTTCGTTTTATTACCTATTTACTACATCATCTTCTTCCCTTGGTGCCTCATACTCAACCTCATCGACCTTGAGACAAAACACTCTGCAGGCACGGGACTTATTGTTGTAGCCAAGAAATAAAAGAATAATCGCAACACAACAGTGAATAGCCGCCTGAGTCTACTTATAGCACGTCGATACCTATTTGGCAAGAAATCGCAGAACATAATCAATGTTATATCTATGATTTCTGCCATAGGCATTATGGTTGGTACGGCGGCCATGATAATAGTACTGAGTGTATTCAACGGCTTACACAGCTTCGTAGGTTCGCTATTCGGCACATTCGACTGCGACTTGCGCGTTGAGGCTATCGAGGGCAAAACATTTGAAGTTGATTCTACACAGATAGTAAAACTTCGCAGCATCGATGGCGTAGTAAGCGTCACCACCATTCTTGCCGACAATGCGCTCCTTCGATTTGGCAAACGTCAGATGCCTGCTATAGTTATGGGAGTCGACTCGGCATTCAACAGCACTTCGGCTATCGATAGTGCCATAGTTGATGGCGAGTATAGCATTGGATATTCACGATGCATATTAGGAAGCATATTGGCAGAACAACTCGGGACGCGCGCTTCGGTAGTGTCGCAACTAACAATATATGCGCCCAAGCGCACTGGCCAGGTAGACATGGCTATGCCCGAACGCTCTTTCATCAATAGAGTTCTAACTATTGGTGGCTTATTCTGCATAAATCAAGTGGAATACGACAGTCAATATTGCATTATAGATATTGATATAGCCCGCGACATATTTTGCTTCGACGGCAACGAGATAAGTGCCATAGGTATAAAACTCGCTCCCAATGCCGACGTCGACAATATTCGTAGTGCCATAAGCACAATACTCAGTGCAGAAGTGCGCATCGAAGACAAATTCGAGCAACACGCCGAATTTTTCAAGATGATGAGCGTCGAAAAACTTATGGCGTATCTAATTTTGACATTCATAATGATAATAGCAGCCTTAAGCATTGTGGGCTCACTCTCGATGCTCATACACGATAAGCGCGACAGCATATACACGCTAAAAAGTATAGGGGCTCGGCGTTCGCTGGTAACCAACATATTTCATTGCGAAGGATTGCTCATCGCTATTGGAGGAGCAATTGTAGGTGTGGTGTTAGGTTCAGCAATAGTGTGGGCTCAACAAACGTTCGGACTGCTTAGCTTCAGCAATGCTGAGGCATACGTAATATCGGCATATCCAGTAGAATTGCAAGCTATAGATGTGCTAATAAGTTTTGCAACCGTAGTAACAATAGGCATCGTTGCTTCGTGGTTTCCCGTCCGCCGAGTAGTTGGACGCTACTACACCGAAGCGAAGATTTAACCATAAAAAAGATTCATAGCCATGAAAAAGAAGCTAAAAGTGACAGCCGCCGTAGCCAGCATTCTCGCTGTTGGTGTCGTAACAATGGGATTGACACACGACAAACGTGAATATGAAGTAATAAAAGGCTTAGATATATTTTTCGCGCTCTTCCGCACAGTGAATACTTTCTATGTAGATGAGTTTGAGCCTAAAACCGTATTGCGCAACGGTATCGATGCCATGCTCGAGAGCCTCGACCCATACACCAACTTCATCGACGAGAAGGATATGGAAGACTTCAAGTTGATGACTACAGGTGAATATGGTGGCGTTGGCGCTATTATCTCCAAAAGCGATACCGACTACATCATGGTGCGCGAACTCTACAAAGGTCTCCCTGCCGACGAAGCAGGGCTCATTCCTGGCGACAGAATCTTGTCTATCAATGGTTTGGACATGCAAGGCAAAAAAGTAAGTGACGTAAGCAGCAACTTACGCGGAACACCTGGCACCGATGCCAAACTGAAAATATACCGTCCGAGCACAAACGAGACATTCGAAACAACCGCTAAACGCAGAGTGATTCAGCTCAACCCAGTCAACTATTATGGTATGATCGACAATGAGATTGGCTACATAGAACTTAGCAGCTTCACTCAAGGTTGCGCCCAAGAGGTGAAGAAAGCTCTCGTGGATCTCAAGAGCAAAGGCTGCAAAAAACTCGTACTCGACCTTCGTGCCAATCCAGGAGGAATACTCGATGACGCTATAGATATGGTTGGCTTGTTCGTACCTAAAAAATCGTTAGTGCTGACAACCCGTGGTCGTTATGCATCGCAGACTCGCTACCACTATACCACGGCAGATCCAATCGACACCGTAATGCCAATCACCGTACTTATCAGTCGAGGTTCGGCTTCGGCATCGGAGATTGTCACCGGCGCACTGCAAGACCTCGATCGCGCTGTGGTAATCGGCCAACGTTCGTTTGGCAAAGGTCTGGTACAATCTACTCGTCCTCTCGAGCATAATACATACGTAAAAGTTACAACAGCTAAATACTATATACCATCAGGACGATGCATACAAGCTCTCGACTACACACACCGCGACAAAGATGGCGCTGTAGGCTATGTGCCCGATTCGCTCATACACGAATTTCACACCAAAGGTGGACGCGCAGTCTACGATGGTGGCGGCGTATCTCCTGATATTCACGTAGATATTGATACTGCTACCAACATTGTCTACTCCCTCATATATAGCGATGTGATCTTCCATTATGCAGTAGCTTATCGCCATAACCATAAAGAGATAGCAGCTGTGAAAGATTTCGTATTCACCGACGAAGATTATGACGACTTCTGCAAGTTCGTAGCTACGCGCAAGAATTTCACTTATAAAAACAAGACCACCGAAGCACTCAAAAAGCTCGTTGCTGCAGCAAAAAGTGATAAGTATTACGACGACAACAAGCAACTCTTCGACAATCTATCCAAAACGCTTGAGCCCGATTTGAATAAAGATTTGCAGACATCGAAAGAGGAGATAAAGAAATATATCACGAGCGAAATACTCACCTCATACTATTTCCGTGCGGGACAAATTGAATATGCCATCACTTGCGATAATGATGTAGACGAAGCGCTGAAAGTTTTACGCGACGAAAAGCGTTTCTATGGCATACTTAGTGGCAAAGTGGCATCGCATGCCGGCGACAAACGATTAAGCAACAGCTAGAAATAGAGTCATGAAAGAGTGGGCAAACGTAAGCAAAGCAGTGCTCTGTTTTCTGCTGATGACAATAGTAATGTCGGTATTAGTCTTTTTCACAATAAAGGCCGACAGCAGCAGTTTAGATTCGCGCAACAAGTTACTCGTAATACAAGCCATCAGTAGTGTAGTGCAATCGGCATTGGCTGGTGTGGTAGCATCGCTATTGGTGTTCAATAGAGTGATGCCGCAATTCGTAGAACGAAACGTCAACATAGGTGTATTTATGCTTGCCGTTATTGGCATTGGTGTATGTCAGCCACTCGTGAGTTGGGCTTCGTTTGTAAACGAGATGCTTCTAACAAAATTTCATCTCGACTGGGCAATAGAATTTCAAAAAGTTTCCAATGCCACTGTTGCTCATCTTATATCATTCGAAACGCCTACCGATTGGATTTTGAGCATCGTGGTAATAGCTATTTTGCCAGCTTTCTGTGAAGAGATTTTCTTCCGAGGTGTATTACAGCGCACACTCATCAAAGCCACAAGCAGCACAGCATCAGGCATAGCTCTAAGTGCCATATTCTTCAGCCTAATGCATTTCGACATTGCAGGTTTTCTTCCTCGAGCAATATTGGGCGTCATGCTTGGCTTGATATTCTACTACAGCGGCAATCTTTGGCTATCAATATTGGCACATACCATCAACAATGCTGCCGTGGTAATTATGCTTGGCTTAACTACCGACACCAACAACACGATAGAGAAACAGTTATCGCAGTCGGCAGAGAATCCTGGGCCTTGGCTTCCAATAGTTTCGCTTTTACTGTGTATATATATTGTCTATCGCTTCAAGGCATGGCATTCAATGACGAAAAGCAACATCGATATTGAATAGTCAGCTATCTATTCCGAAAGAGTACATTCGTTACACTCAAAATGACACTTTCAATTGTCCTCAGCATGCCACTCGGCAAATGAAGTAGCCGTTTCGTAAAGGCGAACGGTGCACAATTGCACATTGACGGGAAGTTTTGCCATTATTCGGTTAGCAAAATCGGTCACCATATTCTCGCACGTAGGCTGATAATCGACCACTACAATTCGCTCCGACAAACCCTCTACCCTCTTGGCAGCCTCGCTACCAGCACGCACCATAAGCGAATGGTCGAGACGTCCAACAATCTCTTCGTTCACAATCGACTTAAGGTCTTTGAAATCCATCACCATACCATAAGTAGGCGACGAGGCATCGGCATTGGGTTCGCCACTTATTGTCACATGCATTATGTATGAATGGCCGTGCATATTGCTACACAAGCCTTTGTAGCCTTCAAGAATATGTGCCATCTCGAAGGTAAATATCTTAGTAAGTCGTATTCTCGCCATAGTTATGTATATGATAGATATAACATATCGCAAAGTTACTCGCACCAGCAACACAAACGACAATTGCTTATACAAAAGAATATTTATAACACTCGGCAGCACACCATGCACACACAACATAGAAACCTTTACATTTTACCTGCAATAACCAATTGTGTCACAGCCCACAAACGCAACAACCGCACATCATACCGTTTCGATATTTTTGCAAATAAGCCCCAAAATGTTTTCTTTTGTTAATTATTATAAGGATTACACACAGAATAAAGACAACCAATATAAAACATTACTAAACAATACCTTATGAAGAATTTATTTACTACAATCTTTGCGACAGCGGCACTGCTTGTCGCTAACAACGCGTGGGCGGATGAAGATGTTACTACTATTTATGAAAGAGGTTCATCTACTGCTTGGTCAGAAACTGATTTGGAGAATTGGGCACAATCATATTGTACGGCAACCATTGATGGTGGTCTGAGTGTATCAACAACAAACGGTGGTTGGACATGTTCAAAAAGCATAACAGTTACAGAAAACTCCATAATAACGCTCAATGCAACTATTATGACTGGAGGCGCGTCAGGTCGCTCAGGTTCGTATGATTATATAAAGATAGGAGGAATTATAGTCGGATTCAACGAGCAAGACAAAAAAGCATTCGTTGATGTCGACGGCTCATCATCTGACATATCTTTGACATATGCTCGAAATACTGACTATGACATACAAATTGTTATTAATCAAGCATCAGGAAGTATTTCCTATAAGGTTGGCACAGCAGAAGGAACTACTGTCTCGAACACAACAATATCAAATATCGAATTTGGTCATTACAAGGCAGCAAGAGAGAATTACGCAATTAATCCTAAACTAAAAACCATTTCTGTTGTAGAAGAAGCTCAATCTGCAACCACAGCTTATTACACGGTAAAATACGTTTATGGTGAAAATGAGATTAAGACTTCTGCGTCACGTTCTGGTGTAGTTGGCGATGTTATAAGTTTGCTAACGTCTGACAAAGAGCCACTCTTCAATAGTGACAATTCGAAGAAATATATCTATGAGTCAGATGATTCTGAAAACAAGGCGATAGAATCAGATGGCTCTTCTGTTGTGACTGTTAATTTTAGAGAAGCAGAAACTTATAATTACGCCGTTAAGACGAGCTTTGATGAGGTTATATCTTCAGGTTCGACATTTGAAGGCGAAACAGTTATTGTACCTTTCTCTAAGTTCCTTGTAAATGAGGGAACACTTTATACGGCAGCTGCAATCAATAAAGAGTATCGCACTTCTTTCGTACCAACTGAAAACGATTTTACTCAAGTAGTGACATATTCTGAAGTAGATCTTGGTTCAAGTACCATAGCATATATTTCAGAAGCAGAAAACATTGAAGGCGCAACCATATCAACTGCTGCGAATGCAAACATTAGATGCTCCAATGCTGCAGGCGCTGCATTCAGCTCCGACACTAAAATAACTACACTTGAAGCAGGCAAATACATTATAGGCGCAGCCGTTTGGGGAGCTGCAGGTACAACTTATACTATTTCAGCTGGAGAAGAAAATAACTTTGAGATGACAACTGCTGGGTACATTGTAGAATCCGAATCGGACACTATTTATATTACAGAACAGACTGACGTTGTAATCGCAGCACAAGCAGAAACTTCAAAAGCTCTTGATTATGTATACGTTCGCAAAGTTGGAGACATCACTACCACCTACACAATCAAATATGTAAACGAACTTGGTAGCGAATTGGATTGTATAGATAATATTGTTACTGAAATCAACATTGGTGAGGAATTCACTGCCACCGAAGCTCAAATGGCAGAGATAGTCGACAGCGAGAGCGAGCTCACATACGTATATAAATCGGGCAACGAGACAAAGACAGCCGTAGCAGAAGCTGCAGAGAATGTTATCACCCTCGTATACGAGCTCAAGGTAGAGCCTCAAGATCCAGGAACGGTTACGTCGGTTGGCAGTGTAAAAGCTAACGCCGCAGATGGTGACATCTACACTCTTGGTGGCGTGAAAGTGGTTAATCCTACTCCAGGCTTATACATACAAAACGGCAAACTCGTCCGCGTGAAATAATAAACTTAGTTGATAGATATTTATAAATAAGAAATATTGGTTTGTAGCCGCTCATCGCAAGGTGAGCGGTTTTTATTTTACAGACACGAGCCACATTATGTGAATATTAATTTCAATTTGTAAACAACTGTAAAAGTCTACATTTCAATCGATTGCAAGGGCAAAAACGGTCATTTTTTCAACATTATGTTAAGTATGGTGATTTTCGTCAAAGCAGAGAGGCAAATTGTCAATAATCATTTGTCAGAAATACACCATATGTCAATTTCAAATAATAACTCGTCAAAAGCTATTTTGCATTTTTCTGTAGGAAATTAAGCGTACATACTTTTGTAATCGAAGAAAGGGAAATAAAAAATGAAACGCATAACATTAATATTCATCGCAACATTGTTATTGGTTGTTTTAGGCACATTAGCAAACTATAGCTATAACAACAACATCATTACAACGAGTGTTAGCACAGGCGACAACTTGGCAATAGACGAGAATATTTTTGTAGACATAGTTTTCGACAAAGAGGGACACCTACTCGAGAATAGCGTTTATGAGTGGAACACTGAGACCAACACCAAAGGACGTTTGCTAATATCAACCAAAAACGAGACTATGGCAGAGGTGCTCAACGATAGCGAAGACATAATTCGCGATTTCACTTTCGACAAAAATGGCAATCTTATCAGCGAGGTTGTATACTCGTGGGATAAGGAAAAGAATTGCAAAAGTTCTGTTTTGGCAGAAATAAGCAATAGAGATTTCTGATAATAATAGGGAAATTGATATAGATATAAAGGCACACACTATAAAGCACACATAAATTATCAACACAAAAGGGGGATTGACACACACACGCAAAAAAAAGTTTTGACGCACACACATCAAAACGTGCACTATGAAAATGTAGATAGTCTGTTGAAAAAGAGCGAGACGTTAGTTTTGCTCTTTTTTTTGTCTACAGCGCACGCTAAATCAACTCCGAGTTCTAAAAGAGCTACACACTAAACATTCAATTAATATTGATTTTTATCTTTGCAAACTCATAAATATGAAGATATGAAATTCAAAAGAATACTCTTGAAGCTTAGCGGAGAGTCGCTTATGGGCAAACAAGGCTACGGCATTGACTCACAGCGATTGACGGATTATGCAGAAGACATTGCACACATCTGCGACAAAGGAGTGCAAGTAGCCATAGTGATAGGCGGCGGCAATATATTCCGAGGTTTGAGTGGTGCATCGAAAGGTTTCGACCGTTACAAAGGCGACCAAATGGGCATGCTTGCAACAGTGATAAACTCGTTAGCGCTTTCTTCTGCTATTGAGAATCGTGGACGCAAATGCCGAGTGCTAACAGCCATACGTATGGAACCAATTGGCGAATTATACACAAAGAGCAAAGCAATAGAGGCCCTCGAACGCGGCGAAGTGGTAATTTGCTCTGCTGGCACAGGCAACCCATACTTTACCACCGACACAGGCTCATCGCTTCGTGGCATAGAGCTCGAAACCGACGTGATGCTTAAGGGTACTCGTGTTGATGGCATATACACCGCCGATCCAGAAAAAGATCCATCGGCAACGAAATTCGACGACATAACCTACAATGAGATATACAACAGAGGCTTGAAGGTGATGGACCTTACGGCTACCACCATGTGTATGGAAAACAACTTGCCTATAATTGTATTCAACATGGACGTGCCAGGCAACCTAATTAAGGTTATCGATGGCGAAAAAATAGGAACGTACGTACATAACTAAATTACCTTGAACGAGATAATACGCTGCGAAAACATCTCCCAATACTATGGTGATAAGTTGGTGTACAAAAACATCAACTTCGGCGTAGAAGAAGGGAAGATTTTAGGTCTATTGGGAAAAAATGGCACTGGCAAGACGACCATCATAAACATATTGAATGGTTATCTGACGCCTACAGAGGGTCGTTGCACAATATTCGGGCACGACGTGCGCAATCTCACACCAAACGACAAAGCACGTATAGGCCTTTTGCTCGAAGGTCATGTGCAATACACATTCTTCAATGTCAACCAGATAGAACGGTTTTATTCACGCTTCTATCCTAATTGGAATGCCGATGCATATTACGACCTGATAAAACAATTGCACATAAGTGAGCACCAGCGAATAGCATCGATGTCGTGCGGACAACGTTCGCAAGTGGCATTGGGGTTGATTTTCGCACAAAACCCCGAAGTGCTCATATTAGACGACTTCTCGATGGGTCTTGACCCTGGCTACAGAAGGCTTTTCATAGAGAGGCTACTTGAGTTTGTGCGCAATGGCAAAAAAACAGTTTTCCTCACGTCGCACATTATTCAAGACATGGAGATGCTTATCGACGATTGCATGGTGTTCGACTATGGACGTGTGCTACTGCACAAACCAACAGCCGAGATAATGAACACATTTCGTAGATACACTTTCGACTCGGAGTGCGATGCGATACCTCACATAGTTGGACTATGGCATACAGCACGTGTAGGCAAGCAATGGGAAACATACTCTTTTTTGAGCGAAGAGATGGTTCACTCGCTACTCGAAGAATATGCAGCACGCAATATAGTGTGTCATAGCAATCTGTCGCTCGAAGATGCTTTTATTGGTCTAACGGGTAAATATTAGCGATGAAATTTTTCTTGTCATTATCATACAAAGAGTGGATAAAAGTGCGACTGTATGTAGCAATCGCATTTGCAATAGCCTTAGCGCTGCTTATATACTTATACTCCGATGTAGCACTACAAGTGCGAATGGAAGGCTATCCTACGCTGATATACAAATATCTGATAGGCAGCCACATTTTGACCGCTTTCGATATGCTACCGATAGTAGCCGGTACAGCTGTGGCTCTCTCGCAATTTTTGCCTGAGATGCTCAACAAGAGATTGAAACTCACACTTCACCTGCCTGCGCCCGAATTGAATATTATTTCGAGCATGCTATTATTCGGCATTGCAGTATATACAGTAATAATGATATCCACATACGTAGGCATAAGCGCCATACTATCCAATTTCTTACCAAGAGAATACGTACACTTGGAGCTAATGACATTCGTGCATTGGTCGATAGTTGGGCTAACAGCTTACGGTTTTTCTACTGCAGTATGTATAGAGCCAACAATGCAATACAAAATAAGTATAGCACTAATTGGTTTTGCTACCGTTGCAGTATCGATGTGGACAGAATACATACACGCGACATACATATTTCCAATGGTTGTTGTGTTGGCAATAGCGAGTCTACTTATGTCGGTGTATACCACCTCGCGATTCAAACGAGGAATAATGTAAATAGATATATCGATGATAAAATTATTACGAATAATACTTGTGGTAGTAACCACCATAGTAGCATCGATTATTCTTCCTGCGATGCTCAAACATGCTACCGACAAGCCTATTACATACAAGTTTGGTGTATATAGCGAATTAGCCCAAAAGCTATTCTACTACGAGTACCAAAAAAACAATGTCGATATAACCGACAAAGATGGAAATAAGTATAGCACAGCCGGAGCCGATTCGCTGATGCCTATATACAATAGTCGGCAGTTGACTCAAATGAACAAGATGCCCGACAGCATCATGGGCATACCAGTCACACAGCGCGACATACTCAGCTCAACTCACAGGATAAACATTGAGAATGATTACGCCGACAAACCTGACGATTGCGTTGGTATGCTCTACGAATCGATGCCTAAACGTGTAGGACTTGTAATGCCACAAGACATTTTTCGTTTTACTTCTGACGGCATAGAGTTCGAAAACGATGAAACGCACGAAATAGACATTGCCAAAAGTCGCACTTTCACAAATGCTCTGCTCAAGAGCGGTGTAACATTCCCAATAAAATCGATGTCGGGAGAAATAAATGCTCGCAAACGCTACGACGAAGGCTATTTCTTAATCGATGCCAAAGGAGAGCTTTTTCACATGAAGATGGTAAATGGCAAACCATTCATACGCAATACAAACGTAACCGACACGCTCCAAATGGCTCGTTTCTCAATGTCGTTGCCGAACAATAGAAGCTATTACGGTATTATAATATCAGCCGACAGTTCTCTTTGGATATTGGAAACAGGCGATAATAGTTATTCCGTTAAACGATTGGACATTCCGCCAATAAGTTTGGGACAAGACAACGTGCGCGTGCTTGGCAGCCTTTTCTATTGGACTATTTTCGTAACTAATGATACAGGACGCTACACATACATACTCGACAGCAAGACACTCAAACGCGTCGACGAAGGGTTCTTGCCATGTCCTGAAATCACAAGCAACAAATGGCTGTCGAGGTGCTTCTTCGTATATACCGAGTTGCACCATGTCGACTCATATTTCGACTATCCTCGTCCTAAATTTGGCGGCTGGATAGCTCTCATACTTAATGCTATCATAGCAAGCATTTATCTTACGATACGACACAAGCGTCTCAGCAAAAGAGATTGCATAGCGTCGGCATTGTATTTAGTAATAACAGGCGTTTCTGGATTGGCTGGACTTTTGCTCGTACCATACGAACGCCATAAACAAACAATAAAGAGATGAAATTCAAAGTTTTATTCACAGCTATTGTTGCAGCCACAATGGCTGCATGCAACGGCAAACAAACACAAGAAGCTCAAGAAGCAGCAGAAAACACCACTTCATTTGCAAACGAAGCAATAACCGTCGACTCACTACTTTCAACAGCCGAAACTCTCGTAGGTAAAGAAGTAGTAGTTGCAGGCAAAGTGATGCATTTGTGCAAACGCACCCATCGTCGCTGTTTTATTAGAGGGTCGCAGGAGGCCAACCTACGTATAGAGGCAGGCGAAGAACTCGGAGGATTCAACGTTGAACTTATCGGTAGCAAAATAGCTGCTAAAGGCATCGTTGGCGAATCGCGTTTGTCGCTTGATTATGTAAAAGAGCAAAAAGAGCGCATCGCACGTCAGGAAGAGGAACAAGGCACAAGCCAAGAATGCGACGCTGAACGCATTAACATTGAGAAAATGGAACAATGGATGGCTGAACACGACACCGACTACTATCCTGTATATTTCCTCACTGCTTCCGATTTCGAGCCTATATCAGCAGAATAAGATATACATACATATAATTAACCATACGGAGCAGCAGGTGTGTTGCTCCGTTTTTTGCCTATAACAACATATATAAATAAAATACCATGAATGAAGAATTTATGCGCGAAGCCACACGCTTAGCGATGGAAAATATCGACAACGGAGGCGGACCATTTGCTGCTGTGATAGTGAAAAATGGCAAGATTATAGCACGTGGCGCCAACCGTGTAACAGCCAACTGCGATCCAACAGCGCACGCCGAAGTTATGGCTATTCGCGAAGCCAGTAAGAATCTTGGCACTTTCGATCTCGCGGGCACAGAAATATATACCACTTGTGAACCTTGTCCTATGTGTCTTGGAGCCATCTATTGGGCTCATATCAAGACTATTTACTATGGCAACACGCAAGCCGATGCCGAAGCTATCGACTTCAGCGATAAGTTTATATACGAAGAGTTTGCAAAACCTGTAAAGAGCAGAATGATTCCGCAGCTTCCGCTACTTCGCGAAGAGACAATTAAATCGTTTGAGAAATGGGCATCTAAAACCGATAAGACGCCATATTAACTCTGGACGTTGGAGAAACAATAATGTTTAGCACTGATAATGAGGCCATAGAATCATTATTTCAGTGCTTTTTTGATTTGATAGGTTAGTGTAGCTCTGTCAATTTTTCATCTTTCTAATTATAGTCAGTCCATCGCGGACGGGAATTATGACACGCTCTACACGAGAATCGCTACACACATAATCGTTGAAAGCTATCACACCTTGAGTCTGCTTATCGTTTGGAGCAGGCGTAGTGAGCACATGACCATCCCAAAGAACATTGTCTGCTATAACATATCCACCCACATTCAGTCGCTGCATGACAAGTTCGTAATCGGAGATATAATTACGTTTATTACCATCGATAAACGCCATATCGAACATGCAGTCGAGCGTGGGTATCACATCGGTAGCATCGCCGATGTGCAATGTTATACGATCTTCGTAATGTGCCTCGGCAATAGATCTACGAATAAACAGCTCGAGCTCATCATCGATTTCTATGGTATGTAGCATCGCACCTGGACGCATAAAGCCCGAGGCAATAGAAATGGCAGAATAGCCCGTAAAAGTGCCTATTTCGAGAACGTTCTGCGGATTTATCATACGCGTAAACATTTTCAAAATTGTGCCTTGCAAATGGCCACTTGCCATACGACCGCCAATAAGTTCGAGATGCGAACGTCGGTAGATATTATGCAAGACACTCCACTCTTGATCGATGTGCGCCTCTATATAGCGCTCCATTTCAATACTATCAACGTCCATCGTAATTGTTATTTATAACAGTATTCAACTAATTAATACTAATGTTTTTCTTTTGTTCGCAACAATCAACCTCTGAATTCCGAGCGATTCCTTCGTCGTTTTTTGGTTCATTTCGGTGATTATTTTCAAAAGTAAAGACTTTACTACTTATAGATAAGTTGCGACATGCCATCGGGATTGAATAGTGTTTGAGCAGCGCGAAGCAAATCGGCTGGCTCTACCGCCTCGATACGCCGACATATTTCTTCTGTTGGCACCACACGATTATATAGCAAAACACTTCTGCCAGCACTTAGCATATTCTCCTCGTTGTCGATTGACGACATAAGTAATTGGCCAATAAATTGGCGTTTGAATCGCGCCAATTGCACTTGTGTAAATGGTTCAGTGCGCATTCGTTCAATTTCTTTATTTACAATGCGCAAAGCACGGTTGAGCGACGAGCTATCGGTGCCAAAATAGATAGTAAAAAGGCCGATGTCGACAAAAGCTGTGTATTCGGCCGACACGTTGTAACCAATGCCTGCACGTTCGCGCAAGAGCATACTTAGTCGCGCGTTCATTGTGTCGCCACCCAGATACGAGGCAATCATCGAAGTGGCGAGTTTATCAGCGTCGTAGTTCGATGGTGCTCGACAGCCCATCACCACATGACATTGATGAGTATCACGTTCTACAACTTTGCTATTTGGTGTATATATAGCAGACTTATTATCGCGTGGAGAGCGAGACAAATTCTCCTCTTGGCAACCAATGTATTTTTCAGCCACTCGAATCACTTCCGCTTCATGAAAATCGCCCATAACACTAAAGACAATTCTATCCGTAGTGTAGTTACGCTTCATAAAGCTACGAGCAGCATCGCCATCAAACGAGGCCAATAGCTCTGTTGTGCCTAATATGTTATGCGCAAGCGAAGAGCCACCAAAGACCATCTCTTCAAAATCGTCGAAAATAGCTTCCGATGGTGTGTCGGCATAAGAGAGTATCTCGTCGGCAATGACATCTTTTTCGCGATTGAGTTCTCGAGACGGGAATGTGGGATTGAACAACATATCGGCAAGAAGTTCTGCCGCACGTTCAAAATCGCGCAAGAGGAATGCTGCATGAACCGTTGTCTCCTCTTTGGTAGTGTAGGCATTCAACTCGCCACCTACCGAATCGAGACGATTAAGAATGGCATAAGCTGAACGCTTTTTAGTGCCTTTGAATATAGTATGCTCAATAAAATGAGCCATACCATACTCATCGGGCTTTTCGTTACGCGATCCAGCGCCAACAATTATTCCACAATAGCCAACATCACCTTTTATTGGTGTAAACACCACTCTGATGCCATTAGCAAGCGTATGTATCATTAACTATACTTACTGATTTAGCGAAGTACGATGTACGATCTATTCGTACATAACCGTACATCGTACATATTGAAAATCTGTAAATACTTTTAGTATTCCATGAAGGTGCACTCCATGCGAGCCTGAATGGTTTTTTGTTTCGAAAGTGCTTCGTAGCGTTTCACAAGGCTGTATGTATCGCCAAACATCGTTTTACCTACGAATGCCTCGGCGCTACTACTGAATTGACGCATGAAGAACGAGAAGCTCTCGTCAACTTCGGGCATTTCGCAAATCAGATAGTCGTCGCCCAAATCGGCAGCATTGGCAGCACAACGAATAGCGTCGTCGAGCGAACCGAGTTTATCTACCAAGCCAATACTTATAGCATCGGCACCAGCCCAAACTCGACCTTGACCAATACTATCGATATGCTCAACGGTGGTCTTACGGCCATTAGCGCAACGGCGTGTGAAGGTTGCATATACATTCTCTACCGAACGTTGAACAGCATCGCGTTGGACGTCTGAGAGCGGAGTGAATCCGTCGAATTGTGAGTATTTATTACTCTGAACTTTTTCGGTATTTACGCCAAACTTCTCGAGCGCTGGGCCAACAACGGGTATAATACCAAACACACCAATAGAACCCGTAATAGTTGTAGGCTCAGCAAATATTGAGTCGGCTGCGCACGATATGTAATAACCGCCCGATGCTGCATAGTCGCCCATTGACACGATGAATGGTTTTTCGCTTGATGCGAGCGACACTTCGCGCCAAATAATCTCACTTGCCAAGGCAGAACCACCAGGCGAATTCACGCGCATAACTATAGCCTTCACGCCGTCGTCTTTGCGAGCTTCGCGAATGGTGCGAGCGAGGTCATCGGCATAAATATTAGCAAGGTCCATCTTGTTGCTACCATCGTTGATTTCGCCAATGGCATAAATAACGGCAACCTTGTTCGTGCTGAAGTTGAGTTCCTCGTTAGGCGAATAAGCCTTTATATAGTTATTGAAATCAACGGTGTTGAGATCTTCGTCGTCGGGCGTATTGGTGAGCGCTTTCATTTTAGCCATAAACTCATCTTCGTAGCAAAGGCTATCTACGAGGCCAACGGTGAGCGCATTATTTATGTCGGACGATTTGAGGTTGTCTACATACTCATCGATGTCGGCTGCGGCAATATTGCGTCCAGCGGCAATGCTATCGCGTACGTTTTGCCAAATCACATCAATAAAACGCTGAGTCTGAAGGCGCGATGCTTCGCTCATCTTATTTAGCATAAATGGTTCAACAGCCGACTTGAACTGTCCGTGGCGAATTATTTCCACATTCAAACCAAGCTTATCTATAAGGCCTTTATAGAACTGCGTAAGTATAGAGATGCCATGCACATCCACTTCGCCAGCTGGGTTTACGTAAATACCATCGGCTTTAGCAGCTGCGAGCAACGAAGTCTGCGCAATGCTCGAATCGTAGAAATAGACAAATTTGCCGCTCGTCTTGAAATCGGCTATGGCATCGTGAACCTCTTTCACGGTATTTACAGAAGCGTTGGTCTGCGCACCTTTCAGTATAAGACCTTTGATGCGGTCGTCGGCTTTAGCTTTCTTGAGTGTTGCTTTTATGTCGTTGAGACCAACGCCGCTCGTGTTGCCAGAAAACATATTCTGAATTAGCGACGAAGGGTCGGATATGTTGCGGTCTTGTATTGCCGACGAAAGGTTCATCACAAGAACCGAATTTTCCTTCACCTCAACATTTTCGTTGCCGCTCGACATTGCGCCAGCGATAGAAAAAAGGATAATCATTGGCAATATACTCAGTATGATACCGCCAACGATGACTGCTAAAAGAGTAACAAAAAATCTCTTCATAGTTTTATTAGTATTAGGTTGATATTCAATTACGTAGTTTTATAACTATAGTAGTGCCCTTGCCCAATTCGGTGCTAAGCACATAGATGTCGCCTTTATGGTATTCTCTTACTATTCTACGTGTCAGTGTGAGGCCAATACCCCAACCTCGCGTCTTAGTAGTATAACCAGCATCAAAGATATGCTTTGCTATACTTTGCGACATACCCTTACCGTCATCTTTTATAGTTATGTATGTATATTTATTATCGGTAGTGAGCGAAATATTTATGCTGCCACTGCCATTTGGCAATGCATCAACAGAATTGCGGCAAATGTTTTCCACTGCCCAACCAATAAGCGTAGGATTGTGCGGCGGCTGAAGCGTTTCGTCGACACACTCAATATCTATTTTTACGTTCTTGGGTATGCGCGGTCGAAGATACTCCACCGATGCCTCAATAGCCTCGCAAATTGGACGACGCTCGAGTTTGGGAGCAGAGCCTATCTTCGAAAATCTCTCTGCCACATCGTGCAGACGGCTAACATCGCGACCAATCTCTTGCGATGCTGTTTCGTTGGTTATTTCGCCTGCGCGCAGCATGTCGGTCCATCCTATCAAAGCACTGATTGGCGTTCCCAGCTGATGTGCCGTCTCGCGTGCCAAGCCTATCAACAGTTTATCTTGTTCGCTCTTGCGCTTGGCTCGAAAGGTCATATATATAATCAGCACAAAGACGAGCACCACTGCCACTTGAAACCAACTAAACACATTCAGTCTATCAATAACGTTGGAGTGGCCGTAATAGAGGCGTTGAACTACCGTACTATCCACCTTAATATCAATAAATTGTACTCCATCATCGAGCATCTTTTGCAAGTGTTCTTGTGCCCAAGCTTGCGATTTTATAGTGTCGCAACCATCAATATTGCGAAGCAAGGTTACGCTGTCGGTGCCTTCAGTAACTATTACAGGAATTTTGCTATTCTGCTTAATAATCTTGAAAGCGAGGTCGAGCGAAGCTGCGTCTTCGGCGGTTACTATGCATTGCGTGGCTTCAGCCCAAAGTTGCATGCTTTGTTCTTCTTCGCTACGCATGTCGCTCGTGATGACGTTTATGTATGCCATAAAGGCAATGCATACCACGCCAGCCAATATCGACACTATCCAAGCGATATAATTTTTCATAGATGTCTCACGTATTTTTTACGCTCTTATAAACAAAAAAGGCGCCCTAAAAACGTGGGCGTCCTTTTGTCTCTTATATACATACGCATGCTATTGCAACAAGCTATCGTAGAACTCGTTGAATGCATCCATATAAGTATCTTCTGGATGATATGGAAGTACTGGTTTTCCAAGCGACTTGGCATATTCTACAAGTTCTTCGTTGACTTTCTGGCTACCGCATATCACGCCATCGCTGAAGTCAATTGCCATTTTCATCATCGACATATAGTCGGTGACATGCACTTTAGCCAAGCCTTCCTCATCGATGCCATCGGCATAGATTTTCTTATTCAAATTGTCCTCCCATTTAGTTTTGAAACTTTCATCGTAAATAGAGAGTACAATTTTCGATTTCTCGAAATATGGGTCGTGATTCATCCAAAGGCGTACATACAATGGTACGTATGACGAGAACCAGCCATGAACATGAATAATATGAGGAGCCCAACCGAGTTTGCGAGTAGTCTCGAGCACACCACGAGCGAAAAACATTGCACGCTCATCGTTATCGGGATGCTCAGCTCCTGTTGGCGTATAAAGGGCACTTTTGCGTTTGAAGAAATCTTCGTTATCGATGAAGTAAATCTGCATACGAGCAGATTGGATACTTGCAACTTTTATGATTAGCGGGTGGTCGGTATCGTCGATGATTAGATTCATTCCCGAAAGCCTAATCACTTCGTGAAGCTGATTGCGGCGTTCATTGACGTTGCCGTAGCGTGGCATGAATGTCCTTACTTCTTTACCGCGTTCGAGAATTCCTTGTGGAAGCATTCTACTTATTCGCGATATTTCTGTCTCTGGCAAATAAGGCATTATCTCCTGAGACACAAATAGGACTCTTGCTTTTTCTTCCATTTTGTAATCTAAAAATTTAGCAGTGCGAAATTACAAAATTCTTTTTGAAGCTAAAAAACGTTTTTCGACCTTGAATATCAACTGTCAAATGCCATATTCATTGGCTATTTCATCGAGACAGGTCTTCACTTCGGCTATCGTGTCGGCACGTAGAAGTCGAATCTTTAGCTGACGGAAGTTTGCGAGACCTTTGAACGAAACGGCCAAGTGTCGTCTTATGTGTAATATGGCACGACGTTCGTCGCCTATCCAAGCCAAAGTATCATCAAGTTGGTTAGCAAGTCGTTTTGTTTGCTCTCTAATGGTTATGGCAGGCAACTCTTCTCCTGTACGTAGATAATGTTTCACCTCTTCGAATATCCACGGATGTCCTATCGATGCTCTACCTATCATTATTCCATCAACACCGTAACGATTGAAATATTCTCGCGCTTGAGGGCCGCTCACTATATCGCCATTACCTACGACGGGTATATGCATACGCGGATTGTTCTTCACTTCGCCGATAAGTGTCCAATCTGCTTCACCGGTGTACATTTGTGCTCGCGTGCGACCATGGATAGTTATAGCCTCTATACCGACATCTTGCAGTCGTTCAGCGGTATCCACGACAAACTTCGACGACTCGTCCCAACCAAGACGGGTTTTCACTGTAACGGGCACTTTGTCGCCCACAGCATCAACAATAGCTTTTGTCATAGCAACCATTTTAGGCACATCGCGCAACATTCCTGCTCCAGCTCCTTTAGAAGCAATCTTCTTCACAGGGCAACCAAAATTTATATCCAAGACATCGGGCCCAATCTCAGCCACACGTCGCGCGGCCTCTACCATTGGCTCTATCTCTTTGCCATAGATTTGTATGCCTACTGGTCGTTCCTCGGAGGCTATTATGGTCTTTCGCAATGTAGAATCGATGTCGCGCACCACAGCATCGGCACTGATAAATTCGGTATACATAAGGTCGGCGCCCCAGTGTTTACATAGTTTACGAAACGGTTGGTCGGTAACGTCTTCCATAGGAGCCAAAATAACAGGCTCGTGTCCAAGGTCGAGATTGCGAATCTTCATTCTATTTGTTGTTGCTTTTTATGCCTGCAAAATTACATAACCAATTATTTTTGCAGTCTTTTCATGTATTTATGATGCACGAAAAGTTTATGCGAATGGCAATTAATATATATATTGAAAATATCATTCGCGTACGATAAAACGATTATAGTATAGTATGATAGAACATCTTTCTTCCGATAACGAATTGCAGCGAGTGGTGCTTGTGAGCGTGCGTACGCCCAACCTAAAGCAACGCGACGTTGATGAATATTTGAACGAACTTGCGTTTCTTGCTCAAACAGCAGGCGCTGAGCCCGTAGCTACATTCACCCAAAACCTTCAACAAGCCGACCACAAGACTTATGTTGGTACAGGAAAATTGGAAGAGATTCGCGATTTCGTTGCCGAAAACGAGATTTCTACCGTCATCTTCGACGATGAGCTATCGCCTGCTCAACAGAAAAATATAGAACAGGTGCTCAAGGTGATGGTTATAGACCGCACACTGCTCATTCTCGACATTTTTGCACGACGAGCTCGCACAGCCTACGCCAAAACACAAGTCGAACTCGCTCAATATCAATATTTGCTACCTCGTTTAACTCGAATGTGGACTCACCTCGAGCGCCAGAAAGGTGGTATTGGTATGCGCGGTCCTGGCGAGAAGCAAATTGAGACCGACCGACGCATTGTGCTCGACCGCATTGCCCTTCTCAAGGAGGAACTTCGCCACATCGACAGACAGATGAACACTCAGCGACAAAACAGAGGTCGTCTCGTGCGTGTCGCTCTTGTGGGGTATACCAACGTTGGTAAATCAACACTGATGAATGCCCTATCGAAGAGCAACGTGTTTGCCGAGAACAAACTCTTCGCCACACTCGACACCACTGTGCGCAAAGTGGTAATCGACAATTTGCCTTTCCTATTGGCCGACACGGTTGGTTTCATTCGCAAATTGCCGACATTCCTCGTTGAATCGTTCAAATCGACCCTCGATGAAGTGCGTGAAGCCGATTTGCTTCTGCACGTTGTAGATATATCGCACCCTGCGTTCGAGCAACAAATTGCCGTTGTCGACCAAACCATTCATCAACTCTGCGATGACGACAAACCAACTATTCTCATTTTCAACAAGATTGATTCTTTCACCTATACACCACAAGCTGCCGACGATCTGACGGAGAAAACTCAAAAAAACTATTCTCTTGAAGAATTAAAACAGATGTGGATGGCTAAGGGGGCCAAATGCGTATTTATATCGGCAACCAACAAGCAGAACTTCGATGAAATGCGCGAACTTGTATATACAGAAATAAAACGTATACATACGCAACGTTTTCCATACAACGATTTCCTCTACGACGATGCTTGGACCGAAGGCGAGGCTTAGCAATGGTAAAATCTTAGAGTATCGCTATATATAATACTCAGATTCGTCGATCAATCCTGCACGGACGACGGCTTTTACGGCCTCGTGCGCGGTGTTTACGCCGAGTTTGCGGAAAATATTTTTGCGATGTGTGTTTATTGTATGTATGCTCGATGATCGTTCCGAGGCAATCTCTTTGGTTGTCTTGCCCTGGGTAATAGCACGTATTATCTCTATTTCGGTGCGAGTCAGTTGCGATTTATCTTCTTCTTGTTTTCGCTGAGCAAGAAGAACTTCCATAACATGTTGAGAAATAAACCGTTGACCCTCATGCGCCATATTTATGGCAGTTGTTATATCGGCAAGCGGGGAATCTTTGAATAGGATACCCACATTGGTAGTATTATACACAATGTTGCTCATGTGCTGCTCGGCAAGATCGTCACTCAAGAGCACCCATTGCGACATGGGATAACGCTGGGCAAGTATTACAAGATTCTGAATATCAGGAAAATCAAAGAGTGCATAATCCATAATAACTACGCTTTGCTCATGCACACGAAGTAGCGACACTAAATTTGCCTTGTTCGATGCATGAAACACTTGTTTATCTGCATAAGTATCGAGCATACGCTCAACAGCAAAACGCGTCAGTTCTTGATTGTCGGCAATGATAAAAACCATACTTAGATTACTATCGATTTCGTGTCACAAGATTATTACTATTTGCTCACGTTAGCAATACTTTATGTTGGGTATCTTTCTTTTAACCAAATAAAAAAGCGCCATCATCTTGCGATGAATAGCGCTCAAATTGTTTATTTATTCGTCAATGCTATTTATTGAGTAGCTTCCACGTTCGAGTGCTTTGATTGCTCGTTGCACTAAGTATATACACTCCTTTTGGCAAGGCTTTTACATTATTAAGCGTAACAATAGTTCTTTTAGACACATCGAATGTTTCTGACAAGCACTTTGCGCCACTAATGTCGTAGAGGGCGACAGTAACCTTACCCGACAGAGCAAGCGTAATACCGTCTAAGCCATCGTAGATAAGTTCTGCCCAATCGGTTGCTACAACATCAATTATTGGTGTGATAGCGTTAGCTGCATTATAGGTAGCAGCCACCATTTCGGCGCTCATTGCACTTTCGTATATGCACAATTCGTCTATCAAGCCTTTATACGGAGTATTGTGGTTTACCGTACTATTACCAATAACAGTCTCCTCTGTTTGACTAATATCACCTGTTATGTCAGTTGCAGTAGCCACCACTTTTCCATCTATATAGATGGTAAGTATAGCTTTACTAACATCACGCGTGCAGACAAGATAGTGCCAATTGCCATCGAAATATGGCGATGCATCGGCAAGTGCTACTTGTGTTTTATTTACATCATCATCAATTGCGAAGTAAAGTTTGCCAGCTTTGAACTCTATGCCCACCCACTTACCAGATGTGCCAGCGGTAGCATCATTTGTGGTGCTTCCCGAATGGAATAGGTATGCGTCGTCGGAAGTAGTTAGCGTACTATTTATCCACATAGATATAGTGAAACTTTTTTGCCCAAGTTCGAGCTTTTCGTAGTGTGTTTGACTAACATAGCCAGTACCATTGAAGCTTATGGCATTTCCTACTTTACCAGACACATAGGATTCGGTATAACCACCTGTTGCCGTAGCATTTTCGTTGGTCACTCCATTGAGCAAATTGTTTTCAAATAGATATTGCGCAATCAGCTCAAGTTTGCCACTAACGACCTCAATTGTGAGCGATAGAGTGTTAGCATCGGCGCCTTCAGCAGCAACTGTAGTTAGCACAATTGTCGACTTGCCAACTGCAGTTGGCGTTCCGCTTATGGTCACTTTCCCTTCAGAGAAGCTACCTGTCAATCCATCTGGCAAACCTGCTATAGTTACATCTGTAGCATTCTCTGTACTTACCACTATGGTCTCTATGGCATTGCCGAGTAATATGGCTTGCGATGCCGCCCCTTGTTCCATGGTGAGCGTTGCTTGCAAACTTGCCACATCTATCACACCACTGACACTACGCGCTTTGCCATTTCCACCTTTGGTTGTCACTTTATATGTATAAGTACCTTTGGTTGTAGGCGTTCCACTTATTGTCAATACATCGTTTTCACATTCATAGGTAATGCCATTAGGCAATCCGACGACTTCAATCTCGGGTGAATTTTTCACAACGATGCCTATAGATTCTATTTCGCTTCCAATTTGCACTGTTTGCGATGCCACTTCAGAATCTATAAAACCAATACCCATAATTCCAAGGCTATCTGGCAAATAGTATCCAAGATGCGGAGGTTGATTGTAGGCCGTTTGTTCCCAAACCATACCCATGCGATATGTATGGTCGTGAGGAAGCGTAACCACGCGATAGTCGGAAGATGTCGTAGTAGTGTATATAAGCAAACCTACATCGGTGGCGCTTGTCATATCTCTAACAATAACCTCTTCGCGCCAATCGCCAAAGATGTCACCCATAAAACATGGCGTGCTTTTGGTGGTATTGCATGTATAGCCATCGAAGGTCTTCAATGTGCTATAAGTATTCGACGAACTATTAAACTTCTGTATATAGAATTGCTTTCTCTCGTCGTCTGAATCGGCATTCGTACCATCAAGGAGTTCGTCTTGCGGATCTCCATCCCAATAGATACGGAAATTCTTCGAGCCATATTTAGTACTTATCTGCGTTCCTGTTTCGGCACTATACGTACCAAGAGCCGACTCCGACCAAAAACATGCGCCATAAACATTGTCGCTTACATGTGCAGCTATACCACGACCATTGTCGATGCCTGCAGATCCTCCCATATATATTATTTCGCCTGTAGCTGCATCGTGCAAATCCCACGAGCCCCAAGGTGAAGCCAACTTCTCTTCGTGCACTTCAAACACTTCAAGCCCTGGACGAGCTGGTATAAGATCCGCCAAATGCATAGCATCACCATGACCCATACCAGTTGAATAGAGCACTTTACCATCGTCATCGAGAGCCGATGCTCCCCAAATCAGTTCGTCGTAGCCATCACCATCTACATCTGCTACCGAAAGGTTGTGGTTGCCATTTCCATATAGATTGCCAGCACCAGCCACTCCGTTATTCGAATTAGCTTTAGCCACGCCACTCGTGTTGGCTTTGGCGGTATATGTCGTCTCTACTCCGTTAGCATCAACCACTTTGTATGTAGTTCCAAGCGATTCTGATTTATGCAGCCAAATGGTTTTTATCTCAGTGCCATCAAATTGTGCTGCCCATACATATGCTTGCGTATAGTATCCTCGACTATTTATCATACAAGGACGACGAATGCCATCTACACCTTTGAGGTATCCGACTGCAGCGAGGTAGCGTTCACAACGATTTCCATAGCTATCGCCAAAACTTGCAATAGAGCGCAGTGGCTTATACTCTACTGTGTGTATGGCAGCACCCGTTTGTCCATTGAACACTGTATAATATTCTGGACCAGAAATAACTACGCCAAGCGTTTTACTCGCTGCACTTCGGTAGCTTTTTGTGTTATCTGCGGTTTTGATAGCTTCATCCGTCGCAGCCTCTGTAACATATTTTCCAAGGCCATCAATTGAACCAGGAGCCGTCTTACAAGCTATTTCTGCTTTACCATCACCATCAAAATCATAAACAAGAAACTGTGTATAATGTGCGCCTGCACGAATATTTTTACCTAAATCGATACGCCAAAGTTTTGAGCCATCGAGTTTTATACAATCTATGTATACGTTGCCCGTATAACCAGTTTTACTATTGTCTTGGCTGTTACTCGGATCCCACTTAAGTATGATTTCATATTCACCATCACCATCTACATCACCAACACTACAATCGTTTGGGCGATAAGTGCAAGTGCTTTGGTCTTCCATCGTCAAACATGCTGGTACGTCAAGTGCAATGCGTTTTGACTGACTCGACCAAATTTCTCCAAGCGTAACCGACGACAATTCATTGCCGCCTCCATCTAAAGTTTTGAGTGTATACACCGATGCTGCCGATCCATTAGCATCGGTAAAGTTTGTAACTGTAGTTAAATGTCCATTGGTATTAACAAGCACTCCGTCACGATACAAATCGAAAGACACATTTGCATCATCGTTGCCAAGCAAACGCCACGAAAGAAATATGCCATTGGCGGTATTAACACCAATAAAACCGCGATCGAGTTTTTCGAAAGCGAACTCTTGCGCCGCCACATTGCTACTTAATAGTCCAGCAATGGCAACAGCCGAAAAAATCTTGTAAGTGTTGTGTATCATTAGCTCTTATATGTTGGTTGTTTTATTCTCTACATTTCTTCATTTCAAATCGTTGAGCAGCTTTTCTATGCAATCATGTTGCTCATTCACACTACCGTACTATTCAAAACTATCCCATCAACAAATATCGAATTGATAAGCGACATATCTATGATTCTCCCAAATATTTAGGTATGTAGTGCTTTTTGATTTTCAAATATACCTTCATAACACCAACAAAAAACAAGCGGCATTCATCTTTTTCGATGATGATGCCGCCTGCCATATCATTTTTATCGAGCTACCGCTACTACAGCGATTCGTATACAAATTTGCTTTTGTCGGTTTCTGTGTCAGATTTACGCCAACCTATGAGGAAGTTTAAGCCCATAGAAAAGTGTACTTGCGACAGATGGCTCGGTATTCTATAGCTACTACCACCACTCTTTATCTTATCGCTGTAGCGCAATGGTATATCATCCATAGTTACGAAAAAGTTTATTGGGCCTGCATTGAAGTTCATACCATAACCCAACGAACCGAAATGCCCGTTAAGTATATCGTAGCTAATAACGCAATCAAAGAATTTTGCAGGGCGAGCATTCCACGCCAGCACTAAATCTTGTCGGCCATTGCCACTATATATCCAAGTTTTCGACAACAACGAAGCACTCATCTTATCTTCGAGCCACGAGAATTCTACTCCTGCATAGAATTTAGTCGAAAGCATCGATCTATACGACACTGGCTTATCTTCTACCCAATAGTCATAATTATCTTCGTCGGTAGCATCCGATAGCACTTCTTGCAATTTGTCAAGATAGTCGCCTACACTTTGGTCTTCCGTTCGTGCGGGCATATCAAATTCAATATTCAAATCGGCAGATAGTTTGTTGGCCTTTTGCTTCCATTTTATAAATCCAAGATCAATTACACTAACCGACAATCGTATTCTATCTCCCAATTTCATATTAGCGCCCAAATCCATTGCTAAGCCATAGCCATTCGATTTCAGCAAATCCATTGGATTGTCCGATTCTTCATCTTCTACCGTAATACTATTTCCGTCTTTATAGAGCTTCATTCCATTTACAAGGAAATAGAACTCTGCAGCGCCAGTCAACTTCCAATGATCGTTAACTATATCGAGTTGCAAATCCTGCATATCCGACTTCATGTTGGCATAACCTTGAAGAAACTTTAGTTTACCACCAATCGTAATCTGTCCAAATTTATGCGCAACACCCATGCTATACTCATTATACAAAGAGGCTGCGATGGCAAATTTTTCGAATTTATGTGATGTATTCCTTGCTCCGTTATCTACTATTTCGAGAATATCTTTTATGATTTGTGTTGGCAACGATGTGTTCATTTCAAATTTAGTCTTGGCTCCAAACATCCAATAAGTATCGTTCTTCTTGATACCTAAATTGAACAACCCCACATCGCCATACATATCAAGTTTAACACTCTTATGTGCCGACGTAAGTAAATATCTCAAACCAAGGTCGCTATCATTGTCAAAAACGGTAACAAGTTCACCATTCTTAACCTTACAAAGGTCGTTGAATATGTATGAGTTATCGCTAAAACCCATATCCAAACTCGTCATCGCGGGAAAACCCAGAAAGCCTCTAAAGCCCTCTTCGGGCATAAACGATGGATTCAGCTCATGACGAAGCGGATTATGCTTCATGAAGTAGATATTATTTGCCTTTTGTGATTGAATGTGTGCACAACAAGTCAGCAAAATCAAACTGAAGAATAGAACTTTATTTCTCATAACAATAGCTTATCTATTAACAATTGACATAAACATTATGTTTAAGAGCAAGAAATATAAAATTTGATTTGAGTGTGTATAAAAAGAATGCTCTCCGAGCATAAAGGATTCGAAGAGCATTGTTGTTCATAAGAAGAAATATTAGTCCTATAGACTAATATTCCCACATATCGTGTTCTTTAGTAAATATCAATTCTTTTATTCTTTCAGATTCCAAACGAGTATCTACACGACCTGAAGCATACATTGTAATAGAACGGTTATCATATACGTTTGCTTCTTTGAAGATGTAGCTACTGAAGTGACGTTTGTGGAATATATCGTCCATAGATTCACGCTGAGCATCGTTGCGAGTGTTATAAACCTCTTGCTGAGAGAGGAATGGGCGGAGATCAGGGAAATATATCCAGCAAAGCTGAATTTGATCAAATCTTGCTCCTTCACCTTCGCCTACTTGCTGCTCGAGAATTGGGCAAATACCAATAATACGCGAATCCATGTAAGAATAACGACGATCAAAGTACCAAACTTCCTTTATCAAGTATTTCTGCACGCCTGTGAGGTTACCTTCGCTTGCTTCCATGTGAACCGTCTTCATTTCACCAGTGTTTATGTCTTCCATTACGGTATCGAAAGCAGCAGTAGCACCAAGTTTAGCAGCGAAATCATCGAACTCCATTCTCTTCGAAAACTCATCGTTCTCGCTTGTTGAATATAACTGTATGTCGTTAATCGATGCTGCATCATAGATCAAACGAATAAGCGAACGTCTGCTATCCACAGGTGTCGTTGGATAATAGAGTGGGAGATTTTGTTTCTCACGCAAGTCTATAATACGCCAAATTGTCTTCATCCAAAGCACATCAGCTTCACGAACATGCTTATATGGGATATACTTCTTATTGGCGATGTGCTCTTTTTTGTAAAGACCATCTACACCTTGGAAGAAATCTTGTGTTTCCTCCGCATCCTGTGCGTTTATGAATGGCATTGCAACGAATGCCAACAACAGAATTGATATTAACTTTCTCATATTTATCTATTATCTAAGCGTAACAATGAGCGACTCCGTAAGGTGACGTGTTTCACCCGCTACTGAAACGTCAATATTCTCAATGTAGTATTTTTTTCCTACTGTACCCTTGCTTATCAAAGACTTCTGTGCAGCAGAGAATGCAGCTCCATTTGATTTTTCCGAAACGGTAAAACCTCCTTGCATTGTCGAAAGGGTGAAGCTGGTAACTCTCACAGGTAAATCGAAATCGAAATCCTTCATGAAGCCAAATAGACCTTGCATACCTTTCCACTCATTAACTGCTACAGCACCTTTTGTCTCTTTGCCTTTATACAATGATGGTTTTGGGTCTGGCACAGTCTTAACACGGAACTTACGACTTCCAAGACTCTGATGCTTACCGTTGACATCAGCTGAAACTGAAATTACCAACTCCTTAGAGCCTTTAGATGGTTTTGCAATATAACCATCTTTACCCTTTGTTATACTACCGCCAGTAGCTGTTACTTTCAAATCACTCGAAGAGATACCTGCTGCAGAGATCTCCATTGGATTATCTACACCAATGTAAGCTACATTCATCTTGGTTGGTGAAACAACCACTGAAGGTTCGCCAACTTCATATTCTGCATCTACTGTATATGGTCTCAATTCGCCTGTAATAGGATCAGGAATTTCTATACGAGCTGTATATTTTTTAGATCCTACTGCACTTGCTGCTACAACATATTTACCACAACCAGCCTCAACAGGAAGCTTATTATCACCAATAGTAACGATTGGTTCCATTGTGTCGTCATAGGCTGCAAGCATAATATCAGCTTTATACTGACCGCCACGCAAAACGTAGTTCGACTCAGGAATAGCCAGCGCTTTGATAGCATTGAACTTGAATGAAGCTTCGTCAATCTTTTTGTACAAGAATGTTACAACATCAGCCTCAGTATTACGCACATTAGCTTGCATATTACTCATCAAGCCCATCGTAGCTGCCAATGGCAAATGCTCAAACTGTTGAGATTCCCAAGTAGGCTTAGTACCATCCAAATCGGGTGGATCTTGAGTAGACAACATGCTTTCAACGTTTTTCTTCATTCCTTCATCACCTTCAACAACACTGATGAGGAATTCGCGATACTCTTCAATAGACTTTTTCAAATCCTTGCTTCTATCGCCTCCGCTCTCTACCATCATAACTTGAGCAGCGATATCTTGGTTACTTGTCGATAGAAAACTATCTGGAGTAAATTCAGGACCGTCGGCTTTCAAGATCATTAGTTTCTTGTAGCCATAAATTTTATTGTAAAGAGAGTCAGCGTGTGCCTTTACTTGCAATGCAGTTTGATATCTATCGTTCACACGCTTTGGGTTCTGAGCATTTGCTTGCTCAAAATTATAATAGAGTATTTTATTCTTCTCTTCTACCGTTTTGCAAGAACTCTTAATACTCTTATCAACAAGTATAAAAGCGTTAAGCAAGTCTCCCGAGACATTCAGGGCAAGCATGGCAGTGAGCATAAGATACATCATGCCTATCATCTTTTGCCTCGGGGTCTCCGGACAGTTTCCACCACTCATAGTCTAACGTATTTATCAATTAGTATTATGGTTCGTACAAATCCTCTTATTTGTTTACAGCGCTAAGCATGTTGCCATAAATAGAATTCAACTCACCAACTGTCTTGCTAAGGTTTGCTACTTGCTGACGATATTGTCTAACACTTTCTACTGAAGCATTAATCTCATCAGATATAGAAGAGAGACCAGAAGCCAAATTCTCGGTAGACTTAATTTGTGCAGTTATACCTTTGAGTTGTGCTTCGTATGCTGCATTAACAGCACCCATATTTTGGCTTATTCTATCTGATTGGTTTGCCTGCGATGCTATGGTACCACTAAGTTTGGTGCATGAATCGGCGAGTTTATCACCCTCTTCACTAATTCTATTTGCGAATTTGCTGCCAACTTCAGCTACACTCGATTGAATAGCAGTAAACTGGTTCAACGATTCTGATGCATTCTTAACATTATTAATATATGCTTTGGTAGCTACAGAAGCATCTGAAAGATCTGCCATTTGAGCAGTTGTAGAAGCCAACTTCTTAACTCCTTCAGAAAGTTCAGTAACAGTTTTTTGCTCTATTGCGCCAGCAGAAACTAAAGCTGCAAGTTCACTTCCGCCACCATTACCGCCTTGAATTGCTCCACTACCATGATGATGCGACGACTCTTTTCCTTTTCCGTCTTCAGGATCAAGACCAAGTAATTCTGGGTAAACCAATGTCCAATCTGGCGTCTCGTGAGGTGGCTCGAATGATGACAATGCAAAGATGATTGCCTCAACACCCAAACCCGCAACAAGCATCACACCTGCACCGGGGAAGTGCATAATTTTGAACAGAGAGCCCAAAATAGCAACTGATGCGCCAAATCCATAGACATAACCCATGAATTTCTTATATGCCGGACTTACAACTAATTCTGAAAGTGTCATAATTTATGCTTTTTATCTGTTATGTTACTAAAAGTTTTATTCACCGATATAATCACGTACACATCTGAAACCTATGTACGATGTTGCTGAATCTTGATATTCGTATGTGCGTGTTCCGCACTGTATAAAGTATGCAATGTCTTTCCAAGAACCACCACGAACCACCTTACGTTTCATTACAGGAGCTTCGTCTGGGCGTGCATTGTATTGATAGTCAGGGTTCAAGTCGTGTACATATGCATATGAAGCTTCATCGAATGCGCTTGATGTCCATTCTGCTACGTTTCCTGCCATATCATACAATCCGAAATCGTTTGGCGCATAAGAGCAAACAGCAGTCATACGCTCTGAACCGTCATCGGTATAGCGACCACGAAGAGGTTTGAAGTTAGCAACGAAGCAACCACGATTATTACGTGTATAATATCCACCCCAAGGATAGATACCGCTATCCAAACCGCCACGTGCTGCATATTCCCATTCAGCTTCGGTCGGTAGGCGATAATCCATTGCCAAAGGTTGGCTCTCTGCACGCAAGAAGTTGTTCAACAAATCTGAACGCCAAATACAGAAGGCGGTAGCTTGCTTCCAAGTAACACCTACAATTGGATAGTTGTCGAATCCAGGGTGATTGAAGTACATCTTGGTCATTGGTTCGTTGAAAGAATAGGTGAAATCTGCAACGAAGCACAATGTATCAGGATATACCAAAACTCGATCTTTCATGATGAAGGCTGAACGATCTTTCACATCCTTAATTTCACCCTTTATATCATGAACACGACCTTCATATTGTTTTGTCTCGTAGTTATAACGATTTGATTTTTTAGCTGCTTGCAAAAGGTCAATCCACTCGTATTCATAAACCCACTGACGATTGTCGAGTTCTTTACGATGCTTGAAGCGCTCGTTTTCTTTATAATACATATCCTCTAGAACCTCAGCATATTCAGGGTTGCTCCAATCGAGTTCAACGTCCCAATTCAAGAATGGTGGGTCTATCTCGTTACCATTAGCATCTTCTGCTATCTGGAACTCATCGAATTGCTCAGCCAATTTTCTACGAGCGATTGAGTCGCGTACCCAATAAACAAACTGACGATACTCGGAGTTCGTTATTTCTGTTTCATCCATCCAGAACGAACTTACCGTAACAGTCTTTGTTTGAGCGTTAGTCAATCCCGCTACATCTTGTTCGTTCTGACCCATATTGAAGCTACCTTGTCCAATAAATAGCATTCCATAAGGGCTTGGCTCGAAAAACTCGCCCGCTTGTGATACACCTACAAGTTCTCCTGTTCCTGTGCCACCACAGCTACTCATAAGCAGCAGAACGAATGCACAAACAATAATATTTCTCATAATAGTTATAATATCATTATAAAATCCTCACGCTTTTGTAGCGTTTAGTGCGTTTTTCTATGTCTAAATTAAACTTATATCCAATCATAATTTCATGCGAACCACCTGAGTGACCTCCGAAATTTCCAATTGAGATGTCATAAGAATAACCAAAAGTAACTCCGTTTGACATATCAACTGCGAATTGCAAAAATACAGCATCTTGCAATCGATAACCTAATCCAATACAAATTTTTTTTCTAAAAACTGCATCTGCACCAAATTCAAGCTGCCAAGATGTAAAATCTGTCTTGAAAAAAAACTTCGGATCGAACTCTACATTTCCTTTCTCGCCGATTTTTCTTGCTGCCCCTAACGTAAGCAGTGGCTTGTTTTTCAGCTTTGCATAACTCTTAGTTTCAATGGTTGGCGCGGTCAGATGAAGAAGTGAGAAACTAACATAACTCAACTTCGTCTCATAGAAGGCACCGAACCCGACATCAAACACCGTTCCTCCATCTTCGCCAGATTGGAGCAACTCATCCGATTCTTGATGATAATCATCGTCCATTCCATCAACAGTGGTCGAAAGATCCGACGTATTGAATGCTGCGTTGATCGCACCAAGCCGTAGTCCCAACCCAAGAAAGCCTTTGCTGAGTTCCAAATGATAACTATAGTTAGCATCGAGATAGGTAGTTGTGAATGCTCCTATTTTATCGTGTATCACCATTGCACCTACGCCATGGAAATTACGCAAGAACTTCACTTCTCCATCGATAGCCAAAACTGTAGTCGATGGCGAACCATCGAAACCCACCCACTGCTTTCTGTAGGCTGCCATAGCCTCAATATTACCTGTATGTCCAGCAGAGCCAGGACAAGTAATCTTTGGCACATCTGCACAACCCGAAAATTGCATCTCAGTTTGCGCGTTTGCTTCGTTTAGGCACAGAAGACAAAGTAAGTGAAAAAATATTAATAATGCGTGCCGCCGAAAACAAAACATAGCGATTTTATAGAGCACGCACTTCATTGTTTCTTTATACTTGTCATCTGATTCTTTATTTATATAACGACTGTAGTATTTGTTTTATTGTATGAAGCTCTACTTTTTAGTCGTTTTTTTAGCCGCTGTTTTAGCAGAAGTCGTCTTAACTTTCTTTGCTGCAGTGGTTTTCCCTCGCGTAGCGCTCTTGGCATTTGGTTGCTTTTTCACATTCTCTTCAACAAATGCTTTGCACACTGCGTAATCGAAATAATCTTCTGCCTTTTTGGTCTTAGGTATACGTATTTTTTCCTTCCCATAGGCTACGTATGGTCCCCAACGACCATTAAGTATTTTCAGTTCTGGTTCCTCATCGAAAATCTTGATGGTTTTCTTTATATCGGCTTCGCGCTTATCGTTTATACGTACTATAGCTGTATCGAGGTCGATAGTATAAGGATCGTCTACTCCTTTCTTGAGAGAGATGAATTTGCCATCGTGGCGAATGTAGGGACCAAACATTCCAACACCAATTACTACTTCTTTGCCTTCATATTCACCAATCGTGCGCGGAAGTTGGAACAAGGCCAATGCCTCTTCCAATGTTATGGTTTCGATGCGTTGATCGCGACGCAATGATGAGAAACGAGGTTTATCTTCGTCGTCGGCTGAGCCAATTTGCGCAAGAGGTCCGAAACGTCCCACACGAACCGACACTTGTTTGCCTGTGGCGGGGTCGGTGCCAAGGATGCGCTCGCCAGATGATTTGCCTGTAGTCGACATGGTATTATCGACTTGCGTGTGAAATGGCTGGTAGAACTCGTTGATGACGTTCTGCCATTGCAATGAACCTTCGGCAATCTCGTCGAATTGTTTCTCTACATTGGCGGTGAAGTTGTAGTCCATCACATTCTTGAAGTGCTCGCAAAGGAAGTCGTTCACTACCATACCTATATCTGTAGGGAAGAGTTTAGATTTCTCTGCACCAGTTTTCTCTTTGCCTACACGCTTAGAAACATTATTGCCTTTGAGAGTGAGTTCTATGTAGTTACGAGCTACGCCATCTCGATTGTCGCGAATGACATAGCCACGCTGCTGAATGGTAGATATAATAGGTGCATAGGTAGAAGGACGACCGATGCCAAGTTCTTCCATCTTATGCACAAGCATTGCTTCGTTGTAGCGTGGTGGATGCTGAGTGAAGCGCTCGCGAGCATCAATAGATATAGCGTCGAAGACGTCGCCTTCGTGTATTTCAGGAAGGCGAACATCGTTTTCTTCTTCGTTGTCGTTATCCGACGATTCGGTGTAGAGACGAAGGAACCCATCGAACTTTACAATCTCGGCTTGTAGCGAGAATGTGGCATCTTTCATGCCTTGCGGGTCGATTTTCACTGTGGTTCGTTCAACTTGAGCCTCTGTCATCTGCGAAGCTACAGTGCGACGCCAGATTAGCTGATAAAGACTATTGAGTTGTTGATCTTGAGTATTTATGCTCTTCACAGCGAGGTTGGTAGGACGGATAGCTTCGTGAGCCTCTTGAGCACCTTTAGAAGTCGTTTTGAATCGGCGAGAATGAGCATATTCTTTACCATACTCATCTGCAATCACAGCATAAGCTTGTTTTATAGCAGTCTCTGCCAAATTGACTGAGTCGGTACGCATATATGTGATATAACCAGCTTCGTATAGTTGCTGAGCCACAGACATTGTTCGCGAAACAGGGAATCCAAGTTTACGCGATGCCTCTTGTTGTAGCGTCGAAGTGGTAAATGGAGATGCAGGTTGACGCACGGTAGGTTTCACCGCGATATTGCTAACCTCAAATTTCTTGTTTGCCAACGACTTTAGGAAGTCGGAAGCCTCTTTATCGGTAGCTATTTTTTTGCTCAATTCAGCTTTGAGTTGCTGCGAGCCTTTATAATCGAGCAGTGCAGTTACTTGGAAAGACGAAGTAGGTACGAATGCAAAGATTTCACGTTCGCGTTCTACTATAATTTTCACTGCTACACTCTGAACACGACCAGCCGAGAGTTGTGGTTTCACTTTATGCCACAAGACTGGCGAAAGTTCAAAACCTACAAGGCGATCGAGAACTCGACGCGCTTGCTGAGCATCAACAAGGTGCATATCTATAGTGCGCGGATTCTTTATGGCATTGAGTATTGCATCTTTAGTGATTTCATGAAATACAATACGTTTGGTCGTTTTGCTATCAAGCCCCAAAACTTCCGAAAGGTGCCATGAGATAGCCTCTCCCTCGCGGTCCTCATCGGATGCGAGCCACACTTGCTTAGCTCCTTTGGCAAGTTTTCGTAGTTTCGCCACAACGGCTTGCTTCTCATCCGAGATTTCATATTGTGGAGCAAAATTGTTTTCTATATCAATGGCATTGCTTGCCTTTTTGAGGTCTCTAATATGCCCATAACTCGATTCAACGATGTAATCGTTACCCAAAAATTTACCAATTGTCGTGGCCTTAGCTGGTGATTCGACAATTACTAAATCGTAAGATGCTGCTTGTTTTGCCATAAGTTGTGTAGTGTACGCAGATCACTTTTTCTGCAACCAATATTTGGGAGGCGAAAATAACAATGAAAAAATAAATGACAATTCTATATGTGAATTACAATCGATTGTTTATACATATATTTACTCAATATGCATATATATTTAGTTCGTTAAGCTCTAAGTATGTATGTTTGCGTTGTCTGCTACGATACTGATATTGGCAGCGCTATTGAACAAAGTATATTTGAAATTATGTCATCATTAAGATTGTTATACATACCCATAATAATATTGATATGCACTTCGTGCAGCACAAGCGACAACACATACGATGGGCAAACAGAGAATCTTTTACTTTCACTCGACTCGGTACTCATCAATAGTGAGCAATATGAGGCAAGCAAACGTGCTACAATTGATAAGCTACTATCAATCAGAAGCATACGCAAGAACCCATCTGATATATACAACACTAACTGCAGTATATACGATGAATGCTTAACATTCGACTCGGATTGCGCTTTTGAAGCCGTAGAGGCTAACCTCAGCTATGCCCGCGCCACATCGGACCAAGAGAAGGAGACGGAATGGATGATAAAAAAATCGTTTTTGCTTTCGGTTACTGGCATGCTGCTCGAATCGGACGCAATAATAAGATCGCTCGACACACACCAAATGTCGCGTAAGATGTTAGTTGCCTACTATTCTCAGATGATATATCTCTATGCTCATTTCGGACAGTACTTAGGCAATGGACAAATGCACAACACATACACACAGAACGAACAAGCATACCGCGACTCGCTTATAAGCATAATGCAGCCAACAGACGCCGACTATGTGTGGCAACGCGCATGCAAAGCACTTGCCGATGGCAAAGCCGACACTGCTTCTATAATATTGGAAAAAATTGTAGGCGAATCGGCACTGACCACTCGCGAAGATGCTACCAATGCCTACGCCTTGGCTCAGATGTATAAAACTTTAGGCAACAACAATTTATACATACGGAATCTTGCCAAATCGTCGATTGCCGACATACGCAGCGGCAACAAAGATATTGCTTCGCTTGAGGAACTTGCGGGAGTGATTTTTGAGCAACAGATAAAAAATGAAGACTATACAAGCCCACTTTTCGTAAACAACATTTACCTAAACAGAGCTAATAGCTACATAAATATATGTATGCAAAAAGCTCTTTCGTTCAACAACAGAGTGAGAGTGATAAGCATATCGCGCATTATAGATGAAATACAAAACTCATACATAAAACGCAATATAGAGCAGCAACAGATGCTGAAGCGCTATTTGACCATAGCCATAATACTTCTTACTCTACTGGCTACAGCAGCATTCTACATAGTTAGGATATATCGTAAACGCAAAACGATAACTCTCGAACTTGCCGAAGTAAACAAACAGTTGCGCAACATAAACAGCCAATTGGAAGAGAGCAATTACGTAAAAGAAGAGTACATAGGATATGTATTCTCGTTGTGTTCGAACTACATAAGCAAAATAGAAGAGTACAGAAAAGACATAAATAGAAAACTAACAGTAAAAAAATATGACGAGCTACACACACAAACCTCAAAGTCGCTGCTTACAGAAGAGATGCATGAATTTTTCAACAATTTCGACGCAATATTCATACATATATATCCCGATTTCGTGGAACAATTCAACGCGCTACTACAACCCGAAGCACGCATAGAACCCAAGAAAGGCGAATTACTCAACACCGATTTACGTATTTATGCCCTTGTGCGCTTAGGCATCAACGACAGTGTGAAGATTGCCGAGTTGCTCCATTGTTCACCACAAACGGTGTATAACAATCGATTGAAGATTAGAAATAGGGCTATCGTGTCGAAAGAAAAATTTGCCGAGACGGTGCAACAACTTTGCCGTAAACCAAGTAATAAGTAGCATAAAAAAACAAAGAAAAACTCCCGAATAGGGGCTATTTATATCCACACAATTATTAACAAATCTTACTTGATAGCAAAAAAACACAACTGATTTTCAAGCCAATAACATTTTTTTTGATTACCGATAGTGTTTACTTGTAGACTTTCGGCAACAAAGAGGTCGTTTACTTTGCGACATAACCAATTAATGCAATCATGAACAAGAGAATAAACCTTAGAACAACCCTTTTAGGTGTTTGTTTGTGTGTTATGCTTCTTATTACGACAGGAGCAAAAGCGCAGAATGTAACAGCCGAGGGTACCGTAATTGACGAGGCTGGCGAATATATCGTTGGAGCCAACATCACTGAAAAAGGTACCACAAATGGTACGATAACAGACATCAACGGACATTTTAACCTTACAGTGAACGACAATGCTACACTCGTAGTATCGTTCATAGGATTCGAAACTCAAGAACTGACAGCTGGACCAGATTTGGCTGTTATGCTTCATGAAGAACTTCTTATGCTCGATGATATTGTGGCTATTGGTTATGGCACATCAAAACGCGCCGATGTAACAACCGCCATATCGAGTGTGTCGACAAAAGACATCGACCAGCGTCCAATAGTGTCGGCAGCACAAGCACTTCAAGGCAAAGCCGCAGGTGTGAATGTGATGCAACCAAGTGGTCAGCCTGGTGGCGAAATGTCGATTCGTGTGCGTGGAACAACCTCTTTCAATGGCAGCAACGATCCGCTCTATGTAGTTGACGGTGTGCCTGTGGACAATATCAAATTCCTTTCGCCCAACGACATAGCAAGCATGGAGATATTGAAAGATGCTTCTTCGGCAGCTATATATGGTTCGCGTGCAGCAAATGGTGTCATATTAATAAGCACAAAGGCAGGCGACACAGGCGATGCTAAGATTACCCTTACAGCGCAAGCTGGTGTTACTCGCGTTGCAAATACATTCGATGTGCTCAACACAAAGCAATATCGCGAATTGCAAGAAGAGATAGGTATGATTTCGCTTCCCGAAGGTTTGACCGACCAAACAGATTGGTTCGATGAGACCTATCGTACTGGACTTACGCAAAACTATCAAGCCTCTATAGCACAATCGGCAGGCAAGCTCAAATACTACCTCTCGGGCGGCTATCAGAAAGAGCGTGGTATATTGGAGACCTCGTTTTATCAGCGTTATAACTTCCGTCTGAACACTGAGAGCGAACTCCGCTCGTGGCTCAAAGTGTCGGCAAGTGTATCATATTCAGACTATACCTCGAATGGCGGCGGTAGCATGGGTACTGGCGCTGGACGTGGTGGCGTGATTCTCTCCGTAATAAATACGCCTACTTATGCTCCTATCTGGAATCCTGACGCTCCAAATCAATACTACAATAATTTCTATGGTATTGGCAATATTACCAACCCACTTGAGAATCAGGCGCGTACAAAGAACAACCGCGATAGAGAAAACCGTCTTTTGGCTTCGGGTGAACTCACATTCACTATTTTGCCCGAACTCACATTTCGCACTAAATATACTCTCGACCGCAGAAACGGACTTAGCACAAGTTTCTTAGACCCTATCAGCACTGCTTGGGGACGTAACCAATATGGCGAAGGCTACGATGGCCGTAACCAAAACACCGTGCAAACATGGGATAACGTGCTTAATTATTCATTCAACATAAAAGCATTAAGCACCGACTTGATGGTAGGTTCATCGTGGACCGATTCGGATTATCGCAACAGCTGGATTAATGGTAGCCACTATCGCGACGACAAAATACAGACGCTTAATGCTGCTAACAGAATCTCGTGGGACGGAACTGGTACAGGCGCTTCTGAATGGGGCATCATGTCATATTTTGCTCGCGCTGCATTCAACTTCGACAGCAAATATATGCTCACAGCCAACCTCCGCGCCGATGGTTCATCGAAACTTCATCCAGACCATCGTTGGGGCTACTTCCCTTCGTTCTCGGCTGCTTGGCGTCTCTCAAGCGAAGACTTTATGGAGAATCTCGATTGGCTCGACGACCTCAAAATTAGAGCTGGTTGGGGACAGACGGGTAACCAATCTGGTATTGGCGACTATGCATACCTACAACGCTACAACATCACTCGCTACGAGTGGTTCAAAGAGGGACAAGAGCATGCCGTGCCATCGCTCTCGCAAGCCAACCTTCGCACGAGCGACTTGAAATGGGAAACTACATCACAAACCAGCATAGGTATAGATCTCTCGGTGCTTAATGGACGACTAAACGTCACCGCCGACTATTACTACAAAAAGACCACCGACATGCTTATGAACGTCAGTCTGCCTGCTGGTGCTGCCGCTGCTAACAACATCACTCGCAACGAGGGCGAAATGGAGAACAAAGGTTTTGAGTTCGCTGTTATCTCTCACAACATTACGGGTGCTTTCAAATGGGATACCGATTTCAACATCTCGTTCAACCGCAACAAGCTCACCAAGCTCGAACTCCAGAAGATCTACTACGATGCAAAGACTTCTGAATATGTAAACGATTATGTAGTTCGCAATGAACCAGGTCGCGCTCTTGGCGGTTTTTATGGATACATAAGCGATGGTGTTGACCCTGAAACTGGCGAACTTATGTATCGCGACATAAATAATGATGGCCGCATATCATCGAGCGACCGTACGTACATAGGCGATCCTAATCCGAAGTTTACCTTTGGTATGACGAACACTCTATCGTACAAAAACATCACCCTCAGCATATTCCTACAAGGCTCGTATGGCAACGACATATTCAATGCTTCTCGCATGGAGACTGAAGGTATGTATGATGGTAAAAACCAAACTACCGAAGTGCTAAAACGTTGGCGCCGTCCTGGACAGCACACCGATGTGCCTAAGGCTTGCTACGACATGAAGAACTCGACCTACTTCGTAGAAGATGGTAGCTACCTACGCGTGAAGAACGTTCAACTCTCATACAACATAAAGGGCGAACGTCTACGCAAGGCAGGCATCAAGCGTTTGCAGCCTTACTTCACCGCCACTAATCTTCTCACCGCGACCAAATATAGCGGCATGGATCCTGAGGTTAACCAATGGGGCAACAGCGGCGCAGTGCAAGGCATCGATTGGGGTACATATCCTCAAAGCCGCAGCTTCGTTGCTGGTATAAACATTGAATTCTAAAAACCACTTCTAAAAGCTTTATTATGAATAAGTTAAATATATATATATCGATAGCCATTGCAAGTATGGCAAGCGTGGCATGCTCGCTCGACTATGAGCCACTCGACACCTATTCAGACGTGACGTATACCGACAACAACAATACAGGCGACGAAGAAGTGGTATTTCCCGATCGCGCCTCGGTCGACAGCTACTTGCAAAAAATATATAAGCAGATGAAAGACCGCCAAGAGCACTGGTATCTCGACCAGCTCTTGATTGCCGAAGCTCATTCGGATAATGCATACGCGGGTACGACTGGCGCCGAAGTTGTTCCTTTTGAAGACAACTCTATCGATGGTTCTAACAGCGTAATCAACCGCGACTGGAACCGCTTCATGGAGGATGTCGCTCTTGCCAACAAGTTTATCGTCAACATCGACAAAGTGGCCGACGGAAGCTTATCGGAGAGCCAACAACTCACCTACAAAGCTCAAGCTCAGATTTTTCGCTCCATGATTTGGTTCGATATGGTACGTCTTTGGGGCAACATTCCTATCATAACTACCATAGCAGCCGATATTACTTCTGAGAATATTGAAGAATCGTACGCAGCATACTTCCCTTCGCAAAATAGCATAGCCGAAGCATACGCAGCTATCGAAGCCGACCTCCTCGAGGCCGTAGAAAATGCGCCAAGCCAAACTGACGACAAGACAATATTTACGAAGAATGTGGCTCGTGCTCTCTTGGCTAAAATCTACGCCGAAAAGCCTCTGCGCGACTACAATAAAGTAATTGCATACGTAGACCAAATAACCGCCGATGGATTCGAACTCGACAGCTTCGACAATCTTTTCGGTTTCAACGAAGAGACGCAAGACGCCATTGCTCGCAATAGCAAAGAGTCGATTCTCGAAATACAGTTTATGCCAGGTTCGGGCAACTGGGCAACGTGGATGTTCGGCCGCAACCTTGCCAACTACGACGAGAATTTCACTTGGGCAAAATGGGTTACTCCTTCGCGCGACCTAATTAATCTCTACGACCGCAATGGCGACGTGGTGCGCAAAGAGCAAAGCATCGTCTACTATGCTTGCTCGTGGAGCAACTACTACCCTATGGACGAGTATCCTTTTATGTATAAACTCCGTTCGGGTAATAATAGTATTATTCGTTATCGCTATGCCGACGTGCTACTCCTCAAGGCTGAAGCGCTCATCGCTAATGGCAAATTGGCCGATGCTGCTACCATAATTAACCAAATACGTAGCCGCGCAGAATTGCCAAAACTCGATGCTTCTGTAACCAGCAATGCCGACGACCTTCTCGATGCCTATCTCGACGAGCGTCGCATGGAACTTGCTTTTGAAGGTCAGCGATGGTACGATCTTGTTCGCCTCGACAAAGTGGAAGAGGTTATGAACGCTGTGTATGCTAAGGATAGCGGGCGCGCTCCACAACGTAACACTTTCAACGAGAATTCGTATCTGATGCCGTTGCCACAGCCTGTGCTCGACGCCAACGACAACCTCGTTCAAAACCCAGGATATTAAATAGTTATACCATGAAACGTAATATAATAAACATATTTGGCCTTGGCGCTGTAACGTTGCTCACTGCCTGCCAGTTGCATGCTTGCGACTCGAGCGATAGCGATGTTACACCCGAGAACAACCCTGAAAATCCAGCACCTTCTACCGAAGTCTACGATGTTAACGTGCTGACTACAACGGCTTCGCGTAGCCAAGAGCTTGCAACGTCGGGGCTTAGTTTCAGCCAGAAAGACAACATGTCGCCATCGACCATACGTATCGATGCTTCGGTGCAATATCAAACCATGGACGGCTTTGGCGCTGCTCTTACTGGCTCCACGTGCTACAACCTTATGCACATGAGCGAAGACGACCGCAAGGCATTTCTAACCAAAACGTTCTCGCCTACCGAAGGTTATGGTTATAGCTATTGCCGCATAGCTATCGGCTGTAGCGACTTCTCGCTTGCCGAATACACCTGCTGCGACAAAGAGGGCATTGAGAACTTTGCCCTCACGTCTGAAGAGACGCAATACGTAATACCTATCATAAAAGAGATTTTGGCTATCAACCCAGAACTTAAGTTGATGGGCACGCCTTGGACTCCTCCTCGCTGGATGAAGACCAACAACCAATGGACAAGTGGCGAACTCAAACCCGAATGCTATGCCGATTATGCAGAGTATTTCGTTCGCTGGATAAAGGCTTTCGAGGCCGAAGGCATAAATATCTATTCTGTTACGCCTCAAAACGAGCCTCTTAATCATGGCAATTCGGCTTCGTGCTATATGCCATGGGATCAAGAACGCGACTTTGTGAAGACTGCTCTCGGTCCAGCTTTTGCGAAGAACGGCATCAGCACCAAGATTTACGCTTTCGATCATAATTATAATTATGATGGTGTGGCCGATCAAAAAAGCTATCCGCTCAACATCTTTGCCGATAGCGATGCTGCTTGCTATTTCGCAGGTTCGGCATACCACAATTATGGTGGCAACAAAGAGGAGCTCAACAGCGTTCATGATGCTGCTCCAGGCATGGACCTTGTGTTCAGCGAGACTTCGATAGGTACGTGGAACAACGGACAAGATCTATCGGCGCGTCTCATATCCGACATGGAAGAGGTGGCACTTGGAACCGTTAACCGTTGGTGCACAGGAGTAATAGTTTGGAATTTGATGCTCGACGCAGAGCGCGGACCAAATCGTCCGGGTGGTTGCCAAACATGCTATGGCGCCGTTGACCTCAGTGCCGACTACGCCTCGTACACTTGCAACTCGCACTACTTCATCATAGCTCACCTTTCGAGCGTAGTGAAGCCAGGCGCTGTTCGCATAGGCACAAACAATTTCAAATCCAATGGGTTGACCTATTCGGCATTCAAAAACCCTGATGGTTCGTTAGCTCTCGTAGCAAGCAATAGCGGGCAATCACTCTCACTCACCATCGACGATGGCACACACCATTTCAGCTGCACAGTGCCAGCTCAGAGCGCAGTATCGTATTTATGGAAATAATCAATTAACCGAACCGAAATGAAAACTTCATATAAATTCCTTTTGTCGGCACTCGCAGTGTCGATATTAACGGCTTGCGACGAAAAAGTAGATGAGCCACAACCATACGGCAATCCCGTAATTAGCAACATTACAGAAATTCCGCAAGCATACTTTGCTGATAGTCTGAAAATTGCAGCCACTGTCAGCGATGCCGATAATGTAGATCTATCGACACTCAAAGTGTATCTTCTCTTTGGTGAAGAACGCGTGGCTGAGCAGACCATACGTACTAAAATTGCTGGTGCAGAATACACAGCATCACTCTACGTACCTTTTCTCGCCAATATTCCCGACGGCACTGCTACTCTTCAGCTTGTGCTCGAGAATATAAGCGGAGCCAAGACGACGATAGAAAAAGATGTGCGCATCACACGTCCTGCTTTCGACAACATAACTTTCGTAACTACCGAAGGCAAAGAGTATTCGCTCGCTCCTCAAGGCAGCAATGTATATAGCATCACAACCAACTTTGAGCGCAAGATGTCGGGCTTCATCAAAACTCCAGCCTACGGCACCAACGGCAACGAACTCACATTCGGAATGAGTGGCAGCCAGATTACTCTCGGCGCTACAAAACCCATCACTTTCTCAAACTCTTCTGCTGGTGAGTATACCATCAGTTTCAACACTTTCACGTTCGAAGGCGCGCCTTTTATTTCGGTTAGCAATCTTGTAGATTTCAGCACTGGCAACACCACCGATGCCGATTTGTCGCAAGGCGAAGTGGTAACTTTCAGCGGCATCGACCCAGCAGCATTGTGGCTCAGCCCCGACTTCTTCGTAGCAAATGCCGACGGTTCGTACACATTCAATGCTATTAGCGGTACATATCGTCTGATTGTAGACGAAGATCTTGGCTATGTACGTACTTACCCAGTCAGCAACGACGAACCTACCACTCTTGCCGACGATGGTTCAGGCGCATTGTGGATTATTGGCGAGGGCATTGGTCAACCAAGCGTAAAGAATAACGAGGTAGGTTGGACAACAGAAAAGGCAATTGCTTTTGCTCAGGTCGATAACAAAAAATACCAGATCACCTTGATAGCAGGCAAGAGCATAACTGCCGACCGCATCAACTTCAAATTCTTCGGACAGATGGGTTGGGGCGTAGAACTCACTGGCGACAAACTAACCTCTACGAGCGACATTGTTCTTGTAGGCACTGGCGAAGGTGGCCACGACAATGGCAATTTATACATCGCCGACGAAAAAGCACTCGATGCCAATGGCATATACACTTTCACTGTAGATATGACCGCAGGACTCAATGCCGCTGTGCTTAGCGTAGAGAAAATTGGCGAAGTAGAAATCGTAGATAACAACAAAATAAGCGTCAACGGCACTGAACTCACCTCGCTCGATGGTGAAGAGTATACTGCAACTCTCAGCCTCGAACAAGGCTCGGCAGTTAGCATCAGCGGCATAAATGAGATAGATAGCTATTGGTTCAACCCCGACTACTTCAGTGGCTCAGCCAACAACCTCACTCTCAACGCCGTTAGTGGTAATTACAACATATCTATAGATATTGCCAACCACACCATCACAGCACTCAGCGAGCAAAACACTCTCACCGCCGATGGTCATGGTACAATTTGGATATTGGGTTATGGTGCTGGTTCGCCTTCGCTTGCCTACGAAGCAGGTTGGAATCCTGGCAAAGGTGTGGCAATGCCCGAGGTTGCCAATAACATATTTACTCTCACTGCCACCATTGGCGAAGAGGGTGACGCTACTCTCGGTACACGCCTACGCACTTCTGGTTGGGATATGAAATTCTTCTTCCAAAATGGCTGGGGCGACGAATTCTCGGCCGACAAAGGCAACAACATAGCTCTCGACGAGAATGCTCAACTCTTGCTCAGAAATCCTTCTGGCAACATTGGCTTGCTCGATGGCGTTGAACTCGAAATAGGAGCAACCTACAAACTCACTATCGACCTCACTGCTGGCGTCGACAAAGGAGTGCTATCATTTGAGAAACAATAAGGCTCTCATAGCAACATTTTCTATTTTTTATTCTGGAGACACCCATTAGCAAACACTCTGATGAGTGTCTCCTTCTCTTATTGTCTCAACGCAAACCAATAAACAGAATGAAAAAGCAAATCATATTGGCAGGCATAATTTCATTATTCTCTTATAATCAGATTATTGCACAAACACTGCCTTACCTCGACGAGACACTTCCTGTTGAAAAACGTATCGACGATGCCATATCACGTATGACGCTTGAAGAGAAAATAGCTGTTATACACGCCCAATCAAAATTCTCTTCACCGGGCATCAAACGCCTTGGGTTTCGCGATTTTTGGACCGATGACGGCCCTCACGGAGTTCGTCCCGATGTGCTCTGGGACGAATGGGAGCAAGCTGGTCAGACCAACGACTCGTGCGTAGCTTTCCCTGCTCTCACTTGTCTTGCGGCTACGTGGAATACCGATCTTGCATATATATATGGAGAAAACCTTGCCGAAGAGGCTCTATATCGCGGCAAAAACATGATGCTCGGTCCGGGCGTAAACATTCAACGTACACCGCTCAATGGCCGTAGTTTCGAATATATGGGCGAAGATCCGTACCTCGCGTCGCAAATGGTTGTGCCATACATCAAAGCACTTCAAGAAAAAGGTGTAGCCGCTTGCGTGAAGCATTACGCTCTCAACAACGATGAGGAGTATCGACATCAAGTTAATGTTATTGTCAGCGACCGCGCTTTACACGAAATATATCTACCTGCCTTCAAAGCTGCCGTGCAACAAGGGGGTGCTTGGGCTATTATGGGAGCATATAATCTCTATAAAAACCAACACAATTGTCATAATGATATTATGCTCAACCAGATACTAAAACGCGATTGGCAGTTCGATGGTGTGGTGGTATCCGATTGGGGCGGTTGCCACAATACCGAAGAAGCCATTGTCAATGGTCTCGATATGGAATTTGGCTCGTGGACAGATGGACTTACCATGGGCAAAACAAATGCTTACGATAGTTATTTTTTAGCAGAGCCATACAAACAGCTTATCAAGCAAGGACGCTTCACCACTAAAGAGCTCGACGATAAAGTGCGTCGCGTGCTGCGTCTTTTCTATCGTACCACTATGAACGACAAACACGAAGTGGGCTTCCTCTGCTCAGAAAAGCACTACGATGCCGCGCTGAAAATTGCCACCGAAGGCATTGTGCTGCTCAAAAACGAAGGCGACATTCTGCCTATTCGCAATGCAAAACGCATTCTTGTGGTTGGCGAAAATGCCATCAAAATGATGACCGTAGGTGGCGGCTCTTCGTCGCTCAAGGTGCAAAAAGAGATTCTTCCGCTCGATGGCATACGTACCCGTTTCAGCAATGCACAAGTTGATTATGCTCGTGGATATGTAGGCGACACTGTTCAGAGCTACAACGGTGTAACCGTTGGTCGTTCGCTTGTAGAAAACCGCACACCAAAGCAATTGCGCACTGAAGCCGTCCAACTTGCCAACAATGCCGACTACGTTATAGTTATTGGCGGCCTAAACAAGAGCGACTATCAAGATTGCGAGGGTCACGACCGCAAACAATACGAATTACCTTACGAACAAAATGAACTCATCGAAGCACTGATAAAGGTTAACAAGAATATTGTATATGTGAATATATCGGGCAACCCTGTGGCTATGCCTTGGGCAAAACGCGTGCCTGCCATTGTGCAAGGGTGGTTCATTGGTTCGGAAGCAGGCGAGGCTTTAGCTGCTGTGCTCAGTGGCGATGTCAACCCTTCGGGCAAACTACCATTCACGTGGTATAACAATCTTAATGAGTGTGGCGCACATGCTACGGGTTCATATCCAGGCACATGGCGCGACGACAATAAAATTATCGACGAAGAGTATAAAGAGGATATTTTCGTCGGCTATCGCTATACTGATAAAAATGGCATCAAACCTCTCTTCTCTTTTGGTTACGGATTGAGCTACACAACATTTAATTATGGCAAAGCCACAGCTCCTAAACATTGGAACAAAGGCAGCAACATAACCATAGAGATACCTATAACTAACACAGGCAAAACTGCCGGAGCCGAAACTGTGCAACTCTACATTCAAGAGCAGAATCCTCGTGTGGCACGCCCGATTAAGGAGTTAAAAGCGTTCCAAAAAATCCTCCTTCAGCCAGGCGAAACTCAACTCGTCAGGTTCACTCTCACCGAAGATGTTCTTCAATACTACGACGAAACCGCACACGCATGGACTGCCAACGATGGTAAGTTCCGCATCATGATTGGAGCTTCGGCAGCCGACATCAAGTCGACCATTTCTGTAGACTATAATTAGCAATTGATCAAGCACACGCACAGACCTTACATATAGATTTAGTAGTAACAGTTAGTAATGTGGGCTACGCATGATGCGAAAAATCATGTGTAGCCCTTGTTTTATCAATGAAGCTGCACGAATAAGAATGTTGCCGATGTTCCATAAAAAAAGCCCGTCCGTTATCGCAACCGACGAGCCCTAAAAGAGATTCTTACAATAAAAACTTGTTATATGCTTATGTCGATTAATCGACTATCATCACCCAATTGTGCGTATCGGGCATATCGCCATATTGGATAGCACGAAGCGTATTGTAGAGTTTCGTGCATACGGGACCAGGCTTGCCATCCTTAGAGTATTCGTATGTACGCTTGAGGTCGATGTCGTCAACTTTCGAAATCGGACTAACCACAGCAGCCGTACCGCACTCGCCAGCCTCCTCGAATGTAGCAAGTTCTTCTTCAGGAATCTGACGCTGCTCTACCTCCATGCCGAAGTCCTTAGCAAGTTGCTGAAGGCTCTTATTGGTGATAGATGGCAAAATGCTTGTAGATTTTGGCGTTATGTATTTATTACCCTTTATACCAAAGAAGTTTGCTGGGCCACATTCGTCGACATATTTCTTCTCTTTAGCATCGAGATAAAGCACTGCCGAATAGCCCATTGCATGACCTTTAGCTCCAGGAACAAGCGACGCAGCATAGTTGCCACCCACTTTGAACGTACCTGTGCCAAGAGGTGCTGCACGATCGTAGCCTCGCAAAATAACCACTGGCGTAGCTTTGAATCCATCTTTGAAATATGGACCTACAGGTTGAACAAAGACAATAAACAGATACTCTTGCGAAGCACCCACACCAATCTTAGGCGACACGCCTATAAGCAGCGGACGTATATATAGTGAGCAGCCCGACTCGTAGGGGGGCACGAAACGCTCGTTGAGTTTGATAACTTTCTTTACAGCTTCAAGGAACTTCTCGGTTGGAAGTTTTGCGAGCATAATGCCGTCCGATGTGTGTTGCAAACGCAATGCATTCTCATCTGGACGAAAGACTCGTATTTTGCCATCTTTGCCACGGAATGCTTTCAATCCTTCGAAAGCCTCTTGGCCATAATGCAAACACGTGGAAGCCATGTGAATGTTAATCTGCTCGGAGCTCGATACTTCCAATTCGCCCCATTGCCCATCGCGGTAATAGCATCTTACGTTATAGTCCGTCTTCATGTATTGGAAGCCGAGACTATTCCAGTCAATAGTATTATTGTCCATGATTTTTATTTATGTCTGTAAAATCGTGTTGTAAATGTAACGTTTTGAATACAAAAATGCACGGCTTAATGCCGAAAAGTTGCGTATATAAAAAAACGAGACATCATTTTGGTGATGCCTCGCTTAGATTTATATATATAATTATGTTTTAGCTTACTCCTCTTTGCGTGATGCACGCTTACGCTCGTTCTCGTCGAGTATTATCTTGCGCAAACGCATTGAGTGCGGGGTTATCTCTACATATTCATCTCCTTGTATATATTCAAGCGCCTCTTCGAGCGAGAAGATAACTGGAGGTGCAAGATGTACGGCTTCATCGGAGCTCTTCGAACGCATGTTGGTGAGTTTCTTGCTCTTACATACGTTAATTACGATGTCGCCTTCGCGAGTGTTCTCGCCAACCACCTGACCTGCATAAACTTCGTCTTGTGGATTGATGAAGAATTTGCCGTGATCTTGCAATTTGTCGAGTGAATATGCATACGCAGTACCACTCTCCATAGCTATGAGCGAACCATTGGTGCGTTTTTCGATAGGACCTTTCCAAGGCTCGAAACCAAGCAAACGGTGGGCAATGACAGCTTCACCTGCCGACGCCGTCATAAGATTTGAACGGAGGCCGATGATACCACGTGAAGGAATTTTGAACTCTTGGTGTATGCGGTCGCCTTTGCGCTCCATATTGGTAAGCTCTCCTTTGCGCTGAGTAACCATCTCTATAGCTTTGCCCGAATAATCTTCTGGAATATCTATGGTAAGTTCCTCAACAGGTTCGCATTTCTGACCATCTATCTCTTTGATGATAACCTGAGGCTGGCCCACTTGAAGTTCGTAACCTTCGCGACGCATAGTCTCTATAAGCACCGACAAGTGAAGCACACCTCGACCATAAACGTTCCACGAATCGGCGCTATCAGTATCCTCAACGCGTAGAGCAAGGTTCTTCTCGAGCTCGCGTGTAAGGCGATCTTTGATGTGACGTGAGGTAACGAACTTGCCATCTTTACCGAAGAAGGGCGAGTTGTTTATAGTGAAGAGCATACTCATGGTAGGCTCATCGATAGCGATAGGTGGCAATGCTTCTGGATTTTCGTAATCGGCAACGGTATCGCCAATTTCGAAACCATCAAGGCCAACAATTGCACAAATTTCACCACAACCAACCTCTTGCACTTTGGCTTTGCTCATGCCATCGTATACATACAACTCTTTGATGCGTGAGCGAACTATGCGACCATCGCGCTTGCAAAGACTGATTGGCTGACCCTCTTTGATAGAGCCGCGGTGTACTCGTCCGATAGCTATACGACCGGTATAATTGGAATACTCGAGCGAAGTGATGAGCAACTGTGTTGTGCCCTCGTTGATAGGAGGCTCGGGTATATATTTTATAATAGTATCGAAGACAGCATTGATATTGTCGGTTTGCTGTTTCCAATCGGTACTCATCCAACCATTTTTAGCTGAGCCATAAACCGTTGGGAAGTCGAGCTGTTCTTCAGTTGCTTCAAGAGTAAACATAAGGTCGAACACCTGCTCGTGAACCTCTTCGGGGCGACAGTTTGGCTTATCTACCTTATTTATAACTACAATAGGTTTCAGACCTATTTCGATAGCCTTTTGGAGCACGAAGCGCGTCTGTGGCATAGGACCTTCGAAAGCGTCCACAAGCAACAACACGCCATCGGCCATATTGAGCACGCGCTCAACTTCACCGCCAAAATCGGAGTGACCAGGAGTATCGATAATATTGATTTTGTAGCCGTCCCAATTCACGGCGCAGTTTTTTGCCAATATGGTTATGCCTCGTTCACGTTCGAGGTCGTTGTTATCCATAAGGAGTTCTCCCACTTGCTGGTTAGAACGGAAAAGTTTTCCTGCGTGAAGCATCTTGTCAACAAGCGTGGTTTTGCCGTGGTCGACGTGTGCAATAATGGCTACGTTACGTATCTTCTGCATATAAAATCAATAAAAAACGGCTACAAAATTACTCAAAGGAGCGTTGTGTTTCGGCATTTTTTGCACACCAAAATGTTGATTTGTAAATTTTTAACTATACACCTTTTGTGCACAGTGCACACTGAGGTTGCATATAGCGTGTGTTTTGTCAATTTTCAACCTCATTCAAAGGGATGAGCTAACTTCAATTCACACCTCTGCCGCCAGCGGAATTATAAATCCGTTGAAACGGTCATTTAATATTTACATAAATACATTATGACTAAACGTCCACCCTTCCGATTGTAAAAGTTCGCGCACGGTGGAGGCAAACTTTCCTTGGTTCGGCGTAAACTCTGCCTTGCGCGCACAAATTGCACGCACAGATAACACAGATAACGCTGATTGATAGTATTTTACAGAGTGGATTCATTGGCTATTCGTAGACAACAGGTTTCATTTCAAATCTCCATCTTTATTCCCGAACACCAATATACGACGCTCATCTGAAGCAAATGTTAGCAGATAGAAATAGCGCAGTAGAACAAATATGCAGAATAGTGCTATGGGCGCAAAGATGCAGAACGGAAACCACCCGACATCATAATAAGAGAGTTCATGAGGGTCATGATACGAATAACTGCCGTCTTCAAGTTCGATAGATGTGTAGCAGTTATCTCTTTCGCAATAATATACTTTTGCATACTTACCTTCTAATTTTTCTTTCCAATATGATTCTCTTCCTCTGAAATTATCCTTTTCATATTGAGAAACGTCAATCCTTGTTCCATCTATTACGATGTAATTGTATACTATCTCATAATGTCCACCTCCTTTTATCGAATAGCCGCTTTCAATATTTTCTTCGTATTTACTGATAATACCTTCGATATATAATTCTTTTTGCGTGTATGGTCTATAAAAGAGAGACAATAGCACACAAGGTATTCCTATCAGTAAGCACAAACCCTTTGGTGTGTGTGCAACTATTTTATCAATAAATAACTTCATTGCTCATCAATGTTTTTAGTTGCTCGCGAAGAGCATTGCAATCTTCTATTTGTTTTTTTGTAAACTCCGAAGAGTCTGACATATACATATTTATTACACCACCCGTTGAGCGTATGCTGCGCCTACATCCGAGCTAAAAGCAAGGCTCCTGCCTTGCACATACATTTTGCTCGCACAGTATTATAGGTTATATCCAAACATTTTCTCAAAAAAAATAGCCACAGGAATTAAGCAGCAAACTTTCGG
>SUWW01000013.1 GCA_015061285.1 Bacteroidales bacterium | reverse complement strand
CTTGTTTAGACATCTAGTTTTTGTTTCAAATCTAACATTCCTGTTATGCCTTTTCTTTTGATGTCTAAACTAAAGGAGAACACAGATTTTTTAGGATTCGGGGTGTTAGACTTCCATGGTATGGCAGACCTTACATACGAAAAGAATCTACACTCAATCATGTGATTGAAAATCCGACAAATCCGTATAGGAAAATGACTAACTCATGATAATGAGCAGAAGAAATCGACTGAATATTGTTACATTCGGGCTGCATAAAGCAGTATAAATATGAGTAAAATATTATGGATCGACGATGAGATTGAGATGCTTCGCCCGCATTGTATGTCGCTCAACAACCGCGGTCATGAAGTTTCTACCGCTAATAATGCCTTCGATGCTCTTGATGATCTTCGTACACATCATTACGATTTGATTTTCCTTGACGAGAATATGCCAGGACGTAGTGGACTTGACGTATTGCCCGACATAAAAGTGCTTGCGCCAGACACGCCTGTTGTTATGGTGACTAAGAGCGAAGAAGAACGCGTGATGGAAGAGGCTATAGGCTCGAAAATTGCCTACTACTTGGTAAAGCCAATCAATTCAGCTCAGCTATTAGCTTGTATTAAGCAACTAATCGACAAACGATCGTTGGTTGAGAAAACTGCCCTCGAAAAGTATCAAACAGAGTATCGTAGTATACAGATGCAAATGGACGCGTGTCGCACTTTTGCCGATTGGGCTTCGCTGTATAACATGCTCATACATTGGGAACTCGAATTGGAGAATACCGACACCATGAGCGAACTCCTACTTATGCAAAAGCGTGATGCTAATAATGGGTTTTGCCGATTTGTAAAGAAAAACTATTCTGAATGGATTGCTAATCCTAAAGCTGCCGATGTCCCATTGATGTCGAACAGATTAATGGTTGAACGAGTATTGCCAACGCTTGAAAAGGGAGAAAAAGTGGTACTCATAGTTATCGACAATTGCCGTGTGGATCAATGGGAACTTATCAGGCAGATGCTTGCGCCCGACTTCAATATAAAATCGGAGCTCTATTGCGCCATTCTACCCACAGCTACGCAATATGCGCGCAATTCAATATTCTCAGGTTTGATGCCTGCCGATATAAAAAAGAATTATCCAGAATATTGGACTGACGAAGATGATGAATCGAGCCAAAATCGCTTTGAAAAGGAGCTCATAGGCACATTCTTCGAACGCTATCGCAAGACCAATTTTCAATATGCATATTATAAAGTGAACGATAGCGAAAGTGGCGATCGCATAGTAAATAAATTCAATAATTATAAGCAGAATAATCTGAACGCCTTTGTATACAACTTTATGGACATGTTGTCGCATGCGCGCACAGAGAATAAGATAGTGAGCCAATTGTCGGAAAATGCGGCCGCTTATCGTTCAATAACAAAATCGTGGTTCGAGCATAGCCCACTCTATAACATGATAAAGCTTCTTGGCGATTTGCGCTATAAGATTATGATTACGACCGACCATGGCAATATTAGAGTATCGAATGCACAACGAATAAAGGGCGAGCGCGATTTGAATTCAAATTTGCGCTTCAAGAATGGACGCAATCTCGCCGAATACAAAGCCAACGATGTGTTTGAACTCGACCCCGACAAAGGTAAGTTGCCTCGCATTAGCGTTTCTGCCAAATATGTGTTTGCTACCAACGAAGATTTCTTTGTCTATCCAAACGATTTCAATACATACGTAGATAAATACAACAATACTTTTCAGCACGGAGGAATCTCAATGGAGGAGATGATAGTGCCATTTGCCATACTTGAAGCAAAATGATTTGAGAAAAAAGATAAGGATGAATCAAATCGTTGAAACTCTTCAAAACTGGGCGCTCCACTATACATTCTACCTTTTTTGTACCGACACTTTTGAACGATAGATGTTAAAATTGACAATCGTTTGCAAAAATTAACACGCAACGAAAAATTATTGTAATAATTTCGGCGCTGTGAAACTATGCAAACGATTGCTCAAATATTGTTCAATCGATTGTTGTAACGTCTTAATAAATAATACTAACCAACATTAATCTAATACATTGCATTATGCTAACAAGAAAAGTATGGCAGATGTGCTGCGTTGTAGCAGTTGCGTCTACGGCGCTTTGGGCAGTCTCATGTGCCGACGATGGCTATGATGATGACGAACATTACACGCGCACTGTCACCAACACGCAAATGAGCGTGATACCCGCTGATAGCATCACTATTGCGGCAAGTGCCGACAAATCCCAGACGGTAATCTCTTGGCCGCTCGTCTATGGTGCTGGTGGCTTCCACATTACTGTTACGGATATTACAGATGCCGAAAACGAGGTTGCTGTAGCCGACACGGTAACAGTATTCTATACCATTGCTGTGCCACGTGAGGGCGACCATCAATATCGGTTGACTCTTCTTCCTTTAGGTGATAGCGATCTCGGTAATACCGATGCTTCTCAGGCTACTACCAAAGAATTTGAAACCTATGTATACGGTTATAAAACCATTCCTGATGGCACCGACCTATACGTATACTTCATGGAAGGCGATAATTGGCCTGAAGATGGTAGCGAAACTACCTACGACCTTGTGAAAGGCGGCAATTATACAGTTTCGGGAGTTATCGACTTCAGTACTTATTACATCGGACTTCGCACTCTTGGCGGCGAGCCACATGCTACTATTACTTATGGTGAAGCTGGCGGTATTGAATATTGTGGCGGTCTTACTCTTAAGGATATTGATTTTGACCTTAGCGCAGCTAAAAACTTCCTTGCTTTTAGCTCTACTCCTGCTTTCGAAGCATATAAACTTACTGAAGAGGCATCAAATTCATACATACATATAATTGACCCTACAAGTATTAAGGGCTGTAATATTTATGGCTTGAAACGTTACTTCATTTTTGATAATGCAAATGCATATTGGGCAAAAGATTTTGTTGTAAGCGATTGCCTTGTACAATTGACCTCTGATGAAAATGCTACTTCTGGAGCACTCTTCTTTGTAAATAAAGGTGGAGGCGCAATCAACAACCTCAAAGTTGAGAATTCTACATTCTACAACACTACATCAAACGAGGTTAAATATTTTATCCAATATGGTGGTAACCGTTGTACGAAAGCTGGTTACACCGAATGCTTGCAGACAATTTCGTCTTGTACGTTCTACAACATATCACCAACTGGAGGCCAATTTGGTAACTATTCTGGTTTTTCTGGTAAGGCAGAGTCTGGTTGGGTGATGACCAAAAATATCTTTGTGAAGTGTATGCCCGACGTGGCACGTCGTTTCCTTGGTGGTCGTACTGCAAATACATATCAAAATGTAACCTTCGGTTATAATACTTATGGCATAGCAGATGGCACATTCGAAACAGGAAAGAGTGCCGATGGAAATACGGTATATGATAATTCGGAAACCGTAATAACCTCGGATCCACAATTCAAAGATCCTGAGAATGGTGACTTCACCGTGCAAGGCAGTGAGCACATAGCAGCACAGGCAGGCGATCCACGCTGGCTTGAGTAAAATATTGATTATCAAAAGTATAAATACGTATATTGATGAAATATAAGTTTATAATGATGCTTATGCTGCTGATTTCTACAGTGGCATTCGCACAAGAAAAGACCATAACAGGTAAGATAATCGACCAGACGGGCGAGACTGTTATTGGTGCTTCCCTTATTATCGATGGAACAACGTTAGGTACGGTTACCGACTTTGATGGTAACTTCACCTTGAAAGCGCCTGTTGGTGCTAAAATCAACGTTTCGTTCATCGGCTACGAGTCGACTTCGTTCGTCGTTACCGCTGAGCAAGATAAATATGACCTCACGCTCAACGATGAGACTTCGGACCTCGAAGAGATTGTGGTCGTAGGTTATGGTGTGCAGAAGAAAGCTCACTTGACAGGTTCAGTAAGTACGGTCGAAATGGAGTCGGTGCAAGATATGTCGTCGGGCAACCTCGCGTCTACACTTACCGGTCTTGTGAACGGTTTGTCGGTTAGCGGTGGCAACACCAAGCCTGGCGAGAATGCCGAGATATACATACGTAACACCTCTACACTTTCCGAAGTTGGTTCTACCGCTCAACAACCTCTCTTCGTTATTGATGGATATATCTATCCTAACGATATTAAGGTTGGTAGTACCACACAAAACTATGGTGCCGAAGCATTCAACAACCTCGACCCATCGGTTATCGAGAGCATCTCGGTGTTGAAAGATGCGAGTGCAGCTGTGTATGGTGCGCGCGCAGCCAATGGCGTAATTCTCGTAACTACCAAAAAAGGTAAGCAAGGCGAGCCTCAAATCTCTTATTCTGGCAACTTCGGTTTTACCGATGCTGTGAGCCATCCTAAGATGTTGAGCGCTTATAACTATGGTCGTATGTATAATGCTGTTACAGCAGCCGACCCAACCAACACTTCGCTCAAGCCTAAAGAAGATCTCTTCCAACAAGACGAACTTGAGGCTATGAAGAAACTCAACTACGACCTTCTCGATAAATATTGGAGCGTAGGTTTCACTCAGCAGCATAGCATCAACGTTAGTGGTGCTTCTGAGAAAGCCAACTATTTTGCAAGCATATCATACTTCAATCAAGATGGTAACCTTGGCAAACTCGACTACGATCGTTGGAACTATCGTGCAGGAGTTGATGTTACTATTGCTGGTTGGTTGAAAGCAAACCTCACTGTAAGTGGCGACAATGGCAAGAAAACTACTCCTCTTGTTGGTGTTGGTGGCACCAGCAACGACAAAGACTATTTCCTCTTGCTCACTCACCCACGCTACATTCCTGAATTTGTGAATGGCTATCCTATTGCTGCTTATGGTCCTACTAACACAAAAGTTAGTGCCGATCAATACTACAACTTCTCGGTGCTACAAAACAATGGCGACTACAGCAAGACTGTAAATCAGAATACCACATTCAGTGGAGGTCTTGAGTATGATTTCGGTTGGAACGAATATCTCAACGGATTGAAGTTGAAAATGACTTATTCTAAGAGCATCTCTACCGATAAGAATAATCAATATGCATCGAGCTACACGCTCTATTCACTGCAAGACCGTCTTGGTAGCGGCGATCACCTCTACACCTCTGTTGGCGACGAAGATGCATCGACACTCACCGACAACTCGAACTTGACAAGTATTTCTGTATACAACTCGTCGAGCGAGTCGTATTTGCGTCGTACGTCAACGCGTACCGACAACTATCAGGTAAACTTCAACGTATCGTATAATCGCACTTTTGCCGACATACACAGCGTAGGCTTGTTCTTCTCGATAGAGCGTAGCGAAGCAGAAAGCGAATATTTGGTAGGTAAAGTAACCTATCCATACACATTCACCTCTGGTCAATCGAACTCTGTTACGAGCGAATCGACACCTACGACAACCTTTACACGTTCGGAGAGTGGTTCGCTCTCATACATAGGACGTGTTAACTATGCATATTCCGACAAATATCTTGTAGAAATGCTTCTTCGTGCAGACGCAAGTACCAAGTTCGCTCCACGCAACTATTGGGGCAAATTCCCATCGCTTAGCCTCGGTTGGGTAGTGAGCCAAGAAGAATGGTTCTACGATATTGCTCCATGGGCATCATTTGCTAAACTTCGTGGTTCGTTCGGTCTTACTGGTCGCGACAATGCAGCAGCATGGCAGTGGCAGCAAGTGTATGCTCTCGATAAGAGTAATGGTTCTGTGTTTGGCACTTCTACTTCGAATGAGTCGACAAACCGTATAACTATCAATAAAAACAATTCGGCTGTAAACGAGGATATCCATTGGGATAAATCATACAAAGGCGATATAGGTTTCGATTTGAATGTGCTCGACAACAAACTCTCGGCAACATTCGACTATTATCGCAACTGGGATCGTGAGATGCTTATGAATATTTCGCAGTCGATACCTACTACCGTTGGTTCGCAGAGTGCATCAACAAACCTTGGCGAAATGGATTCGTGGGGCTACGAACTCTCGCTCACTTGGAAAGATAAGATTGGCGAAGATGTCAACTATAGCGTAGGCATCAACACCGGCTACAACGACAACAAAGTGCGCGTGATGGACTGGAAGACCGATTATCAGTATCGCCAGATTCAGAAAGATGGTCGCTCAGATATTGGTACTTGGGGTATGCAGTGCATAGGTATGTTCCGCAATTTCCAGGATATTTATGAATATTTCGACAAGAACCACATCACCAGTTATCTTGGTATGAGTGTCGACAAAGTTCGTCCTGGTATGCTTATATATAAAGATGTACGAGGCGCTCAGCAGAACGATGGCTCCTACGCAGCACCAGACGGCGTTGTAGACAAAGACAACGACCAAGTTCGCCTCAGCAACCGCACCAATCCTTATGGCGCAACGATGAACCTCAAGGTTAGCTGGAAAGGTCTTTCGTTCTCTTCTCAGTTCAACGTAAGTTGGGGTGGCTATTCTTTCTTGCCTGCTTATGCAATCAAGTTTGCCAACGACATGTCATACACCAGCATGCCTTCGTTCTGGAATCCTGATAATATGTATGTATATCAAGATATTACAGATGGTAGTGGCAATGTAGTTATGAAGCAAAACCGCAATGCTAATCTGCCTAACCTTGCATACGCAAGCACCAACGCACTCACCTCTTCATTCTGGCGTGTGAGTGGCACTCGCGCTCGTTGGACTCGTGCAACCATTTCATACACAGTGCCTAAAGAACTCGTGAAGAAGGCTCACTTGACGAGCGTTCGTGTAAATGTTACAGGTCAGAACCTCTTGAGCTTCTACAATCCATATAAAGACTACGACAAGTTTATCGACCCAATGTCGTCGTATGGTAGCTATCCTGTGCTTCGCAAGTTCACTGTGGGTCTTAATGTTACATTCTAATTGATATAAGAGAGATGAAAAATAATATAATGAAACTTGCCTTTGTCGGCGTTTCTATCCTTGCATTTACGGGATGTAGCGATGAGTTTCTTCAAGACAAGAAGAACTACGACAACATTGATACGAGTGTATACGATGACTACGATGGTGCACTCAGCCGCGTGAACGATATATACTCATGGTGCTTGCCCGACGATGCCGATGCCAACTGGAAATACAACTGCACCGGCAATGCCGACGACCAATCTAAAAGCACTGAAGAGTATGCGGGCTTTGGTCTGTTCGTTAACCCCGATGTAGAGCTATCGGTTATTAGTGGTACTGTACCTGATTATTTCCATAATCAAGCTAACAATATACAAGCTTCGGTTTGGGGCCGCATACGTAATATCAACGACTGTATCGAGGGTATACTTGCAGGCTCGCTTTCCGACGAGCAGAAAAATGTGCTTGTTGGTCAAGTCTATTTCTTCCGTGCTTGGTGCTACTATCAACTTGTTAAATGGTATGGTGGTGTGCCAATCATCAAAGAGGTTCAGGAGATAAGCGAAGATTCATACACACCACGCTCATCGGCTAAAGAGTGTATCGAGTTCATCGTTTCCGATCTCGACAAGAGTGCCGAACTATTGAAAAATGCAACCTTTAGCGAGAGCTCATACGGCCGCATAACAGCAAGTGCTGCTTTGGCGCTCAAAGGTCGTGTGCTTGTTCTATGGTGTAGCCCACTCTTCAACCGCGCTAACGACCAGTCGCGTTGGCAAGAGGCATATAATACCATGAAAACCGATTTTGAAACCATCAGTGCAAATCACGCACTCTATATGGGCACCAACAATGTGAATGCTTCGGCTTTTGCAGGTGTGTTCACCACGGTGGGTAATACCGAAATGGTGTTCGCTACGCTCTACAACAACATCAGCGACGCAGAAGATGGCGGCAAAAACAATAACTGGGAAAATAGCATTCGTCCACGCAATACGCTTGGCGGTGGTGGTCTTACCCCATCGAAGAATATTATCGACCTCTTCCCTATGGCCGATGGTGGTGTGCCTACTACGAGCGATACTTACACCAAGTTGACAAAGTCGGCAATTGCCTACAACGAGGAACGTCCATTCCTCAACCGCGATCCACGTTTCTATCGCACCTTCGCTTTCCCTGGCGTGCGTTGGGCTTTCTCGGGTAGTCCAAGTACTACTGTATCTGATGACCCTTGCTCCGACGGAAAGACATATGAATTGTGGAACTACGTGTGGTATACCGAAGCTGCCGACACTGCTGATGCTACCAAAGGTGGCTACGCTGCCGACAACTTGCTTACCAACAATCGTGGTATGTATGTTCGTAAACGCACCGACGACTTGGATATAAATAGTACACCTCTCTATTCATACTTGGGTACTGAAGGTAGTGGCTTCAAGAAATCGGGTGCTCCTATCATAGAGATTCGTTACGCAGAGGTGCTTCTCAATATGGCAGAAGCTGCTTGTGGCGCAGGTCAGCCAAGCGAAGCTGTGCAATATTTGCAGCAAGTGCGCGAACGTGCTGGCTATACAGCTGCAAACAACTACGGCCTTTCGGCTAACCTCAGCGATCAAGCTGCTTGTATGAGTGCAATACTCTACGAACGTCAGATTGAGTTTGCCTACGAGGGCAAGCGCTTCGACGACCTTCGCCGTTGGCTTCTCTTCGATGGCGGTGCCAATATGCAAGAGATTGCTGGTTGCCCTTCTACTTGGACTCTTACCGGTTGGAATGGCAACACTTGCGACTACCTCGGCTTCAAACCAATCAACGGCCAACGCCGCGACCTTGTTGAATTCCGCACCACTGGCGAATATGCCGTAAGTGGCAAGACTGTCAAAGACGACCCTCTTGTAAATGCTGGTGTGGAGCGTTGTGCAGCTATCGATTTGAGTAAAGACAATCTCGACGAACAACTCGAAGAGTTGAATGCTTGGTATGATAAGTATTTGGTATACAAAAAGAAAAAAGGAGATGCATACGATCAGTCGCAACTCGAAGAGTATATGCACTTCTTTGCTAAATACTATTTCCTCGGTTTCACTCAAGGCGCAATGAACAACGATGTGCAAATAGAGCAAACCATAGGTTGGGAAGATACCAACAACGGCGGTGCAAATGGTACATTCGATCCGCTTAATTAGTAGTAAATAATTACAAGAAACAAAAGCAGCCCTTCTGCCTTGAATATTTGGGCACAAGGGCTGTTTTTTGTATTGTATTTCAAAAGAATTGGGCGAATCTACACTAAGTATGTTCGTCGTTATTCGTAATATTCATAACACCTGCCAATTAAACGAATTGACATAAGTAACTGCATCTATTCGTGTTAATTAGGTGGTTAATAGAAAAACAAGGTTTCAATTATGAAAACCACATTTCGACAACTGCTCCTATGGTTTGCTATGTTGTTCGTCACGGTGGCTTCGGCACAAAACGACCAATGGCAGCTCAAAGTGAGCGACAACAATCGTTATATAGTTCATGCCGATGGCTCGCCATTTTTTTGGCTTGGCAACACATCGTGGCTTATGCCGCATCGCTTGAATCGCGAAGAGGTGCACTACTACCTAACACGCGAAAAGGCTGCTGGCTACAATGTAGAGCAGATACAGCTCATCAACGCTATACCTACGTTTAATATCTATGGGCAACAAGCTAATGATGAGACCTTTGAATGTGAAAAATTCTGCATCGATGGTGTATATGATTTTTGGGATCACCTTGATTATATCATCAACGAAGCTGCTCATAATGGTATATACATAGCTATCGACTGCGTATGGGGCTCGCAAATAAAGGCAATGGACGTGGATAAAGCACGCAAACTTGGTGCGTTCCTTGCCAATAGGTATAAGGATTTCCCGAATATCATTTGGCTCATTGGCGGCGATATTCGTGGCGACAAAGGCACTGAGTCGTGGGACGCTCTTGCGCGTGCTATTCGCGAGATTGATAGTAAGCATCTCATGACCTTCCATCCGCGTGGTCGCACTACGTCGGCTTGGTGGTTCAACGACCGCGAATGGCTCGACTTCAACATGTTTCAAAGTGGTCATCGCCGTTATGGTCAGCGCAATGGCGACGGCGACTATACCATAGCCGAAAATACCGAAGAAGACAATTGGCGATATGTAGGTATGAGCCTGAAAGATGGCAAACTGACACATCCTATCATCGATGGCGAACCTTCCTACGAAGACATTCCTCAAGGCTTGCACGACTTTTCGGCTCCTCGTTGGCAGGCTTGCGACGTGCGTCGTTATGCATATTGGGCGGTCTTTGGTGGATGCTTCGGTCATACTTATGGACATAATTCTATTATGCAGATGATACGCCCTGGCTTGCTTGCATCGTTTGGTGCCGAGAAACCTTGGTGGGACGCACTCAACGATCCTGGACAGAATCAGATGAAATATCTCAAAGCGCTTATGTTGGCTCTGCCTTTTACCGAGCGTGTCGCCGACCAGAGCGTTATTAGCGGAAATGAGGGCGAACGCTACGACCGTCTTTGTGCTACGCGAGGCAACGACTATCTGATGGTTTATAACTACAGCGGTCGTACGATGGATATTGACCTTAGCAAGGTGAAAGGCAAACAAAAGAATGTCTGGATTTTCAACCCTTCCGACGGTAGCCTCAACTATCTTGGTAAGTATGAAAACAAGACAACACAATTTGCGCCCGACGGTGGCTATCTCAATGCCAATGCCGACCGAGTGCTTATTGCTATCGATGCTCAGAAAGACTACATTCCTACGAATGCAGCTAATATTATGGAAGTAAACAAAAACTCCTCTAAATGAGAAGGTTAATATATATACTGGTAGCGCTTATTGCTGTGGCGTGTAGCAAACCTCGCAACGAAAAAGTTGTGGTTTGCGACTTGCGCACGGAGCATCTCCAGAATCCTACCGAGATTGCTTCTACTGCACCACGCTTAGGCTGGCGGCTCGAAAGTTCTGCTAACGATGTGCGTCAGTTGAGTTATCACATCATAGTGTCGTCGACGCGTGAGAATGCAGAAAACCTCGTTGGCGATTTGTGGGATTCTGCTGTCGATTCGCCCGAAAGTCAGTGGATTACCTATGCTGGCGCACAACTCAAAAGCGACACTCGCTGCTTTTGGCGAGTAAACGTAACTACCAACTGTGGCGAAACGGGTTGGAGCGATGTGGCTACATGGAACGTTGGTCTGCTCAACGAAAGCGATTGGTCGGGTCAGTGGATTGGTCTCGATAAAGCCAATTCGTGGGACGTCGAAGAGGAGCATAGTCAACTTTCGGCACGCTATATACGTAGCGAGTTCAATGCCGACGATAGCATTTCTTCGGCTACTCTATATATATGCGGCTTAGGTCTCTACGAGGCATTTATAAATGGTCAGCGTGTTGGTTCTCAGGAACTTGCTCCTGCACCTACCGACTATCGTCGTACGGCGCTCTACAATGCCTACGATGTTACCGAAATGCTCAAGAGTGGCGAACGAAATGCCATTGGTGTTACGCTCTCTAATGGACGTTTCTACACCATGCAGCAGCATAAGAAGCCATATAAAATAACCAACTTCGGCTATCCGCGTTTGCGTGCCAACATAGTTGTGCGTTATGCAAACGGCAAGCGTCAGGTTATTTCTACTAATAATAAATGGAAACTCACTGCCGATGGACCTGTGCGCTCTGCCAACGAATACGATGGCGAAATCTATGACGCACGCAAAGAGCTTGGCGCTTGGACAATAGTTGGCTTCGACGATTCAAAGTGGCAAAATGCTGAACGTGTTGCATCGCCTTACGGCACATTGCGTCCACAAGAGATGCCAGGCATGGCTGTTGTCGATAGTGTTGCGCCCATAAATATTACGCGTCGAGGCAATAGCTATATTGTCGATTTTGGTGAAAATATGGCTGGTCGCGTACGTATAGCTACCAAAAACGGAAAAGCAGGCGAAAGTCTTGTTATTCGTTATGCCGAAAAACTCACTGACGAAGGCGAACTCTACACCGAGAACCTGCGCCACGCCTACAGTGTTGATAAATATATATACAGCGGACGCGAAAAGAGAGGCGACACTTGGAATGCGCATTTTGTATATCATGGCTTTAGATATGTAGAAGTATCTGGCGTAAGTGAATTGACTTCAGATGATATTCAGGCTCAGAAGATTAGCGATCTTATGGAGCGCACTGGCTATTTCCATAGCAACGATTCTACGCTCAACAAAGTGTTCAGCAATGTTGTTCGTGGTATTCAGGCAAACTATAAAGGCATGCCCGTCGATTGTCCGCAGCGCGACGAGCGTCAGCCTTGGCTTGGCGATCGCACTATGGGAACTTTCGGTGAGTCGTATATATTCGACAACCACGCACTCTACACCAAGTGGATGCGCGACATATCGGAGGCTCAACGCGAAGACGGTTGCATACCTGATGTAGCTCCTGCATTTTGGAACTATTATTCTGATATTGTCACTTGGCCTGCTGCGTTCCCATTCACATTGCAGATGCTCTCGGAGCGTTTCAAAGACAACCGCCCTATGCAGCACTACTTCCCCGACCTCATGCGTTGGGTGAAGCACATGCGCGATTGCTACCTTGTTGATGGCATACTTACAAAAGACAAGTATGGCGATTGGTGCGTGCCGCCCGAAGACATCAAAATGATTCATTCGCAAGACCCAGCGCGTGTTACCGAAGGTGCGCTAATATCCACTGCATATTATAGCATCATCTGTTCACAGATGTCTCATGCTGCCAAAGCTCACAATTTAGGCACTGCCGAAGAGATAGAACTCTTAGACGACATTGCCTACATAACTAAAAAAGCTTTTCTCGATAAGTATCTTACTGTAAAGCGTGGCACGGCTGCAGTTCCTGGTCATGTGCTTTATCCAGATAGTACATATTTTGGCAATAACACAGTGACTGCCAATCTGTTGGGGTTGCAACTTTCAACCGATGAATATGTACGCAACGAAGCAGTTAAGAACATAGTACGTAACATAGTTACTCTCAACAGCGACCATATCTCGTGTGGCGTGATAGGCGTTCAATGGCTTATGCGCACTCTGAGTGCTATGGGATACAACGATGTGGCGTGGCGTCTTGCTACGCAAAATACATATCCAAGTTGGGGCTACATGGCAGCGCAAGGTGCTACCACCATTTGGGAACTATGGAACGGCGACACGGCTTCGCCTAAGATGAATAGTGGCAATCACGTGATGCTCCTTGGTGACCTCGTTCCATGGATTTTTGAGGATATTGTTGGTGTACGCAACATTGAAAACCGTCATATCACGCTTCAACCTGAATTCAATGTCGATGAGATTTACGACATCGAAGGAAGCTATAAGAGTATTTATGGAAATATTGTCAGTCGCTGGCAGAAGTCATGCGGCAAGTTGGCTTGGCATATCGAGATTCCAGCCAACACCACGGCCACGGCTGTTTTGCCCGATGGCTCATCGCGCGAACTTGTGTCGGGTGTGCACAATATTGAGGTGAATATGCCGCAAATACATAAATCTGTGGTATGTAACGAGTTCCTCTACAAAGAGACGTCGTTCCCCCAATGTCACTCGGCTACAATTGCCGAACTTCCCGATGGCACATTGGCTTGTACATATTTTGGTGGTACGCGCGAACGCAACCCCGATGTCTGTATATGGGTAAGCCTAAAGCACCCTGGCGATAGTGTTTGGAGTGAACCTATTCTTGCAGCCGATGGCGTATTTATGCTTGGCACCGCCGATGCTGCCTTGGCTGGCGTGAACGACTCCACCACCGAAGCAACTAAAGGCTTAATAAAACCACGTTTGGCTGACGATAATTTTGCTACCGACGTAACTAAGTTGCGCCGCAAAGCGTGTTGGAATCCTGTTATATATCAAGAACCTAATGGTGATTTGCTGATATATTTCAAAATTGGACTCAAAGTAGCCGATTGGTCGGGCTGGGTTGTTCGCTCTAAAGATGGTGGCAAGACGTGGCAAGACCGTCAGCCCTTGCAAAAAGAGTTTCTTGGCCCTATCAAGAATAAGATTGTCGAAAGTCAGGGTCGCTTAATTGCTCCATCGAGTGTAGAGACAAATGGCTGGCGATGCTATTTTGAACTTAGCGACGATGGTGGCAGCACGTGGCGCAAGACCGATTATGTGCAGCAACCCGATTCGTTCAAGACCATACAACCTTCTGTAATTACGCTAAACAATGGACGTTTGGCAGCTCTTTGCCGCACGCGTAATCGCCAAATTGCTATTACGTATAGTGAAGACAATGGCGAAACTTGGAGCGAGATGAAGCTTATCGATACGCCCAACAACAATAGTGGTCTCGATGCGGCAGTGTTGCCCGATGGCTCTTTCGTTATGGCTTGCAACGAGCAGATGGTTGAGCCTGGCAAGACGAAAGGTGCTCGTACTCCGCTCTCGCTTCTGCGTAGCAGCGATGGCGAAAACTGGACTCATTGGGTTACGCTCGAAAAGAGTCCTATTGGACAATATTCCTATCCGTCGGTGTTTGTGTCGAGTGATGGTCATGTGCATGCAGTATATACATGGCGCCGTCTGCGAGTGAAACACGTAGAATTGATACCGTAAATCCTATTATTTATGAAGAATATAAGTCTATTTCTTGCTTTTATAGCATTGTTTACAGTTGGCGCAGTGGCGCAAAGTGTAACTTCTGTTGCTGGTCTCATACCTATGGAAGGTAGTGGCCGTGTAGTGTATAACTTCAACGAAGGTTGGCGCTTCTTCCTTGGTGATGCAGAGGGCGCGTCGAAGGCCGATTTTGATGATAGCAATTGGCAGATTGTCAATGTGCCTCATGGCTTGCGACTTGAACCATCTAATGCCAGTGGTTGTAAAAACTATCAAGGCATAGCTTGGTATCGCAAACACTTTGTTGTGCCTGCCGATATGGCTGGCAAACGTGTTGTTGTGCATTTCGAAGCCATCATGGGCAAACAGAAAGTTTATGTGAATGGCAACTTTGTTACCGAGCACTTTGGCGGTTATTTGCCCATTCGTGTCGACCTGACAGCACTTGGTGTGAAGGCTGGCGACAAATGCGTCATTGCTGTCTTGGCCGACAATAGCGACGACAAAACATATCCTCCAGGAAAAAAACAAAATGCTCTCGACTTTGCTTACCATGGTGGTATGTATCGCGATGTGTGGCTTATTGGTACTTCAACTACAATGGCCATTTCCGATGTCTTCGAGTCGAACACTACGGCTGGTGGTGGCATATTTGTTCACTACGACAACATAACCGACAAAAAAGCCGATGTGTATGTCGATGTAGAACTTGAAAACTACTCGCAAAAGGCTCCTCGTCAGAAAATTGTGCTCGAAACCATCATACGCGACAAAGACGGTAAAATCGTCTCGCGTCAGTCGCAATCCGTAGCAGCCAAAGCTGGCGGCAAGAGCGTTGTTAAGTCTAAGCATGCGGTGAAGACGCCTAATCTTTGGTCGCCCGAAAATCCGTATCTATACAATCTCGAACTCTCGGTAAAAGAGGGAAATAGCAAAATAGATGGTGGCAAAATACGTATAGGCATTCGCAAAGCAGAATTCCGTGGCAAAGATGGTTTTTGGCTCAATGGTAAGCCATATCATCAACTTATAGGCGGCAACCGTCATCAAGATTTTGCATATGTAGGCAATGCCCTGCCCAACAGTCAGCAGTGGCGCGATGCTAAACGCCTCAAGGATGCAGGAATGGATATTGTGCGCGCAGCCCACTATCCACAAGATGCAGCATTCATGGACGCTTGCGACGAACTTGGTCTATTCATAATTGTGCCTACACCTGGTTGGCAGTTTTGGAATAAAGATTCTCTCTTTGTAGAGCGTGTATACCAAAACACTCGCGAGATTGTTCGCCGCGACCGTAACCACGCTTGTGTGCTTATGTGGGAGCCAATTCTCAACGAGACGCGCTTCCCCGCCGATTTTGCCGTTAAGTCGCTCGAGATTACGCGTGAGGAGTATCCTTTCGTAGGTCGCCCTGTTTGCGCTGCCGATATGAATTCGGCTGGTGTTAAGGATAATTACGATGTTATCTATGGCTGGCCTACCGACGTTGAAAAGAATCTCACCGACAAATGCATATTCACGCGTGAGTGGGGTGAGATGGTCGACGATTGGTATGCCCACAATGCTATCAACCGTGCATCGCGAAGCTGGGGCGAGAAACCTATGCTCATAGCAGCGCTTTCTCTTGCCGATACTTATGGCACGCTCTACAGCGCAGGACGCCAGTTTATTGGCGGTTGCTTGTGGCATCCGTTCGATCATCAGCGCGGCTATCATCCCGATGCTTATGTGGGTGGCATCTTCGATGCTTTCCGTCAGCCTAAGTATGCATACAACATGTTCCGTTCGCAGGTGTCGGCCGACAAGAGTGCACCATACATATACATAGCCAATGAAATGATGCCATTCTCCGATAACGATGTTGTGGTATTTACCAACTGCGATAGTATACGTATGGTGATGTTTGGTGGCGACAAAGAGCAGACTCTCAGAGTGGAGCACGCAGCCAATAGTTTGCCCAATGCGCCCGTAGTGTTTGAAGGCTTCTGGGATTTCTGGAAAGCTCGTTCGCATAGCTATGGCAAACGCAAGTGGCAAGATGTAAGCCTTGTTGCCGAGGGATATATTGGCGGAAAGAAAGTATGCGAAGAGAAGAAGATGCCTTCGCGTCGTTCTACCAAGATTCGTCTTTATGCCGATGAAATGGGTAAACAACTTGTTGCCGATGGAAGCGATTTTATAGTGGTAGTTGCCGAAGTGACCGACGACAATGGCAATGTACGCCGATTGGCCATCGACGAGGTTGAGTTCGAAGTGTCGGGCGAAGGTCGTCTCGTTAGTTCCGAACGTGCTCTTAGCAACCCTCGCAAAGTGGAGTGGGGAAGTGCTCCAGCGCTGATTCAGTCTACCAATAAGCCTGGCAAAATAACCATCATAGCACATCCTTATGTGCAAGGCACGCATACTCCAACTGCCGACACATTGACAATAGAGAGCGTTGCTCCTGAGTTTAAGTCGTGCCACATCGATGAAGTCTCCCTTAATTATAAATATGAATCTATTACTAATGGTGCCGCTCAAAAGCAGATGAGCGAAGCTGAAAAAAATGCTACTCTGCGAGAAGTAGAGGAGCAGCAAAAAGAATTTGGTATTCAATAGTTAGACAGCAGAAAAACAGAACAAAAAAACGTAAATGAAAATGGTAAAGAAAATTTTGACAATTGTAGCTGCATTAGCGCTGAGTGCTACAGCCATGGCGCAGTATCCGCAGCTTACGAGCGAGGCAAAACATGCTATCGACTCGGCTAAAGTATCATGGGCAGCACACGTCGATTCGATGTGGGCAGAAGCATTGCCAACTGTGCTCAAAGAGGCAGCTGAAGGACGCCCTTATGTGCCCTGGGCATCGCGTCCAACCGACCTTTTGAAGGCCGATATTCCTGCTTTTCCTGGCGCTGAAGGTGGTGGTATGTATACACCTGGTGGCCGTGGTGGCAAAGTGCTCGTTGTAACAAACCTCAACGATAGTGGCGAAGGCTCGTTCCGTTGGGCTTGTGAGCAAGGTGGTGCGCGTATCGTTGTGTTCAATGTTAGTGGTATCATCCACCTCAAGACTCCTATCTACGTTCGCGCTCCTTATATCACCATCGCAGGTCAAACTGCTCCTGGTGAAGGCATTTGCATCGCTGGCGAGTCGTTCCAAGTGGATACCCACGACGTCATTGTGCGTCACATGCGTTTCCGCCGTGGCAAGACCAACGTAGCCGACCGCGAAGACTCCTTTGGTGGCAACCCTGTAGGTAACATCATGATTGACCACTGCTCTTGCGAATGGGGCTTGGACGAAAATATCTCGTTCTATCGCCACATGTTCTCGAACACTGGCAAGGTTACCAACAAGCTCCCGACGGTGAACGTAACCATTCAGAATACTATTTCGGCTAAAGCGCTCGATACGTGGAATCACGCTTTTGGTAGTACTATCGGTGGCGAGAATACTGCATTCTTGCGTAACCTCTGGGCCGACAACTCTGGCCGTAACCCAAGTGTAGGTTGGGCTGGTACGTTCAACTTCGTCAATAATATTATTTATAACTACGTACATCGTACGGCTGATGGTGGACAGTATGAGAGCCAGTATAACTTTATAAACAACTACTACAAGCCTGGACCTCTCACGCCTAACACCGAGATTCGATACCGCATTCTCCGTCCTGAGTCGCGCTTCAAAATCAACGGAATTCCTATCTATGGCCGTGTGTATGCCAATGGCAACATCGTCGAGGGCAACGACTCTATCACAGCCGACAACTGGAATGGTGGCATTCAGCCTGCCGACGATCAGCTCACGCCAGAACTAATGGCTCGCATGAAGATGGATAAGCCTTTTGCTACTCCGTATCTCAACATAATGCCAACAAAAGAGGCTTATGAATATGTGCTCGACAATGTGGGAGCCAACTTCCCTTGCCGCGATATTGTCGACCAGCGCATCATCGAAGAGGTTCGCACTGGCAAAGCATACTACGTAAACAACCTTCCAGAATCGGCTTATGGCGACACCACTGGTCTCTCGCCAAAATCGCGCGATGCCGAAGGTCACTTCAAATATCGCCGTTTGCCTAAAGATTCCTATAAGCAAGGCATAATTACCGACCCTGTTCAAATGGGCGGTTATCCTACTTACAAGAAATGCAAACCAGTGAAAGATACCGATGGTGATGGCATGCCCGACGAATGGGAAAAGAAGAATGGTCTTAATCCTAAAGATCCTTCTGACGCAAACAAGGATTGCAACGGTGATGGCTATACCAACATCGAAAAATATATCAACGGTATTCCTACCGACAAAAAAGTCGATTGGACCGATGTGAAGAACAACTACGACACGCTCAAAGGCCGTAAGAGTCTTCTCTAAAAAAAGTATTATAATTGTACCAAAATAGTTATGGTACCATGGGCGACGTGCACATATTTGGAGGATTTTCATCAAAACGCCCATGGTTGTACACACAATAGGGGAAGGTTAGATGTGATATCTGACCTCCTTTTTTTTGATTATATAAGTATATTATCATTATGAAACAGAGCTTTATAAGTATAGTTATGTTTGTGGCAATTGCCGCAATGGCACAAGCTGCAAGCAAACCGCCCAAGCAGGTATACATACCTATGGATTATAGCGCGTGTGGCTATCGAGCGTCGGAGTGCGACATACCCGATGTGAAGGCTTTGGTGTATGTAGAACCTGCGCAAGGTGATAGCTACGAGCGCATTCAACGGGCTATCGATTACGTGTCGGCTCAGCCTGCTGATGCTGATGGCCGACGTGGTGCGGTGATTCTCACAAAGGGTACGTATGAAATATCGCAACCTCTGCGCATAACCACTTCGGGCGTTACGCTTCGTGGTGAAGATCGCGATGCCACGGTGTTGCGAAAAATGGGCTACGACCGTGGCGGCGCCATATACATAGAAGGTAAATATGAATTGCCTGCTTCCAATGATGTGTATATTGATGGCAATGTGGCTGCTGGCTCGTTGGGCATTCCACTCGACAATGCTTCTGATTTCAAAGTTGGTCAGGCTATTCGTATAGTTCGCCCTTGCACCGACGAGTGGATCGAACATCTTGGTATGAACGATTTCGGTGGCGGCCTCGATTACACTGGCTGGAAGGCTACCGACATTGATATTACTTGGAATAGAACAATCGTCAAAGTGAGTCCCGACTCTATATGGATTGATGCTCCTATCACTACTGCCATCACGCAGGAGTATGGCGGTGCATATATTTATGCCAAACAAGCCAGTGGTGCTTTAGTAGAATGTGGCGTCGAGAATATCACTATTGATAGCTATGTGAACACTTGGAATAGTAAGGACGAAGACCACTGCTGGGACGGCGTTTGGCTCAACAATGCTCGCGATTGTTGGATTCGTTATGTGCGTTTTCAACACTTGGCTGGTTCGGCTGTAAATATTCAGAAAAATGTGCAACGTGTCACTGTAGAGGATTGCATCTCGGAAAAACCTGTTTCCGAAATTGGCGGTTGGCGTCGTCAGACGTTTCTGACGCGTGGCGAACAGTGCCTTTTTCAGCGTTGTGTGTCGTATGAAGGCATTCACGACTTCTCGGCGGGCTATTGTGCTGCCGGTCCTAACGCCTTCGTGATGTGCGATGCCGTAGAAACGAATGGTTTCAGTGGCTCTACGGGTTCGTGGGCTGCTGGACTACTTTTCGATATTGTAAATATTGATGGCGACGACCTCAATCTTTGCAATCTCGAGCAATTCCAATTCGGCACAGGCTGGAATGCGGCAAATAGTATGGTTTGGCAAAGCACAGCATCTACCATACGTATCTATTCGCCCGATGCCGACAATCGCAATTCGGGGCATGGCTGCTGGGGAACGCTCACTGGCAATGCCGAGTGGACAAGTAGCAACGACCATGTCAACCCACGCTCACTCTTCTACGATCAATTGAAACGTCGTGGCATAGAACGCGATGGTCGCATCTTGTTTATGGGTGGCGAAGCAACGAGTTCGCCTACCGTAGAGCAAGCCTACAAACTTGCGCAAGAGTCGCTCACTAAGCCGCGCGTAACTATGCAGATGTGGATCGATTCGGCTAAATGTGCTGCATCGACATCTATCGTAAGTATAAAAAATATCGATGCTTTGACTAAGCCCGCAAAGTCAGTTCCTATCGTCATGCATAAGTTTGCTGTAGAGAATGGCTATCTCACCTGCGATGGCGCGCTAATCGTGGGCAATCGCTACGACATACCTTGGTGGTCGGGACGTGTGAAGGATAACTTCATTCCATACGCCAAACCTGCCATCACGCGTTTTGTGCCAGGTCGCGAGGGAACGGCTTGGACCGATCGCATCGATTCGGTGGCTGCATATATGAAAGCTAATGGCTATGCCATGCTCGATCATAATTATGGACTATGGTACGATTTGCGTCGCACCGACCATGAGCGTGTTCGTCGTGCCGATGGCGATGTGTGGGCTCCTTTCTACGAGCAGCCTTTTGCTCGCAGCGGTCAAGGCATTGCTTGGGACGGACTAAGTAAATATGACCTCACAAAGCCCAATAATTGGTATTGGAATCGCTTACGTCAGTATGCGACTGCTTCGGCAGGAAATGGTGGTGTGTTGTATGTGCAACACTATTTCCAACACAACATTCTTGAAGCTGGTGCTCACTGGGTAGATTGCCCTTGGCGCCCGGTGAATAATATCAACAATACCTATCCGTTCTTCCCCGAACCTGTGCCGTTTGCTGGCGACAAACGTGTGTTCATGGCTGAGCAATTCTACAATATCGAGAATGCCGACTTGCGTGCTATGCATCGTGCATACATACGTATGTGCCTCGACCAAACTAAAGATTGCCCCAATGTGATTCATTCGCTGAGTGCCGAATATACGGGTCCGACCAAGTTTGTGCGCTTCTGGCTCGAGACCATCGACGAGTGGCAGCGCGAAACGGGGCGCAACGTGCTTGTGGCTCTTGCTTGCACCAAAGATGCTCAAGACGCAATACTTGCCGATGCCGAATTGAGCAATGTTGTAGATATTATTGATATTCGCTATTGGCACTACAACACCAAAGGACTTTGGGCTCCCGAAGCTGGCAAAAACCTTGCACCGCGCCAATGGACGCGCAAGGTGAAAGTGGGCAAGACCACAGGCGAAGAGGCGTTCAAAGCCGTTAGCGAATACCGCAAGGCATATCCCGATAAAGCCGTGGCGTTCTTCTCGCAGCAGTATCCGCAATATGCACGATACATACTTATGGGCGGCGGCTCTATCTGTAATATAAATATTGATAAAAACCTTGCGCAAGCCGTTGTGTCGATGTCGCCTGTGGAAGGCGAAGCTTGCTACGTGCTGCAAGGCGAAAACGGAATGCTTATTTGCGCGCAACACACCGGCGATGCTAATGTGAACGTAGAGCCTGGTAAGTACGAAGTGTTTAGTGTAGATAGCAAAGGCGCTGTGAAACGTGTGGCTAAATCCGTAAAACTCGAAGGCAAACAAAATGTAGCTGGCCTAAATGCAGGCTCGTTTGTCTGGCTAAAACGGAGATAGTAATTGATATAAGTAAACAATGGGGCATGCCCCATTGTCATAATAAGTAATAAGTATGGCGACTGCAGCAATGTGGTCGCCATTTTTTTGTTGTAGTGATATATCTTTGTCCTCGATATGATTTTCCCTCGTAGGAATATAATCCCATTTGCGCATAGAGTAATATGTATGTTGCTGTTGATGGCTGTTATGACGGCATCGGCAGGAGCACATGTTATGTTGCATTCGTGTGGCAAATCTGGAGTAGTGAAGTCGTGCCTTGTCATTGCCAACAAGAGTTTAGCTTGCGATTCATGTTGCCCCGAAGAGTCGGAAAACGGAACGAATAGCATCGACGAGGCATGCTGTCAAACTATGAGCATTGGTGCCGAGACGAGCAGCTACACTTCGCGCAGCACTATTCATATTTGTCAAAAATGTGCGGCTGTTGTCGCACGTTTCCTCTTCTCGCAGCATCGGCCAACACTTTCGCAGCCAAGCAGAGCGCAATATAACTTCAAGTTTAGCCCAAGTCATCACAATAGTTGGTTGGCTTTTATCTGCATTTTTCTCTGTTAGACCGAGACGATAACTTGTCATTTGTCACCGAATCGACCGATTGCTAATAGCGGTTCGGTGGAGCGTCGTACATACGTACATATATATCAACAGAGAAAAAAAATGATTCGCATAATAATATTATCATACATACTCATGTTGTCGGCGATAGCTATGGCAGGCAACATCACGGGGCGCGTTGTGTCGGCAGAGAACAACGAGCCAATAGCTGGTGCATACGTGCTTTGGGTGGGCACTATGCGTGGAGCAGTAACCGACATCGATGGACGCTTTGAAACAGAGCAGCCCAATGGAGCGCACCTATTGTCGACGTCGTGTGTGGGTTTTCAGCCCGACACTATCGACGTTAACGCGTCAACCGACATACTCTTTCGTCTTCGTCCTATAGTTATGGATGAGGTGACGGTGAGCGGCCGACGTTCTGGCAGTAGCGTCAATCGATTGAATCCAATAACCACCATAGATATAAATAGCGCAGAACTCTGCAAAGCTGCCTGCTGCAACCTTGGCGAGAGTTTCGAGACCAATGCATCTGTCGACGTAAATTATGCCGATGCTGCTACGGGAGCGCGTACCATTCAGATGCTCGGTTTGTCGGGGCGCTACGTGCAGATGCTTGTAGAGAATGTGCCCAATCTGCGCGGATTGGCTGCGCCCTATGGCCTAAGTTATGTGCCTGGCCCTTGGATGGACGGCATTCAGGTGTCGAAGGGCGTTGGCACTGTGGTGAATGGCTATGAAGCTTTTACTGGTCAGATAAATATTGAATACAAAAAGCCTACAACTACCGAATGGCTCTCGGCTAACGTCTTTGCTGCTTCAAACGGCAGAGTGGAAGGCAATGCCAATGTGGCTATGAGACTCAACGAACGGTTGTCGACTTCGATAATGGTGAATGCCTCCAACGACTTGATGACGATGGACGAGAACGACGATAAATTTCGCGACGAGCCACAGACGCGTCAGCTAAACCTCCTCAACCGTTGGCACTATCGCACTGCCGATGGTGGCTACAACTTCTTCTTCACGGTGAAGACCCTCAACGAAGAGCGTCGAGGCGGACACGTAGATTTTAGTGGACGAACACCAAGCGCCGACTTGTTTGGAGTGAACGTCCGCACACAGCGCGTGGAGTCGTGGATGAAAAACGCGTTCATATTCACCGAGAATACCAACTTGGGCATCGCTACGGGCTATATATACCATAAACAAAAGTCGTTTTTCGGTCTTCGCACCTACGATGGCACGCAGCATAGCTACAACGCGAATGTCATATTCAACACCGAAATAGAGACCGACGAATGGTCGCACGCGGTGCATGCTGGTATAAGTTCGCAAGGCGATTTCCTCGACGAAGAGGCAAATGTAGGCACTATATATACGCCACATCTCGACGATGTTTCGGTAGGTGCTTTTGCGCAGTATACCATAAAGAAATCCGACCTGCTGACGATTATCGCTGGTTTGCGAGCCGACCATAACAATAACTACAAGTTGTTTGTCACCCCGCGATTGCATTTGCGTTATGCGCCAACGGAGCATACCACCATACGCGCTGCCATTGGTAAAGGCTATCGCACTGCGGCCATCTTGGCTGAGAACAATTTCTTGTTTTCGAGTGCCCGACAGTGGCATGTCGCCGATTTCTATGGACAAGAGAAGGCTTGGAATATGGGTGTGAATGTCACGCAATATATATACTTATGGGATAACGAACTTACCCTCAATGCCGAGTACTATTATACCACATTTGGCAAGCAGATGGTTATCGACCTCGACGCTTCGGCACGCACGGTGGAAGCAAGTATCAGTGGGGCTCGCTCGTATGCCAACAATGTGCAGGTTGAAGCTAAATATAGCCCTGTGCGCAACCTTGAACTAACGGCGGCGTGGCGCTGGAACAGCGCAAAACAGACCTTGGGCGGCGAGCTACGTCAACGCCCGCTTGTGAGCCGTTACAAAGGATTGCTCACAGCTTCGTATGCTACGCCGCTCAAGACGTGGCAATTCGATGCAAATGTGCAATTTAGTGGCGGCGGACGTGTACCCACCATAGCCGAAAACCCAGTAGAGTATCAGCGCGACAACACATTTGCTCCTTATCAGATGTACAACGCGCAGATAACCAAATGGTTTAGAGTGTGGAGCGTGTATGTAGGTTGCGAAAACATTGGCAACTTTATGCAAAAAAATCCTATCATTGCTGCCAACGACCCATTCGGACAATACTTCGATGGTTCGCTTGTGTGGGGCCCACTGATGAGCCGAAAATTCTACATAGGTATGCGCATTGCACTCGACAGAAACGATGATTAACTAACAATAAATATGAATGTTATGAAAAATGTAATTAGAATTATCACCATGATAATGCTTGCACTCGCCACAACCATAGGCGTGCAGGCGCAAGAGCAAGAGAAGAAAAAAGATTCGAAACTTACCACCGTGGTGCTCCATTCGGAGATAAGTTGCAACAACTGCAAGCAGCGAATCGAGAAGAACATACCCTTCGAGAAGGGAGTGAAAGATCTCAAAGTGTCGCTTGCCGACAAGACGGTGACCATAGTTTTTCGCAACGACAAAAACACCTCCGAAAAGCTATGCGAAGCCGTGACGAAACTTGGCTACAAGTCGGTGATAATAAAAGAGAAGTAGACTAGCATAAATCGTTATGATAAACCAATAAAACAAAGGCGCTGAAGATGTAGAATGCATCTTTGGCGCTTTTTGTATTTATGCAGAAACTCTGAATAATATTTTGTGCAACAACGAAAACACGGAGTATAAACGATAAATATCGATACTTTTGCAACTGGTAGTGCATAACTATATGTATACCTACATTTTGAAAATGAATCAACGACGTTCAATATATACACTCTCAATCTTTGCCATTTTGCTCATTTTGGCATCGTGCTCCAACAAACGCAACACATGGCTAAGCCGTAACTATCAGAAACTTACTTCGCACTACAACGTCTATTTCAATGGCGTTGAGGCGTTTCGCCAAGGCACCGAAAAGATAACCAACGACTACGAATTCGATTATAGCCACATACTACCAGTCTACACGTTTGCCGATGCTCAAGCAGCCAAAGTTGGCAGTGGCGACATGGAGACTGCGCTCAAGAAAGGTCACAAACTCATACAACTGCACTCCATCACGGTTAAGCCAGCTCGCAAAGCCGAGATGTCCGAAGCCGACAAACGTTTCTATGCTCAAGAAGAGTTTAATCCTTATGTAGCAGAAGCATATCTACTTATAGGAAAAGCCAATGTGGTGAAACATACCGAGAATGAGGCTATGGAGGTGTTCGACTACTTGTCGCGTAAATATGAGGGACGCGACTGCAGCTACGAAGGCAAGATATGGAAATCTATTGCGTATGCGCAGCTTGGTCAGTACGCCAGTGCACACTCGGCGCTCGAGAGCTACGACCTCGATGGTATGGCTCCAATGAAATATTATGGTGAATACGAAGCTGCTTCTGCCAACATACTCATTCTCGAAGAGAGATATGCCGAAGCTATTCCGCACATGAAAAATGCCGTTGAGACAGCCCCCGACCGCGTTACGCGTCGTCGATATACCTACATACTCGCTCAACTCTATCGCGAAGTGGGCAACAAAACAGAAGCTGCACCGCTCTTCCTTGCTTTGTCGCGCCAACACTCCGACCCAAAGATGGGTTTTGCTGCGCAAATGGAACTTGCAAGTGTGGCCACTACGCCCACAGAACTTGCTGCTGCCGAGAAGAAACTCCGCAGAATGGTGAACGATGCTAAAAACAAAAAACGCCTCGACCAGATATATTACGCTCTCGGACAGATGGAGGAGAACCGCGGCAACACTTCGGCTGCTCTCGGCAACTACAACTCGTCGATTCTCGCTTCGGTCGACAACGACAATCAGAAGGGACTCTCGTTCCTCGCTTCGGCCGACATCTATCAAGCTGTGCCTAAATATCTGGAAGCCTCTACGGCTCTCGATAGCGCGGCTTTCTATCTCAACGACAACAACTTCCGTAAGCACGAAACGGAGCAACGCGCTGCCACACTTCAGCCCCTTGCCAACGATTTGCGCATAATAGAACGCAACGACTCGCTCATGCGCATTGCTACCATGAACACTGCCGACCGCGATGCATTCATTCAGGCTATGCTAGACAAACAAGTAGAAGAGATTCGTGCGCGCGAAGAAGCTGCTCTCGCCGAGCAAGAGGCTCTAATGGCTATGTCGCAAAGCGAATACTATCAGCTGACGCGTGGCGGAACAAATGCTACTGGCACAAATCAGAAATGGTATTTCTACAACAACACGAGCGTCTCTGCTGGCAAAAGTGCTTTCAACGGCAAATGGGGCCGACGCAAAAATGAAGATAACTGGCGCCGCGCTAATAAGCAGTCGGCTATGCCTGCAACTGCCGACACCGACGATGCCGCAGCTTCTGCCGACTCTACTTCTACGGATCCTGCTGGCGCTAACAGTTATGGAACACAACCTGCCGACGGTCAGCCCTTCACTCGAGAATCGCTCCTTGCGGGGTTGCCTCTGACCAACGACGCTCAAGCCGCTTGCCAAAAAGAGACCGACAACGCACTATTCGACGCTGGCACCATACTCTACGACAATATTCACGACTATCCGTCGGCTGCATATTATCTGAATATGCTCCTCAAGCGTTTCCCAAAGAGCGAACATCGCTACGATGCTCTTGTTATACTTTATTTCGCTCGACAAAAGACTGGTGATAATGCTGGCGCTCAGGAGGTGGCTTCGATCATCAAGCGCGAATATGCCGATTCGTCGTTTGCCCAATATCTCTCAAGTCCAAGCAGCTATTTTGCTTCCGAAAAGCAACTCTTGGACGAGAAAGAGAATATGTATAAGTCGGCCTATAATGCCTATTTGACCAGCAACTTCGGTAGTGCCATAAGCATAAGTAGCAATGCCATAGCAAACGAGAAAAACGCTACATATACACCAAAATATCTGCTCGTTAGAGCTCTCTCGTATGCAAAACAAGCCGAAACGTCGCGCTTCCGCTCCGACCTCGAGACCATCACACGCGACTATTCGGGAGGTCAAGAAGATTCTGTGGCTCGCGTCTTGATAGCTATGCTCGACAAGGGTCTAAATCCAGTGCGCGCTTCAAGCTACAAATCGCCACTTGCAAGCGAGAGGTCGACAACTGAGGCGCATGCCGAAGAACAAGAGTTCAATTTCGAATATCGTGCCGACACCACTCACACCGTGGTTTGTGTGATAAATGCCGATGCTCAAAACAGCGCGCAATACCTCATTGCCGATTACAATTTCGACCACTTCCTCCTCCGCGACTACGAGATTCAGTGCGCCACTATGCCCGACAGACGTGTGGTGATTATGATTCAAGGATTCGACAACAAGACCGAAGCGATGAACTACTACTATGCATTGCGCGATTGCTCGTTCTGGAACGAAATAACCGATGCCGCTTTGCCCGAAATATATGCTATATCGGACAACAATGCTCGCAATGCGCTGCTTAGCACACTCGGCGACAACTGGAAACAGTTCTTCAACTCATACTATTTGGGTAAGAATTGAAAACATTCTATGCCGTAGTTTTGAGTGATAGACAAAGCGCGAAATATATATTTTTGCACTTGCGCAATGCGTAATGAAAGACAGACTAAACATTAATACTTTATAATTATGAAAAGAAACGTACGAATTTTTGCTGTTGCCGCTTTGGCTGCTTTTGCTTCGGCTGCTACAGCGCAGACAGTCCTCTTTGAAGAAACGTTTGCAGGATGTGACGGAACTGGTGGTAACGATGGAAGTTGGAGCGGAAATATTGCTTCTACAGCTTTTGAAGATTCCAAAACGGATAATTCAGGCTGGTCTGCCACAAGTCCATATGCTGCTGATGAGTGTATAAAGTTAGGTACTGGTAAAATTGCAGGCTCTGCAACAACCCCAAGTTTAACTAAACTGACGTCTGACGATGCAACTCTAACCTTTAGGGCTGGTGCTTGGAATTCTACTTCAGATGGTACGACTTTATCAATTTCTATTTCTGGCGATGGCGCATCATTGTCTGTCTCTTCTGTTACACTTGAAAGAGGTGCTTTTAACACTTACACTGTAAAAATTTCAGGTGGTTTAGAAACGTCTAAAATAACATTTACTACGTCTGCAAAACGTTTCTTCCTTGACGATGTAAAAATTGTTAGTGGTTGGGTAGATGACGAAACTATTGCAGCACCGACAATTACAGAGACTATAACATCTTTCGTGGAGAGCACAACTGTAACAATTAAGGCAGAGGAAGGTGCTTCTATTTACTATACTATTGATGGTACTGAGCCAACCACCTCAAGCACTCTATACTCAGAGCCATTCGTAGTTACTGCAACAGCAACTGTAAAAGCAATCGCAGTAAAAGGCGAAATTGTAAGTGATGTAACAACAAAAGAACTCACCAAAATTGAAGTAACCTCAATGACATTGGCTGATGTAGCTGCTTGGATTGCAGAAAAGGACATAACTAAGGCTAGCGAGAATCTCGGTTATGTAAAAGTAACTTTCAACAATGCTAAAGTCCTTTGGGTTGACGAAGCTGCTCACTATGCATATGTAAGAGAAGGCGATGCTACCGCAGCAATCAATCTTTACTATTTCACTAAGAATGATAAAGCAGTAACGGCAGAAGATGCAGAGTTGATAGATATTCAAGATAATTATGTAATTAGCGGCGAATACAAATGCCAGTTGAAAGCATACTATGGCGTAGCTCAAATATCATCTACCAAGAAAGATGACTTCGCAAGCGACCCAACCGTTCTTACTATTTCATCAAGCAGTGAAGTAGCAGAACCTTTAGCAGTGACTTTGGATGAAATCGAAGCTTGCAAGTATATATGCAACCTCGTGGTTCTTGAAGGTGTTACGTTATACAAAGAATCCGGCGATAGCCCTAAATACTATTGGATTAGCAAAGACGAGAATGATGTAGAGATTTCAAATCCGAAAATTGCAGATAATACCAATGGCGTTTTGCCTACTGAAGATTTTGAAGGCAAGACTTATACAATAAAAGCAATTGTATCAAGTACGTACCCTCATTCAGACAAAGCTGAAGGTACTATTTCGGTTATCTCTTGTGTTGAAGAAGCAGAAAACCCAGGCACAGTAACCGCTGTTGCTGGTGTGGCTGCTGAACTTGACGAGAATGCGCCTATCTACAATTTGCAAGGTCAGCGTGTAAGCAAAGACGCTAAAGGCATCTTGATTCAGAATGGTAAGAAATTCGTTGTGAAGTAAAAGAGTTAAGAAAATCACTTCATATAATTGGCCGCTCCAGATTGGGGCGGCTTTTTTTGTGCCTTTATAAAAAGAAGTATTTCTCTGTTTTTCGTGGTTAATATGTATCAGGGCACAGATTTAACGGATTAGAACAGATTCTCGCAGATAATAATCTTTGCAATCTTTATAAATCTGCGTTATCTGTGCTCTATGTGCGAGTTATATCTACTTACGAAAATTGAGATAGTAAGTGGTTGAATGGTAAATTTGAGTAGTTTTGCGCGTTTATAAATAAGCCCCGAGCGATGAATATTTGCAGACACTTCGTAGCGATATTGATTGTTGTGTTGGCAGTGGCAGCAACCGCCGCAGCACAGCAAAAGCGGTTGGCACTCTATGGTGTAGCCTTCTACAATCTTGAAAATCTTTTCGACACTTGTCACGACTATGGCAAAAACGACTTTGAGTTTTTGCCCGATGGCACCTACAAATGGACTGGCATGAAGTATAAGGCCAAACTTGCGAATATGTCGAAAGTGCTCAGCGAGTTGTGCACGAACAAAATCAAAGCGGGAGCAACAGTAGTGGGCGTTTCGGAGATTGAGAATCGTGGTGTGCTCGAAGATTTGCTTCGTCAGCCAGCGCTGAAAGATAAGGGCTGGAAAGTGATGCATTTCGATGGCCCCGACCGCCGAGGTGTGGAGTGCGCGCTCTTCTACAATCCTCGCTTCTTTCAGCTCATCGACTCGTGTCTTGTGCCATACGTATATCCCAACAACGACACAACGCACATCACGCGTGGGTTTCTTGTAGCTACGGGCAAGATAGCGGGCGAGATGGTACACGTGATAGTAAACCACTGGCCATCGCGAGGTGCCGAAAGCCCAGTGCGCGAGCGTGCTGGCCTGCAAGTGAAGGCGGTGAAGGATTCGCTCTTGCGCGTTTTCCCCGATTCGAAGGTGATAGTTATGGGCGACCTCAACGACGACCCCAACAACAAAAGTGTAACCGAGGCTCTCGGTGCCGTACACAAGAAAAAAGATGTGAAGAGCAATGCCGATATGTATAACCCTTGGTGGGATACGCTCTACAAGGTGGGGCAGGGCACGCTGCTCTACAATGGTAAATGGAATCTTTTTGATCAGATTATTGTTTCGGGTGGCTTTATCGGAACCGACCGCTCATCGTTGCTTTTGTATAGCAATGAGGTGTTTGTCCGCGACTACCTCTTGCAGCAAGATGGGAAATACAAAGGTGCTCCCAAGCGTACGCATGCCTCTGGCGTTTGGCTCAATGGCTATAGCGACCACTTGCCTACGTGTATTTATCTGATAAAAGAGTTGTGAGAATTGGAAATTGAAAATTCATAATTCATAATTCATAATTCGTAACTCATAATTCGTAACTCGTAACTCGTAATTCGTAACTCGTAATTTGGAACTCGTAATTCAAACATTCATAATTATATAAATGAACAGATTATTGCTACTTATGGCAGCGCTGTTTGTTGGCGTTAGTGCGATGGCACAAGGTGTGGTCGAAGGTGTGGTTGTAGATGCAGCTACACAAGAGCCCATCGTTGGTGCAGCGGTGACGCTTGGCAACCCAACCGCAGGCGCCATAACTAAAGAATCGGGGCAGTTCAGCGTGAGTGTGGCTGCATTTCCGACAGAACTTGTGTTTACGTACGTAGGTTATCAAGATCAGCGTGTGCGTGTAGAAGGCCCTACGACTAATTTGCGTGTGGCTTTGGTGAACCAGTTGGACGACGACAACTCCGACTTCACATTCACCGAGAGTCAGCTCGACGACGACAACGATGCGTCGCAGACCGTGACTTCCATAGTGTCGAACAACAACGACCCTTACGCATCGGAGGTGGGCTACCTCTTCAGCTCTATGCGTTTCCGCACTCGCGCCTACGACAATCAGTATAGCCAGACGTATATGAATGGCTTGTTGCTCAACGACATGGAGCGTGGCAATTTTAGCTATTCCATGATAGGTGGTATGAACGATGCTACACGCAACAAAGAGGGCGTGGCTCAGCACGAGTATAACCGTTTTGGTGTGAGTGGTGTTGGTGGAGCATCGAATATCAATGTGCGCGCAAGTCAGTTTAGCGCGGGCAACAAAGTGTCGCTCTCGCTTTGCAATCGCAACTATAAGGCTCGCGTAATGTATACCTATGCATCTGGATTGAAACAGAATGGCTGGGCTTTTGCTGGCTCCATTGGCTATCGCTGGGCCGACGAAGGTGTCATTGAAGGCACGTTCTACAATTCGCTTAGCTATTTCCTTGCTGCCGAAAAACGCATAGGCTCCGAGCATGGCTTCTCGATAGTCACCTTTGGTGCGCCTACCGAACGTGGTCAGCAAGCTGCATCGACCGAAGAGGCTTATTGGCTTGCCAATAGTCACTACTACAACCCTAACTGGGGCTATCAAGATGGCAAGAAACGCAACTCGCGCGTGGTACGCGACTATGAGCCTACAGCGCTCTTCACTTGGGATTGGAACGTCAACGACGACAGCCAACTATCCACAAGCGTAGGTTTCAAATATGCTATGTATAGCACCACAGCTCTCGGCTGGAGCGGCGATGCCTACGACCCTCGTCCCGACTACTACAAGAATCTTCCTTCGTCGGTTTTCGATGTCTATGATGCATCGAAAAACAATGGTGAATATCTGACGGCTAATCCATATTTCCTCGATCAATACAACACGTTGCTCGACTATTGGAAATCGTCGAAAGCCAACCGACAGATAAACTGGGATCGTATGTATTACGTCAACCGTAGCAACCTTGCGAATGGTGGCGAAGCGCTCTATTACCAAGAACGCCGACACAACGACCAAATGATGCTTTCGTTAAGTTCGGCGTGGAGTCAGAGCATAAATATGCACCATAAATATTCGGCTGGCTTGTTTGTAAACACCACAAAAGGTATGCACTATAAGACAATGGCCGACCTCCTTGGCGCTTCAAAATATACCGATGTCGACAAATTCTCGGTGAACGACTACGGACGCAATAGCGACGAAGCTCAAAACGATCTTCGCAATCCTAACCGTGAGATTGGAATCGATGATAAGTTCGGCTACGACTACGACATCAACGTCACTAAAGCGCGCCTTTGGGGACAATATCAAGCTATATACGGACCACTCACTGGTGTGGCTTCGCTCAGCGCCGATGCTACACTGATGGAGCGCGATGGCAAGATGCAAAACGGTCGTGCGCCCGAAAACTCGTACGGCAAGAGCGGCAAAGCTAAATTTATGGGTGGCACGGCTGGTGCAATGCTCACCTATCACCCAGGAGCTGGCAACTATATTTCGACTTCGGTTGGCTATTCGGCTGCTGCGCCAAACGCACGCAACAGCTTTGTGGCTCCAAGTATGCAGAATAACTATGTAGACAACCTGAAACTCGAAAAGACATTCGACGCAGAACTTGCATACCTATTCCGCTTCGGCGACTTCTCGGGCAAAGTTGATGGCTACTACACCACCTTTGCCGACCAAGTGGAGCAGACAGCCTTCTACAACGACCAGCAGAGCACATTCACATACCTAACAATGTCGAATATCGAAAAGATGCATTGCGGCGTTGAGGTGGCTCTCAACTATCAGATACTTAGTAGCTTGTCGGTTCATGCTTTAGAAACAATCAGCGAAGCTAAGTATACCAATAATCCACTTGCGCAAATTAGCTACGAAGGCATGGACTACGCCGAGGTTAGCAAGCTCAACGTATACACCACGCCAACAGGCGAAGTAGTTCCACTTACTGTTATTGCCGATGGCATGCGCGTGAGTGGCACACCGCTTACAGCACTCAACTTTGGCGTGAACTACAATGTAAGTGGCTGGTTCTTCGAGGCTAATATCAATTACTACGATCGTGTGTATGTAGGTTTCTCGCCATATCGTCGATTGACGAGTACGTACAAGACCTCTGGACGCGTCTATACTCCATCGAGTGTCGACAACTTAGGACGCTTGGGCTACGAAGTGACGAAAGCCGAGATAAAAGAGAATGGTGGATTGCTCTACGACAACAGCGGTCAATTGGTGAAAGCCTATGCAGCTCATCAAGAGAAATTCGATGGCGGATTTATGATTGATGCGTCGATAGGCAAGTTTATTCGCCTACGCCGAAGCAAGTCGCTCAGCATCAACTTGTCGGTGAATAATATTACCAACAATACCAACATGCGCACTGGTGGCTACGAGCAAAACCGCGACGACTTCTACTATAGCGAAAACAATGGTGTATACACCAAGGGCGAAGGCAAAGCATATCGATTCTCGAAGAACTCGAAATACTATTATGCCAATTCGTTCAACGCTTTCCTCAATATCGGATTCAAGTTCTAAAAATTGACAATTGATAGTTGACAATTGACAATTAAGCAAAGAGACTCAAAAAGAATAATGCAATGAAGAAAGTAAAAATATATCTAATGCTTATCTCGGCCGCTCTTATGTCGCCTGCTTGCATGGACGACTACGACGAACCCGACACAAGCAACTTCTTGATCACGAGCCAAGAGAGCGTGGGCGAAACAAACACCACCATCTATGGCTTGAAAAATAAATATAGCTCGGTGCTCACTAACAACAACACGTTTCAGCAAATCACTACCGACGTAATTTTTGAAGGCGTTGTTTGTGCCAACGATGCTGGTGGCAACCTCTATCAGACTCTCATCGTGCGAAGCATCGACACTACGCAAACTGCTGGTACCGATGCCTACGACCAATGCATAAGCATAGGTATAAAAAATACATTCATCTCGCCATATTTCGCAGTTGGTCAGCGAATTAAGGTTAATTTGAATGGACTATATATAGGCAACTATAGCAAAGTGCCTAAGATTGGTCAGCCATACTACACCTCGGCAGGCAACTTGCGCCTTGGCCCGATGCTTCTCGAAATGTGCAAGACGAATATCGAACTCGTTGGCACTCCCGACGCGTCGGCTTTGGAACTCGTGCCCGTCGATCTTACCGACCAAACCGGAACCAATTGGCTTACAAATAGCGACAATCAAACGATATATCACACGCCAATGCTTGCCACGGTGCGCGGAAAAATTGCCGAAAATCAAGGCGGACAAGCTCTGATTGCAGCTACAGGCACTCTCTCGGGCGATGTCGAACCGCTGCCTAAGATTTTTGCACCCGAAGCTCTCTACGATGCTGGCTATGGTGTAGATCGTACGCTCAACTTAGAGCTCGCGTCGAAGACACTCACCATTCGCACTTCTACGCAAAACGACTGCTCGTTTCTGCGTTTGCCTTCCGACACTCGTTCATATACTGGTCAGTTGACTTACTACGATGGTTGGCAACTTACATTCCGCTCGGTAGACGATGTCGAACGTTATCAAGAACTACAATAATTCATACGTATAAAAAACAATAACTAAAGGTTATGAAAAAATATATTTCAAGCATATTGAGTCTTGCGGCTGTTATGTGCTTCTCGGCATGCGAAGATGTGCCAGCCCCATACGAACTCAACACAGAAAACAATTCAAGCAGCGAAGATTCGCCAGTCATCTATAGCGAAGCTTTCTCGTCGACTCTTGGCGAATGCTCAAACGTCATAGCAACAGGCGATTATAGCTGGTCTATCGATTATAGCTGCGCTAAGATTTCAGCGTTTGCAAACAACGTCAACTACGAATCTGATGCATGGCTTGTAACTCCACAGATTGACCTCTCCGAGGTCGATTCGGCTTGTGTATATTTCAAATACATATTGATGTATCCCAATGCATCTGAAGTATCTACCAACTACCAACTTTGCATAAGTAGCGACTACGATGGCGATGTGACCACTGCCACTTGGACAATACTTGACTATAGCCCAGTTGCTGCCACTGCAAAAGATTGGAGCACATGGTACGAATGCGACTACATCGACATTCCACAATCGTTTATGGGTGGAAATGTAACTATTGCTCTCCGATATATAGCTAAGAGCAAAGCTGCTACATGGGAAGTAAAGGATTTCATTGTATATAAAGGTTCGCACTCTAAATATTCTGCCAATAGCTCTAATAACGGTGGCGAATCGAAAGTTGATGAAAATGCCGAGCAACTCACCATTGCCGAGTTCATCAGTCGTGCCGATAGCGTTACTGTTTATCAAGTAACGGGTGTTGTTGGCACTATCAAGCAGTCGACCTATGGCAACTATGAAATCACCGACGAGACTGGCTCTATAACTATTTATGGCACACTTACCTCAACTGGTGAGGCTCAGAAATTTGCTTCGCTCGGTGTGGAAGCTGGCGATACCATCACGCTTCAAGGCACCTACACGCTCTACAACACTACAAGCGAGATAAAGAATGCTATCTACGTAAGCCACAAGAAGGGTGTTAGCACCGCAGGCGAATCGAAAGTGGTAGATGGTGCCGAGCAACTCACCATTGCCGAATTCATCAGCCGCGCCGATGCCAATACTATTTATCAAGTTACTGGTACTGTCGGTTCAATAAAAAACTCAACATACGGCAACTATGATATAACTGACGAGACGGGCACTATAACTATTTATGGTACACTCACTTCAACTGGTGAGGCTCAGAAGTTTGAATCGCTTGGCGTGAAAGAGGGCGACAAGATTACACTCCAAGGTACATACACACTCTACAACACCACGCACGAGATAAAAGATGCTATCTACGTGAGTCACGAAAGTGGTAGCGGTGGCGATGACGTGGAAGATGGCGATGTCATAACATTCGACTTCGCAGAAAACTGCTTCGCCATAACTACTGAAAAAACAACTGCCGAGACCTCTTATACCTACAATGGCTACACTTGCACCCTTTCGGCTCAAACGGCATTCTATTACTCTGCTTCTGGCAAATATCTTATGCTTGGCAAGAAAGGCTCTACGCTCACACTCTCGGGCTTTACAGGCACAGTGGCTAAAATCGAAGTAGTGGGCACAAGTGGCGCTTCGGCAGCTGTGTTGCAAAATATCTACGTGGGCGATGTTGCAGTCAGCACTGAGACTACTGGAGCTAAAGATTTAACTAATAGCTATCTTATTGATGATAACTACCGTTCAGCAGGAACATATACACTGAAGGTCAATTCGGCACACAATACCCAGATTTCTAAGATTATTATTTATGCCGATGCTGAGTCGTTCACAGTAGAGACGCCTACATATAGCTTCGAAACGAGTCTTCCTGATGGTTGGACTATTAATGATGTAACCTCAATCAGTGGCTCCAATATTTGGGCGGTTGATGCTACTTATAGTTGTGCAAAAGCAACTGGTTATGTAAGTGGCAACAAAAACGCATCAGAGAGTTGGCTCATTTCGCCTGCTGTGGCTATTGCCGATGGCACATTCAAATTTGCTGAGTGTGGTAATTATTTCACAAACGCAGAAAATCTTGCAAAATATACGGCTGTGAAAATTTCTACCGATGGTGGTGAATCGTGGACCGACCTCGCTTGCACTCGCACAGCAACAGGCGCCGTATTTACCTTTGTTACTTCTACTGCCGATTTGTCGGCATACGTAGGCAAAACGGTGAAAGTGGCTTTTGTATATACATCTGACACCGAAATAGCTGGTACGTGGGAGATTCAGAGCGTAACACTCAAATAAATATTAGTCTATGAACATCTTTAGATATAAATATGCAATCGTAGCATCGTTGGTGGTGGCGGCTTGGTCCGTCACTGCTTGCGATGAAGACGATGACGACAGCAACATATTGTTTGGACAAAAAACAGAGATGCCCGCTGCCACCGATTCTACGCAAACTTCTACCATCAGCACCAATAGCTATACAAAACGCCTTGAGGTGCCTGCGCTCAAAGAGGGTAATCAGTTCTACTATCACACCTCGATTGAGGGAAAAGACACCGTCATGACCTTCTGCTTCGAATACGACTTTTCGAAGTTTCATTCACGTTGGATAGCTCTCCGCTTCGATGAGGTGACGCGCCCGAAGGTTGTCTCGCGCAAAAACAACGACTCTGAAGTGCTCTATCAGCACGACGAGCTCTTGCCTACGCAATATATGATTGACGATGATGAGTCGTTTGATGGCTACGACCATGGCCACCTCTGTGCATCGGCCGACCGTCTTTATAGTCGCACCGCCAACGACAACACCTTCTACATGACCAATATGAGTCCGCAAATTGGCTCGTTCAACCAGCAATATTGGACCTCGTATGAGTCATATGTACAAACCAAAGGTCGCGATGCATCTTTCGCCGACACGCTCTACGTTGTGAAAGGCGGCACCATCGACAGCGACGAGAATATTATAAAATACGTATGCAAAGGGCGAATGGCAATGCCTAAATACTACTATATGGCGCTTCTAAAGGTGAAAAACAACACTTATAGTGCTATGGCATTCCTCATGGAGCATAAGACCTACGATGGCGCGCCTACGACCGCTCAAATGGCCGAAAAAATCGTCACTATCGACTATCTCGAAGAGTTTACGGGCATCGATTTCTTTCATAATCTTCCCGATGTCATAGAAAATGTTGTTGAAGCTTCGGTAGCTCCTACGGCTTGGGGATTTTGAAAAGTAAAAAGTAAGAATTAATAAGTAAAAGAGTTTTTTGTGGCCCTGTAAGGGCTATAGCTCAAAGCCAGTGGTGTAAACCACTGAAGTAAAAGAGGGCTGCTCCGAAATGGGGCAGTCCTCTTTTTGTATATGGTGCGTTCATGCTGTAGAGACGTAGCGCGCTACGTCTCTACATACAATGCCGGTGAACCCATGCTGATAAATTCAGAAACAAATCATTTCATAAACAACCAATCTACTTCGTCGCCTGCACCATTGAGGCCAGCATCGCGTGGCTTGAGTTGAGTTTGGGTGAAGCCTGCTATCATAATTATGCCTTTAGGCAAGTTTATCACGTGATGTCCTGCACCAAGGTGGTAGGCGTGAATATTCACGATAGGCATTCCTTTGATATTTATAGCATTAGAGATGACGGGCTCAGCCTGACCATATTCGTTGCCCGTAGCATCGACTTCGAGTTTGGGCGGTGCGGCAAATTTAGGGTCGTCGTCGTTGAAGAAGCCAACGAGCATCATCACCGAATCGGCGCTCTCGAACTCTATGGTGGTGCCTACAATGCGAGTGGTGTCGCGGTTGAGAATCATTGCTTGCATACCATCAATCTCGGGAGCAATGGCATCTATTATCTCGCCACGATTCTCCTCAAAGAGTTGTTCGCCTTTGCTTAGCGCATGAGTTTTGAAAGGCGTGATGAGTTTCACTGCGTAGTTTTGCGCTTTTGCAACGTCGAGTTGAGCGGCATCGGTGTTAGGGTTTTCGAGTTTCTGCAAATTGTCGCGTAGGCTTTCAGTCTCTTGCATATATACACTCGCCATCTCGCGCCACGTCTTGAAGTTGCCATTGTCGCCACCCACAGGAATGCGGCGTTGCGAGGTCTGCATACTATTAGCGTAGTGGTATGTAGGTTCTGTGAGCTCCACAAGCACATTCCAGCACGAATCGCTCTTTTCCATTAGCGGTAGTGCATTATGTAGATATGATGTCTGTTTGCTCCATTTGTATTTCAGAGCCTCGTTGGCTGCCAAAACTTTATATCGAAAGGCCTCAGCAAACGCCTTGTAGCAGTTCATATCGTTGACAAGACGGCGGAATTCATCTTTATTACTATGAATATTTACACTCGCCCTATTTATGGCCTCAACGGCTTTCGCCCCATGCTCTATGCACTGGTCTACAATGTCGAGCGGAAGTTCACCTTCGTGAGGCTCGTGCTTCCATTCGCGTTCGGCATATTCAATAAGTTTCTCGCCTTTAGGTCCGCAACTCTCATAAAATCCTGGATAAATGGTGTACTTATAAGGGTTGACAAGTTGGGTAATCTTCATGCCAAGGAGCAGACATTGGCGGTTGCCCTCGGTGATGCCAAAACGGCGGATAAGTTTAGGCGCTATCTCGCCACTCTCGTCGTAAGCTTCAATAATGTAACGAGCAGTGAGTGTGTCGGTGCCATAATATTCAGCAATTCTGCGTTGCCAATAAATATCGTCGTCGGAGCGGTGGCAGTTCCATGCATAACGTCCCCAGACATCGTACCACATCCAGTCGCGCTCTATCTGAAGTTGGCGCGAGCCATCGGCAAGTTTGTCGGCTGTGTAGGGCCAATCCCAATACGAAGCTTGAGGATAGAGATGTAAGCCCTTAGCTCCATGAACGCTGTGCATAGCCTCAACAGCTTTGCGCGCAAAGGCAGGTGAAGACCAACGCCACGGCTCGAGGTTGGCAAGGATATGTACGTTGTCGATATGTATAGGCGCTACGTTGCTCAGTTGGCGGTGTGTCTCGCCCCAAGGGCCACCGGGCTCATATGTAGTGAGGCTCTCGCCAGTGTATTTCGACATGGTGTAGATATTCGGATAGAGAGGCAGCGCAGCCTCGAGCACGCGCGGACAGTCGGTGTCGTGGGCGCGAAGAATGATAGGCGGCGTGTCGGTGCGACCCGATGCAGCAAGACCATCTTTGATGCCGGGAATAATGGTCTCGGTCATCCACGTGACATCGTCGTCGATGGTGGCCATAGCCTCGCCAAGGCAAACGAGGAAACCAACGTTAGGATATTGCTTCACAAACTCAGCAATGCTCTTGCGCGTGTAGTCGCTAATCTCAGGCGTGATTGGACGATTGCGATCTTGCGTACTTATGCCATAGTGGTCGGCAAAGGGCTTGGACACAATGATGTTGTAGAACATCTGAATGACGCGAATGCCACGACGTTCAGCCTCGGTAGTGAGGAATGCAAACATCTCTTGGTTGAGCTTCATTGTAGCATCGTCGACTTCGGGGGCAAAAGGATATTCGGGTACTTTTACGAGCGACGCAAACGGGTGGCCGTTCCATAAGTATACGGTATTCATATTAGCCGAAGCCAAGAGGTCTAAATATTTACACCACAAATCCTTATCGTAGAACCAAGGGAAGTTTTCGGGTGTATAAGGATATTCATAGACCTTATGTCCGGGCAGATAGACCGTCTTTTGCAAACCGACGCAAGCACCACGCATCTTCATCTGAGGAGCATCGCTCTCGTTTCGTACGCTGTCGAGTGTGCCATATATCAAAGCAATCTCTTTCAGTCGGTTTGCTGCATAGATAGCACCGGCGCCATCGTTACCAATGATGCGAATGTTATCACCTTCGCGCTCGATGGAGTAACCTTCGGCAGGCTCTTGTGGCTCTACGGCGATTGTTATTCGGAAATCACCCTTTTGCGACTTCAAGAGTTCGGCTGCATATTCTGTTTGTGGCGTTGGGGTTGCCACTTCCACTTCTACAGTGCTGCACGACGTTGCCAATATGGCTATGGACAACGCAGCAAGCATTTTTATTCTAATCATAATCTTACACTTATCTCTTTTCCTGATGGTATTTCAATTTGTTTTTTGCCCACGATGAGCGTGCCACGTCCGCCGTCGCTCTTGACGGTCACACGCTTTTTGTTCATACGTATATGAATCTTACCAAACGGCGTTGGTACATCGCCCTCAATCCATTTCAGTCCGCCAAGCGATGGGCGAACTTCATACTCGTCATAGCCAGGCTTTGTTGGCTGCACGCCAAGATAGTAGCGACCGAGCAAGTAAATAGGACTCGCACCCCAAGCATGGCAAAGGCTCTTGCCGTACGGGCGACCATACATAGCCAAATGCTGAGTGCCACTGTCGGTTGGGTTGTATTTTTCCCAGAATGTGGTTGCGCCTTCGCTCAGCATGCCGCCCCAATAGGCTTTCATCTCGCGCATAACTTGCTCTTGTGCACCAAGTTGGCAGAGTGCCTCCATCTCGTAGAATCGCATGTAGGGCGTGGTGATCTTTAGCACCTCATCGTTGAGAAGCACACTCTTTTCTACCTCCTTTTTCTGCTCGTCGCTCAGATAGTCGAACATGATGGCGAAGATGTTGCTGAATTTGAACACTTCGTCGCTCTGCTTGCCGTCGATGCGGTTGTGAACGATGGCTTTCTTGGTGTCGTCCCAGAAATATGGCAGAAGTTTGCTCTTCACGTCGGCTGCACGCGCTGCAATTTTTTGTTCGTTTTCGCTATCGCCAACGAGAGCCGCCACTTTGGCTGTGGCCTCAAGCGCACGACAGTATAGTATCTGCTCGAAGCTGAGTTGACCATGCTTGTCCATTGGCTTGTCGGCCCAATCTACAAACACCCAGTCGCCTGCCAAACCTTGCACAAGACCATCGGCATCGGTGCGACTCTCTACGTAATCGACATAGCTAAGCATCTTAGGATATATCTGCTGAAGAAACTGAGTGTCGGCACTGTACATATAATAATCATATATAGATATGAGCCAATAGAAGGTGTAGTCCATAATAGTGTTTATATGGCTACTTATGGGCTCTTTGCCAGCGAGGAGCCACATGGTGCGCTTCACTTCATCGTTGTCGTTGAAGAGATAGTAGTTCATCAGATAGCTCTGCGAAGCGTCGCCGCTCCACACCCAACGGTCGCGTTTTATGCCGTCGATGAAAAACTCTCGCGTGGTGAGTTGCAGCGTATACTGGCCAACTTCCCACATGCGGTTGACGAGTTCGTCGTTGCAGCGGAATGTGCCAACGGCCGTCTCGGGCATATATTCATAGTCCATCGATACGTTAGCCACATCTACGCTACCTTCTGTCTTTATATATACATATCGGAAGGCTTTGCTATTGCTAAATACGTATATATTATCGAGTTGCACCGTCTCGTTGGTAGCGAGGTTGGTAACCATTCCATCGGTCACTTGCAGATAGTCGAGCGTTTCGCAATGCTCTTCATCGCGTGCCTCTTCGGGGCTTTCGCCATAGAATACTCCAATTTTACCATTGCCTATTATCCCGTGCAATTTCACGTAGCCAAAGGTCTCGCGGCCAAAGTCGTAGAGGTTGCCATCTTTGCTGACTGCTATTTGTGCATCGCGAACAAGGCTAAACTGCGAAGGGAGCGACAGCGCATCGTTGAAATTCCAACTGCCAGCTTGCATATAGGTTGTGGTAGAGGTGTCGGAAGCTTTGCCGCTCTCGTCTATCCATTCTTTGTCTTCGGATGTCACTTTCCAGTGGCTGCCCGACTTTATGGTAGCGCCACTCACAAAGAGTGCGGGCGGTGTGACTTGGTTGTGCACTTTGATATTTATCTTGTGCTGACCCGCAGGAATGGTGATTTTCTGCGGCATGCCAAACTGAAGTTTGCCGTCAATCTTTATGTTGAATGTTCCTTCGGCGGCTATCGTAAGTTCCTCGGCAGTAGCGAGATCAACTTGCGTAGAGAATTCCACCGTCACGAAATGGCTCTCCTGACGCCAAAAGGGTGGAAAGAATGCACCACGCTCCGTGCGCCGATTGTTCATTTTGTTGCCGAGCCAAATCTCGTAGTCGCCTGGATACCATATCCATGTCTGCGCCGAAGCTATTCCTATGCCTATATACATAGCTATCAATAGCGCTAAAGTCTTTATTCTCATTAAGTTGTAAGTAATAAGTTTATAAGTTATAAGTACTAAGTTGAAAGTTCAGAGTTCAGCGTTCAAAGTTCAGGGTTGAAAGTTCAAGGTTCATGAATTTTCAACTTTCAATTTTCAATTCTCAATTTTCAATTCTCAACTCCCGCAAGCGCTTTGATGCTATCCGCCACCATCGGACCGTTGTTTTCCCACGTGTTGGTTGGACCATTGCTGTTCTTTAGGAATTTCTCCGAGGGAGTCCAATTGTTGCGCATAGTTATGCCGTTGGACCCTTCATCGGTGTAGAGGTAGAACCAGTGGTTGGGGTCGTGAGCGTATGACGGAGTGTATATGTCGCGAACGGTGTTTTCTTGAATGAAGCTGTGCGGCTGGCTGCCAAGCGTATATATGCCAGCCACATCGTACATGTGCTTAGCATAATGATGTATCAAGTTGCGTTCTACGCGGTTGTTGCCCATCACGCCAATCTGCTGATTCCAACCCCAGCCCATACTTATGCCAGTGTAGGAAACTTCAGATATTTCATTGTTACGTATGGTAATATTACGTACGTAGCCAGCGCCAATGCCCACCGTGCCCCAATCTTCGTTGGTTACGTTGGTGATGATGTTGTTGGCTATCAGGCACCCCGAACAAGCAATGCGGCGGTCCGTTGGGTCGTAGGGCTGATGTGCCTCGTGACCAGCAGGCCCGAAGGTGCCAACCAAGATTCCCGTGCCACCACAATCTTCTACAAGCGAGCGCGACACTTCGCCGCCAACTACATTCTCGTTGAAGTCTATTCCAGTCGACGCACAATGCATCACAGTGCAATTCGTAATATGGATATTGTTGGCATGGTTTACCGTCACAGCTGCCGACGGACGACCGACCCAACCATGATTGTCGAGTTTGTGGTCGCCATTGGGGCGCGAAATCTGCGGGCGTATCTTGTAAGCCTCCGTCATATACATTCCAGCCTGAAGCGGATTGTGTCCGTAGAAACTTGGACGAAGCCACGTGGCATAACTAAAACTTACGCCGTCGATAGTTACGTTGCGCACAGGATTGTCTATTGTGCCAAGCACCTCCACAAGTGTCTCGAGTGTAGGTACTTCCACGTCGGCGGAGCTCATATTCTCGCCATCGCGCGGAATGTAGTATACACGCTCGGCCTTCTCGTCGAGCCACCATTCGCCCTTCTCGTCGAGGAGTGCTTTGGCATTCGCGAGATAGAAAGCCGAGTTGCGCCCATCGCTCGTGACCATCGGCTGCGGCCAAGGCTGGCGAAACTCAATGTGGCTTTCGGGCTGATGAAAAGTGAGTGCGGCACTGTCGCCAAGCATCTTTACGCCCTTGATGCGTAAGTTGGCAGTGCACCACATCTGATGGATAACCATCTCCACGCCATCGCTCTTGGCTATTTTTTTCACCGCTGCAGCTGGCACATATATCTCCTCTCTCTGCTTGTTGAGCGAGAGTATGCGATACATATCGTCGAAGTTTTTCACATCGCGAGCGCGGTCGGCTTTCTGACCGTTCACCCACATCTGGCGGAAGAGCAGCGGACGACCATTGAAACGTGGCACTTGCGCCCACCACATCTTGCCTTCGCGGTGCCAATTCTCTATACGTATGCCACCACTAATTTCGGCTTTGCTATCGCCTACTATAGTCACGCCATTGTCCTCGGGACGAATGACTACAGGCGCATTCAATCGGTAGATGCCCGACTTGAGGCGAAGCGTAAACTTGTCGCCATCGCCATGCAGACGCATGATGCGCGCCTTCTGCAATGCCTCTTCTATGGTGTATGCGCCTGGCTCTACATCAATATTTACTGCTTGCGCCATTGCCGACGCAGCGGCGTACATACTTATAAATATTGCTAATATGCTCTTGGTAGCCATACGGTCATCTCTCCTTTGCCCCTATTGCCCCAAGCATAATAGGGAATGAAACGAACTTTTTTCTTGTTGCTCTCGGCCGTTGCTTTGCGATACAGAACGCCATTCCAATTCTTCTCGCTGCGGCAAACGGCGTCGCAAGCCAATGCTACAACGCGGCTGCCAGCAATAGTCATCTCTTCGGGCGTAAACTTGGTATCTATACCAATAGCAATATTATCGATGTCTTCGCCATCAATATCCTGACTTTCGAGGCAGTAGACCACTGGTCCGCGGCGCACAGCCACCTGACCGCGACACTCTTCAGCAAGCGGATTGGCCTCCACAATCTCGGCATTCATAGGCATGGTGAATTCTATCTTGTCGCCTTTGCGCCACGTGCGAGTAATATTTACATACGTACCAGCAACATTTTCAGTATTTACACTCTCGCCATTTACAGCCACTGTAGCACCTTCGCACCACTGCGGAATGCGCAAGCTAAGCGTAAACTCCTTTTTGCCCTTGAGCTTGTTTATAGTTATGCCCACATTGCCGTCCCATGGGTAGTCGCTTGCCTGCTCAAGTTCCACATCGCCAACGCCTGAAACTTGTGCGCTGAAGGTGTTTTGTCCGTACATATTTACATAGATATGCTTCTCGGCAACGCTGTAGGCGTAATCTTGTGTTTCGCAGAGCGTGCGCAGCGTGTTTGGCGGACAGCAGAAACAACTGATATATTCCGTGCGTTCCTTCGGCCAACGGAGCGTGTAGGGTAGTTCGTCGGAGAGACGGAGCGGATTGGTGTAGAAATAGCGCTTGCCGTCGAGCGAGATGCCGCTAAGGATGCTGTTGTAGTAGCACGTCTCCATGACATCTACATACTTAGCATCGGCGGTAGCTTCGAACATACGCCAGTTGAAGAGCATGTTACCAATGTTGGCGCAAGTCTCGTTGTGCGCCGTAGATTGTGGCAACTGGTATGGGCGACCAAAGCTCTGGTGCACTTTCTGAATGCTGTCGGGCGTGTAGTTGGTGCCATCGGGCGAAGTGCCATCGTAGAGCGCGCCGCATCCACCAGTTATGTACATACGACGCGTCACAAGGTCGTTCCAGATGGAGGTGAGGTTCTTCATGAGTTGTTCCTCGCCCGTCTCGAGATACAAATCGGCAACGCCAGCATAGAGATACGTAGCGCGCACGGCATGACCAAGCACGGTGTATTGCTCGCGGAATGGCACACGGTCTTGGTTGTCGTCGGTGCCATTCTCCACCATGCCGCGAATATCTATGAAGTGTTGCGCGAGGTCTAAGTATTTCTTATCGCCCGTCTCGCGATACATCTCGGCAATGGCCATATAGTGCGACGGACAGATGGCGTTGCGAGCCAACTCTGCCGACGATGTCTCGTAGAAATGGAGGAGGAAATCGGCAGCCTTCACAGCGCAGTTGAAGAGCGTAGTCTTGCCCGTTGCGCGTTTGTGCATGATGCCAGCGGTGATGAGGTGACCGAGGTTATACGTCTCGAAATTCAAGCGGTTGCCAAAAGCACCTTCGTCGGCAGTGCCAGTGGCTGTGCCAATGACGGTTTCGTCTTTAGCTTCCGTCTTGGCTGCTAATTTCTTATTCAGTTCGGCAATAATTACAGGCGTATGTATGTATCCATCGGCACGCTGACTCTTAACTACGCAGCCAATGAATCGGTCCATAATCTTATCGAGTTCGGGGTCGTGGTTGATGGCGTAGACCGAAGCGACAGCCTCGAGCCATTTATACATATCGCCATCGTGGAAGGGTGGGCCTTGGTGTGTGCCCTCTTTCTCGCCCGAAGCAATGAGGAAATTCTCGAATCCGTGAGCCTCTTCGGTTTGCCACGTCTGCCACATGCTTTGCACCGAAGTTTCGCTAAACACGCCAAAGCGTTCGCCCCAGAAACCGCCAGTCCATTTAACGGCATTTATTGGGGCTGCTGTCATCTTGGCATGTTGACTTTGGCGAGTATTGGTTATGCCGCCTTGAGTTTGTGCACTCGCTGCCATTGCGGCAAGTGCAAGCACCATACTTATGATTCGCTTCATAATTATATCGTACCTCCTCTTGCTTTGATGCGTTCGTACCAAGCTTCACGCTCTTTCACCAAGTCGTAGCCTCGAGCGCTCAAATAGTTGTTTATGCGGCCTTTGTATTTGCCGAAAACCTCGTGCTTCTTGTTGGAGCTCTCGGCGTCGATAGCAAGTTCGCGAGCCTCGATGAGCCATGCCATAATCTGCGCTTTCTCCTCGTTGGTGAGCGTAGGTATCATATCGCAATGTGCATCGAAGGTGACGTGTAGCACATTGAAGGTCATAACATCTTTTACGGTCTCTATCTCGTGAGGCTTCAGATACATAGATAGCTTAGCATCGTAGCCAAAGTGACTTCTGTAGAGTTTCGAGTCGGCAGTGGCTTGTGCAAGTTTCTTGTCTTTCTTCTTCAGCGTGTCGCGCTCGGCATAAATATCGTTAAGCTCAAAGTAGCGGTTGGCTACAATATTCAGAACATTTTGACCTTTAGGCTGATAGGTTATGCCGAGTTTGTCGGTAACCTTCTGTGCGCGCTTGAGAATGTTGGCTACGTATTGAGCATCGCGGCCAACGCTGTCGAGGGCAACCTCAGGCGCAGCAAGCGTTCCAAGGAGGCTCTTCAAGTAATGCACGTTGTTGGAATAGTTATATCTAACGTCCTTAACTTTCGATACATCGCGACTGCGCTCTACGAAGAACCAGCCACTCCATTTGAGATCTTTGAGCGTATTTATGATAGCCACAGCGTCGATGGCTTTGTCGTCGCGCAAGCAAACGCTGTCGATGCTCGACGAGTGGAAAGCTGCAATGTTTTTAGCACCAAGTTTCTTTATTTCGGCGCAGATGTCGCGATTGTTTTCCACCGCGGTTTGCCATTTATAGAAAATGCGTATGCCGTCGCTCTTAATCTCTTTGAGCAACTTGAGGTTGCCTGCTGCATCGAGAGGAGTGTCGATGCCTATGATTTTGCCGCGTTGTTTGGCCATTTCGCCCACTTCGTGCAAGCGTTTAACTATGGTTTTGCGAAGAGCCTTGTCGTCGGTCCAGCCATTGCCACAGCCGCCGAGCGGAAGGAATGCCACCTTCACGCCACCCATCTTATCCATGGTATTCAGACAATCTTCGATGAGCTCTTTGTAGGTCTCTTTGGTGGCAAAGCTCTGGCCGTAGAAACCACTCATAGCCATAGCGCCAATTTCAATGTTTAGACTGTCGGCAGCGCGATTGAACGCTACAACGGAAGCTTCGTCGTCGCGGAGTTTGTTTTTGAATTGGGTATTGCTGCCGAGACCGCCCATATCCATCTCTACGCCATCGGCACCAATTTGCTTTGCAAGGGAAATCTCGCCAAGTTTTTGGCGTTTTAGTATCATCCAGTCGCATACACCAACCTTTATGGTCTGTGCCTCGACGCCTGTAAATATCAGTAGCACAAGGGCTACAAACAGGTTTTTCTTGTTGTTTTTCATCACTTTGGTTGTAAAATGTTGGTTGTCTATTAATAGTATTCTCACGAATACAAACGTTTGCACGCCAAATATAAGAGAATATCTCAAAGTAAGCAGCTATTTTTTCAGATGTGCAGTTGCGAATAGTTGTATTTTTGCCCCCCGTTTGAAAAATAGATAGCATGAATCATGTATATATGGTGCTGACACACCTCGAACGCTGCGGAGATGCTCAAGCTTTTCGCGAACAGATGGAGTTCTTGGTAGAGATGTTGCGTTCCGACAACAGTAGCATAGTGATTCATTTGGATAAGAAAAACGACCTGTCGTTGCTGAGCGGCATAGAGAGCGAAAGAGTTCATTTGATAAAAACGGACGTGGTCGACGTCCGATGGGGCGACATCTCGGAGGTTTACGCAGAATTCAGATTGCTAAAAGAGGCGAAAAAGTATGGTCCGTTCGACTATTACCATCTGATTTCTGGCACAGATATGCCAATAAAGAGCCAAGCATACATCAATGAATTTTTCGAGTCGCATAGAGGTAAGGAGTTTGTTGGCTTTTCGCGTGGCAAGTTCCATGAAGAGGCTCTTAAGTATAGGTCGCAAAACTATATTTTAGCAACGCGGTGGTTCAGAGAGCATCGATCCTTATTGTGCCGTGGAGGCTACGCCATCAACAAACTTTCTGTAAAGTTTAGCCAAATTACCGGTCTAAAGCGTCATTATAAACTGACATTATATAAAGGTCCTCAGTGGTTTAGCATAACCGACGCGCTCGCTACGCATGTCTTAGAGCGCGAACAGGAGATTCGACGTATGTTCAAATACACTTTTAGCCCCGATGAGGTATTCTTGCAGACTATTGTTGCCGATTCTCCATTCTATAAAAATGTATACGATATTGAACAGGATCGTATGCACTCATGTTTGCGTAAGGTAGATTGGAAGCGTGGCAATCCATACGTATTCACCAAAGAAGACATTGAAGATTTCCGCAACAGCGAAGCCATCTTTGCGAGGAAAATCATATATCCCGACAAAGAGTTCAAGATGTTGCTTTCGCAACTATGTGGGAAATAATTTAGTGGAGAGTTGAGTGAGTAGAGAGTAGTGTAGTATGTCGGTTGGGTTGTAGGGCTGTCATATTATGGCAGCCTTGTTAGAACACAGATTCAACGGATTGAACAGATTTACGCAGATTTTTTTGTTTGCCCGTTCGAGGGGATTTGCAATCCCCGACTTATGAATTGCGGATTTCAAATCCGCTCCTCAGCAACGGCGGATTATAAATCCGCCTGAACTGAGGGAATTTGCAATCCTTATTACTGTTGCAAGCCTCAACCACGCTGTGTTTAGTTGATTACTTTCTATCATAATTTCATGATTATTATGTGATTAACTAAAAATGTTTGTTGAAAACTGATAATTCACATTCCTACTTATGGTGAAACCTTGCCATCACCGATGGCGAACCTTCAACATCATTGTGAAACCTTGCCATCACCGATGGCGAACCTTCAACATCATTGTGAAACCTTGCCATCACCGATGGCGAACCTTCAACATCATTGTGAAACCTTCCCATCACCGATGGCGAACTTTCAACATCATTGTGAAACCTTCCCATCACCGATGGCGAACTTTCAACACCTATGGAAACCTTGCCATCACCGATGGCGAACTTTCACCATCGGAAGGTTGGGCGTTTAGCCGTAATGTATTTATGTAAATTTTCAGTGTCATGGGGTTGGATATATTATTTACGATTGGGATAAGTAGCATTGTATTAGCTGCTTATCAGACGTTTAGCGAACACAAAAAATAGGCAGAATGTTGAGAAATCAAAATTTTTGTTTAGAGGGTAGAGAGTAGAGTGTAGTGTAGTATGTCGGTTGGGTTGTAGGGCTGTCATATTATGGCAGCCTTGTTAGAACACAGATTCAACGGATTGAACAGATTTACGCAGATTTTTTTGTTTGTAAGTTGGGCGTAGCGTTTCGCTACGTCCTAAATAGGTTGTCATCCTGAGCGAAGGATCTCCTATAGTGATGGGATGTTTCGCTCCGCTCAACATGACAACACTATTTTGATGGTTATAATGGCAGGGGTTTACACCCCAGCCTAAGATGTGTCGCCACTTCGTGGCTATGCATAACACCATGAGTGTCATCCTGAGCGAAGCGAAGGAACGTAAGTTCGGCGTAAGCCAATCTCTTAGAGTGATGGGATTCTTCGCTTCGCTCAGAATGACAATGGGGCACGGACGCACGCGGTGCGTCCCTACATAACGGGCTGCCACGATGTGACAGCCCTACATACTACACTACCCTTTACCCTCTCCACTCTACACTAAAAATGGCGACCACATTGCTGTAGTCGCCATACTTATTGTGACAATGGGGCATGCCCCATTGTTTTATTTCACCACGCGTCCTGTTACGTCGTACTTCACGCCGTTGACTTCGATAATCAACGTGCCGTTTTCTATGTATTTCTTAGCATGCTGTTTTTCTGCATCAACTTCGTTTACAGTGGTAACTGTGCCAGGCAGCATAGTACCTACAGCCGTACGCGTGTCGGTAGTGCCACAACCATGGTCGCAAACGGCAGTCTCGGTGCCATCGGCGAGTTTCGTTGCGTCGTTGTTGTAAACGTAGTTGGTGAATAGGTGACCAGTAGCCTCTTCTACCTCTTGTGCAACAATTACAGTATGACAAGCCTCGCAGTGCGAACCTTCGGTCTTACCATCTTCTGTACAAGTAGCTGCAACAGCTTCATCGGTAACCACCGACTTGTGCTCTACAACCACAGTCATATTGCCCGTAGCATTTTCGTAATTATTCTCATCTGGGTTGTAGATGAGCGCTACGGTATTATCACCAATTGCCAAGGTTTGTTCTGCATTCACGAGGCGATAACCATCAGAAAGAGTTACGTTAGCCAAGGTTTGTTGGCAGTTGATTGTCTGTTTTTCTGGGGCTGTGAATGTTGGTGTAGCTTTTGTAATCGACACCGTTATATTCTTTGCATCCACTTCATTCCAGTTATCACTATTCTCGACCTTGTAATAAACGGTATAAGTTCCCGCATCCGTTGCTGTCGGAATCTCTGTGCTGTAATTCACTCCGTCGAGGCTATAGCTTAAGAGATCGCCAAAATTCGTTGTTCCGGCTGTTATTAGCTCCTGTCCCTCTCCGTTATAGACAAGATTCGTCTTGGCAGAAGGCGCAGTTGTGATTACGGGCGTTCCTTTTTTGTGTGTCAGATAGCCCTCCTTTCCGTCCTTTCCATCAATAATTGCATAAGTGCTGCTGCTGGCTTCGACATCAGCGGCTTCCCAATCTCCGCCGTTGCTCTCATAATAAGAATATTCGACATCCTCCCACATCGTTCCGTCGCCGCCTACTAAATACGGACAGAGACTGAACATCAGATCGGACGATGTCACGTTTCCCATGCTCCACGCACTATTGACATAGATAGTTTTAACACAAGATGAACCAAACATTTTGGACATATTGGTAACACCTGATACATCGGCATTACTCAGGTCAATGGTAAGATTATCACTCGTATTATAAAAATTCAAGAATAATTCAGAGCAATCGGCAGGCAGCACCGTTCCCGGCTCGCAGACAACAGAAGTTACAGGGCTGTATTCGTCAATGCCGCCAATATCGTCAATCACCGCTCCGTATGCTTTTACCTCGTCTGCAACAACATTGCCGTTTAACGTCAGCACGCCTTGGTAGAATGCCGCCGTAGTCTGGATAAAGGTAGCACTTACGGTCACGCCGCCCTTGGGCATGATAAATTTTCTGTTTGACAAGGACACATCATTATCCGATGCATCTTTAACAGTGAGCGATTGCAGACCGTAGCCTGTCGCAGGAGTAATGGTGAGTGTAACAAATTCTCCTGCCTTTGCGGTGGTCTTGTCTGCCGTCACCGTGCCGCCTGTGATGTCAGCATCAATGGTAACGTTGTAGTCGGTATCGTCCTTCTGCATAATAATGCGACGGTCACCATCCTCTGCGATGGTGAAGTAGTTGGCCTTGCTGTCTGTCACGTCTGTCTCGCCGTGCATATAGACCACGCTGCCGAAGTCCTTGATGCTTGATGCATCAACGAGGTCGATGCCGTCGTAAATCGTCACGGTGCCGATGGCGTTGGTGCAGAGATTGTAGGTATAGCCCGTGCCGATGCCGTCGGCATCTGAGCCGCCCGTTGCCTTCACAGTTCCGCCCTTGATGGTGATATTGCCGATTCTTACGGTCTTTGCGCTACCGTTTCCATAGATAACGCCCGTGCCGATGCCTGCGCCCCACTGACTGCCGCCGTTGGCTGTAATGTTTCCGCCCTCGATGACAATATCGCCACCGATGACATCATTGGCAGGGTCCCACGCACGGCTCAGACCGATACCTGCGGACTGGCTATAGCCGTTTGCCGTCAGCGAACCGTCGCCCTTGATGGTGAGCGTAGTACCGCTGCCACCAATCTCGATACCCGCCTTAAAGGTTGAACCGCTTACACTGTTAGTGCCAACAAGGGTGATTGTTGCAGAACCCTCGCAGACGATGCCGCTGGTGATAGTGGCGTTATTGAGGGTGATGTTTGCACCATCGGTGAGGGTTACGGTTTCGCTGATTGTGCCAGAGTAGGTTTGTGCAAATACTGCTGTTGAGAAAAGCAGTAGTGCAGAAAAAAGAGTAAAAATTTTATTGTACCTCATAATAGTGTATATGTTATAATGATGTTTTATAATTCGTCTTGTATTACAATACATTGGCGTGCAATCATCAGCCTTCCGTTCGAGGGGGGCAATTCCCGAGTTTCGGTTTGCGGATTTCAAATCCGCCTGAACTGAGAGTCATGAAGCGTTTGGTTTGCGTTTTTTCTCGTTTTCCGTCTATGTAATGTGTGTAAAAATTTCACTACGCAAAAGTACCTATTCAAAATGAAAATTATAATGCATAATTCACAATTATTTACATAAATCTGTGGCAATATGCATTCTATTACACACACAAAAAAATGGCGACCACATTTCTGCAGTCGCCATACTTATTGTGACAATGGGGCATGCCCCATTGCTTATTTTATAACTCTACCCGTTACGTCGTACTTCACGCCGTTGACTTCGATAATCAACATGCCGTTTTCGATGTACTTCTTTACGTTCTGGCTCTTTGCATTTTGCAAATCCTGAACATCGGTAACTATCGCTTTTGTTACAATCACCGTCATGTTGCCCGATACGGTTTCGTAGTTGTCGGAATCTGGGTTGTAGTTGAGTGCAACAGTGTTTTCGCCAACTTCCAATGTCTGCTCAGCATTCGCAAATGAATAGCCTTCTGGCAATGTTACATCAGCCAAGGTCTGCGTGTTGTCGATAACCTGACTTTCAATCTCTACGAATGTTGGAGTGGCCTTGCCGATGTTGAACGTTACTTCCGTTTCACCTGTGTATTTGCCAATACCATTGATGGTTACGGTGGCAGTACCAGCGTTTTTGTTGTTGCTGTATTCTACGGTGAAGTCGGTGCCCTCGGTGAGTGCGGTAAGGTCGTCTACGACTTCAACTGCTGGTTTTAGCTCTTCGCCAGTGTAGGTTTGCTCTTCAATAGAAGCTATGCTGATAGCTGGGTGGGAGATAAGTTTGAGAGTAGATATTATTTCTACATCGCTACTTATTGCGCTAAGCGTGTTGCCCGTCAATGTTGCTGTACCTGATTTTACTACGTATGCATAACCAGTCGAGAGCGTAATTTCTGCACCAGTTTTCACAAATACCTTGCTGCCGCTCTTGCCTACTATAACGCCCTCTGCAGCAGTTGCCTCTACACCTTCGGGCAGAACCACATGATAGTCGAAATCTTCGTCTTTGTAGTATATGGTGGTAACATTTGAATCATAATTTGATTCCATTTCCATACCAGGAACGAAAAATTTTTCGTTGCCCACTACAAATATTGATGTAAGAGATGAACAATCCATAAATGCGAAAGTTTCTGCCCATTTTATTGTCTCAGGAACTACAACAGAAGTTAGATTTTGCATACCAAAGAAGCTGCCAATACCAGTTATTTCTCGTTCTACTCCATCAATAGTGATATGTGCAGGTATTTCGAAATCGCCTGATATTTCTGCTTCAGAATAAATCATCACGCCTCCTTCATTGTTGTGGTCGTCTTGGAACGTGAACAAGGGCGAAATGGTTATATCCGACGAAATATTGCTAAAGGTTGTAGGAATAGTATTCGATACTGTGCAGCCATTCGATGGATTGGCTACATATTGCACGAAGTCACCATAGTCATGACGTTGATTTTTTATACTTATCGTAGCACCAGGACGAACTAATAACTCACCGTCTTTCTCCACAAGTACATTGCCAGATGCAGCAGAATATATCGATCGTTCGGGTAAGGTTACTGTGTAGTAGTCGCCTTTGTAGTATACTTTAGCATTGGCAGTGATAGCAGCATCGGCAAGGCTGAGTTCATCGGCAGTTTTTTCTACTACAACCATGTCGAGTGCTGTACAACCTTTGAAAGCATTAGCGCCTACGCTCTCTACGTACTGTGGTATAAATAGAGAAGTGATGCCCGAGCAACCTTCGAAAGCATTCTCGCCAATGCTTGTTGCACCAATGATATTCACTTTGGTGATATTGGCGTTGTTATAGAATGGTGAATTACCTGTTTCGTAATTTGCCATAACGCCATTGCTGTTAGGCATAGCAACGATGCTTGCTGTGCCATTTGCCGTGATGAAGTATAGGCAGTTGCCACTTTCGCCCCATCCTTCGCTATCGCTAAAGTATACATAGGCGTTGTCACCTATTGCATAGGTGTTCCATTCTACTTCGGCTTCTGCCTTTGGTACTAATACTATAGTTGTTGAAGTATTAGTATTGAATACACCTCCCTCAACTGAAATTATGCTTTGTGGTAGTATTACAAAAGAGAGCTTCGTATAATAAAAAGCACCTTCTCTTAAGCTCTGCAATTGGCTTCCTTCTTCGAACTCCACCGATTTGAGCGGCACGTACATAAATGCATATTTCTTTATCTCCGTTACACTTGCAGGTATGGAAATAGAAGACATACGTGTCGAACAGAATGCCCATTCCCCAATGCTCTGTAGTTGACTTCCTTCAGCAAACACTACCGATTCAAGGTTCTCGCAATCATAAAATGCTTCATAGTTGATAGTTTGGACACTAGCAGGGATTGAAACAGATACAATATTCCAATTTTGTTCGAATGCTTCATTGTCTATTGCCGTCACTGCATATCCATTAATCTCAGCAGGAATAGTTACTTCGGTCGGCAAATCATCAGTGTAGCCAGTTACCGTTACAGTAGTTTCTGTAGCAAGGGTGTAAGTAATACCTCCTTCCGAAAAAGAAGAAGTTGCTGCATTTGCTGCCACAGAGAATGCCGTGGCAACCAAAAAGGTTAGTAAAGATTTTATTTTCATATTCTTATTAGTAATTAGAATTTATTAGTCGTGTATAAAAATTTACGCCGCAAAAAGGCTTCGGATAATAGAAAGCCTTCTCACGGTGGTGAGTTGTCGGAATTATTATAATAATGCTAAGTAGCAATCGTGTAAGTGCATGTACAGTGGCATAAAGCGAGAAGTAATGTGTTTTGTTTTTTACTGTGGTAAAAGTACGTAAAAGTTAATAACTGCAAAAAGAATTTTTATGTAATCGTCTGGTTTTACGTCAATCATCAACAATTCTTTATCGTCTATCCATCATCCATTTATCTATTTTCAAATCCAAATGTCGTATGTTCACAATCACAAACAAAGCACAGCCTAAACCTTTATATATCAATTCCGCAAGACAAGGAGCCTATCTATTACATTGGACGTAGGCAGAGCCAACGCCGAACGGATGAGGTTATTCATTTCAACGTAACGTGGCGCCAAATGGGGATTCATTACAAACGTATAGATATGTACATGCAAAAGCAAACAAATGTTAATATTACGCATGCATTATTGATTTCGCATAAACTCATCCTAAACCTCGCGTAAGCCCCTCGTCGTCATTTCGCCGTATAAATGCCATATAGCGCACTCTGTCGCGCCTTATCGCGTTGTAGAGCGCACAAAGCGCATCATTTGGCGTGTAATGCGTTTTTTTGACACTTTTTCGCTATCGAAAGTGCTTTTTCGCAAAACCTACCTAATGATTGAATTTGCAATCCCGAGTTATGTTTTGCGGATTCCAAATCCGCAGGAACGAAGGTTACAATTGTTGTAGGGTCGATGTACACTGATTTGTTTAGAGACGATGTACACATCGTCTCTACTGTGCCAACACACAAAAAATGGCGACCACATTGCTGCAGCCGCCATACTTATTACTTATTATGACAATGGGGCATGCCCCATTGCTTATTTTATAACTCTACCTGTTACGTCGTACTTCACGCCGTTGACTTCGATAATCAACATGCCGTTTTCTATGTATTTCTTAGCATGCTGTTTTTCTGCATCAACTTCATTTACAGTGGTAACAGTACTTGGCAGCATTGTGCCTACAGCCACGCGAGTGTCAGTTTCGCCACAACCATGGTCGCAAACTGCGGTTTCGGTGCCATCGGCGAGTTTCGTTGCGTCGTTGTTGTATATGTAGTTTGTAAAGGCGTGACCAAGTGCAGCGCCTTCTGCCACAATTTGATTTGTTGCAGTGCAGCCTTCGCGTGTACAAGATGCAGTCTTGTGACCATCTTCGGTGCAAGTTTGGTCGCCATCGAGAACATATTCGCCCCAAGCGTGACCGAGTGCAGCATCTACAACGTCAGTCTCGCGGCTTAGTTCTATGCCACAAACTGAGCAGTAAACAACATCATCGTGCGAACCGGTTTCGGTGCAAGTTGGTGCGTCAACGTTTTCCTTTACTGCGTCCGCTGCGGTGTGCCCCGATTTAGTTACGCTTAGTTTTATACCTTCTACAATTTCATAATTCGGATCGTCAAGGTCGTAGACGAGTATGACCTCTTGGGTTTCGCCCATTTCTATATCTTCAAATTCATCAAGATAGAAACCTTCGGGCAATTCAATGTCTTCAATCGTTTCGATGCAAGTTAATGTCAGAGGCTCGAGCGTTGGAACAGTAGGTATAGCGCGATTGATAGTGAGCGTACCAAAGTTATACGCAACATAATAGTTACCTTGCTGATAATCGCCATCTAAATAGATTGGGTATTCTCCTGCGTCATTGCCGGGTTCGCGGTAGATGCTAACCAATATTTTGTCATTACCTACGAGACCATCAACATGATAGGTGAATTCAGGATCGGCTTCGCCGTAGGTCTTCTCTTTATCATCTGCGTACGCAGTCACGTTTGCGCGTTCAATAGATAATGTTGCATCTACATAAGTAACCACATAATTACCTTGGTATCGTTCGCCTTTGGGCGTAATTGTGTAAAGACCTACGTTTTCGCCAGTTCTGCGACCGAAGGTATATGAAATTTGGTCGTTACCTATGAGACCTTCAACATTGGCTTCAAACTCTGGATCGCTTTCGCCGTAGGTCTTACTTGCATTTATCGCACTTACAAGTACTGCCTTGGGATCAATAGTGAAGGATTTTTCCACTTTACCGGTGTAATTGCCTTTGCCTTCGACAATCACTTTGGCATTAGTACCTGCATTTACATTGTTGCTATACGTAACCGCGTAATCTTTGTCTAATATGAGGTCGTCAATATCATACATATTAACGGTTGGCTCAATGGCAGAACCAGTGTATGAATAGTCGTCGCACTCTATACTATAGATATTGTCATTGGTCAGCGTTTTAGGGTCTATCTTGAAGGTTTTGTCTACAGAACCTTTATAGAGACCTGCACCCGTGATTGTTACCGTAGCATTACCAGCATTTACGTTATTGCTGTAAGTAACGTTGTAATCCGTACCGCTCGTAAGCGTTGTGCTGCCGTCTTTTACCAATATCGTTGGGCAGAGAGCAGAACCATCATAGGTATATGTCTGGCTTGGCACGGTGATAGTAAGGTCTTCAACCGATTTTCTGTTATCTACAACAGTTATAGTTACATGAACACCACCATTTGCCGAACTGTCATAGACATAGTCATTTGAATGTAAGTATAACAACAATTGATTGCCACTGCTTGTAGCAGAAACGGATTTTTTTGCGTATCCGTTTTCTTTATTTGGTACGCCAAACTTTCCTAAGCTCGTTGCCGAGTTGGTGCTACCATCGAATATCTGAAAATAGTCGGCTAAAACGCTGCCTTCACCATAATTATTAAGCTGCACAAAACCTCCAACTTGTATTGTACAACCGGTAGGAACTGTAACTAACAGATAGTCATCGTTTCTGAAAGTATAATTCGTATGTTGAACTTTGAATGTTGTTATGCCCTCAGGAACTACAATTTCTTTTTGGCTCTTATAAGGAATCTTTACTAAAAGATCACTTTTTGCAATAAACTCAGTAGCTACCTCTACGTCGGAACCAGGCATTTTGAATGTGAATTCGTTGCTATCGTAGTATGGAGTTTCGAATTTATTATTGTCAGGGCCTGGCAAGCTAATGTTTTTGCCGTTGGAGTCGGTAATTGTTATGCTCTTGAGCAAATAACCTTTGGCTGGTGTGGTGTTTATGGTAACCATTTCGCCAGCGTATGCAGTAGCTTTGTCGCTTTCCACGGTGCCATTCGTGCTATTCTTAATATTAACATTATGTGGAATAGGCTTCTCTACTGATATTGTTAGGTCTGTATTATAGCTCACATTACTATTATTCAATGTGCCACCCACGGAAATTGTAATCGTGTTTTTAGTAGATTCTACGTTCGAGATGGTTATATCACTGAAACCAGATTTAGAATATAGAGTTGTGCCATCACCATCATTAATGTATAAGGAAGGAGAGTCGTATTTAGTTTTAGTTCCAACCTTCATAGTACCATTAGTCTTAAGCACATAACCTTGTGGCGCGGTAATAACGAGTTTTGAGGAATAGCCGTTGGTTCCGTTTGATTGAGACATTATAGCGTTGTAGTTCACCTTGAACGATTTTACTCCTGCAGGAATCACTGCATTCATCGTTTTGGTACCTTTAGTCATTAGAGGAATCATATCCACCTTGAGACCACCTTCGGCTGTGAGGTTGTCGGTGAATGTTGGTTCTACAGTAATATCATTTATAAATGATGTGAACGTAACAGTTTTTGCATTTTCGCCATCATACCATTTGCCACCAGTATAGTCATATTTATTATTGTCATTGTCGGTTATCTCCATGCCAGTCATTAGGTAACCCTCTTGCGGCGCAATGTCGAGAGAAATAGTCGACAGGGGTTTTGCTGCTGATGGAGTGGCTGTTACCTTGCCTCCAGATACATTTGGAGTGTTAATGGCAATCGTTTTATTCTTTTCGAATACCAAAACTGTAAAATCGAAACCTGCCTTTTGTTGACTGACATCAGATTTGAAATAGATCATTACTTGATTTCCAGTACTTGAGGTAGAGATAGTTTTTTCACCAGACAACCCGTCAACAAGTTTGGTTGCACTCGTTGTCGAACCATCATAAATGGTAATCTTGTCGTAGTTAGATTCTGACTTCAACGTTCCATTGATTGTTATTGTGTAACCTGTTGGAACGGTAATCACGAGAGATCCATTGGCGCTATTGGAGTAGCTGCGGTTCTTGCCGCCGTCATCGTAAACCTTGAAAAGGATGACAGATGTATTGTTAAGTGTTAGGTTATTTGTGCCAGAATTAGGCACATTCACATACCATTCACTGCCGTCTTGCGTCAGCGAAACATCGTCTGCCCATGCCCACGAAGTGAAGAGCATAGCGCATAGAAGGAATAAAAATTTTAGGTTCATCTTTTTTTGAGATATTTGAAAAGGATTTTTTGATATGCATAAGAAGCAGGCGTCGCAAGAAGTCTTCCTACGGAAAACTCTCCTCGCGGCATTGTATAAATGCTGTGATAAAAACTACAAGGTTGAAAATCAATCGGTTGAAATATGGCAGATTGACATCTCTTCATTCCAAGGGTTTTATTAGCAAGAATTGTTGTTTTCAAACTGTACAAGTGTGCTTTTTGAGCGTTTTTTCGAGGGCGCAAAAGTAGATAATATTTATGCAAAAAATGAACTAAGCCCCGAGATTTATGTTTCGGTGCGTGCAAAATGTACATTGCGTTGTTTTCAGAACCCGTTATAGTGTGTTTATGGTAGGGGAACACCCCAGTCTAAGATGTGTCGCCACTTCGTGGCTATGCACAACACCGAAGGTGTGATATATCTTAGCCATAGGTGTGAACCTATGGCGACTCGTCCGTGGATTTCTCGAAGGCACAGCGACGATATGAACATCATAATGTAAAAACTAATCCCTCGTAATCTTCAAACTGTTCAACGTCAATCCATTGGCGCCAACGGAGCCTGTGTGCTGCAGCGATAGACCGTATATCGCCATTGGTGCAATGGTGGTTTCTATGCTGTCGACGGCGTCTGATGCTTCGGAGAGGTTTTGTATAGATGCTGCAAAATGTGCGCCTTTCATACTTATAGATATTCGACAACTGTTCTTGAATAGGCGCGTAACTACCGGCTTGCTTATTGGCGCAACTATATCGCCTTGGTGGCGCACGATAGTCATAACTACAGCGCGGTCGTATTCGGGCGTGCGTTCTATGCGCAGCGAATAGCCCAATCGGCTGTTGCGGTCGTGCCAAAGGGCGATGTCGAGATATTGACCTGTGGCAGAACCGAAGCCCTGTCCTGCTGGTTTGCATACAAAGAGGTCGAGTGTCATGTCGAGCCCTTTGACCTTAGTCGGGAACCAATATCGCATTCGAGCTCCTCTGCTTTTGGTTGTCAAGCCATAAGTATTTTCAGCGCAGCCAATGTCGTAGCACCAAGGCACCTCTTGCGTGTTGGGAAGCCAAGCGTAGTCGTAGGTGTCGAGAGGTTTGAATGCGTCCAACAGCCAAACGCCAGATATGGTGTCGCTTATCGGCAGTGCTAAACAGATGTCGGAAAAATCTGTTTCTAACGTGAGCGGTGCTTCATAGTTTTTGCCGAGCTCTACTACGTTGCTGCGTTGCGGTTCACCAGCGTAACTATTACTTAGCTGAGGCGTCACCATAGCGTATAGACGATGATTGGCGTCGGCTGCAAAAGGTGAAAATGTGTCGCGCCCACGGCTGACGTTGGTGTGCCTACATACACAAACCGAAGCGCCATTGGGCAAAAGTCTATACCACGAAACTTCGCACTTCTCTTCTTCCGATGTCTTTTTCGTAAGTGCGTATGTACATACTACGCGCCCATCGCTATCGATAGTAATCTGTGGTGCGGAGTGGAATTGGGGCGCCTCCACAAAGTAGCCTTTCACTCGATATTTATATATGCCGCGCAGACCGTAGCTGTTCACCGTGTCGCAAATAACCACTTCGTGATTTTCGCTGTTATGCGTGGAGCATCTTTGTGTGTGCGCAGGATAAATTTCTACGCCGCCCCAACGAACGACTCTGATGTCCAAATCGACAATGTCGCCTTGTGCTTCGGCAGTCAACTTGCTCGGCTCAACAATGAGCGTGGTGGCATAGCTATGCACTTTTGTGGCATTCGTAGGATTCCAACCGTCGTCGCCAGCCAAAAGACCAGCAACGTTGTAGGTGTCATCATCATATTTATAGCGATGAAGAAGCGCCTTATCTTCAGCCATATCTACGGTGCGGAGCGCGTTGTCGATTTTTATGGGCTCACCATTGAGCGTAACATTGTAAGTATAACCAACATAAGGCTCATTGCCTCGCGACCAAGCAATATTGCTAATCTTCGGGCCATTTATACGTACGTCGACAAGCGTAAGAGGTCCACCAGCTTTGGTGAAGTATTGCGTGCCCTCTACGTGGCTGTCGATGGTGCAATTGAGCAAGACAGCTCCGCCATTTCTATTGGTGTTGTAGAAGGGCTTCGACGAGAAAAAAGAGAAATGACAGTCGCGATAGACCGCCAAGCCATTGAGAGCGTCGTCGGTACATTCGAAATGGCAATTCTCGTAGAAAGTGCGCCTTGCACCAACAAACGGACAAAGATTGAGACGACTGATGAATCGACAATTCTTGAAATAGAAACGGTCAGTGCCGCGGTCGCACAAGGCAATCTGCGCCTGAACAATAGCATCGGCTCTCCGTTTGCGATTCTGCAAGGTGTCGAGCGGGAAATGCAAATCGACATTGCAATAGTTGCCAAACGTGACATTTTCGGCTGTCACATCCGAACCTTTCACGTGTAGCATGGTGTAGTTGCCTACCGCGCCCTGCGTTTGTCCGCGATTGGCAGCAATAACAATGTTTTCTGGATTGTCGTCAAGACCAACGATATGCACGTGTGAAGCCTTCAACGTAGCCGCAAATGGAATGCCCCAGTCGGCACCGTCGGCACGGCGAATAGACTTATCGTCGGGATCGTCTAACCAGTATACGCCTGGCGCAATGAATAGTGTCTTCTCTACGTCGGATGGCATTGCGTTGAGCGCATCTATGGCCGACAGAATGTCGTTATATACATATTCGCCCGTAGCATTTCTATCGAGCAAAATGGTGGTTGCGCTCAGAGAGTGTCCGTTAATGGTTTTAGCTTCAACGCTTTGTAGCGTAAGCGTAAATATTATTAGTGCAAGAAATTTGTTCATAATCTATTGTTTATTTCTTGGAAGTCGCCAATCGATAATCCGTTTCACTTGCAGAGTGGATTCCGAAAGTTCGGCAACGACGGCGTCACCAACATTCAGTACTCGATATGTTGACTCATAAATATCACTATACTTTTTGAATACGTAGGTTCGTGCATATTTCTCATCTATGCCGATATCAAGGTATGCACCGACATATTCATCTTCATATTTATCGAGGACATAAGCATAATGAATTGTAGTTGACTTGTCGAGATATTCATATTTCTTGCTATCGTTATACGCTATCATCTTTTTATAGTCAGCGTAGTCTATAGGTTTGAATAGCATGTCAATCTCTTCGCCATGCGGTTGCCAATTGAGCACTCGATTTATTTGTGGATTCGTTTTAGAGACTTGTAGTATTACTTTGTCACCAACATTTATTCTTTTATACACCTTGGAATAGAGACGTTCTGTTTCATAGAACTCATACATTATAGTGAGGCTATCAGCAATACCGATACGTAAAAAATGGCGAAAATATTCATCGTCAATTTTATCATACACATAACCGACTTGGCAATATGACTGCTGCAACAACGAATCTTTCATAGTTTTAGTATGTTTCTCAACTATCGGTTTGGGTTGCAATTTGTCTCCAATGAAGTGTTGCGGTTTTTTATACAATTCTATTTCATTGCGTCTCGGTTTAAGTATGTGTATTTTCTTTATGTGTGGATAATCAATAGAGTATCTCATAACTATAGTGTCTCCTACTTTCACCCTTTTATAATCCAATTTGCTTATGTCTATATGTCCCTTATTGCCGTTGAGTGTTATTCTATATGTTGTATTGTGTAGTCGTCTATAAGATCTATATTCTATTACTTGCTTGTCTGTTATTACTTCTATTTTACATTTCGCATCTTTTATGCAATAAGCTTCAAGCGTCGGTGTACCTATAAAGATTATTGCAGCGACAAAAATGATAGAAGGTATACTATAATACTTGGGTAATGCGAAGGACGAAAGGAATATAATTATGAAAAATATCCCAGCTGCCGTTCTGCTAAAGTTATCTGGGTATAAGGCACATACGAATATGCAATAAGACATGCACACTATCAACATAATGGTGAATGTGACTAATAGGAAGACCTTATGAGCCTTTGTAAATAAGTCTACTTTATCTGCGATTGATAAATTCCGTTTCTTTTCGTTCATCTTTCCACACATCCTTAGTTGTACAAAACAAAAAAGCAGTCTGACGACACGTAATCATCAGACTGCATAATTAGTATGAAAACTATACAGAACCTACTTGTGGTTACTTTTTCTTGATAGAGATAGCAAAACCGCCGCTTGGTGCGCACCAGATATTGAGCACATCTTTGTTCGTCACTTGCTGAGTTTTGATTGTGTATATATCAGGATTTTTGTCGTACGAAGCACCTTCGCCGTCGGCATAGATAGTGGCTTCGTAATTAGCATCGGCATCGAGGAAGCTAAGGTCAACCGTTGCTGTGCGAGGGTTCTCGTTGGTGATAGAACCTACATACCACGACTCGCCACCTTTCTCCTTACGAGCTATGGTCAGGTATGAACCTGGCTCAGCCTCGAGATAAACGCTCTTTTGCCAATCTATAGCCACATCTTTGATGAATTGGAAGGCATCGTTGTAGCGTTCGTAGCTTTCTGGAATGTCGGCAGCCATCTGCAGTGGACTATACATAGTTACGTACAGAGCCAACTGCTTGGTGAGCGTAGTGTTGGCGTGGCTATGAGGCACGTCGCCAAGGAAGCTGATGCGCGTGTCGAGAATGCCAGGCGTGTAGTCCATTGGGCCACCTTGCAAGCGTGTGAATGGTAGAACGGTGGTATGGAATGGCTTGTTGCCGCCAAACGACTCAAACTCGGTGCCGCGTGCCGATTCATTGCCGATGAGGTTTGGATATGTGCGGCAAAGACCCGTAGGACGAATAGCCTCGTGAGCATTAACGCAAATGTGGTATTCGGCAGCCTTCTTTACGCAATACAGATAGTGGTTCACCGCCCATTGTCCGTAGTGGTGCTCGCCGCGGGTAACTATGTCGCCTACATAACCACTCTTGACAGCGTTGTAGCCGTGGTCTACCATAAACTGATAAGCTTTGTCGAGATGACGTTCGTAGTTACGAAGCGAAGCCGAGGTCTCGTGGTGCATCATCAGGCGTATGCCTTTGGAATGTGCATATTCGTTGAGCGCTTTCACGTCGAAATCGGGATATGGCGAGACGAAGTCGAATACGTCATCTTTGGTATGACCAAACCAATCTTCCCAACCTTGGTTCCAACCCTCTACAAGGAGTTGGTCGAAGCCGTTTGCCGCAGCAAAATCGATGTAGCGACGCACATTCTCGTTGTTGGCACCGTGGCGGCCATGAGGTTTTGCTTTGCTATAGTCGGTCTCGCCAATGCGAACCGAGTGGAAGTCGTTGGTGTATGACCAATGAGTCTTGTTGGTTATCATTTCCCACCAAACGCCCATGTATTTCACAGGCTTAATCCAGCTGACATCTTCATACTTACAAGGCTCGTTGAGGTTGAGAATGAGACGCGAAGCCAAAGTCTTGCGAGCATCGTCGGTGACCATTACGGTACGCCAAGGAGTGTGGCAAGGGGTCTGCATGTGAGCCATATCGCCAATGGCGTCGGGCGTGAGTTGAGCTTTGAATGTCATTGTCTTCTCATCGAGTACGAGGTGCATGCAGCTATAATCTACAAGTGCAGCTTCGTGAATATTTATATAAAGACCATCGTCCGTCTTCATTTGAAGTGCTGTCTGCACAGCGGTTGGCGCAATGAAGGCTTGGCTCGAATTGTCCTGACGTGCCGAAGATGAAAGTTTGCCAATCTCGCTCAGTCGGCTCTCGGTGTAGTCGTATTCTTGAGTGTCGTAGTCGCCCGAAATCCACCACGCTGTGTGGTCGCCCGTCAAGGCAAACTCGGTGAGCTCGTCGGTAACAATGAAATAGGTGAGCTTTTCTTGGTCTGGGAATTCGTAGCGGAAACCTACACCTTCGTTATATACGCGAAAAACGAGCGACATCTGTCTGTTGGTGTCGTTTTGCTTTAGGTTGACAGTGAGTTGATTGTAATTATTACGAATCTCCGATTCTTCGCCCCAAACAGGATTCCAAGTCTCATCGAAAGGCGATACTGATTGGCTTTCGAGTTCAAAACCGCCCTCGAGACCCTTTTCGTTTTTCAACTTCAAGCCGAGGCGCGAAGGTTTTATAACCTCTTTGTCGCCAAAGGTCATCGAGTAGAAGGGCGTTCCTTGCGCATCGAGAAGAAAGTTTACTACCACGTTGCTATCGGGCGAATATGCCGAAGCTACCACTTCGCCTTTACATTTCTGAGCGTCTCCGCTGTTCGAAACGCCGCATGCAGCCGACATCAACATTGCTACTATACAGCCAAATGCAATAGTTTGTTTCGTCATAAGTTTGTTATTAGTTCGTTGGTAAACACACAAATAAAAAATCTCACGAATGTATGAAAAGCAATGTCAATGATTGTGATAGAGAATAGTGTAATGTCAAAAAATGTTTACAAAATCTCCGCAAACGTTGGCGGAAGGGGGGGATTAGAGTAGAGTGTAGAGAGTAGAGTGTAGAGTGTAGTGTAAAATGTGGTTTGGAATGTAGGGACGCACTGCGTGCGTCCGATAGAAGAACACAGATGCCGCGGATTTGACAGATTTGCGCAGATTGGATTCTTATGTAACTACAATACATCTGCCACAGGTTTACACCTATGTCTAAGTTATTTCACACCTTCGGTGTTATGCATAGCCACGTAGTGGCGACATATATTAGGCTGGGGTGTAAACCCCTGCCGCAAAAAGTAGGCTTCGACAGGCTCAGCCAGCGATAAAAACGCGAAAAGCACGAAACCAATTTTCTGTGGCTTTCGTGCTTTCCGTGGCTAATCAGTTACAATTTTCAATTCGCAATTTTCAATTCTACCACCTGTCCTGCCTTTGTCAAGATGTCGTATACGTATGGCATATTGCTATTTATGGTGCTATTTATGGCAGTAGGATTGCTAATCTTTTCTGTTGGTGCAGGATCGAGCGCATAAATAGGATTGCTATTGGCGCCTTTAGCCTTCTTTAGTCCTTTGCCTTTTAGAGGTACAGCCGATGCTATGCGCAAGTTGCCACCATTGGTCGACGTCACCACAGCGCGATGTAGTTTGCCACCTTTCCACTGCATATCTACAATGAAACCGCCACGCGCCTTCAGACCTTTCACATCGCCGCTCTTCCACGTAGTTGGCAATGCTGGCAATAGGCTCACTTTGCCGTCGTGGCTTTGGAGAAGCATCTCGGCAATGCCTGCCGCACAGCCGAAGTTGCCATCTATCTGGAATGGTGGGTGTGCGTCGAAGAGGTTGGCATACGTACCGCCTTTCTTCTTCTCGTTGCGCACAAGGGTGAGTTGTTCGGTGATGAGCTTCATGGCATGGTCGCCGTCGTGTAGGCGGCTCCAGAGACATACTTTCCAACCCATGCTCCAACCCGTCGATGGGTCGCCACGCGCGATAAGCGACGTTTTGGCAGCTTCGGCAAGGTTAGGTGTGCCCTCGAGTGTTATCTGGTTGCTTGGGAAGAGTGCGTAGAGGTGGCTTACGTGGCGGTGATTGTCTTTGGGGTTGTCCCAATCGTCGAGCCACTCTTGTAGCTGTCCCCATTTGCCAATTTGCATGGGTGGTAGACCTGCAAGTTTGTCTTTCAAACTGTCGGTAAGCGAGCTATTTATGCCGAGAATCTGCGTTGCTCTGATTACGTGATTGAAGAGGTCACGCACGAGTTCGTTGTCCATTGTCACGCCTGCTGCTGTAGTGGCATTGCCTATGTGTGCATTCTCGGGTGAGAGACTTGGACATATCACCCAATAATTATTCTTAGGCTCGCGCACCATAATCTGGTTCAAGAAACGCGCTGCGCCCTCCATGGTAGGATAAACTTCGCGAAGGAAATCTTTGTTGCCACTATATAGATAGTGTTCCCAGATGTGTTGGCACATCCACGCGCCACCAGTAGGCCAGAGCCCCGAAGGCGCTTTGTCGATGCCGCCAGTAACTCGCCAAATATCAGTATTATGATGAAGCACCCAACCATCGGCACCATACATGATACGCGCCGACTCGTGACCTGTCTCGCTAACCTCCTTGATGAGTTTTAGCAGCGGTTCGGTGAGTTCGCTCAAGTTGGCTACTTCGGCTGGCCAATAGTTCATCTCGAGGTTGATGTTGGTAGTATATTTAGAATCCCACGAAGGAAACATCTTGTCGTTCCAGATGCCTTGCAACGTAGGCGGTTGGCAGCCTGGCTGCGACGACGAGATAAGTAGGTAGCGTCCGAACTGAAAATAAGTCTCGATGAGGTGCAAGTCGAAACGCTCCTTGAATTTCTCCACGCGTTTGTCGGTAGTTTCGTTGGCATAAATATCCTCGCCGAGATTGAGTTGCACGCGGTCGTAGTATTTTTTGTAGTTATTTATATGGCTGTTGAAGAGTTTGTCGAAAGGCACAGCCGACGCGCGCTGCATAGCTTTGAGTGAGCGCGTGGTGTCGTTGGCACTTATGTCGTGGTAGTTGACGAAGTTGGTAGCTATAGTTATGTATATAGTGGCTTCGTTGGCATTATTTATACTTATGATGCCGTCGCGCGATGTAACCGAACCGCCGTTCGCAACCGCCTTCACACGGCCTGTGAACTGCACTTTGCCTTTCAAGCCTTCGTGATTGCTGGTTATGCCGCTCAGCACAATCTGGTCGCCTTCTGAGCGCAGACCGACATCGTTGTGAGGCGAAGTGAGCGAGAGGTTGCACGTGATGCTTTCTGCCTTGTCGGCGCTAAGTTGCACGCAGATGGTGTTTTCGGCAAGCGAAGCTATGTATCTACGTACGTATGTGACATCGCCAACTTTATATGTAGTTGTGGCATACGCCGAGTCGAGGTTGAGCGTTCGCGAGTAGTTTGTGTAGTTGTTGTGCTCAGCGAATGTTATGTATAAATCGCCAAAAGGTTGATAAGGCATGCCATGGTTAGTGTTGCTTTGCACATGAGCCGTGGCAGCGTCTTGCGCTTTTCGATACTCGCCATTCCAAACCATTTCGCGGATTTTAGGCAGCCATTCACGAGCTTCGGGGTTGGCGTTGTTGTTCGGACGACCCGCCCAGATAGTCTCTTCGTTTAGTTGTAGGCGGTCGTTGGCTGGCGTGCCGTAGACCATGGCACCAAGATGTCCGTTGCCTATGGGAAGCGCTTCGGTCCACATCTGCGCTGGCTGGTCGTACCAAAGATTATGCTGATTCTGCGCCATAGCCGACGCAGCGAACACCAACAGCAGCGCGGTTAATATCTGTTTTGTTGTCATTGCTATTATTTATGTTGTTTGCTAATGCAATAGTATAACGTCACAATCTCGATGATGTCTACTATTTGACTGCATTTTGTGTAATTTTTTACCAAACCGAGTGTGGCTATTCGCGTTTTGCATTCCAGCGTAGCACATCTTCCGCTTCAATATCTACGAGCGATTCGTCCACCTTGGAGGTGTCTAAGTGGAATACGTTGCCGAAGAATGTGTAAACGGCATTGCGCTTGTTTTCTCCGAAGTCGTGACGTTCGTTAGGTAGGTGAATATTGGTTACGTTTTGTTCGGCATCATAATACTTATAAAAATGCTGAATGAAAGGATATTCCACCTCGGGCGTAGAGCTAGTCCAGTCGCCGCCATCGCTGACGAGCATCAGCGGACGTGGAGCGAACGTAGCCATAAGCTCGGCGTTGCAAGTGCCGCCGCAAGCAAGTTGAATGGGTTTGCCACTCTCGCACGGACAGCCACCATCGAACCACGACGAGACGCTAACCACAGGACATGCCGCAGTAAATCTGTCGTCGAGCAATGCAAGTAGTACACACTGCGAGCCACCGCCCGAACCTCCATTCACAGCCACGCGCTCGGTATCGACATTTTTGAATTTATATGCCCAATCGAGAATCTTCAGTCCGTTGATAGCTTGCATCACATGAGCCGTGTCGGTGCGATGAGCTGCGGCTCCAACTTCGTCGGCACTCTCGCCCCAGCCCCAAAGGTCGTAGCTGATACATACGGCACCCATGCGAGCCAACGTACCCAAACGAAGTTGCTGCACTTTGCCGTAGCGACCGTTCAAGAAATGTCCGTTCGGGCAAACTATTAGCGGATGCTTGCCTTTGCTGCTCGGCGCATAAATAGTGCCCTTCACAGTGTGACCATTCAGCGTCTGCATACAGAAATTTTGCGTGGTATAGCCGTTGTGCTTACGAATCTTACTCACTTGTGGTGCCTCGGTGGAGCATTGCGCAAGCAGAGCATCGATATTAAGTATGTCGCGAACCTCCTTTTTCAGTTGCGCCCGACGAGCCTCCCACGATGCGCTATCGGGACTGAGCGTAAGTAGATAGTCGGTAAGTTTCTGCCCATCGGCAGGCGTGCGGCGCGCATACTCATAATTCTTAACCTTATAAAGTTTATCGTTTTGCTTTACGGCTTTGAAGTCGAACGGCGCGAGCACGTTTTGCAGCGTCTCTTCGAGTGAGTATGGACGAATGCGAAAGTCGGCATAATTAAGAATGATGCCTGTGGTATCTACATCGCTGCACTTCAGCCGAACGCCGAAACGCGCTTCGATGTTCTTTATCACCTCCGAAAGTGGACGTGCAAATTTTGTGTCGTAGCTCTGAGCGCTCGACGTGGTAAAGGCGCAGAAAAGCAAACCGATAATTACGTATTTTCTCATATATCAATTAGTTGCGAGTTTATTCATAATATCTCCGATAAAACTTGTATCGAAGACTTCAAATGCAAAGCATTTTTTACCTAAATCTTTGAGAGATTCACCAATATGGTAAAGCACCATATCGTCGATTATTAGAAATCTATCATGCATCGAGTCGGTGAATTTTACTTCGAGAGTCGGGTATTGAGTATTGAATTTTTGTATATCCTGCAAAGTGAGGAGAGTTTGCGCTTTAGTATATATGGTGACAGCAACGCCATTATTCTTCTTTGTCAGCCGTTCAAGCACCGATAAATCGACATAATTATCAATGAGTATGATGGATTTTTGTGCTTGCGCTATGAAACTTTCAAACTTGGCGTACGCATCGAAAATTTGACCTTGGAAAAATATGCCTTGCGTGTCGTTGATTCTGTATTTGTCCATCAAGTTGAAAAGCTGTTCTATTTTCTTGTCTGCATTCAACTGATGCTGTTTTATAGAGACTATTTCTTCAAACAATTGCTGATTGTTTTGCAAGAATCTACGCATCGCTACAAATGCCTTCATAATTTGTATGCTTGCCATCACTGCAGTATCACTTTTCAGAACTGTCGACAACATAGCAACACCTTGTTCGGTAAAAGCGTAAGGCCTTTTACGCAATCCCATTTTATCTGAATTGGAAGTCGCAAATTGCGATTTCCAATTTTCAAATTCTTCTTCGCTCAGTTGAAAACAAAACTCTTCTGGAAAACGTTCTTTATTACGTTTCACTTGTTCATTTAGACGTCTTGTCTCCACACCGTACAATTCAGCGATGTCTCTATCAATCATAACTTGCTGGTTACGAAGCGTTACAATCTTGTTTTGGATCGCTAAAATTTCGCTGGTCATATCTGTAGCTCCTCCTCAAATTATAATCACAATTCACATTTCACGCTTCCCAACTCCTTGCGATTTGCGCGTTTCACGCCATCGACAAAAATCGACAAGCCCGAGCCGCGGTGATAGCGTTGCCCATCTTTATCCCAAACAATTGTGAGCGAGTGTCCGTGATAGTTAACTCCGTCGAGGCAGAAATAGTTCCACCTGTCTTGTGGAATGAGCGGATTAACAACCACGCTGCCATCGGCTTGAGGACGCAGACCAACGATGCCGGTGATTATGAGGTCGGCAAAGGTGGAGTGGTTGTAGTATTTCGAGCGTTCGCGATCGCCCATAAGCCAATAACCTGTAGTCTCGTCGAGGTATTCGCCTATGTATGGTCTACCGCGCATGTGCTGACTCTCTACGTAGAGCTCCATCTGACGGAAGAATACGCTATCGGTGAGAGCTGTGTGGCTGTAGTCGTTTAGGTAGTTGGCGAGCGCCGTGAGCGTCTGGCTTGTAGCGAAAGGCCAGATAGCGCCGTCCCATTCGCATTTGCCGAAACCGTGACTGCGGAATAGTGGGTGACGTCGTTCGGCGGTTGTCAGACCGTAAGGAGCGCTGAACCCTTTCTCGTCGGTGAGTTGTTGCCATGCAGCATCGTAGGTATTATCGTCGTCGGGCAGGTTGAAGTACCAAGGAATATAGCCAATGGCTTCGCGAACCTGAGCAAGTGTGTCGCCGCGCATAGTCTCGAAGAAGTTTTGTTCGCTGCTCCACAGTTTGTTGGTGATGAGCGACTTGAGCTCGGCTGCATCTTTAGCATATTTTTCGGCGCTCTGCTTGTCGCCCACGAGGAGCGCAATGGCTTCGAGGGCTTTGGCATTGCCATACATATAACTATTTATGGTAGGACGAGCGAATTTCTTCTTGCGGCCGCCCGAGATGCTCTCCTCCATACCATCTTGAACATCGCCTTGCCAATAGAGACCACTCTCGAGTCGGTTTGTCGATTGCCAACGGTCATATTCTTCGGTCAGACGTTGGCGCAACGAGAGCAAAAATGCCGTGTCGCCATTGACTTTCCACGCTTCGTAGATAGCCGCAGGATTCCACGACGAGAATTTGTTCATCTTGTTCATCGCCTTGCCGTTGTTGCCATAATACCACGTGCGAACTATTTGGTTTAGGTATGTAGTGTCGCGCGCCCAACGCATCTCCATCACGTGGTGGCCAATGGCGCAAGCGATGAGGTTGTAGAGGTCGGCATAACTACGCTTAACGATGAATTCGGTCATGCCGTAGCCCGCTGGCGTGCGTATGATATGTTTGCGCAGCGACCACCAACGGAAGTAGTACATCTCGCGGAAATTGTCTTGTGGGCAGTCGAAGAGCGGAATGTTCTCCGCCATCCACTCCGACGCTTGGGCATTGGAGATGTCGGTAGGCATCGACTCCTCTTCCATAGTGTTGAAGTAGTTGGCATAATGAGCAAAGTCGCGATAGTTGAGCACGCAGCCCGCGCCGTTGTTGTCGATGCTGCGACTGGTGAGGTTTGCAATTCTGTACACCGCGTTTCGGTCTTGCTCGTCGGCGCGTGGCATGTCGAAATCTTGGTCGGCAGGCGTCTCGATATTAGGCTCGAGGAAGAGGTCGCCAGTGCGGAATATTATGCGCGTGATATTCTCAACGGGTGTGTCGAACATGCGCGTGCAAGCCTTCTGACCATCGATGTAGAAAATGGATTGGTGCAACTTGGTATTTATGATTGCTGCAAGGTGATACTTCTGACTAGCCTTGAACTCTTTTGCTATTGTGCCATAGCGCGCACCACCTTTTACCGAAATCTTACCAATGGAATCGATAACTATTCTGTTACATACGTTGCCTTTGTCGTCGGCAAACTCGATATGCAAAACGCCAAAGTTGTTTTGTTCGGCAACGACGTCAAACTCCACGCGCAGGTTTTCGGTGGCAGGAATCACGCGTTCCACTTTGGCATAGTCGTATGGGTCTTTGTCTTGCAGCTTGAGCCAAGCGCCATCGAGGCTGACGGGCGCCCACAGTGGCGAGTAGATGTTCCACTCGGTCATGTCGGAGAGTTTTTTATACGTACTAAAATTCTCGTTGGCATGGCGCGAAGCCGTAGTAGCTACGGGCACAGCAATGCGGCTAATCCAAATGTCTTCTTTATTATTACTATAAGTAACCCAAAGATTTTTGTCTATCGATGAGCCATTGTGCTCTTGAATACCGCGTGTGTATTGAGCGCCGTAGCTTTTGTAATTACCGCCATGGCGAAGTGGAGTAACCTCACCATTTATAAGGCTCAGCGTAGTATACTCAAGGCCATTGCCACTAAGACTTATGGCAAGCGGCCAGCGATATTCCGACGGATTGTATACCGTGGCATAAGTACCATCGCTGAGGCGTTGTCCCCAGATTTTAGCATTGCTATTTACGAAGCCGGGCGCGCGATAGACTGGAGTGCGCCACGTGTTGCCGCCATCGCTGCTGAGACTCGTTAGCGCATGTTTCCACAACGACACCACGCGGCTATCGGGCAAAGTGTAGTAGCAGAAAGCTTTGTAAGGCTTGTTCAGTGGAATTATTTTGTCGTTGCGGTCGGCCTCTTCCACCCATTGCATACGTTGCAGCGGGTCGGCAAGAAGAGCTTCGCAAGCCTTCACAAAATCTTTGTCCTTCGACTTTTTGTAATATGGGTAATCGGTATTCTTTTCGCTAAAGTCGTGGTTGTAGTATATAAAATAAATAGGCCCAAGTTCGCCATTGGCTTTCACCTCTCTAACCACGCGACCTATGGCGTTGCCGTCGTTAGGGTCGTCTTTAGGAGTTAAAGCAACGCAGTAGTTGCCTATGGCCAGAAGTTTCTCTTTAGCACCACTGCGCCATACATAGAATCCAACGCGTTGATGCATAATGGCTTTCAGATTTTTGGCTACTACGCCCGGCCAAGTCTTTTTGGTGAATCCATCGGGCACGTTGTATTCAGGGAAGAGTTCCGAAGGTTCGCTCCACGAATAGCCATCGTTGGAAGTGAGCAACATGGTCTTGCCAGGTGCTTCATGCTCGCTGCGAGGGTCGGTGAGGTAGCTAATCCAGAATTTATTATTCCAGTAGACCATCATCGGCTGATGGTTGTAGGTCCAAGGACGTTCGCCGCGCATAGTTTGGATATTATGTACGCCAACCGTTGGACGCAGACCGCCGTCGTGGCGAATGGGTGTGGCAACATCTTTACCAGTGTAGTGTATCACATCGCGGTTGTAGCCTTTTAGTGCATCGATGATTTGCTTCGAAGCCTTGAAAATCGTTCCGTGCTTGTGACCAACGGGGAAATGCACGTCGCCAGCCTGATTCCAAAACTTCTTGAAATCTTTGGTTTTATGCGCTCCGTAGGTTTTCGAACCATAGCTATCGTAATATATATACCAGAAATCGCCGAGTTTAGCCGTACTTGGGCCCTCGGTGAAGTTGGCAGTGAACGGCTCCGACGCCTCGCTCCATGGTCCGTAGGGCGAAGAGGCAAACGCAACTTTTATGTTACGCTCGGGGCGCGTGTTGTCCTTCACCACCATCACGTAGTCGCCTTTGCCGCGCTTGACAATTGTAGCGTCGATGCAGCTGAAACCGGGGTCGTAGAAGAGTTTCGTAGGGGCGAACTTCTTGAAATCTTTAGTGGTGGTATAGTACAGACGATGATTGTTCTTGTGGTCCTCTTGACCATCGGGGAACTTGCCCGGAATGCACGACGCCCAAACAATCAGGAATTGTTTCTTCTCGTCGTCGAAGAAGAGCTCTGGCGCCCACACGTTCACCGTGTTGGTGTCCGTCATCACCTCGACGAAGCGTTGCTCGCTCCAATGTATGAGGTCTTTCGACGAAGAGTATCCAAAACCGCGGTCGCCACGCCAACTGCTGGTCCACACGAGGTGAAACGTTCCGTCGGCGCCCACTGCGATGCTCGGGTCGCGCATGACTTTCTGTTTGCCTACTTCGGGCGTCAGAAAGGTGCCTTGAATGGTATCCCATCGCAAACCGTCGGTGCTATAGATGAAGCGTAGTCCATCGGTTGCTGGCTCGTGAAACGAGGAGGATACAAAATATTCTTGCGCCATCGCGCCTGCTACGAAAAGCGCTGATAGTAATGTTGTTATAAGTAATTTATGCATTTGTTCTGAGTATATAGTTCAAAGTTTAGAGTATAAAGTTCAAAGTTTAGAGTTCAGAGTTCTATTATAATCGCACTGATTACACGAGATTTCGCAGATTTCTTTTCTATCAGTGTTATCAGTGTCATCTGTGCGAAATTCTATTCTAAAATGTATATGTACCATGCGTTACAGAATGGCTTCCGCGAGGAGTTACTATTTCGGCATCGCAGCCATACGGAATACTTACAGTAACTTTTTCGTTGGTTGCCGTAACCTCCACCGTGCCATATTTAGTTTCGGTTTTGGCATGTACGCGTTTCATGTCGCCGGGCAAAGTGGGCTTAATAACAAGATGTTGCATGCCTACGCAATCTTCTTTCTGCCCAATACCAGCGAGCGTGCCGAAAAGCCATTCGTCCACCTGTCCCATCATGAAGTGGTTCCACGAAGCTCCTTGGCGTGGGTCCCACTGCTCGGTGAGCGTGGTAGCACCTTGAAGTGCTTGGAATCCGTAGCCTGGCGTCTCGTTGTGGTTGAACATTTTGTATAGAAGTTCGTTTTGGTTGTTGCGAGCCAAGACTTGAAAAAGGTATCTGTTGCCCACGTCGCCAGTTGTCAGGCGGTTGCCGTGTTTCTCAATATCGGCAATGAGATTTTTCATCACGCCATCGGCATTGGGCGCAATGCCAAGGAAGAGCGGCAAGGCATTGCTCGTCTGGCTATTCGTACCATAATAGCACGAATCTGCGTGGTAAAATTCTGCGTTGAAGGCCTCTGATTCATATTTGAGTAGACGCGTAAGTCGCTCTATGTCTGCTTTTTCATTATTTATGTAAGCTATCTCAACCATCTGTTGCAGACTAAGTATGTAGTGCGCCGTAGCCACAAGAGCAATGGGCGTGTTGCGCGAAAAACCAGCTTTCCAAGGTCCGTAGTCGTACCAATCGCCCAAGCCGTAGTCGAGAATGCCGAAGCGCGCACGACTTTGCAGATATTCTATATACTTCAGCATAGCAGGATAGTAGGTCTTTAGCAGACTTGCATCGCCGTAGCGCTGGTAGTGCATAAGAGGCAAAGCGATGAGCGTAGCCGACCATTCTGGCGAGTCGTCGAAGAGGTCGCCAAACGACACATATTGTGGTGCAATGGTGGGCACCATTCCGTTCTCTTTTTGCGTGTCGGCTATGTCGCGGATTATTTTGGGTACGTACGCCTCCATGTCGAAGTTCATCAGAAGCGACGGACCGCAGAGGTGATCTTGCTCGAGCCAACCAAGTTTCTCGCGATGCGGACAGTCGGTCAGCACGGCTTGCATATTGCTACGTTCGGCGCGCTCTATCAGTCGATGGGCGACGTTGAAAATCTCATTATCGCATTCGAAGGTTGAAACTTCTTTTGCCGAGGAGTACACAAAACAACTCTGCAAGTCGTTGAGCACTGGTAGGTTGTCGGGATTGGCTTCGCCTTTGAGCGCCGCACCTTCCACCTGTATGTATCTATATCCGTAATATGAAAATAGCGGGTGCCACGTCTCTTCGCCACAGCCTTTGAGGGTGTATTCATAGAAATGCTGACGTCCAATTTGACGCTGGTCGCACACGCCGAAGTCGTTGAGGTTTTCGCTAACCACGAGCGTGATTTTTTGTCCGCGCTTGCCTCTCACCTTTATCTGAGGAAAGCCCGCGAGGTTTTGCCCCATGTCGGCCACTTTCACCGATGACGCTATCTCGCGTTTTGTCTTCTTGGAAGCCTCTGCAAGTTGGCTTTTGTCTACGTCGAGCCACTTCTTCACGCCGAAATGCTCCATGATTCTCACCGGCGGCGCGGTTTGTGGCGTTAGCTTGCCTTTGGGCCCTTCGGTCAGCACAACGCTTTTCCACTCCTGAGCGTCCTCCAACGTGGCATCGTAGCTCTCGCCGCCATAAATACTATTGAAAGTGATGGCATTGAATGCATACGACCAATTCTCGCCAGTGCATATCTCTTGAGTGCTACCATCGGTATAACTAATTATGAGACGAGCTATCATCTGTGGCGCACCAAACGAGGCTTGCAACTTGCTGTAGCGTTCTCCACGAATGACGTTGAAAAAGCCGTTGCCGAGCTTTACAGAAATATTGTTTTCGGTGGTTTTCAGAAAGTTACGTACGTCGTAGACATTGTAATAGACGGTCTTGTCGTATTCGCTCCATAGTGGCGAAAAGATGTCGTCGGTTACGCGTTTGTTGTTTATTGATAAATCGTAATGCCCTAAACCACAGATAAGTAGTAATGCGCCGTTGATTTTTGGAGCATTCACCTTGAAAGTCTTGTTTACTGTTATGCTGCGGCTGCAAATGTCGGTTCGGGTGTTCGCCCAAGCGTTTTTGAAGCTCTCTTTTTTGAAATCGCTGTTGCTCCATCGTCCATCGGGAATATTGGCATCGGCTTTAGTTATGGCGCCAATCCATTTGGCATTGCCGAAAGCATTTTCAGTGGGTACAATGAATAGCTTCTGTCCAGTAGCACTTTTGCCTGCCGATTTTCCGTTCGCGTACGTAGCTTTCACGCTCCATATATATCCCGAAGGGTTGAACGCCAACGCGCCAGAATCGATAGTTATGCTTTGACGCCCATATTCGAGCATGGCAGTCTTGCGTAGTGCAATGGTCTTGTCATCGCTACCATCTACGATAGTTATCTCGTAGTTAAGCGCGTCGGTTGGCTCATCTTTATCGGCTATGATTTGCCAATGCAGATTGAGCTCTCCTGTCGCCACAGCCGTTTCGTGTTGTCCGTTGCACGATAGGTTTTCAATGCGGATTTTTGCCTCTGCTTGCATACTTATAAATATGCCTATACAAACAAGGACGGCGGTTATTTTCATACGTACTAAATAGTTTTTGTAATAACTTTTTTGCTTGTCATCCTGAGCGTAGCGAAGGAGCTCCTTTGTGCTAATGAGATTCTTCACTTCGCTCAGAATGACACATAGTGCTTTGAACCCGATATAATCTGTGTTCCCTGTGCGATATAAATATCAATTGAGCTTGAAAATCACATTGCCCCAACGTTTAGGCCAAGCAGGAAGAAGAATCTTCGAGCCATCGGGCGCGTATTGCAAGAGCATCTCTTGAAGACCAATCATGGCAGCGCCACCGCGATTGATGTCGGGAGCCCAGTCGAAACCGCGATCCCAAAAAGCAGGAAAGCGGAACGGACCATTGGCGAGTTTCTTGCCGTTGAGTGCAGCAGCTTCGTCGGCAAGTCCAAGGCATGCAGCCCAGATGTTATCTTGTTTCCAACCTTTGATAGACTTCATTTTTATGGCTTGCGGATCTTTTGTCCAAGTATTTATAGCCACATCGATATTTGGACGCCCAACGCCATACATACGCCAAGGGAAAACGGGATACATCTGCGGAGTCTCTTCGTTTTGTATGCGAGCCCAAGCTACGGCAGGAGCAATGCAAGTGTAGCCCTCGATGGTGTGCATAGGCAATTCTGGAATGCGAGCAATGAGCGTCTGCGCATTGGCTATCGTGGTGGAGTCTTTGCCTGCTTTTTGTGCATACGTAAGCCAAGCATTGCCTACGGTCTTTAGCGCAGCAATGGTGCTCGATGCGTTGTAGGCCATCTTGTAGGTTTCGGCGCCAGAGCCCGGATAGAGCATAAGTTTCTTATCCTCGGTAAGCTCTTTAGAGCCATTTTTGCGTGCTACATATCTATAATGCTCGTCGAAAAAGTGCAGACATTGCCAAATAAGTTCCTCGTAATCAGTAATATCCATATTATAATGGGCGTTCGCTTCGAGCGCCATTTGGCAAAATTCGAGCGATGTATCCCATAAGTATTCCAACCAGGCATTGCGTTCTACACCAATATCGTTGCCTGCTTTAGGTTTGCCATATTCAGCAGGATTGGGCAGTCCGAAGTTCTCCATCTGCTCGGTGAACGAAGCCCCATCGTGTCCCCAATAATATTGGCTACGTTTCACAGCGTTGCCGAGCATACGTTTGTATGTATTGAGTTGTACGCGAAGTATGTCCAAATCGCCGCTCTTGAGCATAGGCCAGTAGACAAGTCGTTGATTTTGAGCTGTCATAACGCCACCTCCCCAGTTGCGGAAGTCGGGCGTGAACGGACACTTAGGGTTGGAGTAAACAGGGTCGAAAGTGAAAAGACCACCGTTGAACTTCATTGGCCACGCAGCTTTGGCGTTGCAGCCGAGCATGTAGCGGAAGAGTTCGTAGTTGCGCACCATGGTGGCAGCAGTGTCGTTTTGTACGCCATTCTTAGGGTCTAAGTATATATAACTACGCTGCCAGAAGCTATGCCACCACGCCGACGAACGTTTGCGCGAAATGGCGGGTTTGAGCTTTTCGTCGAACTTGATTTTTTCGATGCCATCGGGTGTTGATGTGCCAAGCGCCACGCTGATGGTTGTGCTTTTCACAGCGCCAGCGAAGTTCCATGCTCTGAAGTCGGTGTTGGTGTAAGTGCCATCGCTTGTGCCTTCAAAGTTGAGCCCTGGCGTATTTATGACGCCTTGCATCAGTCGGCCAGCAAGTGGATTGTAGAGTTGATCTTTGATGTCGTTCAATTTCTCGTGCTCAACGGTGAAGTCGAAGATGGTGGTCTCTCTATTTTTATGCGTGAACGTCAGCTTATTACGCTCTGCCACAATATTGTCGGCAAATGTGGTGCAATCTTCTTTTATAAACCATTTATATGAAGTCTGCTGACATTCGTCTTTCGACACTATGCGGTCTTTGTAGCGCCACGACTCGAAGCTAAGCACCGTGCGAGCTTTGACATTGTTTTTCACATCGCAGAAAATCATAGGATTTTCGGTGTCGGCCCAGATGTTTATGGTAAGTCCACCGCCGCAAATTTCAATGTTGCCGCCATCGAGGTTGAGCGTCTGTTTGAAGTCGGCGCCATCGAGCTGATTGCCGTCTACGTGTAGGCGCAGACGTCCAGCCTTGAGCAAGGTGTTGTTCTCGTCGAACCAGCCACTTTGTGCCATATATATGAGCACATCGCCATTCTCAACCCATACGTTCAGACCAATATCGTGTCCGCCGCAAGGCATCGATTCCGACGAGTTGTGGCTTTGCGTCGTCCAAGTGTAGGGCTCTGGCTTATAATCTGCCGATTTTTCTGCGTTTGCTGTGATTATGCTGCCTACTGCGAGCGTAGCTAATATGTATTTGAGTTGTGCTATCATAATTATATATAATTATTTGCGTGTCAATGAATTGGACGAATTTGTACTAATCCGAAATTCGTTTCATTCGGTGCTAATAATTAGCAACTAATGAATATCGTATTCTTTGCCTTTTGAGTTGTCGATGTTTACATCGTCCCAATCGTCGGTGCGGAACGAACTGATAGGCAAACCGTCGCAGAAGAGGTCGCCTACTACCCAGTTGTGGAACGCATAGCGCACAGCAACAGGATTCTTAACCTCGGGGCATGTTACGTATACACGATTTTTGCTTATCCAAGCTTTGGCTTTGTGGAACTGTTTGTCGCTGCCAGCAATTTCGAAGTTGTCGCTTTCGGTGCCGTTTTCAAAATATACCCACATACGCGAACGGTCGAATCGTATTTCGGCTGTGTCGCCAAGAAATTCAATAGATTCGAATCGAGCTGTTTTCGATAGTCCGTTCATGCCATACGTATCCGAAAGGGCAAGCATAGCAAGACGCTGGCCAGCTTCGCGTTTCTTGCGCGGATGGATTCCATACTTCAAACCTGCATCAACAAGAACTGCCATTTCGCAATTATCTACCATGCGCTCCACTTTCGATTGCTGTTCGCGAAGAAGCGCGCTGTTTGTCTTCCAGTTGATAAGTTCGTAGTCGAATGGCGCTATCTGACAATAGTAAAATGGGAAATCGCCTTGTTTCCAAAGACTTCTCCAGCCTTTTATCATGGTAGAAAGCATGTCGGCGTAGGTCTTGTAACGAGGAATATTATCCTCGCCCTGATACCAAATCACGCCGCGCATGGTGTAGCCGATGAGAGGATGAAGCATACCATTGAAAAGCACTGTCGGCGTGCGATTTTTCGATTTTATGTCGGTTGCCGATTGTGGAATCTTAGCATCGGGGAAGGCCTTGAGCCATTCAGCGGTCATCCATGCTTCGCAAGCCGAACCGCCCCACGACGTAACTATCAGTCCAACAGGTACATTGAGCGAATGGCGTAGCTGCTTACCGAAATAGTATGCCGTAGCACTGAATGCTCGCACCGTTTCGGCATTAGCTTCGCTCCAAACGCCCGTAACATCGTCGGTGGGCAAAAATTGACTGTTGCGCTTTACGGTGAAGAGGCGAAGCTGCTTGTCGGCACAGTTCATGAGCTCCTCGGTTGCGCCTTCAACGGGCTGACCTTTGAAGCCTTCCATTGGCATCTCCATGTTGCTTTGTCCCGAGCATATCCATACTTCGCCAATAAGTATGTTGCTGAGCGTCAGCTTTTCGCCGTCGTCAATAGTTATGGTGTATGGGCCGCCAGCCTTGGGCGTAGCTATACTTATGCTCCACTTGCCATCTTTGTTGGCTGCAGTCTTCACAATATCCTTGCTCCACGATGCGCTGATTTTCACTGTGGCACTTGCCTTGGCAGTTCCCCAAATGTTGGCGTTCGTCTGTTGTTGCATCACCATGCCGTCGGCGAAGATGTGCGGCAGAGTTACCTTTGCCTCGGCAAAACAAGTTGCCAATGCTGTCAATACTAATGTTACTATATGTCTTTTCATTGTCATTATTATTATCTAATTCATCACCGAATTGAACGAATTTATACTAACCTCAACACGTTTTGTTCGTGTATTCCAAACACCGAATTGAACGAATTCGTTTAATCTTAATTTGCTTCTTTCGCGTGATTCATCACCAATTTGAACGAAACTATACTAATCAAATTTCGTTTTATTCGTGTAATTCGGTGATTATCATGGATGTTTCACTCTAACACGACCTCCACCTTGCCAACAATTCCCGCAGGAAGCGTATTCTTCTCGGCTCGACGATATTTGGCATTGGTCCAAATGCCGCTGTATGGAGGCGTATTTATATCGCTACCGAGCAGCGCATTAGCCCACGTATTCACCACTTCGATGCGAAGCGTGTTCTTGCCGCTACGTATGGCGTTGCTTATGTCAGTAATGTACGGCTTTGTCCATATTGTGCCGCAGCATTTGTCGTTTATATATATCGTAGCTATGTCGTGCAGTTCTTTTATACGTATGTATGCGCTTGAAACTGAACTCTCTACGTCGAAACTATTCTCATACGTAGCATGGCCAGAATAGTATTTCAGTTTAGGCTCTTCGTAGGTTGTCCAGTCGCGCAAAATATCCATTTCTATGGAGAGATTAGTGCTCTCAAACTTCACTTTCCACGGCGTATTTATAGTTATGCTCGATTTGGCGCTTTGCGGCTTGTCGGTAGCAATTAGTTCGTTCGTAAATATTACAAATGCCGATTCGTTTGCCTCCAAATTTAGTTCATTGTTGTATACGAAGATGCTACCATTCAGTGGATTAGCTACGTATGCATACTTATATACACTCGCTGAGCGGAAAGTAGGCTTCATATTTATGGCGCTGTCCGTCAAGTTGGCAATGAAGTAAATATCCTCGGTGGCAGTTCGGCGATGCGCAAAGTCGACACCTTCGGGCAATTGTACGTCTGGCAAAATATCCATGCTCGCAAACGACGGTTCGAGCCACGGCTCAGTGATGATGCGCGCGCCCTGTGCTTTGAGGTTTTCGATGAGCTTCCAATCCACAATGCGGTCGGGGGTCATCTTGCGCTCTTGCGGCACCACAAGCACTTCGTAGCGCATTCCACCAGCGGTGACTATCGCGCCATTCTCTACGTGTGCCGAGGCAAGCGCATCGTGGTTCATCGAGTCATATTTATAGCCGTGCAGCGGATTGGTGAATTGGTCCGCCTTAGTCATGTTTTTAGTATGCTTCACACCTACAGGGCTTGTCTCCATAGGTACGCCCTCGTTTTGCCAGCGTGCGCGTTCGCTTTTGAGATTCTGCTCACCAAAGAGTCCCGGCAGCGATGTTGTTAGCCGTTCGGGCAGAATGGCGCGGCGTGGTGTCTCGTCGCCAGTATACACAGCAATGTCTACAACAGGTTCGCCACGCTGGAGAAGTGACTGACAACGTTTTATGTAGTTAGTGAAGACTGGCATCTCGCGCCACCAAGTATTGTCGCGCTGGAAGAATGTGCCAATGCCATCGAGTGTCATGCCTGGCTTGCGGTCGAGCCATGGGTTGTGCGTATATACATGAAACACAATGCCGTTGATGCCAAGCGCGAAATTGCGGTCGAGAAGCGGTTTCAGCATAGCGGGAGTCTCGTCCCACGTGCCGCGAACTTCGGTGAAACTTTCGCTAAGTATGGTGCGTTTGCCATAGATATGCGCCGCACTGATGGCGTCGAGCATGTCGTTGGGCTTGTCGTGCGTTGGGCTATTTACCCAAAATTCGCCCATCGGGTAGTCGGCTTGGGCAAAGTGGAGCATGCCATCGCTAACCATCGTAGGACATACGCACTCCGTAGATAGTTGCTTGTGGTTAGCATCGGCAAGGCGTCGCACTTCGACGAAAAACACATCGTTGATGAGTTCGGCTATTGTTTGGCGTATGTCGCGCAAGACAGCGTCGCTTTTGGCTTCGCTCTCGATTCGAACTCCTGCATATACGGGTAACCACTGCAAAAGGTCGTAGCCACGACGACGTTTGAACTCGTCGGCAAAATTGGCGCTCCAGTTCTGGCTGCCACATTCCCAGCTATCCACATGCAGGCGCGTAAGTACGTCGCTCGAGATTGTCTGCGTCATAGAATCGATGCTGCCAAACCAACTATTGAATTGTTTGTCGATGGCTGCAATGGAGAATTTGTCGCATTCCAAACCGCGTCCACCTCCGCCTGTGGCATTGGTGTGTCCCGTCGATGTGTGACCCATACGTATGATGTGCCACTCTCCTTCAGGAAGCACAGTCTCTATTCTATTATTATTTATATCGATAATTCTCAACGATTTAGCATCGATAGCTTCGTTGTCTTTATCTATGTATGCCTTGCTAACGCGCCACACTGCGCCACTTTTGCCCTCGTAGCCATCTACAATAGGTTCAGAACCAAGGTTTATGGCTGCAACTTTTAGCGTAGGACTCCATTTGGCGGCGTCCATGTCTTCGCTTCCAGGGTCGCTTCCTTCAGGCTTCCAGTGAAATTTGAAATATTTAGCTGTAGTGGTAGGTATGGCGTACGTAGCGTATGCATCGGTGTTTTGCCACCCTTGACGTGCTGGCTCTATGCGAGTTATCTCTTTATAAATTTTGCCATCGTCGGAAGAACTTACCGTCCAGCGGTGCGCTTGGTAATTGTTGCCACCAGTGACAATCTGAACGCTGCGAAGCGTGAATGGCTCTGCATACTTGTATACAATATCGCAAGGCTCTTTCGACTTTAGTGGAAATTGCGTGTCGGTAGACGGTTTTATGTCGTTGGCGAATGGAGTTTGGTAGGCATACGTAGCTATATCTTCGTAGTAATCAGCATAATGCTTAGGTAGTGGTAGCTCCATATCTATGTTGCCTCCACTAACTATGGTGTCGAACCAAACGACCTTTTGCATCGATTCGTCGGGCGTAATCCACGGACCACCGCCAAGTGCGAATCCATCGGAGAAGTGAATGCCCATTTGAAGATGTAGACTGTCGGCAATGGTAAACACGGTCCGCATTCTGTTCCACCAGTCGGGCGAGAGCTGCAATGCCGTGCCACCAAGTTGAGCGTTGTCTGCCGGACTCTTTATCGGCATCAGATAAAACCCTTCTATGCCAGCCTCTTTCATGGCTTTTAGGTCTGCTCTGATGCCATCGTCACTTACGTTGCCATACATCCAATACCAGAATGTCCATGGCTCGACTTCGCATTTTGCTTGGCGGAAATCGTCGTGCCACGTATTGCTGCTACACGCTGTAAATAAAGATATTACAGCAACCACAAACGTTGCCAAGTAAGGTTTTTTCATAACACCTAATTGAACGAATGAAACGAAATTGCAATTAGTAAATCGTTCAATTATAAGCATTTCCATCTTACTACGAACGAAACGAATTATGTTAGTATATTTTCGTTCTATTCGGTGATTTGATACGCTGCTTTTCATAACACTATTTGGCTGAGAATGTTATGCGAATTTCGCCAGTATATGCACCATTTGCCCAAACAGCTTGCGCCGAAGGACCGTTGAGGTCGGTGCTGTTAACCTTGTTGCGCACTGCCGGAATGACTTGCATAATGGAGATGCCAGTCTGTGGCAGCTGATAAAGCAGATTGTCGCGACCGTCGCGAGGTTGATAAACGCCCACGAAGTCGGTGGTGTCGTTGCCCGGCTCAATGCGAATGGTGGCATTCTTCGTACGTATGTTCATCCACTGAACGCCAGCAAAATAGCCTTTGAATTCAGGATATGTAAAACTCTCGCCCGGAATTGGGTCGTTGTAGTCGGTTTGCCAGATGCCAAGTTGAGGTCCGTGCAAGCGGTTTTTCCACACGCGATATGGACCTTTGCCGAGCCACGTCTTGCTCTCGACACTCGTTTCGGGCAGGTCGAATTTCACGCCCATGAGGTCGACAACGCCGTTGAATACGTAAGTATAAATCAGACGAGCTGTGCCATCGGGCGCAATGTGCCATTCGGCGCGTTGTAGGCTTGCGTAATCGTATATAGCCGTTACGATGGTTGTGTCGTTTGTGCCTTTGCCGATTTCCAATCGGTTGAATTTGCCCTGCTCGGCGTATGCAGTGTATTGAAGTCGCTTCTCGAAAGCCTCTTTGTCGTCTGTGTTGAGAAACTGATCCATCGAGCGGTCGCTACGTTTGTAGGCGAAGAACTCTGGGCCGTTGCCAAATTCGGTGTCGTTGCCTTTTATACTTACGCGCATCAGGCGGCCGTTCGTTTTGCTAAATACGTATGTTGCATCGCCCGCTTTTACAGTTGCTTCTGTATCAGTCTCTTTAGTGGTAGTGCGAGCGCTTTTGCCGCCTTCGATTCTTGAGGCATTGCGTATCTTGAATGTCCAAGTGAAAATCTCGTCGTTATTTTTATTCTTAGCCGTAACGGTCAGAGCATCAGCATTCTTATTAGTAGGAATATCGAGCGTTGCGCTCTGATGAGGTTTAACGCCCTTTACGCTTGTTGCGCCTTTCGAAATAGTGCGAGTCTTCGCGCCTTCGTACGTAACATATTGATATTCAAACTTTGTGTCGTCGAGCGAGATGAAGTCGTAGCGATTTTCTACGGTAAGTTTGCCATCGAAGTTGGTAGAGAGCGCGTCGTTGGCGGCTTGCATACCATCATAATTATGGTTAGGCGTAAATATCTGCACAGGGCTCCAAATCTGCTTCACGGTGTAGTAGCTGCCCTCTTTCTCGTAGTGCGGTCCCACAATGCCATCGGCGCCGTAGTTGCCCACGTTGTCTATCATGCCATTCATGTCGGTGCGCACAACACCTTCATCTACAAGTGCCCAGATGAAGCCACCAGCACAGCGCGGCCATGTGCGCATAACCTCCCAATAGTCGTAGAGTCCAGCGCCAGCGCCGCCATCGTAGAGCGCGTGGAGAAACTCGGTAGGCATCCAAATCTCTGGCTTGCGCATATATTCGTTGCTCTCGCCATACGAGCGGTAGTGCATAGTCTCGTAGCCACCAAAATTGCCTTGCGGATGCAGAACGGGACGTTTCTGTATGTCATATTTATGAAATTCGTCGTTCAACTCGTTGTTCCAGCCGCCTTCGTTGCCGTTGCTCCACCAGATGATGCTTGGGTGGTTCACGTCGCGTGTGACCATCTCGCGCACAAGTTTCTGACCATTGATAGTCTCCTGATGTCCATGCCAGCCGCTGAGTTCGTCCATAACATAAAGACCAAGACTGTCGCAGATGTCGTAGAATTCAGGGTCGGCAGGGTAGTGTGAGAGGCGTACAGCATTCATATTTAGGCTCTTGATGAGTTTTACGTCCTCAAGATTCTTCTCGTAGCTCAGAGTGCGGCCCGTCTCAGGACGGAAACTGTGGCGGTTGACGCCTTTCACGAGGACTTTCGTACCGTTTATGTATAGGCCATCGTGCTCGCGCGTCTCAATGGTGCGGAAACCAAATTTCTCGGTCTCTTTATGTATGATCTTGCCATTTTTATCTATGAGCGAGAAAGTTGCAACGTATCTATTAGGCGTTTCGGCAGTCCAAAGTTTGAGATTGTTGCCTGCCTTGAAAGATATTTCGGCATGGTCGCTGCCACCGCGCACAGCAGTTTCGTTTTGCGAGATGGTGTTGCCTTTTTCGTCGGCAATGTCGGTGCGAATCTTCATTCCGTCCATTGAGTGATTTATCACTACGTATGCATTGAAATCGCCGTTCGCTTTGGCATCGATGGCAAAGCGTTCGATGTTGATGGCAGGTTTCGACACAATGAATACCGGGCGGAATATTCCACCGAAATTCCAGTAGTCGGCTCGACGTTCCGAGAGGTTCACACCATCGTTTTCGCTCTCTTTCGACACGGTAACTTCGAGCAAGTTTTTCTTATCGCCAAAGAAAACTCGGTCGCTCACGTCGTAGGTTATGCGGTAGAAAGCGCCACTATGCTTCACACCGCCCTTGCGACCGTTTATCTTGACTTCGGCGTCGGTCATAACAGCTTCAAAAACGAGGTCGATGTGGCGACCTTCCCACTGCTTAGGAAGCGTGAATTCATATTTATAGAGACCTTTTTCGTCGGCTATGCCTTCGGGGTGAGCCTTGCCGTAGAACTTCATTCCATACTGATATGTACCGAAACCTTGAAGTTCCCAGCACGAAGGCACTCCTATCTTGGTCCACGTGCCGCTATTTCGTCCGCCAGTGCACTGAAAATCCCACTGCACCATGTCGTCGCAGCCGTGTCCGCTGAGATATTTACGTTGGGTTTGAATGTTGGTTGGTTGTGCCATTGTTGTTGAGCACAGCATCGCTGCTATGGCTAAGGCACTAATAGTAGCTTTCATTTTATTTATGTTGTTGTCGGTTTTTTTGATTCGCTAATTTATTAATTACGAATTACAAGTTGCGAGTTACGAATTCCCAATTACGAATTATGAATTTTCAATTCTCAATTCTCAATTTCACATGCAACGTATGCGGTTTTTGCTCTATTGCATATTTCTTCAGCACACCTGGGCCGCACGAGCCATTGCCAATGCCAAGCACCGCCGCATCGAGGTTGAGGTAGACGTAGTTCTCGGCGCGCAACTCGTAGTCGTGCTTCGTGGTGGCGAGCTGAGTGGCAGAATATGGCAACGCACTGAAACTGAACGTTCCATCGATAGCCGACACACTGATGTGGTCGCGACCATTGGAGAGGCATACGTATGCAACATCCTCATGATTGCCAGAGTCTTGCGGCTTCGGATTATGGAAATATTGCTCAGCCACGGTCGATTTGTAGCGTCCGATATGGCAGCTCTCTTTGCGGTCGGGGTAATTGTCCCACGGTCCGCGACCTATGTAGTGCAACTCGTTGAAATACTTAGGCAACACGAGCGTTGTGCCGAGACAAGGCAACGTAGGTAGCTCGCCTTTGGGCGTATATGTAGCCTTGAAATCTATCGAGCCATCGGGCATAACTATGTATACGTATGCCGTCTCTATGCTGCCATTTGCCGTAGCGTATGCACGCGTAGTGCTCACTTTCACGCTGCCATCTTTGAGCGTCTCGGTAGCGAAGTCGCTTATTATGCTTTCCGTCAGACTATCAAGACGTTGCTTGCTCCAGTCTTTGGCTATCCAGCTGCCAAAACCACGATCGTTGTCGAGTGGTGCGCGATAGAAATGCGGCTTCACGTGAGCAAAGAGCGCAATAGCCTCGTCGGCAGTAACAGGCTCATTATTAACCTTATCGCGCTTAATATTGGCAGCACTTTTCCACCAATTTTTATCTACAACGAATTGCGCTTTTGCAACTTCGAATCCTGCAGGCGCCCATTTGGTGGCACTCTTCAACTTGGCAGAGACGTTCACTAAGCCATTTTCGCGTGTTTCGGTTATCTCATAATTATTTATATCTACGTGTTTATCAAGCCATTCGGTGCGCACTTTGCCGCCTTCAAGCTTGAAACGCATTGGCGCATAAACGCTTTTCACCTCGTAATATTTAGCGCCAACGTTTCTATAACTATCCACAACGCCCTTGATGCAGAACGAGTTGAGGTTAGGTTTATCACCGAAGTCGCCGCCGTAAGCTATGTACGTAGTATCGCCCGTATGCGCCTCGATGCCTTCGTCGGCCCATTCCCAGATGAAGCCGCCGAGCATACGAGGATTGCTATAAATCTCGTCCCAATATTCGCGCATGTTGCCGAGTGCGTTGCCCATGGCGTGTGCATATTCGCTCGTCAGCACAGGACGGTTGTCGCGTTTGTCTTTGGCAATGCTCAGCAGACGTTCCCAGCGTGCATTCTCGGGGCGTTCCATATCGCCGTCAGTGATGCCAGGATTGAGATATTCGTCTTGCGTGCGTGGATAGAATCGACTTATCACATCTACGTATGCAGGGTCGTTCTCGTGAACCTTCTCGCCGTCAAGCAGTTCGCACGAGCCTTGCGCACCTTCGTAGTGCACGAAACGCGTCGGGTCGAATTCGTGAAGCCAAGCCGCCGAAGCCGCAAAGTTGACACCCCAGCCGGCTTCATTTCCAAGACTCCAACTGATTACGCACGCGTGGTTGCGGTCGCGAATGGCCATACGCTGTGTGCGGTCGAGCCAAGCGGCAGTCCAAGTTGGGTCGCTTGCAAGTTCGCCGCGAAGTCCGTGCTCCTCTATGTCGGCTTCATCCATGACGTACATACCTATGCTGTCGCAGAGTTCATACCAGCGCTCGCAGTTGGGATAGTGGCACGTGCGCACCGCGTTGATGTTAGCTTGCTTCATAAGTATCAAATCCTTCATCATCAACTCTTCGGTCATCACCTTGCCCATGCGCGGATCCATCTCGTGGCGATTCACACCGCGCAGACGCGTAGGTATGCCGTTCACAAGCAACTGCCCGTTCTCTATACGTATGTCGCGCAGTCCGATGCGCGTCTCTATATTTTCTATATTTATGCCACAACTATCTTTCAATGAGAGTCTTAGGGTGTATAGTTGTGGATTTTCGGCGGTCCAAAATTTAGCGTTCTCGATGGTCGTCTCCATCCAGCCCCACATTGGGTAGCCGCGTTGTGGCGTGCGCTGATTCATAATTTTGGCCTTGTGGGCTTTGTTGAGCATCGTCTCAGCATCGGCTGTTAGGGCACTGTCGGGGAGCGCTTCGCCGTCGGGTGTAATTATGGTAGCACAAATGGTGTAGCCCTTGCCACTTATGCTGTCTGGCGAACTTAACTCTGGCGCAATAATGACCTTCGCCGTGCCATTTTTAGTATCTATAATAGTACGTACACCGAAGTCGCGAATGCGTATTCTCTCTGTGGCATAGATAGTTACATCTCTATGAATGCCAGCCACTCGCCATTGATCTTGGTCTTCGAGGTAGCTACCATCGGAATATTTTAGAACCTTCAGCGCAATGGTGTTCTTGCCTTCGCATACATATTTACTGATGCAAAATTCGGCAGGCTCCATGCTGCCTTGCGAATAGCCTACAAACTGACCGTTTATCCATACATAGAAAGCACTTGCCACCGAGCCAAAGCGTAAGTATAGCTCTTTGCCGCTCCATTCGTTTGGTACTTCGAACGTGCGACGGTAACAGCCTGTGGGATTGCGTTCTACGTATGCTGTGTAGCTCTCTTTGGGTTCGCCCATTACGTAGGGCGGATTTATCTTGAATGTGTATCCCGAACTACTGTAGATAGGCGTTCCATAGCCATTCATCTCCCAGTCGGCGGGCACTTGCAGAGTATCCCACGAGGCATCGCTGAACGAAGTTTTGTAGAAGTCCGCAGGTTGAGCATCGGGCGTTGTGGTCCAATGGAATTTCCAAGTGCCGTTGAGACTCATGCTGCGGTCGCCTTTTTGCTTGTAATATGGCGTAAATGAGGCTCTTGCAGCCTCGCGGTTGATTTGCAAAATGCTCTGGTTTTCCCATTCGCGCTGCTGAGGTTTTTCCTGAGCATTCTCGGTGCAACCCACGCAGAGAGCCGCCGCTGCAATATTTATAATTAAGTTTTTCATTCTATTGTTAGTTCGTCAAATGTCATTTTCTGAATGCCTTCGCCCGTGAGCGTAAGCGTGTAAGTGCCAGCGTTTATGAAGCTTCCAGTGGTTATGCTCGTCATCTTGCGCTTGGTGATTCTCTTTTGCGTCTGTAGGAAACTTACATCGTCGTCTTTGTAGATAACGCCATTTTGGTCTGACAACGTTACATGCAACTTGCGCGGAGCCTCAGCATTGTGATAACGCCAACGAATGGCATAAATTTTAGCTACGCCTACGGTAAAGGTCCATTGCATACCTTTCCGAGTTTTCTTACCACTCACTTTAAGCGAGTTGTCGGCACGTGGTGGCAACAGATTGTCGGGCATTTTGGTAATGGTGTCATTTTCGGCAATGTGCCAGAAACCATACTCGATAGACTGCTTTCCTATACGCTCGAGTTTATCAAGGTTTTGCCACCAACCACCAGGAGTCTCTGGCATGCGAGCAATGGCTATGGCACTAATAATAGCCTGTCCGCTACGCACTTCTGGAAATGATATTTCTATGCTATCTTGTTCGTTGACTATTTCAACGACACGTTTATATGGTTTGCCATAATGAGCTTGCGCCCAAATGTCAAGATTACGTACCACGATGTTTCCGTTTATTGCGACACTAAACGTTCGCCAGCCTTCGTAGTCGGCTTTTTCGCCACTTCCATTGCCATACCATGGCTCTACAAAATATAGCTCAACGCGATAAGTACCCTTGGGTGCTGCGACTTTGTAGCTCATTCTGTGCCGACCATAGCGCGAGGTCTGAAAAAGTGGCAAGACTGGCATATCGTAGTCGGCAGTCTGACTTGCGCTGTAGGCATTCATGCCATCAAAATCGTTAGCCCAAGAGTGACAAATAAGACTATCATCGGCAGTCCACTCATTACCCCACGCGTCCGTGTATCGGTCGCCACCGCAATTAATGCGATGTGTGTAGGCAACACCACTCTTGGGTTGAAGGAGGTCATCATCGGTTAGTTCACCAGCGGTGAGACGTTTGTAGGTACAAACCACATTGCCTTCTAAAAGTCCGTCGATGTATTCCACATTGTCCTCCAGACGGACTCTTGTCTGTGGACAATTGGTATAGACGATACCTGATTTTGTTCGATATACAAACGGCTCTCTATCAGCCGATACGTATTTACTTTTATACATATAAAAAGCGTCGGTCGGCTGCTCCCAGATGCTGAAAATGCCTTTGTGGTTGAATGGTCCTACTTTGTCTATTCGGCGTAAACCTTCGTCGGGTTGCTTGCGGCCAGGGTTGTCGTGGCTGACAAGTAACCATTGAAACTGACCGCAAACGCTATCGCGAACGCTCTCTGCAAGGTCGATTTTCTTGCTAAGTATGTCGCAAAACTTCTCTTCGGTGTAGCCATTGCCAGTGTGGTTGCCAACAGTTCGCCACGCGCCATATTCGCCGTTGAGTAGCTGAGCATCGTCTTTCAGCTCGTTGCCGTAGTTATCTATGTTGCCGCCATACGTGCCGCTCCAATTTTGCACCACGTTCCAGTCCGACCCTTCGCCGCCGTTGCAAGTTGTTACTAAGCGCTGACTGCCGCACGTTGGATCCATTTCGCTAATTATCTCGGTGCATTCGCGGGCAAAGTCAGGCGGCAATGTGCTCTCGTTCTGCAAGCCCCAAAGAATGACGCTTGGCGAGTTGCGGCGCTCCTTAACCCACTGACGCAGATGGCGTTTGAAGCTCTCGCGGAATGCCGGCGTGTCGTACCAGATATGCGCTGAAAACTGTGGCCACCAGAGTAATCCATTCTCTTCTATCAGCTTGCCATATAGTAAGTTATGTGGCTGATGCGCATCGCGAAAGGCGTTGAAGCCTGCGCTGATGGTCTCTTTGATACGCGCTTTTATCTGTTCGTTGCTAAACGCGTGACTTTGTCCAAACTCGTGTTCGTATTCACAAACGCCATTTATGAATGTTGGCTTGCCGTTGAGTATGAAACGTTTGTCGCCGTCGTTGCGTGTCTTTGGCCAGCTGATGGTGCGGAATCCGAAAGCTGTGTTGGTGCTCTCGGTGGCTTTGCCGTTGCGTTTTATTATGGTATTTACATTATATAAATATGGATTCTCAAGGCTCCACAGATGCACATTTTCAACGCGTGCACGCTGATGAATAGTCTTCGTTTCGCCAGCCTTGAGCATTACGTTCTCCGTAAGTCGAACGATCTGTTTGCCGCTCTTGTCGCACAACTTATTTATGAGGCTAAATGTTGCCTCTTCGCTGCCGTAGTTTTTTATTTCTGTATTTATAAATATGCTATCAGTCAGAGCGTTGCTCCATGCGTGAACGCCAAATGGTTCAATGCGTACTTTGTCGGTGATTTCAAGAGTTATTGGGCGGAAGATGCCAAACGGCTGCGAGCCTTCGCTGTAGCCCCATTCCGAACTGCAACCGCCACAAACCCAAGGCATATCGGTTATTCCCGATGGATGCGACACGTTTATAACGAGCTCATTTTCTGCGTCTTTCTTCACTGCGTTTGTAATATCTACAACCTTAGTCAGTCGGCCTACATCATACTTACCTATATGTATGCCGTTGAGCGTAATGTCGGCGTAAGTACCTATGCCTTCGATATTTAGAAAATACTCTTTCTCGCCTTTGTCGGGTGCAACGAAATGCTTCGTGAATGTAGCTTCGCCGTGCAGATTGCCGTGCACAAGTTGGCGTGCGCCGTAGTAGTCGTCGAGGTTTATGGGTATGGAGTGCGTGAATTTCTTGCCGCCAAACTCAATCTGCCAATCGTCGTTGAGGCTCTGAGTTGTTCTGTGACCCTTGGCATCGGGCGCTACGAAGTGCAATTCGCTTTGTCCCATGTGTTTACTTGTAGCTACGGCTATTCCGCGCTGCTCCGAATTGTTTACAGCGCAATAGAAATGGTAAACCACGCCGCGCCATTTCACCACATAGCTTTTGTGGGCAAACATCTCGTCGTATGGTTTCGACGGATAGATAAGGTCTTCGCCGTCCCAATCTTGCCAATGCACAAGGTCGCGACTTACGGCAAATGTGTTGTATGCATTGTATTCGCGCGACGGATTGAACGCCGAGAAGTAGAACATCACCCAGAGGTCGCCCATCTTCACTATCTGCGCATCGCCAGTGATAGTGCCGTCGGTGTCGTGGGCAAAAACGGGGTTGCCGTTGTAGCGTTTCCACTTCTTCATGTCTTTGCTCAGCGCTATGCCTATGCGTTCGCCTTTAGGATGCGTGGCATCTTTGCCGCCTGCGTTGTAGAACATCACATACGGATAACCCAAAACGTTCTTATCAATACTATAAATAGTGCTCTTGTATTGCGTTAGGCGTTCCCACCACTGCGCGTCTTTGTCGTCGTAGCGCATGAGTGGCTTGGCGGCAACGTTCCACGGCTTTGTAATATCATCGTTAGCGGTCGCTAAGCCTATCGAAAGTGGTTCATAAACAGCTTCGTAGCCTTTGCCGTGGCCGCCTATGTAGGTTATGTAATGTTTGCCCTTGTAGGTACCAATTTCGTAGCTTCCGCCCCAATTCATATCTATGAGAGCAGGAAACCCGCCGCGTTGGTTGGCGTCCCACGAGGCTGTGTCGTTGGAGTATTCGAGCACGCGTCCTTCGGTTTGCCAATGCAAGAGGTCGTCGCTCGTGGCAATCCACGTCTCGTAGCCTCGCCCGTCGGTGCCGCCATGCCCGTTGTAGCATACGTATGTCATATACCAACGACCGTCTTTGCGAAAAACAGTCGGACAGTCAATCTTGTGCCCATTGTCCTGCGGCACTATCACCATACCATATTTATATGGCGTGCGCACTTCGTCGTAAATTTTTTGCATCGCGTCGTGCGTCACCTTGTCTTGTGCTTTTGTTGTTATGCAAGCCGCGAGTATGGATATGTATACAAAAACCTTTTTCATAAAATGTTTATTATAATCTAAAAAGACGCTTTGCGTTGTCTGTTGTAACCCTTTCTATTTCGTCGGTTGTGGTGTTGAGCAAATTTGCGATGTGTTCGGCAACTAAACGTACGTATGCAGGTTCGTTGCGCTTTCCTCTGTTGGGTATCGGTGCTAAGTATGGTGCGTCGGTTTCGAGGAGTATTCTATTTATAGGTACGATGCTGAGTATTTCGGGGGTAATGGATTTCTTATATGTATGCGAACCATTAAGGCCAATCATCAAGTTTGGATATTTATCTACGAGCAGTTGCGCATCGTCGGCAGTGCCCGAAAAGCAGTGCAGCGAGCCTACGAGTTTTTCTGGGTCGTAATCCGACAATACTTCCCAAAGCGTCGCGAAAGCCTCGCGAACATGAATCGACATTGGCAATTGACGTTCAATACTTATGTCAATCTGACGACGGAAAGCGTCAATCTGCTGCGCGGCAAGCGACTTATCCCAATAGAAATCGAGTCCAATCTCGCCAACACCAACCATATCGCCACGCTCGTCGGCAAAGCGGAAGATGGCTTCGAGTTCGGCCATGTAATTCTCCGTTAGGTCTGTCGGGTGCAGACCATAGAGCGGACGACAAAACGCGGGCTCTGCATCGCACAGAGCAGCCAATCGCTCAAGCGATTCCACACTGACATTTGGCTGGATAGTACACTCAACGCCAGCTTGCTTGGCTCGCGCTATAACCTCGCTACGGTCATCGTCGAATTGTTCAACGAAAAGGTGAGTATGAGTATCAATCATGATTATAAGGGAACTACGGTGCCAAAATTAGCTTATGAAAACGTTTGCACACTACACGGAAAGTGAAGAATTGTTAAATATTATGCTAATTCATACCTCGGCTGTTTTCGAACGCAGATTATTCAGATAGAACCGATTTTCGCAGAATTTTTTGTTTGCGTCGTTGTGTTGTGAGCCGTATCGCGCTCCGTCTATACATGAACTAAACTATCTGCGCTTGATATTGTGAGACGCCACAGAGCAGAGACGCCACAATCTGGCGTCCCTACATTAATCCTTTTTTTCTGTGTCATCTGTGCGAGAATTTCAACTTTCAATTTTCAATTACCTATTAGAGACATTACCATAAATATCGCTAATTTCGTACTTATTGCATGCAAGAGAAATGAGTAGAAATGACATTGTAAACCAAATAAGTCAGGCAGTTAAGCATATAGCACCATCTGCGACTGTCATTCTATATGGCTCTGAGGCTCGAGGCGAAGCTCGTGAAGATAGCGATATAGACATCCTCATTTTGCTCGATTGTGACAAACGCGATGGCAAGCAAGAAGACGCATTGACTGACAAACTCTACGATATAGAATTGTCGTCGGGCATAGTGATTAGTCCTATGATTATGCCGCGTAAAGAGTGGGAGAACCGACCTTTCAAAACTCCATTTTACATCAACGTAATGAACGAAGGAGTGGTGATATGAAAGAAGAATTGGACGAAGAGAGTCGTATCGCGCTTATAGAATATAGGCTCAATAGAGCTCAAGAAACAATAAAAGAAGCTGAACTTTTGTCGGGTGAAGGCTTCTACAATGCCGCTATGAATCGTTTGTATTACGCTTGTTTCTACGCCGTATTAGCATTGCTTGTATCCAACAACATTTCAGCTACTTCACACTCTGGCGTAAAAGCTATGCTTGGACTTCATTTCGTTGCAAAGGGCGTTCTTCCTAAAGAATATGGCAAAACGTACAGTCGTCTATTTGAAATTCGTCACAGTGGAGATTACGACGACTTCGCCTATTGCGACAATGAACTCACAGACGAATACACGCCCAAAGCCATCGCATTTATACAAAAAATAGCGGAGCTCATACACGCCTAATTAATCTCTGTTCGAGGTATGTTTCTGAACACCGATTCCACTGTTTGAACAGATTTTCACGAATTTTTTTTGCTTGAGGCGTTGTTTTGTATTGTATAGACTGAGCGCGCTCCGTCTATACATGAACTAAATTATCTGCGCTTGATATTGTGAGACGCCACATTATAGAGATGCCACAATGTGACGTCCCTACATTAATCCTTTTTTTCTGTGTCATCTGTGCGGGATTTTCAATTTTCAATTTTGAAGTACTCTAACTTTCTCGGCAAATTGAGTTACTGATATGTATTCCATGTTATCGGCAAGTTTTGGTCGCAAAAATGCTCTACAAACATATCTTTTTTGCCGGTAACGGCAAATTCTGATTGAGGGGCGGCTGATTTTGTTTGTGTATTGTAGAGACGGAGCGCGCTCCGTCTCTACAGCACAAACCTATCCCGAAACATGTATATAAATATCCCGAACGACTACGCTATATGTTACATGTAACATATTCGTTCAAAGGAAATTTCAATTTCTGCTGTGCTGACCGATTTGTATTCTGCTTTTATAATATACTGAATTACAATATATTGCAAAACAATGAGTATAAATGCCTATTGACAAAAAAATACATTTATAGCTACAATTGCGCTCAATTTTGAAAAGAGATAGTTACACACGCACGTTCAGATAAGTTTGAGATATGAACACATTTTACAAACACGCGCTATTAACAATAGCTACGCAATTTTTCGGTATTGGGGCTCGCTATGGGCCTTGGCTCTTCTTTCGATGGCGGTGCGGACCGTTCTTCGGTTATTCTTTTGTAGTGAAATAATTATTTGAAATTCAATCTATTTATAATGTTTATGATTATGAAAAAACTCTTATTCTTATTTATTGCCTTTACGCTTGCCGTGCAGGCGTGGGCTGAAAAAGTTGAGTTCGGAGGTATCTACTACGAGTTAAGTAGCTCTGAACCTTATACTGCTACTGTGGTTTCCGACGATAGTTATGCAAACCTCACCTCAGTGAATATACAGGGTGTGTTTACCCCTGTTGCTGGCAGAACCTATACGACTACAGAAATTAATGATTGGGCATTTGGTGGCTTTACCAATATTACCTCTATTACCATTCCAAATACCGTAACTAAAATTGGATCTTACGCATTCAATGGTTGTACGGGACTTACCTCTGTGGTAATTCCAAGCTCAGTTAAATATTTGGGTATGCAAGCATTTATCACTTGTACAAGCCTTCAACAAGTTACCATTGAGTCTTCTGATATAACAATAGCTGTGTCAGCTTTCGAAGGCTGTAGTAGCCTAACAACAGTGAATTTCACTAATGCAAATCCAAAAGTAGTTTTAGGTAGTTACGTGTTTGATGGTTGCACCAATATGAATATAAATTATACAGAAGAGGGCGGTGCTACCTACATGGAATTCCTGGGTAATAAGTATTTCCAGCTGCATAGAGTAGATTCCAAGGATATTACAACGTTTGAGATAAATAGTAATTGTAAGTCTATTGGTGATTATGCATTCGAAAACTGTGAAAACCTCACGCAGATTACTATTCCTAATGGAGTGCTTTATATTGGTCGACATGCATTTGAACGCTGCGGTAGTCTTATGCAAGTCGTTTTACCAAACACGCTAACAAATATTGATGATCAGGCCTTTGGTGGCTGTGTCGCCCTTAGTTCAATAGAAATTCCTGGCTCAGTAAAAAAAATCGGAGGTTACAGTTTTGGTTATTGTGATAATCTGAAGCAAGTTGTAATATCTGAAGGTGTTGAAGAAATTGGAGATTACCCATTTACAAGTTGCAATAGTCTCGAAAAGATAATTCTACCTTCTTCGCTTACACGAGTAGGATACTTTGGCTTAGTTGGTACTGGAATAAAAGAGATTACAATGCCAAGTCAATTTGCTGGAGCAGATGCAGATGATGTATTTAGATATATCTACGAAACCGTCGAGACTGTTATTTGCGATGCGGCAAGCAAAGAAACATGCAGCTGGTGGAGAAATGGCCTTACAAAACACACTTGTGTGTATGTATGGAACAGCAAAAATAAAACTCTAACGGCACAACCAAACGAAGCTGGGCGCGGCGAAGTAACTGGTAGCGGTAAGTATGCTTACGGTGCAGAGGTTACTATTGCGGCTACTGCTGGCAGCGAATATAAGTTCGTTGGTTGGAGCGATGGCAACCACGACAACCCTCGCACCGTTGTAGTGAAAGACAACGAGGCAGAAGGCAATAGCGCCATAAATACCTACACCGCTGTGTTCTATCCTAAGAGCGCACAAACCTACGATATTGTAATCGACGTCAAGGGCAAAGGTTCTGTTACTGGTGGTGGCATATATTTGAAAGATGCTAATGTTACGCTTACCGCAACGCCTTCCAATACAGATATTTATCACTTCGTAGGCTGGAGCAATGGCTCTGAGATTGTTTCATCAGATGCATCGTATACATTCAGTGCAACAAAAGATCTTAACCTCACAGCAATCTTCGAAGGCAAGACGGTTACAGTCGGCAACACTACCGTTCACGCCATTGGACGAATTAACGACAACGCTGTATTCCGTCCTACATTGACGGGTAGATACACCATTTCGTCGGCAGCAGAAGATTATGACAATCATTATGGCTGTCTACGTGATGAAAATGGAGAGATTCTGAAAGAGACCTACACAAGTGTCGATGATTATGGCAACGTCCGTATTGTTTATAATCTCGAGGCAGGCAAGACATACTACATTGGTGTTGGCTTCTATGAAGTAGCACAAGAAGGCGATATACCACTCAGTATATCGAACCCTCAGCTGATTATACTTACTGCCGACGATGGTAAAGGCACAGTGTCGGGTGCTGGTTTCTTCGATTATAATAGCGCTACACAAATAGAAGCTAAGCCAAACACAGGTCATCACTTTGTGCAGTGGCAAGATGGCAATACCACTAACCCACGCACTATCACGGTAACCGAAAGTGCTACTTATACGGCATCGTTTGCAATAAACGAATATGAAATCTCGGCAACGGGCTACGAGAATGGTACTATAGAGGGCACGGGTACATATCAGCACGGCGCAAAAGTAACCCTCACCGCTAAAGCAGACGAGGGCTATCACTTCGTAAGTTGGGGCGATGACAATACTGAAAATCCACGCATCTTCACGGCTGCTGAGGCAGTGTTGTTCTTGCCATCGTTCGCTATAAATACTTACACCGTTACGGCTACTGGCGAGCACGGCACATTTACCGGCGCTGGCACATACAACCATGGCGACAAAGCCACCATCACCGCTATCGCCGATGAAGGCTACGACTTTGGTAGCTGGCGCAGCGGCCAGACCACAGCACAGATTGATACCATAGTTAAGTCGGATGTTGATCTTGTGGCTATCTTTATTCAAGAGGGTCACCACCTCTACACCATCAGCGTTGCCGAGCCTGAAAATGGTACAGTTAGTGGCGCTGGTGTATACGAAGAGAATACCACTGCTACGCTCACGGCAACACCAGCCGAAGGCTATCACTTCGAGAAGTGGAGCGACAACGTAACCGACGCAACTCGCTCTATTGAGGTGAAGGGCAACGTAGATCTTTCGGCAACTTTCGCTATAAATAAATACACCATAACTGCTACCGCAGGCGAAAATGGTAAGGTTGCAGGCGCTGGTGAATTTGTTCACGGCACCGAAATTTCTATCACCGCTACACCAAACGAAGGCTACCACTTCGTAGGTTGGAACGATGGTGGCATGGATAACCCACGCCAATTTGTAGCTACGGAAGATTCTACGCTCCGTGCATCGTTCGAGATAAATAGTTACAAGGTTACTGCCATAGCCGAAAATGGTTCTGTGTCTGGCTTGCACAGCTACACCCACGGTTCAGAAGCAACACTCACGGTTAACCCAGAATACGGCTACCACTTCGTAGAATGGGCCGATGGCGAGACTTCGCAAACTCGCACGTTCGTAGTAACCGAAGCTATAGAGTTCACTGCTCTTTTCGAGATTAATACCTACACTGCAACGGTAATAGAGAGTGAGCACGGTGAAGTGAGCGGTGCAGGTGAATACACCCACGGCGAAGTGGCTACATTCACTGCAACGGCAGAATCGGGCTATCAGTTCCTCTTCTGGAACGATGGTAGCAAGGTGAACCCACGCTCCATCAAGATGACGCAAGATGTCGATATTCGTGCAGTGTTCTCACTCGAAGGCAAGGACGCGTTCAACCTGTCTGTTGGTACTAATGGCAATGGCACAGTGAAGGGCGCAGGTCTATACATCGAAGGTGAGACGGCTACCATTGAGGCTGTTCCAGAGAGCGAAGCTTACCACTTCGTAGAGTGGAGCGATGGCGAAACTACTAACCCTCGTGTGGTTACCGTAGATAACAACATCAGCCTCACTGCTACGTTTGCTATAAATACTTATACCATTTCTGCATCAACTCACGAGAAAGAAGCCGAACGAGGTGAAGTGTCTGGTTCTGGTACTTATACGTATGGCACTATGGCAACCCTCCGCGCTACACCAGCCGAAGGTTTCCGCTTCGTCAACTGGAGCGATGGCGATATTTATAATATCAAATTTATCAACGTCACTGAGGATCTTGACCTTACGGCTCATTTCGCACCTGCCGCTGGTACTGATACGGTCTACATCACCATTCACGATACTATCTATATCACCGTTCATGACACTATTTATATACAAATTGAGAACCCAACTGGCATAGCAGAGCATACCGCAGCAAACCTCAAGGTTTATCCAAACCCAACAGCTGCCTACATCACTGTGAAAGCCGATCGCGATTTCTCATACGTCCTCTACGACCTCGACGGCACTCCAATTCGCCGCGAAGAGAACGGAAATAACTATGTAGTAAATATGTCGGGTTATCCTAAGGGCGTTTATCTCCTAAGAACGTCAGATGGAGTTACGCATAAGATAATTAAGAAGTGAATTGAAAATTGAAAATTGAAAATTTGGTAATTAATAATTGAAAGATGACGGCTGCAGGCGGTGCTTGCAGCCGTTTTTTTGTGCGTTTTGTATTGGTTTTATTGTTACAACATGTAGAGACGTAGCGTGCTACGTCTCTACAATTTTCGGCAAAATTATTTTGTCACACGTATGAGACGTAGCACGCTCCGTCTCTACAATACGGCAATACAATGCCGAAAACGAAATAAAATCTGTGGGAATTCCCGTTCGGTTCGTGTTATCTGGGTTCTAAATCTCGTAATTCGTAACTCGTAACTCGTAACTCCACAACTACCCTCATCTTTGTTGGAGGGGATTTGAAATCCCCGACTCATGAGATGCGGATTTCAAATCCGCATCATCCTATATTGAAAAACAATCTGCGCAAATCTGTCTAATCCGCGTAATCTGCGTTCTAATGGGCTGCCAAAATATGACAGCCCTACAACCGTACTTGCATTCTACACTACGCTCTACACTCTTCTCTCTACCATAACAATTAATCATTATCAATCCTGTCTTTGCAACTTCAAACTTTCAGTTAATGTCGTCAAATAGTAAAAGATTGTTAATTATTAGCCGTTTTTGTAATAAAACTGAAAGTTGACTTGCTTTGTATGCTTACGAATTATAACTTTGCATTGTCTTTTAGATAAAGAATAAAACTAAAAGGCAACTTTTGCTATTGAATTGTAATCATTTGAATAAAAACAGAATTATGAGAAAGATTGAAGCGATAATTCGCAAAACGCGTTTCGAGGATGTGAAAGAGGCACTCCTCGCTGCCGACATTGAATGGTTCTCCTACTACGATGTACGAGGCGTAGGCAAAGCACGTCAGGGGCGTATCTATCGTGGTGTGGTATACGACACCAGCAGTATTGAACGCATCTTGGTGTCTATTGTAGTTCGCGATATGAATGTGGAAAAAACGGTGCAAGCTGTGATAAAAGCGGCTCGAACGGGCGAGATTGGCGATGGCCGCATCTTCGTCATTCCTATCGAAGAGGCTTATCGCATACGTACTGGCGACCATGGCGACTATGCTCTCTACGACAAAACAGAAGAATAACCCTTACCTAACCTGAAAGAATGAAAACTATGAAATCCATATTACGAAGCGCTTTGCCTTTGTGCGCTATACTATTTATGTCGTGCGTCCCAACATTGGCTATGGCTCAGGACGCAGAGCCAACAGAACTTGCCGCAAAAGCTACAGAGACAGCATCGGGTGTCGATACTATTTGGCTTTTGTTGGGTGCCATGCTTGTCTTTTTCATGCAGCCGGGCTTTGCCCTTGTTGAGGCTGGCTTTACGCGCGCCAAAAACACCACTAACATACTTATGAAAAACTTTGTCGACTTCACCTTTGGTTCCCTTCTTTTTTGGTTTGTCGGCTTCGGACTGATGTTTGGTGATGGCGGCTTTGTGGGTCTGCCGCACCTCTTCAGCTCCGATTTCTATGATGCTGGCGCGCTGCCAACCGAAGGTTTCTTGATTTTTCAAACGGTGTTCTGCGCTACGTCGGCTACCATAGTGTCGGGTGCGATGGCAGAGCGTACTAAATTCTCTATGTATATTATTTATACCATATTTATTAGTGTGCTCATCTACCCTGTATCAGGCCATTGGACTTGGGGCGGCGGTTGGCTAATGAATGGCGAAGATGGCTCATTCATGATGACACTGTTTGGCGACACGTTCCACGATTTTGCGGGTTCTACCATTGTTCACTCTGTTGGTGGTTGGATTGCACTCGTTGGTGCTGCTATCCTTGGCCCACGTATGGGTAAATATGGCCGCGATGGCAAACCTCACGCCATTCCTGGTCACAACTTGACCATTGCCGCACTCGGCGTGTTCATCTTGTGGTTTGGCTGGTTCGGTTTCAACCCATGCTCGCAGCTCGCCGCATCTACCACGGCGGATCAGACAACAATCTCGCACGTGTTCCTCACAACTAACCTTGCAGCTTGTGCCGGCGGTTTCTGTGCACTGATGCTCAGCTGGAAACGTTATGGCAAACCATCACTCTCGCTCACCCTCAACGGCGTGTTGGCTGGTCTTGTGGGCATCACCGCAGGTTGCGACCTTGTGTCGCCTGCCGGAGCTGCTGTCATTGGCGCCATCTGTGGTACGGTGATGATTTTCTCAGTTGACTTCATCGACCGTGTGCTCAAGATAGACGACCCTGTAGGCGCAAGTTCGGTGCATGGCGTCTGCGGTTTCCTTGGTACAGTGCTCACCGGATTCCTCTCAGTCGACAGCGGATTGTGCTACGGTCATGGATTTGGCTTCCTTGGTGCTCAGCTCTTTGGTGCCGTGGTGATAGGCGCATGGGCAGCTGCTATGGGTGCAGTGATATTCCTCACGCTAAACAAACTCAAAGGCTTGCGCGTTGAACCACGCGTCGAAGAGGAAGGTCTCGATATTTACGAACATGGTGAAACGGCATACAACTAATTCACCGCTCGAAATGCGCAATAGGGCTGCAGTGTTTCAATTTGCAAATCGGATGTTAAATTCTAACGTTTTGTTTACGGCTTATCGCCTTGTTGCATATTTAATTGCCTAACCCAATATTCATATAATTAATCCTAATTGAGGAGCGATATTCTTATTATAGAGTGTCGCTCTTTTTCTATTTTTGTCGGCGCAAAATCTAACACGTTTGTGTCTTTTTTGAATTAATTATAACAGATTATATGAACATTAGTTTTTGGGAAGTAGTATCTGCTTCCGTTGTGCTTTTTGCAGTGCTCGATATTTTTGGTTCAATGCCAATAGTTATAGGTATTCGCGATCGAGGCGAAAAGGTGGATGCTTGGAAGTCTACATTGGTGGCTTTCGTTCTGCTTTTTGGCTTTATGTATCTTGGAGAGGCGTTGCTCAAGCTCTTCAGCATAGATATAAACTCGTTTGCCGTAGCTGGAGCCATAGTGCTACTTATATTAGGAATGGAGATGGTGTTTGGCTTGCAAATATTCAAGCAAGATGCACCTACCAATAGCGCATCTATTGTTCCTCTTGCATTTCCATTGCTTGCAGGTCCAGGTTCGTTTACCACAATAATATCGTTGCGAGCTGAATATTCTGATATTAATATCATTATAGCGCTCATTATAAATATGTTTATAGTATATATAGCCTTGCATTCCACAGAGCGAATCTCTAAATTCCTTGGTGTAGCAGGTGTATATGTCACCAAAAAGTTCGCTGGTATTATTTTGCTTGCTATCTCGGTGCGTCTTTTCATTACCAATATCTCTCCGCTGCTTAGCAACATCTCGCAATAAATAAACACTACGACAATCTATGGCGCGAGTAAAGAAATATTATGTGGTATGGAAAGGCCGAGTGCCGGGAGTATATGCTGATTGGAACTCAGCCAAAGCACAGATTGAAGGCTTCGAAGGAGCACGCTTCAAAGGATTCTTGACCGAAGAAGAGGCCGAGAATGCATATCGCGAAGGCGTGCCAACCTTTCGACCATCGCTCAAGCCCGACGTAAAGCCCGAGATGGGTCAAGCGCCCAAACGCTGCATTGTTGTCGATGCGGCATGTTCGGGAAATCCCGGCCCAATGGAGTATCGAGGCATTTCGTTGTGGGACGAGAAAGAGATTTTTCACATGAAATTCGATCTTGGTACCAATAATATTGGAGAATTTCTTGCCATAGTGCATGCATTAGCATTGCTGCAAAAGATTGGTATGCCCGACATTCCCATATACTCCGATTCGCAAATCGCTATCGGTTGGGTTAAGGCTGCCAAATGTCGTACAAAACTTACCATCGAGCCTGCTACGGTGCAGCTATTTGAACTTGTGCAGCGAGCCGAGAAATGGCTTCTCGCCAACCCCATAGTTACGCCTATCAATAAATGGCCAACTGCATATTGGGGAGAAATTCCAGCCGACTTCGGGCGTAAATAGAACAGATTCAAGCAGAAATTGACGTAAATTTTATTTTCCTTTTTGATAATAAAGACATTGTTGTATTTTTGCGGTCGAAATATAAAAGCATTCTTCGGGGGGCTCTTACGTCCCCTTTTTTATTTGTATAGATAAAAATGATAGTAAACAGCGACGAGGTAAAATCGGCATTAGCAGAATTTTTGCAGACCACAGAAGCCTTTGTGGTTGAGATAGATGTGTTGCCAAGCTTCGATATACATATAGTGATAGATCGTAATGCTGGAGTGCCATTGTCGATGTGCGAAGAGGCTTCGCATATTTTGGAGGCTTACCTTGAGGCTAATCATAGCGAGGATAATTACTCGATAGAGGTTAGTAGTGCTGGTATAGGCTGTGTGCTGAAGGTCAAAGGACAATATATAAAGAATATTGGTAACGAAGTTGAGGTTACACTTCCCAATGGTTCGCATGTGAAGGGTACACTCAAAGGTGCCGACGATGAAGGTTTCACTGTAGATATAGTAGAAAAGGTGAAACTTGAAGGCGCCAAGAAAAAGACAGATGTAGTACGTACGCAGTACTATAAATATGATGAGATAAAACAAGTAAAAGACATAATATCTTTCAAATGATTGTAGCGCAATGGAAAACGTTAATTTGATAGACACATTCGCCGAGTTCAAAGATCTCAAGAATATCAACAGAGCCACCATGGTTCGTATTCTGGAGGAGGCATTTCGTAGCGTATTGGTAAAGATCTACGGTACGGATCAGAATATCAACGTCATCATAAATACAGATAAGGGTGACTTTGAGATATGGCGAAACAGAAAAGTGGTTGCCGACGATGAGTTGGAAGATGAAAATCTTCAGATAAGTCTTACTGAGGCTCGCAAGATTGACGCCGATTTCGAAATTGGTGAAGAGGTGACCGACGAAGTGAAATTCGAGAAATTCGGTCGTCGCGCTATTTTGTCGCTCAAGCAAAACCTTGCTGGTTATATCATGGAGCTTGAGAAGGATAATCTCTATCAAAAATACAAAGAACGTATTGGTCAGATAGTTACAGGCGAAGTTTATCAAGTGTGGAAACGTGAATTGCTCGTTCGCGACGAAGATGGCAACGATTTGATTTTGCCAAAAACAGAGCAGATACCAAGCGATTTCTATCGTAAAGGCGAGACAGTTCGCGCTGTTGTGGCTAAAGTTGAAATCAAAAACAACACTCCACTCATCATCCTTTCGCGCACATCACCAATGTTCCTCGAACGCTTGTTTGAAGCTGAAGTTCCTGAGATCTTCGATGGTCTCATAACTATAAAGAAGATAGTACGTATACCAGGCGAACGTGCTAAAGTGGCAGTTGAATCATACGATGATCGTATCGACCCTGTAGGAGCATGCGTTGGTATGAAGGGTTCGCGTATCCACGGTATTGTTCGTGAGCTTCGCAACGAAAATATTGATGTGATTAACTACACCAACAATATGCAGCTCTACATACAACGTGCATTGAGTCCAGCACATATCAACTCAATATCGATAGATAACGAGAATAAGAAAGCTGAGGTTTATCTCAACGCACAAGAAGTGTCGCTTGCAATTGGTAAAGGTGGTTGCAATATTAAATTGGCAATCCAACTTTGTGGCTACGACATTGATGTGTTCCGCGAACAAGAGATGGCCGAGGAAGACGTACAACTCGACGAGTTTGCCGACGAGATAGATCAGTGGATTATAGATGTGCTTAAGGGCATAGGCTGTGATACTGCTAAATCTGTTCTCGAACTTGGCTTCGACGAACTTATGAATAGAACTGACCTCGAAGAGGAGACTATCAAAAACGTGCTTGCCGTATTGGCAGCCGAATTTGAGTCGTAAGAATAATTACGAGTTTTCAAATTACGAATCCATAAGAATGGTGAGTACGCAACTCGTAATTCGTAATTATCAATTCGTAACTATAAAAGGAATTTGAACTATATAACAAGATAATCATCAAGTATGGCAGAGGGAAAGAGACTAAGCAAGATGGCCACTGAGCTCAACGTGGGGATAAATAGTATTGTAGAATTTCTGCAAAAGAAAGGCTATAAAACAGAGGATTTCAACCCTAATACAAAACTCGATGGCGATCAGTGTGCTCTACTTGAAAGCGCCTTTAGTAAGGACAAGACGGTAAAGCATAACATCGAGAAGATTAACGAAGAGCAGAAAAAAGAAAAGAAAGAGAAGAAAGAGACCATCAGCATAGAAGAACCTGCCGAATCGGAAGTGATTCCTACTGCTGAACGTCTCAAAGGACCTGCAATAGTTGGCAACATAAAAGATCTTATGAAGCCAAAGCCTCAGCCTCAGTCTCAACAACAGTCTCAGCCTAAGCCACAAGAAGCTAAGAAGGTAGAAGAGCCTAAGAAGCAGCCTGCTCCTGCGCCCGCGCCTACTCCTGCTCCTGAAGCTAAAAAAGAAGCTCCTAAGGTGGAAAATAAACCTGCTCCTAAGCCCGAAGTACCTAAAGCTGAACCAAAAGTTGAAGCTCCCAAGCCTGTGGCTCAGCCTGCCAATGTCAATAAACCACAAGAGGTTAAGAAAGAGAACAAACCAGCTGATCCTAAGCCTGTTGTTGCTCAATCTAAACAACCTATACAACAGCCTAAAGTGGAAGAACCAAAACCTGCCAAGAAAGAGGAAGAAATTTTCCGTCTCGGTGGTCGCCCTCAAGTAACGGGCCCTACTGTCATTGGTAAAATTCAGTTGCCTATTTCAAACGATAATGATGATAATCGTCGCGATCATAAAAAGAAGCGTCAGCGTACTCATGCTGAGAAGGTTGATATAAATACCAAGACCATCAATCAAGTAAATAACAACTTGAAGAAGGATAAGGAAAAGAAAAACCGCGACAACAATAACAATAGTAACAACAATAATAATAACAATAACAATGGACGCCAGAACCAAAACGGTCAAGGCGGACAAAACAACCAAAACCAAGGCGGCAAGAAGAATAAGAAACAGCAACGCTTGCAACGCCAAGAGGTGAACGAGGAAGACGTACAGAAGCAAATAAAAGATACGCTCGCTCGTCTTACGGCAAAAGGTGCTAAATCGAAAACTTCTAAGCACCGTCGAGAAAAACGTGAACTTGTGTCGCAGCGCGAAGCTGAAGAGCAAGAACGTTTGGAAGACGAAAAGAAGGTGCTCAAGGTTACCGAGTTCGTAACAGCCAACGAGTTGGCTACTATGATGAACGAGCCTATCAATAAGGTGATTGCTACCTTCATGTCGCTTGGCATGTTTGTATCTATTAACCAACGCCTCGATGCCGAGTCGCTATCGATTGTGGCAGAAGAGTTTGGTTTCAAGGTAGAATTCGTAAGTGTTGAGTCGGCTTCTGAAGTTGAAGAAGAAGACGATGATGAAGCACAACTCACCTCGCGTCCTCCTATTGTTACGGTTATGGGTCACGTAGACCACGGTAAGACATCATTGCTCGACTACATACGTAACACCAACGTAATCAGCGGTGAGGCTGGTGGTATTACGCAGCACATCGGTGCATACAATGTGACTCTCGAAAACGGACGTCACATCACGTTCCTCGATACTCCAGGTCACGAAGCCTTCACGGCAATGCGTGCTCGTGGTGCCCAGGTTACCGACGTCGCCATCATCATCGTTGCAGCCGACGACAGTGTCATGCCTCAGACCATTGAGGCTATCAACCACGCTGCGGCTGCCAACGTACCTATAGTATTCGCTATAAACAAGATAGATAAGCCGGGTGCTAACCCCGACAAAATCCGCGAAGCCCTCGCCAATATGAACTACTTGGTTGAAGAGTGGGGCGGTAAATATCAATGCCAAGAGATTTCGGCTAAGAAGGGTATCAACGTCGACAAGTTGCTCGACAAAGTATTGCTCGAGGCTGATATGCTCGAATTGAAGGCCAATCCAAACCGTCGTGCTATGGGTCACGTCATTGAGTCGTCGCTCGATAAGGGTCGTGGCTATCAAGCTACTCTTTTGGTTAGCAATGGTACGCTCCACGTTGGCGACATGGTAGTATGCGGTTATAACTATGGCCGTGTAAAAGCTATGTTCAACGAGCGTAACCAGAAGGTAGAAAAGGCTGGACCATCAGAACCAGTTCTTGTGCTTGGTTTGAACGGTGCTCCTCAGGCCGGCGAGAAATTCAACGTCTTCGCCGACGAGAAAGAGGCTAAAGACATAGCTAACAAACGCGACCAACTACAACGTGAGCAAGCAATGCGTGCAACTCCACACATGACGCTTAGCGAGATTGGTCGCCGCATAGCCATAGGCAACTTCCAAGAGCTCAACATCATCGTCAAAGGCGATGTGGATGGCTCGGTAGAGGCCCTATCCGATTCGCTCATAAAACTCTCTACCGAAGAGATAAAGGTCAACGTTATCCACAAAGCCGTTGGTCAGATTTCCGAAACAGATATTACGCTTGCTTCGGCATCCGACGCCATTGTGGTAGGATTCCAAGTTCGTCCTTCGGCAGGCGCGCGCAAGATGGCCGAGAAAGAGAAGATCGATATTCGTCTATACTCAATCATCTACGATGCTATCGAGGAGATCAAGTCGGCTATGGAGGGTATGCTTTCGCCAGAAATTCGCGAACAAGTTACTGGTACGCTCGAAGTACAGCAGACGTTCAAGATTTCGAAGGTTGGAACTATTGCGGGCTGTATAGTGAAAGAGGGCAAGGTGAAAGCCAAATCGAAAGTTCGTGTCATTCGCGATGGTATTGTGGTTTACACTGGCGAACTTGGTTCGCTCAAGCGTTTCAAGGACGAGGTGAAAGAGGTTGTTTCGGGTCTCGACTGCGGTTTGAGCATCAACAACTACAATGACATCCTCGTTGGCGATACGCTCGAAGCATACGAAGAAATAGAGATAAGCAGAAAACTATAATCAACTAACAATCAGACAATATTTATATACATAACGCTCGAAGCCAACCACTTCGAGCGTTGTCGTAGAAAAAACAATATTATTATGGAAAAAGTCGTAAGCGGCATTCGCCCCACAGGTCATCTGCATTTAGGTAACTATTTTGGCGCTGTGGCCAACTTCATAAAGATGCAGGATAACTACAACTGCTACTTCTTTATTGCCGATTGGCACTCGTTGACCACTCATCCAAAACCAGAAGACATTGTTAAGAGTGCTCATACCATTTTGGCTGAATATCTCGCTTGTGGTATCGATCCTGCTAAATGCACTATATATATACAAAGCGACGTTCGCGAGGTTTTGGAGTTGTATTTATACTTAAATATGAATACGTATCTTGGTGAGCTTGAGCGTGTTACTACGTTCAAAGAGAAGGCTCGTAAGCAACCCGACAATGTGAACGCCGGACTCCTTACCTACCCAACGCTTATGGCAGCCGACATTCTGCAACATCGCGCAGTGAAGGTGCCTGTTGGCAAGGACCAAGAGCAAAACATGGAGATGGCTCGCAAGTGCGCACGCCGTTTCAATAATATTTATGGCGTAGAATTCTTCCCTGAGCCTCAGTCGTTCCACTACTCTGCGTCGGCAGTGAAAGTTCCTGGCCTCGACGGTTCGGGCAAGATGGGCAAGAGCGAAGGCAACTGTATATATCTATACGAAGATGCTAAGACCATCACCAAGAAAGTGATGAAAGCCGTCACCGATACAGGTCCTACAGCGCCAAACAGCGAAAAACCTGAGGTTATTCAAAACCTATTTACGTTGCTTAATATCGTTTCGGAAGAGGAGACTGTGAAGTTCTTCGAGGATAAATGGAACGATTGCTCAATTCGTTATGGCGACCTCAAGAAGCAACTTGCTGCCGACATAGTTAAGTTCACTGAGCCAATACGCGAGAAGATTGAGATGTATAGCAACGACACCGACCTACTTATGCGCATAGCTAAAGATGGTGCCGAGAAAGCACATGAGAGCGCTGCTGAGACGCTCGCCGAAGTGCGCAAAATCATAGGCTTCAAAGTTTACTAATACATAAGTATGAGGCGCAACGCTAAGAATCTTTTCATATTTATGGCAGCATTTGCACAAGTGCTGCTCATCTTCTGTTGCGCCAATCCTGGCACTCCAACAGGTGGCCCCAAAGACCGCCAAAAGCCTGTGGTGGTGAGCTCCACGCCCGAGATTAATGCTAAAGAGTTTAGCGGCAATAAGGTGGTTATAAACTTCGATGAGAATATTCAATTGAAAGATGCCGACTCGAAGTTTGTGATGTCGCCACCGATGGAGAAAGCGCCAAAGACCGATGCTCATGCTAAGACGATAACCGTGAGTTTCGACGGCGAGTTGATGCCTTCTACAACCTATACTCTCGATTTTGCCGACTGTATATCGGACCTTAATGAGGGGAATACGCTCGATAATTTTGCATTCACCTTCTCGACGGGTTCCAGCACCGATTCGATGATGATTTCGGGCAATGTATATAGTACTACCGATATTTCGCCCGTGAAGGGCATATATGTCTTGCTGCAAGCCAATTTGAGCGACACGGCTTTCAATACCGTAGCACCTATTCGTATTGCCAAAACCGACGAATATGGTCGCTTCGCTATCAAGAATGTGCCTAATGCTAAGTATTACAATGTGTTTGCGCTCGACGACAACAATCGCAATTTCAAGTTCGACCAGCCAGGCGAAACTATTGCTTGGTTGAAAGATAGCATTACCACAAGTTTTGAAATACGCCAGATTCCCGACAGTGTGCTTGTAGATTCTACGGCTATTGATGCTCGCGACTCTTCGGAGTTTAAGTATGAGCATATTATGCGCGACACGCTTGTGTATACGCCCGATTCGCTTGTGCTATTTACATTCCTTGAAGATCGCTACGACCAATACATAGTGAGCAACGACCGCAAGAAACGCGATTTCCTCTCCATCATATTCAATAAGCCGATGGCAAATAAGCCGAAACTCTCGTTTCCTGGTCAAGATGCATCGGTGAAACACTCCGTAACTCAGTATTCTAAAGGCAACGACACCATATCTATTTGGATTACCGATACTATAATTTCCAAAGGCGATTCGGTGCTTCTGTCGATAGATTATCCTGTTTGGGTCGATTCGCTCAACGCCATGACGGTGAAAACCGACACACTCGACTTCTGGTTCTACGAAAAAGCTGCCCAAACGAAGAAGAGTGATAAGTCTGCTTCGCGTCGTCGCAAAAAAGATGAAGGCAAAGAGAAAAAGCCTGAAGTGCCTTCGCTTAAGCTCAACGTCTCGGGTGGTTTGGGTGTATTTGCAAGCGGCTCTATAACCGCCGAAACACCATTCGATAAGTTCGATTGGAGTGGAATACACCTTTCGCACAAGGTAGATACGCTCTTCTATCCTATGGATTATACCACTATCGACGATACTATCAATATTCGCTACAAGGGATTCAAAGCAGCTTGGGAGCCGGGAAATGAGTATCAACTTGAGATTGATTCAGCTGCCATTGTAGATGTGTTTGGCTTGGCTTGTAAACCCATCAAGCAGAAAATAAATATCACTACTCTCGATAAATATGGCACGCTATACATAGATATTGACTCCGTGCCTGCCAATAGCATTTTGCAACTTGTTACTGGCAAAAATGAGGTTAAGCGACACGTGAAAGTGCCAAAGAGCGGCAAAGTGGCTTTTCGCTACATAAAACCTGCCGAATATATGCTTCGCATACTTATCGATGATAATGGTAATGGCGAGTGGGATACTGGTAATTATGCTAAACGCTTGCAGCCTGAGCGATACATATACTACATGGAAAAGGTGAACGTGCGTGCCAATTGGGAGATAAAGGTCGATTTCAAAGTGGGTATGTATACGCCCGATAAATATGCTCGCAAGTTCATGGTGAAGGGCGGTAACCGCAAAGGCGGACGAAACAATTCGCGATGAGTACCGACGAACAATATATGAAAGAGGCACTTCGCGAGGCACAGAAAGCCTACGACGAAGGTGAAATACCCGTGGGTGCTGTTGTTGTTATGGGCGGTCGCATAATTGGGCGCGGACACAACCAAACAGAGCGCCTCAACGACGTCACTGCTCATGCCGAGATTATAGCCATTAGTGCCGCGGCGCAGACCATTGGCGCAAAATATCTTCCCGATGCTACTCTATATGTAACTGTAGAACCTTGTACCATGTGTGCCGGCGCTATAGCGTGGGCTCAAGTGGGCAGATTGGTCTATGGCGCGAGAGACGAGAAGCGTGGCTATTCGCGATTGAAACCTGCCGTTCTGCACCCCAAAACTTCAGTAGCCATTGGCACACTCTGCGACGACTGCAAAGCACTTATGCAGAAATTCTTTCAAGGGCTGAGGTAGACAGTAAAAAGTAACATTTCTCTTTTTCCGTTTCGTTTTTTTTTTTTTTTTGCGCTCGCTGGCGAGGCTTATAACCCGCAGTGCTGCATACACAAAAGCGTCAACCATATACTTGTTGTTCATAGATAGTTTCGACGCTCCAAACCTCTATAATCAGAATATAACTTGGCGGCGTAACTCTTTTATGGTCAGTGAAGTGTACTGGGTTGGAATGCCTACGCTTGAGGGGGGTGTGGCTGATAAAAATGCAATAAAAACAAAATCTGTTCGTTTTGAGGCATTGAGCGAATGCGTAATATATATGTGTTATGAAGAGAAACTTTCTACTTCTTCTTTCAATTCTATTCGTTTTGCCCTCGATGGCAAAAGAGATTCAAGTGCTCGATTATTCGTTGACCACTGGTGCAAATGGCGAAAACGTAAGCAAAACAGAATGTACCTACAACGAAGAGGGCAAAATTACCTTGCGTACAACTTCCGTTTGGAATGCTGAAACTAAAGCTTGGGAAATCAACGAAAAAACTGAGTATTCCTACGATACTGATACAATTGTGTCGATAAGCTATTCGTTGAATGCTGAAGATGGCCTTTTTGTTGCTGTGTCTAAGACAGAAGACCTATACGATACTGATGGCCGTCATATCTATAATAATAAATACAAATGGGATAGTGTGAATAATGTATGGATAGAGGAAGGAGGTGAGTTGCGCGATGATAATGGCTCCACGATTTCACAAACAACTATTGAAAGCAAGTGGATTAGCGAAATAAATAAGTGGGTATATATTAACAAACGTAGATATGATTATGATAATTCTCACCAGATACTTTCAGAAAATTATAATTGGAATACTGAAACAGAATCATGGGTAGGTGCATATAAGTATGAGTATGAATATGACGAAAAAGGCAACTATACAAAGATATCGTATTACAACGAATGGGATTCTGCAGTAAATGATTGGGTGTTGTCTTACACAGTTAAGAATGAGTATACCTATGATGAAAATGGCAACATGAAGCAAAATTTAGGCTTCACTTGGAGCGCAGAAACAAATACATGGATAAATGATTCGAAGGAAGAAGTTACATACGAAGATAAAGGTAAAGTGTCGTGTACTTACGTTTTGGACTCAGAAACAAATACATGGGTTAATTACGAGAAAACTGAGTATATCTACACAGAAAAAGGTGATGTGTCCTATAAATATAAGTACAGTTGGAATAGCGAAACAGAATCTTGGAAATTATTGGAGTGGAATTCTTATAAGTGTGATTACATTTATGATGATAATGGCAATAAGGTACAATGTATATATTACGAGATGCAAGATGATGGCCAATGGATAGAAAGTTCGAAATACGATTATGCTTACAACGAAGCTGGAGAATTAATATCAACAGTCCAATCAAGATGGGATTCTGAAGTTAATGATTGGCTGTATTATCAAAAAAGTTTGGTTTTTTATGCTCCCTATCGGGGTAGTAGTGAATCGTATATCTGGGATAGCGAAACCAATACATGGAAGGGCGATTTCAAAATCGTAAGATATAAAACAGATGGCCGTGACGATTGGTATGAGAATTACAGATGGGACAACGAGAAAAAAGAGTGGTATTGTCGCCGTAGGGTTGAATATGCCTACAATGAAAATGGAGATGTAACCTTATGTGCTATGTATGTATTGAATAGCGAAACAAACGAATTGGAACTTTCGCAAAAGACCGAAACTGTGTATAAGACTATCGAGATTTCGAGTGCTACACCAGTGGTGAATATTAATGCCGAAGAAGCAGAGGTCGTAGCCGTGTACAATTTGTCGGGTCAAAAAGTGTCGACATCTACCGCGAACCTTTCTCGTGGTTTGTATATAGTTACTTATACCAATGGTGAAAGCCAAAAGGTGATGGTGAAGTAGTAGTTAATACGTAAAGAAATAAGCATAGATGGCAGTCGCATAGTGTGGCTGCCATTTTTTTATGTATGCATACGTATAAAAAACTCTCCACCGCCTTGCGAGCGATGGAGAGCCGAAGAGTTATAGTTAAGTTTAAGTGTGGGGCTTATTTCACTTCCCAAATCTCGTTTGTTTCGAGGAGTTCGGCAAAGTTGTGATATTTCTTAGCAGCCTTAACCTCTTCTATTTGGGCTTGAACGGCGTCGTCGTAGGTAGGAGCCTCCACGTCGCGTATTACGCCGAGTGCAATAGGAAAGTCGGGACCTTCCATAAGAGCAAGCTTAAGTTGAAGAGTGTTATCCTCACAGTGAGCATCGTGAACGAGAATATCTTTCTCGGTGATGCCGTTTTCGCCAATCTTAACCACCTTCAAGCCGAAGCCCTCTTGCACAAGACCAAACTCTTTGTTTTCGCCAAAAATCATAGGCTTGCCGTGCTCAAGGTAGATGGCGTTTTTGGCGCGCCCCTCTTTAGAGTAGACGGCGTCGTGGGTGCCATTGTTGAAGATTACGCAGTTTTGCAGAATCTCGCAAACCGAAGCGCCTTGGTGGTTGTAGGCAGCTTTGAGAATGTCAACTGTGCCTTGGGCGTCGGAAGCTACGGCACGAGCGAAGAAATGTCCGCGAGCGCCAAAGCAGAGCTCAGCAGGGCGGAAAGGATCTTCCACAGTGCCGTATGGGCTCGACTTCGACACGAATCCGCGTGGCGAAGTAGGAGAGTATTGTCCCTTGGTAAGACCATAAATACGGTTATTGAGCAAAATCATATTTAGGTTGATGTTGCGGCGGTTGGCATGAATGAAGTGGTTACCACCGATAGCAAGGCCATCACCATCGCCCGAGATTTGCCAAACGGCGAGTTTCGGATTTACCACTTTGCAACCTGTTGCAATGGCTGCTGCACGACCGTGGATAGTGTTCATGCCATAGGTTGCCATATAGTGAGGTAGACGGCTTGAACAGCCAATACCAGAAATTACTGCTGTTTCGTGTGGAGCTACACCAATTTCGGCCATAGCCTTTTGCAGTGAGGCAAGGAAGAAGTGGTCGCCACATCCTGGGCACCAACGTGGTTGGCCCTTTTTGAAATCTTTTGCTGTATATTCCATTGTTCTGTTTTTTTCTTTTATACTACAAACCATTCTCTTATAGCAACTTGTTGAATGCTTCAACAAGTTCTGCAACTACAAACGGCTGACCTTTTACTTGGTTGAATTGTGCTGGTACGAAGCCATCCACTTTCATACGTAGATAGCCTGCGAACTGACCCATATTCTGCTCAGCGACAACAACTTTAGGATATTTCTTGAGTACAGAGGCGGTGTTCTTAGGCAACGGATTTATAAACTTGAAGTGTGCCAAAGCTACCTTCTTGCCTGCAGCACGCATCTCGTCCATAGCAGCATGTAGGTGACCATAGGTGCCACCAAAACCAACGATAAGGAGTTGAGCATCGTCTGCATCGCCAATGACTTCAACGTCGGGAACTTCGATTTTGTCAATCTTCTCCTGACGAAGATGCGTCATAAGGTCGTGGTTTTCAGGGTTTGTAGATATGGCGCCTGTCTTGTTGTCTTTTTCGAGGCCACCAAGGATGTGCGTGAAGCCTTCACGACCAGGAATGGCCCAATAGCGAACGCCTTGCTCGTTGCGCATATAAGGTGTCCATTCGCCTTTGAGTTTCTCTGGTACGTATGGTGGATTGATAGCAGGATAATCAGCGAGATTAGGCAATTTGAGTGCACCAGAACCATTAGCAATGAATGCATCGGTCATAAGCACAACAGGTGTCATGTGCTCGAGGGCTATCTTGCAAGCCTTATATGCAGCATCGAAGCAGTCGGTAGGCGAAGTAGCTGCAATAACAGGCATTGGCGATTCGCCGTTACGGCCGAAGAGACACTGCAAAAGGTCGGTCTGCTCCGATTTGGTAGGAAGACCCGTAGCAGGGCCACCACGTTGAACGTCGAGAACTACGAGTGGAAGTTCCATAATTACTGCCAAGTTCATAGCCTCTGACTTCAAGCAGATGCCAGGACCTGAGGTTGAAGTTACGGCAAGAGCACCGCCAAACGAGGCACCCACAGCCGAAGCGCAACCAGCAATCTCGTCTTCGCACTGAACGGTGATGACGCCAAGCGATTTGTGCTTAGAGAGTTCGTGAAGAACGTCGGTGGCAGGTGTGATAGGATATGAACCAAGATAGAGCTTCAAGCCAGCTTTCTCGGCAGCAGCTATAAGACCGTATGCAGTAGCCTTGTTGCCCATAATATCCATATAGCGACCTGGCTTAACCTCTTTAGATACGATTTTATATGTATGGGCTACAGAAGCGTGAGTGTTGGCACCGTAGTCGTAGCCAGCTTGGATCACTTTGATGTTGGCTTCAGCCACGCCAGGTTTCTTGGCGAATTTTTCCTTCAACATGTTGGCTACTATGTTGAGGTCGCGGTTGAAAAGCCAGCAAACGAGGCCAAGAGCAAACATGTTGCGGCATTTCAAAATAGATTTCACGTCCATTCCGCTGTCGGCAAGGCAATCCTTAACCATAGTGGTAATAGGACACGCTATGACATCGTTTTTGATGCCCAATTCGGCAATAGGGTCGAGGGTTTTGAATTCGGCCTTTTGCAAATCGCTCTCTTTCAGTGCGTCGGTATCTACGATGATGCAAGCGGTGCTTTTTGCATACTTATACTGAGTCTTTAGTGCAGCAGCATTCATAGCTACAAGCACGTCGCATTTGTCGCCTGGAGTGTAGACTTTATTGCTACCAATGTGAACCTGATAGCCCGAAACGCCTGTCAGCGAGCCCTGTGGAGCGCGAATGTCGGCTGGATAGTCGGGGAATGTACAAATGTCGTTGCCTACAGTAGCCGACACCGTGGAGAAGATGTTGCCTGCCAACTGCATGCCATCGCCAGAGTCGCCGCTAAATCTTACGGCTACACTGTCGAGTTCTTTTACTTCTAATTTCTCTGCCATATCGTTTATATTGATTTTTATTCGTTCTATATACAACTATACTCTTTTACTCCTCTTTTGTCACTTCGTGAAAGAGTGTCTCCATGTCGCTGTTTAATAATCTCATGCCCAGCATTGTGTAATTATTCGAAACAGCAAATTTGAAAACGTCAGCTCTGATGTCGCGCTGACCGTTGTGCGTTATTTTGTAGGTATGATTTCCAATGGACTCTATGTCTTGAGCTTCAACTGCTTCGCATAGCATGTTGGTGTTTATGTCGGAGTTGAATTCTACCTCGATAGTTTCGCCACCGCGAGCTTTGATGGCTATTTCGGCAGTTTTGCCTTGAGCTTTTATCTTGCCTCGGTCGATGATAATTACGCTATCGCATACGGCTTCAACCTCTTGCATGATATGAGTTGAAAGCATAAGAGTGTGCTCGTGACCAACGTTGCGAATGAGTTCGCGAATTTCTACGATCTGATTTGGATCAAGACCAGTGGTTGGTTCATCGAGAATGACAACTTCAGGATTGCCAATCAGCGCTTGAGCAATGCCCACACGCTGACGGTAGCCCTTTGAGAGTGCTCCAATGCGTTTGTGCGCCTCGCGACCTAAACCTGTGAGGTCTATCATGTCGTCGACACGGGCTGCCACATTGACGACGTCGTACATACCAGCAATGATAGAGAGGTATTCGCGCACGTACATACTCAGATAAAGAGGATTGTGCTCTGGCAGATAGCCTATCAGTCGGCGAACTTCTTTGCCGCCAGTAGCCACATCGATGCCGCATATCTCTACCTTACCGCTATCGGGTGTTAGGTATCCTGTGGCAATCTTCATCATGGTAGATTTGCCTGCTCCATTGGGACCAAGAAACCCCACAACCTCTCCCTTATCTATTGAGAAAGAGACGTTGTCGAGTGCCTTTTGCTGTCCGAAAGTTTTGCTTATACCATCTACTATTACCGACATCTATAGTGTATTTGCATTTTGCCGGCAAAAGTAACTCTATCTATACTAAATAGATATAAGTTTTTTACTGAAATCTCATGGTTCTTTCTTGTTTATGGTGTATGACGCATTGCCAATTGGCAGCATCTAAGATAGACAGCTGACGAGAAGAAAAAAGCGACTAAATGACGTTGAGTCAGATAGCCGCTTGGACAATCTATTCGCATTGTTATTTCTTTGTAGATAGGAGCCTTGCCTCTTTCTGTAGCGTAGTAGAGTCCGCGTCGAATGGGGAAAATAGCCTCGCGCGGTTGTAAATATTAGTTAATTTTAGTTTGCTTTTGTGAAAATATGGATATATACTTGTAATGTTTTACCACTCCTCAACATATGAAACCAGTCATCTTAGCTTTTGTATTAGCAATAGTATCCATTGCGGCATCTGCCCAAACCATAGAATATGGCTACGACGCTTGCGGCAACCGCGTTACACGACAAATTGTGCTTGAGAAGACTAACAAGAGTCTCTCTGTAGCCAGTGTGCAAGAAGATTTTTCTGAAGAGCAACTTGGCGAGGTGCAAGTGCGCATCTACCCTAATCCAACTCATGGGCATCTGAAAGTGGTGCTGCAAGGAGTAGACGAATTGCAAGGCGCAATAGAAGTCTACGACACGCAAGGCAAACGCATTGCATATCTGCCCAAAGCCGAGCATGAAAACGACATTGATCTATCGCCACAACCCAACGGCATCTACCTAATGCGGCTAACGATTAACGGAGAAGTCTCTACATGGAAAATCCTAAAGAAATAACCCCATTATAAATACCAAAATCTCATTTTATGAAAATCTTTGCTTTAGCGCTTGCGCTATGTTTCCCTCTTTACTGCACGTTCGCACAGAGCGTTGCTGTAGGTTCAATGGGCGGCTCGTTTGCGGTGAACGACATGGGTGCAGCAACTTATACCATACCTATCGACGTTCCTCAAGGCATAAACGGTATGCAGCCCAATGTAGCACTGACCTATAATAGTCAGAGTGGCAATGGCGTTTGCGGCTTAGGATTCTCGATAGCTGCATCATCGGCTATTACGCGAACGGCTAAAGATGTTTATTATGATGGAGTGGCGCGAGGTATAAAATATGACTCTTCGGATGCATACGCACTCGATGGAATTAGACTTATTACTATGTCAGCCAATACATATACGCCATCCGATGCCCCATTTGACATAGTTACGAAAAATGAGCAGGGCTTTGTGGTAAAATACCAAAATGGCAATACTGCCTATTACGGACAAACCTCCGATTCGCGTGCTATTGCTGGCGGCAAAACTTACGCATGGTATTTGAATAAGATAGAAGATTCTTATGGCAACACCATGACCTATTCTTATACGGCCGACAACAATTATCTCTATTTGTCTAAAATAACTTACGGCACTAATAGTAAGGCTTCAAGTGGATTAACTAATACTGTGACGTTCATTTACGAAGATAGATCCGACGTAGAACCATTCTATATCAAGGGCACAAAATGCGAAATGAAAAAGCGTCTGTGCTCCATTGAAATGAGGACTAATAGTACTCTGCGTAATACATACACATTGAGGTACAACAATACTAATCACTACTCAAAACTAACCAATGTTACGGAGCAATATGGCGCTACAATGTTGCCGCCTATTACGTTCTCTTGGGACAATAGCTCACAAGAATTTTCGGCGAAGAAGGTGAGCTATGCGCCATCTTTTTTTGATGCACTTTCGTTTGATATAAATGGCGATGGTTTGAGCGATATAGTGAAGGTATCGTCCAATTCTGTCTCGTTGTATTACGCGCAACAGAGCAACGGCAACATATCGTTCAGTAGTAGCAAGAGCATCAATGTAAATAGTTCCAACCTAAGCAAAACGGCTTCCGCAGCAGCAGATGTGAATGGCGATGGTGTTGCAGATTTGATATTAGTTTCAAACAATTCAGCTTCTGAAACTATTAATAATTGTAGTTCAGGTGTATACACGTTCAATGTCGGCAAAGACAAAATGTTGTTTGACGCAGGAGAATTCTACAACAATGGAAAATCTGGTTTGCTGTATTTGAAAGAAAAGGCAAGTGGGGCAACACAATGTAAATTATTGCAATACGATAGTCAAGGTCTGTCGCAAGTTCTTTCCGCACAGCTGTCGTTACCCACAAGTACACAAACCGTAAAAACTGCCGATTTCGATGGCGACGGAATGATCGATTTGCTTGTAGCTGGCAGTAGTGGCTACACTATATTTTGGAACAATGGCGTAAGCTCTACTACATTCCCTTTCTCCGACAATAACAAAACCACAGGAAATAACATCAAAAACGATATTATTGAGTATGGTGATTTCAATGGTGATGGTTTATTAGATGTTCTGTTAATTGATAATTCTGGTTCTAAATCAATGTCGGGTGGTGTAGTACTCTCGTACAAATTCAGCATCGCTTCGAATAATGGCAATGGTACATTTACTAAAAGCGAAGTCTACAATTCGACTGAGCCTATAAACGATATTATCTCGCCGTCAACGATGCCTCCTCTATGCAAAGTGATAGACATCAATAACGATGGCAAAGACGATCTCCTATTGGAAGTGTTGACTGGTATGAAACAAATATCTTTACAAGATGCACAAATCAAAAAGATCAACACAGAGCCCGCGAGTTACAATCGATTTTGGTTAATTTCATCTGGCTCAAAATTCACAATCAAAAAAACATGTTTATCCAACTATAGTGTTGGTGATGTTCTGTATGCCGATTTCGATGGCGATGGGTATGAAGAAATTATTGCTCAATGTGACGATTTACTTGAGGGTGGTGGAAAAATAGAACCTTCAAATGCTTATTGCTATGACAAAACTGCAAGCACTCAATCCAACCGTCTACTAACCATCACCGAAGCAGTAAATGGCTGTCAAATACAAATCTCTTACTCTACTCTTAGCGATAAAAACGTCTACACCAAAGGCGCTAACAGCTCTTACCCCTTAGCCGACATTACCGTTCCGTTGCGCGTCGTTAGTCAAGTAAAGGAGATTGTCGCTGGTAATACGTATATATCAAATTACAAATACGAAGGTTTGCGCGCTCATATGCAAGGTTTGGGATATATGGGCTTTACATCTGTCGAAGCCAACAATACTACGACTGGTGTAAAACGCAAAACCACCATAAAAGCTCTCAATACTACTTATTATGAGCCGTCCCAAATCCTTGCTACTACCACGCAAGGCGGAAAATCTTCTTATGTAGAAACAACAATTTCTTTCGTTGGCAAAACTTCCAAAAGCTACTTCTCATACCCTTCTACCATCAAGAATACTGACATCTATGGCGATGTTGTTACTACTAACAATACCTACAACACCACCTACGGTTACCCAACTAAACAACGTGTTGAATATGGCAGTAGCAGTATGTATAAGCAAACCGAATACCAGTCCTACATAAAAGCTGGTGGTACTTATCGTCCGCAAACTATCCTCTTCACACAAAAACACGCAGACGCTTCTGATACATTTACGCGAAAGACTACATACACCTACAACACTACTACAGGTGCTGTATCTCAGTCTGTAGAAAATGCATCTACAAAGCCTATTAATCATACTTACTCTTACGACACTTTTGGTAATGTGCTAACTCACACAACCTCTGCCGATGGCGTTCCAACCGTAACTGTAACAAATACTTACGATGCTACTCACCGATTTGTAGCGTCTCAGAAGTCCAGTGCTAATCAAGTAACTGCTACTTATACCTATAACAATTTGGGCCGTTTGATAGAAAGTTCAAGTGGAGTAAGCGGTGCTATGCTGAAAACTACTTATACCTACGATGCCATTGGCAACATCGCTACTGTAACTCACCCCGATGCCACTAAAACGACCTACACTCGTGGTTGGGGCAGCTCTACCAAAAAACGCCATTATGTAACCACTTCTACTACTGGGCTTGCTCCTGTTACCAAATGGTTCGACAATGCTGGCCGCGAAGTAGAATCTTCTACAAAGGGCGAGAAGAATATTGCTATATCGAGCCAAAAAACCTACAATGCCACCTACGGCACTTTGGCTAACGCCACAAGTAGCATAGGTAATTTGTCGGCTTCTACATCATACACCTACAACGAATTGGGTCTACCCACCAAAGTGGCAAGTAGCAATGGACAAACTATAACATACTCTTACGCTCGCCGTCAACGTACAACCACTCTTATTGGTCAAGGTATGAATATTCAGACGTTCGATGCATGGGGCGGCGTGAAGACAAGTTCCGTGAACCAATCCACAAAAAGCACATTCACCTATGCTTCTAACGGGAATCCAATAAGTGTTGAATATTCCGATATGAATGGACAGAACAATCCCAAAACCATAATGGAATATGATGCTCTGGGCCGACAAACACGACTTACCGACCCCGACGCTGGTTCAACGACATACGTGTACGATGCTCTGGGTAGAGTTATAAAGCAAACCGATGCTCGTGGCAACGTAACTACTAATACTTACAATGCGTCTGGTCTCTTGACAAAACAATCTATAGGATCATTCACGATTGATTATTCTTATAATTCATCATTGCAACTGTCCCAAGAATCTGCTGGAAATCAGTTCATACTGTACTCCTACGACAATTTGAAGCGTCTTTCGCAAAAAATATATTCCATAGATGGCACAAGACTCCCATTCATATATACATACAATACCAAAGGTCAAATAATCTCAAAAACGCTTCCCGATGGCGTTGCCGAATCATATACTTACGATGAAAATGGTAATATTGCAACTATTAGCATAAATGGCACTAAAGTGTGGGAGCTCAACAGTTATAGTGGTAAGCAACGAACGGTAACTATGGGTACTCTCACAGCTACGAAAATATTTTCTAATCAAGGTCGTTTGGTAAATTCCACAATTCAAAAGCAAGGCTCTACGATTCACGCCATGATTTATACCTACAATGACGCCACTGGCAACATGACATCTCGCATTGGTATGACCTCTGGCAAAGAAACATTCACCTACGACGCCTACGACCGCCTAACCGCTGCTACAACGAGCGGCACAACGCGTTCTGTTTCCTACGCTCTCAATGGCAACATCACCAACAAAACGGGTGTCGGAGCATACACCTACAACAAGGCACGACCCCACGCCGTTACGCAGGTTACTAACGTCGATAAGTTGATCCGTCAAACTGCTCTCGATGTCAAATACAACGCATTCAACAAAGCCTACAAAATATCTCAAGGCTCTACCACATTGGAGATAACATACGGGTCAAACCGTCAGCGTTGCAAAACCGTCTACTCCGATGGCAAAAACACCCGCACCACCCTCTACGCCGGTAGCTACGAACGTCATATTGCCAATGGAACGACACAAGGCTACAACTACATCTATAGCCCCGATGGCGACTTGGTGGCAATCTGCCTCACGCAAAGCGGCAAAACCACCATCTACCATATCGAAACCGACCATCTCGGCAGCATCGTTCGCGCCTACGACACCAGCGGCAACACCGTATTCTCGGCATCCTACGACGCTTGGGGGCTGCAAACCATATCGAAGAACACACTCAACCTCCGCCGTGGCTTCACACAGCACGAGCATTGGCCAGAGTTCGACCTCATAGATATGAATGGCCGTATGTACGACCCAGTCATTGGTCGCTTCCTCTCGCCCGACCCCTACGTGCAAAACGCCACCAACCCGCAAAGCTTCAACCGCTATTCATATTGTCTCAATAACCCGCTGAAGTACACCGATCCAAGCGGAATGAGGCATCAACCAGATATGAATGATGCAGGTTTTGGTTTTGATGATGGCAAACGAGATAGTGGCGGGGGTAATTTTGGGCCCAATGCAGGTAGTGCAGCGTGGGGTGTTGGCAGAAATGGCTACTATGGTCGCTATGGCTATAGTAGCAGCTACGGCTATGGAAGCGGTTATAGCAGAAGGCCTATGAATGATTCGCAGGATGGCGAATGGAGTGCTATCACGATTAGTGATCCCGCTGCAATAGAATACTTCATTTCTTCGGGTCTTTACTCTGCAGATATAGCAACTATCAGTGGTTGGGCAAGCACGATGGCAAGAATGGGGAACGCTCAAGCCACGTCTGATTTGTCATTTCTGTATAATACTATTTTGCTTCCTGAGGTTACCGCTTATGGGAAAAAGCCTAAAAAAAGTAGTAGCGAAGATGTAAACGCTAATGATGTCTTATTTTGTTCAGGAGTTGCAACCGCCGCTGTGGGAGAATTATACTATAGTAAAACATTTGGCACTTGGATGGGTAAGAACTACAAATTGTACAAGAAAACTTGGGGTGGAAACGGAACTACAGGAGGGAAGATAAAATTTGCCCAAAAGACTCAAATTTCAATTAGTAGATTTGGTAAATTTCTTGGGGTATTGAGTGCTTTGAACACATTTAGTCAATGGCGAAATGGAGAAATCTCAGAAAGACAATTCATTGCAGAAGAGTCTTCTAATGTCATTTCTACGTTTGGAGGAATATATGGAGCAGCATGGAGTATTGGTTGGGAACTAGGACGTTATGTAACAACTACTGACACTTATCAAGAAATCAGATTCAATTGCTATTATTTTTTGTGGGAATGGAAAGTCGGTTCCCCCAATGAGAAAAATGAAGTACTTTGGAATTTCTTCTATAATAATTATTGACCATGAAAATATTAGATGTTCTGTATTATTACTACTATTTGATTTACACAAAAGTAATTCCCGATGTAGAACCTAATGAAACAACTATTTTCTGTTTGGGTTTTTCGTTTGGTTATCCACTCTTTTGTGTTGTAAACTTTATATTGGCTTTTTTCTGTTTAGAAACAGATTTGTTCCTCTCTATCACAATTCTTGCATCTCCTATGTTGGTGCTTTATTTGTTATATTGGAAGACAGCGAGATATAAAATAGTTATTCGAAAGAAGCCAATGTTCTTGAATAGTCATATAAAGACGAAAATAATCGTTGGTATTTTCTTTTTTATATCGGTCTCTTTTATGTTTTGGGGAGCACCATTAGCAAAATTTATTGATGAACAAATAGGTTGTGAGCAACGAGTTCCTGTTGAACAGATCATTGTGAAGTGGATAGTAGGCTTTTTCCAACAGTAGAACGATTGCTACCACAATCCCGTTCAGGCCTCTTTGAAATCCGCAAACAAAAGAAAGAATGAACAGAAACAGCGGCATAGCATATTCTGCATACTACCCAGAGTTCGACCTCATAGATATGAATTTTGCGATAGAGCGAGAGCAGAGCGAATATAGCGTAGCTTATTCTGCAATGCCGAGCGTGAGCAAAATGGGCGAAGCCAACGGCCGTTTCTACGCCCCTCAACTCGGTCGTTTCCTCTCGCCCGACCCCTACGTGCAAAACGCCACCAACCCGCAAAACTTCAACCGCTATTCATATTGTCTCAATAACCCGCTGAAGTACACCGATCCAAGCGGAAATATGACAAGTGATACAGGTGGAAAACGTGTTGGTCCACAAAAATTTAGGTATAATGACGATATACAAGGTGACGGCGGTGGCGGCGGCGGTCATTGGGCTCATGATTACCCGCTTACACATGGTTGCGGTTGTGGAGGTGTCGGTTGTTGTGCTTGTAGCAACAGCGGTTATAGCAGAAAGCCTAAGAATGATTCGCAGGATGGCGAATGGAGTGCTATCACGATTAGTGATCCTGCTGCAATAGAATACTTCATTTCTTCGGGTCTTTACTCTGCAGATATGGCAACTATCAGTGGTTGGGCAAGCACGATGGCAAGAATGGGGATAGCTCAATCTACGTCTGATTTGTCCTTTCTGTTTGATACTATTTTGCTTCCTGAGGTTACCGCTTATGGGAAAAAACCTAAAAAACGTAGTAGCAACTCTGAAATAGCAACCTCGCGTGACGGCGGAGGTATAGGCTCTTCTATTAGCGGAAGTTATAGCGGCAGAGGTAACTTTTATGCAAGTTGTAGATTATCAATTGGGGGACAAATAGGTTTTGTGGCATTTGGTGCGCTAGAGGCATTTATCAAATTGGTATCTGTTGACATGGTGTCTATCACATTATCATCACAAGATGGTTGGACAATAAAACATAGTTTTAATGATGACAATATGATAATTCATCAAGAACTTTCTATCGGAGCCGGAATTCCTTTTATAGGGGAATTACGTATTGGTCCACAACGGACATTTGAAATAGTCGGCGGACACACGAAAAGTGACATTACCCAATGGGTAAATTTTGACGGTTTCAAAATTGAATATAGTAATGCATTAATATTAGGTATAGACATCGAACTGAATTATGATTTATAATAAACTGATAAGGTATGAACTTTTAGCTTTGATTGTTGTTGCGCTAGGGTTCTTTATAGGATTTGATACCGTACAATTAGTTGCTTACGGATTGGTCTTGTTTTGCTGCGTAGCAGATATGACGATTAATCGGAAAACGAATAATATTCTCATCTATGGACAGCTTGGTGCTGTCGGGCTACTTATGTGTGGTTGTGTTTTGTCTTTTTTCTCGATCGGGCCCTACCAAATCATTTGTATGACAGCAATTTATATAAATATTATTGCGGTAGGCATATCGATGTTGTTGATCATTTTTCAGAATGCAGAACTTAAGGATATTTGGCGTGGTGTGGTACCTATATCTGTTATCAAGCACATTTTTAGAGAAGACGGTGCTATTCCTTATTTGCAAGTGCTTTTTGCGTTATTAATCTCTCTACCTCAATTTACTCACTACAGATATTATAAAGAGGTAAAATATGATAGTGTTTCAAATAGTTATAAGGCTTGGATATGCGATGGAGAACGAATTGAGAAGCTTTTCTACGAACCTACCAAGAATTGCTACGTTTCCGAAGTAACCAAGGGAGACACCTGCATAACCATACATTGGTCTTATTGGAGTCCTGACTCTCAGATAATTAATTCAACTGATACAGTTATTGTTCGACATAAAAACAAGCCTTCTGAAAAATGAATGATGGATTATCCGCAGGAATATTTACTTCATATTATGATCATGGTGAAAATACAATTTGTGATTATTCACCAATGAATATGGCAGGAGCAAATGCCTCCGTTGGTGGCGGACTAGGTCTGTCGTATTACTATTCTTCTTCAATAATTTCGCAAGACCGTATGCAAAGCGAACAATACCACCATTGGACAACTAATAGTTTTTTCATAATGAGTCCAAAAATAGGAGGTAGTATGGGAATATCAAAAACATATGTTCCTATTATATGGTAAGCAATTCATTATTCACGATTAAATAGCATTTTATATGGAGCATTTATTCAAACAAGCAATGGAGGATTTCCCAGCATTCAAAAAGATGGTTTATGTAATTTGGGCTCTTATCCCTATTGGGGGTATCTTTTTGTTTTGGAATGATCTGTTTGCTGAAAGGAATGCAAAATTTGTCCCATACTCAGGCGAAGTGAAGAGGTTCTATACAGAAACATATATGCGTGCGGGAAAATATTATCAACGCATAAAACTAAAAAATGGGAAAGATATTACAGCAAATGCATTTTCCTCAATGATAGCTGGTCAAAAAACTATGTTAATAGATTACATTGCTATTGGAGATAGTATTGTGCGAAATACATTTGACACTATTTATGTTTATCGTGAAGGTGCTGATACCTATGTGTTTACACATAATAAAGGTGACTTCAAGTAGCCCAGTTCAGGCGGATTTGTAATCCGCCGTCTGTGAATAGCGGATTTGAAATCCGCAAGCCGAAACTCGGGGATTGCAAATTCCCTCGAACGTATATAATATCAAGGCTCCAACCATTCAGAAACAAAAAACAGCAAAAATGAAAGCACAACAAAACGATATAGCGAATGTGCAAGGCAGGGGCCTTGCTATTAACCACACCGTAGGCTCAGCCTACGGAGAACGAAGTTATAAAATAATTATACGTATTGGTATTTATTGAATAGAGTTTCGAGGACTTCGAAAACTTTGTTTTATTTTGAATTGTTATGAGGTAAATGTGTGCATAATAGTTTAATTCTAAGTTGTTATTGCGCCGTAAATATTGATGTTCGCATTTGCTCAGGATGATAATTGAAAATGCTTGATACATAATCAGTAAACCATTCCTATGAAATAGCCTTATATGTAACTTGCACCAATCTTTTTAGTAGAAAAACAAAAAAATGTAGTTGCCATGTAAGTTTTTGGATGTTCGTGCGACTAATGGGGCAAAATGAAGAACAAAAGAGATGAACAACGATAACGAATTAGAACAGAAGTTTCTCGAATTGGTGGAGAACTATAAGCGAGTGATTTACAAAGTCTGCTTTATGTACGCCAACGACGACGAAACCATCGGCGACCTCTACCAAGAGGTGGTACTAAATCTCTGGACGGCTTTCCCCCGATTCCGCAACGAGAGCAAACCATCGACGTGGGTCTATCGCGTAAGTATGAATACATGCATCACCAACCTACGCCACAAACGCACGCAGCCCGACACTATTGTGCTGACCTCCTCGATGGCCGACCTCTTCCCCGACGAATCGGACAAGGAACAACTTCATGAACTCTACAGGCTCATTAGCCAGCTCGGCGAATTGGAACGCGCGCTGATTCTGCTGTGGCTCGACGATAAGAGCTATGACGAGATAGCTGAAATACTTAACATCTCCGTCTCGAATGTGGGAGTGCGCATAAACCGCATAAAGACGAAGCTAAAAACAATGTCAAACGACTAAAAATCAAAAAAATGGAACTACAAGATTTGAAACAGAAATGGAATATTCTCGATGAACGTCTCGCACAAAACGAAATTCTTAGCAAGCGTGCACTTCAAGAGTCTATTTGTGGTAAGAACAAAACTATGTACGAAAATGTGCAAAAAGGCGTTCGTGGCAACCTCATTGGCGCAGCTCTAATTGCCCTGTTGCTAATACCATCGTTGCACAACAAAGGCATTTTCCACGACGTGGATTTCTACATAATGGAGGGCGTTTGTGTGCTTGCTGTGATAATGATACTATGCCGCATGTTTGTGGCCTCGCGCTTCGACGTGACAAGCACCTTGCAGCATCAGCTGAAGAACCTCGTTAACTACAACCGTTGTGTTGTTTTCGGGAACGTTATTGGCACGCCACTCGCCATAATAGCCATCTGCGTGACGCTATACATTGAGCATCCGGCAACTGCATGGGGCGCAATCTTCGTGGTACTTGGTGCTGTGGCAGGAGCATTTAGTGCATGGTATGGCTGGAAGAAGCACAAAAGCACCATACAAGAGATTGAAAAGAATCTCGCAGAATTGAAAGATTTTGAATAACGATATTTGAACGTTTTAGATAAAGATACGGAGGCATGGCGCGAGGCTGTGCTTCCGTTTTCTTTTTATATGGAGGTGTAGAGAATACAAATTGGAATAGTGATAAACATTGGGATAGCTAAAAAATGTGCTAAAGTATCCATATCTGAAAACTTTTTACTAAACTTGCCATTGTGGAACGCAGAATACTATACTACAAAACCTACTTTATCGACTTTTTCAACTCGTTGAATGATGGAGCCAAAAGAAAGGTTGCCTATGTGCTTGATGTTTTGAAAACGCAACAACGGCCTAATCAAAACTTCGTAAAGTACTTACGCGAGGGTGTATATGAACTTCGTGCGCAATATGATGGAAATATTTACAGAATGTTCTTTATTTTCGATGAAGGCAACATAGTGATGCTCTTCAATGGCTTTCAAAAGAAAACACAGAAGACATCAAGTAGCGAGATAGAGAAAGCGATAAAACTAAAAGACGAATATTATGCAGGAAAATAGAAAAGACATAGGCGACTTCGATAAGGTTTTAGATACGTTGTATGGCAAACCTGGCACTCCCGAAAGAAGTGAATTTAGGCGTGAGGCATATTCATATTGCGTAGGCTCAATAATTCACGATGCCCGCAAACGCGAGAAAATGACGCAACAAGAGTTGGCGGAGAGGGTAGGAACAACCAAATCGTACATATCGCGCATCGAGACGGGCAATGTAGAACCCAGCGCAGGCTTATTCCTCAACATCCTCAGTACACTCGGTTTGTCGATAGTTAGCCCGATAAGATAGGTGCTATCAAAAAGATCGCACAGAAACTCATTCCAGAAATTTCCGTGCGCCTTTGAAAAAGTCTTGCTGTAACTTACTTAGTGGCTGAATCTTTGCCTGACTGAGTAAATTTGAAATTGTCGAAAATATCACCAGCGGTTACGGTTATTTCTGTACTTCGCTCAGAGCTTGTGTTCTGTGCAAAAATTATAGTGAACTTATTTCCCTCAAAAGAGGCAGAAAACCATTCTCCAATTATACTTGTATCGGTGTCATTATTGGTATACGCATAATCTGTAAATGCTCCACATAACCATGGCGAACTGTAATTTTTACATACGAAAGAGACTGTATCGCCCTTGGCTTGAATATAGTAAACACCATCATAGACGCTATGCTTTGGCTCCCATTCCATAGGATCCCAATCACCATCTAGGCTATCTTCCTCTTTATTGCAACTACATAAAATGGCAAAGCCGCATATAAGTGTGAGAGCTAATAATTTTACTTTTTTCATAATATTATAGAGTTGGTAATGCTGCGAAGTTAATTATTTGATACGTAATAAAGTATGACAAAAAACGCACGAAAGAACCTTTTCGGAATCTTCCGTTCAGGCGGATTTGCAATCCGCAAATCAACGCTCGGGGATTGCAAATCCCCTCGAACGAAGAATCCATATAAATCTGTGTAATCCTTTAGTTTAGACATCAAAAGAAAAGGCATAACAGGAATGTTAGATTTGAAACA